>NZ_LAJB01000027.1 GCF_000970685.1 Domibacillus indicus
AAACGCTTGTCTTTCCAGGAACGCCGCCGGCTGGGAAGCGGAGTGACCTTTAGGGGGTCATGAGCATTCACAGCCGGCAAGTGACGCCGAAAGCGAGCGTTTGTCAACAGCCTGGGGCCCGGATTATAAAGGATAATCCGGGCCCCTTTTTACTTGAAAAAAGGTATCACGCCATTTTGGCAGGGAAACGAGCCGCTTTTTCACTAACTCGAATTTATGAAAGGGAGTCTGCTGCTTTTTTCATCCGTTCCATTGTTTCAGCGACAGTAGAACGGGGGCAGGCGACGTTAATCCGCATAAAGCCTTCTCCGCCCGGCCCGTATTTGGCTCCGTTTCCAAGGGCAACACCGTGGTCAAGAAAAAGGTCAAGCAGTTCTTTGTCAGAAAGCCCAAGCGCCCGGCAGTCCACCCAGACAAGATAGCTTCCTTCCGGCTCCATTACCGACAGGGACGGAATGTTTTTGTCCGCGTACTCCTTCACAAGCTGTACATTTCCGTGAATATATTCAAGCGCTTCATCTAGCCATTCATGGCCGGACCGGTAGGCAGCTTCCATGCCGGCGATGCCCATTTGGTTCAAGGTAAACTGACCCTGTTTTGCAAATACCTTTTGGATTTTCGTACGAATGGTTTTATCCGGTACGATTAAAGAAGATGCCTGCAAGCCGGCTAAATTAAACGTTTTACTTGGCGCAATAAGCGTTACTGTAAAAGCGGCATAGCGTTCTGACAGGGAAGCGATGGAAATGTGCTTATGCGGCTCTCGTGTCAGATCCGCGTGAATTTCGTCCGCAACCAGAAAAACATTATGCTTCTCACATACACTGCCAAGCGCCGTTAATTCTTCTTTGGTCCAAACGCGTCCTCCTGGATTGTGAGGGGAACAAAGAACAACCATTTTTGCTCGTTCAGCTTTTATTTTTTCTTCAAGGTCGGCTAAATCCATCTTATAATGGCCATCTTGTAAAACTAATTCGTTGTAAACGAGTTTGCGCCCGTTTTTCTCGATCATATCGAAAAATGGATTGTAAACAGGCGGCTGGACAATAACGGCATCCCCGGGCTCTGTCAGTGCTTCCACGGCTGCGCCAATCGATGGAACAACGCCATGATTAAAAAGCAGCCATTCTTTATGAATCTTCCAGCTGTGGCGGTCTTTCATCCAATCTACAATCGCTTCCCGGGTTGAATCAGGAACGACTGTATAGCCATAAATCCCATGCTCTGCTGATTGCTTAATAGCATCAATTACGACCTCCGGAGCCTTGAAATCCATATCTGCCACCCACATTGGCAAAACATCTTCACGGCCAAAAACAGTTTTTAATCCATCCCATTTCACCGCATTTGTCCCGCGGCGTTCAATGACTTCATCAAATCTTGACATGCCTTTCACTCTCCTTGACAATAAACATACATTAAGTTGAAAGGTGATTACAAATGAATGAAACTGCCCAATTAAATTTTGCGCTCGCTGACGTTTTAATGTCATTCGACCCTTACCAGGCGGGAGCGGGCTTTTATGATACTGAAATGGCTGATGTGATCTATGCCGTTCACCAGCAGAAGAATGCTGAAAAACTGGCAGCGGAAATCCGCCGTATTTATGAACACTCATTTGATGCGCCAATGCCCGGCGGCAGCCCTGTTAAATTAGCAGAAAAGCTGCTGAGTATCAAAAACAATTCCTCCTGCTCTTTGTGAAAAAAAACAAAAATATGTTATCTTTTTAGTGTATAAAACAAATAGCCGTAATTTTTGTTATAATGAACCATGTAGTTTTGACATCATTGAGGAGGATTAAGTCATGAAGCTGAACGAAAAAGAAGTGGAAATTCTGGAAATTCTGCAAAAAGACGCCCGTTTTGAAGCGGCCGATATTGCCAAAATGATCGGCCTTTCCGAAACAGAGGTTACGGAGACCATTCGCCGCCTGGAAGAAGAAAAAGTAATTGTGCATTACGCCACGCTTGTAGACTGGGCGAAGATGGATAATTACACAGGTGTAACGGCGATGATCGATGTCAAGGTAACACCAAAGCGCGGTGTGGGCTTTGATGAAGTGGCAGAACGAATTTACCGCTTTAAAGAAGTCAGCTCGGTTTATTTAATGTCGGGCGTGTATGATTTATCGGTGACTGTTGAAGGAAAGTCGATGAATGAGATTGCCCGGTTCGTATCCGAAAAATTGTCAACGCTTGATTCAGTTGTTTCAACAACAACTCATTTCCAGCTGAAAAAATATAAGCATGACGGCATGATTTATACATCAAAAAATGAAGACAACCGAATTGTGGTGTCACCGTGATGAATGTGACGAAGAGCTATGTAGCAAAGTCAGTGGAGCGAATGCGCCCGTCCGGTATCCGCAAGTTTTTTGATCTGGCAGCAACAATGGAGGGTGTAGTCTCTCTTGGTGTAGGCGAACCGGACTTTGTGACAACCTGGCCGGTGCGGGAAGCGGCTATCAACTCGCTTGAACGGGGATTTACTTCTTATACAGCCAATGCCGGTTTGATTGAACTGCGCAGAGAAATTTCACGCTATATGCAGGAACGGTTTTATGTGGAATATGCACCAAAAGAGGAAATCATTGTCACCGTAGGAGCAAGCCAGGCGCTTGATATTGCCATCCGGGCCATTACAGATCCAAAGGATGAAATTATTGTGGTTGAGCCCTGCTTCGTTTCATACGCCCCGCTTGTCGAACTGGCAGGAGGGCGTGCCGTGACAATCGGCACTACCGGTAAAACAGGATTTAAACTTCAGCCGGAGCAGCTTGAGGCAGCCATTACAGAAAAAACAAAAGCGGTTCTTCTTTGCTATCCAAATAATCCAACGGGCACACAGCTCGACAGGGATGACCTTGAGCTGATTGCTGAAATCGTAAAAAAACATGATTTGCTTGTTATTGCGGACGAAATCTATGCGGAGCTTGCTTATGACCGCCCGCATACGTCAATAGCGGCGCTTGATGGAATGCGCCAGCGAACGATTTTAATTAATGGCTTTTCCAAAGGATTTGCAATGACAGGCTGGCGTCTGGGGTTTGTTTGCGCGCCGCAGGACATATCAAGCGCGATGCTGAAAATCCATCAATATGCAATGATGTGCGCTTCAACTCCTGCCCAGTATGCAGCGGTGGAAGCTCTGCAGCATGGCATGAGCGATGTAGAAAGCATGAAAAAAGATTACCGGCAGCGCCGCAACTACATGGTACAGTCATTTAAAGAAATCGGGCTTGACTGCCATTTGCCAGGCGGGGCGTTTTATGTGTTTCCATCCATTCAGTCCACGGGTCTCACCTCCGAGCAATTTGCCGAGCAGCTTTTGCTCGAAGAAAAAGTAGCTGTTGTGCCGGGATCTGTATTTGGAGAAGGCGGCGAGGGCTACATTCGCTGCTCGTATGCGTCCTCTATGGCTCAGCTGCAGGAAGCCATTAAGCGCATCAGCCGGTTTCTCGAAAAACAAAAAGGAAGAGCCATTTGAGGCTCTTCCTTTTTGTTTAAAATAACCCAAGGGATTGCAGAAGAATGAATAAGATGGCAGCTGGCGCTGCAAATTTAACGAGCATATACCAGACGTTGAATAATCCGCTGCTCATTGAAGAGCCCCGCAGCACTTCCTCCTGCACCTCCGTTTTCTTCATCCAAAAACCAGTGAAAAAAGCAATAAAAAGCGCCCCGAGCGGCATGGCAATGCTGCTTGTTAAAAAGTCGACAAAATCAAAAAAGGATTTTCCGAAGATAGTCACCTGGCTCATCACACCAAATGAAAGAGCGGATGGAATACCAGCGATAAAAATAGCCAGCCCCGACAGCCAGGCCGCTTTTTTCCGCTTTTCGCTTTTTTGTTTTGTCACAGCGGCCACCACAATTTCCAGAATGGAAAAAGCGGAGGTTAATGTTGCGAATAATAGAAGAACAAGAAAAACAAAGAAAAACAGGGAGCCAAAAGGCATTTGTGAGAAAACAGCCGGCAGTACGACAAAAACAAGGCCCGGCCCCTGTCCCGGCTCAAATCCGAGTGCAAAGACAGCGGGGAAAATAACAAGGCCTGCCAGCAGAGAAATAAAAATATTTAAACCGGCCACCGAAAAAGCAGAGCGGGTCAAATCTTCTTTCTTATCCAGATAAGATGCATACGTAACCATGACAGACACTCCGATACTCAGGGCGAAAAACGCCTGGCCCAGAGCGGTTAAGGCAGTAGCTCCGTTTAAATAGGACCAGTCAGGAGAAAGCAAAAATTTTACACCCTCCATTGCGCCGGGAAGCGTTAAGGAACGAACCACCAGCGCAATAAATAAAATAAACAGAGCCGGCATCATAAATGTGCTGGCGCGTTCAATGCCCTTTTGAACGCCGCCCTGTACAACAAAAATAGTCATGACCATAAACAGGGCCTGTGCAATGAGAACTTCAACAGGGTCAGCGATAATCTCCCCGAATAAAGCAGTGAAATCTGTGCCTCCATTCAGCATCCCAGCCGCGGTGCGCCACATATAGGACAAGACCCAGCCGCCAACCACACTGTAAAAGGATAAAATAATAAAGGCGGCTATAACACCGACAATGCCAACGGCCGGCCAAAAAGAGCCAGGCGCAAGCATTTTAAAAGAAGATACCGCGTCTTTCTGTGTGCGGCGGCCAATAAAAAATTCCGCCAGCAAAATAGGCGCGCCAATTAATACCGTAAACAAAATAAATAAAAGAAAAAAGACGCCTCCGCCATTTGTTCCCGCCATATACGGGAACTTCCAGATAGCGCCAAGCCCGATAGCGGAGCCTGCCGCTGCCAGGATGAAGCCAATCTTCGATGACCATTGTTCCTGTTTTTTCATACGTGTAAACCCCTCAATTTCTAATCTGTGTTGAAACTATTACTGTACTTCTTTTTTGTCCAAAAAACTAGTGATTAATTTCAAGTCAAACAAAAGTATGATATAATATCGCGACGCATAAAACAAGAAACCAATTAAAAACTGGAGAGATTTGATGGAATCAAAATTTGAGCCGGGACAGACTGTGACCGGGAAAATCACCGGTATTCAGCCATATGGCGCATTTGTGGCGCTTGAGCATGGGCGCCAGGGACTTGTCCATATATCGGAAATTACGCATGGATTTGTCCGCGACATTCACGATTATCTGGCAGTAGGCGATGAGATTACAGTGAAGGTCCTATCTGTAAACGAAGATGAAAGTAAAATCAGCCTGTCTATTCGGGCGACGGAAGAAGGCAGCCGGAATCAACGGCGGGGAATTCGAATTGACAATGATGGCGAGGGCTTTCACCCGCTTCAGGATAAGCTGCAGGAATGGATTGAGCAGTCGATGAAGGAAGAACGGAAAAAAGGCTGATGGAATTGCTTGCGAATGTTTCATACGGCGGCGTACAATGAAAGCGGGAGCACGGATCAATGCTGAAAAAATGAGAATAAAAGAGGCGAAGGTATATGGCTGAAAACTTAAACTTATTCACATCAACCCAGAATGTTATCAAAGAAGCGCTGACCAAACTCGGTTACTCCGAAGAAATGTACGAGCTATTGAAAGAGCCGCTCCGTATGATGACGGTGCGCATTCCGGTAAAAATGGATGATGGATCAGTTAAAATTTTCACAGGATACCGGGCACAGCATAATGATGCCCCTGGTCCAACAAAAGGCGGAGTCCGTTTTCATCCGGAGGTAAGCGAAGAAGAAGTGAAAGCGCTGTCGATGTGGATGACATTAAAAGCGGGAATTGTCGATCTGCCATACGGAGGAGGAAAAGGGGGCGTTGTATGTGACCCGCGCCAGCTGTCTATGCGGGAAATCGAAAACGTCAGCCGCGGCTATGTCCGCGCAATCAGCCAGATTGTCGGGCCGACAAAAGATATTCCAGCCCCCGATGTATATACGAATTCACAAATTATGGCCTGGATGATGGATGAATACAGCCGGATTCGTGAATTTGATTCGCCGGGATTTATTACCGGCAAGCCCCTCGCTCTTGGCGGATCCCATGGGCGTGAAAAAGCCACTGCTCAGGGTGTAACAATTTGTATCCACGAAGCGGCTAAAAAACGGGGTATTGATATTAAAGGGGCCCGGGTTATTGTCCAGGGCTTTGGGAATGCAGGAAGTTTTTTGTCAAAATTTATGCATGATGCAGGAGCGTTAGTAGTAGGCATTTCAGATGCTTATGGCGGAATTTATGATCCAGCAGGACTTGATATCGATTATTTATTAGATCGCCGGGACAGCTTTGGCACGATTACCACCCTGTTTGATAATACAATCACCAACCAGGAGCTTCTGGAAAAAGAATGTGATATTCTGGTGCCGGCGGCTATTTCAAACCAAATTACCGCTGATAATGCCAACTCTATTCAAGCTTCAATTGTTGTGGAAGCGGCAAATGGACCAACGACTCTTGAGGCGACAAAGATTTTGACGGAGCGCGGGATTTTGCTTGTTCCGGATGTGCTGGCCAGTTCAGGCGGCGTAACAGTTTCCTACTTTGAATGGGTACAGAATAACCAGGGGTATTACTGGACGGAAGAAGAAGTAAATAAAAAGCTGCATGAAAATTTAATAAAAGCATTTGATAACATTTATGAAGTTTCACAAACACGCGGCGTCAACATGCGTCTTGCTGCCTATATGGTTGGTGTACGCCGTGCAGCAGAAGCTTCTAAATTTAGAGGATGGGTATAAACCGGCTGATTCGCAGCCGGTTTTTTTTACGGTTCAAGTTCAATCAGTTGAAAAACGGGCAGTTCTTTTCGCATAATGGTATGGAAAAGGAGCTGAGCATAGTGAATCAATTTGTTTATTGGAATCCGGTAAAGTGGATTTTTGGCAAGGACACAGTAACACAATTACGGGACAATGTTGCTCCATATGGTGAAAATATTCTTCTCGTTTATGGAGGAGGCAGTATAAAGAAAAACGGTCTTTACGATCTTGTTTTGGAGCAGCTTGGCGGATTTAAGATTACGGAGCTGTCAGGTGTCGAACCAAATCCACGCCTTTCGACAGTCAAGCGCGGAGCAGAATTATGCCGGGCGAATGATGTCTCGTTTATCCTTGCAGTTGGGGGCGGGAGCGTTATTGACTGTGCAAAAGCTGTGGCCGCGGCTGCGAAGTTTGATGGCGACCCGTGGGATTTTATTACGAAAAAAGCAGCAGTAGAGGATGCATTGCCGTTTGGCACGATTTTAACGCATGCCGCCACAGCCTCTGAAATGAATTCAGGGTCTGTTATCACAAATTGGGATACAAATGAAAAACTTGGATGGGGAAGCCCGCATGTGTTCCCGAAATTCTCAATTTGTGATCCCGGCTGGACACTTACTGTACCACGCGACCAGACAACATACGGTATTGTCGACATGATGACTCACATGCTGGAGCAGTATTTCCATAATGCCGAACAAACAGATGTGCAGGACCGGCTTATTGAAGGGACGATGAAAACTCTCGTAGAAAAAGCGCCGGCACTTATGGATAATCTCCAGGATGAAAAGCTTCGTGAAACGGTTATGTTTGCCGGCACATTGGGATTGAACGGTATGCTGCAAATGGGCTACCGCGGCGATTGGGCAACACATAACATTGAGCATGCCGTATCAGCTGTTTATGACATCCCGCACGGGGGAGGGCTCGCAATTTTATTCCCGAACTGGATGAAGCACAATCTGAATGTAAAACCGGAACGCTTCAAGCAGCTGGCTGTTCGTGTTTTTGACGTGAACCCGGAAGGAAAGTCAGATAAAGAAGCCGGACTTGAAGGAATTGAAGCATTACGGGCATTCTGGACATCCATCGAAGCGCCGGCCCGTCTCGCTGATTACAACATTGATGACAGCCGAATTGAAGAAATGGCTGATAAAACGCTGTTCAATGGCCCGTTTGGGAATTTCGCCAAACTGGACCGTGAAGACGTTATTGCCATTTTACGTTCATCGCTTTAACCGGGCAGAATAAAGCCCGGTTTTTCCCTGTTTTTTTTCTTGCGAAACCGCGTACAGTCGTATAGAGTAAAATGGAAAAATACAGTTTAGACGGAGGGTTATTGAGCATGACGCACATTAAATTTGATTATTCAAATGCGCTGCCTTTCTTTGGTGAGCATGAGATCAGCTATTTACGCGATGCAGTAAAAGTGGCGCATCATTCTCTTCATGAGAAAACAGGACAGGGAAATGACTATCTTGGCTGGATTGACCTGCCTGTTGATTATGATAAAGAAGAATTTGCCCGAATTCAAAAAGCCGCGGAAAAAATCCGTAACGACTCTGACATATTGGTTGTAATTGGTATCGGCGGCTCCTATCTTGGCGCCCGTGCTGCCATTGATATGTTAAACCATAGTTTTTATAATGTGCTTTCGGCTGAAAAACGCAACAGTCCGCAAGTGTTTTTTGCCGGCAACAACATTAGCTCTACATACATGAGTGACTTAATTGAAGTCCTCGACGGAAAAAACTGGTCCATTAATGTTATTTCCAAGTCAGGTACAACAACAGAACCAGCGCTTGCGTTTCGCCTATTCCGCGATCTTCTTGAAAAGCAGTATGGAAAAGAAGAAGCGAAAAAACGTATTTATGCAACAACAGATAAAGCCCGTGGAGCTTTAAAAACAGTTGCAGATGAAGAAGGATACGAAACATTTGTTATTCCAGACGATGTCGGCGGCCGTTATTCTGTATTAACAGCGGTAGGGCTTCTTCCGATCGCAGCGGCGGGTGCAGATATTGAAGCAATGATGCAGGGTGCGCGCGATGCACGCGAGGCTTACAGCTCATCTGAATTGGAAGAAAACGAAGCCTATCAATACGCAGCAGTCCGCAATGTTTTATACAACAAAGGAAAAACAATTGAAATGCTTATCAACTATGAGCCGGGCCTTCAGTATTTCTCTGAATGGTGGAAGCAATTGTTCGGCGAGAGTGAAGGAAAGGACTTTAAAGGGATTTATCCATCATCCGCCAACTTCTCAACTGACCTTCATTCATTAGGCCAGTATGTGCAGGAAGGGCGCCGTGATTTGTTTGAGACGGTGATCAAGGTTGAGAACCCGCGCAAGTCATTAACGATTGAAAAAGCGGAAAACGATTTGGACGGCTTAAATTACCTGGCAGGCGAAACAGTTGATTTTGTTAATAACAAAGCATTTGAAGGAACGCTTCTTGCCCATACAGACGGCGGCGTGCCAAATTTAACTGTATCAATTCCGGCAATGGACGCTTATACATTTGGCTACACAGTATATTTCTTTGAAAAAGCGTGTGCGATAAGTGGATACCTTCTTGGGGTTAATCCATTTGATCAGCCGGGTGTAGAAGCATATAAAGTGAACATGTTTGCACTTTTAGGCAAGCCGGGCTTTGAAGAGAAAAAAGCTGAGCTTGAAAAAAGACTTCGCGGGGAATAATCCCCCGAAGTTTTTATTGAAAAAAGTCTTGCATTAAAACGAAAAATAAGTATAATTGAATCTAGGTGTTAAATACATAACGCTTCATAAACGCGGGGGCTTAGCTCAGCTGGGAGAGCGCTTGCATGGCATGCAAGAGGTCGTCGGTTCGATCCCGATAGTCTCCATTATTTTTCTGTAAAAAAGGACTGCTCATCAGTAAGAGAGCAGTCCTTTTTTACAGGCAAAAGAGAAGAAGGGGCATTTAAGCACCCTCCACATCTACAAATTGCACATTTGGAATTTCAGAAAGTGTATAATACACTTCGGTTGTTCTTCGATTAAAGCAAACACCGGCTTTTAACTCCAAAAGGTGTGTGCAGCTGCTCTCGTCATAAAAGATATGAATGCGCTTTACTGAAATGTTTTCCTGCTCTACAGCCCGGATAATACCCTGGATATGATGAGGTGCGGGAGTCCGAAGCTTAATATAAAGAGTTTTTTCCTGCAGGCGGCTCGGACCCGTGAATTTTAAAATAACCGGCAGTATTTCTACCGCCAGAATAATCATAACTACGCCGGCAAGTGCTGCAGAGTAAAAGCCGGCACCTACGACAACGCCAATACCTGCTGCTCCCCATATCATCGCAGCAGTTGTCAGGCCGGAAATGCTGTCATTTGCCCTGTGCAAAATAACTCCGGCGCCAAGAAAGCCGATTCCCGATACAATTTGAGCGGCAAGCCGTAAAGGGTCCATTGTGATATTTACACTGGTATCTTGATAATAAAGATAAACGGACTCTACAGAAACAATTGTTAACAAGCAGCTGATAATGGAAATGACAATGCTTGTTTTTAATCCGACCGGCTTTCTTTTTAATTCCCGTTCAAGTCCAATTACAGCACCGAGACCGCCGGCCAGTCCAAGCTTCATTAAAATATCTGTTCCCAATATCCATTCCATTAGACAAGCACCTGCTTTCAATTGAATCTTTTGTTGGTATTATATATGACGAGAAGAAAATCTAGACGGCTTTTTCAAAGTCCGGTTTAAAACAAAAAAACCCTTTAAAAATGCTTGCATGATTATAAGAAATTATGATATATTACTTTTTGTCCGTTAGAGACAAGCAAAGCTCTTTTGAAAAAACATTTCAAAAAATGATTGCTAAATATTTTTATTATGTTATAATAATGAATGTCGTAAAACAGTCAGGTGGCAATAGCGAAGAGGTCACACCCGTTCCCATCCCGAACACGGCCGTTAAGCTCTTCAGCGCCGATGGTAGTTGGGGGTTTCCCCCTGTGAGAGCAGGACGCCGCCTGGCGATTTACTTATAATAAATGGAGGATTAGCTCAGCTGGGAGAGCATCTGCCTTACAAGCAGAGGGTCGGCGGTTCGATCCCGTCATCCTCCACCATTTACGCCGGTGTAGCTCAACTGGTAGAGCAACTGACTTGTAATCAGTAGGTTGGGGGTTCAAGTCCTCTTGCCGGCACCACTTACCGAGCCATTAGCTCAGTCGGTAGAGCATCTGACTTTTAATCAGAGGGTCGAAGGTTCGAGTCCTTCATGGCTCACCATTTATATGCGGGTGTGGCGGAATTGGCAGACGCACCAGACTTAGGATCTGGCGCCGCAAGGCGTGGGGGTTCAAGTCCCTTCACCCGCATCTGCGGAAGTAGTTCAGTGGTAGAACATCACCTTGCCAAGGTGGGGGTCGCGGGTTCGAATCCCGTCTTCCGCTCCAACTTGATTCACTCCATGCCGGGGTGGCGGAACTGGCAGACGCACAGGACTTAAAATCCTGCGGTAGGTGACTACCGTACCGGTTCGATTCCGGTCCTCGGCACCATCTTACAAACGAATAGCTGCGCCCGTAGCTCAATTGGATAGAGTACTTGACTACGAATCAAGCGGTTAGAGGTTCGAGTCCTCTCGGGCGCGCCATTTACATTTATATATAAACGATCTTTCGTTTTACGGGAAGTAGCTCAGCTTGGTAGAGCACTTGGTTTGGGACCAAGGGGTCGCAGGTTCGAATCCTGTCTTCCCGACCATCTTAAAATTGGGGCCTTAGCTCAGCTGGGAGAGCGCCTGCTTTGCACGCAGGAGGTCAGCGGTTCGATCCCGCTAGGCTCCACCAATACTTTTCATTTATGGCGGTGTAGCTCAGCTGGCTAGAGCGTACGGTTCATACCCGTGAGGTCGGGGGTTCGATCCCCTCCGCCGCTACCATAATTTCAAATGCTGTTTTGAAAAAAATCATAATCTAATGTAACAAAGGACCTTTAGCTCAGTTGGTTAGAGCAGACGGCTCATAACCGTCCGGTCGCAGGTTCGAGTCCTGCAAGGTCCACCATTTGAGTCAAAACAATTTGGAGGAATACCCAAGTCCGGCTGAAGGGATCGGTCTTGAAAACCGACAGGCGGGTCAAACCGCGCAGGGGTTCGAATCCCCTTTCCTCCTCCATTATTTTTTATCGTCGCGGGGTGGAGCAGCTCGGTAGCTCGTCGGGCTCATAACCCGAAGGTCGCAGGTTCAAATCCTGCCCCCGCAATCGCTGGTCCGGTAGTTCAGCTGGTTAGAATGCCTGCCTGTCACGCAGGAGGTCGCGGGTTCGAGTCCCGTCCGGACCGCCATTTTATACAAAATGCTTTAAATGGCTCAGTAGCTC
The DNA here is from genome assembly GCF_000970685.1 of Domibacillus indicus. GTDB lineage: Bacteria > Bacillota > Bacilli > Bacillales > Domibacillaceae > Domibacillus > Domibacillus indicus. Next base: position 12,085 of record NZ_LAJB01000027.1, read on the forward strand.
AGTTGGTAGAGCAAAGGACTGAAAATCCTTGTGTCGGCGGTTCGATTCCGTCCTGAGCCACCATATTAATACGATGCGGGTGTAGTTTAATGGTAAAACCTCAGCCTTCCAAGCTGATGTCGTGGGTTCGATTCCCATCACCCGCTCCATACATGCAAATTTTATGGGCCTGTAGCTCAGCTGGTTAGAGCGCACGCCTGATAAGCGTGAGGTCGATGGTTCGAGTCCATTCAGGCCCATTCTATGTATTCCGCAGTAGCTCAGTGGTAGAGCAATCGGCTGTTAACCGATCGGTCGCAAGTTCGAGTCTTGCCTGCGGAGCCATCTGGGGAAGTACTCAAGAGGCTGAAGAGGCGCCCCTGCTAAGGGTGTAGGTCGGGTAACCGGCGCGAGGGTTCAAATCCCTCCTTCTCCGCCAGATGGCCCCTTGGTCAAGCGGTTAAGACACCGCCCTTTCACGGCGGTAACACGGGTTCGAATCCCGTAGGGGTCATAAAAAGCGAAAGCACCAGAAAGTTAATTTTAACTTTTTGGTGCTTTTTTATTTTTATTTATTTCAAGCGCGCTTATAGTTATTTTTAAAAAAATAAGGGAAAATAATTAATAAATGTGGAAAATAAAGAAGGATAATGTGCGTTTTTAAAGAATACTAACAACATCAAGACTAATCATGGATTTATCTGCATTTTCCTCTTTTCCACTTCACCAAGAATAGATATAAAGGGTGTGGACCATGTCATCAAAAAATTTTTATCCAAGCGAGTTTGATCTCCATTTATTTCATGAAGGAAATCTCTTTAAGGCGTATAACTTATTCGGGTCTCATATTAAAAATGATAAAACATATTTTGTTTTATGGGCGCCAAATGCAAAAAAAGTACGAGTTATCGGAGATTTTAACGACTGGAACGGCTTAGAATTTGAAATGATCCAGGTTTCAGCAGAAGGTGTGTGGTTTTTGGAAGTTCCTCTCAATTTGGAAGGTTCCTTGTACAAGTATGAAATTATTGCCCAGAGCGGGAGAGTCCTTCATAAAACGGATCCTTTTGCCTTCAGGGCAGAGCTTCGTCCCAAAACAGCAAGCATTGTCACACAGCTTAATGGATATGAATGGCGTGACGAAGAATGGCTTAATTGTAAACAGTCTTCTCATATTTATGAGGAACCAATGGCTGTTTATGAAGTTCATTTAGGCACATGGAAGCGCAAGGGGAAAGGTGAAAATGACCTTTATACGTACCGTGAATTAGCGGACATGCTGATTCCTTATGTGAAAGAACAGGGATTCACACATATTGAAGTAATGCCTGTAACGGAGCATCCGTTTGACCGTTCGTGGGGCTATCAGAGCACTGGCTACTTTGCTGCAACAAGAAGATATGGGGAACCGAAGGATTTTATGTACTTTGTCGATGAATGTCACCGGGCTGGATTAGGTGTCATTATGGACTGGGTGCCAGGCCACTTTTGTAAGGATGCTCACGGCCTTCATAATTTTGATGGGAATTTCAGCTTTGAATACGAGAACAGCTGGGATCGTGAAAATTATGTCTGGGGAACAGCAAATTTTGATTTAAGTAAAACGGAAGTACATAGCTTTTTGATCTCCAATGCGCTTTTCTGGATGGATTATTATCATATTGATGGTTTCAGGGTAGATGCTGTTTCTAATATTTTTTATTGGCCCAACCGGGATGGACTGGAAGCAAATCCGAACGGTATAGCATTTTTGCAAAAGTTAAACAAAGCAGTTTTTTCATTCGATTCAAAAGCTCTTATGATCGCGGAAGATTCAAGTGACTGGCCTCAGGTAACTGCTCCTGTTTACCAGGGAGGAATCGGGTTTAATTATAAGTGGAATATGGGCTGGATGAATGACGTGCTGGAATACATGGAAACCCATTGGAATGAACGCCGGCATAAGCATAATCTTATGACATTCTCACTGATGTATGCTTATTCGGAAAATTATATTTTGCCGTTTTCACACGATGAAGTAGTTCATGGAAAAAAATCTCTTCTTGATAAAATGCCGGGTGATTACTGGCAAAAGTTTGCACAATTGCGCCTGCTGCTTATGTTCATGATGGCTCATCCAGGAAAAAAGCTGCTGTTTATGGGAACAGAGCTTGCTCCGTTTTCGGAATGGAAGGATCTTGAAGAAATTGACTGGCACTTAACGGATTATGATATGCATCGCAGCTTCAATCGTTATTTTATGGAGCTTATGGCGTTTTATAAAGCGGAACCGGCTTTATATGAGCTAGACCACAGTCCTGAAGGCTTTGAATGGATTGATGTCCATAATTATGAGCAAAGCGTTTTATCATTTATGCGTAAAGATAAAAATGGAAATGCACTCGTAATTGTGTGTAATTTTGGTGATTATGGGTACAGTGATTATAAAATAGGAGTCCCGGAAAAAGGCCAATACGAAGAAGTGTTAAACAGCGATGATACTTTGTATGGAGGTTCTAACCGAGTGAACAAAGGCACCATTGAAGCGGCTTCCAAAGCGTTTCACGGACAGCCGGCTTTTGTTGAAATAAATGTACCGCCATTCGGCGCAGTTTATTTACGCCACATAGATGAAAAAGGGAGGAACTAAGATGGCAAAACAAAAATGTGTAGCAATGCTTTTAGCAGGAGGAAAAGGAAGCCGTTTAAAAGACTTGACGGAGAGCCTTGCGAAACCAGCAGTGCCATTTGGCGGGAAATACCGTATTATTGATTTTCCGCTTTCCAATTGCGCTAATTCAGGCATTCACACAGTCGGTGTTCTCACACAGTATCAGCCGCTTGTATTAAATTCATACATTGGGATCGGAAGCGCCTGGGACCTTGACCGGAAAAACGGCGGAGTAACTGTTTTGCCCCCTTACAGCGAATCATCCGAAGTAAAATGGTATTCTGGAACGGCCAGTGCTATTTATCAAAATTTAAACTACATTAAGCAATACGACCCGGAGTATGTCCTTATTTTATCTGGCGACCATATTTATAAAATGAATTATGATACAATGCTTGACTATCATATCGAAAAGCAGGCTGACGTGACTATTTCGGTGATTGAAGTTCCCTGGGAAGAAGCCAGCCGCTTTGGCATTATGAACACAGATGAGAAATACAATGTCACCCGCTTTGATGAAAAGCCGGAAAAGCCAGAAAGCAACCTGGCTTCCATGGGAATTTATATTTTTAACTGGTCGGTTCTTAGCAAGTATTTAGAGATGGACGAAAGCAACCCGGATTCATCAAATGACTTCGGGAAAGACGTGATTCCGGCTATGCTGGCGGATCAATTAAAGCTTATTGCTTATCCATTTAAAGGGTATTGGAAAGATGTTGGTACAGTAAAAAGCTTATGGGAAGCAAATATGGATTTGCTTGATGAGGAGCAGGATTTAAATTTATTCGAGCATTCCTGGCGGATTTATTCTGTTAACCCGAATCAGCCTCCCCAAATTATCGGAACAAAAGCCAAAGTGCAGCATTCACTTGTCAATGAAGGGTGCGTGATTGACGGGGCGATTGAGCAGTCAGTCATCTTCCAGGGAGTTGAGGTGGAAGAAGATGCGGTTATTAAAGAATGTGTCGTTATGCCCAATGCTCGTATTGGACACGGTTCTTTCATTGAACGTGCAATCGTAATGAGCGGTTTGGAAATACCGGATAATACCATTATTCGCAATAATTCTGACGATATACTGCTTATAACGGAAGCTTTTTTGGCGGAGAAAATTGAACAACAGACCAGAGTGGAGGAAGCCTGATGAAAAAATCGATGCTTGGCGTTATTGATGCAACTATGCTGCCGGGAGAGATGGGCGAGCTTGCAGCATATCGTTCTCCCGCTGCCATTCCGTTTGCAGGGCGTTACCGGCTTATTGATTTTATACTATCCAATTTGGTCAATTCAGGAATTCAAAGCGTGGCTATTTTTCCGAGGTCTCCATATCGTTCGTTAATGGATCATTTAGGTTCCGGGAAAGATTGGGATTTGAACCGGAAGCGCGACGGCCTGTTTTTCTTCCCGGCTCCTGCAAAAGAAGGACAGTTCAGCCGTATGGCAGAACATCTTGATTATTTTAACCGCAGTGATCAAAAATACGCTGTTGTTTCCAATTGTACAACAGTGGCAAATATGGATTTCGGTCCTATACTTGACCGGTATTTAAATCAGAATTGCGATATTTTAGAGGTTATGCACAAAGGTGAAAGTGCTCATATTTATCTTTTGTCTTTGCCGCTTTTACTGGAGTTAATTGAACAGCGGAATGAAACAGGCTATCAATCCGTTCAGGATGTTGTGGAAGATTCAGCATCCTCCTTAACAAAATGCAATTATGAATTTGAAGGCTTTTTGAAACGGATTAAATCTGTAAACGATTATTATCAAACGAGCATGCAGTTACTTGAAAAAGATAAGTGGAGCGAATTGTTTAATGAGTTTCAGCCAATTTACACAAAAGTAAAGGATGAGCCGCCGACAAATTATTTGGCAGGTTCTTATGTAACAAATGCGATGATTGCAAACGGCTGTGTTATTGAAGGAGAAGTCAATCATAGTATTGTCTTTCGCGCTGTAACGATTGGGAAAAACTCAACCGTTAAAAACAGCATCGTGATGCAAAAAAGCAGAATTGGCCAGAACTGCACCCTGGAACATGTAATTATAGATAAAGACGTATCAGTGGAAGATGGAGCAGTCTTGCGCGGAACCCCGGAAGAGCCGCTCGTTATTAAAAAAGGATCTGTGGAAAGTGCGGTGACAAGTACGTGAAAGTTTTATTTGCTGTTTCCGAATGTGTACCATTCGTTAAATCAGGGGGGCTTGCCGATGTAGCAGGCGCCCTTCCTAAAGAATTAGCTAAATTAGGGGCGGACGTAAGGGTAATTATGCCAAAATACAGCCTTATCCCTGAAAAATTTGAAAAATTAATGAAGCAGGCAGCTGTTTATACCGTTCCAGTCGGATGGAGAAATCAATATTGTGCTGTTTTTGAGCTGAAGCAGGATGGCGTCACTTATTATTTTGTTGACAACCTTTATTACTTTAGAAGAGACAGCTTGTACGGCCACTACGATGACGGAGAGCGTTTTTCTTATTTTACAAGAGCGGTTCTTGACTCATTGCACCATCTCGATTTCTTTCCGGATATCCTGCATTGCCATGATTGGCATACAGCTATGATTCCGTTTATGCTCAAGGTTGAGCATCAGCATCGCCCTGGATATGAAAAAATTCGTGCGGTCTTTACGATTCATAATTTGATGTTCCAGGGGATTTTTCCGCCTCAGGCTGTGACCGATTTATTAAACTTACATAGCCAGCATTATCAGACAGGCCAGCTTGAATTTAATGGGAATACTAATTTTATGAAGGGCGGACTGATCGCTTCCGATGAAATCACAACTGTCAGCCCGACTTACAGAAATGAAATTTTAAATCCTTATTTCGGAGAACGGCTTGAAGGTGTACTTCAAGAGCGCCATGGTGACTTAACTGGTATTTTAAACGGAGTTGATTATTCGATTTACAATCCAGAAGCTGACGAAATGATTGAGCCGTATAATACAGAAGATATGGCTGGAAAGAAAGAAAATAAGCGGCGGCTTCAAGAGTTTTTCCATTTGCCAGTACGTGAGAATGTGCCAATTGTGGGCATAGTATCCCGCCTGACAAAACAAAAAGGGCTTGATCTGGTCCGGCATGTTTTTCATGAAATGCTTGCCGAAGACGTTCAGTTTATTTTGCTTGGCAGTGGAGAGTCCGAGTTTGAACACTTCTTCCGAGAGATGGAATGGGCCTATCCGGAAAAGGTTCGTTCTTATATCGGATTTAATGAAGGGCTGGCCCATCAGATTTATGCAGGATCTGATTTGTTTTTAATGCCGTCTCAATTTGAGCCGTGCGGCCTTGGACAGCTTATCGCAATGAAGTATGGCTCGCTGCCGCTTGTCCGCGAAACAGGCGGCCTAAATGATACTGTTCATTCTTATAATGAATTTACAGGAGAAGGCAATGGCTTTTCATTCGCCAATTTTAACGCTCATGATATGCTGCACACTTACAGACGCGCTTTGTATTTTTACCAAGAGGAACCTGAAGCATGGGCGAAAATTGTCGAGAACGCAATGAAAGCAGATTACAGCTGGTCACAGTCTGCCAAAGCATATATGAAACTATATGAAGAGGTATCCAACAGGAGGGAAAGCCATGTTTTCTGATAAAAAAACTTTTCAGGATTCATTTAAAAAGCGGCTGGAACAGTCATATAGTGTCAGTTTTCAAGATTCAACCCGGGCCCAGCAATTTGTCACGCTCAGCAGTATGGTGCGGGAACATATTAGCAGCGAATGGATTAAGACCAATGAGCGTTACCGTAAAGGCAATAAGCAAGTTTATTACTTATCGATTGAATTTTTGCTTGGCCGTCTGCTCGGGCAGAACTTAATCAATCTTGGGATATATGAAACGGTTGAGTCCTGGCTGGAAGACCTGGACATTCCACTTGAGGAATTGGAAGAAATTGAGCCGGATGCAGCGTTAGGAAATGGCGGCCTTGGCCGCCTGGCCGCCTGCTTTTTAGATTCTCTTGCTTCGTTAAATTTACCCGGGCATGGATGCGGCATTCGCTATAAACATGGCTTATTTGAACAAAAGATGATTGATGGCTTTCAAATGGAATTGCCGGAAAATTGGCTTCGCTATGGATATGTCTGGGAAGTGCGAAAAACCGATTTATCGGTAGATGTTCCGTTCTGGGGCAGTGTAGATGTGATTGAACGTGAAGATGGCGTGAAATTTCATCATGTGGATGCCCAGTATGTACGGGCAGTTCCCCATGATATGCCTGTGGTTGGCTATGGCGGTGAAACCATTAATACGCTGCGCTTATGGAGTGCAGAAATGTCGACCATGACACCGATGCACGATGTGCTGAGGTATAAGCGGGAAACAGAAGCGATTTCTGAGTTTTTGTATCCCGATGATTCCAATGATGAAGGCAAAATTTTGCGCTTAAAACAGCAGTACTTCCTTGTTTCAGCCAGTATTCGTTCGATTTTACGCCGTTTTCTAAGCAATGGCGGTGAGCTGAAGGAGCTGCATGAACATGTAGCGATTCATATTAATGATACGCATCCGGTTCTGGCTATTCCCGAATTAATGCGCCTGCTGCTGGATGAATATCAGCTTTCATGGGAAGAAGCATGGCACATTACGGAAAGAACCTTTGCTTATACAAACCATACTACACTTTCAGAAGCTCTGGAACGCTGGCCAATTCGTATTTTTCAGCCGCTTCTGCCGCGAATTTTCATGATTGTGGAAGAGATTAATGAGCGCTTCTGCAAAAGTTTATGGGACAAGTACCCGGGAGAATGGGACCGGATTGAAAAGATGGCTATCGTTGCTTATGGAGAAGTGCGGATGGCCCACCTGGCGATTGCGGGAAGCCACAGTGTCAACGGAGTTGCCTGGCTGCACACCGAAATTTTGAAAAATCGTGAAATGAACGATTTTTACCAGTTTCAGCCTCAAAAGTTTAATAATAAAACAAATGGGATTACCCATCGGCGCTGGCTGTTAAAAGCAAATCCGCAGCTGACGTCGCTCTTGACAGACACCATTGGCGATGGATTTCAAAAAGACGCATCTGAACTTTCGAAACTTGCTCCTTATGCAAACGATTCCGCTTTCCTGGAAAAATTATGGGACGTTAAAACAAAGAGAAAAGAAATTTTGGCCAGACGCATCTTTGAGCAGAATGGCATCAAAGTTGATCCTGTCTCGATCTTTGACGTACAGGTAAAACGGCTTCATGCATATAAGCGCCAGCTGTTAAATGTGCTTCATATTCTGGCTCTTTATAATAGAGTAAAAGAGGATTCTTCCTTTCAAATGGCGCCTCGAACGTTTATTTTCGGTGCAAAGGCATCACCCGGTTATTTTTACGCAAAGAGAATCATTAAGCTCATCCATTCCGTCGCAGATCTTGTCAATAATGACCCGGCGACAAAAGGGCTTATTACCGTAGTTTTTATGGAAAATTACCGTGTTTCGCTTGCGGAGGATATTATCCCGGCAGCAGACATCAGTGAACAAATTTCTACGGCGAGCAAGGAAGCGTCAGGTACAGGCAATATGAAATTTATGATGAATGGCGCTATTACGATCGGAACGCTTGACGGTGCCAACGTGGAAATTTTAGAACAGACAGGCCCCGATAATATTTTTATTTTCGGATTAAAAGCAGAAGAAGTCATGGAGTATGACAAAAAAGGCGGCTACCGTTCCATGGATTACTATCACCATGATCCGCTTATCCGCAAGACTCTTGATCAGCTGGTTGATGGAACGCTGGACGACAAGGGATTATTCGGGATTATTTATGACTCGCTGTTAGGGGAAAATGACCAGTATTTTGTATTAAAGGATTTTGAGTCGTATCGGAACGCGCAGGAGGAAGCCGGACGCATTTATACGGAGGAGCCTGAACGCTGGCGAAAAATGATGGTTCATAATATTAGCGGCTCCGGTATTTTTTCAAGTGACCGGACCATTAAAGAATATGCAAAAGACATTTGGAATATTTAATTGGAATAAAGCGTGTTTCGCTTATCGGCGCAAGTCTAAAACAAACGCTCATAAAAGAATTATATTTTTTAAAAATCCAGCGGACGGTTTACGTCGCTGGATTTTCTTCGTCTTCATCTTCATCTTTGTATAAGTTATCATAGCTTTCCTTGTCTTCGTTAAAATCAGCCGGTGTTTCCGATGTTCCATAATTGGCAGCATCACTAAAGCTGTTAATGCCGTCGTCTGGATGGGGAATGCGCTCTTCCGGAACACGGCCGGTTTCAAGTGTTTGTTCAGGAGAATATTCCACGGAATAAAGAGCAGTCGGGACTGCTTGCAGCCGTTCAAAAGGAATTTCTTTTCCGCTTTCTTTGCAAATACCGTATGTGCCTTCTTCTATCGCAGCAAGCGCTGCATCGATTTTCTCAAGCTCGTCTTCGAGATGATCGTCAATAGCCATATCCCGTTCCCGAACGTATAACTCGGTGCCGGTGTCAGCCGGGTGATTATCGTAAGAAGATAGTTCACCAACAAACTGGTTATCGTCATCATGCTCCAGCCGATTCATATACTGTTGTTTCTGGCTGAGCAATTCTTCTTTTAATTCACTTATTTGTTTCTTTGTCAGCATGAATGCCTCATCCTTTCGTCTATCTTCTATTTCTATAGCCGTTTTAGCGTAAAAAAAAACCCGATTGTAAAATCGGGTTAAAAAAGATAGCTGATGCATAGGCCAACGGCTAACAAAAAGCCATAAACGGTATTTGTCTGGGCAGTTGCTTTCATGGCAGGCATCATTTCAGCCGGGCTCGATTTGCCTTTAAAGCCACTTACCGCTTTGAGCGCTTTTGGAATGCTTAAATAAGCGAGAAATAGCCAGATGGACCCTAAATCAGTAAAAAGCAAAACGGCAACCCATACAAATGAAATGAAAAATGCGGCAGCCAGGACCGACACGGAACGCTTATGGCCGATTAAAATGGCAACTGTTTTCCGCCCGGCTTCTTTATCGCCGACACGGTCACGAATATTGTTTGCTAAATTAATGCTTCCTACAAGTAAAATAATAGGAATTGAGAACAATACAGCTGTTTTAGAAAGAAAACCAGCTTGAATAAAAAAGGAAATATAAATAATAATGCCGCCCATAAAGAAACCCGATGCTGCTTCACCAAAAGGAGTATAAGCAATAGGGAGCGGCCCGCCTGTGTACAAATAGCCGACAGCCATGCAAACAACGCCAACCAAGCCAATCCACCAGGAAGAAGCGGTACATATATAAATGCCAAGCAAAAGGGCGATACCAAAAAAAGTAAAAGCCATATTAAGTACGGTTTTCGGCTTTACACCATTTCGCACAATGGCACCGCCAATCCCGATTGATTTTTCGGTATCAAGGCCGCGTTTAAAGTCAAAATATTCATTAAACATGTTTGTTGCCGCCTGAATGAGCAGCGAGGCAATCATCATGGCCAAAAACAACGAAACACGCAAATCTGTATAAGCGAGCGCTAGCACGGTTCCAAGAAAAACCGGAACGAAAGCGGCGGTTAAAGTATGAGGACGCATCAGCTGCCACCATATTTGAAAACCCGTATCCGCTGCAGGGGTTTGATTCATCAGTCTTCTCTCCCAATCCATCATTGTGAATAATTAAACAAAAGTTCTTTATCAAGTGTAGAAAACGGAAACAGAAGTGTCAATCATTTTTCAAAATTCCCTGGAGGAGAATATTTTCGGAAAAATCGAACATTGTCTTTCAGAAATGAAAATGTGATATAAGTGGTATATAATAAGGAGTAAAGATTAAAAGCGCGGCGCAGCCGTAACGTCTTAGAGCCCCGTGAAAAAAGAGGCTAAAGAAGTTTGGCCGTATGTGGTCGGCACAATGGAGGGATTTCATTGGCTATGATAAAAGGGCATCCTCTTAAAGGAGCCTTTGTTGAATTTATAAATGATTTAAACGGTTCGACCCTGTTCAGCTATGTAGAAAAAGTTGAAAAAGGCGATCCGCTCCGTTTTTATGAAAACGGAAAAGAGTGGTACCAGGGAGAACGGTTTTATTTTAAAGACCGCGATGGAGAGCGTGTGATTGCTGGTTTAGGAAGCGTCCAGACTATTCAAAGCGGGAATTCCAGCCGTTTTAAAGATGTAGAAGCGCAGTGGGATGCTCTTATGGCCCGCTCATCTATACACAATCCCTACAATATTTATGGAACAGGCCCGGTTGCATTCGGAGGTTTTTCTTTTGATCCGCTGCGAAGCCAGGGAGAAGAATGGTCCCGGTTCGCACCTTCTTTTTTTTATGTGCCGGAGCTTATGATGACAGCATATGGCGATGAAACATATGTCACCGTAAACCTGGTTTGTGAAGACGTAGATTCGAAATTTTTATTTGACCGAATTGAAGAGCGAAAGCAGATGATTTTATCCGGCCGAAAACGGCTGTCAGAAAAAGAAGCAGTGCTGATGGAGCTTCGTGCGGGCAATACAGAGGGATGGAAGAAGTCGGTTCAGTCTGCAGTGGATACAATTAAGAAAGATGCCGAACTGAAGAAAGTCGTGCTTGCCCGGAAAGTAGCCGCTGCTTTTGATGGAACCATTTCACCTGACCGTGTTCTTCGGCGCCTGGATGAGGGGCAGCCGGACAGTTTTATTTTTTCGATCGAAGCCATGGACAGCTGCTTTTTAGGTGCTTCTCCTGAACGGCTGGTGAAAAAAAGGGCACAGACCGTATTAACAACATGCCTGGCCGGTTCAACAGCCCGCGGCGTGACAGCGTCAGAAGACGCGAAGCTGGCTGAAGCGCTGCTGAATGATGATAAAAACCGAATTGAACATGATTATGTTGTACAGATGATTCGTGAGGAAATGCAGTCGATGTGCCGCCGTGTAAGTGTGCCGGATGCACCCGCTGTAATGAAAATAAGAGATATCCAGCATTTATATACACCGGTTGTGGGCGAAGCGAACGAAGAAGACTCCATCTTGAGATTTGTGGAAACACTTCATCCGACTCCTGCTTTAGGCGGGCTGCCCGGGGAGAAAGCACTCAAGGTTATCCGCGATTTGGAAGAGATGGATCGTGGTTTTTATGCGGCACCGGTCGGCTGGATGGACTATCGGAAAAACGGTGAATTTGCCGTAGCCATTCGTTCAGGGCTGATTGTTCAAAATGAAGCCTTTTTGTATGCGGGCTGCGGTGTTGTAGCAGACTCAAATCCCGAAAAAGAACTGGAAGAAACAAATATGAAGCTGCGGCCGATGCTGCGGGCGATCGGAGGCGGCAATGAGTAATCATCAGGAAAACATGACGTACTATAATGCGCATTTTATTGACAGCCTTGTCCGCTCGGGAGTTAAACAGGCTGTGATCAGCCCGGGCTCTCGTTCAACACCGATGGCTTTGTTAATGGAAGAGCATCCGCGGCTGCAAACATTTATTCAAGTTGATGAGAGATCAGCCGGCTTTTTCGCGCTTGGCCTGGCAAAAGCTGCTCAAAACCCGGTAGCTCTTTTATGTACCTCGGGAACAGCAGCAGCGAACTATATGCCTGCTGTGGCCGAAGCAAAAATTTCGCGGGTTCCCCTTATTGTGTTGACGGCGGATCGTCCGCCGGAGCTGCGTGATGTCGGAGCGCCGCAAACGATTGACCAGCTTCATTTGTATGGCCATACAGCAAAATGGTTTGCAGAAATGGCCCTTCCGGAAGCCCAAAAAACCGTTTTGCAGTATGCCCGTACTCAGGGAGCCCGTGCTGTATTTGAATCGCTTGCGGCTCCGGCCGGTCCGGTTCATTTAAACTTTCCATACCGGGAACCGCTTCTGCCGGATTATAACGGCATCTATGAACGAATCTCCATTCCGGCTCCTGTCCGGCTTATATCTGGGAGAAAAATGCCGGACCCTGTTGTGATGGATGACATTGCCGGAACCATTAGCGTTGAAAAGGGGCTGATTGTAGCAGGAGAAATAACAAAACCGGAAGTGGCTGGCGCCATTGTGTCACTTTCTGAAAAAACGGGCTGGCCTATTGCAGCGGACCCGCTTTCTCAAATACGTGCCTATCAAAAAGCGATTGACAGCTATGATGCTTTTTTGCGGGATGACGATGTAAAAGATGCCCTGAAGCCGGAAGTGATCATCCGGTTTGGCGCCCTGCCTGTATCAAAAGCCCTTACGATGTTTATGAAGCGCCATAATGATATACCGCATATCATTATTGATGCAGAAGGAGGCTGGCGGGATCCATCACACGTTGCCACCCATATCGTCACAGTGGATGAATCGGCTTTTTGCAGTGAAATGACAGCCCGCCTGGAGCGAAAGAAAGAAAGCGGCTGGCATCAAATGTGGCAGGATGTAAATGCGGCGGCTCGTTTTGAAATGAAAAAAGCAGAAGGAACAGATGAAGGTGCCTTGTTCCGCCGCTTTTTACAGGGATTGCCAAAAAATGCTTCCGTTTTTGCAGGCAACAGTATGCCGATTCGGGATCTTGATTCCTTTTTATTCTCAGGGGAGCAAACGATCCGCCTGCACGGGAACCGGGGCGCAAATGGAATTGACGGCCTTGTCTCCACTGCACTTGGCATTGCGGCGAACGGAGAAAACGTTTTTGCCGTAATGGGCGATTTATCGTTTTTTCATGATGTGAACGGGCTCCTGGCAGCAAAAATGAACGGTTTATCGATGACCATTCTTGTTATGAATAACAATGGCGGCGGTATTTTTTCTTATTTGCCGCAGGCAGGTGAGCAAAAGCATTTTGAACGGCTGTTTGGCACGCCGTCCGGCTTAAAGTTTGATCATGCAGCAGCGTTATACGGCTGCCATTATGTCCGGGTTACAAGCGGAAGCCAGCTGGAAAAAGAACTGGCGGAGCAGCGGGAGGGTGTGACGATTTTAGAAGCTTTCACTGACCGGGCGGAGAACACGGCTGTTCACCGTAAATTATGGGAAAATGCCATAGAAGCGGCGAAAGAAGTGATTCAATGACATTTTTTTTTCGTTTAAAAGGAGAAGGGGAGCCGGTGCTTTTATTGCATGGGTTCACTGGAAGCTCCCGGACATGGAAAGGGATGGAAAAGCTTTTGCCCTTTCAGCTTGTTATGCCGGACCTCGCCGGCCATGGACAAACAGCCCGTCCTTCGTCCAGCCTTGAACAGGAAGCGGCCTGGTTAAAAGAAGAAATGAAGAAAAAAGGCTTTGCTTCCTTTCATGTTGCCGGCTACTCAATGGGAGGGCGGCTGGCTCTGGCACTGGCGCTGCTTTTTCCCGAAGCGGTGATTTCTCTTACCCTTGAGAGTGCTTCACCGGGACTTGAAAGCGAGCCGGAACGCAAGGCAAGAAGAGCCTCCGATGAACAGCTGGCCCAAAAGCTTGAAAGAGAAGGCATTGTTTCATTTGTGGAATTTTGGGGAAATATCCCGATGTTTGCTTCCCAGAAAGAGCTGCCACAGCAGGTGCGGGAAACCATTCGTTTAGAGCGTCTGGACCAGTCGGCTGCCGGTCTTGCCTCATCACTTCGCCACATGGGAACAGGACGACAGCTCTCTTACTGGGACCGGCTTTCTGAGCTCAAAATGCCTGTACTGCTTCTTACCGGGACAAAGGATCAAAAGTTTACGGATATTGCCCGCCGAATGAGCCAGTCCATTCCTTTATGCGAGTGGAGGCAGTTTAATGAAGCCGGCCATGCAATTCATGTGGAGCAGCGCGAAAAATTTGGTACAATAGTAAAGACGTTTTTGTTGAACATAAAAGGAGGGCAACAAAGTGGAAATTAATTGGGTAAAAGAACGTGAATATGAAGACATCAAATATGAAACGTATAACGGCATTGCCAAGGTAACGATCAACCGTCCAGAAGTACATAATGCATTTCGTCCAAAAACGGTTATGGAAATGATCGATGCGTTTGCGTATGCTCGTGACGATTCAAAAATCGGTGTGATTATTTTAGCGGGTGAAGGCGGAAAAGCATTTTGCTCCGGCGGCGACCAAAAAGTGCGCGGTCATGGCGGATATGTGGGAGACGACCAAATTCCCCGCTTGAATGTACTTGATCTGCAGCGTTTGATCCGCGTAATTCCAAAGCCGGTTATTGCGATGGTAGCGGGCTACGCAATTGGCGGAGGCCACGTGCTTCACGTTGTCTGTGACTTGACGATCGCGGCAGACAATGCTGTATTTGGACAAACGGGCCCGAAAGTCGGTTCGTTTGATGCAGGATACGGTTCCGGCTATCTGGCCCGCATTGTCGGCCACAAGAAAGCACGCGAAATCTGGTTCCTGTGCCGCCAGTACAACGCGCAGGAAGCTCTTGATATGGGTCTTGTCAACACCGTTGTGCCACTTGAAAAGCTTGAAGAAGAAACCGTACAGTGGGCAGAAGAAATGCTGGAGAAAAGCCCGACTGCACTTCGCTTTATTAAAGCAGCGATGAACGCAGACACGGACGGCCTTGCAGGACTTCAACAGTTCGCCGGAGATGCGACACTTCTTTACTATACAACGGATGAAGCGAAGGAAGGCCGTGACGCATTTAAAGAAAAACGCAGTCCGGACTTCGGCCAGTTCCCAAGATTTCCGTAAATCAAAAGAAAAAGAGTGTCCACTTTATGGGCGCTCTTTTTTCAATAAAAAGGATGAAACTAAATGAACATGCCAAACTGGCTGAAACAGCGTGCTTTTTTAACACCGGAACGGAAGGCGCTTGTTTTTAGTGAGCAGCAATGGACGTTTTCACAACTGTTTAAAGAAACCTGCCGCATAGCAGGAGGCCTGCATGCAGCCGGCATCAAAAAAGGAGACCGCTGCGGTGTACTGGCAGCAAACGGGCCGGAAACCGTTTTTGCCCTACATGCACTCCAGCAGATTGGTGCCGTTGCGGTTCTGCTGAACAGCCGGCTTGTGCCGGATGAAATTGCCTGGCAGCTTCAGGATGCAAAGGCAGTTTACTTGCTTTATGATGAGCCGCACAGGGAAAAAGCGCTGCTTATTTCCAGGGTGCCGTCTCTTTTGATAACAGACATAGAGGCAGGTTCAACTCCTGAGGTGCTTGACACGTTTGCTTTAGAAGAAACCTGCTCGATCATGTACACATCCGGTACAACCGGCCGCCCAAAGGGAGTAGTTCAAACATACGGAAACCACTATGCGAGCGCAACAGCTTCTGCTTTAAACCTTGGTCTCCATTCAGATGATTCCTGGCTGTGTGCGGTACCGCTTTTTCATATTTCGGGCTACTCTATCTTACTCAAAAGTGTGCTGTACGGAATGGAAGTACATCTCCTGGAAAAATTCGATCCCCTGCTTATCAACCAGCTGCTGAAAGCGGGAAAAGTCACCATGATTTCTGTTGTGACCGCTATGCTTACTGCTATGCTGAATAAAGAAAAGGGCACATACAGTTCCCGTCTGCGCTGTGTGCTCCTTGGCGGAGGCCCTGCGCCCTTATCTCTTCTTGAAGAATGCAAGGAGAGAGAAATTCCTGTGTTCCAAACATACGGCATGACCGAAACCGCTTCTCAAATTGTGACTCTTTCGCCTGAAGATGCTCTTCGAAAGATCGGTTCGGCCGGAAAGCCGTTATTTCCATGTGCCGTTAAAATTGATGGAGAGAGTGAAGGCGAGATATTGGTCAGCGGTCCAAACGTGACACCGGGCTACTTAAACCGGCCGGATGCCAATCATGATGTTTTTGAAACGGGCTGGTTTCGGACAGGAGATATTGGGCGTCTCGATGAAGAAGGATTTTTGTACGTATTGGACCGCCGTTCCGACTTAATCATTTCCGGCGGAGAAAATATTTATCCTGCGGAAATTGAATCCGTTCTCGCGGGGCATCCGGCGGTTGGGGAAGCAGGTGTTACCGGTGTGCCGGATCACAGGTGGGGAAGCGTTCCGGCTGCCTTTTACACAGCAGAGAAGCCCGTTTCGGAAGAAGAACTCCGGGAATTTTGCCGGCAAAAGCTTGCCCGCTACAAAGTGCCAGCTTACTTTATAAAAGCAGACAGCCTGCCAAGAAACGCGTCGAACAAGCTGCTTCGGCGTGAGCTGTCGAAGCGGTGGAGGGAACCGGATGAAAATTAAAAGACTGGCCATGCATGTGATCAGGATGCCGCTCAAACAGCCCTTTTACACCCATTTGCAAACCGTGGCGGACCGGGAAGCGATTATCATTGAAGTAGAAGACAGGGATGGAACGATTGGCTGGGGAGAAGCATCTGCTTTTTCCACTCCCTGGTATACAGAAGAAACGGTAAAAACAGAATGGCATATGATCAAAGACTTTTTGTTTCCGATGCTGCAGGGGAAGGAAATCCGTCATCCGGACGACGCAGGTACTCTATTTTCCGCCCTTCGAGGAAATCAAATGGCAAAAGCAGGGGTGGAATCCGCTCTCTGGGATTTATATGCAAAAAAACAAAATCAGCCGCTTTTCCAGGTGCTTGGCGGAATTCGAACCTCCATTTCCACCGGTGCAGTTGCCGCAGGAAAAAGCGTAAATGAAATGCTTGAGCGTATTCAAAGGCTCATTGAAGATGGGTATGAACGAATAAAAATAAAAATCGGCCCGAATCAAGATATTGAGCTGTTAAAAGCAGTCCGGAAAGCATACCCGCATATTCCGCTTATGGCAGACGCCAATTCAGCGTATTCACTAGCGGACATAGCTCATTTAACGCAACTGGATCAATATGGGTTAATAATGATCGAACAGCCTTTTTCAGTGGAGGATATGTGGAATCATGCAAAGCTGCAGAATGTGCTGAAGACACCCGTCTGCCTGGATGAAAGCATCCGGTCCCTTCATGATGCGGTCTGTGCTGTTGAAATGCAGGCCTGCCGGGTTATTAATCTGAAATTCAGCCGTGTTGGCGGCTTATCAGAGGCAAAACGCATTCATAATTACTGTTTTGAAAGAAAAATAGACCTCTGGGCAGGCGGAATGATCGAATTTGGTGTTTCGCGGGCACATAATGCTGCTCTTTCTTCACTTCCGGGTTTTACGATGCCGGGAGATATCGTTTCTACCAGCCATTACTGGGAAGAAGATATCATTGACCCGGGGATTTTCGTGGAAAGAGGCCGCATTCAGCTTTCGGCTGAAGCTGGAATTGGTTATCCGGTAAACCGGGCGCGGCTGGAAAGCAAACGAGAGGCTTACTACGCTGTTTAATCTGTTTTCTTTCGCGGCCACTTCTCCGGCACGTAATCAACGCCTCCCGGATGAAAGGGATGGCACTTTAAAATGCGAATAACGGCAAGCATGCCGCCTTTTAACGCTCCATGCTTTTGAACAGCTTCATAGCCATAATGGGAGCAGGTCGGATAAAAGCGGCAGCTCGGCGGTTTTAATGGTGACAATATTTTTTGGTAAAACCGAATCATTAGTAAAAACAGCTGTTTCATTTCTTATCACGCGTTTCATCTGGCGGAAGGTCTTTGGGCGGATCGATGGTGTGCTTATAGCTGTAGCCTTTGTTGATTGTTAAAATAGACAAAGCGAGCACAGCCAGAACAACCACAACCGCTAAAACAATTACAATCATCATAGTTGACATAAAATACCCCCTTATTGATAGTGTAGCACGTTTTTGTTTACTTTTGCACAAGCCGGGTATTATATGATTATTGAGATAAACCACAAACATGTTGGAGGAGATTTTTATGTCGGAACAATTAATCAGCAGTGTAAACAAACAAATCGCAAACTGGACAGTCCTTTATACCAAGCTTCATAATTACCACTGGTATGTAAAAGGGCCGCAGTTCTTTACACTTCACACAAAGTTTGAAGAGTTATATACAGAAGCGAGTGTTCATATTGACGAACTGGCAGAACGCTTGCTTGCCCTTGATGGAAAGCCAATCGCGACGCTTCAAGAGTCCCTTCAGAAAGCAAGTGTGAAAGAAGCGCAGGGAACTGAATCAGCGGAACAAATGGTTCAATCTGTGGTCGAAGACTTCACAACGGTAACTGGAGAATTAAAAGAAGCGATGGATTTGGCAGCGGAAGTTGGCGATGAAACAACAGGAGATATGCTTCTTGCCATCCACCAGAGCCTCGAAAAGCACGTATGGATGTTAAAATCATTTCTTGGAAAATAAGCAGGAGAGGTTTATTTCGGCAGCAAAAAAGCGGAGAATCAGCTTCTCCGCTTTTTTTTATGTATTAATGGAACTCGCGGTTATGGCGAACCGGAATTTGGTCCCGGTTAAATTTTTCTTTCAAGCCTTCGTATAAATAAACTCGGAACAGCCAGGCAAGCTCGTCTTTCGGCATTTCTCCAATGACTGATAATATATCCGCTTCAGACATCTCTCCAAGAACGGTCAGTGTAATCATATCAAGGTCATCTTCTGTGCCCTGTAGCCGGCCGCGATAGAGTTCAAATAGTTCATCTACGAATTTCATCACTATGCCTCCTTTTTTTCAAGAATATATATATAGTTATACATGAAAACGCTATCATATTCCATCTTTTTTTGCTGAATGAAGGAAAAGAAAAGAGAGCATCCTGTGAAAAGGAGGGATTTACATGGAAAAGCAGCCTTATTATATTCAAATTGCCAGTGGAGAAATTCAGTCGCGGCCCGATGTGTCACCGTGGAATTTTCGTATCTTCGCCAATGAGAAGGAAATCCGCTCATTGCGCGATTTGTTAAATGGAATGAATGACGCCGATTTTGGGACCTTCTGGCGGGCACACATTCCAGCTGTTCCATATCACGAAGATGCTGACAACGACCAGTATGACCGCCATATGGCCGCCGTATACGAAAAAATCTATGAACTCGGAGACGATGAAGCGCGTGAGCATATAAAAAACTGGAGAAATAACGTATAATAAAGAAAGAAAGCAAGCAAGGGTGAGGGATGCCGGTTGTTTATATTTACGGACGAAAATGGCTTCACCGTTACAATGGCATTTAAAAAAGGTGCATTTAACCAAAAGCCTTCTCACGTCCTCGTCTTATGCCGAAAAGAACAAGCATGGCTTTTAACAAAACATAAGGAGCGCGGCCTTGAATGCCCGGGTGGAAAGATTGAGCCAGATGAAACCCTGGAGGCGGCGGCCCGCCGGGAAGCAGCTGAAGAAACAGGAGCGGTGGTAGACGGCCTGCATTTCATTGGTGAGTATTATGTGCATGACCCGGAAACACCTTTTTTAAAAGCCGTTTTTTTCGCGCGGGTAACGGATATAGAAAAAAAAGAAACGTATTTTGAAACGAATGGTCCTTTTCTTGAAACAAAAGATTTGCTGGAAGCTCGTTTCGAAGACAGCTATTCATTTTTAATGAAAGATGACATGATTGCACTTGCCCTGTCTGAAGTGAAAAGGAAGGGACTGGTAGAATGAACTGTACACCGTATCCATCTCCAAATCCACATGTACGTCTTTATTTGGTTTGTTATGAATCCGCCGGTCTTTTAGTGAAAGGTTTTCTGGCAGAACCGGCGGATCACGAATGCTATGACGGGCTCCTATATCTGCGGGGAGGTATTAAAGGTATTGGCATGGTACGGCCGGCCAGGATTGCCGAATTTGCATCAGAAGGATTTATTGTATTTGCCCCATTTTACAGAGGCAACCGTGGCGGTGAGGGCAACGAAGATTTTGCGGGCGATGACCGGGAAGATGCTTTCTGTGCTTTTGATTGGCTGGAAAAACATCCGCGTATACGAAATAGCCGTGTTCATGTTTTCGGTTTTTCAAGAGGCGGAGTAATGGCCATTTTAACTGCTATACACCGCCCGGCAGCATCTATGGTTACATGGGGCGGCGTGTCGGATATGGTTCTCACGTATGAGGAACGGAAAGATATGCGCCGGATGATGAAGCGGGTGATTGGCGGTACACCGCAAAAAGTACCGGAGCAGTATGAATGGCGGACTCCGTTAGAGGAGGCCGGCTCGATCAAAGCGCCTGTATTAATTATTCACGGCCGTCTTGACCAAAATGTTTCCATTGAACATGCCCACAGGCTGAAACGAGCTGTTCCGCATGCTGAAACCATGTATCTTGACGAACACGGCCATTACATACCACCGGCAGTTAACCGGCAGATTGTCGGCTATATTGCACAATGGATGAAGGGGGATTAACAAATGGGAATGCCAATGGAGTTAAATACGATGATTGTAACAAAAGGCAATGAAGTGAGAGAGGAAGAAAATCGCTTTGTGCTGAAAAAAAGCGGCTACCGCTTATACCCGATTGATATTCCGATTGCTGTCCATAAAACAAAAGACAGCGAACAAAGCGGCACAGCATTTATTAAAAAAGTAGAATGGCAGGAAGGCACTACAACAATTACTTACACACTCGTCTCATTAAATTCAACAAATTAACGAAAAAGAGTCCGCAGGGTTTGTCCCGCGGGCTCTTTTTTTTGTTGCAAAATGAATAATGCTGATATTAAAGAAGCGGACCGCCTTTTTCTTCGATATCGACGGCAAGGCCGTCAAATTTCTTGAAGTTTTCGCGGAACTTGGCGGACAATTCTTTTGCTTTTGTCATAAATTCGTTTTCATCTGCCCAGGATTTGCGCGGAATTAAGACATCGTCCGGCACGCCAGGCACATGAAGCGGAATTTCAAGGCCGAATACTTTTGTTGTGTATGTTTCCGTGTGAGTTAGCTCGCCTTCGATCGCCGCTTGAATCATCGCGCGCGTATAAGCAAGCTTCATGCGTTCGCCTGTCCCATACTCACCGCCGGTCCAGCCTGTATTAACCAAAAACACCTGCGCATTATGCTCGTCAATTTTTTTGCCGAGCATTTCAGCATAAACAGCTGCCTGCAGCGGCAGAAACGGTGAGCCGAAGCAGGTGGAGAATGTCGCCTGGGGACTCGTAATTCCCCGCTCCGTGCCGGCAAGTTTAGAGGTATAGCCGCTTAAAAAGTGATACATTGCCTGCTCTTTCGACAGCTTACTGATTGGGGGCAGGACGCCAAAAGCATCTGCCGTCAGAAAAATAATCGTGTTCGGATGGCCGGCTACGCTTGGGTCAACAATATTATCAATGGCTTGAAGCGGATAAGCAGCGCGGGTGTTTTCTGTTAATGTGTTATCCGTATAATCCGGATTGCGTGTATCATGGTCAAGAACGACATTTTCAAGAACTGATCCAAAACGGATCGCATCGAAAATTTGCGGCTCTTTTTCTCTTGTTAATCCAATTGTTTTTGCATAGCAGCCGCCTTCAATATTAAACACACCATTAGCAGACCAGCCATGCTCATCATCTCCGATCAGCCGGCGGTGCGGATCTGCGGATAATGTTGTTTTTCCTGTACCTGAAAGGCCAAAGAATAAAGCGACATCGCCTTCATAGCCGACGTTTGCTGAGCAGTGCATTGGCAATACATTTTTTTCGGGCAGAAGGTAGTTCATAACGGAAAAAATCGATTTTTTCATTTCACCGGCATATTCTGTTCCACCAATCAAAATAACACGCTGTTCAAATGAAACAATAATAAATGTTTCGGAATGAGTGCCGTCTGTCACAGGGTCTGCCTGAAAAGAAGGAGCAGACAGGATGGTAAAGCCCGCTTCATGCGTTTGAAGCTCTTTTTCTGTGGGACGGATGAACAGCTGATGGGCAAACAAATTGTGCCATGCGTATTCATTAACAACTTGGATTGGCAGGCGGTATTTTTCGTCAGCACCGGCAAAGCCTTTAAACACAAAAAGTTCTTTTTTCTCTTTTAAATGAAGAACAACTTTCTCATACAGGCGGCTGAATGCCTCTTCAGATATCGGCTGGTTGACTGAACCCCAATCAATTTTGTTTTTAACGGATGCTTCTTCCACAATAAATTTATCTTTTGGAGAGCGGCCCGTATACTTGCCTGTTTCGGCGCGAACCGCACCGGACGCGGTTAACATGCCTTCGCCGCGTTTCAGCACCTTTTCAACAAGAACAGGTACGGAGAGCTGGGTGTGAATATTTGAGCCTTTCAGCAGCTCGACGATTTCGCTGGAAACAGTTAAAGAGTTCATCATGTACGACCATCCTTTATCCAAATTTTATAGGTTTGCTTAACATGAAAATAGTATAACACATTAAGTTGAATAGTCTATACTATTTGATGAAATTTTTTGCATAAATTTATATTTTTCGTGAAATATTTACCAATGTGTGTATTTATTAATAGGAAGAAAAATGATGAAACATGGAAATAATAAAGACGGAAATTGTTTTATTTTTAGGAGGAAAACGGTTGACACGAAGCGCGATATTTCGTAACATTGACACTTGAACGGATACTCTTATCCTGAGCCGGTGGAGGGACAGGCCCTGTGAAACCCAGCAACCTGCCGTATTTTACGGAGAAGGTGCTAAACCTGAGCAAGGATCAGCCTTGGACGATAAGAGTGAAAGGCCCGAGTAAAAACAACCTTTCCTCTCTCAATGCCGGGAGAGTTTTTTTATTTTCTGGATCACCTGAGGGAAATGAGTACCGTACACATACTGATTTTAAGGAGGAATTTTTTCATGACAAAACAGCGTCGCCTGTTTACATCAGAGTCTGTAACGGAAGGACATCCGGACAAAATCTGTGATCAAATTTCCGATGCGATTCTTGATGCTATTCTTGACAAAGATCCAAATGCCCGCGTGGCAGCGGAAACATCTGTAACAACTGGACTGGTTCTTGTTGCAGGGGAAATTACCACTTCTTCTTATGTGGATATTCCAAAAATCGTTCGTGAAACGGTAAAAGAAATCGGGTATGTCCGTGCAAAATACGGATTTGACTCAGAAACAGCGGGAGTACTAACTTCAATTGATGAACAGTCTCCTGATATCGCGGCGGGAGTTAACGTTGCCCTTGAAGCGCGCGAAGGACAAATGACGGATAAAGAGCTTGATGAAATTGGAGCAGGGGATCAGGGCTTAATGTTTGGCTTTGCCTGCAACGAAACAGAAGAGCTTATGCCGCTTCCGATCTCGCTTGCCCACAGACTGGCACGCCGTTTAACAGAAGTACGCAAAAACGAAACATTGAATTACCTTCGTCCTGACGGTAAAACTCAGGTAACAGTTGAGTATGATGAAAACGGCAAACCGGTCCGTGTTGATACAATCGTTATTTCAACACAGCATCATCCAGAGGTAACACTGGAGCAAATTCAAAAAGAAATTCGCGAGCACGTAATTAATGAAGTAGTGCCGGCTGAACTGATTGATTCAGAAACGAAATTCTTTATCAACCCGACAGGCCGTTTCGTTATCGGCGGGCCGCAAGGGGATGCAGGCTTGACAGGCCGTAAAATTATTGTAGATACGTACGGTGGATATGCACGTCATGGCGGCGGAGCATTCTCCGGTAAAGATCCTACAAAAGTAGACCGTTCCGCCGCTTATGCTGCACGCTATGTGGCAAAGAATATTGTAGCAGCCGGTCTTGCGGACAAATGTGAAGTACAGCTTGCTTATGCAATTGGTGTCGCACAGCCGGTTTCTATTTCAGTTGATACGTTTGGAACTGGCACAGTATCAGAGGAAGTTCTTGTTGACATGATCCGTCAAAACTTTGATCTTCGCCCTGCCGGCATCATCAAGATGCTGGACCTTCGCCGTCCAATTTACCGCCAGACAGCGGCTTATGGCCACTTTGGCCGCACGGATGTAGACCTTCCGTGGGAACGTACAGACAAATCAGAAGCTTTAAAAGCGGCTGCGAAATAAGAAGAAAACCATGCCCGGGCAATTCCAGGCATGGTTTTTTTATTGTTGAATAGATTTGTAATACTGGCCTTTTTCGGCGTATTCGCGCACAATCCGCTCCATGTCTTTACGATCTTCATCTGTTATGTCCCGTACCACTTTTGCGGGACGCCCGAATGCCATTTTGTTGGGAGGGATAACCTTGCCCGGCGGTACAAGGCTGCCAGCTCCGATAAACGCACCTTCCCCGATTTCAGCGTTATCTAAAATAATCGATCCCATGCCGATAAGGGCACCTTTGCGGATTTTGCAGCTGTGTAAAATCACTTGATGGCCAATTGTCACTTCATCCTCAATAACGAGCGGGTTATTTGGACTCTGGTGAAGAACAGAATTGTCCTGGATATTCACTTTACTGCCAATGATCGTCGGCGCCACGTCTCCGCGTATAACAGTGTTATACCAGATAGTGGATTGCTCGCCGATCACAACATCTCCTGTAATGGTTGCATAATCCGCAACAAAAGCGGACTCGGCAATGGCCGGCTGCTTATCTTTATAAGGATAAATCATCGTTTAGGCCCCTTTCTTTTTTGTCTGTTATACCGTTTTATTTTATCGAAGAGCAAAAGATTTGTATAATAGAAGAAACGATTGTCGTTTTTGAAGGAGAGAATAGTATGTGGAAATGGGAATGCGACGGAAAGCCAAAAGGCGTAATGGTCATTGTGCACGGTGCGTTTGAACATCACGGGCGCTATGGCTGGCTGATTGAAACATGGCGGCAAAACGGATTTCATGTTGTTATGGGTGATCTGCCGGGGCATGGAATGACTTCACGGGCACGGAGAGGCCATATTTCGTCTTTTCAAGAGTATATAGATGAATTGTCTGACTGGGTGCAGGCGGCTTATCAATTTGAGGTGCCTGTGTTTCTGCTTGGCCACAGTATGGGAGGGCTTGTTATCACCCGTTATTTGCAGGAGCAGAAGCCGGATGTTGCCGGTGTGATTTTATCATCTCCTCTTTTTAAAATGAAGCATATGCCGCCAAAACATTTAAATATGATTACTCATGGACTCAACTCGGTTACCCCTTCATTGAAATTCGATTCGGGCTTGACATCTGATATGGCGACACGAAATGAAGAAGTATGGGCTTTTGATGCTGAAGACCCGCTGTTCGTGCGGAAAGTATCGGTTCGCTGGTATCGGGAGATTGTTCAAGCGATTAAAACGGCAACAGCAGGTCCCAGTGAAATTCCAGATATCCCGCATTTACTCATGCAGGCGGGGGAAGACCGGGTTACAGATGGAAGTGCAGCTCGTTTATTTGCCAAAAAGCTTGATCTGTCCGAGCTGCAGTATAAAGAATGGCCCGGACTTTATCATGAAATTTTTAATGAACCTGAGCGGGAAGATGTGTTTCAGTACGCGTTGGATTTTGTCCGCAACCGGTTGCGGTCACTCGGTTTTATAATTGAAAAGTGAGGTAAGAGAATGACGGTCCCTACAAATTCGCTCCTATTAATGCGAAAAATATATAAAAACATTTTTCCGTCTGTAAAAGCGGAATGGAGCAAATGGAAGCCACTGGCGGAAAAAATACCAGATCCGGAGCTAAGGCAGCAGGCGCTGGATGTATATGCAAAAAAATATTTTCATTGTGAGGCAGGCGGTGTTATTTCCATACTTGCCGGCACGCAGTTTAAAGAAGCCATTTCTTTTATCGTACCGTATCAGCTAATTTGCGACTATCTCGATAATTTATGCGATCAAACTACATCATTTAACCCGGATGATTTTGCAGCACTTCACGAAGCGCTGCATGACTGCTTTTTTCCGGGGCAGCCGAAGAGCGACTATTATCGGTACCGTGAAACAAAAGACGACGGCGGTTATTTAAATGCGCTTGTGGAAGGGTGCCGCCGCGTTGTAGCCCAAATCCCGTCTTTTGCTGCTGCTAAACCCCATGTGCTTGAGTTAAGCCGTTACTACAGCGAACTGCAAATTCACAAGCATGTCCGGGAAGAAGAAAGAGAAGAGAGGCTGATCCGCTGGTTTAACAGCTATAAAGCAGAACTGCCGGAAATGTCGTGGTATGAATTTTCTGCGTGTACTGGCTCTACAGTAGGAGTGTACTGCCTTATTTCCTGTGCCATGCAGCCGGCATTTACACCAACCTACGCTAAAATGGTGCGTGACTGTTATTTCCCATACGGGCAGGGAATTCATATTTTACTAGATTACTTTATTGATCAGGAAGAAGATATCGAAGACGGTGAATTAAATTTCTGCACATACTATCAAAGTGAAACAGAAATGATGGAACGGTTTCTTTATTTTTTAAAGAAAGCGAAGGAAGGAACCGAGCGTCTTCCGCATGCCAGGTTTCATTCATTTTTAATTGAAGGCATTGTGGCTGTTTATTTATCCGAAGAAAAAGCAGCCGGCAAGAAAAGTGTACGCAGCCATTGCCGCAGGCTCGTGCATACAGCAGGGCCTGCCAGTATTTTCTTTTACTGGAATGGAAGAACCTATAAAACGTATCGGAAAATGCGGCAAGCCTATAACTAAAAAGGTGAGACAGCGAAATGAAAATTAGTATACTGGATCAATCGCCAATTTCAGAAGGACAGACAGCAGCTCAGGCTTTGCAGGAAACAATCGTATTGGCCCAGCTTGCGGAGCAGCTTGGCTATGAACGTTTTTGGGTCTCCGAACACCATGATGCTGCCACACTCGCCGGTTCCTCACCGGAAGTGCTGCTTGCGCACCTGGCGGCAAAAACGTCGAGCATCCGTCTGGGCTCAGGCGGTGTTATGCTTCCGCATTACAGTGCTTATAAAGTAGCGGAAAATTTTAAAATGCTGGCTGCACTGGCGCCGGGCAGAATTGATCTTGGTCTGGGGCGGGCACCCGGAGGAATGCCCCGCGCGTCATTTGCTTTGTCTAACGGACGAAAACGGGAGGTTGACCGGTATCCCGAACAAATTGATGATGTTCTTTCTTATTTGCACGACCAGCCGGTGCCGTATCCTTATACAGGAGTGAAAGCGACACCTGTTATCGATGTGCCTCCTGATGTTTGGATGCTCGGCTCGAGTTCTTCAAGTGCCGCTTTGGCCGCTGAAAAAGGACTTCCCTATACCTTTGCTAAATTTATCAATGGGGACGGAGGGAAAAAAGAGCTGGAGGAATACAGGCGCCTGTTTCAGCCATCTGCTTATTTGGCAGTCCCGAAAACAGCTATTGCTGTTTTTGTTGTTTGCGCGGAAACAGACGAGGAAGCATGGTTTTTAGCCGGCAGCCTTGAATTGTCTTTAATGATGTCGGGGCAGGGTATTCCGTCAAACGGAACGCCTTCACCGGAAAAAGCAGCCGCCTACTCATATGGCAGATTTGAAATGATGCACGTTGAGGAAAACCGGAAAAGGATGGTTGTGGGCAGTGCCGAAACAGTGCGGGAAAAGCTGGCGAATCTTTTAAACGATTGTCAGGCTGATGAAATTATGGCCGTCACCATTCTATATGATTTTGAGAAAAAAAAGCAGTCATTTGAGCTGCTTGGGACGCTGATAAACGGGTAGGAATTATATGAATCAATGTTTATAAAACCAAGGCTTGATCTGGTGCGCCTTAGTTACGTATTTAATCGTGAGAAAATAAGAAAAAGCCTGGCCCGCCGCTTTCATGCGGTAAAGGCCAGGCTTTTTCTCAATGTTTATCTTTTTTCAATCGCCAAAATAAAAGGCGGCGTGTTCACTTGATTAATAAAACCATACTTTATAACGTGGGCTCTCTCTTGATCAAGTGAGGCGGCAAATGCAGTGACAGCATCCCGCTCATCAGCGCCGCCCTCATGCCCGTGGTAAATAACAAGCACAATCAGGCCGCCGGGCTTCAGCAGGTGAAACAATTGGCGGATCGCTTCAATCGTAGTATCCGGTTTTGTAATAATAGATTTATCACCTTTTGGCAAATAACCAAGGTTAAAAATGCCGGCGCTCACGTGTCCATGATAATCATCTGGAATACAGCGCTGCATTTGTTCATGGCCCGCATGAAAGAGAGAAACGCGGTTTGAAAGGCCGGCTTCCTCCAGCCGGCCTGCTGTATTGGAAATGGCCCGCTCCTGAACGTCAAAAGCAAAAACATGTCCGTTATCACCGGCTAATTTCGCCAGAAAAAGAGTGTCGTGTCCATTACCCGCTGTTGCATCCACCAAATAATTTGTATGGGAAACCGTTTTTTCGATCAGCAGGCGCGCAAAAGGCAAAATCCCATCAAGAATCATGGCTGCATAACGGCTCCTTTATAAAATTTGCCCTGCCATGTGTCACGCTTCAGCATTTCGGCGTGGATAGCATTCAGCACATCCCACTTGTTCACACTCCACATCGGGCCGATCATTAATTCAATTGGTCCATCCCCCGTAATGCGGTGGACAATCATTTCAGGAGGTAGAATTTCAAGCTGGTCAACAACCAGCTTCGCATATTCATCCATTGATAAAAAGTCAAGCATGCCTTTTTCATATTGCTTCACAAGCGGTGTCCCCTTTAATAAATGAAGCAAATGGATTTTAATGCCCTGTACATCGAGGTCAGCAATTGCCTGTGCGGTTTCCATCATCATTTCCGGTGTTTCCAGCGGAAGTCCATTTATTAAGTGCGAGCAGATGCGGATATTATGCTTGCGTAATTTTTCGACACCTTCCACATATGTCTGAAAATCATGGGCACGATTAATAATGCGGGCTGTTTTTTCATGAACAGTCTGCAGGCCCAGCTCTACCCATAAATACGTGCGTTCATTCAGCTCGGCCAAATACTCCACTACATCATCCGGCAGGCAGTCGGGGCGCGTAGCAACCGAAAGGCCGACAACATCTTCCTGCTTCAGGACGGTTTCATATTTTTCACGCAGAACATCAACCGGTGCATGTGTATTTGTGTAAGCTTGAAAGTAAGCCATGTACTTGCCATGCTTCCATTTTTCATGCATTTTTGTTTTAACATCATGAAATTGTTTTTCCAGCGGCTCGGCCCGGTCGCCTGCAAAATCCCCGGAGCCGGCTGCACTGCAAAATGTACAGCCGCCAAATGCCACTGTACCATCGCGGTTCGGGCAGTCAAACCCGCCGTCCAGCGCGACTTTAAACACTTTATGCCCAAAATGCTTCCGCAAATGATAATTCCATGTATGATACCGTCTGTCGTCACTTGCGTACGGAAACGGGTTGGTCATGAGTCATTCCTCCTTTAAAACTCGTTTTAAATTTTAACATGAACGAGGGGATGGGTAAAATGCGCTTGCATATTGACTGAAGTTTTTCTAAAATGAGAGGTAAAGATTAATGAAGAAGGCCGGCGGGTTAACATTTAACACTGGGTAGAGACACACCTCTCCTGTCCCACTATACTGGGCGGGAGTTTTTTCGTTAGAGACCCGCAGGATACGGGTCAGCGAAGACGCGGCGGGGCTGGTCTTCGATCTTAGTACATAAACGGAAGGCAGGTTTCAGCATGAACTTTGATCATAAGCAGATCGAACAAAAATGGCAGAGCTATTGGGAAAAGCATAAAACCTTTAAGATGAACAATGACTCGGACAAACCGAAATTTTACGCACTGGATATGTTTCCGTATCCATCAGGGGCAGGACTTCACGTCGGCCACCCGGAAGGCTACACAGCAACGGATATCCTAAGCCGCTTTAAGCGTATGCAGGGCTTCAATGTGCTTCATCCGATGGGATGGGATGCATTCGGACTGCCAGCGGAGCAGTATGCCCTGGATACAGGGAACGACCCGGCGGAATTTACCGAGCAGAATATTAATAATTTCCGCCGCCAGATTAAATCATTGGGATTTTCTTATGATTGGGACCGGGAAATTAATACAACAGATCCGAAATATTATAAATGGACGCAATGGATTTTCCTTCAATTATACAAAAAAGGCCTTGCGTATGTAGATGAGGTGCCGGTGAACTGGTGCCCGGCTCTTGGAACGGTTTTGGCGAATGAAGAAGTAATCGACGGCAAGTCAGAACGCGGCGGCCATCCGGTTGAACGCCGTCCGATGCGCCAGTGGATGCTGAAAATAACAGCGTATGCAGACCGGCTGCTTGAAGACCTGGATGAGCTTGACTGGCCGGAAAGCATTAAAGACATGCAGCGCAATTGGATCGGACGTTCTGAAGGAGCTGAAGTAACATTCAACATTGAGGGGCACAAGGAAACATTCACAGTATTTACGACGCGTCCGGATACATTATTCGGAGCGACTTATGCTGTTCTGGCTCCTGAGCACCCATTTGTGGAGAAAATTACAACCGGGGAACAAAAAGAAGCCGTCAATGCTTATATTGATCAAGTAAAATCAAAAAGCGATCTTGAACGGACCGATCTTGCCAAAGACAAAACGGGTGTATTCACAGGTGCCTATGCGGTAAATCCAGTAAACGGTGAAAAAATGCCGATCTGGATTGCCGACTATGTATTAATCACATATGGAACAGGCGCGATTATGGCGGTTCCGGCGCACGATGAACGCGACTTTGAATTTGCGAAAAAATTTGATTTGCCTATTAAAGAAGTGGTTGCCGGCGGAAATATCGCAGAAGAAGCATACACAGGCGACGGCGCTCACGTAAATTCAGGCTTCCTTGATGGCTTAAATAAAGAAGATGGAATCACCAAAATGATTGAATGGCTGGAGCAGGAGGGAGTCGGTACAAAGAAAGTCACGTACCGGCTGCGCGACTGGCTGTTCAGCCGTCAGCGTTACTGGGGAGAACCAATTCCAGTCATCCATTGGGAAGATGGCACGACTACCGCTGTTCCGGAAGCTGAATTGCCGCTTGTATTGCCAAAAACAACAGAAATCCGCCCGTCCGGAACTGGTGAATCACCGCTGGCTGTTATTGAAGACTGGGTGAATGTGATCGATCCGGAAACAGGCAAAAAAGGCCGGCGCGAAACAAATACAATGCCGCAATGGGCAGGAAGCTGCTGGTATTACCTTCGCTTTATCGATCCGGACAACCAGGAAGCACTGGCAGACCCGGAATTATTGAAGCGCTGGCTGCCGGTTGATATATATATCGGCGGAGCCGAGCATGCTGTTCTGCACCTGCTGTATGCGCGTTTCTGGCATAAGGTATTGTATGATATCGGTGTGGTCCATACGAAGGAACCGTTCCAAAAATTGTTTAACCAGGGAATGATCCTGGGCGAAAACAATGAAAAAATGAGCAAGTCAAAAGGAAACGTTGTAAATCCAGATGAGATCGTAGAAAGTCACGGTGCCGATACGCTTCGTCTTTATGAAATGTTTATGGGCCCTCTTGAGGCTTCAATTGCCTGGAGCACAACAGGGGTAGACGGAGCACGCCGCTTCCTTGATCGTATCTGGCGCCTGCTTGTCACAGATGACGGCTCTTTAACACCGAAAATCACGGGACAGGACACATCACTTGAAAAAGTGTATCATCAAACCGTGAAAAAAGTGACGGAAGACTATGAAGGACTTCGCTTTAACACCGCGATTTCACAGATGATGGTATTTGTGAATGAAGCCAATAAAGCTGAAACCATTCCGGCCGAGTATGCGGAAGGCTTTGTGAAGCTGGCAGCGCCGCTTGCTCCGCATCTGGCGGAAGAACTCTGGGAAAAGCTTGGGCATAGCGGCACAATTACGTACGAAGCATGGCCTGCGTTTGATGAATCCAAACTCATTGATGATGAAGTGGAGATCGTGCTGCAGGTGAACGGAAAAGTGAAGGCGAAATTGATGGTTTCAAAAGATGCTACCCGGGAACAAATGGAAGAAATTGCGATGCAAAATGATAAGTTTAAAGAAGAGCTGTCAGGCAAAACAATCCGCAAGGTAATTGCAGTGCCAGGCAAGCTTGTTAATGTGGTCGCAAATTAACAGGGAAGGAATGAAGTAACATGATTCCGACAATCACAGGTGAAGAGGTACGCCAAAAGCTCGAAAGCGGAGAAAAGCTGGCATTGATTGATGTCCGTGAAGACGAAGAAGTGGCAGAAGGGATGATTCCCGAAGCGGAACATATCGTAATGGGGACGATTCCTGAAAACCTGGATCGTTTTGATAAAGAAACAAACTATATCATTATCTGCCGTTCCGGTGTTCGCTCCGAAAATGTGTCCCGCTTTTTAATTGATAATGGATTTAAAGCGACTAACATGACTGGCGGCATGCTGAACTACACTGGCGAAACAGTGCCGAAAAGCTAATAAAAAGGTGTTCCCTATGTTTACAGGGAGCACCTTTTTTTGATCGACGGCGCGTTTTATTTGATCAATGGCGCGTTTTCTGCTGAAAGCGGCGCAATATTTTCCATTTTGGCGCGATAAGCTGTTTATTGCGCCATATTGAAAGGGAAACGCGCCGTAACAGCCGGAAATTGCGCCATCCGGCTTCAGAAATGCGCCATGAAATTATCGGACGGCCGCTGCGTTTGTTCCGGCAATGTGACCGGTAATGAGCGCAGCTGTAATGTTGTAGCCGCCGGTATAGCCGTGAATATCAATAATCTCGCCGCAGAAAAAAAGCCCGTCTTTCTTTTTAGAAGCCATTGTTTTCGGTTCAATTTCTTTTACTGACACGCCGCCGCCGGTTACAAATGCTTTTTCAATCGGCAGTGTCCCGTGAACGGCTATTTTAAATGACTTCATTGAAGCGGCAAGCGCGCGGATAAGCGGCTCAGACAGCTGATTTCCTGCTGTTTCTAAATTAATGCCGCTTCGCTCAAGCAAAAAGTGCAGGTATCTTTCAGGCAATAAAGCTTTCAAGCTGTTTTTGACTGCTTTTTTCGGCTCTTCTTTGATAATCTTTCGAATAGCCACGCCCGCTTCGTGCTCATTGCCATCTGGAAATACGTCGATAGACAGGTAAACAGGAGCGCCGTTTTTCCTTAATTCTTTTACGACATACTGACTGCAGCGAAGAGCCGCCGGCCCGGATACTCCAAAGTGGGTGAACAGCATATCCATCCGGTGGGTAACAAGCGGTTTGCCCTTCTTGTTTAAAACGGAAAGACTCGCATCCCGAAGAGCCAGCCCCTGCAGGGAACGGTTTACAATAAACGGTTCTTTTGAGGTAATCGGCACCTCGGTCGGGAATAATTCGGTCACCGTGTGCCCTGCCTGCTCTGCCCACGGATAGCCGTCTCCGGTTGATCCTGTTTGCGGCACAGCCTTGCCGCCGGTCGCAAGGACAACAGCATTTGAAAGAACTTTCTCTCCTGACACAAGGCGGACGCCGCGTATATATTCATCATCCATAAGCAGTTCAGCAACAGGGGCTTCGAGCCGCATTTCAACCCGCTGTTTTTTCAATTCACCGAGCAGCGCTTCTACTACATCCTGGGCCCGGTTGGATACCGGAAACATCCGTCCGTGGTCTTCTTCTTTCAGCTTTACGCCAAGACCTTCAAAAAAACGGATAATGTCTTCGTTGCTAAAAACGGAAAAAGCGCTGTACAAAAAACGGCCATTTCCGGGAATATGCCGGATAATTTCTTCAATGGGCAGCCGGTTGGTCACATTGCAGCGCCCGCCTCCGGAAATTTGCAGTTTATTGCCGGGCTTTTTGCCTTTATCAATTAACAGTGTACGCGCACCGGCCCGGCCCGAGGCAATCGCAGCCATCAAGCCTGCCGGGCCGCCGCCCACTACAATCACGTCATACATGTTGTCACCTCATTCTTCAAGCTTTGTTCATTATAGCAGATGGTGAAAAAAATTGTCAGGCACGTGAGAAAGAGGTACACTAGCAAGTGATGCTTAATGAGAAAAAGAGGGATTTATGTATGTCATCCAATTTAATACGAGGGACGTTTATCCTCACGCTGGGTACTTTTATATCCAAGTTTCTTGGCTTGTTTTATGTGATTCCATTTTACAGTATTATCGGCGGTGAAGATGCAGCGGCGCTTTACAGCTACGGGTATGTGCCGTATACGATTTTTATCAGCATTGCCACAGCCGGAGTTCCGCTGGCGGTATCGAAATATATTGCAAAATATAATGCGATTGAAGAATATGCAGTTGGCCGAAAGCTGTTTAAATCGGGAATCGTGATTATGCTGGCAACCGGATTTGTTTCTTTCCTCATCATGTACTCGTTTGCGCCGTTTTTTGCCAGACTTTCATTAGACGGCAAGGAAACCACGTATACAATTGAACAAGTGGCCACAGTTATCCGCGCAGTGAGCTTTGCTTTGATTATTGTTCCGTTTCTGAGTGTGACGCGCGGTTTTTTCCAGGGGCACCAGTCAATGGGGCCGTCCGCGGTATCAACTGTCGTGGAACAAATCGCCCGGATTGTTTTTCTTTTAGCAGGGGCTTACATCGTTATTCACGTTATGAACGGTTCTGTTGTCACTGCTATTAGTGTAGCCACTTTTGCGGCTTTTATTGGCGCATTATTCGGCTTGATTGTGCTGTACTGGTACTTTTTTAAGCGAAAAAAACAGCTGGACAAGCTGCTGGGGCAGGATAAAGGACAGGCAGACGTTTCCTTATTCGGTATGTATTCAGAAATTGTTGTTTATGCGATTCCTTTTATTTTTGTCGGCATTGCGATTCCGCTTTACCAGGCAATTGACCAGTTAACATTCATGAAAGCCATGTCCGAGATCGGCCTCGAAAAAACAGCCGTCACCTCGTTCGGGATATTAAATTTCAGTACACAGAAGCTGGTGATTATCCCGGTTTCGCTGGCAACGGCTTTTGCCATGACACTGGTACCAATTATCACAAGCTCCTTTGTGAAAAATGAAATGGACACAGTGAAGCGGCAGCTGAATAAAACATATGAAGTGCTGCTATTTTTAACGGTTCCTGCCGCAATTGGCATGGCACTGCTGGCTGAACCGCTTTACACGGTTTTTTATGATTACAGCGCTCTTGGAACTTCTGTGCTGCGCGTCTATGCGCCGGTGGCGATCCTGTTTGCCCTGTTTTCGGTTACAGCAGCCATTTTGCAGGGGATCAATGAACAGCGTTTTACAGTGCTAAGCCTGCTTACAGGCATCCTTGTAAAATTGTCTCTCAATATTCCGCTTATTAAACTGTTTGAAACAGAGGGGGCAGTTTACGCGACTGCTCTTGGGTACGTAACATCCACTATTATTAATTTAGCGGTAATTCGTTATTACGCTGATTATTCATTCCGTCCGCTGGCAAAAAAAATGGGCTTGATTGCGGTTTTTAATGCGGTAATGGCCGTTGTTGTAATGGTGATTTATGGTATTCTATCTCTTGTGCTTTCAACGGAAAAAGATATCCCGGCTCTGCTGATCATTGTGATTTGTGCCGGCGCGGGCGCTGTGGTTTACTTTGTATTAAGCGAAAAATCCGGCCTTCTTGCCGATGTGTTTGGATCAAGGCTTGATGGCCTGAAACGAAAATTACGCTTAAAAAAAGCATAAAGGGTGTGTAGCATGCGTTTAGACAAATGGCTGGCTAATTCGGGCATAGGTTCCCGGAAAGAAGTAAAAAAGCTTTTAAAAACCGGTGCTGTAACGGTAAATGGAAAGATGGTAAAAGATGCCAAAGTCCAGGTAAATCCAGATGAGGACGAAGTGATGCTTTTTGATGAGCCGGTGGAATATCGGGAATTTATTTATCTTATGATGAATAAGCCTGCTGGAGTTATTTCTGCCACAGAAGATAGCCGGGATGAAACGGTGATTGACCTGCTCGATGAGATGCACCGTCATTTCGAACCGCATCCGGTAGGTCGGCTTGATAAAGATACAGAGGGCCTGCTGCTTTTAACCAATGACGGGCAGCTGTCGCATCATCTGCTGTCACCCAAGCATCATGTGCCGAAAACGTATTTTGCCCGCATTCTTGGAGAAGTAACGGAAGCGGATGCCGCTGCATTTAAAGAAGGAGTGGTGCTCGATGATGGCTACAAGACAAAGCCGGGGGATCTTGTTATCCTGAAGCAGGGAAAGGAATCCGAAATCGAGCTGACCATTACGGAAGGAAAGTTTCATCAAGTAAAACGAATGTTTCAATCCGTCGGCAAAGAAGTATTGTTTTTAAAGAGATTGTCAATGGGAGCAGTGACGCTGGACGAAGAATTGGAGCTCGGAGAATATCGGGAGCTGTCTGGAGAGGAATTGGATTTATTGGGGAAAAGCTGAAAAAACGGCTGTCCATAACGGGCAGCCGTTTTTTTTATACTATTCATTATGAAGTCATGCGTACTTTTTTTTCTGTCGTTGTCCATTTTCCGCGTGTTGGACTAAAAACAAGCTCATTATAAGCCAGCACATTCAAGTCACGTTGAATCGTTCGCGGGGTGATACCGAATTCATCTACAATATCCTGCGTTGTCACAGTCCCATTTTCCTTAATATAGATGTAGATGGATTTTATGCGAGTCAGCATCCGATTTGTAGTAGGCTTCAAAGAACCACTCCCTCATCTTTTTTCCCGGAGGCGCAATAACAACAGGCGACAAAAAACGATGATATGATTAAGCTGGTTCAGACATCTCCTTTACAGCCTATTTTACATAGGTATTAAGCTTGTCTGGTAATTACAGTTTACTTTATTTGTTTGGATTTTGCTACAAAAAACCGCTGAATTTACAAGAGATTTACCCGTTTTTAATAATATTATGCTTTCAAAGAGGAAAAATGTACGTATTTTTTTGACATAAAGTAAGATAAAGACTTTGTAAAGATATTGGTTAAACGATACATTCATATGTAGAATAAAAGAGGGAGGAATGTATATGCATAGCATTGATTGGCATAATGAAATCAAAAAACGTGAAAGCGGGTTTATAAAAGATCTTCAAAGTCTCATTCAAATTCCAAGCGTAAAAAATCAGGAACAAACAGAGGAAGCGCCATTTGGCAAGGAAGTTCGACAGGCACTAGACTTCATGCTTCAACTGGGGGAGAAAGATGGGTTTACTGCGAAAAATGTTGGGAATGTGGCCGGTCATCTTGAAATGGGGGAAGGCCGTGAATTGCTTGGCATTCTCTGTCATGTTGATGTTGTGCCGGCTGGAGATGGCTGGACATATGAGCCATTTGAAGGAGAAATAGAGGACGGCAGGCTTTTCGGGCGGGGTTCCATTGACGATAAAGGGCCGACAATAGCTGCTTACTATGCAATGAAAGCCGTTAAAGAATCAGGAATTTCTCTTCAAAAACGAGTGCGGATGATTATTGGAACCGATGAAGAAAGTGACTGGCAATGTATAAAACGCTAT
The DNA here is from genome assembly GCF_000970685.1 of Domibacillus indicus. Lineage (GTDB taxonomy): Bacteria > Bacillota > Bacilli > Bacillales > Domibacillaceae > Domibacillus > Domibacillus indicus. The sequence goes on from NZ_LAJB01000027.1 coordinate 49,630, forward strand.
TTTGAAGAAGAAGAAATGCCTGAAGCCGGATTTGCACCAGATGCGGATTTTCCAATTATTTTCGCGGAAAAAGGGATTGCCGATCTTCAGTTAACCATTTCTGTGCCGTCTGCCCAGGAGGAAGCAGCCATTACGATTGAATCATTTCAAGCCGGCAGACGCTATAATATGGTACCTGATTATGCATATGCTTCCATGTCGGTTAATCAGCAGCTGACACTGTTCTTGCAAAATTACACGGAGTATATAAAAGACAATGATCTGGAGGGCTCTTACTATATTGACAGAGGCATGGTGTTTCTGGAAATGAGGGGAATGTCAGCGCACGCCATGGAACCGGACCACGGAAAAAACGCCGCCCTGCTGCTGGCCGCTTTTTTAGTAACAGAAGCAGTTGACCCGGCTTTTGCCGCTTATTTGCAGTTCGTTATCGAGCAGTTTGAAGGGGATACGCGGGGGGAACGTCTTGGCATTGCATTTACCGATCCGGAAATGGGCGACGTTACTGTAAATGCAGCTCTTTTCCGTTATAAAAAAGGGCAGGAAGCCCAAATTGGCTTGAATGTCCGCTATCCGGCTTCATTCTCTTTCGATCAGAAGATGGACCAGCTAAAAAAAGAACTAGGAAATATTTCATTGACTATTATGGACAACAGTGAACCGCATTACATGAAAGCGGATGATCCGTTTTTGGAAACATTAAAGCGTGTATATGAGGAAGAAACCGGAGAAAAAGGCGAACTGCTTTCAATCGGCGGCGGCACATATGCACGTGCTCTGAAAAAAGGAGTAGCATTTGGAGCATTATTTCCTGGGCGGGAAGATGTCGCCCATCAAAAAGATGAATATGTAATCCTGGATGACTTATTTCGGGCGGCTGCCATCTATGCGCGTGCCATCGTTGAACTGGCTGGAAAAAAAGAGTGAATCAAAACCCCCGCTTTTTTTAAAAGCGGGGGTTTTCGGTTTCTGTATAAAGAAAAAGCCCTTTAGTCTATTGGAAAACGTCAGTTGACAGGTAACGCTCGCCCGTATCCGGAGCGATACAAATAACGATATCGTTTTTTGTTAATGTTTTAGCCGTTTCAATTGCTGCATAACAGGTTGCACCGCCGGATGGGCCGATGAGTATGCCTTCTTCTGCAGCAAGGCGGCGTGTGATTGTATAAGCATCCTCATCTTCAACCTTGAAAATGGAGTCATATACATTTGTATTTAAAATTTCAGGAATGAAGCCGGGGCTGGTGCCGACCAATTTATGCCTGCCCGGCTTTCCGCCTGAGAGAACAGGAGAGCCCGCCGGTTCCACAACATGGACCGCCAGGTGGGGAAATTGCTTTTTTAATTCCTCGCCGGTGCCGGTTATCGTTCCGCCAGTGCCGGCGCTTGCGATAAACGCCGCGAAATTCTTGCCGATTTGAGCGGCTGCTTCAGCGATTTCTGCAGAAGTCGTTCCCCGGTGGGCATCTGGATTGGCCGGATTTTCAAACTGCATGGGAATGAAGCTGTTTGGAATGGATTCTGCCAGTTCAACTGCTTTTTTTATCGAGCCAGGCATTTTTTCGTCTCCCGGTGTCAATACCACTTCTGCACCGTACGCTTTCAAAATATTGATCCGTTCCTTTGTCATTGTATCAGGCATGACCAAAATGGCTTTATAGCCGCGGGCTGCTGCATTCATTGCAATGCCGATACCCGTATTTCCACTTGTTGGTTCAATAATAACGGAGCCAGGCTGCAGCCTGCCGGCTTTTTCTGCCTCCAGCATCATATTATAAGCAGCCCGGTCCTTTACACTTCTGCTCGGATTATAAAATTCCAGCTTTACATAAACATCCGCCCCGTCTTCCGGAGATAAATGCTGCAATTTAACCAGGGGTGTATCACCAATTAAATCTGCTATATTGTTGACGACCTTCATACATTGCCACCCTTTCTGTTTTTTCATTAAATCATATTATCCGGCCGATTCCAATGAAAATACACTGAGTGAAAATGACCGGCTTTTCTTTTATGTTTTTGGTAAACTAAAAAGAATAATGGACCGAAAGAAGGATGATTCAAAATGCAGCCACATTATTTTTTCGCTATTGTTCTTCCTGATCATATAAAAAAAATGATCGCTGATGAAATGAAGCGGCGCAATGATCCGTTCAAGCGGCTCGTTCATCAAGAAGATTACCATCTGACATTAGCTTTTGCAGGAGCGGCCAAATTATCTGTCCTTGAAGAAGCCTGCGGTCTTATTGATGAAAAACTGAGCGATATTCCCGCTTTTCCGCTGAAGCTGGTCTCTTTTGGCACGTTTGGCAAGGCATCCTCCCCCCGGATTTTTTGGGTTGGAACGGACGAGCCGGCTCCTCTTTTTCAAATGCAGAAAGAAGTGAGCAAAGCCTGCAGAAAGCTGGAAATCAATATAGACGATAAACCATTTCGGCCGCATATTACAACGGCACGAAAATGGACAGGGCAGCAGCCATTTGTGCTGCCGGAGCTGCCGGCTTGGCCTTCTTTCTTTGTAACGGAAGTGGCTTTATACGAAACAAACACCTCCACTGTGCCGAAATATAAAAAGAAATGGTCATGCCGATTAAAAAAGCCAGGAGAGGATATGAGCTATGGGGCAACTGATTAAACTGCAAAACTATATATCCAGATATGAAAATGATGTATTTCATTATCCGGCCCAGTATGTTCGATTAAAAAAACAGGAGTGGGAGAAGTTTTATGCGAACTGGGAAGGGTATCATCAAAATGCCGGCTCAATAAGTAAAGAGCCGGATGAGCAGGAAAACTGGCTGCTGGAGGAAGAACCGAAAGAAAAGCAGTCATTGTTTCGAGGACTATTTTCAAAAAAAGAAAAACAGGCGGAAACAGAACCTGATCCCGTGGCACTGGAAGAAGAGGAAAATTTGTTTTCCATCAATCATACAGAATCCCTGTATTTAAAAACAGAGGAAGATGTGAAAAAAGCGTTTCTTGATAAAATGTTTACGTTCCAGATTAAGTGGGCGAGTTCCACGCTTTTACACCAGTCACCCCTTGATCATAAATATTATGTAGATGAGCAGCTGAGGTTTTTGCTGAAGAGGCTTCCGGATACATTTCTTATTTTATACGAACCGGTTTTTCGTTTTCAAAAAGCAGTGGTTGAACTTGACGTTATCATTATTACCCCGCTGCATGTGTGGTGTCTGACGTTTTTAGAAGAGCAGGACGAAGCTGTTTTTATAGGGTCGCCGGAGCGATTTTGGGAAAAGCGTTTTGGAGAAGCGGAATCGAAAGTATTAAGCCCGGCTGTGCCGCTCGCACGAGCAGAAACAATTGTTAAAAAACTGCTTGGGCGTGACCAGATTGATATGCCGGTCCGAAAAGCGGTGGTATCCCGCAATGGCTACATTGATGATCCAGCAGCGCCCGCGGACATACACTATATTGATAAACGCGAATTTTCTCGCTGGTTTGACGAGATGAGGCATTTATCATCACCACTTAAAACGATCCAGTTAAAAGCAGCAAGAACGCTGCTTGCTCATGCGGATACAGTCAGTATACGCCGCCCAGAATGGGAGGAGGAGCTTTAAATGATTTCAACTCGTCCGTTTAACGCTTATTTAGATACGTTAACCGAAGTGGCTGTTTTACTGCCGACTCATTATTATTCAGGAAAGTCATCTGTCTTTTATATTGAAAGCGGCGGCAATGTGACAAAAATGGATATTGTAGATGTAAAAGAGTTTGATGCAATGGTCAAGTATACATGCCGGGTAAAAGAAATGCCGGAATTCGGGCGGGAGCATGTTATTTTAGATGAACGGCTGATGCGCACTGACTTACAAATCGGCGGTGTAGTGCGGACCGAAGAATTTGATCAATTATTTTATTATGAAGGGGAGCTTGGCAGCCAGTATTCCCCAGATAAAACATTTTTCCGGCTGTGGGCTCCTACCGCAACAGAAGCATTTGTAAAGTTTAAAGAAACAGCTGACAGCTCGCTCCGCTATATGACAATGACAAGAGGTCCTTCCGGGACATTCGAGGCAGAATTGGAAGAAGACGCAGAAGGATACTTTTATCACTACCAGGTGCGGATCAATAATGTCTGGCATGAAGCGGTCGATCCTTATGCCAGAATGGTGTCGGTCCACAGTGAGTGGACCCGTGTCGTGGACGATGAAAAAATGAAGGTGCCGCAGCATCACCTTCCCCCCTTTTCATCACCGCTTGATGCGATTATTTACGAGGCTTCCATTCGCGATTTATCAAGCCAGCGGGAAAGCGGAATTACGAACCGGGGAATGTACCTGGGCCTGACGGAGGAAGGGACGCAAAGTCCGGACGGCCAGCCGACGGGGCTGGATTATGTGGCTTCACTTGGTGTGACACATATAGAGCTTCTGCCATTTTTTGATTATTTTGGTGTATCGGATCTTGATTTTTCCGTTAATTACAACTGGGGCTATAATCCATTGTTTTTTAACGTCCCTGAAGGCAGCTTCAGTACAGATCCCGCCGGCCTGTATGCACGGTCAGTTGAGCTGAAACGAATGATCGAAGCCTTTCATGAAAAAGGGCTGCGGGTAATTATGGACGTTGTTTATAATCATGTATTTGTCCGTGAAACTTCTTCGTTTGAACGGCTTGTTCCAGGTTACTTTTTCCGCCAGGGGCCGGATGGCATGCCGTCTAACGGTTCTGGCTGCGGAAACGATTTTGCCACGGAGCGGAAAATGGGCCGTAAATTTATTCTTGATTCACTTCAGTACTGGCTGGATGCTTATAACATCGATGGTTTTCGTTTCGATTTAATGGGCCTCATAGACACGGAAACAATGCAGCAGGCTGAAGCATGCATTCGCCGCAAGAAGCCGGGTGCGGTTGTTTTAGGAGAAGGCTGGGATTTAAATACAGCTCTGCCCTCTGAGAAGAAATCAATTATTCGAAATGAACAAGCCTTAAAGGACGTTGCTTTCTTTAATGACCGGTTTCGCGATTCAATAAAAGGAAGCACCTTTCAGTTGTTTGAACCGGGGTTTGCATTTGGCAACAGCCAGCTTTTGGACCAGGCATTTGCAGCGTTTACCGCGAATGTTGGCTGCGCGGGCATTGAACGGCTGTTTCATTCACCGGCACAATCTGTTAATTATGTGGAGTGCCACGACAACTATACGCTGTGGGATAAACTTGAAGCATGTTTTCCGGGGGATACAGAAATAAATAAGAAAAAGCACCTGCTTGCCACAGCGTTTGTACTTCTTTCGCAGGGGATTCCTTTTCTGCATGCCGGCCAGGAATTCTGCCGGACAAAATATGGTGTTGAAAACAGCTATACAAGCTCCGATATGATTAATCAAATGGACTGGCGCCGCCGCAGTGAATTTATTGATCACGTTACGTACGTAAAAGGACTGATTGAGCTTCGGAAATCAACAGGCGCTTTCCGGATAAGAACAGAAGAAGCCATTTGCTATCATATTATGAAATGGCCATCGAACTCTGATACCCTGACGATTTGGCTGAAGGACGTTGGGGCGTACGGAGAGTGGGGCGATATAGTGGTCAGCTTTAATGCAGGCAGAACGTCTTCAAGCTTTATACTGCCGGAAGGAGAAAAATGGGCTCAAATTGTATCTGATACGCAGGCAGGAACAACGCCTATTAAAACAGGATTGGCTAATGCGGCAGTAGATCCGCACAGCTGTGCCGTTTTTGTCCGGTAGAATGTTTGAGAAAGAAACTGGTCGAAAGTGCAATTTCATGTTACAATACTTCATACAATGAGTGAACGATAAAAGCAATAAAAAAGACAGCGATTGTTTTTCGGAGCGGCTGCTGTCTTTTTTTTATGAAAAGGTGAGTTTGGTGGAACACTTTCTTGGGAGAGACTGGGAAATAATGCCTGCTGGCGGTATGACAGGAAAAGCATTTTTTGCACGGCATGCTGGAAAAGAACTGTTTTTAAAACGGAATTCTTCTCCATTTCTTGCCATGCTCTCAGCCGAAGGAATTGTCCCGAAGCTTGTTTGGACAAAGCGTCTTGAAAACGGGGATGTTATTTCCGCACAGCATTGGATGAATGGAAGAGAGCTTGGACCTGAAGAAATGGAATTAGACCGTGTGGCCCGCCTCATGGGAAAAATACATTCATCCAGGCCGCTTTTAAACATGCTTAAACGGCTTGGCAAACAGCCAGTCCTGCCGGAAGCAACACTGGACGATATCCGCAGCCAGATAAACCTGGTTTCGGCCCATCCGATTGTGGCAGAAGCGCTTCGCTTTTTAGAAACAGAATTGCCGAGTGTGCCGGATTGTCAATTCGTTGTTTGCCATACAGATGTGAATCACCACAATTGGCTTCTGTCTGATCAGGATGAATTGTTTTTAATTGACTGGGATGGAGCAATGATTGCGGATCCGGCAATGGATATCGGCACCCTGCTGTTTGGGTATGTACAACCAGAGAACTGGACTTCCTGGCTTGCCCAATATGGATTGTCATTAACACCGGATTTCTTTCACCGTATGAAATGGTATGCGGCTGCCCAGATGCTTTCATCAATCGAATGGAACCGGGAAAAAACACGTTTCCATGATATGAACCGTGGGCTTGCCTCTTTGAACCAGCTTCTGGAAGTAGAGTATAATTTATTTGGAAATGGAGAGAACAAGCAAGATGCGTTTAAGAAATAAGCCGTGGGCACAGGAAAAGATCAGTGCTTATCCGCAGTATGTTATCCCGGAACCTGAAAAAGCAAAAGGGCGCTGGAATGAGATTTTCGGCAATAATAACCCGGTCCATATTGAAGTAGGAACCGGAAAAGGGCAGTTTGTTACAGGGATGGCCAGACAGAACCCTGACGTTAATTATATTGGAATTGAATTGTATGAAAGTGTTATTATTACGGCGCTTGACCGCTTGATTGAAGCGGACCTGCCGAACCTGAAGCTTTTGAATGTGGATGGGGCCGAACTGATGAACTATTTTGAAAAAGGAGAAGTGAAGCGGGTTTACTTGAATTTCTCCGATCCATGGCCGAAAACCCGGCATGCAAAGCGGCGCTTAACATACAAAACATTTTTAAGCCTGTATGAATCACTTATGCCGGAAGGCGGAGAAGTTCATTTTAAAACCGATAATCAGGGCTTATTTGAATTTTCTTTAAAAAGCTTTTCAGAGTACGGCATGCTTTTAACGTTTGTCAGCCTGGATTTGCATAATAGCGGCTTTGAAGGCAATGTGATGACTGAATATGAAGAGAAGTTTTCTGCTAAAGGACAGCGTATTTACCGGTCAGAAGCAAAATTCCAGCCCCGCGCATAAATAAAATCCCAAATGGATGTGTTCCGTTTGGGATTTTTCTAAGTTATACGGGCTGAACCTGCAGCAATGTGCCGGTTTTAGCATCAGCGGAAAACTCAAATTGTTCATTTCCGTTTTCGCCTGGACGTGAAATACCGCCTTTATAAACAAGCGCCGGGAAGCCATTGCTGTTTATTTGCTCGGGTTTCATTTGAATCCACGAACCATCGACTGGGCCATTTTGTTTAAAAATATCTTTTACTTTTTTTAATACTTTTTCAGGCGGGATATTCATGGCCTCGGATGTTTGCTTTTGAATCAAAACGGTGGCAGCTGCACCTGCGGCAGCACCAATCAAAAAAGCAGTTCGACTACGTTTCAACATATAGAAACCCCCTGTTTATCTAATAGATTGCACTCCACTACAGTATACAAGAAGTTGAAAATGAAGAAAACTAAAATGCGCTTCATTCCACCCATACGGAGATTTTCGGTATAATGAACGAAAGAAAAAAGCGGGAGGAATAAAATAAATGAATCAAGAAACGAAAAATTTATTTAAAACACTGACAGAGCTGCCAGGCGCACCGGGAAATGAGCATGCGGTGCGCGCATTTATGAAAAAAGAAATGGAGCCATATGCAGACTCCATTATACAAGACAGCCTGGGCAGCCTGTTCGGCGTGAAAAATGGCGAGGAAAAGGGGCCGCGCGTTATGGTTGCAGGGCATATGGATGAAGTGGCTTTTATGGTCACCGCTATCACAGAGAACGGCATGGTCCGCTTTCAAACGCTTGGCGGCTGGTGGAACCAGACCATGCTTGCCCAGCGGGTGAGGATTTATACTCAAAACGGACCGATTGAAGGTGTTATTTCTTCGACGCCTCCGCATTTATTAACGGAAGACCAGCGGAATAAGCCCATGCAAATTAAAAATATGCAGATCGATATTGGCGCTGATAATAAAGAGGATGCTGAATCCATTGGAATTAAGCCGGGACAATCTATTTTGCCGGTTTCACCTTTTACCGAGCTGGCCAATCCTAAAAAGATTATGGCAAAAGCATGGGATAATCGGTATGGATGCGGACTGGCGGTTGAGCTGTTGAAAGAACTGGATGGAAAAATGCTGCCGAACATTCTTTATTCTGGAGCGACTGTTCAAGAAGAAGTAGGCCTTCGGGGGGCACAGACAGCGGCTCATTTAATTAATCCGGACATCTTTTTTGCACTTGATGCAAGTCCAGCCAACGACGCTTCGGGAGATAAAAATGAATTCGGACAGCTCGGCAAGGGTGTATTGCTTCGGATTTTTGACCGGTCGATGGTAACACACGGCGGTATACGTGACTTTGTGCTTGACACGGCAGAATCTCATCATATTCCGTACCAATACTTTGTTTCGCCGGGCGGGACAGATGCGGGGCGCGTTCATACAACGGGAAGAGGAGTGCCAAGCGCCGTGATTGGGATTTGTTCACGTTATATTCATACACATTCCTCTATTATTCATACGGATGACTATCTTGCAGCAAAAGAATTGCTTGTCCGGCTTGTTTCAACAATGGATAAAACAACCGCTGAGACAATTAAGCAATACTAATGGAAAGAAGGAATTAGATGTCTACCTTAAAACTAAAACGAGCGCTTGAAAAAGCGCTGCAGCAGCCGAACCGTTCTCTTTTCTTTGACCGTGAAAAAGAAGAAATGCGCATTGAAAACAGTGAGACGAAAAAAGGAGTCACAGTAGCGCTTGGCGGTATCCTGGCTAAATTTGAAGGCAATGTTGAAAAAGCGGCGGAAGAAACGGTTTATTATGTAAACGAAGCACTTAATGCTTTTGACGGTGCGGGTATAAAAGAAGAAAAAGAAAAACGGATTTTTCCAGTTATTCGGTCTGCTTCATTTCCAGCTGAAGCAGAAGAAGGCGTACCGCTTTTTTGGGACGAGCATACGGCGGAAACCCGTATTTATTATGCGCTGGATCTGGGCACCACGTACCGCCTGATTGATGAAAAGCTCATGGCCAAAGAGAACTGGACAGCAGAGCAGATCAGAGAAATTGCCCGCTTCAATCTCCGTTCCCTGCCGGTTGAAATGAAAAAAGACACGGTGGCCGGAAATGTGTTTTATTTCTTAAATACAAATGACGGCTATGATGCCACTCGAATATTAAATGAAAAGTTTTTAAAGGAAATGAGCGAGAAAGTGGAAGGAGCTATGACGGTTTCTGTTCCTCATGGAGATGTGCTTATTATTGGTGACATTCGAAATGAAACAGGCTATGACGTTCTGGCTCAGATGGCGATGAGTTTCTTTGCAGCCGGCCGCGTGCCGATTACTGCTCTTTCTTTTATTTATGAAGACGGGCACCTTGAGCCTGTATTTATTCTGGCCAAAAACCGTCCGCACAAAGACTGACTTCTTTGCGGGACGGTTCTTTTTCATCCCCATCTATTTTCCCAAAATTTCGTTTTGCTGTTAACAAATCGCGGATAGTTGGTACAATGAAAAAGACTTCAAGGAGAAAGAGTGATTATGAATGAGTATGTTTAAAAAAATTCTCTCCTATTTTAGAGAAGAAATTGAAATTATTGAAGAAGACGAGACAGAACTCGATAATAAAAAAGAAGAAGTCGAACGGAAACCGGCAGAGAAAGCACGACCAGAGCCTTCTGCGCCTGCTGTGCAAAAACAGTCAATCCCTGTTATTCCATCTGTTCAGCAAATTTCAACGCGTGTTGCGTATCGGTATCCAACCCTAAAGCGAAACAGCCATGAAGAGGCGCCGCGCCGGCGAAACCGTTCAAACCGGACTGAGTCAGACCAGCCATTTCCGGCTGAACCTTCAGCCAATGAATATTCACAGAAACCGGTGTATACGCCTGTGTCAGGTATAGCACCGCGTCCATTTAAACCGACAGAAATTCCATCACCGATTTATGGATTCCGGGCCCGTCCGGCTAAAGAAGATGCGCGGACCGTCCGCAGTGAAGAGCGCGAAAAAGCGAATGAACCGCTTTTGCTGTTTACAAAAGAGCAGTCAAAGCGGCCGGCTGAACGTCAAAAAGCCATTCATCGAGAAGAGGAACCGATTGTTTCAGAAAAGCCATCCCTGTTAAGAGAAAAGCCGCCATCTGTTCATGGTGAAAGCAGCAAGCTTCCGCCGCCGGCTGAACAGCCAGAAAAAAAACGGGAGCGGCGCCATTCGCCATTTAATGTGGTAATGCTGAAAAAAGACCGTGAAAAAATGGTCAGGCCGGCTTTAAAGCAACAGCCAGCATCCGCTTTAAAAGGCGGCTTGAAAGAAGAGCCGAAAGAAGTTTCAAAAGAAAGTCTGGAAGAAACCGTAAAAAAAGAACAAACGCTTCCGCCAGTTTCGCCGGTTCAAGAAGCGAAAGCTGTTCGGCCGCCGCTGTCATTTTTAACGCCTCCTGCTAAAAAAGCAGCAGACGATACATGGGTACAGGAAAAATCAGCGCTATTAAATGAGACATTAAAAAGCTTTAATATCGATGCCCGTGTTACAGGCGTGACGACCGGCCCGTCTATTACGCGCTTCGAGGTAACGCCGTCAATTGGTGTAAAGGTAAGCAAAATTGTTAGTTTGACAGATGATATTAAACGCAGCCTTGCTGCGCGGACGATCCGGATTGAAGCTCCTATACCGGGAACACAGGTTGTCGGCATTGAATTGCCTAATGAAAAAAGCCGGCCGGTATTTATTAGTGAAATTATCGGGCACAGCAGTTTCCAGATGGCCTCCTCACCGCTGGCTTCAGCGCTTGGTCTCGATATTGCCGGAAATCCGGTTGTGCTCGATTTGCAGAAAATGCCCCATGGATTAATTGCAGGGGCCACGGGATCCGGAAAAAGTGTCTGCATTAACTCTATTTTGGTAAGCCTTTTATACAAATCAGCACCGCATGAGTTAAAGCTGCTGCTGATTGATCCCAAAATGGTTGAACTTACCCCTTATAACGGCATTCCGCATTTAGCGAGCCCGGTTATTACAGATGTAAAAGCAGCAACAGCAGCGCTTAAATGGGCGGTAGAAGAAATGGAGCGCCGCTATCAGCTGTTTGTTCATGCGGGTGTACGGGACATGGCATCGTATAATGTAAAAGTAAGCGAGTCGGAGTTTAACGAACCGCATCTGCCTTACCTTGTTATTGTAATTGATGAGCTGGCGGATCTTATGATGATGGCTCCGGGTGAAGTAGAAGAGTCCATCTGCCGGATTGCCCAGAAAGCGCGGGCCTGTGGAATTCATTTAATTGTGGCTACACAGCGTCCATCGGTTGATGTTATTACGGGCCTGATTAAAGCTAATATTCCAACGCGAATTGCGTTTTCAGTTTCTTCACAAATTGATTCACGCACGATTTTAGACAAGGTCGGCGCGGAGAAACTGCTTGGCAAGGGTGATATGCTTTATCTTGGCAATGGAGCGAGTGAAGCGGTCCGTCTGCAGGGAACATTCGTTACAAATGAAGAAATTGACGAAGCCGTCCGCTTTGTCAGCCAGCAGCAAAAGCCTGAATATTTATTTCAGCAGGAAGAGCTGCTTCAAAAAGCGGCTCTTCACGAGGAAGAAGATGAGCTGTTCCAGGAAGCATGCGAGCTCGTTGTCCGTCAAAGAGGGGCTTCCACCTCCATGCTGCAGCGGAACTTAAAAGTCGGCTACAATCGAGCGGCGCGCTTAATTGAAATGATGGAAGAGAAGGGGCTTGTATCCGGCCAGCGGGCCGGCCGGCCGCGGGAGGTTCTCATTTCAGAAGAAGAATTTCTTGCTTATTTGGAGGAATCCAATCAATAAGCCGGTGCTTTTGCACCGGTTTTTCCAAAGAATAGTCACTTTTTAAAAAAAGTGATATAATGAACAAATGCAATGATTGACTGCCATCCGTTTCAAATGAAGCGGCACTACATATACTACATGTAAAAGGCTAGAGAATGCTGGAGGTTTAATGATGACAACCTATCATTTTGTTGGTATAAAAGGCTCTGGAATGAGCGCCCTTGCCCATATTCTTCATGATAAAGGATATGATGTCCAGGGATCAGACGTAGAAAAAACGTTCTTTACACAAAAAGCGCTTGAAGAAGCAGGCATTTTAATTTTGCCATTTAATGAAAACAATATTCAAGAAGGCATGACCGTTATTGCGGGAAATGCGTTTGGTGATGACCATGAAGAAATTAAGCGGGCCAGAGAAATAGAAGTTCCGGTAGTCCGCTATCACACGTTTTTAGGAGATTTCATTCAAAATTTTACGAGTGTAGCGATTACAGGATCGCATGGAAAGACGTCAACCACTGGCCTTATGTCACACGTAGTAAGCGGTGCAGCGCCAACGTCTTATTTAATCGGCGATGGAACCGGACGGGGAGCAAAAGATGCGGAGTATTTTGTATTTGAAGCGTGTGAATACCGCCGCCACTTCCTCTCATATTCTCCTGATTATGCGGTTATGACGAATATCGACTTTGATCATCCTGATTACTTTGCTGATGTACAGGATGTTTTGTCTGCGTTCCAGCAAATGGCGATGCAAGTGAAAAAAGCTATTTTTGCCTGCGGGGATGATGAATATTTGCAGGGCATCCAGGCGAATGTACCGGTTGTTTTTTATGGCTTTGGTGAAGAAAATGATTTTCAGGCCCGTAATACGTCCTTTGACGAAAACGGAACAACATTTGATGTGTTTGTCCGAAATGAATTTTATGCCACATTCCGCATTGCCGGCTATGGAGAACACAATGTGTTAAACGCATTGTCTGTAATTGGTCTTTGCCACTACGAAGAAATTGATACAGACATTGTAAAAGAACGCCTGATGACATTTTCAGGTGTAAAACGCCGTTTCTCTGAAAAGCAGGCCGGGGAGCAGGTGCTGATTGATGATTATGCGCATCATCCAACTGAAATACGCGCTACCATTAATGCAGCGCGCCAAAAATACCCTCAGCGTGAAATTGTTGCAGTGTTTCAGCCGCATACTTTTTCCCGGACACAAACGTTCCTGGATGAATTTGCAGACAGCCTGAACAAAGCAGACGCTGTTTATTTGTGTGATATTTTTGGTTCCGCCCGTGAAAACCACGGCAAGCTAACAATAGAAGATCTGCAGGAAAAAATCCCGGGTGCGCAATTAATAAAAGAAGACGGCACTGCTGTTTTAAAAGAGCATCAGAACGGCGTCCTTATTTTTATGGGCGCAGGTGACATTCAAAAATTCCAGGCAGCTTACGAAGAAGAGCTTGCTTAATAAGAAACGCCCCTGCCAATACAGGCAGGGGCGTTTTGTTTACTTTAAGTTTTCTGGATTTAACCCTTGCAGCTCTGGCAGTACAAAACGTCCGTCTTTGCGGACCAGCACACCGTCAAACCATATTTCACCGCCGCCGTATTCAGGGCGCTGAATGTTAACCATATCCCAGTGGATATTGGAATGGTTGCCGTTGTAAGCATCGTCATAACATTCACCCGGTGTAAAATGAAAGCTGCCGTCGATTTTTTCATCAAAAAGGATGTCCTGCATCGGATGGAGAATGTACGGATTGACGCCGATGGCAAATTCTCCAATAAAGCGTGCTCCTTCATCTGTGTCAAAAATCTCGTTGATACGTGTAACATCATTTGCATACGCATCAATGATCCTGCCGTTTTTAAACCGCAGTTTCACATTTTCAAAAGTAAAGCCGTTGTAGGGAGAAGGAGTATTGAACGAAATAACTCCATTAACCGAATCGCGTACAGGAGCCGTGTACACTTCTCCATCTGGAATATTTAAGCGGCCGGCACATTTAATAGCCGGAATATCTTTAATTGAAAAGGTTAAATCAGTTCCAGGCCCTTTGAGCTGAACTTTATCCGTTTGATTCATCAATTCTACAAGCGGCTCCATTGCCGCATCCATTTTGCTGTAATCAAGGTTGCATACATCAAAATAGAAGTCCTCAAACGCTTCCGTGCTCATTTTGGCAAGCTGTGCCATTGATGAAGTCGGGTAGCGGAGCACTACCCACTTAGTTTTGGGCACCCTGATTTCACGGTGAACTTTTTTTCCAATTGTATTGCCGTGGATTTTCATTTTCTCGGCGGGAACATCTGCCTGTTCATTAATATTATCGCCGGCACGAAGGCCGATGTAAGCATCCATTTCCTTCATTACATTTGCCTCAAAATCAGCCATTAACTCATATTGGTCCTCTTGAGCACCCATTAACAGCGACCGGTCGACCCGGTAGTCTTTTAAGAGTACATACGGCCATCCCCCCGCCCTGTAGGCCTCTTCTACAAGAGCGGTAACAAGCTCACGCTGCAGCCCGAAATTTTCAATCAGCACTTTTTCGCCCGGCTGAATTTGGCAGGAATAATTAATTAAATTGGATGCAAGCGTTTGAATACGCGAATCTTTCATCAAAATCCTCCTCCTCATCCTTTTTATTGTAAGGTTTCCCGAAATTTTGTGCAAAAAGGAGGAGATTTTATTGTAAAAAAAGAAATAATAAAAATAGTGTTTATAATTATAGGCGCTGGGTAATTTTATTACATAAACAAATGTTGGAGGTGTCCCGGAGTGGAAATTATTCTTTACTTAAGCGCGGCTGTCGCGGCGATCGCGTTTCTAATTTTGGTTCTTAACTTGTCCAAAACATTAAAATCCGTCGACAATACGCTTGACACGCTGTCCCGTACAGTAGACCGCCTGGAAGGGCAGTTAAAAGATGTGACAGCGGAAACGGCAGAGCTGTTACATAAAACAAATGCTCTCGCAGAAGATGTACAGCATAAAACCGAACAGCTCAATACAGTTGTATATGCTGTTAAAGATGTCGGTTCATCTGTTCATAATTTAAATCATTCATTGAAAAAAGTGACAACTACGGTTGCTTCACAAGTGGAAAAAAACCAGTATAAAATTTCTCAGGCTGTTCAGTGGGGGAATGTGGTAAAACAAATGGTCGATAAATTCAAGCAAGACAAGCAGAAGACGGAAACACCACCTTCATCGGCTATGAACCAAGAAGCTCTTCCTGCTCCAGCTTATAAAAACAGCCATTAAAAAAGAATAAAAAAAGAGGAGCGTTTTAGTTATGAGAAATAAAAACACATACGATCAATTTGACATTAAAAATAACGGGGTAAACCCATCGAGGCAGGCTCAATATGCGGTTCCTCAAAAATCCCAGTATGACAGCTTTGATCTTAACTCAGACCGTTACTCGTATGAAGAAACAATGAACACAAAAGACTTTTTGCTGGGAGCCCTATTTGGAGCGGTGATTGGCGCGGGTGCTGCGTTAATGATGGCACCCAAATCAGGCTTGGAGCTTCGCGGCGATTTAAACACTCAAGCCGGATCTTTAAAGGAACGGGCAAGCGACCTGACCGGAACAGCAAAAGAAAAAACTTCAAGCCTGACCAGCGCGGTGCAGGAAAAGTCAACGGCTATTATGGGGAAAGTAAAATCAATGCGGTCCTCTGACAGCTCTGAAGAAAGCTCGCAAAATGCAGAAGACGGAAAAGAAAAAGCTAAATCAGCAGTGGACACTGTCGCCAATGCGGTAAAAGACACTGTCGATAATACAGCCGATACGGCAAAAACAAAGCTTGATGAAACAAAAAAAGCATTTGATGAAGCGGAAAAAGCAAAAAACAATTCCGGCCAAAGCAGTGATGCTTCCTCAACGGCTACATCAGCAGGCTGGGTAGATCCGGTTGATAAAGGGGTCAACGAATCAAAGAAAAACGGCGGATTAAACAGCGGAGCCAACAATACTAACAACAATATTAATAAAAACAATAACAACAGCAATAAAAACAACAGTAACAATAACAAAATGAACAATACTAATAACAATAGCAATAACAGCAGCCAAAATAAAAAACCTAATAACAAGTAACAAAGAGCCAAATCTGTGCTTGGGCAATAGTACAGAAAATAAAAAGGTATCAATCACAGCCTGAAGCCGGACTTGTTCCGGCTTTTCACATTGAAAAGGAGCTATAAACATGCAGAAAATTACTAATATCGCCGAATTTGAAGAACTTGTTGAAAGCAATGAACCATTCTTTCTACTAAAACACAGCACTACATGTCCGGTAAGCGCGGCTGCTTATAGTCAATATCAATCTTTCGTTGAAGATCCCTCTTTTGACAAGAAAGGGGTCTATCTAGCGGTTCAGGAATCACGGGAATTATCCAATCATATTGCTCAAATAACAAATATTCGACACGAATCTCCGCAGGTAATTTACTTTACCGATGGAAAGGCGCAATGGAACGAATCGCATTGGAAAATTACAAAAGACCAGCTTATATCGGTGCAGTAGAATCCGGAGTAAATCCGGATTTTCCTTTCCTTATATACTTTAGCGCTTAAAAGCGTTTAAGAAATAAAGTAAAAACTTCGTGACTTTTCAGAATATATGATTTATAATAATCGTAATAGCCCACAAAAGATAAATCGCCTGCTCTATAAAAGCGATTTTTTTCTATTAATTGAGGGGAATTTGATTATTTACTTGCGGAAGGATGAGGAATGTGAGCAACCAGGAATTAGAACAGCTAAGAAATAAAGTAGACGAAATGAATGTACAGCTGTTAAAACTAATTAACGAACGCGCGGAGCTTGTGCAGGAAATTGGGCGCGTGAAAGAAAAACAAGGTGTCAACCGTTACGATCCGGTCCGCGAGCGTTCTATGTTAAACAATTTATTAGAAAAAAACGATGGACCGTTTGAACGTTCCACTGTTGAACATATTTTTAAAGAAATATTTAAAGCGGGCCTTGAGCTTCAAGAGGATGATCACCGTAAAGCACTGCTTGTTTCTCGTAAAAAGAAGCAGGAGGATACAATCGTTACTGTTCGTGGACATGCAGTAGGTGACGGCAATGTAACATTTGTTTTTGGTCCGTGTGCGGTAGAATCCTATGAGCAGGTAGCAGAAGTGGCAAAATCTATTAAAGGCAAAGGGCTAAAAATGATCCGCGGCGGTGCTTATAAGCCTCGTACATCGCCTTATGACTTCCAGGGCCTTGGCCTGGAAGGGTTAAAAATATTGAAGCGCGTGGCGGATGAATTCGATCTCGCCGTTGTCAGCGAAATTGTTAATCCGGCCGATATCGAAACAGCCTGCGATTATATTGATGTTATTCAAATCGGCGCCCGCAATATGCAAAACTTTGAATTGTTAAAAGCAGCGGGTTCTGTTAAGAAACCTGTCCTGCTGAAACGCGGCCTGGCAGCAACAATTGACGAATTTATCAACGCTGCTGAATACATTCTTGCCCAGGGAAATGATCAAGTGATCCTTTGTGAGCGTGGTATCCGCACATACGAACGTGCAACACGCAACACGCTCGATATCACGGCGGTGCCAATTTTGAAGCAGGAAACGCATCTTCCAGTTTTTGTTGATGTGACGCATTCAACGGGACGGCGTGATCTTCTTCTTCCAGCAGCAAAAGCAGGAATTGCAATCGGGGCAGACGGGATTATGGCGGAAGTCCATCCTGACCCGGCAGTTGCTCTGTCTGATGCGGCACAGCAAATGAATTTGCAACAATTTGATGAATTTTATGATGAGATTTTAAAATCTGTTCCGGTAAAAGCATAAAATTTAGGCTCCTGTGTTTGCACAGGAGCCTTTTTTCGTTAATATAGAGAGAAAGAAACGAAAAGGAGCAACTATCAGATGAATATTACGATTTATGATGTAGCAAGAGAAGCAAACGTGTCGATGGCAACCGTCTCACGCGTAGTGAATGGAAATCCAAATGTAAAACCCGCCACACGAAAGAAAGTAAATGATGTTATTGAGCGTCTTGGCTACCGCCCTAATGCGGTTGCCCGCGGGCTTGCAAGCAAAAAAACGACAACAGTCGGCTTAATTATCCCGGATATTTCAAATATTTTCTATGCAGAGCTTGCCCGTGGCATTGAAGATATTGCCACTATGTATAAATACAATATTATTTTAAGCAACTCGGATCAAAATGAAGAAAAAGAAATGCATTTAATCCAAACAATGCTTGGTAAACAAGTTGATGGCCTTATTTTTATGGGCAATCATATTAATGAAGAGCATGTTAAGGAGTTTGACCGCTCACCGGTTCCGATAGTACTTGCGGGATCTGTCGAAAAGTCGGGAAAAACAGCATCTGTAAATATTGACTATAAAGAAGCAGCGCGTGAAGTGGTTCAGTCGCTTATTGACAGCGGACACAAACGTATTGCTTATGTAGCAAGCCCTTTCCGCGATGTAATCAGTAAGGAATATGCACATGCAGCTTATAAAGAAACACTTGATAAAGCGGGACTTTATGATGAAGAGCTTGTGGTTGAGGGTGACTATACGTATGATTCGGGTATTGAAGCGTGGGAAAAGCTGAATGAAGCAGGCGAGCGGCCAACAGCTGTATTTGTTTATAACGATGAAATGGCCCTCGGGGTTATTCACGGAGCCCAGGACGCCGGCTTGACGGTTCCGGATGATCTTGAAGTAGTCAGCTTTGATTCAACAAAGCTTTCGCTGATGGTACGTCCGCAGCTAACGGCAGTTGCGCAGCCTTTATATGATATTGGTGCTGTAGCGATGCGGCTGCTGACAAAGCTTATGAACAAAGAAGAGGTAGAAAATCCAGTCGTTGTTCTTCCGCATCGTATCGAAAAACGAGGTTCAACAAAAGCATAATACGAAGCGGAGGATGGATGTCATACAATGAAAAAGCTGGACATGTTAACACCGGTCGGAATGGCTGTCGGTTTAACACTCGTTGCGTTTGCCGTTATTTCAAATAGCGGCGCTTCAGGGTTTGCATCATTTATTGATTTTGCTTCGTTTTTAATTGTCATCGGCGGCGTCGCAGCCGCCTTATTAATTAATTTTCAATTAAAAGATATTAAGCGTTTTTTTTATGTAATGAAAGAATCCTTTACGGAAGAGCCTCATGATATTTCTGCTCTTATTAACCGCCTTGTTCATTTGTCGGAAAAAGCAAGAAGAGAAGGGCTTTTATCTTTGGAAGCCAATCTTCAAAATGAAGATGAATCTTTTCTTCGTAAAGGAATTTTGCTGGCCGTTGACGGAGTTGAGCAGGAAGAGCTGGTCGACATTTTAAATGCGGAATTAGATGCGCTTGAAGAGAGGCATCGAAAAGGAAGGCTCATCGTCGAAAAAGCCGGGGAGTATGCACCTTCCTGGGGAATGATCGGCACATTGATTGGCCTTGTACTCATGCTGAAAAACTTAAACGACCCGGCATCTCTGGGACCAAATATGGCAATTGCCCTGTTAACTACTCTTTATGGATCGCTGCTGGCTAATCTCGTTTTTTTGCCGATTGCTTCCAAGCTGGAATTAAAAACAGAAGAAGAAGTTTTTTACCGGCAAATCGTAATTGAGGGTGTAGCAGGTATTCAATCCGGGCAAAATCCGGGCATGCTGCGTGAAAAGCTGAATGTTTTTTTAAAGGACGAGCCCCGGAAAAAAGCGAAACAGCGTAAGGCGGCCGAAGCATGAAGCGGAGAAAGCGCCGTATTCCGACGAAAACGACGGGCGCGCCCAGGTGGATGGTTACGTTTTCCGATCTGGTAACACTGATTCTTGTTTTTTTTATTCTTCTTTTTTCAGTGTCGCAAATTGATAAAGGAAAATTTCAATCAATCGCTGAATCGTTTCGGGACCAGGATTCCTTTGACGAAAATCCATCGATTGTACCTGGAGAGTATCCGGATGAACAGCAGAAGGCAGGCGGCGAAGCATCTCTTGATCAGTTATATAAAAAAATTAAGACTTTTTTGAAAACAAACGGTTTTGAACAAACAGCAGATGTCGTTCGTGATGAGCGCGGTGTTGTACTCGTATTAAATGAACAATTGCTGTTTGAAAGCGGTGAAGCGGAGCTCATGAATGCCTCTCATTCTTTTTTGGATGAAGCAAGCACGCTCTTTAGGGACTTGCCTAATATGATTGAAGTAGAAGGCCATACAGACAACGTACCGATTCAGGACATGCAGTATCCATCCAATTGGGAGTTATCTGCCGCCCGGGCTTCCCGTGTTATTCGTTATTTTACAGAAGAGCATGCTTTGTCTCCTGCCCGCTTTACGGCAATAGGCCATGCTGACACCCGCCCGATTGCACCGAATACTTCAGAAGCAAACAGAAGAAAAAACCGCCGTGTTGAAATTGTCATTACAGACCCGGACCGGGAGGAGGAAGCCGGGCAGGCACAGCCTGATTCATAAGCTGTGTCTGCCCGGTTATTTTTTTTGACTGCGAAGCGGATAAAGGAGCTTGTCGACTGTCAGTTTGTTTTTTTCTGTAATTTCACTTTTTCTAGGGATAGCTGGATACAGGTCAGCCGGGTCGGTCCAGGAATCCGGCAGAGGATAAGGCGCTTTCGGCTGCCATTTTGCTGGCCATTCTTTCGGAAACGATTTGGTTAAATGCTGTTGTTCGGTCATCTCCAGCCAGAGAAGGGCCCAGGCACGCGGAACTACACGCCATATATCATATCCGCCTCCTCCAACAGCAATCCAGCGGCCATCACAGTACTCATGAGCCAATTCATGAGCCAGTGCAGGAATATGCTTGTAAATATCCATTGTAGCGGACAAATGAGTTAATGGGTCGTGATAGTGGGCATCTGCGCCGTTTTGTGTCAGGATCACGTCCGGTTTAAAAAAATGAGCCACTTCACGCAATGTTGTTTCATATGAATCGAGCCACGATTCATTTTCTGTAAAAGCATCGAGCGGAACATTAAAAGCATATCCGTATCCCTGGCCGTGCCCCCGTTCATTCACATTGCCTGTGCCGGGAAAAAGATACCGGCCCGTTTCATGAATGGAATATGTCGCAACTTCCGGGTCATCATAAAAGGACCATTGGACCCCGTCGCCATGATGGGCATCCGTATCCACATACAGCACACGTGCTTTGTATTTTTCCTGCAAGTATTTTATGGCTACAGAGCTGTCATTATATATGCAGAAGCCTGAAGCCTTGCCGCGAAAACCGTGATGAAGTCCTCCGCCAAGGTGAACAGCATGTGCTGCCTGACCGGTCATGACTTGATCAGCGGCTGTTAAAGTGCCGCCAACAAGAAACGCACTGGCTTCGTGCATATCTTTAAACATGGGCGTATCCTCGGTGCCAAGACCGTATCCTTCACCGGCAGATTCAGACAACTCACCGCGCCCCGCTTTTTTTACCGCTTCTACATATTCAAGATCATGAATAAGAGTGAGCTCTTCATCCGCTGCCATCCGGGGAGCGATAATCTGGCTGTCATCAAGCGCTCCAAGCTGTTTAAGCAAATCAATCGTCAATGTAAGGCGGAATTGATTGAAGGGATGATTTTCTGAAAAGCGGTAACGCAATAACTGATCTGAATACACGAAAACAGCATCGCGCTTCATGGGCGGAGCCCCGGCATATTTGGCCAGAGTACATGATGTCCCGCTTTTTTTAAATCATCGATAACTTCGACTGGATTCATTGTCCGGATGCGCAAAACGATAACTTTATGTGTTTCTGTATCGCGGTATGGATAAACAAGAACACTTTGTACGTTAACGCGCCGGTGATGCAGCACTTGTAAAATATCAAATAGAACTCCCGCTTTATTCTCAACTTTAATTTCAATGCGGGAGCCGGGCTGGTTGACTCCTGTCAGCTCGACAAATGTATGGAGAACATCTGTTTCGGTTACCATGCCAATTACCTTACCGCTTTTTACGACCGGCATACAGCTGATATTATGTTCATAAAAAGCGGCTGCCACATCTTCAACAAAATCAAGCGGATGACTGGTAATTACGCCTGTTTTCATAATCAGGCTGAGCGGTTTATTTAATTCTTCTGCACCATTTTCTTTTTGAAGGATCGAAGGAGTGGCGTCTTTTATATCCCGGTCTGTTACAAGGCCAGCGAGGATACCTTCCGTATTTAAAATAGGAATATGCCGGATTTTATGGTCGCGGCAAAGCTGAAGAGCTGCCGCGATTGTATCATCAGGTGAAAGTGTATGTATATGGGTGTTCATTATTTCTTCAATAATCACCGTAAGCTCCCCTTTCTTAATACATAAAGCGATTCACAAAGCGAATCTGATCGAATTTTTGAATCGATTCTTGATTTACACGCGACCCAATCCGGACCATCAGACAGTTTGCCGGATGAGAACTAATTTCCGGATCATCCGTTGCATACCAGACAAGTCCGCCGGCATTCATCATCTTTTCCATAACCTTTCTGTATTCCCAGACATTCAATCCGGTACCTTTTAAATCCCAATGCCAATAATATTCAGTCGTAATCACAATATACTCTTCCATTTGATCATCCATCATGGCGACACGCAGCATTGTCTGTCCAACGCCGGCACCGCGGTACTCGGAAGCAACTTCAATCGCCCCAAGCTCAATTAAGTTTTCAAGATTTGCTTCCGACCAGCGTTCAAGCGGATCTGGATACAAAAATGTTACATAACCGACAATGATGTTCTGTTTTCTTGCAACGATAATACGACCTTCCGGGAGGCCTGCAATTTCAACCAGGGCCGCCTGCTGCTGGCCGGGCTGCCTGAATGCCACAAGCCCTTCATGAAATTCATAGTCAGACAGTGCTTCTGGTGAAACAGGGCCTTCAATCATTAACGTCCCGCCGGGGGTTTCGAATTCTTTTGAATAATATGTTTTACAATGTTTCATTAGGCCACCACCTTTATAATCCTTTATACTTTACATTATACATAACCGCCCTTAAAATAAAGCGTTTTCACCAAATTTTCGGATAATCAGCAAAAAGGTAATAAATTTAATTTTGTATAAATTGTGAAAAATAATGAGTTGTTATATAATAGCAGAGTAGTAACCATACATAAGGGGGAATCGGTTTATGAAATTGGAAGCGCTATCAGCTGTGCAGGGAAATTATAATCTTACAAGTTACGATGAGACGTATGCCTCTTTTGACTGGAAAGAAGCTGAAAAAGCATTTTCATGGTTTGAAACGGGTAAAGTAAATGCAGCTTATGAAGCGGTCGATCGTCATGCCGAATCTGACAGAAAAAATAAAGTGGCGCTTTATTATCGTGATGGAAATCGCAATGAGCAATACACATTTGCGGATATGAAAGCCAATACGAATAAAGCGGCGAACGTATTAAAAGAGTATGGAAATGTAGAAAAAGGGGACCGGGTTTTTATCTTTATGCCGCGTTCGCCGGAATTGTACTTTGCGGTGCTTGGGGCGATTAAAGCAGGAGCTATCGTCG
Source organism: Domibacillus indicus (assembly GCF_000970685.1). Taxonomy (GTDB): domain Bacteria; phylum Bacillota; class Bacilli; order Bacillales; family Domibacillaceae; genus Domibacillus; species Domibacillus indicus. The sequence continues at coordinate 73,230 of NZ_LAJB01000027.1, forward strand.
GGCCGTTGTTTGAAGCATTTATGGAAGGTGCTGTCCGCGACCGCCTTGAGGACAGTGAAGCGAAGATGATTATTACAACACCTGATTTGCTGAGTCGTATTCCGGCTGCAGACCTTCCCAAGCTGGAAAAAGTCTTTATCGTCGGAGACAGTGTAGAAGAGGACGATAAACATGTTGATTTTATGTCGAAATGGAAAGAAGCGTCAGAGCAGTTTGATATCGAATGGGTAGACCGTAATGATGGCATGCTGCTTCATTACACATCCGGATCAACTGGAAAGCCTAAAGGAGTTTTGCACGTACATAATGCAATGATTCAGCAGTATCAGACAGCGAAATGGGTCCTTGACCTTCAAGAGGACGATATCTACTGGTGCACAGCTGACCCGGGCTGGGTGACAGGAACGGCATATGGCATTTTCGGGCCGTGGCTGACAGGTTCTACAAACGTTATTGTTGGGGGACGCTTCAGTCCGGAAGCATGGTACAGCACCATTGAGGAATACAAAGTGAGCGTCTGGTACAGTGCACCGACAGCTTTCCGCATGCTGATGGGAGCTGGGGATGAAGTGGTAAAGAAATTTGATCTTTCTTCGCTTCGCCATATTTTAAGTGTCGGTGAGCCGCTCAACCCTGAAGTAGTCCGCTGGGGCAAAAAAGTCTTCGATCTCCGCATTCATGATACATGGTGGATGACAGAAACAGGTGCGCAGGTTATCTGTAACTATCCGGCTATGGATATTCGTCCGGGTTCAATGGGCAAGCCAATTCCGGGTGTAAAAGCAGCAATTGTAGACGACCAGGGAAATGAGCTGCCGCCAAACCGAATGGGGAATCTGGCAATTAAAAAAGGCTGGCCGTCGATGATGGCAGCTATTTGGAACAACGAGGCGAAATACGAATCGTATTTTATGCCGGGAGACTGGTATGTTTCAGGGGACTCTGCTTATATGGATGAGGATGGCTATTTCTGGTTCCAGGGCCGTGTTGACGATGTGATTATGACCGCAGGTGAGCGTGTTGGACCGTTTGAAGTAGAAAGCAAGCTGGTAGAGCACCCGGCAATCGCTGAAGCGGGTGTTATCGGAAAACCGGACCCGGTTCGCGGTGAAATTATTAAAGCATTTATTGCCCTGCGTGATGGCTATGAACAATCGGATGAATTGAAGGAAGAGATCCGCCAATTCGTGAAAACAGGCCTTGCAGCACATGCCGCTCCGCGTGAAATTGAATTTCGTGATAAGCTTCCAAAAACACGTTCCGGTAAAATTATGCGCCGTGTCTTGAAGGCATGGGAGCTTGATCTGCCAACCGGCGATTTGTCAACAATGGAAGATTAAATACAATAAGGTTCCGCTGCTGGCGGAGCCTTCTTTTTTCAAAGGAGCGAAATTCTGTTTGACAAAGGAGAAATTGATCGCTACAATGTGATTTATATTTAATAAACAAGCGATGAACGGAATAAGTAGTCCGCTGTCCCTGTTACCCAGAGAGCTTTCATTTGGTGAAAGAAAGCACAAACAGCGAGATGAATTACCTCCCGGAGCTTTCGCCGTGAACGATAAGTAGCGGCTGACGTCTGCCGTCGTTACCGGTATTGAGTGGAGAACCATTAGTTTCTCAAGCCTGGGTGGTACCGCGCGTAAAAAGCGTCCCTGCATTGATTGCAGGGGCGCTTTTTCTGTTTAAAAAGGAGAGGATAAAATGGAATTGCTAGAAGACTTGAAATGGAGAGGGATTGTTTACCAGCAGACCGATGAAGAAGGCATTGAAAAAATGCTGGATACAGAAAAAATCGCTCTGTACTGCGGTGTCGACCCGACTGCCGACAGTATGCACATCGGCCATTTACTGCCGTTTTTAACGCTTCGCCGCTTTCAAAAGCATGGCCATAAGCCGATTGTCCTGGTGGGAGGAGCAACAGGTACAATTGGCGACCCAAGCGGCAAAAAAGAAGAACGTACACTGCAGACAATGGAGCAGGTACAAAAAAATGTAGAAGGACTCCGGGCCCAGCTTGGAAAAATTTTCTCAGTAGAAGGCGACAATGGAGCCATTCTTGTTAATAACTATGACTGGATCGGCTCAATGGATGTTGTCACCTTCCTTCGTGATTTTGGAAAAAACATTGGTGTTAATTACATGCTGGCAAAAGATACGGTATCATCACGGCTGGAGAGCGGTATTTCATTTACGGAATTTGCTTACACCATCCTTCAGGCGATGGATTTTTACTACCTGCACAAAAACCATAACTGCCGGATGCAAATTGGCGGCAGCGATCAATGGGGCAATATTACAACCGGTCTTGAGATGATTCGAAAAATGAATCCGGAAGGCGAACAGGCATTCGGTTTTACAATTCCGCTTGTTACAAAATCAGACGGAACAAAATTCGGAAAAACCGAGAGCGGTGCAGTGTGGCTTGATCCGAAGAAAACATCTCCTTATGAATTTTACCAGTTCTGGATTAACACAGCGGATGCCGATACAATCCGTTATTTAAAGATTTTTACCTTTCTTTCAAGAGAAGAAATTGATGCTCTTGAGGCCTCTATGAAGGAGGAAGCACATCTTCGTAAAGCGCAAAAAGCGCTCGCCGAAGAAATGACGCGTCTCATTCATGGAGAAGAAGCACTTACACAGGCTATTAACATTACGAAAGCGCTCTTCAGCGGGAATATTAAATCGCTGTCTGCTGTTGAAATCGAGCAGGGGCTTAAAGATGTTCCAAGCCATATTGTAGAAGGAGAGCTTCCAAATATTGTTGACCTGCTTGTGAATGCCAGGATCTCCCCATCAAAACGCCAGGCACGCGAAGATGTACAAAATGGGGCAGTATCAATTAATGGTGAAAAAATAACAGACACGGCTTACGTCCTGTCTGAAGAAGATAAAATGGACGGCCGCTTTACAGTTATCCGCCGCGGAAAAAAGAAATACTTTTTAATTCAATATCAATAATATAAATAGTAAAAAACGGTCTTGAAATTTACATTTCAAGACCGTTTTTTAATGAAAAGTCATTTCTTGCGCCACGCATAGCTTCAAGCGTTTTATATATGTAAAATTTAATGTACTGGTAAAGAATTTTAAATCCTGCTCCATTTTGCTTAAAGGTAAAAGGCTTGATGTTTGTTTATGATAAACTAAAAGACGATGAAAGGACTGTATTTTATTAACTGAAAAAATAATAGCAGTCTATTATAAGACAGGGAGTAACGAATAAAAATGAAAACAGATTTTACCTTTAAAAAAATGTATTATATAGGAGCGGGTACAGCTATAGCTGCCATGATAACAGGTCTGTTTTGGGGGAATCCACATTTCGCCGCAATAGATTTAACTTTTATTTTGCATGCTTTCTTTCTGGCTGCTTTTTCTTTTTGCCTGCTTTTATATCCAGCTTTTAAAAACCGTACGATGAAAACTGTGATTCTTATTGCAGCGAGTGCTTATTTTTATACTCTTTTCTTTTTATATCCGGGCACATGGTCTACGTTCATATATATTTGTTTAATCCCGGCACTCTCCATCTTTTTCTTTGATTCTCTGCTCTTTTATCTTACGCTCATTTTAAATAGTTTGTTTATTACAAGTATGTGCAGTTACATTATGTTCAGCAAACAAAGTGAACTATACCTTTTAACAAAACAGGATTTAATCGGGAATGTCATCAACTTTTTAGGAAGCCAGATTATTTTAGTTATTCTTTATTATGTTACATATTTACGCATGAAAAGACAGCAGGAATATTATGAACAGATCCAGCAGTCCGAGAGAATCAAAACAGCCGGGCAGCTAGCGGCGGCGGTTGCGCATGAAATAAGAAATCCGCTAACAGTAGTGAAAGGATTCTTGCAGCTGTACGAACAGGACTCCTCCTATGACCGTAAGGCAAAGGAGCACTTTGCTTTAATGATCGATGAGCTGGATACGGCAGAAAAGGTTATTTCACAATTTTTATCGATTTCTGCCCCGAACAAAGAGATCAGCCTGGAAAAAGTAAATGTAAAGGAAATTCTTTATAGTGTAGTCAGCCTTCTTAATTCGTATGGCCTTGTGCATGATAACCGGATTGAGTTGGAGCTGGGAGAGGAAGAGTGCTGCATTGCAGCTGACCAAACAGAAGTGAAACAATTATGTATTAATCTCATTAAGAATGCGATAGAAGCGTCAAAAGAGGGCCTTCCTGTGCTGGTAAAGGTAAAACGTATGAAAAGTGAGGTGGAAATTAAAATTATTGATCACGGAACCGGAATGTCAAAAACAGAAATTCAATTACTGGGTACGCCTTTTTACTCGTTAAAAAGCAAAGGGACCGGCCTTGGCTTAATGATTTGCTTTAATATTGTAAAAAAATACAAAGGGACGATCCACTTCGAAAGTGTGAAAGAAAAGGGGACAACTGTAGTCATTCACTTTCCTTTATATAGGGAGCTGGCTTCCCGGGAAGAGAAGCGAATTTAGCACAAAAAAACACCAGCCGTTATTTATTTAACGGCTGGTGTTTTATGTGGATCGACCAAAGCGATTAAATTAACGAGAGTAGAACTCTACGATAAGCGCTTCGTTGATTTCTGCTGGAAGCTCAGAACGTTCAGGAAGACGCGTGAAAGTTCCTTCAAGTTTGTCAGCATCAAATGTCAAGTAGTCAGGTACGAAGTTATTTACTTCAACTGCTTCTTTAATGATAGCGAAGTTGCTTGATTTTTCACGAACACCAATTGTTTGGCCAACTTTTACCTGATATGACGGAATGTCAACACGTTGACCGTTAACAGTGATATGGCCGTGGTTAACAAGCTGACGAGCTTGACGGCGAGTGCGGGCAAGACCCAAACGGTATACAAGGTTATCAAGACGTGATTCAAGAAGAATCATGAAGTTTTCGCCGTATACGCCTTTTAGTTTACCAGCTTTGTCGAACAAGTTGCGGAACTGACGCTCAGTCACGCCGTACATGTGACGAAGTTTTTGTTTTTCTTGAAGCTGTTGTCCGTATTCAGACACTTTTTTACGCTGGTTCGGACCGTGCGGACCTGGAGCGTAAGGGCGTTTTTCAATTTCTTTTCCTGTACCGCTAAGTGAAATGCCGAGACGGCGGGATAATTTCCAGCTTGGACCTGTGTAACGAGCCATTAAATGACTCCTCCTTTTGTGTTTTTATTTTGTTGTAAAATAAAAACCGGTGTGACTAACTGCCAGCACATTTTGTTTTCATGCACCATCGCCCTGCAGCAACGGGTTACACGATGCCCCTTTTCCGGAGTTTTATAGATCCGGATAAAGAAACAAAATGAGATCTAAACAGCGAACACATAGGCTGCATTTATTTTACACAAAGAATAGTATATAACGCGTATATATCAGTGTCAACCTTTTCTTATAAAAAGCGAATCAGCGCCTCCGCAAACTGAACAAGGCCTTTTTCATCTTCTTCATCAAAGCGGTTTGTTTCGGGGCTGTCAATATCGAGAACACCCAGTACTTTTCCGTCCTTAATTAAAGGAATGACAATTTCAGAACGTGAAGCGGCATCACAGGCGATATGGCCGGGGAAAGCATGAACATCTTTGATCCGCATTGTTTTGCCCTCCGCAGCAGCTGTGCCGCATACACCCTTCCCGAATGGAATACGCACGCAGGCCGGCAGTCCCTGAAAAGGGCCAAGCACTAGCTCTTCATTTTCATTTAAATAAAAGCCAGCCCAGTTAATGTTCGGCAAAAACTGGCCGAGCAGGGCGGATGCGTTGCTCAAGTTAGCAACCTGGTTGGTTTCGCCGGCAAGCAATGCTTCCAGCTGTTTCGTTACAAGTGAATACTGTTCTGCTTTTGTACCAGAGTAAGGAGTAGTTTGAAACATTTTACACACTTCTTTCTATTAAATTACGGTCGATTTGGTCCAGCCCCTGCCCAATGCCGGCCGACGCATGTGCATCAGATCCATACACGAGCGGAATGCCAAGAGAATGGGCGGCATGTGCAATGCGGGCGGGCGGGTATGTTTCCCGGCATAATGGCTTTACAAAACCGGCCCCGTTGTAGTCCAGGGAATAACCGGCCTGCTTTACGGCACGCAGCATGCGGTCGATATGCTCCTCAAATGGCTCAGTGCATGGAAACATATGCTGGAATTTGCGCACAAGAGTTATATGGCCGATTCGGGATGGCTTAAAAGGGCCGAGATCCGCTTCGATGGACTGTAAAACGGTATCATAATATAATTTATACACAAATTCAATTGAACCGGCTTCTTTAATGATCCGTCCAAATTCTTCTTCGCTGAAATCAATACAAACAAATTGGCCTTTTACTGGAAGAAAATGAACGGATAAAATGGTATCATCTAAGAAAGAACCATATTCGTTTAAAAACTCAGTGGTTTCTTTTTCAAAGCCGGCAATAAAATCAACCTCAAGACCTGTGTTGATTGTTAAAGAAGAAGCATACTGCTTTTTCACTTTTTCAACTTCCTGGATATATTGTTCAAGATCGGCTTTTTGCATGGAGCTGTCCCGGGCGGGAGCAGGATCGATAAAGTTTTCCGGAAGCGGCGCATGCTCTGTAAAGGTAAGCTCGGAAAAGCCAAGCTCGATTGCACGCTCGATATATTGTTTTAATGAGTCATTTGATCCGTGCGGGCAGTAAGGTGTATGGATGTGTCCGTCTCTAAGCATATGAAAAAACTCCTTTTTCATTGAAAAAATCAATGTTTTTGACATTTTTTTGCGAAAACTGTTTGAAAAAACATGCGTTCCCATCAAAAATGCAAGCAATCGTGCTATTATTAATATCAGTGAAATTATACGAAATTGAGCGAAGGGGCGCAATGAGGCGCCTTCTTACTATACATAATTATTTATTCGTTGTTACGAGGGGGCTTATGATGGTGGAATACGTCATTGGAGCGATCATTATCGTACTTGTTTTTTTCATTTATACGATGATGAGCAGAAAAAGAAACGCAGCTGAGGTTGATCAGCTTGATATGAAAAAAACAGAGCTGCTTCATCGACCCGTCCATGAAGAACTGGCAAAAGTAAAGCGTCTTAATATGACAGGCCAGACAGAGGCTTTGTTTGACCGATGGCGTGCCGAATGGGATGAAGTGATAACTGCTGATATTCCCGCAGTTGACGAAATGCTATTTACTTCAGAAGAGCAGGTCGATAAATTCCGGTTTGGCGCCGCTAAAAAAACAAATAAAGAAATTAAAAGCCGCCTTGATCAGATTGAAAGAAAAGTAAATACTATTTTAGCGGAACTGGAACAGCTTGTGGGCAGTGAAGAAAAGAACCGGGCTGAAGGCGAGGAAATGCACACGCGCCAGCGTGAGGCAAAAAAGAAACTTCTGGCGCACCGCCATACGTTTGGACAGGCAGCTTCGGTGCTTGAATTACAGCTGGATGTGATTGCCGGACGTTTTGAAAAATTTGCCGATTTAACAGAAGACGGCAACTACCTTGAAGCCCGAGAGCTGCTGATGGGAATTCAAACGGAAATGGAAGCCATGGAACATAAAATGGCCCGTATCCCAGTGCTTATGGCAGAAGTAAATCATACTCTTCCGGCACAGTTATCTGAAATTGAGCATGGCTATAAAGAGATGAAGCAGGACGGTTATTTACTGGACCATTTGCAGATTGAAAAAGAAATAACAGCTTTAAAAGAAGAGCTGGCCCGCGGCCGTGATCTGCTGTTAAAAACAGAAGTAGCGGAAACCGAACTGATTGTGTCAGACACAAAAGACAGTATTGAATTTCTATATGATTTGCTTGAAAAAGAAGTTATGGCCAAGCACCAGGTGCTGAAAGATGAGGGGGAAACAGGCTCCATTATCGAAGGAATCAGCGGCCTTAATACAAAACTGATAGAAGAGACGGATCTCGTTAAGCAAAGCTATCAGCTTGACGGAGAAGAATCTGATATTCCTAAAAAGCTGAAAGAAGAAATTTATCACCTGGAAAAGCAATATGAAATTCTGCATGGCCGTATTCAATCTGAAAAAACAGCTTATTCCTTTTTGCATGATGAATTAAAAGAGATTCAAGCCCGGGTAGCAGAGCTGAAAAAAGAGCAGGAGGGGTTTGCTGCTTTTCTCCAGACACTTCGAAAAGATGAAGTGGAAGCAACGGAAGAATTGCAGGCTCTTCGGAAACAGCTTCAGCAAATTGCACGAAAAGTGAAGCAGAGCAACCTGCCTGGTATTCCGGACTACTACAGGGAATTAAGTGAAGAGGCGCGGGTGCGTATTCAGCAAACAAATACACATTTAAACGAAAAGCCATTAAATATGAAGGCAGTGCGTGAACAGCTTGATGCAGCCAATGGGGCAATCAGCCATCTTGCTAACAAAACAGATGAATTGATGGAGCAGGTTTCAATCGCGGAACGAATGATTCAATTTGGCAACCGGTACCGCCGGACGCATCCAAATATTGAAACAAAATTGAATGAAGCGGAGCTTGCTTTTCGCCAGGCAGATTACAGTAAAGCGCTGGAGCTTTGTGCAACAGCCATTGACAAAGTGGATTCAAAAGGATTGAAAAGGTTCGACGCCCAGTATAAAGATGAACAGCAGTAAAGCAAAGCCGTCTCGAGAAAAAGAGGCGGCTTTTTTTATGTTAATGTGCTAACATGGATAGGTGAAAAAAGTAAGGAGCAGCTGTATATGATTTATTTCGACAATAGTGCGACGACAAAACCCGATCAGTCTGTTTTGGAAACATTTATAAAAGCAAGCACACGATTTTTTGCTAATCCTTCGTCACTTCATTATCCCGGAATGGAAGCGGAGCGGTTTTTAGAAAAAGCGCGCCAGCAAATCGCTTCCCTGTGCCGGGTTTCTGCAGAGGAGATTATTTTTACAGGGGGAGGGACGGAGTCAAATAACCTTGCCATTAAAGGGGCAGCTTATTTTTATAAAAACAGGGGCCGGCATATTATCACTACGGCAATTGAACATCCATCGGTTTTTGAAACGTGCCGTGATCTTGAAAAGGAAGGTTTTCGGATTACGTATGTGAAACCAGACGCTAATGGAGCGATTCAGGCAGCAGATGTTCAGCAGGCGATAACAGATGACACGATCCTTGTCTCGGTTATGCATGTGAACAACGAAACCGGCGCCATACAGCCGGTAGAAGAAATCGGCCGTATGCTGGACGCTTACCCGCAAATTCTTTTTCATGTTGATGCGGTTCAGGGATTTGGCAAGGTTCCCCTCGATTTATTAAAATCCGGTGTGCAGCTTATGTCGGTATCCGGACATAAACTGCACGGATTAAAAGGGACGGGTTTTTTGTATAAACAGAGAAGTGTTAATCTTGCACCGCTGCTGTCAGGCGGCGGACAGGAAAGAGGGCTTCGCAGCGGGACGGAACAAACAGCGGGGGCCGCATCATTAGCAAAAGCGGTGCGCCTTGCGATGGAAACAGATATGAACCCGGTGCTGGAAATTACCCGGTGGATATATAAAGAGCTGGCTGGACGTCCAGATTTTGTTATTCATACACCGATCAGCCAGGCAGCACCGCACATTTTGAGCGTTTCTATAAAAGGCACAAAAGGAGAAGTGCTGGTGCATGCTTTAGAGAAGAAGAATATTATTGTTTCCACAACAAGTGCCTGCTCTTCCAAGCAGGCGAAGCCGAGCCGCGTACTGCAGAAGATGGGTGTCAACAATGACCTGGCTGCTGCGGCAATCCGCATCAGCCTGTCAGCCGGCAATACTATACAGGAAGCGGAGCAATTTATTGAAGCGCTGGACCGAATTGTTCCGACGCTTGTGAAAAAAAGGAATGAACGAATATGAAATATGACCGCGTATTAATCCGATATGGCGAAATGTCAACAAAAGGACGGAACCGCAGCAAATTTACAAATAAAATGAAAACCAACATTAAGCGGCTGTTAAAGGATGAGCGTATTCAAGTAGAAGCACAGCGGGACCGAATGTTTCTTTACTTGAATGGCGCATCATTCGAAGAAGTGAAAGAAAAGCTTGTACATGTATCCGGTATTCAGTCATTCAGTCCGGTCATGAAAACAACACAGGATTTGAGCGACATAAAAGAAGCGGCGCTTTCTCTTGTGAAAAAATCAATGGGCGGCAGACCGGCTTCTTTCAAAGTGAATACGCGCAGAGCCGATAAACAGTTCCCGCTTGACACGCATGAATTAAATCATGAAGTCGGCGGGCATGTATTGCGTGAAACGGAAGAGTTAACAGTGGATGTCCGCAATCCGGATTTTATTTTAACTGTTGAAGTGCGTGCAGACGGTGTATATCTGTCATCTCAAACAATTCCCGGTGCGGGCGGCATGCCGGCCGGCGCTGCGGGAAAAGCGGTTCTGCTTTTATCAGGCGGCCTGGACAGCCCTGTAGCCGGCTATATGATGATGAAGCGCGGCGTGGAAATCGAGGCGGTTCATTTCTTCAGCCCGCCTTATACGAGTGACCGGGCCAAACAAAAAGTGATTGATTTAGCCAATGTGCTGACCACGTATGGCGGAAATGTCCGCCTGCATATTGTGCCGTTTACCAAAATTCAAGAAACGATTCATAAGCAGGTGCCGGAAAACTACACGATGACATCGACACGCCGGATGATGATGAGGATTGCAGACCGGATCCGAAAGCAAACCGGCTCTCTGGCTATTGTAACGGGGGAAAGCCTTGGACAAGTAGCCAGTCAGACGATGGAAAGCATGGCTGCCATCAATGATGTGACGAATACACCTGTTCTCCGCCCGCTTATTGCATCAGATAAACTGGAGATTATGGAGATTGCACGAAAAATCGGCACACACGATATTTCCATTTTGCCGTTCGAGGATTGCTGCACGATCTTTACTCCGGCAGCGCCGAAAACAAGGCCAAAAACGGAAAAGGTTCAGTTTTTTGAAAGCTTTTTAGATTTTGATCCAATGATTGAAGAAGCAATAAAGGCAACGGAAACGATTTTGCTGCCAAACCATGAAGCTGAAATGGATGACTTATTATAAGAAATCCGCGCCAATAAGGGGCGCGGATTTTTGTGGAATATATTTCGGGTATAGAAATAAATGAGGTGAAGAAATTGCAAAATGAACGAAAAGCAGGGGCAATTTACACAGCCGGCTCATACATTATGTGGGGTTTGATCCCGATGTACTGGAAGCTGATCAGTGATGTATCTGCTTATGAAATTTTAGCCAACCGTATTATCTGGTCTTTTGTATTTATGCTCGTGCTGCTTCTCTTAATGAAGAAAATAACCCCGCTGAAGCAAGTATTAAAAGAAATTATTGCTCATCCAAGGAAGTCGCTGGCGCTGGCCGCAGCTTCTCTTTTAATCAGTATTAACTGGTTTGTTTTTATATGGGCTGTAAACAACAATCATATTATTGAAACCAGCATGGGATACTATATTAACCCGCTTATGAGCGTGCTGCTCGGCATTATTGTGCTGAAGGAATCGCTTTCTAAAGCACAGGTGCTCTCTTTTTTACTGGCGGCCGGCGGTGTGTTTATTATGACGTTTTCGTATGGCTCGTTTCCATGGGTATCTTTATCGCTGGCGGTTTCATTTGCGCTGTATGGACTCGCTAAAAAGATGATCCGAATGGATGCGGCAGTGGGGCTGACAATTGAAACAGCTGTTGTCACACCGCTTGCTGTTTTATATTTGCTTCTGTTATCAGGAAACAATGCGCTTCAGCTGTTTCACGGCTCATGGGAAACAGACCTTCTGTTAATGGGAGGGGGAGTACTGACAGCGATTCCGCTCTTGTTATTTGGGCATGGGGCACAGAAAATTCCCCTTTATTTAATTGGTTTCCTGCAATATATTGCGCCAACTATGACTTTGCTGCTTGGCGTATTTATGTACCATGAGCCATTCACACATTCTCAGCTGCTTTCCTTTATTTTTATTTGGAGCGCGCTTGTTGTGTTTACTTTTTCACAGGTGAAGATGGTTCAAAAGAAAAAAGCGATGGTTTAGCTCTTTTTCATTGCAATTAAAGCGTACGATTCAGTATGATGTATGTATACTGCTGAATTTGGAGGGAATAAACAATGGCAAAGGTAACATTTAAAGGAAATCCAATGACATTGATTGGAAGCGAAGTAAAAGTAGGAGACAAAGCACCTGATTTTACAGTTCTGGCGAATGATTTGTCGCCTGTTACACTGGCAGATACATCAGGTAAAGTTCGCTTGATCAGTGTGGTGCCTTCGATTGACACGGGCGTATGCGACGCGCAGACACGCCGTTTCAATGAGGAAGCTGCAAAATTGGATAACGTTGAAGTATTAACAATTTCGGCTGACCTTCCATTTGCTCAAAAACGCTGGTGCGCAGCGGCCGGTCTAGAGAACGTCAAAACCCTATCGGATCACCGCGATTTTTCATTTGCTGAACGCTATGGTGTCGGCATGGAGGAGCTTCGTCTTCTTGCCCGTTCTGTTTTTGTCATCGACTCAAATGATACGGTTACATATGTGGAATATGTTGGTGAAGGAACAGACCACCCGAACTACGATGCAGCAATTGAAGCAGCGAAAGCAGCAAACTAATTCAGTACAGGCTCGTATGGCAGCCGGCTTTGACATTTTGTCGGAGCCGGCTGTTTTTTGCGAAAGGAAAGTGAGGCTTTTTATATGAAGGAATTGACAGTAGAAGCATTATTTAACGTTTTTGATGAATCAGCAGCGCTGCTAAGCCGTCTTCTGGGTATCTCTTATTTAGAAGCGCTCGGAGAAACAGCGGAAAATCTTTTTCATGGACATGTGCTCCAGGAAGAACTTAATGAAATGGATGAAAAGCGCCTTCAAAAACTATACAAAGAAGCAAATTTAGAACAGCATTCAAAAGAAGCGATACGCAAGTCCTATCAGCTGGCTATTTTAAAAGGAATGAAAGAGCATGTCCAGCCGAATCACCAAATGACTCCGGATTCAATCGGATTATTTATCGCATATTTGCTTAAAAAAAGCATGCAGGGAAAATCAGCTTTTACCCTGCTTGATCCAACGATTGGAACAGGAAACCTGGTAACAACTGTATTAAATGAATTTAACGGACAAATAGAAGCGCATGGCGTTGATCTGGATGATGTTCTTTTAAAGCTGGCGTATGCAGGAGCCAACCTGCTTCACCATCCAATTACCTTATATAATCAGGATGCGCTTGAACCGTTGCTTATTGATCCGGTTGACGTTGTGGTCTGCGATTTGCCGGTAGGCTATTATCCGAATGATGAACGGGCGGAAGCATACAGGCTAAAAGCGGACAGCGGCCACTCTTATGCCCATCATTTATTTATTGAACAAAGCCTGCGGCATACAAAACCAGGCGGCCACCTTCTTTTTATTATTCCGAACGGTCTTTTTGAATCAACGGAAGCGAAAAAGCTGCAGGCCTTTTTAACAGAAGAAGCTTATATTGAAGGAGTCATCCAGCTTCCGGAAACTCTTTTTAAAAGCAGGCAGGCAGCAAAAAGTATTTTGATGATCCGTAAAAAAGCGCCAGGCATTCAAAAGCCGAAAGAAGTGCTTCTTGCGGCAATGCCTTCATTAACAGATAAAAAAGCGACAGCGGCCATTATTCAAAAAATTGACCGGTGGTTCAGTGAATATCAGGAAAGGTGATACCGATGTGGACAAAACGGGATGAGGCTTTTTGGAATGAATTAATGAATTGGGAGCAGCAGCTCGTGTCGAACCGGGACGAAAAAGTGGAAGAGCAGGGTGCATTGGCCAGTAAGCTTGCTGCTTCTTTGCCGGACGACATCAAAAGCCGTTTTTTCAGCCAGGCGGACCAGGCAGCAGAATGGCTCTGGTCTTTTTTGCAAAATGATAACCTTGAAGCGGGAGTAAAAAACCAAATAATTGGAGCTGCCCGAATTTTTCAGGATGATATTGAAACGATTGACCAGCTGCATCGCCTGACAATTGACCAGCTTCAGTACATAAACCGCCAGCGGGCATTTAAAAATCATGCGGCTGCAGCGATTCAAGGAGCGGCGTCAGGAACGGGAAACTTTATACCGGCTTTAACAGATTTTCTGATATTGTCCGCTATGCAGCTGCGTACTATTCAAACGACTGCTCTTTCGTACGGTTTCGACACAAGCCTTCCATTCGAAAGGGAAAATATTCTTCATTTGTTTTATATTTCTTTGCTTCCAGAGTCTTTAAAAGCAGACGGGTGGGCAAAGTTAATTACAGAAGTGGAAGAAAAAACAGCGTATATAGATAAGGAAAGCTGGGGAACCAATGAAGCAATGCTTCAGGAGCCCATGAAGCATATCCTGAAGCTCGCCGCAGTCCGGATTCTTCGCCGCCCTTCCGGCATTCCGGTTATATCTATGGCTCTTAGTGCCGGAGCCAATTTTCTCGCTGTAAAACAAGCAACCGTATTTGCTGAGCGATATTATCAATACCGCTATTTATACGAAAAAAAGAACCGGGAGTAAGCAGCCGGTTCTTTTTATGTATGCGGCTTCTTATAAGCATAAATATCAGGAGTCGTTCGAAACCAGAGCCATAAATCATTGATAATCGAAGCGAGCTCACTAATATCGGTGTTCAGGCGGCAGGATTGAACGAAATCGTCTTCATTGTCCAGTGCAGTCTGTTTTTTGTTAATCTCTTCTTCCAATTGAGAAATACGGTCCGGTATTTGTCCGCGAATAATTTCCCATTTATGCAGAATGGCCTGCCTTTCGGCTTTTGTATGCTCATCCCACTCCCGGCTGAGGATTGGAAGGTAAATTCCGAGGCGTGCATCGTATTGAAACATAGATTCACCTGCTTTGATCGAGTTTCTTCAATAATAAAGAAATAAAATTAAAATAGCAAAAAGCGGAATATACATGATTTCTACATAAATACACAAAAAAATGTATTTTTTTTTGGAAAAGCACTTGAAAGACCTCGAAGAAAATGATATTCTTTATACATATTAAGAGAATAAAAATAAACTTTATTGAATAAATATACTGTTGTTGTCAGTAAGAGGAGGAAGTAAGAGATGGGTAAGAAAGTTGTTCTTGCATATTCAGGAGGCCTGGATACATCGGTGGCGATTCCGTGGCTAAAAGAAAAAGGATATGATGTTGTAGCGGTATGCCTGGATGTCGGAGAAGGGAAAGATCTTGAATTTATTAAAAACAAAGCACTTCAGGTAGGCGCTGTTGAAAGTTACATGATCGATGCAAAAAAAGAATTTGCGGAAGATTTTGCGCTTGTTGCTTTGCAGGGCCATACATGGTATGAAAACAAGTATCCAGTTGTATCTGCCCTGTCGCGCCCGCTTATTTCAAAAAAGCTTGTTGAAATTGCGGAACAGGAAAATGCAACAGCTGTAGCGCACGGATGCACAGGAAAAGGAAACGACCAGGTTCGTTTCGAAGTGGCGATCCGCGCTCTTAACCCGGATTTAGAAGTATTAGCGCCGGTTCGTGACTGGGCATGGTCGCGTGAAGAAGAAATTGAATATGCGAAGCAGCATAATGTACCGGTTCCGATCGGAAAAGAAAGCCCGTTCTCAATCGACCAGAATCTATGGGGACGTGCAAACGAGTGTGGGGCCCTGGAAGATCCGTGGGCAGCGCCGCCGCTTGACGCATACGATTTAACGGCTCATTTAGAAGATACACCGGATACACCGGACATTATTGAAATTGAATTTGAACAGGGTGTGCCTACAGCTGTAAATGGTGAAAAAATGGAGTTAGCTCAGTTAATTCTTCATTTGAATGAAGTAGCAGGCAAGCACGGTGTCGGCCGTATCGATCATATTGAAAACCGCCTCATCGGCATCAAATCGCGTGAGGTATATGAAACGCCGGGTGCGACAACGTTAATTACAGCTCACAAAGAGCTTGAAGATATTACATTGGTAAAAGAACTGGCTCACTTTAAGCCGGTCATTGAGAAACGTTTAACAGAAATTATTTATGATGGTCTCTGGTTCAACCCGATCCGTGAATCACTTGTGGCGTTTTTGAAAGATACACAAAAATACGTAACAGGCACAGTGCGTGTTAAGCTGTTTAAAGGCCATGCTATCGTAGAAGGAAGAAAATCACCATATTCATTATATGATGAAAAGCTTGCAACCTATTCAAAAGATGATGCGTTTGACCACGAATCAGCTGTTGGATTTATCAATCTATATGGCCTTCCGACCGTTGTCAGCTCGCGTGTTCACAAAGAGAAGGGGCTTAAGTAATCATGACGAAAAAGTTGTGGGGCGGACGGTTTCAAAAATCAGCGGAAGAGTGGGTAGACGAATTCGGAGCGTCCATCTCATTTGACCAGGAGCTCGTTTTCGAAGATATCGAAGGCAGCATCGCCCACGTAACCATGCTTGGTGAAACAGGCATTTTAACAAAGGAAGAAATGGAGCAGATCAAGTCAGGGCTCGAGGCTTTAAAGAAGAAAGCTGAAGCCGGTGAAATCGAGTTTTCGGTTTCGCTTGAAGATATCCATTTAAACTTAGAAAAAGCGTTAATTGATTCGATTGGTCCTGTTGGCGGGAAGCTTCATACCGGAAGAAGCCGGAATGACCAGGTCGCAACAGACATGCATTTGTACCTGAAGAAGCAGGTTAAAAGCATTATCGGATTAATCAGCCAGTTTCAATCGGTTTTAGTGGAGAAAGCCGATCACCATAAAGAAACGATTGCGCCGGGCTACACGCATCTCCAGCGGGCGCAGCCGATTTCATTCGGGCATCATTTAATGACATATTTCTGGATGCTGCAGCGTGACAAAGAACGGTTCACTGAAGCTCTTAAACGGATTGATGTGTCGCCGCTCGGGGCGGGGGCACTTGCTGGAACAACATTTCCGATCGACCGGGAGCGTTCAGCGGAACTGCTTGGATTCGCAGGTGTTTACCAAAATAGCATGGATGCGGTAAGCGACCGTGATTTCATTCTTGAATTTTTAAGCGCATCATCCATTTTAATGATGCACTTGTCCCGCTTCGCGGAAGAAATTATTCTTTGGTCGAGCCAGGAGTTTCGCTTCGTTGAGATGGACGATACGTTCTCAACTGGCTCAAGCATTATGCCGCAAAAGAAAAATCCGGACATGGCAGAACTGATCCGCGGCAAAACAGGCCGAGTATACGGCAACCTTTTCAGCCTGCTGACGATTTTAAAAGGACTGCCTCTTGCGTATAACAAAGATATGCAAGAAGACAAAGAGGGTATGTTTGATACTGTACACACAGTTCTTGGCTCTCTGAAAATTTTCGCTGGCATGGTCGATACAATGACGGTAAACGAAGACCGTATGAAAGACGCTGTGCAAAACGATTTCTCAAATGCAACGGAGCTTGCGGATTACCTGGCTGCGAAAGGCATCCCATTCCGCGAGGCGCATGAAATCACCGGTAAGCTTGTATTTACCTGCATTCAAAAGAGCTGCTTCCTGCTAGATCTTTCTTTGGAAGAACTAAAAGAAGCCTCGGATGTTATTGAAGAAGATATCTATGGCGTTCTGTCCCCTTATGAAGCTGTTAAGAGAAGGAAGTCTCTTGGCGGCACAGGGTTTGACCAGGTGGAGAATCAGATCCGCGCTGCAAAAGAACTACTGTTGAAATAAAAAACCGCCACTCTCTGGCGGTTTTTTATTTTGTGGTTATTCGTTATCAATGTCGTCGGTACGCACAATTAATACATCGCAGCCCGCCGCTCGTGTAATGTATTCGGAAACGCTTCCGATAAGGAATCGTTCTATTGCGTTTAAGCCGGTGGCGCCGCAGATAATCAGGTCTGCTTCTACTTGTTTGGCTACATCTTTAGGGATAATTACTTTTGGAGAGCCGTATTCCACAAAAACATTTACATTTGTTACACCCGCCGCTGCTGCTTCTTTTTTATAATCGTCGAGAAGGTCATTTCCGTATTTTGTTGCACGCTCTGCAATAGAACGGTCATATGCCTCAATAGCCGCAAAGGAACGGGTATCAATCACATGAACGAGATTTAAAGATGCGCCATTCCGCTTGGCAATCTGTACAGATTTCTTAAAAGCCCATTCCGCTTCTTTTGAGCCATCGACCGCTACCAGGACATGTTTATACTTCAACATACGTCATTCCCCCTTTTGCTTACATTTTACAACAAAAAAATGAAATAAGAAGCAATAAATCTGACATTTTTGAAAATTTTATAAAAGAGGTTTGACCAGTTTGGAAGGCGGGGAAAAAGGATATGATGTAACAAAAAGGGAGGCCGGTAGAGTGAAAGTATCTTACCATGGACATTCTATTGTAAAAATCAAATCAAAAGGAAAAACAGTCCTTATTGATCCGTTTATCACAGGAAATGACTTAACAGACTTACAAGCAGATGAGCAGCACCCTGATTTTATTGTACTGACACACGGCCACGGTGATCATGTAGGTGACACACTGGAAATCGCCAGGAGAAGCGGCGCGCTCATTATTGCTGTAAACGAGCTTGCTCTGTATTTGCAGCATCAGGGTGTTAATGCCCATCCAATGCATATTGGCGGCAGCCGTGAATTTGAATTTGGAACAATAAAATTTACACAGGCATTTCATGGCTCAGGCCTGCAGCAGGAAGACGGTACATTCTTATATATGGGAATGCCGGCCGGAGTTTTAATTATGAGTGAAGGAAAGACGATATATCATGCAGGTGACACCGGGTTATTTTCTGATATGAAATTAATTGGCGAACGCCATCCAATTGATTTAGCTTTTTTGCCTATTGGCGACAATTTCACAATGGGGCCGGATGATGCGGTAATCGCTGCAGAATTCCTTCAGGCAAATACAGTGGTTCCAATCCATTACAATACGTTTCCGCCAATAAAGCAAAATCCGGATGACTTCACCTCGAAAATAAAGGATGGACGAGGCCGAATCATGAATCCTGGAGATATAATTGAACTGTAAAAGATAAGCTGATTCGGATGAAGCGGCTTGAGAATGTAGACAAAGTTAGAACTCGGGCTGATTGAAAGCGCCTGTTTTTCCAGAAACGCGGCCGGATGGGAAGCGGAGTGACCTTTTGGGGTCATGAGCATTCACAGCCGGCAAGTGACGCCGAAAGCGGGCGTTTGTCAACAGCCTGAAGCTGCTTCGGATGAAGCGGCTTCTTTTTTTTCCTTTTATTTTAGTCTATAATTAGGGAAGGAATGAGAGCGGAAAGGGACGGGTGGACCATTGATGACGAAACATGAACAAATTCTCCAATATATCGAGGAGCTGCCGATCGGCGAAAAGATTTCCGTCCGCCAAATTGCCAGGGCTCTTTCAGTCAGCGAAGGCACAGCTTACCGGGCCATCAAAGATGCCGAAACAAGAGGAATGGTCAGTGCAATTGAACGGGTTGGAACAATCCGGATTGAGCAAAAGAAAAAAGAAAACATTGAAAAGCTCACATTTGCAGAAGTCGTCAATATTGTGGATGGCCAGGTGCTTGGAGGACGGAATGGATTACATAAGACATTAAATAAGTTTGTGATCGGCGCGATGCAGCTTGAAGCGATGATGCGTTACACAGGCCCCGGCAACCTGCTCATTGTCGGAAACCGTGTAAAAGCCCATGAACTGGCGCTGCAGGCCGGAGCGGCTGTTTTAATTACCGGCGGATTTGAAGCTGGCGAGGATTTGAGGAAGCTGGCTGATGATTTAGAGCTCCCTGTTATTTCAACAAGCTATGATACCTTTACAGTAGCCGCCATGATTAACCGGGCTATCTACGATCAGCTTATTAAAAAAGAAATCGTGCTTGTAGGCGATATTTTAACATCGGTTGAAGCCAGTGTTTTTTTGAAACTGGGTGATACAGTCGGTGACTGGCTGGAAAAAAATCAAGAAACCTCACACAGCCGGTTTCCAGTAGTCGATGAGCACTTAAAAGTATTTGGAATAGTTACAGCTAAAGATATAATGGGAAGCGGCCGTGAAGTGCTTATTGATAAAATAATGACCAGGCATCCCCTTACCGTTACACTAAAAACAAGTGTCGCATCGGCTGCGCATATGATGATCTGGGAAGGAATTGAATTGCTTCCGGTTACTGATGAGCAAAACCGGCTGCAGGGTATTGTCAGCCGGCAAGACGTTTTAAAAGCAATGCAAATGGCGCAGCGTCAGCCGCAGGCTGCCGAAACGCTTGATGATACGATTGCCAAGCAGCTTATAATGCCAGAGGATCAGCAAGCGGGAGGAGTTTATGAATTCGAGGTTACTCCGCAAATGACAAACCAGCTTGGCACTATTTCATATGGTGTGTTTACAACGATTGTGACAGAAGCCGCAAATCGGGCACTGCGGGCTCATAAACGGGGAGACCTCGTTGTTGAAAATATTACCATTTATTTTTTGAAGCCCGTTCAAATGGAGTCTAAACTAACCGTTTTTCCAAAAGTACTGGAGATTGGGCGGAAGTTTGGAAAAATAGACGTGGAAGTTTACAACGCAGGGATACTGGCAGGCAAAGTAATGATGATGTGCCAGTTAATCGACCGTTAGAGCCTGGCATTAAAAAAGCAGGCGGGAGTGCCTGCTTCTTCCAGTAGTTATTTATCTAACTCTTCTGCTTCCTTTTGAGCAAACGGCAAGTAGTGTTTATACATTTTATAACCGGCAATCATGCTGGCAAATCCATATACAATAAAAATGGCAGCAATAATATAAGCAGTGGCAGTCTGCTGGATAAGCAGTGTGTTAACGCCGAATACACCGACAAACAGTCCAAGCACCATGCTGGATTTGGCGGACAGCCACTTCCGTTCCATCGGCCGTTTGCTTCTGGTGTATTGAACTTTATAAAACAAATAAAAAACAAATGATAGAACGATTACTATCACTAAAAAGAAATTAGGCATTCTATGTATTCCCCCGTTTTTTCACTCTCTTTTTATTGTAGCGGGAAAAGCGGTGGATTTCCACTGGAAACAAGCCTATTGAGAAGGGGAAACGACTTGAAACAGCAAATTATCGATAAAATTAAACAATATGACACAATCATTCTCCACCGGCATGTGCGTCCTGACCCGGATGCCTATGGATCGCAGGGTGGGCTTGCTGAAATTATTAAAGCCACTTTTCCAGAAAAAACAGTTTATACAGTCGGAGCTGAAGAGCCGACTTTGTACTTTATGCGCCGTCTTGATCAAATAGAGGACAGTGTATATGAAAACGCGCTTGTTATTGTGTGTGATACAGCCAATCAGGGACGAATTTGTGACCAGCGTTACAAGCTGGGAAAAGAAATTATTAAAATCGACCATCATCCTAATGAAGACCCATATGGGGACCTGGTGTGGGTTGACGTAAATGCAGCAGCCTGCAGCCAAATGATTTATGAGCTGTTTAAAACGTCGGAAGGCCAGTTGAAGATAAGTGACGCTGCGGCACGACTTCTTTATGCAGGAATTGTCAGTGATACAGGCCGATTTTTATACTCATCAACAACAATTGAGACAATGCAGTATGCCGGAGAGCTCATGCAATATGAGTTTGACCGCCAGGAGCTTTTTAACAATATGTATGAAAAGGAAGCGCATGTACTAAAGCTGGAAGGATATATTTTACAGAATTTCAACCTCGACGATACAGGAGTTGCCGAAGTGCGGCTGACAGGATCATTGCTCCAAAAGTTTGGAGCGACACAAGCAGAAACATCGCTTCTTGTCAGTATTTTAGGCAGTGTGAAAGGTATCCAATCCTGGGTGTTTTTTATTGAAGAAGCGGATCAAATCCGTGTGCGGTTCCGTTCAAAAGGCCCGGTTATTAACGGCCTGGCAATGAAATACGGCGGCGGCGGCCATCCTCTTGCTGCAGGGGCGAGCATTTATTCATGGGAAGAAGCAGATCAGGTAACAGCGGACTTAAGAACACTGGTTGCCGGCAGTAAGCTGGCATAAAAATAACAAGGCGGGCAGGAGCAGCGTATCTAGCATTTAAATATAGAAAGAACACGTTTGCTGGCAGCTTAAAAGGAGAATTTTTTCTTCTTTCAGAGTGCAGACAAAGTTAGAAAGCAGGCTGATTGAA
>NZ_LAJB01000028.1 GCF_000970685.1 Domibacillus indicus
GAAAAGTCGCTTTTTTTGTTTTTTATGGTTAATGAGCCATGAAGGACTCGAACCTTCGACCCTCTGATTAAAAGTCAGATGCTCTACCGACTGAGCTAATGGCTCATATGGCTGGGCTAGAAGGATTCGAACCTTCGCGTGACGGAGTCAAAGTCCGTTGCCTTACCGCTTGGCTATAGCCCATTTATGTTATATGTAGTATACCCCAAAAAATAAGAAAAAGAACATGTTTGGTTATGTTCCTTTAGGAAAATGGTGGAGGGGGGCAGATTCGAACTGCCGAACCCGAAGGAGCGGATTTACAGTCCGCCGCGTTTAGCCACTTCGCTACCCCTCCACAGCTTTTATTTTTGAAAGTGGTGCCGGCAAGAGGACTTGAACCCCCAACCTACTGATTACAAGTCAGTTGCTCTACCAGTTGAGCTACACCGGCATAAATGGTGGAGGATGACGGGATCGAACCGCCGACCCTCTGCTTGTAAGGCAGATGCTCTCCCAGCTGAGCTAATCCTCCAAAAGATGACCCCTACGGGATTCGAACCCGTGTTACCGCCGTGAAAGGGCGGTGTCTTAACCGCTTGACCAAGGGGCCGATAAAAAACAATGAACTTGCATAAAATAATGATAAGCTTCCAACCGGGCTCGAACCGGTGACCTCTTCCTTACCATGGAAGCACTCTACCTGCTGAGCTATGGAAGCAAAGCAATGGCTCCGCAGGCAAGACTCGAACTTGCGACCGATCGGTTAACAGCCGATTGCTCTACCACTGAGCTACTGCGGAATAATATGGTTAAATAAAACAATGCCAGGCGGCGTCCTGCTCTCACAGGGGGAAACCCCCAACTACCATCGGCGCTGAAGAGCTTAACGGCCGTGTTCGGGATGGGAACGGGTGTGACCTCTTCGCTATTGCCACCTGACTATGAAGTTTGAAAGAAATGTTCTTTCAAAACTGGATAGAAGCGTGATTGTATGGGCATAAAGCCTTTTCGATATAGCCATGTGTTGTCCAGCTCCAGTCGGCCTGAACGGCCGACTTGTGCATTTCAGTTGATTAAGTC
>NZ_LAJB01000029.1 GCF_000970685.1 Domibacillus indicus
GGATCAAACTCTCCAAAAAGTGTTTGACTTGCTCATTTGTTTCTATTTGAAATACGGGGTGTATTCCAAATAGAAGTAAAAATTTAAAACGTTGACGTTTATTTTGTTCAGTTTTCAATGTTCAATGTTCAATGTTATTTAGCGACGTTGTTAAAAAATATAAAACAGCGACTTTTAAATATTAGCAAAATAAATCAAATTAGTCAATCGTTAATTTGTTTTTTTTGCTCTCTGTTTTTATCTAACAGCGACGCTAATTAATATAACATCGTATAAATGTGAAGTCAATAAATTATTTTAAAAAGCATTTAATTATTTCTCACTTGATAATAACGATGAAAAACTCCCTGTCCTTTCGTTTGAACAGAAATGACCTGAACAAGCTGCCGGTCAATCAAATACTCCATTAATGTTACTAAATCCACAGCATAAGGCACTATCTCTTCATGATTCAACAGTTCATTAATGCTCCACCATTCTTTTTCCTTCATCAAAGTTAATAAGTGGTCTGCCCCGCGTTCCGTCCGGGAATGGATCATAAACTCGCTTGCCAAAAAAAGCAGCTCCAGCCTTTTTTCTAAATCTTCATCACTTGTCAAAAGTTCTTCATACAATTTATAAATCCCCGGTTCAATATGGCGTATTTGATTCCAGACAGTCAATTCCGGATAAAATCCATTTTCAATAACAGACAGCCGTGCCAGATGGTGCAATGAATGGAGCACATGATTGTAAGCATCTAAAAAGTGTCCGTCATTAAAAAAGGCTTTTCCATCCGTATACCGTTTAATTAATTTAGCAAATTCGATTGCCATTTTAATTTTCCGTCCGTAAAACGGAAATTCGCGCATTTCTGTTTTCAGGCCCTGAACGTATTCATTTCGGTCAAACAAAATTCGTCCATGATAAAGCCATTCAACCACTTTGCGGTTTGAGCCCAATAAAAGCCACTCTCTTAGTTTGGCTTCTGTTACAATATACATAGAAGCTGTTTCTTCGTTCCAATCTACATAATGCTTAATAAAAACCGCTTCTTCTGCTTCTTTAACAATAATGAGAAGAATAGAATCAAAATTTTCCGTAAATGCCCGGTTTTGTTCATTTTTTTGTACAGCCAGCACACCCAGCGTGTTTTGCTGACTTGTCCGCTCTTGATATAAGGGGCGCAGTAAATCTTCCACTTCCTTTTCCTCCAGACGTTTAAATTTCGCTTTAGTTTTGTTTAGTTTCGACATAAAGTGTCAAAATCCTGCCGCAAGCAGGCAGAGATTATATGATATAGTGTTAGATAGGAGGATGAATCGATGGCTAAAAAATATTCAAGCAAAATTAATAAAATCCGCACTTTTGCGTTAAGCCTTATTTTTATTGGATTCGTTGTCATGTATGGCGGTATTTTCTTCCGGCAGAACTTCCTGGTAATGACAATTTTTATGCTTCTTGGCCTTTTATGTATTATAGCCAGTACGGTCGTTTATTTTTGGATCGGCATGCTGTCAACAAGGGCCGTTCAAGTAGTGTGCCCGAACTGCAAAAAGCCTACTAAAGTCCTCGGGCGTGTTGATATGTGCATGTATTGCAACGAGCCGCTTACGATGGATCCTTCTTTAGAAGGAAAAGAATTTGACGAAAAGTATAACCAGAAAAAAAGCTTTAATCGGTGAAGCCGAAAAAAACCTCCATCCCGTAAAGGGCAATGGAGGTTTTTTAATGTAAGTCTTTATGAGTACATTCCTCGCAGGTTCCGTATACTTCCATACGATGATGACTAATTTTAAAGCCTGTTACATGGGCAGCAAGCTGCTCAACTTCATCAAGGCCGGGATAGTGGAAATCAACAATCTTCCCGCAGGATTCGCAGATTACGTGATAATGGTCTGTTGTAACAAAGTCAAAACGGCTTGATGTATCGCCGTACGTTAACTCTTTTACAAGACCAACCTCGCGAAAGACACGCAAATTATTATACACTGTTGCGACACTCATATTTGGAAATTTCCCTTCAAGTGCTTTATAAATGTCATCAGCAGTCGGATGTATCATCGACTCGACGAGAAATTCAAGAATCGCATGGCGCTGGGGTGTAATACGGACGCCGGTTTGTTTTAAAGTATCGAGCGCCTCTTTCAGCTGATCATGGGATTCGTGGACATGTGTGTGTGACAAGGACATACACCTCTTTTCTTTCTGAAAAGGATTATTACTTTATAATCTTTATAAACAGTGTACAGCCAAATGAGTATAATTGTCAATGGGGCGGCAAAGAAAAACCGGCTTACCGCCGGCTTCAGACTGTTAACAAACGCTTGCTTTCAACGTCACAGACGGCGGCGCCCCTGGAAGAACGAATGTTTTCAAGCAGCCTGCTTTCTACCTTTTCCTGCACTCTTAAACCGGCTTATTAATATCCTTTATCTATATCGATGACGTTTGTATATTCTCCTCCGTTAAGAAAACAGCGGAGATTATGTTCGAAAATCTCCATTGCTCTCGGGACGTACTGCCTGGTGATGCTGGAAATATGCGGCGTAACGGTGATACCCGGGTGGCGCCAGAATGGATGCGCTTCAGGAAGCGGCTCAGCCGCAAATACATCTAAATATGCATGGGCAATCTCTTCATCATTAACAGCTGAAAGCAGGACTTCTTCTG
Organism: Domibacillus indicus; assembly: GCF_000970685.1. Taxonomy (GTDB): domain Bacteria; phylum Bacillota; class Bacilli; order Bacillales; family Domibacillaceae; genus Domibacillus; species Domibacillus indicus. The sequence goes on from NZ_LAJB01000029.1 coordinate 2,653, forward strand.
AAATGAGATCGCCCCGGCCTATATTAATAAAAGCGGCTGTGTTTTTCATTGCTTCAAAGTGTTCGGCTTGAAGCAGGCCAATCGTCTCTTTTGTGCTGGGAAGTACCGACACTACAAAATCAGCTTCCCGAATGGCTGGAACCAATTGATCAATTGTAAAAATCCGATCAAACTCATCGACTGGATTCCCGCTTTTATTTACCCCGGCCACCGTCATGCGGAATGCTCTTGCGAGGCGGGCAATTTCCTGTCCAATAGCCCCTGTTCCCAGGATTGTCACTTCTTTTCCGCAAAGCTCCTGCAGCGGCAGCTGCTTGTTCCATGTTTCTGCCTGCTCCAGTGCGTGAAGCTCCGGGAAACGTTTTACATGGTTCAGCATAAATCCTATTGTAAATTCAGCCATCGGAATTTTATGTACTCCCCGGGCATTGGTAACAAGGATATCCCGTTCTTGAATAGCCCCAAGCGGCATTTCCTCAATTCCAGCTGAAGCGGTCATAATCCATTTAAGAGCGCGGCAATTTTTCATAACCTCTTCTGTCAGGTCGCTTCCGAATGTAACCAGTATTTCTGCTTCTTGAATCGATATGACATCATCAATTTTTTTATAAAATGAGAAGGTTTGACTTGGAAATTTCTTTTGAAGGTCCGCTTGAATATCGCGCGGCGGACGAAATGTAAAAACAATGTTCAACGTTGTTTCCCTCCTTAATCCAGTCCTTTTACAGCGGACAATGTTTCTTCCACATGGCCTTTGACACGCACTTTTCGCCACTCTTTTACAACAATGCCTTCTTTATTAATTAAAAAAGTCGACCGTTCAATGCCCATATACTCTTTTCCAAAATTCTTTTTTAACGTCCAGACACCATATGATTCCGCTGCTTCCTGTTTTTCATCGGCCAGCAATGTAAAGGGCAGGCCGTGTTTCTCAATAAATTTTTGATGGCGCGCCGCAGGATCAGGACTGATTCCAATAATAACGGTATTATATTGGGCGAATGCGCTGTATTGGTCACGAAAATCACATGCTTCGGCTGTGCATCCCGGTGTCATATCCTTTGGATAAAAATAAAGAATAATATTTTTCCCTTTAAAGTCAGCAAGATTCACCATACTGCCTGCCTGATCAGGCAATGTAAAGACTGGCGCCGGCTTTCCTATTAAATCTGTCATAATCATTTCTCCTTTTTTCTTTTAGGGTAGCGAATCGAATTAAAAATGGCAACTGCAGAGCCGTGCGTTGATTCCTTTTTTGAAGAAGTCTACAATAAAATAGAAAACAAACCAGGAGGCTTTTCTTATGAATTTTTCAAAATCAAATGCACTTCATGAAGAAGCGCTTAAACATATTGTCGGCGGTGTCAACAGCCCGTCCCGTTCCTATAAAGCAGTGGGAGGCGGTTCACCTGTTTCCATGGCGCGCGGTGCGGGTGCTTATTTCTGGGATGTAGACGGCAATCAATACATTGATTACCTGGCCGCATACGGGCCTATCATAACCGGCCATGCTCATCCTCATATTACAGACGCAATCACAAGAGCAGCACAAAATGGGGTATTGTTCGGAACACCAACTGAGCATGAAGTGACATTTGCCAAAAAACTAAAAAAAGCCATGCCTGCACTTCATAAAGTCCGCTTCGTAAACAGCGGCACTGAGGCAGTTATGACGACGATCCGCGTTGCGCGCGCATACACAAAACGAGACAAAATCATTAAATTTGCCGGCTGCTACCATGGTCATTCAGATCTTGTTTTAGTGGCAGCCGGAAGCGGCCCTTCCACGCTTGGCACACCCGATTCCGCCGGTGTGCCAAAGAGTATTGCGCAGGAAGTGATTACTGTTCCATTTAACGAAACAGAGCCGTTAAAAGAAGCGCTGGAAAAATGGGGAGAAAACGTAGCGGCAGTCATGATTGAGCCGATTGTCGGCAACTTCGGCATTGTTGAGCCGGCGCCCGGTTTTTTAGAAGAAGTAAAACGGCTTACCCACGAAGCCGGTGCAGTCCTTATTTTTGATGAAGTTATTTCTGCCTTCCGCTTTATGTACGGCGGCGCCCAGGATCTTCTTGGCATCACACCTGATTTAACAGCACTCGGGAAAATCATCGGCGGCGGCCTGCCAATCGGCGCTTACGGCGGCCGTGCGGATATTATGGAAGAGGTAGCGCCGCTTGGCCCGGCTTACCAGGCGGGCACTATGGCAGGAAATCCGGCCTCTATGCTCTCAGGTATCGCCTGCCTGGAGGTAATTGAAAAAGAAGGGGTTTATGAACAGCTGGACCGACTTGGCGCGATGCTGGAAAAAGGCCTTTTGCATGCGGCTGGCAAAGCCGGCATTCCCGTTACCATTAACCGTTTGAAAGGTGCCCTGACTCTTTACTTCACTGATCAAAAGATTATTAACTATGAGCAGGCAGAAGCAACGGACGGTGAACGCTTTGCCAGGTTCTTTAAAGAAATGCTGCATCGGGGCATTAATCTGGCTCCCTCTAAATACGAAGCCTGGTTTTTAACCACCGCTCATACAGAAGAAGACATTCAAAAAACAATTCAAGCTGCAGAAGAAGCCTTTGCTTCATTATAATAACAAAAAAAGAAACGCTTTCATTTCCAAGCGTTTCTTTTTTGTTTCTTTGTCACTTGCAATGCCCTCTTTTCCGTTGTATAGTACAATTTGTTTGACTTGTAGAAATTTGCGGTAAATATGTATTTATACCATTATTCATGAAAGGAATTACAGATAAAATGAAGCTTGGTGCCCGCATTTTTAAAACGGGAATTGCGATTGTGTTAGCTCTTTACCTTGCAGAATGGCTGAATCTTCCATCACCCGTCCTGGCTGGAATTGCTGCCATATTCGCTATACAGCCAAATATTTATCGGTCCTATTTGACCGTTATAGAACAAATTCAAGCGAATATTATTGGTGCTGTTATTGCTATTCTTTTTGTTCTTGTTTTTGGCAATCATATTATTATTATTGGTCTTGCTGCCATTATTACAATTGCTTTGCTGCTGAAATTCAAGCTGGAAAAGTCTATCCCGATCGCTCTTGTAACGATCGTTGCCATTATGGAAGTGCAAAACGACCAGTTTCTTCAGTTTTCTATGATTCGCATGTTCAATATTTCGGTTGGTGTCCTTTCATCCTTTTTGGTTAATCTTATTTTTCTGCCTCCGCAATATGAAACGAAACTGTATTCATTAATCGAGCAGCTCAATGAAGACGTCCTTAAATGGATTCGGATTACTTCACGCAATGCGTCTGAATCCTATCTGCTTAAAAAGGATATGGCGAAGCAGCGTGAAAGATTAGTTAAAATCGATAATATGTTTCTTCTTTATAAAGAAGACCGGACACCGCTTAAGAAAAATCTCCGGGCAAAGCAGCGCAAAATTGTTTTGTACAGAAAACTTATTGTAACAACCCGCCGGAGTATGGATATACTCCAGCGGTTGAATCAGTACGAAAATGAGCTTCACCATTTAAACCCGGAGCTGCTTCGGACCATGCAGGATCACCTTGATTGCCTTGTCAGCTACCACGAGCATCTGCTGCTGCGGTTTGTCGGCAAAGCAAAGACGACCGAAACGTCGGAAGAATTGTTTGAGCCGTGCATGAACCGGGATGAATTTATGCATATGTTTACTGATGAAATTTACAAAGAAAACCAGGAAAAAATGATCTCTTCTATCCACATTCTTCATATTGTTTCTTCCATTTTGGAGTATGGAGAAAAGTTAGAAGACCTCGATCACTTGATGACCAGCTTTTACAAATATCATACAGATGACGAAGCTCCTGAATATGCAGAAGATTAAAAAGCGATGCCGCGCCGGCATCGCTTTTCTTATTGGCCGAGCTGCTGAACCTGAAACAGCCTCCAGTAGCCGCCCTGCTTTTTCATTAATTCATCATGCGAGCCATCCTCTACAACTTCGCCATGTTCGATCAATACAATCCGGTCTGCATGAGTAATTGTGGACAGACGATGGGCAACAATAAAAGTTGTCCGGGTTTTTGCGAGTGCTTCAATCGCTTCTTGAATCAAATGCTCACTTTCTAAATCAAGCGCTGACGTTGCCTCATCCAGAATAAGAATCGGCGGGTTTTTTAAGAAAACACGGGCAATCGCCACGCGCTGCTTTTGGCCGCCGGACAATTTCACCCCGCGCTCGCCTACTTTAGTATCATAGCCGTTCGGCAGGTTCATGATAAAATCATGTGCATTTGCCGCTTTCGCCGCTTCGATGACTTCTTCTTTAGTCGCCCCCGGCCGGCCAAGCAAAATATTTTCCTGAACTGATTCACTGAATAAAATATTATCCTGGAGCACCATGCCGATTTTATCACGCAAGGAACGAACTTTAAAATCGCGAATATCAGTGCCGTCAAGCAAAATGCGGCCGCCTGTTACATCGTAAAAGCGCGGAATTAAACTAACAAGCGAGGATTTCCCGCCTCCGCTCATACCAACAAGAGCGACTGTTTCACCTGCTTTTACATGAAGATCCACATCTTTTAACACCAATTCATCTTCTTGATCATAACGGAAATCAATATGCTCAAACACGATATCTCCTTTTACATTACGGCATTCAACTGCTCCCGCTTTATCTGTTACATCGTATTTTTCATCGAGCAGTTCAAATACCCGGTCCATCGAGGCGACTGACTGCGTCAATGTTGTTGATGAATTGACCAGACGGCGGAGCGGGTTGTACAGCCGGTCAATATAGGCAATAAATGCAGCCATCGTTCCGACTGTTAAATTACCGTCTATCACCTGAATACCGGCATACCCGATTACCAAAAGCGGCGCAATATCCGTTATAGTATTCACCACCGCGAATGCCTTCGCGTTCCAGGCAGTCTGGTCCAGCGCTTTTTGCAAGAAGTTTTGGTTATGCGCCTGAAAGCGCTCCTGCTCAACCGGTTCAATGGCAAAGCTTTTAATAACTGGCATTCCCTGTACCCGTTCATGCAGGTGGCTTTGTACTTCTGCAAGAGCCTGTGAACGGATACGAGTCAGCCGGCGCAGGTTCCCAAAGAAGTACCTGACACTTAAACCATAAAATGGAAATACCACCAGGGCAACCAGTGTTAATTTCACATCCATTGTCATCATAATGGCAGCAGCGATAACGATCGTAGCAGCATCGAGCCAGACATTCATCAGCCCGGTGATCACAAAGTTTTTTGTTTGTTCTACATCATTGATTACGCGGGAGATCACTTCCCCGGCACGTGTATTGGCATAATATTTAAAGCTAAGCTGCTGAATATGTGCAAATAAACGGTCGCGTATATCATATAAAATCTTGCTGCCGGTCCACTGAGCGAAATACTGCCGGTAATATTCTACCGGATATCGGACAATAACAAATAAAAGAAGCATTAGCCCAATCAGCCAGTACAGCTGTTCTTTTTTCTCCGCTGCACTCATTGATCCGCCAATAATATCATCAATTACATACTTAATCACGACCGGAAGCAAAAGTGGAATCCCAAATTTAACAATTCCAATTAGCAAAGTGCCTGCAATCTGCCATTTATATGGTTTTACAAATTGCATATATCGTTTAATAACGTCCATTGACTGCTGCCTCCCCTCTTTCCATGACGAAAAAACCTGTTGAAAACTTCAACAGGCATTTAGCGGCACAGCTGTGAGTATTTTCCGTACCAGCGTTCGATAAATCCAGGAGAAAACGGACCTTTTTTCTGCTCAATTAATTGAAGCAGATGATCAATATTTCGCCGCAGGATTTTATCAATTACTTCGGGATAGTTCATCTCCCTGCTATGCTGTCTGTACTCGTCTTCATCAAGCAAAATGTACGTCATATCCGGAAATACCTTTACATCAAGATCATAATCAATATACTTGAGCGCACCTTGATCAAACACGAATGGCGAGCTAATATTGCAGTAATAATGAATGCCGTCTGCACGCAGCATTCCAATAATGTTAAACCATTTACGTGTGTGAAAGTAACAAATAGCCGGCTCACGGGTCACCCACGTCCGTCCATCTGATTCTGTTACAATCGTCCGGTCATTTCCGCCAATCACAAGATTTTCAGTTGCTTTTACGACAACTGTTTCTTCCCACACCCGATGAATGTGGCCATTATGCTTGTAGCTGTGAATCTGCACCGATTCACCTTCTGCAGGAATCTCCATCGTTGTCCCCTACTTTCCAGCGTCACATGCTGTTTATATTCCCTCTTCGCAAGGACGGTAAAACGTTTCTTTTTTATTATACCGGTTAACCGGCCAAATGGAAACAAATGAAGCCC
>NZ_LAJB01000003.1 GCF_000970685.1 Domibacillus indicus
CTCCGCTTCCCAGCCGGCCGCGTTCCTGGAGGAACAAACGTTTTCAATCAGCCTGCTTTCTAACTTTGTCTGCACTCTCACACGTCCTGCTTTCTGACGGACGTGTTTTTATTTGCATTTTTCCGGCAGCAATTTTCTTTCTTTGCTGCTACCAGCGGATTTGTTTGATTAATTCCGCAAGGCGGTCCCGGGACGATTCCGGCATATCCCATGAGTGAATTTCCTTCATAATTTGCTGGAGTGTGCCATGCTCTTTCACGAATCCATTTAACCGGGCAATGACAGTGGAATTTGTAAAAGCTTCCTCAGAAGGATAGTGTATTCGCAACATGTCCGCTGCTTTCTTAAACCGTTTCACGTGATATTTCTGGTGGCGGTCCTCCGCCGGGTAAAATTCAGCATACGGCTGAATTTCCGTTTCAATGGATTCTTGCCGTTCTTCCTCCAATTCTTTTTTCACTCTCTCGATCACCTGCTTCTGCTCCTTGCCATGGTAGAGAAGAAGGGACATGTACTGGCGCTCTTTATAAGTGACACGATGGGTGGACGTATGGTTTGCCCAAAATGTTCGAATAATATGTTCAAAGGAAAGAATAGACGGATCAAAGTCAATCTGAACGGTCTCTGTATGATCGCCCATATTCCGGTAAGCCGGATTGCTGGCGGTGCCTCCCGCAAAGCCGGTCCGTGTCCTTATAACCCCCGGCATCGCCCCGAACCGGGCATCAGGGCTCCAAAAGCAGCCCATGCCAAATGTTGCTGTTTGAATGTCCGGAATCCCGGCCTGCCAGACTGCTTCTATCTCGGCGGTTGTTTTCATATTGCTGCCTCCTTTTCTCCATCATAGCGGATTTTCTTTTCTTTATAAAAAAATCGCTCCGGGCAGTTTCTGCCCGGAACGATTATTCTGCAATAGAGACCATAAAAGAACCTGTTTCGTCCGCCGTAATGACCGCTTGTTTATTTTGGCCATGCTGCTCCAGATCGTATGTTTGAACAACAGTGTTCAGCTTTGAGGATTCTGTATCAAGATAAGCTCCCGCCGGCACAGCATCAGCAGGCAAAAAACGTTCTGCTATTGCGGCCGCCGCCTGAACGTCCATCGGCATTGAGCTTGACAGCTTATGTACGATTCGCTCTTCGTCAATCCAGCAGGTCAGCCTGGCATTCACGCCGGGAATGTCAAACAGGATCATGTTATCCGTTGAATCGGGTGACGGCTGCCCGCACACAGCAATAAAGGCGTCTATGGAATCGCCGGCTTTTGGGTATCCGTGGTGCATAAAAAATCGCTCCTTTTGCTTCATTTTTTTCTCACATAGACTCTACCCTTAATAACGGCTTGCAAAACGGCCTGGCTGCTCTTCCCTTTTCCGTGTACTTCCCAAGTGGAATCCTTCCAGAACCGATATCATTTGCTACCCGTTTTCGCGCATGTTTCTCCCGCTTAAAACAAATAGTATGAACAAGCAAAAAAGGGGGGTGAAAAACATGGCAAATAATCGTCAGCATCTTCTTGTGCCTGGGGCAGAGCAAGTGTTAGAACAATTTAAGTATGAAATTGCCAGCGAATTCGGCGTTACGCTTGGAGCAGACACCCTTGCCCGTTCAAACGGTTCAACCGGCGGTGAAATGACAAAGCGGCTGGTCCGCTTAGCCCAGCAGGAGCTTGGCCGTTAATCCGCCTTTTCCCACGGGACGCGCACCTTATAAAATTGAGACGGGAAACCATGCTGGTTTTTGACGCTCTATTTTCCGGTGTGCGTTTTATTCTGGTTTCTCTTCTCCCAACACCGCCACATACTGCCGGCCTGATTCGAAAAACTGGCCCGTCCACGTCAGCACATTTTCCATGTAGCCGAGCCGGTCAGCGCTGTAGCGCCCTGCAATGTTCTGATAAGCCAGAAGTTCATAAATGCCGTCACGTTCAAAATCAACCGGATACAGCCCTGTCAAAGGCGAGACCCAGCCTTCTATCGGCTCTTTCAATGTGCCGTCTGGAGCATAAATTTCGTTTATATACTCTTCTCCCTTTGTGGTAATATCCAGAACGTACCGTTTGTCCGGCTGCTCGCTTGTTACTTCAACCCGGTAATGATTTTGATAGCGGACTGCGTATTGTCCTTTTTCATTAAAAGCATCTCCATCAAAAATCTTTTCAAACCGGCCGTTCCTAAATGAAAAAGCATAAGCATAAATAGTGCCGCCGCTTCCTCCCGTATTGATGACCGCAAGTATATCCTTTATCCTATTTCCCGTAAAATCGCCTAAAAAGATGCCCGGATTGTACCCTGCATTTTGCGGCAGCGGAATCTGAAACATTCGAGCGGTCCGCCCGCATTGTACAGCAAGAGTAATCTGCTGCAAAAAAGCACTGCCGGGTGTTTGAACCGCCGTCAGGTAAACAATATCAGGGACCCGGTCTCCCGTCACATCCCCATACTCTACTGCAACGGCTTTTCTCATTTTCCTGTATCCTTTCTGTTCCTGGACTGTTATACACTTTACCATCCGTATGTGCCTGCCGTTCTTTTTAGACTATAAAAAAAAGAGACAGGAGAGGTTCCTGTCTCTTTTGCTCATGATTAATTATGGAAGTTTGTTCCGTCCGTTGTTGCTTCAACAATGCCGGCACGGATCACGAAGTCACCGAAGTGCTCGCCCTCCTGGCGTTCTTTTGCGTAGCGGGAAAGAACGACGCGCAGCTCTTTTAGAATTTCTTCTTCACCGATGTTTTCACGGTACATTTTGCTTAAGCGGCTGCCGTCATGCGCAGCGCCTAAATACATATTGTACTTGCCGACTGCTTTTCCGATAAAGCCGATTTCACCAAGGGCGTGGCGGGCGCACCCGTTCGGGCAGCCTGTCATGCGGATGGTAATTTCTTTATCGCGAAGGCCGTTTTCATCGATGATTTCATCAATTTTATCCATTAAGCCCGGCAGGTAGCGCTCCGCTTCCGCCATGGCAAGGCCGCATGTTGGCAGTGCGACACATGCAAGCGCGCTGCGGCGGATGGCCGAGTGGTGTGCGCCTTCTGTCAAGCCGTACTGGTCAATCAGCGCCTCGATTTTTTTCTTGCTTTGAGCGGATACGTTGCCGATAATCAAGTTCTGGTTAGACGTTAAGCGGAAATCACCTTTATGAACTTTTGCAATTTCGCGGATTCCCGTCATCAGCTTGTATTCCGGATAGTCGACGATCCGTCCGCCTTCCACGAACATGGTGAAATGCCATTTGCCTTTCACACCTTTTTGCCAGCCGTAACGGTCACCATTATGCTCAAACTTAAATTCGCGTGCTTCACCAAGCGTCCAGCCAAGGCGGCGCTCAAGCTCCGCTTTTACGTTTTCAAGGCCAAGACGGTCGACTGTGTACTTGAAGCGGGCATATTTGCGGACAGAGCGGTTGCCGTAGTCACGCTGAATCGTAATTACTTTTTCCGCAAGATCGACAATTTTGTCCGGTGTAACAAATCCGATTACTTTTCCAAGCTGCGGATACGTTTGTGTATCGCCATGTGTCATACCCATACCGCCGCCGATTGTTACGTTAAAGCCGACAAGCTGATTGTTTTCCACAATTGCAATTAAGCCAAGATCCTGTGAAAACACATCAATGTCATTGGATGGCGGCACCGCAATGCCGATTTTAAACTTACGCGGCAGGTAAAGCGGGCCGTACATTGGCTCTTCATTTTCTGTCTCCGGCGTGCCGGCTACTTTTTCTTCTCCAAGCCAGATCTCATGATACGCACGTGATTTCGGCAGCAGGTCATCACTCAGCTTTTGCGCCAGAGCATGCACCTCTGTGTGAATCTCGGACAGATATGGATTCGATGTAGCCATAACGTTCCGGTTTACGTCTCCGCAGGCCGCAATGGTATCCATCATTGTTGAATGAATATCCTGAATGGTCTGCTTCATGTTCCATTTTAAAATGCCATGGATCTGGAACGTTTCCCGTGTTGTTAATTTTAACGTGCCGTTGCCGTATTTATGGGCTAGACTGTCCATCATCAGCCACTGGCTTGGTGTCGCCACGCCGCCCGGCAGCCGGACGCGCAGCATAAATTGATATGCTGGCTCCAATTTTTGTTTTTGGCGCTCTGTACGAAGATCACGGTCATCCTGCAAATAGCTGCCGTGATGCTTCATCAAGCGGTTATCGTCTTCTGGAATGCCGGCACTCATCCGGTCTTCCATTACTTCTGCCAGTGTCCCGCGCAAGAATTTGCTTCTCTCTTTAATGCCTTCTACATCACTTGGCGGGCCATCGGGTGCTCGTAACACGTCATTTAACGTTTTGCTCATTGTGCATTGTCCCCTCTCAATCAAAACCTTAATATACGTCACGCTGATAGCGTTTCTGCTGCTGCATATCCGTGATATATTGTTCCGCCTGTTCGCGGCTCATATTGCCTTCTTTTTCGACAATTTCAATTAATGTATTGTGAACGTCATGTGCCATGTTTTTCTCATCGCCGCATACGTAAACCGCTGCGCCTTCCTGCAGCCACTCGAACAATTCCTTGCTGTTCTCCAGCATGCGGTGCTGGACATACACTTTTTCCGCTGTGTCGCGAGAGAATGCAACATCCATTTTGGTCAAAACGCCGTCTGCCAGCCATTTCTGCCATTCCGTCTGGTACAAGAAATCCGTTACGAAATGCTGGTCGCCAAAGAACATCCATGCTTTTCCTTCAGCACCTGCTTCTTCGCGCTCCTGCATAAAGGAACGGAACGGGGCAACCCCTGTTCCCGGCCCAATCATAATGACCGGCGTTTCCGGATTTTGTGGAAGCTTAAAGTTGTCGTTTTGCTGAATGTAAACCGGCAGCATATCACCCGGCTCCAGGCGCTCTGCACAAAGAATCGAGCAAACGCCGCTCCGGTCACGGCCGTTTGCATTGTAGCGGACCGCACCAATCGTTACGTGCACTTCTTCCGGATTTGCTTCCAGGCTGCTTGCAATCGAATAAAGGCGCGCCGGCATTTTGCGAAGTACATTGACAAAATCCTGCGGCGACACACCAAACGGGCCAAACTGCTGAACAACATCAAGCAGGTCACGGCCGCTGATATAGGCTTTTACTTTCTCACTGTCGCCGATTAGCTCATGAAGCTCATCAACGCCTGTCAGCTGGGCGATTTTTTCCAGCAGCGGCTTTGTTAAAACGGTAATTTCATAATGCTTCAAAAGAGCATTGCGCAATGATAACACATCGCCCTGTTTATTAATTGTCACCGTTTCATCCGGGTTCCAGCCAAAGGCTGCAATCAGTTCATCGACCAATTTCGGGTCATTTTCCGGATAAATGCCAAGTGCATCACCCGGTTTATACGTAAGCCCTGAGCCTTCAAGTGAAAGCTCAATATGGCGTGTTTCTTTATTAGAACCGCGTCCGTTTAAGTTAATGCTTTCAAGCACTTCCGCACGGAACGGATTTGTTCTGGAGTATTCGGACTCTACATCCTGCGCATTGGAGGCTTCCTGTGCCGGAGCCGCACTTGCTGCTGATGCTGCTGATAATCCATTTACCACACTGTCCAGCCACTCTGCTGCAGGCTCATCAAAATCAAGATCGCAGTCCACACGCGGTGCAATGCGCTCGCCGCCAAGCTCTTCCAGGCGCTGGTCGAATTCTTTTCCAGTCTGGCAGAAAAATTCATAAGAGCTGTCGCCAAGAGCCAGCACAGAGAAACGAAGATCGTCCAGCTTCGGCGCGCGCTTGCCATGAAGAAATTCATGGAATGTAATCGCATTATCCGGTGGATCGCCTTCTCCGTGTGTACTCGCCACGATCAGCAGGTTTTGTACTTTTTTCAAATTGTTTGGCTTAAAGTCGCTCATCGCTGAAACCGTTACGTTAAAGCCTTTTGACTCGAGCGTCTTGCCGGCTTTTTGGGAAAGCCGCTGGGCGTTTCCAGTTTGAGAGCCGTACAAAATGGTAACATCTTTCGACACAGCCGGCGCTGCCTGAGCAGGCGCTGCTGCTTCAGCCGCGGCCGGTGCTGCTGATGGAGCTGATACAGCTGCTGATGGAGAAGCTGCTAAAAAGCCCGTCAGCCATATTTTTTGTGATTCAGTTAATGTAGGCAGAAGACGGTTCAGGAGCTCTGCCTGCTCCTCATTAAACGGACTATTTGTTACTTGAAGTTGCAACACGATCCACCTCACCCAATATAGGAAATTCTTTTTAACGCCATAATAATACATCTATCTTAGACCTATTATTCCTACGAGTCAAGTCGGTTTTAGTTATGTTAGGTATAACCTTTTGCTTATGATAAAGATCATTTTAATAAGAATCATTCTCAGTTATGTAAGGAGGCTCTTTCTTTCGGTCGGTATTTTTTAATTCAGGGCGGTACATGCTGTGCTTCGGGCGGTATATCCTTCCTTCTGCCCCCTCACGCAAAATACCGCCCCAAAATTTCAAATACCGGCTAAAGAAGATGGAATAGCCTGTTAGAAGGAAACCCGCTGATCAAGCCCGCTCATCATGAGCAGGATGCGCTCCTGGATACTGTCTCGGTATGCTGTCATGCTGGTGTCTGAACTCATACGTAAAAGCGCTGGCAGTCCGCTGGCCTTTTTTCCATGGTGTACTTTTATTTTCGACCGGTGTTTGTTTTCCATCTGCTGCCCCATAAGCACCTTCGGGAAATTCTTCCGGCAAAATCGTCTGGTCATCCTGAACGCTGCTTATTTCCTGATAAGACGTTTTTTTCTTCAATTCTTCACCCCCTTTTTTCTAGCATTTGTTGTTTTGTTCATTTCAATGAAGGGAACATTGAAAAAAAGATAAGCACCCGAGGGGGAATAACAATGGATAAAACAAGGTGGACGGTTGATCCGGCTCACAGCAGCGTTGGTTTTAATATTTGCTTTTCAAAGGCCAGTAAAATAAAAGGCACCTTTCATTCCTACGAAGCGGTAATGGAAGCCGATCCAGGCAGCCTTGTTACCGCCAACATCGCTTTTACAGTTGATCTGGCAAGTGTGGATACACAAAGCAAAGAGCGGGACGCCCGTTTACTTTCTGAAGACTTTTTTGATGTGGAAAAGTTTCCTGAAATGCGCTTTATCGCCAACAACATTTTGCAGCAGGACGATGGACAGTATGAACTGGTCGGTGAGTTTTCTCTGCACGGTGTAACCCGGACGGAATCCATTTTTTTAACATTTAAAGAAGAAGTGAAAGACCCGGACGGCAGTGAGAAAGCCGGGTTTCATGCGGAAGGCAAAATTAAGCGGAGTGATTATGGACTGACCCTTGGTGCGCCGACTGGTGACGATGTAAACATCGAGCTTGACGTCCGGCTTATAAAAGAAGCATAACAAACAGCCTCTTTCGTTAAGAGGCTGTTTTACGGTATAAAGCGGGTACTTTATGCCTCTTTTTCGTTTATTCCTTCGGCCGGCGGGGCTTCGGATTTTTTTCCTTTTGACGTAAAATCTTTTAACAGGCCGGCGACATCAATGCCGGTTAATTCCTTCAGCGGTTCCTGAATGCCAAGCATTGTGTCTGTCACGCCTTTGCTGACCGATGGGATGCCGGATTCGCTTCCGGTCTGGATCACTTTGATAGAATCAACATTGTTCAGCGGCTGGGCAACTTTTTCGGCAAGAAGCGGCAGCATTTCGATAATTTTCTCCGTAATAATAACGTCGCCGTGCTCTTCGATCGCCTCGGCAAGAAGCTGGCGGGCTTTTGCTTCCGCTTCCCCTTTTTTCAGCACCACTTCTGCTTCCGCAAGACCTGCCTCGCGGATAATCCGCGCTTTCGCTGCTCCGTCGATCTGCGCTTTTTGTGCTTCTGCTTCCGCTTTTTTCGTAGTTTCATAGAAATCCGCGTCCGCTTTGGCTTTACGAATCTTGGTTTCTTCTGCTTCCAGTGCCACGAGGCGTTCCCGTTCAAGCTGCTGGATGCGGAGCTGTTCTTCTTTTTCACGGCCGATTAATTTCAATTCCTCTTCTTTTACTTCCTTGGCAAGCTTGGCCCGTTCAAGCTCATAGGACTGCTCGGATTTCGCCCGCGCCCGCTCGGTTTCTTCTTTAATGGCCGCATCTTTTAAGTCTTTGGCTTTTTTTGATTCAGCCGTGGCTATTTCACGCTTGTACTCTTCCTCACGTGCTTCCTGGTCTGTTTTCGCTCTGTGTATCCGCGTTTCCCGCTCGCTGTCCGCTTCGGCGATTTCCGCCTGCTTGCGCACTTCGGCAATTCTTGGGCGGCCCAGGTTATCAAGATAGCCGTTTTTCGCGTCTGAATCACGAAGGTCCGTCAGTCCGAGAGAGGTAATTTTAAAGCCCATTTCATCAAGCTGCTTTTGGGCAATTTCTGTGACCTGCTGATTAAACCCTTCCCGGTCGCCATTAATCTCTTCTACTGTCATTTTCGATAAAATGGCGCGCAGGTTGCTGCCTAACACCTCGGTAATTTCCACTTCAATTTCTTCCTGCTTTTTCCCTAAAAACTGCTCGGCGTAATTCGCAATTCCTTTCAATGTATCCGCCACTTTTACCATCGCGACTGCATCCGCGACAATTGGTACGCCGCCATTGGTGTAAACGCGCGGTGTCGTAAGCTTAAGCTGAAACGAAGTTAAATTCACCGGTGTGGCCGTTTGAAACATGCGAAGACGATAGCCGCCGCCGCGGACAATTTTCATCGAACGGCCTTCATCATCCGTAAAGATATTGGTTTCTTTTTCAATATCCCCAAGCTTTGGTCCGGTAATAACAAGTGCTTCATTAGACTTTGCCGTCCGGTAGCGCACTTTCATAAAAAAATACCAGAGTGCCGCACCGACTGCCGCTACAATCAAAAGAAAAATAACAAGAATAACTGCATTTCCCATAACCCGACTTCCTTTCCTTAAAAAATATGGTCTGCTCGTTTATACGGGTTTGAATGGAAAAAGTTTCATTTTGCCTTATCTTTATTCATAAAAAAATCCCACAGCTGTCGAAGCTGTGGGATTCGGCCGGTTTATGCACGGGAGCATACTATTCGTTATCACTCCCGGCAAACGGCCGTTATAGCTGTGTGCTTTTTTTCTCACTGCGGGCCAGCCCAAAGTATGCAATCAGCGCCAGCATGCTGGCGCCAAAAATGGTCAGCCCCATCGGAATGGCCGTGTCTTCTCCCGCAATGCCGACAAGCGGGGACGTCAGTGAACCAAGCGCAAAAGGAAGCAGGCCTAAAAGCGCCGAGGCACTGCCGGCAATATGCCCCTGTGTTTCCATGGCCAGTGAAAATGCCGCTGTTCCGATAATCCCAATAGAAGAAACAAAAAAGAAAATTGGAATAACGATGGAAAAAAGAGGGCCGTGAACAAGCACCATAACCAGGAGTGTTATACTGGCCGCTGCAGACATAAGCAGGCCAAACCGCAGAAAGCGGGCTTCTGAAATGGTTTCAGAAAACCGGCCGACGACCTGGGTGCCAATCATAATGCCGATTCCATTCAGGCCAAACAGGATACTAAACATTTGCGGCGATACGCCATAAATATTTTGATACACGAAAGGTGTGCCGGAGACATATGCAAAGATACCGCCGACCATAAAGCCCTGCGCCAGTGCATAGCCCATAAATTCACGGCTTTTCACCAGAGAACCGAAGCTGCGGAACGTCTGCATAATATTGCTCGGCTGCCGCCTTTCCACAGGCAGCGTTTCATCCAGCCTCCACGTTACGATCAGCATTAATGTAATGCCAACTGCACTTAGCACCAGAAAAACGCCGGACCAGTCTGTAAAAGCAAGAATGCCGCCGCCGATAATCGGCGCCAGAATCGGGCCTAAATTGTTGACCAGCATAAGCAGAGAGAAAAACTTGGTCAGCTCGCGCCCGCTGTACATATCACGCACAACCGCGCGGGAAATGACAAGACCTCCTGCCGCTGAAAAGCCCTGCACTACCCTTGCAGCGATAAACCAGTAAATTGACGGCGCAAATGCGCATAAAATAGATGCAATAAAGTATAAAAACAGGAAAAAAGTAAGCGGCTTTTTCCGCCCGCGCACATCACTCATCGGCCCAATAATAATTTGCCCGAGGGCCAGGCCGACCAGGCAGGCAGTTAAGCTGATCTGCACCAATGATGCCGTTGTCCCATAGTCATCAGCAATAGTTGGAAATGAAGGCAAATACATATCGATAGTAAACGGGCCCATTGCGCCCAGTGCCCCGAGAAGCAGTGCCATCTGGGTTCTCTTGCTGCTCTGTATTTCTGTGTTCAAACTGTACACTCCTCCTTGTCTGCAAAGCAAAAACTTCTTTTTTCACAATATGAACAGTATAGCGGATTTCATTAAAGCCGCCCAGCAATCAAGCTTGAACAGATATAAATGGAACAAAAAAAGCATATAAAACCATCGTCTTTCGCGTATTCTGCAGGCAAACGGCAAAAAGCTGTACTTTTTTTTTCAGCCTTTCACAATAAAAATGAAACTATTTTTCGCTTTACCCGTATAAAAACAAAAACAGGAAAGCAGGGATGTTTTATGTTAAAAAAGCTTCTTAAGCAGGTATTGCAGCAAAAATCTTCTCATGGCCGCCGTTATTCCAGCAGTGATCACCGGTATCGCAAGCATTCCCATCATTCGTCCAGGCACGGGCATCATTACTATAAGAAAAGACGCGGTTCTTCTTTCAGCTCTTACAGCAGCTAAGAAACATGGATTTTATTTACAATCTGTTTGAACGGCCGCTGAAGCCCGGGACACTGGTTCGCGGCCGTTTTAAGATCACCAGCCTGCTCGGCAAAGGAAGCTACGGCCTCACCTATAAAGCAGAAGACCTTCAAACCGGCAGGCTGGCAGCAGTGAAGCAGCTGCGCAGACGAAAACGCCACAAGCAGGAGGAAATCGAATTCTTCCGGCAGGAGGCAGACTTCCTGCAGCAGCTTCACCACCCGTCCATCCCCTCACTGACCGCTTCATTTGAAGAAAAAGGCGTGCCGTTTCTTGTGATGGATTACATTGAAGCACCTAATTTTGAAGAATTGATTTTCCATGAAAACCAGATGTATACCGAAGAAGAAGTGTTTTCCATATTACTCAGTATTTTGGAAGTCATGCAGTACTTCCATCAAAAAGGCATTGTACACCGTGATCTGCGCATTCCGAATATATTGTGGGACGGTGCGGCCATATATATAATCGATTTTGGCCTGGCCCGGCGGCTTGGCTCCAGGCCCTCTTTTTCCCGCAAACGAAAAAAAGAGCATCCCCTGTTTCGGGAGCTGTCGGTTCGCAGTGACTTTTTTGCGCTCGGCCACTTTGCCCTGTTTCTGCTGTATTCCGCCTTTGAGCCGGAATCAAAAAAAGAAAAAAGCTGGGAGGAAGAGCTTGTGCTTTCCCCTGCTGCGCACCGGACAATCCGCCGCATGCTTCAGCTTGATATGCCCTATGAAACAGCCGGGGAACTGATAATGGATATAAAGAAAATTACCGCGATCAAATAAAAAAAGAAGGGGTGTCTTCTATTTTGGAGACACCTCTTTTTTTCCGGCTTATTCACTTATCTGTTCAATAACCGATGTTACAGCGAAGTCATCGGCTTTGTATTCTGCTTTTACTTCTCCGTACCGTTTGGCAAAGTAAGAGCGGATGACGGCCCCGTCCTCTGTCCGCTCCAGGACAACAACATTATTAAACATACGAAGCGGCGTGTTTAAAACTGCATCATCATCTGTTACTGTCCAGCCGTCGAATGAGGCTCCCTCTTCAAGCGGCGCTTTTAAATAAACAGAAATGGGAGCAAGCGATTCCAGTTCTCCTGGCGCAGGCTTATAATCGTTATATTGCTCGGCCTCTTCCCTGATAATCGTGACCCGGTCTTCTTCCAGCCGGAATGTCCGGGCAGCCACGGTCCCGCCATTATCCTCATATACCGTCACATGCCGCTTGTCATGCCAGACGGTGCGGGCAGTATAGGAAGCGTATTCTATCCCTTCTCCCCGGAACGAAGCAGTCTGTCCGTCATCCAGGAAATAGTCCTGCCAGTCCTCTTCCTCTGCCTCTGGCTCGTACGCGTATGCTCGGTGCAAGAACGCGGCAAATTGTTCACGTGTTACTGCCAAATTCGGCCGGTACAGCTCGTTTGAATAGCCATTTGCAATGCCGGCTGCTGTTACATTTTCAATAAATGGATAAGCGGCGGAATGCGGTGAAACATCCGCAAAATCAATATCGGCTGTTTTTTGTAATTCAAACGCACGCCCTATTAAAATGGCCGTCTGTCCGCGCGTAACAGGATCGTTCGGGCGGTATGTCCCATCTGAAAAGCCGGAAATCACACCCGCCTTCACTGCCGCTGCAATATAGCCGGCCGCGGCGCTCGATGGATGAACATCTGAAAAGGATGCGGATTTTTCTTTTTCATTCAGGCCAAGCGCCCGGCCAAGAAAAATGGCTGCCTGCCCGCGTGTCACTTCTGCTTTCGGCTGGAATGTTCCATCCGAATACCCGCTGATAATCTTTGAATCTGACAAAACATCAATAGCCTCATAGAAACGGTTTGTCTCCGGTACGTCTGAAAAAAACGCGGCATCCGCAGATGAAACGGCCATACCAAAAGAAAGCACCGCTCCTGCTGCCACTGCTGAAAATTTCATTTTACTGCCTCCCCTCCATAATTACCATGAAATGGTTATACGCTGTTATTTCCCCTGTACCTTTCTTAACTCTTTCACATATAAACTTCTTTATGTGTGAATCAGTCCGCTAAATACCATGAGCACGTTGATACAAAAATGCCATATTACAGCCGGGACCAGGCTTTTTGACTGCACGGTAATCAGCCCGTAAAAAAGGCCGCCAAGCGCAAAAGCGAAACAAATCGGCCAGGAAAAGCCGAGAGAATAATGCTGAAGCCCGAAGCCAAGGCTTGTCACCCACAATGCAGTTCGAACGCCGATTAATGCAGAAAACCGGCTCAACAGCAGCCCCCGCCAGATCCATTCTTCCAGTAGAGCATTGGTCAGCGAAAAGACCAGAGCTAACACGAAAGCTTCTTTTATGTACAGCCAGCCATTTTGCATGATAAACGGCAAAAAAACGAGCACGTTACTGAACAGGGCAATAAGCAAAAAACGCTTGATGGTTGTACGGTGAAACGGCAGCACAAATGGAGCATGCCAGTCAGGCTTTTGAAAGAAAAAAGCCGGCGCCGAACCGCCCAAAAGCCACAATGGGAGCACAACGAAAAGCAAGGATGCCCGCTTTAAAAAGATTTCCCACTCTCTCGGGCCAGTATTTCCAATAAGCTCCGTAGAGACAAACAAGTAAGCACTGAATCCTACACTAAATAAAAAGCTTGTCCAAAGAAAGGACTTGTCCCGTTCACTGCCTGAGAAAAACAAAAAAATTCCTAATACAAAGCAGAAAATGGCCAGCGCTGGATTCTCCAGCTGAATACCGGCTACAAGCCCGATAAACAGTCCAGCCAAAAAAAGATGCCGTTTTTCCTGTATGCCGCTAATATCCCATTCTTCCTTTCTTTTTTCTTTATTTTACCTCTTTACTAACGGCTTAGGAATAGAAAAAGCTGTCCTCTTGTTTTGAGGACAGCTCAGGCTGTTGACAAACGCCCACTTTCTGCGTCACTTGCCGGCTGTGAATGCTCATGACCCCAAAAGGTCACTCCGCTTCCCAGCCGGCGGCGTTCCTGGAAAGCCAAACGTTTTCAATCAACCTGCGTTCTAACTTTGTCTACACTCTCAGATGTCCTCTTGTTTTGAGGGCAGCTTTGTTTGTTACTGGAATACCCGGTCAATTTGATTGATTTCCTTTTCTGTGAGGGAAATCTCAAGGGTTTTCAGGTTATCAAGCACCTGGTCCGCCCGCTTTGCGCCTGGAATAATCACATCAATGGCGTCGCGTGTTAAATACCAGGCCAGCACAACATGGGCAAGCTCGGCGCCTTTCGCTTCTGCAATCGGGCGGATTTGTTCGACTTTTTCCAAATTTTTCGCAAACACATCCTTCTGGAAATACGGCAGCCCGTTCCGCAGATCATCAAACGTGGCATTTTTATCGTATTTTCCTGTTAACAGCCCGGATGCAAGAGGGAAATACGGAACAAATGAAATATTTTGCTCCGTCATATAGGGGAACAGCTCTTGTTCCGCTCCGCGCGCAAGCAGATTGTATTCTCCCTGGAATACATCTACATACCCGTCTTTGTTCGCCTCTTTCAGCTGCTCGATTGAAAAGTTCGAGACACCAATATGACGGATCTTCCCGGCGTCTTTTAATTCTTTTAAAGCGCCAACGGCCTCGTCTTTCGGTGTTTTTTCATCCGGGAAATGAATATAAAACAAATCAATATAATCGGTCTGCAGGCGGCTCAGCGCTTCATCGACTGCCCTTTTCAAGAATGCCGGCGAATTGTTGAATTTCTCCCCGTCCTCTGTGAGAACATGGGCCGCCTTGGTCGCAATTACTGCTTCTGACCGGCTGCCGCGTTCTTTCAGCACCTCGCCAATCAGCTCTTCAGAACGCTCAGGTCCGTAAATAAAGGCTGTATCAAGAAAATTGATCCCGTGATTAAGCGCCGTGCGAACCATTTCGCGGCCTGCTTCTTCATCAAGGTTCGGATATAAGTTATGGCCTCCCACCGCATTCGCTCCAAAGCCGATCGGGTTAACCCGAAGATCTGTTTTGCCGATTTGCACTTGCTTGGTCATTATGTATCGTCTCCTTTTCGATTTTCCACTCTTTTCGTATTACCGAAAACAAATCTATTTAAACGCTTCTGCTTGCAGATACAGCTTTATTTTATCGAATAAACAGTCGTGCTCCAATGCTTTCTATTGATCTTTTTTGGGCCGGACCAGCCCATCTTGATCAGCTGAACAGCGAGCAGCTGATTAAAAAATTGATGGCCGACCAGTACAACATGCTGGTGCTCTGCCGCATACTCTGCAAGCTTTCGCGCTCCGGCTTCTGCTCTTCGAAGCGCGTCTTTCAACGATTCACATCCGGGTGAATACCCTGTACACCAGGCTGTTCTGAAAAAAGCCGACCAGGCGGAGGGGCGCAGCTTCACGCCCGGCAAATTCCATCGAGGAGCCGGCCGTTCTGCTTCGCGAAATACAGAATATGATTTTATGCGGCCCGCCGTCTTTAAGTAATCGGCTGACTCCATTGAACGCTTTAAATTACTTGTGATGACCAGCGGAGCCGCTTTCACCGCAGCCATTGTATCTGGAGGGCAGGCCGCCGCTTCTTGAACACCCGCTTCATTATAAGCGCGGACCCATTCTGTAAACTCCCGGCAGTTCATTCGCCGATTGTCCTCATACGCAGATTTGCCATGCCTGATAAGGGAAATTGTCTGCATTTTTGCTTCCTCCAAAATGTTTATTCCTCACCCTGTTCCCTTCCGCTCAGCCATGCTTTTTAATTCCTGCGCACGGCCTGCAATAAAAGCTCTCATATACCGTTCTAAAAAAAGCCGGTCCGCCATTTTCCCGAGGAGGCCGAGCGGGCTTTTGTATTGAAAGGTATCCTCCATCACTGTTCCATTGCCGCTCTGGAGAAATTGATGGTGATGGGTAAAGGAGTGAAAGGCCCCTTTGATCATGATATCCGTAAACTCATACGGCGGGTTCATAGCGGTGATTTGGGCGGTCAGCCGCTGCCGTATGCCAAAATGAACGGCTTCCCATGTGACCGTATCACCTTTTTTCATTAAGCCTGATGTTACCCCGCCAACAGCCCGTTCTCTCGTTCCTGCTGTTGATTGAACATGTGCTTCGACGTCTCGCGCCAGATCAAAACAAATATGAATCGGCGCATGAATATAGGTCCTGCAATGAATAACCGGCATCCTGCCACCTGCTTCTTTTTTTCTCTTATTATACAGTGTTTTCCACAGGGACTCTTACTATTCGCCGTTTCGGTTGCTGAGAGTGCAAAAGCCGGCCCGTTTAGCCGGTATAATGAAAATAGGGGCGGTTTTTCCCATAGTAAGGTCGAAAAAAAGAAATACCGCCCGAAGCATAGGAGATACCGGCTCAAAATAAAAAATACCGCCTCTCAGCATTCAGGGTTTTTCACCGTGCATCATCATCGTTTCCGGCTTTTTTTATATGGCTTACTGCCGGCGGCACTTCCGTGGAAACGTTTTGCTCTTCGATATAGAGGCTGTACGTTTTATTCCATTTGCCGGCCGCAAGAGCTGCCAGAACAGCAGTGACGGCGGCCAATCCTGCCAGGGCAGGCCAAAAGTAAGGAGAGACGATTCCTTCCTGATACGCCAGGCCAATCGGCGAAAAGACGATATACATTCCAAACATCAATCCGATCAGCAGAATGGCTGCAGCGAGCGAATACTTCCATGGCGTCATGTTAATTTGCGGCCGCGGCGTGTAGCTCCATGCTTTTTTTGCCGGATAAAGCTTTCCGATGGCCAGCATCATAGCCACCTCGGTAAAAAATAAAATGGCATATACGTGAATGTAATGAATGTCCAGCGGAACGCCAAAAAGCTGCTTCGTTCCCCAGATCATCATATAATAGGTGAGCACATGAAAACAGATGGCTATTTTTGCAGCGATCGGCGGCACCCTTTTTGCAAAAATGCCCACTAATACAACAGCAATGATTGGTATATTAAAAAAGCCGGTAAAGCGGCGGATTAATTCCCACAGCCCATCCGGCGCATACATAAGCAGCGGTGATACGCAGAAGCTGACAATGGCCAGGGCCGCAGTGAACCATTTGCTTAAGCCGAGCAGCCTGGCATCGGACAATTCCGGCTTCAGCGGCTGGATAACATCAAGCGCAAACATGGTTGCCGCAGAATTGATCAGGGCGTTGAATGTGCTGAATACAGCTCCGAGCAGCACCACTAAAAAGAAGCCCTGCAAATACCACGGCAAAATATTGGCCACAAGCGTCGGATAAGCCAGGTCAATCGAGGGTAAATTCCCTCCATATGAATGAAACGCAATCACTCCTGGAAGCATCATCAAAACAGGAACCAGCAGTTTAAAGAAGCCGGCAAACAAAACGCCTTTCTGCCCTTCTGCCAAATTTCGGGCGCCGAGTGTCCGCTGAATCGCGTATTGATTGGTTCCCCAGTAAAAAAGATTGGCCCAGATCATGCCGGTAAAAATCGTGGCAAATGGAACGGAATCAGTGCTGGAGCCGACAGCATTCAGCTTTTCTGGGTGGCTGGCCGCCAGGATTTTTAGCCCTTCTGCTGCATTCCCGCCCCCAAGCTCATAAAGGGCTATCAGCGGAATTAGTGTACAAATAACGAGCAGGCCGATGCCAATAAACGTGTCCGAAACCGCGATCGCTTTCATTCCCCCAAAAATAGCAAAGAACGCTCCTATGATTCCAATCAGCCACACCATAAGCCAGACTGATTCCGTATAGGAAATGCCGAGTACATGCTGCACATCAAACAGCTTCATAACGCCCAGCGCGCCGGAATATAAAGTGGAAGGAATCGTCACCAGCACATAGCCAAGCATAAACAAAATAACCGTCAGCCTTCTTACACCTTCGTCATAGCGGTCCCGCAAAAATTGCGGAAGCGTTGTAAAAGCGCCGCCCAGGTATCTTGGCAGCAAAAGAAGCGCCATAATCACAATCGCCATAACCGCCGTTACTTCCCACGCCATATTGGTCATGTTCGTGCCGTACGACTGTCCGTTTAAGCCTACCATCTGTTCAGCTGACAGGTTCGTTAAAATAAGAGCCCCGGCAATAAAGCCGCCGCCCAGTCCTCTGCCTGCCAGAAAATAGCCTTCGGTTGTTGAATTGGAGCCTTTTGACTTTTTATAGGTCCAGAGGCCAAGCAGGGCAATGACCACCGCACCCGACAATAGTGTGAACAAACTGTTTTGTCCGTCCACTTGTTTTCGCTCCTTTCTTTTGAAAACTCAAAGCTCTGGCGGATACTCCCTTTCTTTGAAAAAAGACCGAAAACTATGTATGATCGCGCAAATGCCAGCAAGCTCCGCCATAAAGGCTTTTTTAGCCTGCCTTCTTCTACCCTTCTTGAACGGCATTAAACCTTCTGGGCCGGGCGTCTTTGAATTAAAAAAACCGGACAGCTTTTAGCTGTCCGGCCTTCATGGTGTTGACTGTCTATACGTTAAATCCAACACGTTTATGAACGTCCGGGTCTCTGGCACGATGGATGAACCACTATGCTGGCCCGGGCATAGAAATAGCGGGGAGGGAAACTCAGCCGGCAGACAGCAGCCCCTGATACTGCTTTTAAAAGAAAACAGCCCGTTTCTAGTCTATAAAAGAAAGACAATTTGGGCTCAAAAATGGAATTTCTTCTTGACGGCTCTCTTTTTCAACACAGTGAAGGACGTTATTCTGAAATTTTCGGTTCGTCTGGAACCTGGCCAAACTTTTCACTGTTTGTTCCGTAAAATTCACTGTCATTTAGCCGGCTGCTGCTTTTTACATATTCGTCAGGCTTTTTTTGCCCATTTTTTTTATTTTCAGTGTAGTTATTCTTCATCGCTGTCAATCCTCCCTTTGATATCAGCATTTATATACCCATTACCCGCTCTGCGTTTTGCCAAAACGTTCAGTCGATTCGATAAAGAATACTGCTTCCTCCCCGCATACCGTTCAGATCCTGTAGAGCCGTATCCGCTTCGAAACCGCTGTATTCATCTGAAGGGATTTTCGTTCCGTTTTCTTCAATCCATGAAACAAGCTCGCTGTTTCCAGAGTTATTTCCGCTCAGCAGAAAATATTTTACTTTTCCTTCTTCCACAAGCGCCTGAAGCCCGCTGACGGATAAAATCGGATCTGTTCCGTTAAAGCCGCCAAGCGCCATAACGGATTCACCGGCTTCTATAATATAAGGAGCAGCGGTAACGGTTGTCAGCGTCGCAAATAAAAATTCTTCTCCTGTATTGTTCTCCTTTAAATAAGCAAGCAGGCCTTCATCTACTTCGGAGCTGAACATACCTCCCCCGCTTTCTGTCTGCAGCTGCGGACCGGCTTCCGGCAGCACGCTGTTTCCGCCATAAAGAAGCGGTGTTGCCGACCAGTATGCCGGCGCGAGCAGCAGCACACAGATGCCCATAACAGCAAGCTGCTTATGAAACGATCTGCCTCGGCTTATTACAAGCGCGAAAGCAAAGCCGGCACCTAAAAGTCCTATGCCATACAGCCAGCCGATGCCGATTTGTTCGGTGTACGAACTGAGAATATACACTTGAAACATCGAGGCGGCAAGCACAGCAGCCGGCAGCAGCCAGCCCGTCCAGTCCTTCTGCTGTTTAAACAAATCATTCAGCGCATACCAGCCAATGCCGGACAGTGCCGCAATCGGCGGAGCGAGCATAATTAAATAGTAATGATGAAAAAAGCCGGCGACACTGAAAAAAGCGGCTGCCGGGACAAGCCAGGCTGTCCAAAAAAGAGTTTCCTGCATTTCTTTTATTTGAAGGTGCTCACGGCGGCTGCGGAACGAGCGGACCGCCATGCCAAGCAGGCCAAACAGCGCAAATGGAAGCATCCAGCTGATCTGGCCGGACAGGGCTGACTGAAACAGCCGAAGCGGCCCGGCCTCACCCGTTCCATACATATTCATGCTTTGTCCGCCGCCCGGCATTCCTCCGCCAGGCGCACCCTGCCTGCCGCCATTTCCATCCATAAAGGCCCCGTCATCGTCTGGAGGCCGCCGCATTCCTGCTCCGTCCCGCTGATTGCCGGCACCCGCTGCTCCATCCGGCCGGCCGCCTCCTCCCGCATTGGCCAGACCGGTTTCCTGGCCGAGCAGCCGTTCCGTTCCATTATAGCCAAACGCCAGCTCCAGCACGGAATTGGTCTGGCTGCTTCCCACATACGGCCGGCTTTCTGGCGAGATGCTGTCCACGGCAAGCGCCCATGAAAGCGAGACACCTGCCAGCACGGCAGATGCCAGAGAAAGCGAAATAAGCTTTCGCTTCCAGCTCCCGCCTGCTGCGATAAAATAAAACACAAAAAAAGCAGGGGCTGCCATAAAGGCCTGGAGCATTTTCATATTAAAAGCAAGACCGACTAAGCCAAACGCTGCCAGCAGCCAGCCCATTTTATTTTGATTTACTGCTTTCATTAAGCACCATGTCCCGGCAAGCAGGGTAAACACAAGCAGGCTGTCAATATTATTCGTCCGGCTGACGGCTGCTGCAATCGGCGTCAAAGCCATGACAAGAGCCGCGGCCCGTGCCGCTCCTCTCCCAAATGCCGGCTTGATCATACTATAAAGAAGCCATACCGACCCGGCACCTGCAAGCACCTGCGGCAGAATTACGCTCCATGTATGAACGCCAAATACAAGAGCGAAAATCGTTTGAATCCATAAAGCAAGCGGCGGCTTATCGACCGACACGAACCCCGACGGATCAAATGACGCATAAAAGAAATTATGAAAGCTCTGTGTCATGCTTTTGACCGCTGCCAGATAATACTGGTTTGCCGCATCGTCCTGCCAGATGTTAAAGCCATTTAAAAAAAGGGCTGCCAGCAGAATACAAAGCAGCACTCCATCCATTTTCATCCGTTTCATCTCACTGCTCCTTCTCTTTTTTTCGTTTAGTTTAAAAGACAATGGTGAAAGTACGATGAAAAGCTCAGCCGGTTTTTTAAATCGTAATAATTCTTTTTTAACTCTCATACTTATATGTTAAACCGGCCGAATTGAAAAACAGCAGAAAAGGAGAAACAGATGAATCATTCCATCCGAGCCCATTTGTTGAATATTACCTGGCTTTTGTTTATCCTGGCCATCTTCTACTTTCTTTTTCTGAAAGACCTTTCCGGCATACGGGACCCTGTCTCGCTTCTGCCGCCTTCTTTTTTGCAGCTGAATACCGTTTTTTTAAGCATTTTGATTGAAGCCGTCCCTTTCGTGCTGGCAGGTGTGCTCATTGCCGGCTGCATCCAGATCTTTGTTACGGAGGAGCATGTAGAGAAATGGATGCCGAAAAACCGGTTTGCCGCTGTTTTGGTAAGCTGTGTGGCCGGCGCCTGTTTTCCGGCCTGTGAATGCGGCATTGTGCCGATTGTCCGCCGGCTTGTGGCAAAAGGCGTGCCGATTTACGCGGGTGTCGGTTTTCTGCTGACGGGACCGCTCATTAATCCGATTGTTATTTTTTCCACGTACATGGCTTTCGGACATGATGCAAAAATGGCCGGACTGCGAATGGGAGCCGGCTTTATAGCTGCATTGGCCGTGGCGCTGCTCACCAGCCTGTTTTTTAAACGAAGCCAGCTGAAGGAAGAAGCCAGTCATCCTCCGCTTTCTGCTGCAAACGGGAAGGCCCCTTTTTGGACCCGGGTGCGGGACATGCTTACCCATTCAATTGATGAATTTTTTGATATGGGAAAATATTTGATCCTGGGCGCGTTTTTTGCCGCCTTTGTACAAACGTATGTAGCAGCGCAGTCGCTTTTGCAGATCGGCGAAGGCTGGGCATCCTCCACTCTCGTCATGATGGCGCTGGCGTATGTACTGTCTCTTTGCTCGGAAGCAGATGCGTTTATCGGCGCTTCTTTCCGCCACCTGTTCCCGGCTTCTTCTATCCTTGCTTTTTTAATTTACGGGCCGATGATTGACTTAAAAAATACGATGATGCTCCTCAGTGTGTTTCGCCTGCGGTTTGTTGTTATCCTGATTTTCTTGATCACGATAACTGTTTTTGCATGTGCCGGCGTTCTCGCCTGGCTGTAAAAGGAGGAGAAAAAAGTGGTCATTCATGTTCAGCAGGCCTTCCGGGCAGTTATTCTGGCAGCTTTTGCGCTTTTTCTGCTCCGCCTTCATGGAAACGGGGAAATTACAAAATACATCAACCCGGAATATATTCTCCTCAGCAAAACAGCAGCTTATCTGTTTCTTTTCCTTTTGCTTGTCCAGCTTTTTCGGATCGCCGGAAAAAAACCAAAATCAGCGCATACCTGCTCTCATACCTGCGGCTGCGATCATGATCATGCCGGCCAGCCCGGCAAAAAAGTACTGTCCTACTCGATTCTTGTTTTCCCGCTGCTAACGGGGTTTTTCCTTCCTCCGCAAACACTGGGCGCTTCCATGGCTGCGAAAAAAGGAATGGTTTTCACAGCGCAGACAGCGGATTCCTCCACGCAGGAAACCGATTCGGCTCTTTACGACCACGCGGGCATTGCTGCCAGCCGCAAAGAAATGAAGCAGTCTGAATTCGAGAGGCATATGAGCCGGCTCGAGCAGGATTCATTGATTCATATGGAAAACGAGGTATTCGAGCCTTATTACAGAGAGATCAGCACGGAGCCGCAAAACTATGCCGGCCGTACTGTGAGGATGTCAGGGTTTGTATATAAGGAAGACGGCTTCCGGCCGGATCAGCTGGCTTTAACGCGTTTTTTAATTACCCACTGCGTTGCTGATGCAGGCAGCATTGGATTTTTGACGGAATTTGACGAAGCAGCTCTTGTGGAACAGGATATGTGGCTTGAAATAGAAGGCACCATTGAGCTTACGCAATACGACGGGACAGAGATGCCGCTTTTGAAGGTGACATCGTGGGAGGTCATTGAGGAACCGGATGACCCTTATGTGTACCCGGTTTATGTAAAACTCCTGTAAAGAAAGCCGGTCCAGAAAACTGGCCGGCTCTGTTACTTTAAGCTTTCAAGCGCTTTTTTTACATTGGCAAAGGTATGAAGAGCCGCGAGATCAATTTGGCTGCTCACCATAATCTGCGCCAGTTCAGGTCGCAGGCCGGTTGTCAGAACCTGGATCCCCATTAATTTGAGCATGCTTCCAATCTGATGAAGATATTCAGCCGTCTCGGCCGTAATGGTATAAATGCCCGAGAAGTCGGCAATCACATAATTAACATCCATTTCGGCTATTTTCGGTACAACCTGCTCAATAATATAATCAGCACGGTAGCGGTCAATCATGCCAACGAGAGGAAGAACCACAATTCCGTCTTTCACAGGGATAACCGGTGCTGACAACGCTGCCAGTTCTTTGCGGGTTGCTTCTGTCCGTTCCTCAAAAAGCTGTTCAAATGCGATGATCGTTTCGTTTAAGCTGATATCAAGCAGCAGATTAATCCGCCTGTTAACCATTGTATTTTCTTCTATGGACAAGCCGTGTTTGATGCTGATTTCTTCCAGTATCTCGGCAAACACTTCTCTAGTCGGCGGATACCGAACGGCTATTTCTGATATTCTGCCATTTCCAGCAGCCTGCATGGCCGCGTTTTTTTTGCTCCATTCAATAAAGAAGTCAGGTACCCCTTCTTTATTTTCCTGTACAAGTGAATCCGCGATAAAACGCAGAAACTCCACATACATGGTAAATGCCTGTTCCTTTTCCCACTCGGGGATTTCCAGGTTCAGCTTCCGCAGGACACCTTCCACTACCTCTCCGGCCAGGAAATCCACATGCTCATTTAGATAGGCAGAGAAACGCAAAAATCCACTCATCGACCCTTCTCCTTTTTTTTCTGTTAATTTACTTATTATAACCTATAATGTGCTCTTTCAATCAATCTTCTAATCGCTTCTCCGCTAAAAATTTACTGAAAATCAGGAAAGAAAGCGGCGGAAACCTTTTATCGCTTCAGCTCGTGCCGGCTTCCTGCTTGAATGAAAAAATCATTTGCAGTTTAAGCCGGTTTTAAAAGAATAAATTGATATAGAAGTGAATAAACTAACAACAAAGCGGAAAGACTCTTTGTATCTATCGTCCGCATTTTTTAAAATTTACTATTTGTTTAAATGGAATGGAGTGAAATAGAGTGAATATTCGTCAGGATGCCTGGTCAAAAGAGCACGATCTCCTGCTCGCCAATACGGTTTTAAAGCATGTAAGAGAGGGAAGCACCCAGCTGAAAGCATTTGAGGAAGCCGCAGACATGGTCAACCGCACCGCAGCCGCATGCGGGTTTCGCTGGAATGCCGTTGTCCGCCAGCACTATATTGAAGCAATGGAAACAGCTAAAAAAGAAAGAAAACAGCTTATGCGCATGAAAAATAAGCCTGTTAAACAAACAGCCGGGCAGCAGGCGCCTTCTTTCCATACAGAAGGCCAGGAGAGCTCGATTACCATGTCGGATGTTATTCATTATTTAACAGCCATTGCTCCCTCGAGCAATGCAGATTCAGTGCAGGAGGAAAATAACCGGCTGAAGCAGGAGCTTGAAGCCGTAAAAAAAGAACTTCTGGAGCTGAAAGAAAGCTACACCTCCATGCAGGAGGATTATGAATCTCTTATGCAAATCATGGAACGCGCCCGCAAGCTGGTTGTTTTTTCAGAAGAATCCCCTGCCCCGGTAAAGTTTAAAATGGAGCGAAACGGAAATTTGGAAAAAGTGGCGGAATAACGGTTGTTAACGGCCGTTTCCGCTTTTTTTATTGGTGGAGGGCATTTCGAAAGAAATCAGTTACTCCCTGTTCATTCCCTGATTCGTTTGTTCAGCGGAAAGAGTGCTCGTATCAATGAGCAGGTTGACGATGAGGTTTTGCTGTGTGAGTGTTTGCACAGATCCGTGGCCGCCTGCTTTAGCCCGCTTCAGCACAGGGGGAACAAGAAATTTGAATTTTCCGCTCTGTTCATTGGACGTAATAATAAGCCCCTCTTTTATTACAGAATCCAAGAACGAATGCTGCAGGCGGTAGACCGGCTTCAGATGGTTGTTTCTCATAGTTGATGATCCTCTTTTCTTTTATACAATCAATTTTTCATTATAGCAAAAGATCACTTCAAAGAAACTTTTTTATCCTAAATTCTTACCAACTGTTTTTTGCAGCTGTTTACGCAAAATAATTGTTTATCCATCTTTACCGGTTTAATATGGAAAAGTAAGCATTTCAATTTTCAGGGGGAAACGGGCGAATGAAATCAATAACCGTTCAGCATTATGATGCGTTCAGCCAGACAGCCGGCAAAGGAAACCCGGCAGGAATTGTTTTTCATGCGGATGATTTAACAGAAGAAGAAATGCAGGAAATTGCCTTGAAAGTCGGTTTTAATGAAACAGCTTTTCCGCTTAAATCGGAGGCGGCTGACTTCAAAATCCGTTATTTTACTCCCGGCCATGAAATAAACCTTTGCGGGCATGCGACCATTGCCGCTGTTTATGCGTTAAAAAGAAACGGCTGCCTGGGAACGAAAACGGACATTACGATTGAAACAAAGGCAGGCATTTTATCAGTCAAGGTTAAAGATGAACGGTTTATCACTATGCAGCAGGCAGCCCCCCGGTTTGAAGCATTTAAAGGTTCAACAGCCGGCCTGGCCGCTTCTATTGGACTGACGGAAGAGGATATTGATCCGCGCCTGCCCATTTTATATGGAAGCACCGGCACCTGGACCCTGCTTGTACCGATTAAAAAGCTTGATGCTTTTCCAAATATGAAGCCAGACAATGTTCGGTTTCCTGCTGTTTTAAAAGAGAAGCCGGCGTCATCCATCCACTCTTTTTGCCTGGAAACGTATGACCTGCATGCGCATATGCATGCGCGGCACTTTTCCTCTCCTTTTTCCGGCACAACAGAAGATGCCGTGACCGGAACAGCCGCTGGTGTAATGGGTGCGTACTATGCGGATTATATACACAATCCGTTTAAGGGCTCCTTGCATCTTACCGTGGAACAGGGACAGGAAATGGGGAAAGATGGACGGGTCATGGTTGATGTGATCAAAAAAGAAAACAGCTATGATATTGAAATTACCGGCACGGCTGTTTACGTGAAAGATTTTGATATTTTCCTGGAAGAAGAAAAACTAAACTCTCCGGCTTAAATTTTCAGCAAAAAAGACCTTACCGGTATAAGGTCTTTTTTTATGGGCTGAAAACGGGCTGTTTTCTTTTAAAAACAGTGTCAGGGGCTGCAGTCTGCCGGCGGTGCTGATTTAAGCGAAGGTTCCTTTTACGATGGGCCGCTTGTTTTCGACCATGACGCGCCCTCTGGCCAGCACGCTGTGGATTTCCAGACTGTCTTTTTCAAGCAGGACTAGATCAGCATCCTTCCCTTTTTCAATTCCTCCTTTGGCATGCAGTTTCAGTATTTTGGCCGGATTAGAGGTAATTACGCGAAGAGCTGTTTCTAAAGGAATGCCTTCAAGCTGGACAGCGTCCTTTACTTCTTCATATAAAGACATCACGTTTCCTACTTGGAGGCCTGCATACTCTCCGTTTGGATGAAAGCTCGGCAGGCTTGCCTGTCCATCGGAGGAAAAGGTAATGTTTGAAACCGGCACTTTTTCCTCAAGCATTAAACGGAGCGCTTCACTGCTTTTGACTTTCCCTCTTTTTCCATACGCGCCAGCCGCGCTTGTCGTAAAATCCACATATCCCCCTTTTAAAGCATATTCAATGCCAGCGTGAAAAAGCTCCGCATTCCGGTTTATATGGGTGGGGTGAAAATGGTGAATGGGCAGATCTGTCCGGGTTACCATTTGTTCGAGCAGCTGAAGCTTGTCCGGGCTGTCACCGACATGAATTTCGAGCAGGCCCGCTTTTCCTGATAACATTCCGCCATTTCGTGCAGCCGCCGCTGTTTTAGCCAATTCGTGAAATGTCGGCTGGGAAGAACGGTGGTCAGAAATGGCAATTTCCCCGACACCAATAATTTTATCGATAAAAATCAGATCGCTTTCAATGGAGCCGGTCAGTGTTTTGACGGGTATCTGGTAAGAGCCCGTGTGAATATAACAGGTCAGCCCTTCTTCCTCAAGTGCATTTGCTTTAGCGAGCAGGCTTTCCATCCTCCGGGTTGTCCCATCGGTGCCCAGCACTCCGACAGCCGTCGTGATTCCCGCCATTGTGGCATCAGTCAGCGAAAGCTCAGGTGTCCGGGTTTTAAAGCCGCCCTCTCCGCCGCCGCCAATTAAATGAACATGGGCATCGATAAAGCCCGGTACAACAAGTCTGCCTTCTGCATCAATTTCCTGTACAGCCAGCCCCGCTGCCGAAAGGTCCAGCTCGCTTCTGATATCAATAATCTTTCCTCCCGCAAGCAAAAGATCCTTTCTCCCCTTGTATGAAGGTGCGTACACTTCCCCATTTTTCACCACTGTAAGCAATCCGGCTCCTCCTTATGAATCTTATTTTCTTTATACATATTCATTCTCAGAAAAAAAAACACCTTCTATCATAAAAGGTGCCGGGCTGCGGATAAACGAAATTGTTTAGATAAGCTGAATAAGTGGTTTTACATGCTGTTTTTTTAAAAGAATTACATAGTGATCAAAAACTTGTACCTTACCTTCATTTTTTCAAGCAGCTGGCAGGGCTGTTTTATTGTTCACGCTGCTCTTCCTGCGCCCACTGGCTGTACAATGGATTAAACGTGCCGTATGCAACGAGCTTCCCATTTTTATGAAATTCCATAAATCCGTACCGCTCGAGCCAGCGGTACGCATTTTTTCTTTTTTCATCGTCAAACACAACAAATAAATATTCATTGGGTTTTAAGCGAAGGCGGAAATCCAGGATGATGTGAAGTGCTTTTCTCAGCCCTTCAAGCCCGCCTTTTCCTGTCGCTTTTTCTTTCACTCCTTTTGGACTTCGATTTTTCCATTTGTTCGCTTTTCTCCGGGAATCCGTAATGATCGCGGCCGCGTTCCATACGTAAACAACCCGGTCAGAGACAAATTCCTTTTCACGCCAGAAATACACATGCACTGATTGGCCGTTGTGTAACTTTTCGGAGTACCGCACCTGGCTTTTTCGTGTTTTTACCAAGTCCCTCACCAATCGCCAGCTCCTTTCTTTTTATTATCGTCTTAATAAAAAAGGAAAGCCTCTACCGAAATAGAGACTTGAGAGTGCAGACAAAGTTAGAAAGCAGGCTGATTGAAAACGTTTGGCTTTCCAGGAACGCAGCCGGCCGGGAAGCGGAGTGACCTTTTGGGTCATGAGCATTCACAGCCGGCAAGTGACGCCGAAAGCAAGCGTTTGTCAACAGCTTGAAGCCTCTGCCGAAATAGAGGCTTGAGAGTATAGACATGTCATTTGTGATTAGCTTCGCTATGAAGCAGCAGGCGGCTTATTCTCCCTGCTCTTCAGCATTTTGAAATGCAGTTGATACTTTTTCAAACTCATCATCATCGTCAATTATTGACAGCTGTTCAGGGTCTTCGCCTTTTAAAAAGAAAACATTGACTTCTTCATCTGTGTCTTCCTCCAGCTCATCCGTAAAAGCGACCGCCATGTATTCTGTTCCGTCCATTTTAAGCGTGCCAAGCACTTCGATTTCCTGCTCCTGGTCATTTTCATCCACTAGTGTAAGAATGTCGCCCGTTTCCACTTTTTCCATTTTATCTGCCCCTCTCAGTAGTGTGTGAAACTATTTCCTTCGATACTTTACCCTATTTTTGCTTTTTTATTTTCCCTTTCCAAAAGAAAGGATTAAAAACTGCCCAATGTACTATCTTCCTTTAAGCTCCATGCTGCCTTCTTGTCTCTTTTGAGAAGATTCGGGGCGGCGGCCGGCAGAACAATATCAATAGTAGTGCCTTCTCCTACCCTGCTGGAAATATTAAAGCTTCCTTTGTGATTTTCAATAATTTTCAGGCAGGTCATCAGCCCGAGGCCTGTTCCTTTTTCTTTCGTCGTGTAAAAAGGTTCGCCAAGAGTCGGAATCCGGTCTTCGGGAATGCCGACTCCCTGGTCGATAAACGAGAGAGCCACATTTTTATCCGAATTCTTTTTTATTTCCACTTGAATCAGCCCGCCATCAGGCATTGCTTCAATCGCATTTTTTAAAATATTGACAAAAACCTGCTTGAGCTGGTTTTCTTCGCAAATAATATCCGGTATATCATCTGTGCAGGCAACCGTAATCTGGACATTATCCATAATCGCCTGTGAGCTGATCAGGGATACAACATCATCAAGCAGCGGCTTTATATGTACCCGGCTGAATTTCACCACATTGGGCTTGGCAAGAACGAGAAACTCTCCAACAATGGCATTAATCCGCTCCAGCTCCCCCAGCACAATCCCTAAAAATTCTTTATGATCACGATGCTCGATATCTGCCTGTACAATCTGAATAAACCCTTTAATGGATGTAAGCGGGTTGCGGATTTCATGTGCGATTCCGGCCGCCAGCTGGCCAACCACCGCCAGCTTTTCCGACTTCTGCAGAAGAGACTGCGTCTGCTCTCGTTTATCCGTAATATCTTTCCCGATATAAAGAATAGCATCCTGGCCCTCAAACACAATGTTCAGGGAAGAAAATTCAAAGAAAATCGTTCGTAAATTCAGGCATGTCAGCCTGTACACAGCATTCAGCAGGAAAATTGATTCTTGACTGACTTTTTGGCTGTGGCCGGCGGCCTGCTTCCTGTAGCCGTCATCCATGAATTCCAGCAGCGAACGCCCCTCGAGCTCCTCTTTTCTCCGGGCCCCCAGCATCGCTTCGGCTGCTTTGTTTACATATAAGATCACATTGTTCCGGTGAATAATGACCGACTCGGGAAGCATCTCGATTAACTGCTTGTAATTTGCTTCACTGCGCTTTCTCCGCAGCTGGTCATATTTTAATTTGTCGTACTGCCAGCCCACAAACCAGGCAATAAAAGTCGCTATAAAAAAATCACCTATTCCTTCTGTAAACCGTTCATCAGAAAAAATTGATTCGATCACAGTAAATAATATGGATACACTGATTAAAGCCATTTGTCCTGTTTTTTTCATCGGAACCCTCCTCTTTTTCGGTCAAAGTCAAAGCCGCCCCAATGCCTCTATAAAAATCTTTTATTATGGCACAAAACGTAACATATATTTATATATTGCTACATAAAGAACAAAAAACCTATTTTTTTCATTCGACAAATATTGACAAAGCTGCTTTCAAAAAACGTCGGACGGACAATCCCTTATACTTTTCGAAGGGGGTGCCGATAAAAAAAGAGGAGGTGATTTTTTGGATATCGCAGCTTTATCAGTGGGCATGACACAGGCTTCTCTCAGCCAGAGCGTCAGCATTGCATTGACGAAAAAAACAATGGACATGGCCCAGCAAAATGCCAATCAAATGGTGCAGATGCTGCAGGCCCCGCACCCGACGCTCGGAAAATCAATTGATGTAAAAGGGTAAAAGAAAAACATGCATTCAAGCCTTATGGAATGCATGTTTTCTTTTTATCGAAAAACAAACTTGCCAGGAGCCTTTACCTCCGTTTTTAAAGAACTCCGGACAAAAAATTCCCAAATCGGTCATTTATGCAGCGAAACAAGCGGTATGACAACTCCTTTTTAAAAAGTGCAGAAGAACAGCGCTTGGTCCAGGAAAGAAATGGCGGCATTCGCGTGGCTCCGCGTTCCATGGGGCAGGCGATAAGCCCGTCTTCCCCGCTCCGCGGCTCTGCCGGTCTTATCTGCCTGCTTGTCCCATTGAAGTCTACGCCCCGCGCCTGCCGCCCTGGCGGGGAGGAAAACAGCAGGATTTATTTTTCTTCTGCATTCCAAAGGAAAAGAGCCCTATTATTCATGTATAACTGTTTTTCTTGAAATGGAACGGGCGGAGGGCTGGCGGCGAAGAACTCCCCCAGGACGAGCGGACAGCCTGAAACAGGCAGCACGAAGCGGTGACTGGTTCAGCGTTCGCCCTGACGGAAAGCGAAGCCGCCAGCCCGCAGCCCACTATGCCGCTTTTTAAAAGAATTCTTACAGGACAGTAAACGGCTTCATTCAACTTCTATAGTTTGTCGACAGTCTGAAACATACGTGCAAATGCATGTTTCAGACTGTTGAAAAAAGAGAGCCGTGCAGAAGATATCCATATAGTATTTGACGTTTACTTTTCCAATAGAAGGGAAAAGTAATCAACGGCGGAGTTAATAGAAAAAGAAACGTTTTTGAGTCGTATGTACTCGCGTTTTCTTTGTTCAGCGGTACAGAACCGCTTTTCGGGTTACTGACACAACTGAAACCTGTTAAAAAATCTTAAAAGAAATGAGGAATGTAAAATGGCAGTATTATACACAGCTAATGCAACAGCGGTAGGCGGAAGACAGGGCCGGGTCGTTTCTTCTGACAATGTACTGGATTTGGATTTAAAAACTCCTGAAGGACTTGGCGGCCAGGGCGGCCATGGAACAAACCCGGAGCAGCTATTCGCCGCCGGCTATTCCGCCTGCTTTGATGGAGCGTTAAATCTTGTTATCCGCAAAAAAGGAATTAAAGATGTTTCTTCAACAGCCGTTACGGCAAGTGTATCTATTTTAAATGACGAAGCGGACGACGGCTTTAAAATTGCCGCCGAGCTTGAAGTGGAAATAGAAGGGGTAGACAAAGAAACCGCACAGGAACTTGTAGAAGCAGCCCACCAGGTATGCCCGTATTCCAAAGCAACAAGAGGAAATATCGAAGTAAATTTAAAAGTGGTATAAGCCGTACTTTGAACCATGCTGACGGCTGCATCATGAATGAAATACAGCGAAAAAAGGGGACGGGCACAGCCTGTTCCCTTTTTCGCTCTTATTGATTCGTATCTTTAATTCTCTTATCTCCGCACCACATAGGAAGACAGCGGCCTTTCCCCTTCAAACCCTTCCCCGTTGTCAATAACGCCGAGTTCTTTCACAAAGTAATACAAAATGGTGATGTATTCTTTTAAGCTTGCGGCAAGAACCACGCGCTCGTCGTATTCATGGTCGACTTCTACAATCTGCCCGTACTGCCCTTTTGTATCAGGATCTAAATCAATGGCGATAAAGTTTCCGCCGCCGTCATGGTGAATCGGAATTTTATTGGACAGCATTTCATTGTTTTTCACAAATCCTTCCGGAACCGATTGAATGGGATACCGGCCTTCCACATTGCGCCCGGCATTTTTTACCTCGCGCATCATTTCGCTCAAATTTATTAATGGATTACCGCCAATATGGCCATAAGCTGCTCCTTCCTGTTCAACCCCTTCGAGCCACGCTTCTTCATCGTTGCCGTTACAAAGCGTGTAAAGAAAAAGAAAATCTTCAATAGGTTCCGCTTCATAGAAACGAAAAACGGATAAAACCTGTTCTGTCTCGTTTCCAGGCAGCAGCGGTGTACAAAGCCCGCCAAACGTTTTTTTCAAAAAAGCATCATATTCCGCCCAGAGAGCCCCAAACGAAACTTCTTTATAGGCATCGAGAAATTGTTCGATACCTGGAACAGATTTATATACTTTATATCGGTTATCCATTTTCAGAAAGTCCTCCTCATTTCGTTCCCTGCTTCCATCCCTTCCGGTCACACAGCGCGGTAATATGAGCCAGATGGTGACGGCCATGCCAGGCATACATGCCGATATTTTCACCGACAGTCACGCGGCCGGAGTCAGGATGAATAAAAACCTTTTCCAATTCCTCTTCCGTCAGGCCGGATAAAAGCCAGGTCCACCGCTCATGCAGCGGCTCAAGCAAAGCAAGGGAGGTCTCCACCGGCATCCGGCTGTCCGGTAGCTTTGCCCAGGCTCCTTCCTCATATGGCTTAATCATAGGCGTTTCTTCGGTCAGCGCCAGCTTAAAACGAATGTAAGCATTCATATGGCTGTCAGCCAGATGATGCACAACCTGCCGTACCGTCCAGCCGCCGCTTCGGTAAGGCGTATCGAGCTGTTCATCGGTGAGCGGTGCCGCTGTCCTGCGCAGCTGTGCAGGCAGTTCCCTGATTTCTTGAATCCATTGATCCGTTTCCTGCTTCGTAATCGGGCCTGTCCAGTTAAACAAGCCAATTGGAAATTGTTCGTTCATTTTGCCTGCCTCCTGTTTATCAAATCGGGTTCATATAAAATGCCTGCATGTTCAGGCACCTTTCCATAACGAATCCAGCTCTGGGCTGTTTCATTGAATAAAGCCGGGTCGGCCATCGGAAAACCATGGCCAATATGAGGAATTACACAGCCTGTACAGTTTGGGCTGCTTTCAACAAGCGCCCGCACCGATTGCTTCATCATCTTTTTTTCTTTTCCGCCGGCCGTTACCAGTATACGCCCGCGTGCCTCTGGAAAGAAGTCTGGTATACGGCAGGCCATATTTTCTTTCAGCATATTCATGTATGTTTCCTTCGATAACTGCAGGCTTTCCTCGTAGTACGTATGAAAATGGTCCGGATCAATGTACATTGATTTTGCCTGTATACGGGAAAATGTCCTGTTTTTAAGCAACGGCAGCGACAGTTTCATGATCAGTTGAAGAGTTCGTGAAAAAGGAATCGGCCTGACTAACGCGCTGTTAATCATGGCGCAGTCAATCAGGTCCGGCCTTTTGCCAAGAATCGAGACAGCTGTTTGGGCGCCCAGTGAAAAACCGATCACAATGATCTCTTTATCTGCCGCTTTCCGCTCAATCAGCTCAATAATTTGTTCAGCGGCATTGTCAATGGAAAAGGGCGGTTCATTTTCAACCAGAGCCGGCACGAGGCAATGATAATCAGCAAAATAACTAAGCTGCTTTTCCCACATCCAGCCGCCTGTTCCGCCGCCGTTTAAAAAAACGAGCAGCGGGCCTTCCTTATTTCCATGCTCTGTATACTTCACCGTTTACTCTCTCTCCCTTTATCCATTCAATGGCTTCCCGAAAAGCTCCTTCTGCCGCTGTATGATTATAATGAACAGAAAATGGATCACTGAAGCCATGCCGGGCAGGCCACTGCACTGTGCGGATGCCCGGCTTCTTCATTGAATTCAGTACATCCTCTACATGAAAAGAAAGCTCGGTTTCCGGAAAAAAAAGCAGAACAGGGCAGGACGGCGAAACCTGCAGATAATCCCGAATGCGGGAGCCGTAATAGCCGACAATGCCGCCCAGGCCTTTTTCTTCACTGCAAAGCCAGGCAACAGTGGCGCCTGCGCTGAACCCGACCAGAAAAATGGCTTTGTATTCTTTTTTCAATCGGGCAATCAGCTGCTTTACGTGGAACGCCGCCCGGGCAAAGCCGATTCTTTCCGTAAAATAGGCATACGCTTCCTTTTGCTGTTCATACGAAAAGACCCGCTCTTCTCCAATCAGGCTGGGACACAGGACTTCCAGCTGCTTGTCCACCAGCTTCTGGCACATATGCTTCATATGTGAATTAACCCCGTAGATTTCGTGAAGAACAATCACAGCGGTTTTCTCTTTCATCAAGACTGTTTTTCCAGTTCGACAACATGCGGGCCTGCTTTCTCAAAGCCCCGCTCTAATATTTCCATGTTCGTTAACAGCTCTTCGTCGCTGACCAGCTTTTCTTCATCTCCGAGGATAACAGCATGTAAATTATCATAGACCTTTCCATAGTCCCCTTGAGGAGTTGGAATCGTTTTTTTCTGTTCTTCGCCGTTCGAGTCGATATAAACAGCCTGTCCGTACGCCCGTTCCAGGTCCTGGCCAAAGCCTTCCACTTCGGGCATAATGCCTGCTTTCAGGCAGGCTTCCTGCTGGTCGATGCCATATTTAATGAAGCTGCCTTTTTTTCCGTGAACAATAAACTTCGGATAGTCCATTTTCACTAAATGGCTTGTTTTAACGATCGCTTTCATATTTTCATAAAAAAGCTGCGCTTCAAACGTATCATCCGGGTTTTCTTTGCGGCGGACAGAGCGGATATCGTACGCCACATAGCGGGGGCGGCCAAATAATGAAATTATCTGGTCAAGCGTGTGAACGCCCAGTCCGTAAAAAGCTCCGTTATAGTAAGCGCCTGGAGCCGGGTCTGCTTCCGGCCGGAAATAATCAAAATGGGATTCGATTTCGACAATCTCACCCAGGTATCCTTTTTCGATCACTTCCTTGACAGCCAAAAAGTCGCCATCAAAACGGCGGTTTTGAAACGGCATAATGGCAAGGTTTTTTTCCTTTGCCAGCATCAGCAGCTCTTCTGCTTCTTCTCTTAATGAACAAAACGGCTTTTCCACCAGGACATGTTTTCCATGCTCCAGGCACTGCTTCGCATAGCTGTAATGAGTGTCGGGGGGCGTACAGATGGAAACAAGCTGAATATCGGGATCTGATAAAATTTCATCCAGCTCGTCTGTAAACTGAATCGCTGCTTCTGTATAGTTTTTTTCCAGTTCAGGCTTTCGTTTCCGGTTGAAAATGGTTTTCACTGTTAAATGGTCGCGGATGAAAACATAAGGAAGATGATACCGGGTTGTGCTTTTTCCGAAGCCGATAAATCCGATTGTTAATTTCACGCCAAAACCTCCAGTTTATTTTTTTATTGTATAAATGTAACTTTATCAGATTTATGTACAGGTGTAACAGCCTGAAGAATAAGCTGGCCTGCTCTTGTAAAAACAAAAGGGAATGCCCGGACGAATCCGGGCATTCCCTTGTCCTATGGAAGGATAGGCGTGTATGTTTATTTAAAACAAGCTGCTGAGCATCATATATCGGTCTTTTAATTTTTCATCATCGGATTTGTCGGCTGTGTATTTCGTTACGTCACGTTCACGGGCCAGGATATAGACTGCGTCATCTTCTGCTGCCATTTTCGTAAGGATATGCATCGCTTGGACGTCTGCTGCTGCACCGGTATGAAGTTCGTGTAACGAAGTCATTGCTTTTTTCCTCCTCTTGGTTCAGTTTTATCTAAAGGCAACCTACTGAAAGAATGAAAGAAAATCCGACAAAACATACAACGCTGAATAAACAGCTGCTTGCCTGCCTGGTTCTGCGGCAGGTTTTACTTTTTTACCCTCAAGTAAAACAGGATAAACATGTTTTTTAAAATTTTATTGTTTGCTTTTGTTCCGCTTTTGAAAAAATTGGCGAACCGGCGGAATAAACACACAAAGAACGATGAAGATAAAGATAACCATTTCTATTGTTTCCATCACTAAAAAAGGATTGAAAATGTTCCTGATTGATGCGTTTAAATCCGGGCTTCCTCCAAAAAAATCAAGCGCAGCGGCCACCCCCATTAACGCAAGCAGCAGAACGAATGAAATTCCGATTACCTTCACTTCGCTTCACCTTCTTTTCCTCTTCCTTTATGTCTGACAAAAGCCACCAGAAGAACAAGAGCCGGCAGAATCACTTGAAAAGGAAGATGCAGATACAAAGGAACGAGCTTAATTCCTTCTTGAATATGTTCCGGAAGGCTCCCTGCGATCATGATAGATAAAAGCAGGACTACCACTCCAAGCGGATACGCAAGCTGGCTTGGCTTTTTCACTTTAAATAAATCGGCAGCAGCGGCGACCGAAACATAAAGAAACAGCGTGATTTTAACGAATCCGCCGATGATCGCTGCAAGCATGAAATAGACGTCCAGCCGCTCAAGAAAATCCGCCAGCTCAATCGACTGAATGGTTGCAAGCAGCGGAAAAAGAGATCGGTTCACCAGTTCTACTCCGAGCACGCCTGTATTAGCGGCCATAATACTGGCCAGGACAAAGCCGCTTGCAGTAATCGCCAGCAGGCCGGTCCGTTTCACTTTTTTCGGATCTGTTACATACGGCATGATCATCATAAAAGCGAAAATCTCGCCGAAGGGAAAATAGATGGTCTGGGTAAAAGCCGTTTTCACGATAGGCGCCAGCCCTTCACCCATAACAGGCTTTAAATTCCCATAGTCCAGCGTCCCTCCTGCCGCAATAAGCAAAAAGGCGCTGAGAAAAAGAAAAGCCAGCACAATAAAAAGCAGCTCTCCTGTCCGCGCCAGCACTTCAATTCCTTTACGGATGGTGTACACAGCCAGCAGAACCATCAGCAGATTTAATACGAATAAAGGTGTTTCGACATACGCAATCGTTATCAGCATTTCTCCAAAGTCTCTCACTACTCGCGCCGAGAGATACAGAAAATAAAGAATATACAGAAAAGCGACGATTTTCCCCGGCACACTCCCGATAATATGCCGGACAAAGTGAACAGGAGATTCATCCGGATAATACCGGAATAGAGCGTAATAAATCAAAAAAATCCCGCAGCCCCCCGCTGCCCCGATTAAAATCGCCAGCCATGCCCCCTGTTTCGCTTCAATGGCAAGAGGCACGATCATGGCACTGCCCAGTTCGAACAGGACAATGAGAATAAACAGCTGAAAAGCGCTAATCCTGGCTTTTTCCACGGCATTCCCTCCTATTCATATTTCTCTTTTATTTCTGAAAGATTTGGCGCTGTCCGCAAGCCGGTCCGACGTATAAATGCGTCAACGTTTACCTTTACTTTCAGATTCGGAAAGTAATCGTCATTCCAGTTGTTTCGCAGCTTTTTCCATTTATCAGCATCTTTGCGATAAACCGTTTGCCCAAATCCGAAAATATCCGTTTTCTTATTTTGAGTTTGTTTAACAGTCCGCTCCAGCTGCTCTTTAATTTCTTTTTCAGCCGTTTTTTCAAGTTCATGGATCACATTCGGATCATCCAGTTTTACAGGCGCTTCTGTTTCCCGAATCATCCCTTCGGCTTTTACATTAACAGTAATCTCCGGAAGGTCTTTTGATGTATCTGCCGAAACGGATGTGCTCTGGCGGATAACACTGTAGGTAATAGCGTCTTTGTTTTTTTTCCAATCCAGAAGGACGTCGGTTTGTTTCACCCGGTCCAGTATCCACACCACTCCTCTGGCCATATTCCCTGAATAAAAATCGACTAATTTGTCTTCTTTAAAAATGGCCAGGCCGTCCGCTTTTACGATCGTTTCCGGCTGAGACTGCTGTATGTTCTCCTGCTTTTTCCCTTCTTTCACATCTCCTTCAAGAGTAAAGCTGCTGAGCACCGGTTCAATGCCGGGAGACGCACTGGTTTTAATAAAATCCTGAAGGCTGACGGTTATATTTTCTCCTCTCATTTTCTCGGTCACGTCTAACGTTTTGTATATTTTTTCCGAAGGTAATTTTTCGACGGGTGACAATACTTTGATGAGGTCTGCTGCGGGACTTTTTTTTGCAATAACAAGCTGGGCGGTGTTTCGAAATTCTGCATTGCGGTCAAATGAGTCCAGCAGCGTATTCAACGGCTGCTCTCTGGCCAGGTCCTCCCCGATTACAATTAAATTGGCATGAGGATGATACAGCTGCCGGGATATTTCCGCGGAAGCATTTATGTGTACATCTACAATCGATTTCCCCTCCGCTGTTATGACGGTCACACCCGGCGCCTGTCCTC
The DNA here is from genome assembly GCF_000970685.1 of Domibacillus indicus. GTDB lineage: Bacteria > Bacillota > Bacilli > Bacillales > Domibacillaceae > Domibacillus > Domibacillus indicus. Next base: position 38,059 of record NZ_LAJB01000003.1, read on the forward strand.
CTCCGCCGCCCTGAAGGCCGCTTGAGACATTTCCCGGATTGATAATTTGAATGGCTTTCATATAGTTTCCGTCTTCATCCCGGTCAATTCCCACAGCGGAAATCAGGGCCAGCTCCGACAGTTCTTTTTTGCTCCAGCATCCTGATAAAAATGCCATACTGATCATCATAGTCGAAAAAAGAATCCATTTACGTTTCATCTTTCTCCTCTTTTCTCGTGTAATGTTTCATGCCCCGGGATTCAGGGGGCTTCGGTTTTTGGTTTTTCCCTTCCCGTGTGCGGTTTTCAGCAGCGATCAGCTGCGGCCGTTTCCCGAAAGCCCAGAGCGGTTTTCTGACAATTGTATCTCCCAGTTCCGACGGAATAACCGGCGCCAGCGGGCTCATATACGGTATGCCGAATGAACGCAGGCTGCACAAATGAACAATTAGCATAATCAATGCCAGTATCAGACCATAAAACCCGAACATAGCTGCACTGACCATAAATAAAAACCGGATCAGACGGGCCGAGATTGCAATAGCGTAGGATGGAGTCGCAAAGCTTGCAATCGCAGTGATCGCAACGACAATAAGCATGGCCGGAGACACAATTCCCGCCTGCACGGCTGCCTGACCGACGACGAGACCGCCGACAATCGAAACGGTCGCGCCGATGGCTTTCGGCAGCCGCAGCCCCGCCTCCCGCAGAATCTCAAAGGTGACTTCCATAATAATGGCCTCCACAAAAGCGGGGAACGGCGAGGATTCACGCTGGGCCGCCACAATAATGGCCAGTGCCGTCGGAATCATTTCCTGGTGGAAGGTTGTCGCCGCAATGTAAACGGCAGGCCCCACAAGCGAGATGAAAAAAATAAGCACACGCAAAAAGCGGATGGCTGTTGAGATATCAAAACGGGCATAATAATCTTCCACCGACTGGAAAAATTGAATAAACACAGCAGGCGCAAGCAGTACAAACGGCGTGCCGTTCACAAAAACCGCCACTCTTCCCTCCAGCAGGTTGCCGGCAACAGCATCCGGCCGTTCGGTATGATAAACCGTAGGGAAGGTCGTCATCGTCTGGTCTTCAATCAGCTGTTCGATATAGCCGGACTCCAAAATGCTGTCAATGTCAATTTGTTTTAACCGTGTCCGCACCTCATCGACAATTTCCTTTTTGGCAATTCCATTTATATACATAATGGAGACACTCGTTTTCGTCATTTTGCCGAGATTCATTGATTCGACCCAGAGATCAGGGTTGTTGATAATGCGCCGCACCATCGCCTGGTTTGTTTCCAGCGACTCAGTGAATGACTCCTTGGAGCCGCGGATGGCCACATTGGTCGTCGGCTCCTGCACGCTGCGCCGCTGGCCTCCCTGTGTGCTGGCCATTAAAGCCTCCTCGGAGCCATCAATAAGGATGAGCGCATTTCCCGACATTAAATCGGCAAACAAATCATCCCACTTTTTCACAGATTTAATGCCGCCAATTGCGACAACATCGTCCTTGATCGTTTTCATTGCTTTTTCCGGAGAAAGCTCTTTTTGCAGCTCTGCATTATTCATCAGGGATTCAATTAGAAAATCATGAATCGACTGGTCATCCACAAGCCCTTTTACATAAACAACCGCTGTTTCCAGTTCAGCCTGTGCGCCTCCAACCTTTATTGGCCGGATCACAACGTCTGGACTGTTCCCTGTTTTCCGCTTAATTTTATCAAGATTGGCTGCAAGAGACGTATACAGAGCGTCAGGCTGCTTTTGGCTGGCTTCTCCGCTTTTCCCTGCACTGGATTCTTCACTTTTTCCTGCCTGCATCGGGCCGGTTTCTTCTTTTTTCTTCTCCTGCCCGGAACCTGGTTCTTCATTTTTGGAAATTTGTATTGATTTTTTTCTTCGTTTAAAGAAGGAAGCCATAGCACCTTTTACCTTTCCTTGTATGTTGAACTCATTATGTCCGAAAGAAATATTCTTATTCTCCTGCAAATGCGCCGGTCCTAACAGAAGAAAATAAAAAAAGCACCTTCCGGGGAAGATGCTTCAAAGTGCTGAAAAACAGAACTGTTAAAAAGATATTCTGTTTTTGGGCTAAGACGGCCTTCTTTTTAGCAGTCAGTGACAATCATTTTTCTATTGCCTGAAGCGCTTTCTCGGACAAATACCTGTTAGCTTTGTATCTGCTTTTTGAATGAGGCATACCGCCTGCAATTCGGAACACGCTTAATATGAATAGGTTTATACTATTTAACCCTTTACAAAAAACGAGCCTGGATGTTTTTATATCCCTTTTCCCATCCTTACATCCATTGCGGTTTTCACCACATCGTAATGATGGCCCTGCAGGCTCTGCAGGCATTGGAGCAAATGAAACTGTGTGCAGCCGTTCCATAAATGCAGGGCGAGCTTTCCGAGTTCGACAGCGGCACCGCACAGGTCATAAGCGGCAGCTTCTTCTTCCCAGTCAAGAATCCAGTCAACCGGGCTGCCGTGCGTTTCCAGTTCATCCACGATTTTTTCAAAAATAATTGGTACAGCCAAAATGTAGCAGGCCGCCGCATATTCCGGGTCCGTTTTGGCGTCCTGCCACTGAAGCTTTGTGATCGTGTAGTTCACTTCATGCTGGTCATCAACAAAATACATAGGCGGGCACCGCTCCTTTTTCAGTGTTTGCTGTTCGATCGTCCGCTTCTTTCCAATATACCCACACTTTTCCCTATTCAGTCCCATCTGCTCCGGCCGCTTCATGTAAATGAGCGCAGCCGCTTTTCTTCTGTTTTTTAAACTGCTGATCGATTTCCGCAGCGGATACCGGCTTTCCGAAAAGATAGCCCTGCATTTCCCGGCAGTTTACTTCCTTTAAAACAGAAGCCTGGCTTTCACTTTCAACTCCTTCGGCAATTACATGCAAATCGAGGTTCCGGGCCAGATGGACAATCGACGTCAGGACAGTCTGGCCCGCTTTGCTGCTGCCGATTTTGCTGATAAACTCCCGGGCAATTTTTACGCGGTCGACCGGATAGCCCGCCAGATAGGACAGAGAGGAATAGCCTGTGCCAAAATCATCAATAGAGATCGTAATTCCAAGCTGCTTTAACGCCTGTAATTTGAAAATCACATCATTCAATTGATTTAATGCCGTTGTCTCGGTAATCTCCAGTTCAATGAAGTGAGGCTCTGCGTTTGTTTCTTTCAATATTTCCGCGACAGTATCAACCAGGTTTTCCTGATAGAGCTGATATGGTGATAAATTGACCGCTACCTTCACCCGATGGCCTTCATCATTCCACTTTTTCACCTGTCTGCAGGCTTCATAAAGCACCCAGTTTCCAATCGGCAGAATCAAGCCGGTTTCTTCCGCCAGCGGCACAAAATCACCGGGAAAAACCACTCCCAAAGAAGGGTGATTCCAGCGCAGCAGCGCTTCAAGGCCGATAATTTCTCCCCTTTCCACATCAATCTGCGGCTGATAATGAAGAAACAGCTCCTGCTTTTGTAGAGCCTGGCCAAGATCTTTTTCGATCAGCGTTTTTTTCAAAAAATGCTGACCGGTTTCACTATAAAACCGGTAATGCCCCTTGCCGTTTTCTTTTACCTGGTACATGGCAAGATCCGCTTTTTTCAGCATGCTGTCCGGTGCTGTGCCGTTTCCATCATAAAAGGCAGCCCCAATGCTTGGTGTGCTCGCAATTTCGTGGCCTTTTATATGATATGGCTTATGCAAAGAATCGAGAATGGTCCCGGCCGCCTGCTCCGCCTCTTCCCTGCCTGAAAGGCCTTTAATAAGCAGCGTAAATTCATCTCCGCCCTGGCGCGCGACGATGTCTTTGTCCCTGACGCAGTTTTTTAGCCGGTCCGCAACCGCTTTGAGCAGCTGGTCACCTATATCATGGCCGAGGGTGTCATTGATGTTTTTAAAACGGTCAAGGTCAATGAAGAAAACCGCAAACGCTTCATTCGCCTGTTCTGCGGCTGCCGCCGTTTGCGCCAGTTCTTTTTCAAAGCGGGCCCGGTTAAACAGGCCGGTTAATGAATCACGGTAAGCGAGATATTTAATTTGTTCTTCATTTTTCTTATTTTCTGTTATATCCTTGCCGATCCCGAAAATGCCGACCATTTTATTTTTCACGATAATCGGTATATTCGTCACATTCATATGATAAAACTCGCCCATTTTATTGCAGAATGAGAGTTCATAGCTTTGTGACCTGGCTTCCGTTAGTTTCGATAGATAATCCCGCCCTGTTTTCGGGCTGTGTTCAGGAATAGAAGCCGCCAGAGAAGATAAAGGCATTCCTGCGAGCTCTTTTTGCTCATAGCCTAAAAGAGCCGCCCCGGCCGTATTGACACTTTCAAAGTTTCCTTCCAAATCAAGCGAGTAAACGGCATCCGGATGATACTCAAAAAGAGATTTATAGCGCTCTTTACTAATCTCCAGCTCCTCCGCTTTTTGAGACAGCGTATCAAGCAGCCGCCGGTTTTCCAGAATCATAAACACCTGCCTGATCATCACGAGAATAATAGAAACCGCACATCCAATCGTTACCGCATCCAGTTCATGTGATCTGACAATCATAAAAACAAACAGAACAGCCACATTTATGTAAGGCAGTGAAAGGCGAAGAAAATCTGTTTTTGGAACCACTGGCTTTTCTGCCCGGGCTTCCCTGCTGTCTGCTGGCTCCGTTTTTTGAAGAATGCCCGCAAAGCCAACAAGCAAAAGGCCAAGAATAAAAAGCGGATCTACAAGGCTTCCGGAGAAATACTGGTCAATAGAAACGAAATACAAAAAAATCGTATCAGCAGAAATTTGGACGATTAAGCCGGCAAAAATAAAAAAAGCGATATTCGGCTGCAGCGTTTCCCGCCGGCTGAAATAAATACTGAGCGCGCTCACTAAAAGAGCCAGGTCCCCAACCGGATAAGCCAGTGAAATACCTAAAGCGAAATGGGTGCTATCCGGCTGCAGCATAATGGGCCGGATAATATACTGCCAGCTGAACGTAAAAGCCACCGTCATCATGATGGTCATGTCGAAAAGAAACCGGGCCAGCTCAAGCTGTTTTTTTTGTTTTTTTATCCTGGAAACAAAAGCTGCCAGAAAAAATACCATCTGTAAAATATAAAATAAATCCGGCGATCCGGGAAAAGGCGTTTCTTTCCCCAAAATACTTTCATAATACATCCACAGCAGCTCTGCTAGAAAATAGCTGAAGCTGCCGAGAAACAAAAACAGCCAGAAAAACATGTCCGGCCGGCGGCTTCGTTTAAAGGCGGCACCGAGCCATACCGCCCCGATTAAACTTCCCAAAAGAGAGAAAAAATTCCCTCCCCAGGTGAGCACTTCCGTTTCGCCTTTCCACACCATAATCCATATGTAGTATGAAGCAATAAAGATGATTATAAAGAACATCCAAAAAAGGTTTGTTTTTTTATAATCCATTAGTCACAACCCCCTCATTCAATCAAAGTCCTTTTCCCCTCCTTTTAAGCAATTAAACCTCTTTTTAGTCGTATTTTCCCTGTGTCTATCTACACAATAGACGGCCGATTTTTGCGGATTTTCAGCATAGAGTGAGCATTGCGCTGAAATTCATATGGAACGCGGATTTCTTCCGTTTCACAGCCCCGTTCATGAAGAATGTTGATGATTTCCTCCAAATGCTCGTACCGGTTTCCTGCCAGGCTGACAAGCGGAAAAATCCGGATTTCTTCCTTTGCCACACGCAGCAGTTCTTCGATCACTTGAAGATGAAATCGTTTATCAAGCCGGTCACTGTAAGTGAATAAAAAGTGTGCAGATAAAATCAGGTCGAACTCACCGTCTTGAAATGGCAGCTTCGGCAGGACAGCCGGGACGTAGCGTTCCGGATGAGCAGCCATATGTGCCGCACAGTCGGAAAGCGCCCGGGTGCGGTGCTCAGCAAGGTCCGCCACGCTGCGAAAATAATCCCAGACGTACTGCTCGCGGGCCTGTTCCACGCTTTCCATTGCATGCTTTACATCCAGCTTTCCTTTTGCGGCAAGCGCCTCTCCCTCGTGACAGTACGCAATATCACATGCTGTAATGTCCAGCCCCTGCTGCCCGCCGGCTGCTGTAAATGAACACGCACCAGCCGGACAGTCGAGCACCTTTTTCCCCTGCAGCTCATCCATAGACAAAGAAAACATTGCCATATACTCCTCAAACGTACGGCCAATAAAAACAATTCGGTTTAATTCCATTCCTCTCACTCCTTTTTTAGAAATAAAAAAAGGCCTCCCATCCTTAAAAAGGACGGAAGACCCGCGGTGCCACCTTTGTTCGTTCCATAAGAAACGCGCTTATCCGGACGGGCTGAAAAGCCGATCCTTTGCCTGTTTTACCGGTCAGGCGATCCGCCGCCGCCTACTCCTCGTTCAGCGGGGTGCTCCGAAGCCCATTCCCCAGCCGTCCCGCACGGATTTTCACCATTCATCCGCTCTCTGCATTGTTCCGGCTGTGTACTTTTCTTCATCATGGCATTGCATTTTCATTTTTTTTCAGTTTAGAGGGCAAGGAAAAAAATAGCAAGCCTTTTTGTTTAACAGTAAGTGAATAGAGTCCGCTGCTCCCCTTATCCCATCAATTTTTGCATAATTTCCTCAATTCGCATTGACAAACAGGCAAATCGGTAATACGATGGAAAAAACAAAACGATGAAACGCTTCGATTGGGAGCATTAAGGAATCGTGATTGTCAAGAGAGCTGCCGCTTTGGTGAAAGGCAGTCAATCGCTTCCCCAACTCGCCCATGAGCGGCAAAGCCGAAAATACCAGGAGTAAGCTTTGACGGACGCCCCGTAATCAGCTTTTAAGCGGGTTTATGTGCATGCATAAGCCAACAAGAGTGGTACCACGGAAGGTTAACGCCTGTCGTCTCTTTACAGAGATGGCGGGCGTTTTTTATGTTAGCCCGAAAAACGAAAGGATGATCATGATGAAAAATGTATCGAAATATACGCGCAATTATTTTATGCCGCCGGCAGCCAGCTTAAACTGGACTCAAAAAGAATACATTACGGAAGCGCCGATCTGGTGCAGCGTAGATTTGCGGGACGGGAACCAGGCATTGATTATCCCGATGAACCTCCAGGAAAAATTGGAGTATTTCCAGGTGCTTGTCGATGTTGGCTTTAAAGAAATCGAGGTCGGCTTCCCCGCTGCTTCCGAAACCGAGTACACATTCCTTCGCACATTGATTGAGCAGGATTTGATTCCGGATGATGTGACCATCCAGGTATTGACACAGTCCCGCGAGCACATTATCAAGAAAACCTTTGAATCGCTCCGCGGCGCGAAAAATGCGGTTGTGCATTTATATAACTCTACTTCTCTTGCACAGCGCGAGCAGGTATTCAAGCGTTCAAAAGAAGAAATTAAAGAAATTGCTGTCAGCGGTGCAAAGCTGTTAAATAAATATGCCGCCGAAGTAGAAGGGAATTTTAAATTCCAGTATTCTCCGGAAAGCTTTACGGGAACAGAGATTGAATTTGCGCTTGATGTATGCAACAGTGTGCTTGATGTATGGCAGCCGGCCGCCGATAACAAAGTCATTATCAACCTGCCGGCAACCGTGTCGATGTCCATGCCGCACGTATACGCCAGCCAGATTGAATTTATGAGTGAAAATATGAAATACCGTGAAAATGTTATTTTATCGCTTCACCCGCATAATGACCGCGGAACTGGCGTAGCAGATGCGGAGCTTGGCATGCTTGCCGGCGCGGACCGCGTAGAAGGCACATTATTCGGCAATGGCGAGCGGACAGGCAATGTTGATATTGTGACACTGGCCTTGAATATGTACACACACGGCATTGATCCAAAGCTCAACTTAACGAATCTGCCGGCTATCCAGGAAGTGTACGAGCGCGTAACCCGCATGACGGTTCCGGACCGCCAGCCATATGCCGGCAAGCTTGTATTTACCGCTTTCTCCGGCTCCCACCAGGATGCAATCGCCAAGGGCATGAAGTGGCGTGAGCAGGAAGAGCGCGAGCACTGGACCGTACCGTATTTGCCGGTTGACCCAGAGGATATCGGGCGCGAGTATGAAGGTGAGGTAATCCGCATTAACAGCCAGTCCGGCAAAGGCGGCATCGGCTACCTGCTTGAGCAGACATATGGCTTTGAACTTCCGCCAAAAATGCGCGAAACACTCGGCTATAAAGTAAAAGACGTCTCTGACCGCAACCAGAAAGAATTGATGACGAATGAAATTCATGACATTTTCATGGAAGAGTTTGTCAACGTCAACACACCGGCTGAACTTGTCGATTATACATTTGAAGGCAAGGAAACGGCTAAAACAACGATTCAGGTAAAAATAAAGGGAGAAACAAACGAGTGGCACGGCACCGGCAATGGCCGTCTGGACGCCATTAATAACGCGCTTCAAGCAGAGCTTGGCATCTCCTATACCGATTTAACATACAAAGAACATGCCCAGTCGATCGGCTCACAGGCGAATGCCGTTTCTTATGTAAGCATTACCTCTGAAAACGGCACCGTGTACTGGGGCTGCGGCATTGATCCGGATATTATGAATTCTTCCATCAAAGCATTGTTCGGTGCAGTGAATAACCTGTTAAAAGTAGAACAGGAACGCTTTGCGGCTGCAAAGTAAACGAAAAACCGCTTCCCGGCCGGAAGCGGTTTTCTTCAAGTTCTTTTTCCAGCTTACTTTTCTATCTTTTGAGCCAGATGCGCTCTCTCCGTTTCTTCCAGGACATTATCCAGTGCAGAAGCCGGGCGGTCTGATTTTTTTACAACGGATAAGCTTCCGTCTGTCTCCAGCACGATCGCTTTTACTTTTTCCAGAGAAGCAATCCCGCTCGAGCGGGCAGCCTGAAGCATCTCTGCTTCCAGCACCCGCTCTTTTTTCATAACGGACCGCAGGAAATGGCCGTCATAGAACAAAAGGACTGGATTCGATTTAATCAATTCAGCAGTCGTGTTCGACCGCATAGACAGCCAGGCGATTGCATACTGAAGGCCGATTAACACAAAAAAAGCCGTCAATCCCTGTACAAGTGAAACATCCTTGCTTAATAAAATGGTTGCCAGCGTTGAGCCGAGCGCGACCGTTACAATAAGATCAAATGCATTCATTTTTGAAAGCGTCCGTTTTCCCGATATGCGCAGAAAAACAATGAGACCGACATAAGCCAGAACACCGACCATGAGTGTCCGCTCCACCGCTTCCCATCCATTAAAAAACATGCACGTCCCTCCTTTTCCCCCTCATTCCCTACCTGAAAGAGAACAAACTTGATATAGGGGGACCGGCATGACCGAACTGTTTTCCTGGAAAGCATGCAAAATAAAACAGAGTGTACCGGGCACACTCTGTTCAGGCTGTTGGCAAACGCTTGCTTTCGGCGGCGTTCCTGGAGGAACAAACGTTTTCAGTCATTCTGCTTTCTAACATTGTCTTACACTCTGTTTTAAAATACAGGGACTTCTATTCTTTTGGCTGCTTTGACGGATACGCTGACGGTGTCGCCTATTTGAAACCTCCGGGCAAAAATCGGCTGATGAACGATCCATATTTCATTGTCAACTTCAACGGAGTAATGGACTTCCTTGCCCTGATACTGGACGGATAAAACCGTCCCTTTTAATCCTTCCGCTGACCCGCCGGCCAGCTGCCACTGCTCCGGGCGGACCGGACAAAGCCCTTCTTTTTTTAACGAGTCGGTTATGCCGATATCCGGCCACGATTCCCACGGAAAAGCCTCCGGGCAAAACTGGCCGTTGTCCCACTTTCCTTTAATCATATTGCATTTTCCGACGAAAGAAGCAACAAAAGCCGTTTCTGGTTTTGTATACACTTCTTCCGGGGAACCGATCTGTTCGATTTTCCCACCGTTCATAACCACAATCTTATCCGCCATTGCCAGCGCCTCACCCTGATCATGAGTTACATATATAATAGAAGCCTGTGTTTCACGGTGAATACGCTGAATTTCGTTTCTCATCTCCATGCGCAGTTCTACATCAAGCGCGCTGAGCGGTTCATCCATCAGCAAAATGTCCGGCAGCGGCGCAATCGCCCGGGCGAGTGCCACCCGCTGCTTTTGCCCGCCCGAAAGCTCGGAGGGATAACGGTCAAACAATTGCTCAAGCCCGACCAGTTTTAACACGTGCTGCGCCCGGGCAACAATATCCTGCTTCCACTCTTCACGCGTATGCCGGTGATGGCGGATCGGAAATGCCACATGGTCATATACCGTCATATGCGGCCAGAGCGCAAAGGATTGAAACACCATGCCGATATTGCGCTTTTCAGGCGGGATAAGCTCGCTTTTAGAAGCAGACAGCCGCCCATCCATGTAAATCTCTCCTGACGAAGGCTTCATAAATCCGGCCAAAAGCTTCAGCAGTGTTGTTTTGCCGCAGCCGGACGGCCCGAGAATCGCCGTAAACTCGCTTCTTTTCAATTCAAGATTTACTGAATGAAGCGCGGTAAAAGGTCCGTACTGCTTTGTTACATTATGAAGCTGAATCATTGTTTTTTCATCACCTTTCGTTCCCAGCGGCTGCTAAAAGCGGTAAACAGCAGCCCGCCGGCTAAAATCGCCAGGACAAGAACCGTGGCAAATGCGGTCGAATACGTTGTATAGCCCGCCTGTTCATAATTGAATATTACAACGCCAATCGTTTCGGTACCCGTCGACCACAGCAGGCTCGAAACCGTTAACTCCGTCAAAACCATCAAAAAAACCAGAAGCGCACCGCCTGCGAGCCCCGGCATAATAAGCGGCAGCAGCACCCTGCGCCACCTTACCCACGCATGCGCCCCCGATGTTCTGGCCGCTTCTTCCATTGAAGGATCGACCTGCAGAAAAGCGGTATAGCTTCCCCTGACCTGAAGCACAAAAAAGCGGGTAATATAAGCGACTAACAAAATCCAAATAGATCCGTAAAGTCCTGGATTCCAGCCCGGTACCGGCTGCATCCACGCAAAAATCATGCATAGCGCCAGCACCGTGCCGGGAAGCGCATACGGGATGGTGATACACAATTCCGCAAGCTTTGTAAAAAAGCCGGGATTTCTGTACCGGATGTATGCCAGTGCCGTGCCGGCTGCAAGGCAGACCACCGTTGCGAGCAAAGCGAGAGAAACACTGTTCCAAAGAGCAGAGCCGGTTTTCGGATCAGTCAAAAATACATATTGATAATTTTTCAGCGATAAATTTTCCAGATGAAACGGGAGCCCATACGCTTTAATAAGCGACAATGCCCCCATGGCCGCAAATGGCACGAAGCTGGTGACTACTAAAAACAGCCAGATGCCGCCTTCAAGAAGGCGCTGCCGCAGCGGGCTTACATAAATACGCGGCTCCCGGTCCGGCATGACCGTTTCTGTAACGCGGCTTTTTTTAAGCAAAAGCCATTGCACAAACGTGCCAAGGAGGGCAATGGTGCCAAGCAGAACCGACAGGACAGCTGCACGGGCAAAAGCGGATGGGCCGAAGCCGACAACCTGCTCATAAATGTATGTGCTCAGTACCCGGATGTTGGCGGGGATGCCTAAAAAAGCGGGAATTCCGAAGTTGTCCAGGCTGCTTAAAAACGCCAGAAGCCCGCCGCTGGCGATTCCCGGCAGGGCGAGAGGCAGCATGACTTTCAGGAAAATGCTCATTTTGCCGGCCCCCGCTGTTTTCGCCGCTTCTTCCAGTTCACGCGGAATTTTGCGGAACACCTCAATTGTAAATAAGTAAACAAGGGGATAATGAGACATTCCCAGTAAAAAGATCATCCCGCCCATGCTGTACAAATCGGGTGTCCATCCAAATAAGGAAGATACGGGACCGCTTTTGCCCAAAAATTGAACCCATGCAAGAGTAGTAATATAGGAAGGAATGATGAATGGAAGAAAAACAAATAGCTGCATCCATCTTTTTCCGCGAATATGGACATACGCCATGACCCAGGCGAGGGATACACCAAGCACGAGAGATAAAACCGTAGACCCGGCTGTGATATATACGGTATTTTTAACTGCCGTCCAGGTTGCGGCTTCCCGGAGCACCCCGCTGTAATGAGACAGCGACCAGGCCCCATCCTCGAGCACGCTGAGCAGGAGGAGCCGAAAAACCGGCAGGACAAAAAATAAAAGAACAAGCAAAAGCCCAAAAGCAGCGTATACCTTTTTAAAACGAAAGAGAGGAGCGAGGGAAGGGGCGCTCCTTTTTCTATCAGACACAACGGACTGTTCTGAAATCATTACGGCTTCCTCTTACTGCTGGCCAAAAATGTCGCCAAACAGCTGCTTATCCTCTTCACGTGTTTTCAGCAATTCCGATGTATCAGCTTCGAGAATGGCCATCTCATCCAATGTTTTTAGTCCTTCCGGCGCCGCAATCCCTTCCCGGATTGGCGTATAGCCGATTTCCGCCGCAAGCTTCTGCCCTTCTTCCGATAAAATAAAATCCACGAACGCTTTCGCTGTTTCTGCATTGTCCGTATTTTCCATAATGCCAACCGGCTCCGTAATAACCGGCACACCTTCTTTCGGGTAAACGAGTTCAACCGGGGAGCCTTCCTGTTTTGCCCGCGCCGCAACAAAATCAACCACCATGCCATATGTTTTTTCACCTGAAGCGACGGCTTCCAACACACCGCCATTGCCTTTGGTGATGCCCATTTCATTTGCTTTTAATTCTTTATAAAAATCCCAGCCGAGTTCTTCCTGCCGTGTAATCACTCCCAGGTTGTATGCGGCCGCTCCTGAATAAAACGGGCTTGGCATGATGCCGGCTCCTTTAGAGGCTTCATTCGTCAAAGCCTTCCAGCTGTCCGGCATGCTTTTCGCTGCCTTTGTATTAACGACAAGAGCTGTCGCCATTACTTTGGTGCCCGTGTACGCTCCGTCAGGGTCAACAAACGCCTCCGGAATTTTTTCCGCTTCCGGTGATGTATAATTCATCAGCAGCTTTTCTTCTTTTAAACTTTCAAATGTAACCGCATCTGCTACAAGCAGGACATCGGCCTGCACCTCTCCTGCCTGGCGCTCCGCCTGCAGTTTTGAGATGACTTCCTCCGTACCGGAACGGAAGGTTTCAACCTCTACCTCCGGATACTGTTCTTGAAAAGCGGTCACAAGAGCCTGGGCATCTTCATCCGGCTGTGATGTATAAAAGCTTAATGTGCCGGAGACGCCGGCTGTTTCTTCTCCCGATGCTTCACCCGATTGAAGATCTTCCTGTGAGCAGCCGGCAGAAACGGCTGCCAGCGCCGCCGCCGATAAAAATAATTTACGCATGTATGTATTCCTCCGCTTCATTTGGGATAAAACAGAACTTATGCTTTATTGTACGGATGGAATATGAATAGAAAATAAAATGCACATAAATATTATGTGAATGTTTGTAAAGAAGAAAAAAGAAGAAAGAGGATAATAGCAGGCATTTAGAAGAAATTGTTAAGAGAATGTAAACCATTATAACAAAAAAGCCATTTTACCTTTTAACCCAGCAGAGACTGCCGGCAAACTGGAGACAGGGGAAGCCGCATGCCTGCCTCCAGTTTGACTTTTTCATTAAGAAGTAAATCGGCCATAAATAACTTTGTCTCCACGGCAGAGTATTTTAAGCTTTAAGGCAGTTCCCTTTCCAGCCGGATCATATCACGGCACCGGATGCCGTTTTCCCAGATTTCTTCTTCGTAATTCCGGGTGAAAAAGTCCCGGTCGATACCCGTGATTCGAAAGCCGGCTTTCTGGTACAGGGCAAGCTGCGCAAAGCTGGAATTTCCGGTGCCGACTTTTATTGTTTGATAAGCACCGGCCCGCCCCTGTTCAACCGCATGAAGAAGCAGCTTTTTCCCTAGCCCTTTTCCTTGATGTGTCTCTGCCACCGCAATATTCATCAGCTCCACCGTCCCGGGCCGGGTCTGCAAAAGCACATACACGCCAATCACTGTTCCGCTCTCTTCCAGCAAAAAGCATTTCCCCTGCTTTACATACTCATCAATCATCGGGCGGGACGGATCAGCAAGCAGCAGCAAATCATACGGCGGTGTTTCAGTTGGAGAAAGCGGGCGGATTTCCATTGGCACTGCTCCTTTCATAACTTTTATTTCCGGCGGACGTGCAGGAGTGTATATCTTTACCTCATATCAGCACACAGCCGCTTTTTTTGTCGCCAGTGTTTTTCCCAATTCTTAATTGGGCTGCTTGGATTATGGAAAGTCATCCGGATTTCGTTCGATTTTTTCAAAAAAAGTCCTCTGGCGTAATTTTCGGCCAAAGGAGAAAGGATTTTTAGTTGTCCCGGTGTGTTTTACTATTTTGGTCGGCGATCACAATATCCACTGCGGCGGGCTTTGCCCGCATCGTGTCAACAAACGTAATTGTCCATTGATCCGTTTGTTCATCGAATTTCACATGGCGGATGGCTTCCGTTTTCTGAGCGGCCTGCCGTTTTTGAATAGCGGCCCGGACCGCTTCTTCCTCCGTCAGGTCGGCTTTTTCAGGCTGATAGGCTGGCAGTACGGTAATAAACTTGGCCCGCCCCCGGCCTGGATAGGACTCCATAATCGGTCCGGATGCCTCCACTAACACCCGCTGGCCGACTTTTACTTTCTTGTCTGCTTCCGGAAATGAGTAAGAGGTGGCACCATAGTGTTCCTCCTCGCCTCCACCGGCGGAAAAGTCGGCGGAGGCTGCGCCCATAACAAACAGGCCTTTTTTTGACACGCTCATAACCCAGCTTCCGTTTGTCTGCGGCTTATCCGTAACAGCGGGCTCTGGATACTCCACATCGGGCTCACCCGGCAACGGCACCATCCGGCCTTCCTGTGTATAGTGAAAGTCCTGGCCTGGAAACTGGCTTTCAATCCCCTGCTTTGCTTCTTCTGTTAAGAAGTCATGTCCCACTTCAATCACACCGGTTCTCACATCAACCGATACGCTGTAAGCAACCCGGTCTGGAGTTGGATGGCTGCGTGCTGCCCTGTCCAGTGCAGATGCTGCTTTTTTCATAAGATCATTGCTTTCCTGCTCGGTAAAATCACTTTGAAACAAATGAACGTATTTCACCAGAATTCTCCCTTCATCCACCTGCTTCTGCAGCCTGCTGACCAATTGATCAAACCGCTCGTCCGGGTCCTTGATTCCAACCCACACACCCGGCTCGCTTTTTTCATCAGAAGAAGTGCCCAGGAAAAAAACACCCACTCCGCTGATAGAGCCGTACACCTCTCTGATGGCCTGCTGTACCGCTTCCGCTTCAATCGACTGGACGCCAAACTCTTCCTCAAGCTCTGGTGTGACTTCTCCCAAATATCCGCCGGTTAATGTCTCGTTTTGCTGCACCTTTTTGAAAGCTTCATCCCGTACGGCTGTGTTTTCAGTGGTTTGCTCCAGCTCCGCGATTATATGATTCTTAGGATTAAACGCTTCCGCTGCAGGCTCCTTGTCCGGTTCTCCCTGATCCGCTGGCTGGCAGGCTGCTAACAGCACGGTTGTCACTAACAGCAATTTTTTCATAAAAAGCCCCTTTTTCTTTCTATTTTACTATTTAATTATCAAATTTAAAAATATTTTCCAAAAAATTCACACAGGCAGCTCATTTGCACCTTGTTTGTTCATGTCGATTTTTGTATCATCTTGTCATTTTTTTAATCAAATGTGCTTTTCATTCTAAAGGTTATTTAAAAGCTGTCCGATACTACTAGTACGAGTTCTCTAGAAACGAGGAATTAGTATGTTTACATCTTCTGTCCCGCCAGCGTACGTGGAGTTAGCCGGCCACTACTCATGGATGTTTGTCCTGCTTTCCATCCTGATTGCGTGCTTGTCCTCGTACACCGCTCTTTCCCTGAATGAACGGGTTCGAAAAAACGGCTTTTTTCATCAGTCTGTCTGGCTTGTGCTGGCCTCTCTGGCAATGGGATTTGGGATCTGGTCCATGCATTTTATTGGCATGAGTGCTTTTTCGCTGCCTGTGGCTATGCACTTCAGCCACCTCTGGACATTTGTATCGGTGATTCCGGCTATTCTTGCTTCTTTTCTGGCTTTTACCCTGGCCAGCCGGTCAACGCAGTCCTTTCTTTCGTTTGCTCTTTCCGGTGTTGCCATGGGGGTCGGCATTGCTTCAATGCATTACACAGGAATGGCATCTATGGTTATGGATGCCGTGTACCGGTACAATATCTGGCTGTTCCTGTCATCAATTGCAATCGCAATTGTTGTTTCCTTTATCGCCCTGTACATCTTTTCAAACTTAAAACAGCTGATGGAAAAGCGGATCGTTAAAATCATCACTGCGCTGATAATGGGCCTGGCCATTTCAAGCATGCATTACACCGGCATGGCGGCGGTGACCTTTTATGCGTCGCCTGATTCCATCTTACGTGATCATGCAAGCCATACTGATATGACCATGCTCATTGTTCCTGTTGCAGTCGGAATGTTCTTTTTGCTTGGCGTCCTGCTTTTTTCAAGCATCATGGACCGCTATATCGACTACAGGATCAGCTATTTTGACGGGCTTACCCGCCTGCCAAACCGACGCCAGTTTGAAAAAATGCTGAATAAGCCGGCCGCCAGCCGCGGCCTGGCTATCTGGCACTTCCACAATTTAGAGAAGATTAATAATGGATATGGGTATGCATGCGGCGACCAGGTCATTCAGCGGATTGCCGATGAGCTTCGGGAAGCACATCCCGGTTTTAAAGAGTTATACCGAATTGAGGGCAACCGGTTTGCTTTTCTTTCCGAAGAAACAGAACCGGACCTTTTCCAAAAAGCAATGGAGACAATTGCGCTTAAATGGAAGGAGCCTTTGCTGCTGGAGGAAAAGTGGATTGAATTGTCGTCTGTATGTGCGGTTTCGTTTAGCAAAGGAGCCGACCCGCATCACCAGCTTTATGCAAACGCGCTGGCTGTTTTGGAGCATCCTTTGCTTAAATACGAGCACGATATCATTTTATATGACTCTACTATTCACACTTTTTCCTTTGAGCAGGAGATCTTAAACGGACTTGCGCGCGCAATGAGTGAGGATGAGCTGTTTCTTGTTTACCAGCCAAAGATCTTCGCTGATACCAGCCGGTTAAACGGCTTTGAGGCGCTTATCCGCTGGCGCCATCCTGTCCACGGCATGCTGTCGCCTGCGGTTTTCATTCCGATTCTGGAACAAAATCACCGTATTGACGATGTGACCGACTGGGTGATTGACCGCGCAGCCCGGCAAATCAGCCAGTGGGAAAAAAGCGGCCTGCCCGGTCAAAAAATTGCTGTCAACATCCCGGGAACGTATATTACATCCGCCCGCCTGACTGCTTCCTTAGAAAAAGCCATAACCCATCACCGGGTGGACCCGAAGCAGCTGGAGCTTGAAATTACGGAAACGAGTGTTGTGCAGTCGGCAGAAAGTGCAATCCGGGCGATCAGCTCGTTTCGGAAGCAGGGCTTTTCTGTTGCGCTCGACGATTTTGGGACAGGGGTTTCATCACTTTCTTTTTTGCGGCAAATGCCTATCACCACATTAAAAATTGATAAATCATTTGTTGACCGTGTTCCCCATTCCGAGAAAGACTCGGCGATTTTGCATGCGATCATTACGCTTGGCCAGTCATTAAATTTAAACATTGTGATTGAAGGCGTCGAAACAGCCGATCAAGTCCGCTTTCTGGTGACCACTGCCCGGTCCCTGACCGTTCAGGGCTATTATTATGCCAGACCGATGACAGCAGACGAAATAGCAAAGTGGCGCCTGGACTTTTCCGAAACACTGCGTGAGGATTATTTATTTTCGTAATGAAAATGGCTGTCTCCAGGTGAGACAGCCGTTTTTTGCTTTTCCTCTTTTATTTTAAGGAGCGGGCAATCCCCGCAACACGCTCGCCCAGCCGGGCAGCCATAGTTCGTTCGTCCTTGCACGGCCGGCGCGAGCCGTCCGGGCCGGCCAGTGTTGAAGCTCCGTACGGAGAGCCGCCGACTGCCCGGTCCGTTAAATATTCCGGATTTTGTGTATATGGAAGCCCGACAAAAATCATCCCCAGGTGAAGAAGCGGAATGAGAGAAGTTAAAATGGCGGCTTCATGGCCGCCGTGAATCGAGCCGGCACTCGTGAATATACCTGTTGGCTTTCCTTCCAGCTCGCCGGTCGTGCAGAACTGCCCGGCCTGGTCGAGAAATGATTTTACCTGTCCCGGCATTGTCCCCAGGTATGTTGGAAATCCCCAGATAATCCCGTCAGCCTGACGAAGGTCATCCATTGTCGCAGCCGGAATTCCGGCCTGCTCCTGCTGCACCTGTTCATAATCCTCCGCCCGCCTGGTCAGCTGAAAATGCTGGCTGAGCTCAGATGAAGCGTTCTCCTGCCGCCGGAGGGCGACCCGAATGGCCGGATCAGAAAATTCGGGAATTCGGACCCGTTTGCACGCCGCACCTTCTACTTTTTCAACTCCAGCTGCTACAGCTTCACTCAGCTCGGCAATGTGGCCAAACGCACTGTAATACGCAACAACGATGTTTGCCAAAAAACTCCTCTCCTTCTATATGGTAAGGTTGGCCGCCGGCAGCCCGTACGACACATTTGTATTCATCACAGACAGCCACTGGCCGTTTCCGAAAACCGCCCGCGTTTGCGGCAGTGCCGCAAACAGTTCCTCCACGGAATAGGCCTGAATAAGCACGAAGCTCGCTTTCTGCCCGGCCTGGATACCCTGATTTTTTCTTCCGATTATCGCCGCCGGTTCATCTGAAATCATATGCAGCAAATCCGTGACATCCTGTTTGCCGCCCATATGAGCCGCATAGCCGGTAAGCTGGGCAATTTGCAGAAGATCTCCGCGGCCGAAGGGATGAAAGGGATCACAGACATTATCTGAAGCTGTCACGGTTTGAATACCGGCTGCCCGGAGCTCCTTGATCCGGGTAACGCCGCGCCGGACGGTTCCTTTGTCCCCGCGTCCCTGCAGGTACAAGTTGGCAGCTGGCAGCGTGACGGCTGTGAGTGACGCTTCTTTCATTTTTCGTATGGCATGATCGGCTTGTTCCTGGTCCATTGCGGCAAGAGAGCATAAATGCCCGACATTCACACGGCCTTCATAGCCATATCTTTTTGTTTCTTCCGCGATCGTCAGGATCGTATTCGTATTTGGATCATCGCTTTCATCTGTATGAATATCAAGAGGAAGGTTATGCTGTACCGCATAACGAAAAAGCTCGCGCACCCCGTCATGCGGCTCCGTGCTGATGTGCGGCGCTCCGCCAATGCCGTCAATATCCATTGTTAACAGCTCCTCAATACGCGCCCGGTCCTGCCCGTCATATGGGTAGTACGGCAGCATTGGAAACACCTGGATTTCAACGATTGATTGAAATTCCTTTCTCAGCTCAAGCGCCATTCTGACACCGCGGAAGGTCACATCTTCCTCAAGCCGGGTGTGAAAGTCAATATGGGTCCGGATCGCCCGGGTTCCGTGGGCAAGCGCGGACAAAACGGTTTTTCTCATTCGCGCTTTCATGTTTTCATCTGTTGCGAACTGCGAGGCCCGGCCGTAGCTTTCAATGGCTTCCTCCAGTGTTCCGCTCACATTGCGCGCAAAAGGGAGCGAATGTGACTTATCAAGATGCATATGAATATCAGAAAAGGCCGGCAGCAAAACAGCACCCTGCACATCCCAGGTATTTTCTGCGGCAGCCTGAAGGCCCGGATCAAACAAAAAAGGGCGGCCGCCGCTCTGCATGCCTTCATGAGCGTCAGCCGATACGATCTTTCCCTCTTTTATCACCAGATCGTAATACACCTCTTCCTTCCAAATCGGAATACGGGCGTTTAAAATCATCATCTCCATCTTTGCTTGCTCCTTCCTTATATGTGGGCCTGTTCGGTCCAAAGCGTTGTTTTCGCCGGAATGGTTTCACAGATAATTCGTCCGTTTGACATAACGAGCTCGGCCATCGGCTGCCGCCGCAGCAGATCGTGGGCACTGTCAGCGGATACCAGCAGCAAATCCGCCGGATGCCCTTCCTGAAGGCCATACTGCTTTACGCCCAGCACACGTGCGGCATTTTCAGTCATCATTCGATAAACCGCTTCAAAATCACGGGTGCCGGTCATATGCGCCTGATGCAGCAGCATATGGCCGGCAGACAAAAGCGAGCCGGTGCCGAGCGGATAAAATGGGCTTAAAAAATCATCATGGGCGACAGCCACATTCACACCAGCCTCATCAAGTTCCTTTACCCGTGTAATGCCCCGTCCTTTCGGCCACGAATCAAGCCTGCCCTGCATGGCTGTGCTGATGAGCGGGCAGGTCACAACATTCATGCCGGCGGCCTTAATCAGCCCGGTCAGCTTGCGAGCGTAAGCTTCCGGATAATATGCCATCGCATTAAGATGGCTGACGGTGACCCGGCTGCCCAGGCCGCTCTCAGCCGCAAGATACGCAACGCTCTCGGCAAAGCGGGACGCTCCGTCATCGATTTCGTCACAAAAAATATGAATGTCTTTTTCGTGCTCAGCCGCCAGTCCAAAACAAAGCTCCAGCGATTCGATTCCTTTTTCCCGCGACGGCTCCAAATGCGGAACCGCACTAATGGCATCCACGCCAAGCTCCAGTGCCCGGCGCAGCTGTGCGCCGCCGTTCTTAGCCAGGCCGTTTTGCGGAAAAGCGACAAGCTGGAGCTGCAAAAAAGGAGAAACTTCTTTTTTTACATCCAGCAAAGCATGCAGAGCGGTCAATTGAGGGTCGGATACATCGACCATGCCGCGCACAAATAAAATACCCTGCTTGACCATTTCTTCAATCACAGTATGAGCTCTTCTGGTGACATCTTCTTCGGTGAGGAAATGAGTCCGGTATGCATTCCACAGCTCAATGCCTTCAAATAACTCACCTGACTCATTTGGCCGCGGCACGCCGCACGTTAATGCTGTATCAAGATGAATATGCGATTCAACATAAGGGGGAAGGGCCGCTTTCTCCCTTCCGTCTATGATGCGATGAGCCGGCGCCAACAGCCGGCCCATTTTCACGATTTTTCCATCCTGAATCGCAATATCGGATTTTTTCTCTGAAAAAGATACTTTTACATTTTTTATCAGTACATCATACATGCCCGGCCACCCCCGGCCGCTTTGTTTTGCCCGGATTAAGCAGGCCGTACGGGTCGTTTTCCTGCTTTGCCCGGCAAATATGATCAATCCAGTCGTCTTTGCCGCCTTCTTCTAATAAATACGTATGCGGATTGCTGACGCGCACGCCGATCTCCCGGCAGCGCTCCATAATCGCAAACAGCCGCTCATCCGTTGTATAGCGGATCACCGGCTGCGAGCTCGGCAAAATCTGTCCGCCTGCTTTGATCCATTCCACATGCATGAGCACTTCATCACCAAACGCTTCCGTGAGCTTTTTCATTTGCGTCCAGTATTCATCAGGATGAAAGCGTGCCTGTATGTACGTATCAGCCGGATGGTCCTTTAAGTGCCAGAGTGTCACGTGATTCCAGCTGAAATCGGTGGCACGCAGGCGTTTTCCCTGCAAAAACGCATCAAAGCCGGCGGCCCACTTTCCATTGTGCACAAGACCCGCCTTTGAAATGACTGCTGCATCCCCGGGCGCCGCCTGGATCAGCACCGTATGCCTGCTGCCGGATAAAACCGGGCGAAGCGGCTGAAAGAAAGCAGGCAGCGGCGCGGCGCAGACGGAAACAAGCCGCTTTTTGATCCGCCTGTCCTTCGCGATTTGTTCAGAAAAGCGCAGCGCATCATGCCAGTCATCAAATTCTGCGATCATGTTCTGCCATTTTGTTTTCGGGGCGAGAGCAATCGCGGCATCGAGGATCACACCCGACAGGCCGTAATTATGAATATACCGGGCGAGCTCCTCCCGGCCGCAGACTGAGAGCCGTCTCGGTTTTTCTTCCATGGTCATTACGGTCAGCTCCAGCACATTGCCTTCATCCCAGAGCGTCCCGTATTCAATGGAGCCAATCCCGCCCGTGCCGCCGGCAATAAACCCGGCCAGAGTGGACTTCATGTACGTAGATGGATAAAAACGCAGCTCCTGGCCGGTTTCCGCCAGAAGCCGTTCTACTTTACCAAGCGTAATTCCGGCCCCAAACGTGCCGGCTCCATCTTTCAGCTGTTTCACCTTGTCCAGCTTCGTTGTATCGAGCACAATGCCGCCGTTTAACGGAATAATCTGCCCGTAATTGCCCGTGCCGCCCCCTTTTGGGACAACCGGCAGCCGGTGCTGGACTGCAAATGACAGGATGTCCGACAGCTCTTCTTCATTCCGCGGAACAGCAACACAGTCACCCGCATATCCGTCCAGCTGTTTTTTCAGCACGGGCGAATACCAGTAGTAGTCGCGTGACATTTTTTTCACATAAGCTTCATCAAGCCGAACCACATCTTCTCCGAATGCCTGCTGCAATTCATCTATGCCGTTCATTTTCTTCCCCCTTTACGCTCTGGATGAAACAGACCCTGTCCGGAAGGATTCCATTTCAAATGAGCTGATTTCCTGCAGGGTCCGGGCTATTTTCTTTCCTAGCCGTTCGACCGTCTCCGCCCCCTTTTCTACCGTGGCGTTCGCTGCCTCACCCGAGATGCCGGACGCAGACAAATCGTCAATCAGCCATGCGGCATACGGTCCGCCTTTAATATCCACCGCCTGATCAGCGTTATAATATTCAACCGGCGCCTGCTCCATTTTCACCCACTTTTCTTCGATGGCTAAAATGAGCGATGTTTCCACATCACCGCCGTGAATGCCGTACTGCAGCTCTTCTTTTGAGTAAAGGTCCCCAAGCTCCTCTTTAAAATCCATCGCATTCATTCGAAATACCATTAAGCCGGTTTCAATCCGGATCTCGCGCGCCATCATGTTTAACAGATCCAGATTTCCGCCGTGTGTATTAAAAAGGATGAGCCGGCGAAATCCGCTTTCTTTTACACTTCGGCCGATATCAAGCACCACCTGCTGAAGAGTATTCGCTGACAGTGTGATAACGCCCGGCTTGCCGGAATGCTCGTTGCTTTTTCCATACGGGAGAGGCGGCAGCAGCCATACATTGTCTTCCGGCTTCATATAGTCGAATGAATGTGTGAGCAGGCCTTCGGCGATAAGGGTGTCTGTATACACCGGCAAATGCGGGCCGTGCTGCTCCACCGCGCCGATGGGCAGGATAACCGCTCCTTTTTCTTTCTCCAGCTTTTGAATGTCTGTAGTGGCAAGGCGCGGCAGGAAAAATTCCCGCCACGCCTTTTGATGATGCCGATTCATCTGCACCGCTCCTTTTATTCCGCATTTTCTAGAAATTCCGTCGTATAAACCTCAGACGGCTCCATTTTCTTTTCAATCAGCCCGAGGTCATATACCTGGTCAATCAGCGTCTGCCAGCGTTCTTCCGTCATAGTGCCGACGCCATTTTCTGTTGCATCTCCCCCGTAGACAAGCTCTTCCATTTCACCCGTTGCATATTCCATCTGCTCTGCTGTTTTTTCCGGATCGAGCTCTTTAATATAGTCATACACTTTTTCCGGCTCTTCGTGGAATGCTTCCCAGCCTTTTTTTGTTGCGTTCACAAAAGCCTGAACCATTTCCGGGTTTTCTTCCATAAACTCTTTTGTTGTAAACAGCACATCCCCATATGGAGAGTAGCCGGAATCCGCAATAAGCAGATGGCTGGTTTCCACGCCTTCCTGCTTTAAATAGTACGGCTCGGATGTGACATACATTTGCGAGGCTGCCTTTTTGTTGGACATGAAGATTGTGTTGTCGCCTGTGTAGCTGCGCGCCTGCGATTCTTCAATATCGTATTCTTTCACAAGGTATTTCCAGTAGCCCGCACCCGGCGCTGAATAAATTTCATAGCCTTTCCCTAAATCATCAAATGTTTTGATCGGCTGGTCTTTATGGAACATAATGCCCTGCGGCGTTTTCTGGAAGTTGGCAAACACCGCAACAAGCGGAATGCCTTCATCAATGGCATACAGCACCTGGTCCGCCTGCGCCATGCCGAACTGCGCCTGGCCGGAGGAAACAATCGAAATAGAAGAAACCTGCGGGCCGCCCGGTTCGGTCGTCATGTCAATGCCTTCGTCTTCATAAAAGCCTTCCATTTGCGCGTAATACTGCCCTGCGTTTTCCACCTGCGGGAACCAGCTTGTAATCTGCTTCATTTCAAACAGCCCGGTGCTTTCCGCTTCGGCGGTTTCTGCTTTTTCTTCCCCTCCGGATGAACTGTCTGAGGCTGTTCCGCTGCAGGCGGTCAGTGCCGCCAGTGACAGGACCGCCAGTGCCGAGCGGACGGTTTTCCATTTTAAAAACGCTGCATTCTCCATTTGTTCATCCTCCTCTTTCTCTCATATGTATTGGGTCATTGGACGTTTATGGTGCCGCGGATCGAGGCGGCAGCCGGAATTTTTTCCTGGTTCAGCAAATCAAACGGGTCGTTTTCCTTCTTTTTCTGCGCGATTGCCTCCATCTGCATGTCCCAGCCGCCCGCACCGAGCAAATACGTATGCGGATCATTTGTATGGGCGCCAATTTCGTTAAAAAAGCGGATTACTTCATATAATTGCTCCCTGGATTCGAATTTCACGAGCGGCAGCGCAGCGGGAATAAGCCGCCCTTTGTCACGGAGCCATTCAAAGTGAAGCAGCACTTCATTACCGAAGCGGTCTTTAATTTGCCGGACCTGCTCGTGAAGGCCATCAAGAGAAAAAAAGTTTTGCAAATACGTCCACCGCTTATCAGCTTTGAGCGCCCACAGGGTAGTATGGTTCCAGGTAAAATCGGAAATTCCCATTCCTTTCCGGTACTCGTCAGCAGGTGCTGTATAAATCGCTTCTCCGTGAAAACCCTCTGCTTTCTTTTCAAGTGCAGCCTGATTGCTTTCCTCTATCTCGATCAGCACAAGGGCACGATTTGGTGTGCCAATCTGCTTTTTAAACGGTTTAAAAAAAGCGGAAATGGGGGCTTCCATCACAGAAACGAGCCGTTTTTTCCATTTTTCCGATTGGGCCGCAGCCCGGGAAAATTCGAGTGCAGCTGTAAAATCGGTGAATGCATAGATTTGCTGCACCCAGCGGGATTTTGGCTTAATCGGGATGGTCACTTCGGTCATAATGCCTGTTGTGCCGTAGCTGTGAATATACGGCTGAAGCTCATCCCCTGACACCGTCAGCCCTCGGACTTCCGCTTCCATCGTCAAGATTTTGGCGCTGATCACATTGCCGTCCCATAAGTTTCCCCAGGTGACGGACCCGATGCCGCCTGAGCCGCCCGAGACAAAGCCGCCAGCTGTCGCTTTTACAAAAGTGGAAGGGTAAATGGTCAGCTCCTGCCCCGTTTCATGAATTGCTTTTTCGATTTCCCTCAAGCGCGCTCCGGCCTGTACGCGGACAAATCCTTCGCCAATTTCCAGAATCTCCGTCAGCCTGCTGACATCCACGACAAGCCCGCCGGTCATAGGCACTGCCTGTCCATAGTTGCCCGTTCCGCCGCCGCGGACGGTGACTGGAATTTTTTCTTCAACGGCCGCCTGCATGGCCCGCTTTAATTCTTCTTCGGTTTCCGGTACAATCACATAATCAGCCGTTTTGCCGGCCAGCTCTTTGTCCAGCACGGGCGAGTACCAGTAGAAATCCTTCGACAGCCTCGCAATGGTGTCTTCGTCTTCAATAAAAGCCTGTTCCGTCACCGAGCGGCGCAGTTTTTCACTCACTTCTTTCACCCCTTTTAAAGTCTAAAAATTCAGATATTCATATATGTGATGCTCTCTCTTCTTTATGATGTTAATTCTAGTAACATCATAAAGTGCCTGCTTTACTGGTACAATGGTTAAAATCACTAAACTATCCTGGCATTGATTAGATGAAATAACAATAAAAAATGAATATCTAACATAAATCAAGCAATCCCCGGTAAAATACTGTTAGATTTTCTTACAACAAAAAAGAAACCCGCTGACCGGATTTCTTTTTATTTTGTATTTTTTTGTCCCAGCACTGTTTCGCGGTCCATTCCTATATACACAACCAGCTCGCCCAATGATTCCGTTTCGGTATGATGGAACGTCACTTCGTATGCATCCTGCTCCTGGTACTGCACCTGCTTTACAGTTGAATCTTTGGGACTGGCCGCAATCCGGCTGGCTTCTTCCTGCGGGAGACTGTTAAACGCCGTCATTTCAACCGAAACCTTTTGTTTTTCTTCCATTTTGCTCATAACAGCAAATCCAGCAGCAATGAGGCTGGAACCAATGAGAACAATCACTGATAGCAAGCTATAACGAAATACACGCATCCTGCAGCTCCGTTCCGCACGCTGCCTGGTTGATCGGGCTGATAATCCTGGCTCGTTCGCGCTTTTTTATTCAATTCCTCTGCTGCTATTTCATTTTTGCTAAGGATAAGCAGCACGGGCACCTGCACCATCTATTTTTTTATAAAAACACTTTTTTCAGCCTCCAGTTGTCCAGTAAAACCTCAGGTAAATGGCAATGCAAAGAACCGGAAGGCTGAAAAAAAGAGCAAAGACCGGAATCGTTTTGGCGTCCTCCTGCTCCTTCCAGATGCCCATAATGCCGGTAAAAATCGCTAAAAATGCGACCGCGCCGGTGATCGGAAGGACTGATGCGAGAATAAAAAATGCCGGATATACGAAAAAAAGCAGGCCCAGCCCTACATAATAAATAAAGCAGGCTGCGGCAATTTTTCCATAGACTGTTTTTGGCAGCAGCTGATGCAGGATGCTTTGCCGGTTAATCATTCCGCTTATCTTCATGCTGAACCGGCTGTTTTGACCCGGCTTTTGAGTTACTTTGCTTTGAATCCGGCGGCGTGCGGGTATGGGCGGCTTTCCTTCGAGTCAGGCTGATGATCAAAAACACCGTAATTCCAATAATCATTGCCATAAAAAAATACGGCATACTCCTGCTCCTCTCCCTCCATCCTTTGAATTCGCTCTATCATATTTTTGAAAGTACGGTCATTTCGTATCCAGCGAAAATGCCCGCTGGTTGTCAATACCCGGTTCCCGGACTTTTACTCGGCTCCTTCATTCATTCGGCAGGGACTCCTGCATTTCCTGTTAGTCCCGGATTATTTTATCGTTTAAGAAAAACACATGCCTTTCAGCACAAAAAACCGCCTCACGGGGAGACGGTTCTGTTTTATTTCCCATATATTTGCTGTTCGGTTAAGTAGCCGTCTTTGATGACCGTACTCTGGATGGTATCTTTTGTTACAGCGACCGGCTCCAGCAGGACGGCGGGAATATCTCCTTGCCCGTTGTTTACCGCCTGTTCTGCACTCACTTTTTCATCGGCCGCCACCTTCACGGCCATTTCAGCAGCCTGCGATGCAAGCAGCGGAATCGGCTTGTATACAGTCATCGCCTGGGTCCCGGCAACAACCCGGCGCACGCCTTCGAGCTCTGCGTCCTGTCCGGAAACCGGTGTTTTTCCGGCCAGTCCCGCCGCCGTTAAGGCATTCACAACACCGCCCGCTGTCCCGTCATTCGCCGCGACGACCGCATCCAGTTTATTTCCATTCTGGCTCAGCGCGGTTTTCAAATTGGCTTCTGCTTTCTTCGGCTCCCAGCCGTCCGTATATTGGTCGTAAACGAGCTTGATGCTGCCTTTATCAATGAGCGGCTGCAGTACCTTCATGGCTCCCTGCCGGAACAAAACCGCGTTGTTATCCGATTCGGCTCCTCCAATATACGCATACGCGCCGGAAGGCTTCCGCTTTACAATTTCTGATGCCTGCAGCTCGCCTACTTTAACGTTATCAAAGGAAATATAGTAATCAACCGGCGCATCGGTAATCAGGCGGTCATAAGAGATGACTTTTACGCCTGCTTTATGCGCCATTTCTACAATCGCTGCGGAAAAAGCGGCGTCATGCGGCACAACAACAAGCACATCCGCTCCTTCTTCAATAAGAAGCTCTGCCTGCTTCAGCTGTACATCATCGTTTCCATTGGCCGCCAGCGTTTTTACGCGTGCTCCTTTTGATTCGACTGCTTCTTCAAATAGCTCTTTATCTTTATACCAGCGCTCATCTTTTAACGTATCAAGCACAAACCCAACATAAAGCTGGCCGTCCGCCGTCAATTTTTCCGCTTCTGCGGCCGGCTTCTCATCTTTCATGCCACCGCAGCCCGCAAGCATCAGGGAAAAGCACAGCACCGGCGCGGTCCATCTTCTTTTTTTCATCATGGCTCCTCCCTTCACGACAGCTTAAACTGCTGAATCATTTCATTCATTTTTTCGGCCATATTGGTCAGCTTCCTTGCGCTGCCCGAAATTGAATCAACCGACTGCGCCTGCTGGAGCACCGTTGCCGAAATTTCTTCTGAACCGGCGGCTGACTGCTCGGAAATTGCAGCAATCTGTTCGACAGATTCATTAATTTCCTGGCTGGACTTTTCAATAGCCGCAAAAACCGCCGAAATGTCCGTCACTTTTGACGCCATCACACCAATGCGTTCTTTAATATCATAAAAGTTCCGGCCGGACTGCTCCATTGTCTCGGACCCTCTGGCGACTTCGCTGTACCCATTTGTTAACTCTCCTGAAATGGCCGCTGTCTGGGCCGTAATGCTGGTAACAATAGCGGTAATGCTGCCGACGGACTCACCGACCTGCTCCGACAGCTTTCTCACTTCGGAGGCTACAACAGAAAATCCCTTGCCTGCTTCCCCTGCACGCGCCGCTTCAATCGAAGCATTCAGTGCCAGCAGATTTGTCTGGCCGGCAATCGACTGAATCACATCTACAAGCTCTGTAATAGAACGTGTTTTTTCCTCGAGCGACTTAATTTTTCCAAGAGATCCTTCCATAAGAGCATGAATCCTCTCCATCTGCTTCATCGACTCGGTCATCTGGCTGTAGCCGTTTGTTGATACTGCCAGCACTTCTTCGGAAAAATGCCCGAGCTCTTTAGCACGCTCGCCTGCCTGCACAATATCCGCGCTGAATGACCGGGTATTTTGTGAAATAACCGAGGCGCTGTCCGCCTGCGCTGACGCTCCCTGCGCCATATCCTCAATGGTCATGGCAACCTGCTCGCTTCCCGCCTTCACTTCTTCGGATGCTGTAAACAGCATGGCGCTTTGTGAATCAACCTCCTGTGACAAAACCGCGACATCTGAAATCGTTCCCCGCAGGCTTTCTCCCATTTCATTAACCGCAGCCGACAGCCGGCCGATTTCATCTCTTCCCGTATACGTAAGCGGTTCAGTGTTCAAACGGCCCTGGGCAATTTCATCGCTTTTTTGGACGATCTTATTTAAATTACGGCTGATCGACCGGCTTGTGAAAACAAGCAAAATCAGCGAAATAACGACAGCTGCCACAGCCGAAGCAAGCAGCACAACCATTGTATCCGCCAGGCTTTTTGAAGCAGAGCCGATTGCATCCCGGCTGGATTCAACGGCTGACGCTTTCAGCTCATTGCCAAGCTCAATGGTTTCCTGCTTTAAGGCATTCACTTCGATTTGAAGCGCCTGAAACTCCTTCGTATCAATATCCTGCACTTTCGGCACGACCGTGCTGAAAAAATATTGGTCCAGTTCATCATTATTGGCGATCATCTGATCGAAAATCGGCAGCTGATCGTCTGTTAAATGCGGCTTCATTTTTTTAGCGGCTGCCACAAATTCTTTACTGGCATCCAGATAGGATGACAGCATTTCTTCATCTGCAAGCAAAAGATATTCCGGAATCAATGCATATTTTTCATGGTACGACGCGACCAGCTGGCCCGCATCGCTGGCCACATTGTTTTTTGTATCTGTTTTCCGCATTTCCCCCTGTGCTCCGGACAAAAAGAAATACGTAGCGAATATGGCGATAAAGAAAATGACCGCCATAACGAGAAAAATAACGGTATATTTCAATCCGATCCGCATGTTTCTCCATTGTAAACCATTCATTGTGTCTCCCCCCAGGCACCGTCTTCCACCTATTTATCGTACAAAAAAGATAGATATAAAGTACTTTTTTAAAATTCCGTGAAAGAGAGCGTTTCCTCTTTTCCTTTTATGAAATAATTGGAATTTTATCTCTTTTTTTGGTATGCTTTTTAGAGAAAAAACGAAAAGAAAATTCGAGGTGTGAAATGGATAATGTAGCGAAAAAAGTAAAAGATCTGATCCCCGCGCAGTGGCAGGAAGCATTTTTACATACACAAAAGGATATTATTGAATTTTCATTTGAGCCCGACGGAGAACTGCCGCTGACCACTTCCAAAGCAGGGGGTATCGGCTACGTGCCAAAACGGATGGAATTTCCGGTCAATTCCGATGGAAGGCCGCTTTCTTTGCTGGCACAGATTAACTTTGCCGAAATGCCTCCTCTTGATCCCTATCCTTCCCATGGCCTGCTGGCTTTTTATGTAGATTACTATGACGACTTAATCGGGGCAGACTTTGATGATTATGACAATAAAGACGGCTACCGGGTGCTTTATTTTGAATCATTCGAGGAAGAAAGCTACTCACGTGAGGAGCAGCTGGCCATGCATACGCCGTTTGCCGATGAAGAGCAGTATCTGATCGTGGACACAGAGCTTGCTATGCTCCCCGCTCTGTCGCAGCAAATTTTGCTAACGGATTCGATTGAGTTTGAACGGGTATTTGGCATAGGAAAATATGAGTTTGACGGTTTTGATCCGTATGATGAGAAATATGACGACTTGATGGGCTTTGGCACGCAGCTCGGCGGCTATCCGAGTTTTACGCAGACCGACCCGCGGGAGTACATGAAAAACGGCAAGCAGGACCATGTTCTGTTATTTCAGCTTGATTCGTGCTTTGGCAGCGGGCAGGACTGGGAGATTATGTGGGGAGATGCCGGTATTGGCAATTTCTTTATTTCCCTGGACGACTTAAAAGCGAAAAAATTTGAAAATGCCTGGTACAACTGGGACTGCTCATGACGAAAACCCTTCTGTTCTGCTTTCTGGCCCTGTTTCTCGCCGGGCCGGTGCAGGCTTTAAGCTGGGCCTATCCTTTTGTTGTCTTTGACGGGCGTGTATATGAGGTAACAGAAGAAACCATCGAGGCCGCCGATATTGGCAGAAAAATCGGTGAAGTAAAGCGGACGGCAGACCCGATGACCGGAGAATACTATGGAGATGCCTCTAATTCTTATTCTCCCGGAACCGGCTATTTTGAACTAAACGGAACTTCCGTGCAGTCGGCCATCGCGGTAGAAGCAGAACAGCACGAATGGAAGAAAGCGGTCTATGCCCATGATGCTCCTTTTCACTGGATGAACCTTGCCGCCTGGCTGCCGGTCATGCTGGCCGCTGCAGCAGGATTCGTTATATGGAAATGGCGAAAACGAAAGATAAGCCGCTCTTATTGAAAATAAGGGCGGTATTTTTGTATGCGGGGCGGTACTTCCTGTGCCAGGGGCGGTAAAAAGCCGTACCGCCCCTGGCGTGCGGAAAACCGCCCTAAATCTCGTTATTCCGCCCCGGCCGGCTGCTTAAAGATGGACGGATACACTAAGCAGCGCTTTTTTCATAAGAAAAAACAGCCCGTACCCTATCATGCCGCCGGCAGTATTAAGGAGCAGGTCATCAATATCAAGGCTGCCAAAGCCGAATAAAAGCTGCACAATTTCATAAAAGCAGCTTACCGCCGCTGCTGCTCCCGCTGTCCGGAAAAAGCCGCGGCAGCGTTGAAACAGCCAGGGCAAAAAAAATCCAAGCGGGACAAAAAGCAGCACATTGCCGGCCAGATTTTGAATCCGGACGAACGGCGTTAAGGGCGATGGCGTTAAAAACAGCTGAATGGTCCGGAAAGGAACCAGATTCGCCGACTCCCACCGGAGCGCAAGCTCACTTTTATCCAGCAGCTGCTGCACATTCAGCTCAGGGATATGCTTAAATAAAATAAATTTCGTCAGCAGAAGCAAATAAAAACTAAACAAAAGCCATTTTCCAAAACGCATTCTTCCTTCTCCTTTATCTTCTCTCGATACCGGCGGACGGAAGCAAACGATTGATTAGATGTTTTTGATTTCCTGCAAATACCGGGTAACGCGCCGGTCTTCTTCAAGTGGATACACAAATTGAAAGTGGCTGCCGACCCGATTTGCAGTCCTTCTAAATAACCCGATCATTTCAAACAGCGCCCGCCAGATGTCTTCTATTTCCCCGCCCGCATAAGTGGCAAGCAGGGAATACCATTCTTTTTCCGGCAGGTATTTTTTTAAACATTTGCTGTTTTTGCCCGCGCTGGCCGAAAAGCCGGTATCGATTCCGGCCTGCCACTCCAGCATAAGCAAAAGCATCGGACGGGCATGCTGGTTCAAGTGATGCTGCGCATACAAAATTTCTCCGCGCGCCAGCCCTTTTGCCACATATGTAGTGATCCACCAGAATTCATTGCAGCAGTCACCGTAAACAGCAGCGGACGGCGGCTTAATCCAGTAATCCCGGTCCGAGGAGGACACGGGAGCGGTAATGCGCCCATCTTTATCTAGTAAAATGTCAGTCAGTGAATCTTCCTGCTCATAATGATCAATATCCCTGATCGGCATAAGCGTCAGGTCAATCCGGTTCCCGTCCGTAAACAGCATTAAATAGGAGAAGCGGCCGCCGGGCTGCGATGGGAATAACGCCGAGGTCTGCGGCGTCTGCATGATGAGCCGTTTACCGAACACATCAATCCATTCCGGTTCGCTTAAAAACGATTCCATTTCGGTAACCGCGTATACAATGTCATAATCCTGAAAATCGTCCTTCGGGGCATTCGGATTGACGCGCGAGCCATTCATGCCGACAAGGCGGACCCGTTCGTCCCGCCTGGCCGTATCCAAAATAAGCTCCCTCATTTCCTGCTCAGTACGCTGATTCCTCATTTCGCTCTCTCCCCGCTTTCCTCATGCTCCCGGATAAACGCGATAACATCATCACCGACCTGAACAGAGCCTTCGCCAAGCCAGATTAAATGTCCCCATGTATTGTACAGCTTCAGTTTGGTTGAAGGAATATGCAGATTGGCGAAATAAGCATGTGCATTGGAAACGGAACGGTCGTTAATGCTTGCCTGAATAAGCGTCGGGCAGGTGATTCGTTCTAAATCCGACTCGGTAATGGCGGCCGAGTTTTTCAGGTCCATTAAAAATCCTTCGCCGGACCGCTGGCGGTTGTTCATTTTGCGCAGTTCTTCGATATCTTCTTCCCAGATTAAAGGCTTTGCTTCTTCATAAGACAATGTACTTAAAGAAGAAAACAGCGGCTTAAAAGCCAGGCGCGGGCTGATATTGCTGAATGTCTTCAGCAGGTTCCACGTTATCCATTCAAAGGGCTGGCGGAAAATAATCTGCGCGGTTTTATATTCCGTATGCTCCGCTGTCAGCCAGGTGCCGACAACCGCGCTTTGCAGGGATAGTGTTTTGACTCTTTCCGGAAATAAGGAAGCGAGCTTGATTGCGCTTGTGCCGCCGGCCGACACGCCAATCAAATGCACCTGGCTGATGCTCAAATGATCCAGCAGCTTTACATACAGGCTGACCGCTTCCTCCAGTGAAGCGGCCGAGGAAAGGCCATATCCCGCCCGCGATGGCGTAATCAGCTTGCAGCCGTGATCGACCAGATGCTGATAGCCAAATTCCTCGTAACAGTTGGAGTGGCCGCCATGCATCACAAGCACCGGCAGGCCGTCTCCCATAATTCCATATTCAAGCATATGGTTTTCTGTCTCATATGTACCGATAAGATGATTCAAGCTTTTTCCTCCTTATCGAGTCAGCCAGCACGAACGTCCGGCTTTCTCTTCCAGCCTCTCCGTGTGACAGCCCTTTTTTATTTGTCCACTATATCTTTTTCGATCAGCTCTTTGTTTTCGCGCGGGGAAAACACGCCTGGAGTCCAGTCCTCGAGCACGCCCACTGCTCCAATCACCCGGTTGTTGCTTTCATAAATGACGAGAGAGATGCCCTCGCCATTTTTCTGCTTTTCTTGAAGTGAATACGTGGAAGCCGTTACTTCTTCGCCATCATAAGGAGCCAGATCCAGGCCTGCGGCTGCCAGGCTTTCATACAATTCTGGTGTATAGTCGATTATGTTCGTTTCTTCTGTTTCTTTTTTATCCAGATGCCAGCCAAGTGATTCTGCATATGTTTTATGCCCGGGCGGAATTTCTCCGCTGCAGCCGGCAAGCATCAGGAAAAGCGGCAGCCATTTTTTCAATTCATTTCCCCCTTTTGTCCGCTTACTTCATTTTGTGTCCATTTCTCCCCGGTTATGTCCCGCTGCCCAAATTCATTCCGGCGAATTTATGTCCGCTTCCTCTAAAAATTCTTCTTCTGATAAAACCTTGATCCCATTTCGCCGCAGCAAAGCCGCCGTTACGCCGGCGCCTGGTATTTTTTCACCTGAAAAGGTGCCGTTGTAAATCGCTTTGCTCCCGCATGATGGACTGTTTTCTTTCAGCACAACGATGGCAGCCCCGGCCTCCTTTGCCATCTTAAGCGTTTCTGCTGCACCGGCCATGTACATCGCTGTTACGTCACGGCCAAGTGAATCGACGACGCTGGCCCGTCCATTGAGCACATCTTCCCCTGTTCCGCCGATGATTTCTGCCGGCGGCCTTGGTGTTTGAAACCCGCCGAGCAGCTCGGGACAGGCCATAACTGCTTTTTTTTCATCGACAAGCCGGCGGATGCGTTCATCAAGACGATCTGTTCCGTTATACCGCACCTTCATTCCTGCCAGGCACGAACTGACTAAAATCATCTTTATCACTCTCCTGGTATAAGGTGATCCAAATTATAACATAAAAGGAAAAAGCGGCGGGCACGCTGTTAATGGAACTGTCGATTTTCCATTGGAGAGAGCTGCTTGAAAAGTGCTATGATCGTCTTGAGGAGATGAAATGATGAAAACAGTTGTGATAATCGGCGGCGGCATTACCGGCGTTACTGCTATGTATCATCTGGCCGTCCAAAAACCCGAATGGAACATTGTGCTCATTGAACAGGACGAGCAGCTGGGCGGCAAAATCCGGACGGTGACGCACGGCGGCTTTACGATTGAAACAGGCGCGGATTCGATTGTGGCCCGGAATGCGGGGGTCATGCCGCTTGTAGAAGAACTGGAACTGACGGACAAACTCGTCTATAACGAAACCGGCGTTTCTTATTTATTTACCGATGGCACGCTGCATAAAATTCCCGAGGAAACCGTATTCGGCATTCCGACCAGCACGGAATCCCTGCAGGAAAGCACACTTCTATCTGAAAAAGGCAAGCAGGAAGCGCTGGCTGACTTCGAAAAAACAGATAATCCGTTTGGTCCGGATGACTCTGTCGGCGACTTTTTAACGTATTATTTAGGGCCGGAAATCGTCGAAAAACAAATTGCACCGGTTTTATCCGGCGTTTATTCCGGCAAGCTCCACAATTTAACGATGAAATCCACGCTGCCCTATTTGCTTGAGTATAAAAACAAATATGGCAGCATTATCAAAGGCTTTTCAGCCAATAAGGAAACCTTTCTCGGAGAAAAAGCACGCAAGAAATTTATTTCTTTTCAAGGCGGGCTCGGCACACTGATCGACCGGCTAGAAGAGAGGTCAGCCGGAGCCCGCGTGCGGAAGGGAACAGCTGTCACGAAGCTTGAACAAAAAGAAAACGGCTGCTCGGTTTCCCTGCAAAATGGAGAAACCATCGAAGCAGATGACGTGATTCTGGCCATCCCGCATCATGCCGCTCAAAAAATACTGGCGGATGCCTCCCTGGATCAGCACTTTGATCAATTTCAAAACTCATCGCTTACCAGCGTTTATCTTGGCTTTGACATTCCTGATGAGCGCCTGCCGGCAGACGGCACCGGCTTTATTGTGACGGCCGGAAGCGGCTTAACGTGTGACGCCTGCACCTGGACGAGCCGAAAATGGGCGCATACATCTAAGGACCGCAAGCTGCTTGTCCGGCTGTTTTACAAAAGCACCAGTCCGCATTATGCGGCTCTGGCCCGAATGAGTGAAAAGGAGCTTGTCGAAACAGCTCTGGCTGACCTGGAAAAAAGCCTGGGCATTGCTGAAAAGCCACAGACGGTTGAGATAACTCCCTGGACAAATCTTATGCCGAATTACCATCTCGGCCATGGCCAGGCAGTGGCCGAGCTTTCCGAAAAGCTGAATGAGCGCTATCCGAACATCCATCTGGCCGGCTGCTCCTACTTTGGCGTCGGCATCGGCGCCTGCATTCAAAATGGACGGCAGACCGCGGATGCCGTTCTGCAAAACGGGCACACTTCTAAAAAGGAGTGATGGCTATGGACAACAAAGAATATGAAGAAAGATCAAAAAGCAATACAAAGTACGTGCAAATGGAAGAAAATGAACGCTTAAAAACGAAAAACCGGGAGCCCAATGACCAGAATCGAATGAAAAGCGTGGAAAACCGCCGCATTTAAAATGAAACTGTAAAATAAGCGCTATTCCTGCCAGATAAGGAATAGCGCTTTGTTTTGGCTTTATTCATCTGGCGTTACTGTGAATCGATCCTTCGGCGAGCAACATAATAAAAGCCGCTATCTGCAAACTGGAATACCTCTTCTTGCCGGAATCTTTAAAATTACCCCCCGCGTCATCACAGCGGTCATAAAGCGGCCAGGCTCCGGCTTATCCAATCCCCTCTCCTGCAGTCAGATCCAATACTAACGGCTCATACAGCGGCTTCGGCTCCGGCGTTTTTTCCGGCCGGCCCTGCTGGTCTTTTTCCCAGTTCATTAAAATTTTGCGGACATATGCCCAGGCCGTGATGCCTTTTGCGGCAGCGATTTCCCAGGCTTCTTCGACTTTGTCCGTTCCGAGTGATTGTTCAAAATGAAGGCATTCTGATAAAAAAGCTTCTCTGTTTATATTCTTTTGTTTGTTATTCTTCTGTTCGTTCTTCTCTGGTATAGGGGCTGGCAATCCGGCGGCTTCGACTGCCACTTCTGCCTGGATCATTCCGCCAAATTGTGTCATTGCACCGTAGCAAATTGTATACCATTTTGTTTTATCAAAAGCCATTGTATTGAAATTGCCGGTTAAAATAAGCCCCTGCTTTTCAAGACGCTGAAGAGTCCTGGCAATCGTTGCGGCACTCCAAAACGGAAACTGCTTCTGCCAGTCTTCGTATGTGTTATAAACCCAGCTTTTTCCCTCGATTACATGCTTTCTTTTCAAAATCCAGTAATGAATCTGCTGCAAAATGACCGCTTCGTTCAGCCCAATTTCCGCTGCAAGCTCCGGCAAAATAAGCAGCGGCCGTTCGTTTCTCATAAGCTTTGACATGTGGAAAACTCCTTTTTCTTTTTATATACAAAAAATGAAAAAAAACGATACCATTTGACTAAATTTGTTACAATAAAGAAAGAATCGCAGTGGAGGAGAAAAATGAAGCTGGTTTCATACACGTACAACTGGATGACAACAACGCTTAAAGGCCGTTTTTTCACCGGTATTGCTGCACTTATTTTGTTCGGGGGGCTGCTGTCGATTTTGCCGCTGCTCATTTTCGTCCAGGAACAGCGGGAAGACGATGCATTGATGAATTTAAACGAAGTTCTTCAAATGCAGCAGGAGGTTATATCCGAATGGCAGGATGAGCTGACCCGGGATATTAATTATTTAAGCGAGCTGCCGGAAGCATCATGGAAAGAGAAAGATAGTTTTTATGAAAAGCTCAATCTGCTCGGAAAAAACCGGACGCTTTTTTACGATTTGTTTTATGCGGACCGGTCCGGTGATATTTTATACAATACAAATGCAGCAGCCCAAACAAGAAAGATCAATGTATATGATATGCCTTATTTTCAGGAAGGAATGGAGTGGCATACATATACAACGGGTATCCGGCTTATTGGGGAAAGCGACACCCGCTCTGTAATTTTTTCTGCTCCGGTTACAAATGAAAACGGGCGGTTTGGCGGCATATTGGCAGGCATTGTGCTGGCTGACTCACTCCGCTATATCGTCAGTGATTTTGCATACGGGGAAACGGGGACGGTTTATCTTGCAGATAAAATGGGAACCGTCTTAAGCGCTTCTTCCAATGAGTTTCCTTCTTCGATCAAGGATACCGATATTTTTCAGGCTGCCCTTCAGGAAAAGCAGCAGACGGAGCCATATGACAATGCGGATGGCATCAGGTCCATTGGCCAGTATAAGTGGATTAACCACAACGAATGGGTGCTCATCAGCGAGGTGTCAATGGCAGAAATTGAAGCCCCTTTTTATGAAACTCTGTTTTTTATGGGCATCATTCTTTTGCTTATTTTTGTGATGTCGTATTTTTTTATCCGGAACTTAATTCAGCAAATGACCGGTCCTATTCAGGCGCTGCTTGAAGGAACGGCTATTTTGCGCAAGGGCGGCTACGGGCATCGAATTGACCAGAATAGGATGGCACATTCCGCCAGAGAATTCAGTGAGCTGTGCAGCGCTTATAATGATATGGCGGACGGCCTTCAAAAAGAGCATGCTCTCCGCCTTCAGGCAGAAGAAGATATGCGACGGACCAATGAACAGCTGCGCCGTTTATCTCTCAGCGACGGACTGACGGGCATCGGCAACCGGCGCTATTTTGATGAAAAGCTCGCTTCTCTTTTTCAAGAGGCCTCGCAGGCTGAACAGCCTCTGTCCCTGATTTTGATCGATGTTGATTTTTTTAAAAAGTACAACGATTACTACGGCCATGATGCCGGTGACCGTGCGCTTCAGCTCGTTGCAGGAGCAGTAGAAAAAACAGCACAAAAGTACGGCTTGTTTGCAGCGCGGTACGGCGGGGAGGAATTAGCCGTCATTGTTCCGCCTGGATCAAAAGCGGACGTGCGGGAGATTGGCGGAGAGCTTTTGGCGTCAGTTGGACAGCTGGATATTTTGCATGAAAAAGCGCCGGCCGGCCGTTTATCCATTAGTGCCGGCGCCGCCACGCTGGTTCCAACGCCTATTTTGTCTCCGCGCCTGCTTATTCAGTACGCGGATAAAGCCCTGTACCAATCCAAGCAGCAGGGCCGTGGAAGAGTGACGTTTACTTCTCTATAGTAAAAAGCCGGTGTCCACTGCTCTGGACTCCGGCTCAGGCTGTTGGCAAACGCCCGCTTTCGGCGTCACTTGCCAGCTGTGAATGCTCATGACCAAAAGGTCACTCCGCTTCCCAGCCGGCTGCGTTCCTGGAAAGGCAGACGCTTTCAATCAGCCTGGGTTCTAACTTTGTCTACGCTCTTAGCCGGTGCCCATTTCTCTGGGCACCGGCTTTTTTAGCAGAACGATGTTTACACGGTAAACAGCTGCTTCACCGAATCTTTGCGCATTTTCGGCGTTAATACGTATAACACGTCTTCTTCTTTTAAAACGGTGCCTCCATAAGGGGTAATAAGTTTGTCTCCCCTGATGACCGCCGTAATTAACGTTTTATCCGGCAGAACCAGATCTTGAATTTTTTTTCCGGCAGCGGAACCCCGGACGACTACTTCAATCATTTCACTGTTTGTTTTCCCCATGGAAACAAGCTCGAGGCTGTGAGGCGGCTGAATGACTTTCCCCGTCCCTTCCACCTTGAAAAATGAGGCAGCCGGGCCGATCAGAGCACCCTGAACAAGAGCGGACAATAAGACGACGAAAAACACAGCATTAAAAAGCAAATGACTGTCGTCAATTCCAGCGACAAGCGGATAGGTTGCCAGAATAATCGGAACCGCTCCCTTTAAGCCCGCCCAGGAAATAAAAAGCTTTTCGTTAAAAGAAAACGTTTTGCCGGGCAGGCTGAGCAGAACGCCGGCAGGACGCGCCAGGAAAATTAAAATAGCCGCAAGCAGGACACCCTGCCAGGCAACGTCCAAAAGCTGGGCAGGAAAAACGAGCATTCCAAGCAGCGTAAACATGACAATCTGCATCATCCAGGCAAAGCCTTCATTAAAACGGATAATAGCATGGCGGTAGGTTACATCTTTGTTGCCAAGCATAACTGCCATTACATAAACAGTTAAAAAACCGCTTGCCTTGCACACTGTAACAAGGCTGAACGCAAACACAGCGAGCGCAATGGTTAAAACCGGGTAAAGACCTGATGAATCAAGATTGATCCGGTTAATCAGCCATAAAGAAAGTTTTCCAAAAAGAAGCCCAAAGGCCAGTCCGGCACCCATCTGCCAGATAAAGTAGAATAAAAGAGAGAATGGTTCGAATGAAGGAGCTTGAATGAGGCCAATCAAAGTAATGGTTAAAAATACAGCCATTGGATCATTAGTGCCCGATTCCGCTTCGAGTACGCTGCGAAGACGCGTTTTAATGTTTTTGCCGCCGAGTACGCTAAAAACAGCCGCTGCATCGGTTGAGCCGACAATTGCACCAAACAAAATCCCTTCCAGCCAGCTGACATTCAATATGTACACAGCCGCTGCGCCCGAAACAAATGTTGTAATCAGGACGCCGAACGTCGCCAGCGACAAAGCCGGCTTCGCGACTGATTTAATATGAGCTGCTTTTGTTTGAAGACCCCCTTCAAACAAAATAACAATCAGGGCAAGCGTGCCGATCAGCTGCGTCAGCCAGGCATCATCAAAATAATAAAACTGGTTCATAACCATACCGGCCAGAACGAAAAAAACAAGGGACGGGACACCGAGCTTGGATGAAAATTTTGCCGTCATAACGCCCGTCAACAGCAGAGCAGCAAACAACAGTATGATATATTCAACATTCAATAAGCATTTCCTCCTTATAATTAGTACTTGTTCATAAGTTTACATTATAACAGGATCGTTTTCCATTAATCTGCCCGGCCTGGTTTCGATTTCAGCACTTGCCCTGTACCTAACCATAAGAAAGGAGGGACAGCGCAATGGAAACGATTTTGCCGCTCGTTCAAGAAGTTGGTTTTCCTGTTGCGGTCACATTCTACCTGCTGTACCGGATTGAGACAAAGCTTGACGGCGTCATTCAATCCATTCAGAATCTTCCCGGAAAAATGAAAGAATAACCGGGCCAGAAAGCCGGAAATCCGTGCGATTTCCCGGCTTTCTGGCGTGTTTTGATTTCGCTTATGTTTTCACAAAACACTTTTCAGCATTCATCTATTTCAACAGAACCTGCCGCCTTACTATCTTTTTTATAGCTTCTATACTATTCCCTACTATCTTTTAAAAATTTCACTACTTTTCATCAAAAAATGAAAGCGTTACACTAAGATAGACTATAAGATAAAGGAGCTCTTGACTATGTCCTACTTAGATATCAGTGATCGTTATACAGCAAATCCTGACCGGTATAAAGGAAATATGCAGTACCGCCGAAGCGGAAAATCCGGTTTGCTTCTGCCTGCCATTTCACTGGGCCTCTGGCACAACTTTGGCGGCGTCGATTCGTTTGAAAACGGCCGCGCTATGCTGCGCCGGGCGTTTGACCTCGGTATTACCCATTTCGACCTCGCCAATAATTACGGGCCGCCGCCAGGCTCTGCTGAATCAATGTTTGGCCAGATCATGCGCACGGACTTTGCTCCGTACCGCGATGAAATGATTATCTCCACCAAAGCCGGCTACTATATGTGGGAAGGCCCTTACGGTGAATGGGGCTCGAAAAAATATTTAACCGCAAGCCTCGACCAAAGCTTGAAGCGGATGAACCTCGACTATGTCGATATTTTTTATTCACACCGCCCGGACCCGGATACGCCGCTTGAAGAAACGATCGGTGCGCTTGATTTGTTTGTCCGCCAGGGAAAAGCTCTGTACGTCGGGATTTCCAGCTATTCCGCCGAGCAAACGGCTGAAGCGGCTAGAATTGCCAGAGATCTCGGCACGCCAATTTTAATTCACCAGCCGTCTTACTCTTTGTTTGAGCGGTGGATTGAAGACGGCCTGCAGGATGTGCTGGCTGAAAACGGCATCGGCTCCATCGCGTTTTGTCCGCTGGCACAGGGGCTGCTGACTAACAAATATCTGCAGGATATACCGGAGGATTCCCGGGCTGCTAAAAACACCGGCTTCCTGCAAAAAGACCGGATTACCGGGGAAGTCCGGGCGCAAATCCGGGCCCTAAACGATGTAGCGGCCGGGCGCGGTCAGTCTCTCGCCCAAATGGCCCTTGCCTGGGTTCTTCGCGATGGACGCGTCACATCTGCCTTGATCGGCGCGAGCAAAGTAAGCCAGATTGAGGAAAATGTCAAGGCGCTTGATAATCTTGACTTTTCCGAAGACGAACTGGCCAGAATCGAATCCATTTTAAAAGGGTAACCGAACGAATAAAGAAGCAGAGCTGCCTTCGAGAGGAAGGCAGTTTTTTTTTTGAAAAAATTTTTTAAACAGGGTATCGATTCCCCTCTCTCGTCTGTATGTAGCAGGTGAAAGGAGGGGAAAAACAATGGCACAGGCAACATTAATGAAATCATCGCTTCGCCTCGTTTTTGACAACGGGGTCGACGAAAACGGCAAGCAGGTTTTTAAAACGAAATCCTATTCAAATGTAAAGCCGTCCGCAACACCTGACCAGTTCAGCGCTGCGGCAGCTGCGATTTCAACCCTGTCATCCATGCCGCTCGCTTCCGTTGAGCGCAATGACACGTCAACCATTCATGATTAAAAGGTTGTTTTGATCATTTACAGCAGCCAGGAAAGGAGGAATGTTACATGGCTAAAACCTTGCAGCTTCAATTCACTACTGCGGGCGGCGGCACAGCCAGCATTACGGTGGATGCGCCCGTCGAACCTGTTAATGCAGCAGCGGTTCAGCAGGCGATGGACGCGATCATCGCTTCTAATGTGTTTATTGCCTCAACCGGCTCATTTGTTTCCGCCAAGAGCGCCAGCTTAATTGACCGTGAAGTAACCGATATTTTGTAATAAAAAAACCTGTCCGGCAGCCGGACAGGTTTTTTTATTCCCGATGAAACAGCCCCATTACTTCCACTGTCTGTGTAATGTTAACAAACGCCTGCGGGTCAACCTCGTGAATCATCTGCTTTACTTCATTTAACTGATAACGGGTGATTACGGTCATAAGAACCGAACGGCTTTCGCCGGAATAGGCGCCCTTTGCATCCATTACGGTAATGCCGCGGTACAGATTTTTCAGCATTTTTTCACATAACTCGTCGCCCTTGGAGGTAACGATATTAAGAGTGAGCTTAATGTGCTTTGTGTGAATGGTATCCACAACCTTGCCGGTTGCATAAATAGCAATCAGTGTACTGAGGGCCGCATCCCAGCTGAAGATAAAGCCGGCCGCGACAATCACCCCGGCATTCATAATGGATAACAGCGTACCAAGCGGAAAATCACGCTTTCTCGCAAGCAGCATCGCAAGAATATCAAAGCCGCCGGATGAGGCTGAAGCGCGAAAGGTCAGGCCGACGCCGGCACCGGTCAAAACGCCGCCAAACAACGAAGATAAAATCGGCTCCGTCGACAGCTGTGTAACAGGAACAAGATAAAGAAAAACAGATAGTGCCACCACCGACAGAACCGTATAGGCAATGAATTTTTTGCCGAGTTTCATGACTCCAAGCACGAGGAGAGGCAGATTTAACAAAAAGTTCAGCACTCCGGTATTAAGCGGTGAAATAATCCCAAGCATAATGGCAATGCCGCTTAAACCGCTGCTTAAAATCTCATGCGGGATTAAAAAGAAGTTATAAGCAACTGCAACAAGCATTGAACCGGCCAAAACAAGTAATATCTGCATAAAAAAACAGCCTCTCCTTTTTTTCTTTTTATTATAAGAGAAAAATTGCCAGTTCCTTAAAAAATAGTGTTTTCAGAAAAGCGGAAAATGCGTGTTTTCCCGCTTCTTATTGTATAATAGAAGGAACCAATGGCGGCTTCCTCCGCCCTTGTGATTTACTAGAGGAGTGGTCGTGAATGAATGAGCAATCCCCGCTCGTCCGATTCTTAGGCGGACGCACTGCCCTGTTTGTCTTAAGCCTTGTGCTTTTGATTGGGCTCATTATTATGGTTTTTTCCTACGTTTCATTTATTTTTGATCCGGTCCTCGGATTTATTGGCACGGTCGCACTCCCCGTTATTTTATCCATTGTCGGCTATTACTTGCTAAGCCCGCTTGTCAACTTGCTGCAGCGCTATAAAGTAAAACGCGGCTGGGCCATTTTGCTGGTGTTTATCGCACTTTCCGGTATTATTACCATTCTCTTTTCAACAATTTTGCCGTTCCTGCGCGATCAAACAGAAGCGCTCATTGCTTCATTTCCCGGCTATGCACGCGAGCTTGGCATGGACATTGATATGTGGGCACGCAATTCGCCGCTTGAGGCACAGTATATGGAAATTTCCAAGAACCTGCAGACGAACGCAGAGCA
This sequence comes from Domibacillus indicus, assembly GCF_000970685.1. Taxonomy (GTDB): domain Bacteria; phylum Bacillota; class Bacilli; order Bacillales; family Domibacillaceae; genus Domibacillus; species Domibacillus indicus. The sequence goes on from NZ_LAJB01000003.1 coordinate 82,363, forward strand.
GTTTCTTGGCTCGATTACCCAAAACTTTTCTGACGTTGCCGGCCAGGCACTTGACAGTATTACCGGTGTCATTGCGACATTAACCAACTTTATCGTCTCTCTTGTGACCGTTCCGTTTATCCTGTTTTACCTGCTGAAAGACGGCCACAAGCTGTATGGGGGCTTCTTGCATGTGCTGCCGCCAAAAATGCGCGGCCGCACCGGCGCGATGCTGATCGAAATGGATGAACAGCTTCGTTCATATATTCAGGGACAAATGCTGGTCAGCCTGTGCATCGGTATTATGATGTATATTGGGTTTTTAATTATCGGGCTTGATTATGCCCTGCTGCTGGCCGCTATCGCCAGCGTTACGAGCGTCGTACCGTACCTCGGGCCGGTCATTGCGATTACACCTGCTATCATTATTGCGATTGTCACGTCCCCGCTGATGGTCGTCAAGCTTGCTCTTGTTTGGACAGTGGTACAGCTGCTGGAAGGAAAATTCATTTCCCCTCAAATTATGGGAAAATCCCTTCAAATCCATCCTGTCACGATTATTTTTGTTCTATTGACTGCCGCTCACCTGTACGGTGTGATCGGTGTTTTAATCGGCCTGCCGGTTTATGCGCTTTTAAAAGTATTTGTCCAGTATATGTTTGGCTTATTCAAAGCCCGCTATAACCGTTTTTCTGAAAAAGCCGAAGACCAGTACGCCGTTATCGAAAACGATGATTCCGTTTAACTCATCATGTACCGGGTAAACATCTATTAAACAGATCAAAAGGAGATGTTTTCACTATGGCACATGACAACAATGGACTTGGCGATAAACTGAAAGGTGCCGCCAACAAAGCAAAAGGCGAAGTCAAAGATCAAGTCGGCAAAGCGACAGACAATGCCAGAATGCAGGCAGACGCACAAAAAGACAAACTAAAAGGTGAAGTACAGGACCGGATTGGCGAAGCGAAAAACCGCCATTAACAAAAAAGCCCCGCTCATTTGAGCGGGGCTTTGCTATTGGACGGATGATTCTGTGTTACGGGCGGTATATGGAAATTCAGGGCGGTTTTCTTTAATGCCGGGGCGGAAAAAACATTTACCGCCCCTGGCTCATTGAATACCGCCCCAAAATAGAAAATACCGCCTTAAACGCTGTCTTATATTCCTTCGCTCCCGCTATAAACAGAACGCTGCTCCTGGCATACATGCTATGCCAGTTTAATCGAGCCCACGCTGGCAATTAACGCACTTGCAACAATAACCAGGTTGTAAATATCCAGCTCCACAAGCAAATTAATCAAGGAATACGAACCGAAAATGGGAAATAACGGAATCATTGTGGTGACGACCTTTCTACGGTAAAGTGGAAAAGCCCAGATAAGCAGACTGGATTGATTGTGAAGAAAGCTGTGCCAGCCTTTTCCCGGAATAAACCGCGGAATAAAAACGGTCACCTGGTAATTGGATTCGATTGCCTTATGCTCTACTGTATTCACGAATTTCATCAGCGGCTGAATAATATTCCGGTATTACGAGTGCAGGGTAACGAAGTCGATAACTTTTATATTATATTGACATAACTAAATAGTATTTGTTATCCTCTAGTTTATAAAAATCAAATATAAAATCCTCATGACTGTCTCAATGAGGTAGAGGTTGCGATTATTAAAAGTAGCATATCAGAAGTCTAATGGGACTGATGAAGGTATGTAAAAGGAATAATCGCCGAAGTTTGAAGCATCCATTTTATGCTTCAAGCTGGGTTTGTATCGAACAGGTGCAAAACTGTCACGGATCGATTCTGTGGAGAACTATAAAGAGATAGAAAATGAGGGTTGTAACGATAAAACACAAATGTCCCCTGCATTTGTGTTTTTTATTTAGGAGGAACATGGAATGGATAAAAAATGGGGCTTATGGCTTCTGACCGCTATTGTCGTCGGAAATATGGTCGGTTCCGGTATTTTTATGCTGCCGAGCACGCTGGCTCAGATCGCAAGCCCGCTTGGTGTAACGATTGCCTGGCTGTTGACCGGCTTTGGCGTTTTAATGATTGCTCTCGTGTTTGGCACACTGTCAATTCGCAAGCCTGAATTAACAGGCGGCCCGCAAAGCTACGCGCGGTCGTTGTTTGAATCACCAAAGTACGGCAATACTGCCGGCTTTTCAATGGTGTGGGGCTATTGGGTAGCTAACTGGATCAGCAATGTCGCGATCATTACAAGTTTTGCAGGCTACTTATCAACATTTTTCCCGGTTATGAGAAGTGAACATCTCCTTTTCACAATTGGCTCCCAGCAAGTTTCTGCAGGACAGACGATTACATTTATCATTTGCAGCTTGCTGCTCTGGGGAACACATTTTATTTTGATCACAAGCGTACAAACTGCCGGTAAGTTAAACTTTGCCGCTACTGCTTCAAAAGTGATCGGGTTTCTGCTGTTTATCACGGCTGCTCTGTTTGCTTTTCAAGTATCAAACTTTGGCGAGATGTATACACCGATTACAGACAGCGAAGGCCAGGCACATGGCTTGTTCAGTCAAGTAAACATGGCAGCTATTTCTACGCTTTGGGCATTTGTTGGAATCGAATCAGCTGTTATCTTGTCCGGCCGGGCAAAATCCCAGCGTGATGTCGGGCGCGCAACAATCCTTGGACTGCTCATTGCCCTTGCCATTTATATTGCGCTGACCCTGATCACAATGGGAGTGCTGCCGCAGGAGGTGCTAAGATCGTCTGATAAGCCATTTGTTGATGCTCTCTCCGTTTTGATCGGTGATACAGGTGCAATTGTGATGGCCCTGCTTGCAGTGATCTCGTTGTTCGGTTCCACAATTGGCTGGATTCTGCTCGCCTCTGAGGTGCCGTATACTGCAGCAAAAGAAGGAAATTTCCCGGCTTTCTTTGCGAAAGTGAATAAAAACGGCAGCCCGTCCCGCTCATTAGCCGTCACAAACGCCATGTCACAGATTTTTATTTTCTCGACCATTTCCGGAACAATCAGCGAAGCATTTACGTTCTTAACAACGTCCGCTACGCTTGCTTACTTGATTCCGTACCTGGTTTCATCTCTGTATCTGTTAAAGCTTACTTTAAAAGGCGAAACGTACGAAGCAGGCGACAAAGCACGCATCCGGCACGGAATGATTGCTGCAATTGCGCTTGTGTACTCTCTTTGGGTTATTAGATCAGGAACAGCAGACTGGGTAACCTTTACTCTTGGAATTGGATTGTTCCTTCTAGGTGTTGTGATTTATCCTATTCTGCTGCGCTCACGTCTTATTAAATAACAATCTTTCTTGTATCAAAAAACCATCCCAAATTTGGGACGGTTTTTTTTATTGTTATTGATTTAATTTTGAATGCTTCCGTGAATAAGCGAAATAAGAGCATCCATCAAGCCGGCAATCAATCCGAAAATCCAGGTTTCCATAAAAGGTGATCCAGCCGACTGGCACAGCACTTACAGCGATCAGATATTCAAGGATCAGATCCCAGCCAATGATAAAAGCAAGCAATTCACCAAGAGTGGTATACGTGTATGTGTAAACAGAACCTGCGATTGGTACCGTTGACGCAAATTCCGCATAAGACAGGGCAGCAAACAAACAAGACCCGCAATCACAAAGGATATAATTAATCCCGGTCCAGCGGTTAAGGCACCTGTTCCCATCAAAACGAAAATCCATGTTCCGATGATGGCACCGATACCCAGCATTGTTAAATCAAAGGCACCCAATTCTTTTTTGAGCGCGCTTTTTGGCTGGCCATCAAGCAGATCCCTAATATTCTTTTTTTCGAAATAATGATCGATTCATACTTCTTTCTAAAATTTTTCAAAATTTATTATATTAAAACAATAAAATTATTTCAATAAAATATTAAAACTTTTTTAAGAATTTAACCCAGCGGTAAAATTCTCTCTTTTCACCATTCTGCACCTGTTTTTCTTTCGGCAAAATGGCTGATCTTACTGTTTTGTAAGCGATGCTTACTTTCACTTCCATGAGCTGGCCAGCTGATCGTGGAAATCACTGCAGCCAGCCTGAATCCGGTCTGCTTAAGTGTATAAAAAAGACAAAGCGGCCTTTTGAGAACCGCTTTGTCTACAGTTTGACGCCCCGCTCAAATTGAACGGGGCATTTCTATTATGCAGTTTATCGCTCTTTGGGCGGTATACTGAAATTTGGAGCGGTTTCCGGTGCTGCCGGGGCGGAAAAAAGATGTACCGCCCCTGGCTCATTGAATACCGCCCCAAAATAGAAAATACCGCCTAAACGCTGTCTTATATTCCCTCGCCCTCGTTATAAACAGAACGCTGCTCCTGGCGCACGTGCTGCGCCAGTTTAATTGAGCCCACGCTGGCAATTAACGCACTTGCAACAATAACCAGGTTGTAAATATCCAGCTCCACAAGCAAATTAATCAAGAAATACGAAACAACAATAGAAAATAATGGAGAAATAGTCCATATGAGCAGGATACGTTTAATAATTCCTTTTTGAAACAGGCCAAATCCGGTTTGAGCCGTTCCTATCCCAAGAATTCCACAGGTTGTTACCTGTGTCAGCGGAATAGGCAGGCCAAATACAGAAGCTGCTACGACAAGCGTTCCTCCTGTAAAAGAAACGGCACTTCCTTCCAATAAAGACAGCTTGGTGATTTTCTTGGCATTGGTTTCGAGTACCCTGCTTCCCATCACCAGGGCGCCAACTGAAACAAACAGCGCTCCGAGCCAGAGGCCGCTGCTGGCATCTATAATATTTGCGCCGATCAAAGGGCCTACAGCATTTGCCACGTTATTCATCCCGGCAGAAAATGCTTCCCAGCAGCCGCCGATGACCAGTAAAACAGAAAGAATCTTTGCCCATTTCCCCTGTCCCTGCAAATGCGGCCAGCGCTTTTCTGCCCGTGCAATGAGTTTGCCTGCGCAGAATGTGATCAGGAAGGACGCGATCGGAACGATCACCCAGAACAACAAAATAACCATCAGCTGATCGGTAAATAAACGATGGTATGCAAGGCCGACACCGACTACAGATCCAACCGTTACTTCACTTGTAGATAACGGAATGCCCAGAAGGTTGGATATAAATAAAGTAAGAGTCGCTCCCAGCAGAATGATAATTACGACTTTAACCGTTAAAAGATCAGAAGGGATAATGCCCTTTCCGATCGTTTTGGCTACTTCCCCGCCGCCTAAAACGGCGCCCAGAAAAGCGGCGAAAGCTACTAGAACTAAAGCTAATCGTTTTTTAATTGCACTCGCTCCATAAGCAGCTCCCATTGAAGCAGCTGTTCCGCTGGCTCCAATGTTCATAGCAAAAAACAGAGCGATAATAATGGCTGTATATGTTAATAGCATCTGGTATTCCTTTCTCTTCCAAAAAGGTTATTTTAAATAGTAAACTTTTATTCTTCATTTTGAATTGATAACTAGATTGTAACTGAATTCACCGTAAAATCCAAGTTAACAAATTGGAATTGTAAGTTAGTAACTTTAATTATAAATGTATTTTTTTAAAAGACAATGTTATTTTTCTTCTGTACTAAAAAAGACTGCTGAATATTCAGCAGCCTTTCACTTATACTTTTTTCTTCATCCATTTTGACAGGACCTCATACACGATCGGGACGATTAAAAGCGTCAGCAGCGTGGAGCTGGTCAGCCCGCCGATAACGGTGACGCCAAGCCCTTTGGAAATCAACCCGCCGCCTTCAAGCCCAAGGGCAAGCGGGAACAGAGCCCCGATGGTGGCAAGCGCCGTCATCAAAATCGGGCGGAGGCGTGTAGAGCCTGCTTCTAAAAGAGCGTCTCGCGTAGAGAGTCCTTCGCGTTCTTTGTGAATAACACGGTCAATCAGGACAATCGCATTCGTCACCACAATTCCAATCAGCATGAGCGCACCGATCATCGAAGAAATACTGATGGTTTCGCCGGCAATCAATAAAGCGGCAAGCGCACCAATAATCGTAAATGGCAGTGAGAACAAAATAGCGAATGGGGCCAGCCCGCCGCCAAAGGTAATCACAAGAACAAGATAAACGATCGCCACAGCGGCCAGCATCGCCAGGCCAAGCTGCGTAAATGATTCGTTAATGTCCTGGGTGACACCGCCCATCTCCACCTTAACGCCTGACGGCAGATCAAGCTTATCAATCTCGCCCTGCAGCGCAGTGGAGGCGGCCGAGACGTCATCGCCTTTCAGTTCACCGCTTACGTCCACAAATACTTTCCCGTCACGCCGGGAAACGGTATCGGACGTTTCACCTTTTTCTACTGTCATCACGTCGCCGATTGCCACGGATTTTCCTGCCGCTGCCTCAACAGAGCGTTTTGTCACATCATCAATCGATTCATACGTTTGAGCCGGAACATCAACATACACATTTACATCTTTCCCGTTTCTTTCAACTGTTGTGACTACCGGCCGGTCCCGGGAAGGACTTAGCTCCATGGCAATCTGCCCGGCTGCCAGTCCGGCAGCGGCAAGCTTTTTCTGGTCTGCAACAAGCGTATATTCTTCATAGGATTGGGCAAGGCCTGTTTCAACCTTTTTAAAATCACCGCTGTCCTTCATGACCGATTCTATATCTTTTACAACAGGTTCAATTTCTTCCACATCTTCTCCGTACACATTAACGGCTATTTCACTGCTTCCCGCACTTGCCGAAAAGTCCTGTGCTGCCCACTCTCCTTTAGAGACAGAGTCCTGCAGGTCAGCAATCGCCTTTTCTTTTTTCGTCTCAAAATTCTCGGTATCCTCGTTATACATAACATAAAACATCGCGCTGTTTGACTGGCCAGGATTCATTGGATCTTCGCTTCCGACCGAATATTGAACGGTCTCCACGTCTTCGATGTCCATAAAATAGCTTTCCGCATCAGCCGCAATGCCTGCCACTTCCTCCTCCGTCTGGCCCGGTTCCGGTGAGTAGGCGGCAAGCACCATCTTTTCTTCTTCGCCTGGAAGAAAGCTGACTCCTATTTTCGGCACCAGGAAAAAGCTTCCGGCCAAAAGCAAAACAGCAGTTAAAAAGGTAATGATTTTGTGATTCAGGGACCAGTTTAAAACGGAACGGTACCAGAAGGACAGCCTGCCTGGCTTTTCTTCATGTGTTTTGGCACTGACTCCGCTTTTAAACATCATATGGGCGAGCATTGGCACAATTGTTATGGCTACAAGCAGCGATGCCAGAAGGGCAAATACGACGGTTAACGCAAACGGCAGGAACAGCTCGCCAACCGTCCCTTCCACCAGGCCGAGCGGCAAAAATACCGCAATTGTTACGATGGTTGACGACATAATCGGCACGAACATTTCTTTTGTGGCTTCACGAATTAATTCTTTGCCCCGCAGCTTTTCTTCCTGGAGCGAAAGGCGCCGGTAAATGTTTTCCACGACAACAATCGAATCATCAATAACCCGCCCGATCGCGACCGTCATCGCTCCAAGTGTCATAACATTTAAGGTAATATCCATCTGCTTCAGTAAAATAAGCGCAATTAAAATCGACAGCGGGATGGAGATAACCGAAATAACGGTTGAGCGCAGGTCGCGCAAAAACAGCATAATGATAATGACGGCAAAAATCGCACCGAACAGTGCTTTGTTCAGCATCGTTTTCACCGATTCTTCAATCGGGGCGCCCTGGTCAAATGCTGGCGTAACTGTCAGGCCGTCAATATCACCATTAAATTCGTCCACTTTTTCTTTCACTGCGTTTACCACATCTACTGTATTGGCATCCGCCGCTTTTACAATTTGCAGGCCAATGGATTCCTCGCCGTCTGTCCGGGAAATGGACTCTGCTTTGCCCGTCAGCTTCACTTCCGCTAAATCCGACAGCCTGGCCGGACCGATCTGCATGTTTTTCAAATCGTCGAGCGTCGTAATATTTCCATCAACCACAACAGATTTTTCCGTATCGCCGAATGTAAACAATCCGAGCGGTGCTGTGATATCGGAGCCCTGAATCATCTGGGTAACCATTTCTTCTGTTAATTGAAGCTGGGCAAGCTTCTCTTTATTAAATACAACAGTTGCTTCTTCCACCTGCTGGCCGGAAATTTGCACAGATGCCACGCCTTCTATGCCTTCTATTTCCGGTACGATTTCCTCTTCCACCAGTGCTGTCAGTTGGGCAAGCGTCAGGTTTTCATCGGAAAGACTGAGCGCCATAATTGGAAACGCATTGATTTGCAGCCGGGATATATCCGGCTCCTGAACATTTTCCGGGAACTCTATATCAGCCAGCGCTTCTTCTGCTTCCCGTTCTGCCCTTTCCATATCGGTTGAGAATGTGTATTCCACCTGCACGGATGAGGCATTTTGAAACGACGTTGAGCTGACCACTTTGACGCCGTTCAAATTTTGAAGCTGTTTTTCAACTGGTTCTGTTACACTGTCCGCTACCTCTTCCGGTGTTGCACCCGGATAAACGGTCGTAATCGTCACAATAGGCGGCGTAATATTTGGAATCGTCTCAAGCTTCATGGAAAGCCCGGCATACAGGCCCGCTGCCGTAATGATAAGAGTCATCAGCCATACGGCAAACTTGTTTTTCAAGACAAAGTTAATGAACCTGTTCATTCATAGTCTCCTTTGTGACCGACTGGTCAATTTTAATATTAAACAAATGACTAACTGGTCACTCTTTAATTATATATGTTTCAAAAGAGTGACTAATGGGTCATAATAAGAAAAAGAGGTGACAACTATGAACGAAAAAGAACGGATTATTATCGAGACATCCATGAAATTATTTGCCCGAAAAGGCTTTGCCTCCACCTCCGTACAAGAAATCGCTACAGCGTGCGGTATTTCTAAAGGAGCTTTTTACCTGCATTTCAAATCAAAAGAAGCGCTGCTGCTTGCCATTTTGCACTATTACTTTGAACGGCTGTTTGAAAAAATACAAGCCATTGAAAGTGAAGTCCTGCCTCCGCGGGAAAAGTTCACCAAACAAATTGAATGCCAGGTACGCGAAATCCATCAGCACAAAGAATTTCTCATTATGCAGGCACGCGAAAATGCGATCCCTTTTAATGAGGAAATTGAAGCATTTATTTTCAAAATGCGCATGGAAACGCATCGATTTTATCATGCGAGCCTGCTTGGCATTTACGGCGAGCGGATCAAGCCGTATTTTGGGGATTTAGCCGCTTCGCTTCAAGGCATTCAACACTCGTTTCTTCACCTGTTCATTATTGATCAAGCGGATATGGACTATCACCAGTTTGCGGAATTTCTGCTCGACTGCGCCGATGACCTGGAAGCCGGCTTCAGGCGGCGCGCCAAGCAGCCGCTCATTGATCCGAACATGATGAACGGGCTGCTGAAAGAAAAAGTAAACGATGACATGCTGATCTCCCGGCTTGCGGAACTGCAAACAGAGAGCTGGCCGGACGACATTCTCGTATCGCTTGATGTAATAAAACAAGAGATCGAAAGCGGCGCACCGCGCATGGCGGTCCTGCGCGGCATGCTTGCCAACCTGGCTGAAGAGCCTGGACTCCATGAGTTTATGCATGTTTTAAAAGACTATTACAAGCTCCGCTGACCATCCCATTTCACAGCCAATTTACAAGTTTCCTGACTCATTTTTACGATTTATGGTGAACAGCGGCGCTTTACGGCTTATTCAAAAAAATAAAAACAGCCCCGGCGCCGGGGCTGTTTTTATTAACCTTTTACCGATCCGGCCAGCAGGCCTCTTACAAAATACTTGCCAAGCAAAATATACACAAGAAGCGTCGGCAAAGCAGCCAGCAGGGCACCGGCCATCTGCACATTCCACTGGACAATCTGGCTGCCTGATAAGTTTTGCAAAGCAACCATAACCGGCTGCTGCTCCGCTGTGGTAATCGTCACCGCGAATAAAAATTCGTTCCAAATATTCGTAAACTGCCAAATTGCGACCACGACAAAGCCCGACAGTGAAAGCGGAACCATGATGTGGCGGAAAATTCCTAAAAAATTTGCTCCGTCAATTTTCGCCGATTCAATCATTTCATCGGGAATGTTCACGTAAAAGTTGCGGAACATAAGCGTCGTAATCGGGATCCCGTAGACCACATGAACAAAAATCAGCCCGGGAATCGAATTATACAGGCCGATTTCCCGCAAAAACTGAATCAGCGGAATTAAAATGCTCTGGTACGGAATAAACATCCCGAACAGCATAAGGGTAAACAGCACCTCTGATCCCTTAAACCGCCATTTAGAGAGCACGTAGCCGCTCATGGCCCCAAGCAGCGCTGACAGGAGAGTGGCCGGAACGACCAGGTAAAACGAATTCATCAAATTCGGCGCAAGCTTCGTAAATGCCTCGCTGTAGCTGCTTACGTCGATGGCGGAAGGCCAGGTCCACATTTGATCAAGCGTAATTTCATCAAGCGGCTTCAAGCTGGTAATCACCATTACGTAAACCGGCATTAAGAAAAACAAGCTGGCCGCAATCAAAATAAGATAACTGGCCGGTTTGGCCACACCGCGAAGCACCATATCAGGAAGCCCCCTTTCGGCTGTTAATTAAATACGGCACCATAAACACCGCCACGCTGAGCAGCATGACAATCGCAATGGCTGCCCCGTTTGCGTAGTAATTGCCCCGGAACGTCGTTTCAAACATGTACACGCCCGGCACGTCTGTTACAAAGTTAGCGCCCGGCCCGGTCATCGAGTAAATCAAATCAAAAATTTTCAGTGAGATATGCGCCATAATAATAATGACGCTGACCGTAATCGGATGAAGCTGCGGCAAAATAACATGGCGGTAAATTTGAAATTCGGTCGCTCCGTCCATCCGGGCCGCTTCTCTCGTTTCATCCGGAATTGCCCGCAGCCCCGCGATATACATAGCAAGAGAAAACCCGGTCATCTGCCAGACGGCGGCAAGGCCGACCGCAATCAGGGCTGCCGGCAGGCCAAACTCAATCTGCCCCCACTGAAAACCTGCCAGTATATTTGTATCGGTATACCATTTCGGCTGAATGCCGAACGTCTGCAAAAACAGGTTCACACCGGTCGACGGATTTAAAATCCACTGCCAGACAACGCCCGTCACTACAAACGAAAGCGCCATTGGAAAAAAGAAGATGTTCCGGAAAATCGATTCTCCTTTGATCTTTTGGTCGAGCAGGATTGCCAGCGACAAGCCGAGCAAAATAACGAGGCCGATAAACAAAATCGTAAAAAACAATGTATTGCGCAAATCGGCTTGAAAGCGGAAATCGCTGAATAAGAATACATAATTTTTCAACCCGGCAAACGACATGTCCGGCACAAGCGAATTCCAATTTGTCAGCGACACGTAGCCGGTCCAGCCGATAAACCCGTAAACGAAAATGACAATCAATAAAAACGACGGCAGTAAAAAAAGAAGCGCCATCCAGCGGTCGGATGATCCTCTTTTAACAGATGATTTACCTGCTGCCGATTGCTCTGTCCGTGCTGCCTCCATCCAGCATCCCTCCTAAAGAAAGACCCTCCCCGCTGGAGGAGGGTTTTCAGACTTTATTTCAATTCAGCTGCCGCTGACTGCAAAGCTCCGGTAAACTGCTCAACATCTCCCTGTGTCACGAAAATATTAACCGCCTGGTTCACCTTCGTTAAAAAGCCTTCCGGTGCAGCAGAACCATGCGCCAGGCTTGGCACAAGTGTGGCAGACTTAAAATCTTCCATTGTGTCTTTTCCGTACTGGTCATATTTTGATACGTCGGCATCAATACGCGCCGGAATCGACCCTTTCAGCGGATTAAACGCATCCTGCCCTTCTACAGAGCCAAGCACGCTGAGGAACTTTTTCACATCCTCCCCGTTATCAAGCCCTTTCGGCAGGCCGAATGTATCGGTAATCACTCCAAACATACCTTCCGTGCCCGGTGTCGGCAAATAGCCGAAATCTTCATTGACAGCCAGCTTTAAATCATTCACAAAATAGCCTTTTGCCCAGTCACCCATCACATTCATAGCCGCTTCGCCATTGCCGACCAGCTGGGAAGCATCCTGCCAGTTGCGCGAGCTGTGGTCTTCATTTACATAGGAAAGCATCTTTTTAAATGTTTCCGCCGCCGCTTTTACTTTCGCATCATCAAACGCCAGGTCTCCTGTCCACAGCTTGTTGTACTCTTCAGCGCCAAGCTCGCCAAGAAGAACCGTTTCAAACAAATGTGTTGCTGCCCATGGCTCTTTGTCACCGAGCGCAAGCGGCGTAATGCCTTTTTCCTTCAGAGCGTCAGCTGCCGCAAAGAACTCATCGAAAGTTGTTGGCGGCGCAACGCCGTTTTCATCCAATACTTTTTTGTTGTACCAGAGCACGTTCGCCCGGTGAATGTTGACCGGTACGGAATACATATTGCCGTCTTTGCTGACCAGCTCGATCAGTTCCTCTGGAAACTTGTCATTCCAGCTCTCCTGCTCGTACAGGTCATTGAGCGGCTCCATTTTATCCGCCGCCACCCAGCTGTCATTCAGCTCTGACCCGCCGTGCACCTGGAATGTCGCTGGCGGGTCATTGCCCTGCATCCGGCTCGCAAGCACCGCTTTTGCATTGGTCCCTGCTCCGCCGGCCACCGCCGCATTTTCCACCGGAATGTCCGGATGCTTTTCTTTAAACAGCGCAAGCAGTGCTTTCAGCCCGTCTTCTTCACCTGCTCCTGTCCACCAGCTGAAAATATCAAGTGTCGCTTTTTCCCCAGAATCCGAGCTGCCGCTTCCGCCGGCATTTTCATCGGCCGTGTCCGATGACCCGCATGCGGATAAAATAAGTGCAAATATCATTGTGAAAATGACCCAGACGCGTTTTTGCATTCTTCCTGCCCCCCTTGTTTTTTGTAAGCGTTAACACAAGTTGAGTATATCTCACCAAACCCAGTCACTTATCTGAAAATTCTTATGATTTTCTGTAATTTTTTACGGTGGCTTTCTGCCTGGGGCGGTATTGTCTGTGTCAGGGGCGGTAAATCTTTTTTCCGCCCATAAAACATAAAATACCGCCCCAAAAGGCGGTTGAGAGTGCAGACAAAGTGAGAAAGCAGGCAGTTAAAAAAGGTGCCGGTACTCTCTTGGCGAATAGCCGGACCATTTTTTAAACACCTTGCTGAAATAATTGGGGTCCTGGTACCCGGTGCGGACCGCCACCTCTTTTAAGCTGATATCTGTCTGCTGAAGCAGCTGCCTGGCCGCTTCCATTCGGTAATGAGTTAAGTAGCCGATAAAGGTTTCATTTGTTTTTTCTTTAAACAGCTTCGTAAAGTAGGTCGGGCTTAATCCGACGCAGTCTGCCGCGTCCTCCAGGCTGATCGGCTCGTGAAAATGAGCATGAATAAACTCCTTCGCCTTTGAAATCATTTCCCGGCTCTGCTTGTGCATTTTCACCCGGTCTGCAAGCTCCCGTCCGGCTGCCTGGCATAAATCTGTCGTGTCGAGTGCGATAACATCAATGTCTTCTACCGGCACACCTGCCAGCGACAGCTCTTTTTTCACATGAGCCAGCTCTTCCTTCAGCTCATTTAAGGAATACTTCTTTATATCCCCGAAAGGCTCTCCTTTTAAAATTGCTTCTTTTACGCTGCTGCGGCCACTGGCTGTTCTCCGCTCCGCAAAACCGTAAGCCGCTCCTCCGCCTGCCTGCCGCTGTGAAAAAGCAAGCATCGCTTCCGGATAAGAGCTGCCCGCTTCCTGCAAAGGATAGGGCAGGCCGGCTCCCACCACTGTATGCGCATGGCGGGCCGCTTTTTGGGCAAGAAGAAGAATATCTGCTTTCTGGCAGTCTTTTGCCAAAAACAGGACACTCAGCTTTCCTTCATAACGCTCTCCGGCCAAAAAGCCGTAAGGCGTCCATTCGTTTAATGCTTGAAGCAGCTGGCCTGCCGCATATTCATTCTGGCAGCCGTACACATGAAAAAAAGCCATTTTCGCATCAGGCGCCGTTTTCAAAAGCTGCCCTTCAATCGTTTCATTCATTTCCTGATGCATGACCTTTGAAACAATCATCTGCTCCAGCGAACGGGCTGCTTTTTTCTGCTCGTTTACTTCCTTTTGCATACGGAGAAGGGTTTCGACCGTTTCTTCCCGGCTGGCCGGCTTGACGAGATACTGGGAAACTCCTTCTCTCATTGCTTCTCTCGCATAATCAAACGAGGCATAAGCTGTCATCATAATAAACCGGATATTCAACCCGGCTTCCCGGATTGTCCGGATGGCTTCGAGCCCGCTGATGCCGGGCATTTTAATGTCCATCAGCATAACATCCGGCTTTAAAGCATGGGCCAGTTCAATCGCAAGCCGCCCATTTGCGGCTTCGCCGGCCACTTCAATTCCGTTCATATGCTGCTCAATCAGCTTTCGCATTGCTTTTCGTTCGATCATCTCATCATCCACGATTACCACTTTCATGCCCTTCCTCCTTTGCAGCTGGAATCTTCAGGAGAATCCGCGTACCGGCTCCTTCTGCTGAAGCAAGCTCTACCGCTTCCCTCCCTTTATAAAAAAGGTGCAGCCTTTTAAACACATTGTTTAAACCGATGCCGGTTGAATGCCCGACATGCTCCGCCGGCTGTCCTCCTGCCCGTATCCTGTCAAGCACCTCTTCCCTCATTCCAACGCCTGTATCCGCTACTTCAATGACCACTTCCCTGCCCAGGCGCCTTACGGAAACCGAAATTTCGCCCCCTTCTTCTTTTGGTTCAATTCCATGAATAAAAGCATTTTCGATGATCGGCTGCAAAATAAGCGCCGGCATTTCTGCTTTTAAGCAGGACTCATCGACCGATTTCCGGAACGCAACACGGTCCGGAAACCGTGTTTTCTGAATGGAAAAATAGCTGTCTGCTGCTTTCAGCTCTTCGCCAAGCGTCACTGCTTTGTTTACATCCCCGAGGCTGTACCGGAGCAGCGTCGATACCGCTTCAATTAAATTTGAAGTTGAATGGGCATCTTCTAAATAAGCCATTTGCTTAATCGTGTTCAATGTATTAAACAGAAAGTGCGGGTTAATTTGATTTTGCAGCTGCCGGAGCTCCAGCTCTTTCAGCCACTGGTCCAGCGCCGCTTTTTCTTTCATTTCTTCAATAAAGCGGCGTGTATCGGCCCGCATCTGGTTAAAGGAAAGTGCCAGCTGATGAAGCTCGTCTTTTGACCGCACTTCAATATCAGGCCCTTCAAGCCGGCCCGCTGACATGTCGTTTGCCGCTTTCATCAACGTTTGAATCGGCCGGGTAATGCCGCGTGAGAAAAGAAGCGCCATCATGACCGCAAGCAAAAGAGTTGCCACAAAAAGACTGGCGGTAAACTGCTGAAAAGCGGCATTTCGCTTTTCCATATTGTCATAAAACTGCTGATACTCATTCAGCTCTAGATTGAGCTGATTCAGTGTCGCTTCCTGAACATATCCCGCCACATTGCGCACTTCATTTAAATGGGCGGGATACACATCGACCTCATCATTCCGGACAGCCTCGATCGTTTTTTCACTTTCTTCGGCAAGCGTTTTCATCAATGACCGGTAAACAGCCATTGACTGCGGATAAAGGTCAGACATGCGGCTGTTCTGCAAATCTTTTTCATTCGCCAGCAATGCCTTTTTTGCCGCTGCCGCTTGATCCAGAAATGCCGTATCCCGCTCAACCGCGTATGCATTAACCTGCTCATACAGCCGGGTGGACTGCTGGGAGATTTCATTTAACAGCAGAAATCCTTCGAAGCTGCTGTGATATTCCTGCAAAAAGTGCCGGCTGCTCGCATAAATCGAGTAGGAAACGACGTTAAATAAAACAACAAAAACGAGAAAATAAAGGAGCAGCTTCATACGGATGGTTTTCATTAAACCGGCTCCTTTACAAGATCATTTTTTCGGATGACCCTTGTCGGGGTATGCTGAAGCGGCTCAACCGATTCGCCATTTTTTATTTTAACAAGCGATTCAACGGCTTTATAGCCCATTTCATACGGATTCTGGGTTACAGATGCCCGGACTGCTTCTGCTTTTATTAAAGCCAGCGTTTCGGGCAGCGTGTCAAATCCAATCACATACATATCATCCCTTCTTAAATACGTTGCGACCCCGGCAATACCTGCTGCATCCAGCGCACTCGTTCCGTACAGCGCTGTAATGCCGGGATGCTGCTTCATAAGCCGGTAGGCCGCCTCCACCGCGCCAATCTTCGTAATATTCGATTCCTCGATGCCCATAATTTGAATTCTCTTTTCCTGCTGCACCGCTGCTTTAAAGCCATCTACCCGCAGCTTCTGGTTTGCGGACTGAAAACGCCCGGTAACAATACCGACATACTGGCTTCCTGATGTGTCCTTCAAAAGAGCCTGCCCCGCCAAAAAGCCCGCGTAATAATTGTTTGTTCCTATGTAGGCAGCACGGCTGCTTTTCGGTGAATCAGTGTCAACGGTCACCGCGGGTATTCCTTTTTGCTTCGCTTTGGCAAGCAGCTCTAGTAAAGCCGGGTCCTCACCGCCCTGCACCATGATCCCGTCTACTCTGCCGGCAATCGCCGCATGAAACGTTTTAACATGCTCTTCGCGGTTTGCCTGCTTTGGTCCGATGTAATCCACATAAACTCCGTGGACCTTTGCAGCGTCACGCGCCCCCTTTTCAACCAGACGCCAGTAGGCATTGTCCACCTCTTCGGGAATGAGCACAAAATGATAAGCAAATTCCTCCGCCTTCCGCTGCTCACTGCTCACATGAAACGTTTCCTTTCCAAAATAAAGCATCAGCCCGGATGCGCATAAAAAAGAAAGAAAAAGCCCGCTGTAAAAAATCACTTTGACCCGGATCATTCCAACCACCCCATTCCTAATGAACCAAATCTCCCTTCTTTTTGCAAGCGCTTTCTAAAAATGAACTGACAAATGCATTTATGATTGATCTGCGGCTTTGCCACTTGGCTCTTTTCAAAAAGCAGAACTGCCCGCTTTTAACAATAAAAGCTTTCAAAAAAGACTGCCGACTTTCTCGGCAGCCTGAAGTGCTATTATTTCGATTGCGGGCGGAAGCCTTCTTCAAGCAAATACCGTTCCGCTTCCTTGAAGGACTCAAAGCTTTCTTCCAGATTTAAACCGGTGTACACGTTCCAGAGCTCATCTTCATTCGCCAGCATCAGCACCTGCCCTTCCCGGTTTTTCCATTCTGTTTCATTTACAATTTCTTCCTGCTCAATAACTTCGTCT
This sequence comes from Domibacillus indicus, assembly GCF_000970685.1. GTDB lineage: Bacteria > Bacillota > Bacilli > Bacillales > Domibacillaceae > Domibacillus > Domibacillus indicus. The sequence goes on from NZ_LAJB01000003.1 coordinate 99,535, forward strand.
TCCGGCTTATCGGATAAGTAGCGGATTGAGTCAGCAATAATGGCACGCAGTTCTGCCTCTGAAAAGTCACGAATGTTCACCAGTCCTTTTGAATCCGCTGTGTAGCCGGGCAAATCACCGACAAACACAAAGCCGTTTCCATTCGGGTGCAGGTGATACACAACAACGGTCTTTTCGTATAAGCTGTCCTCAAAATGATAATTTACCCGCTTTAACGATACCTCCTTTGCCGTCAGCTGCGGAAATGTATCAATGATCGCTTTTTTTTCTTCAAATGTAAGCATGCCACGCCTTCTTTCTTTCTTGATGAACGTAGTATATCATTTACGCTTCTGTTTTTAAAATTAAATAAAAATCCGAGTATTTTTACCGAAAATTCATATTAGCTGTTAAAGAAAGATCGAATTATGTCGAAATAAATAATAAAAAAGTCGCAATTCGTTGATTAAATCAGGAGGTTTTACCTATGCGTCATTTAAAAGTCAGCCAAAAAATGGCTGTCCTGCTCAGTACCGCTCTTTTGCTTCTTCTTGCTGTCAGCGGGATAAGCTTTTCGTTTTTGAGCCAGCTTGCCAAGCAATCGGAAGAAATGTATGAAAACAAACTTCTTTCTATTCAAACCCTCGGCCAAATCCGGACAAACAACCGGGCCATTGATTCATATACACTGGAATATATGGTTACAGAAAACCCCGAAACCAACGAGGAATTATGGTCTTCTACGAAGGAAACGATTGACGAATCAAATCAATTAATGGAGGAATACCAGGACATTATTCAGAATGATCCAGAGGAAGTCAGGCTGGCCGAGCCTTTTTTAGCGGAATTTGGAACCTTTGTTCAAAAAACGACCGAAGCGCAGCTTCTCGCCGGGCAGAATAAAAATGCTGAAGCCTATACACTATACCTGACAGAGGTCAAAAAGTCCCGCCAGACGATGACAGACCTGGGGAGAAAGCTGACCGAATACAATCAGGAAACAGCGGCTGAATTAAACAAAGAGAATCAGGCAGAAGCCGCCCGGGCTAATATAATCCTGCTCTTCATTGCGGCTCTTTCGCTCGTTATTTTTACCGTACTCGGTATTTTGATTACACGGATGATTACAAAGCCGCTGCGCGAGGTGCAGTCGCTGATGAGCCAGGCGGAAAAAGGCAATTTACTGGTGACAGGCACATACAGCTCCCGTGATGAGCTTGGCCAGCTGACTCATTCATTCAATGAAATGACCAGCGGACTGCGCAGCGTTATTAAACAAGTGTCGGAAACAGCGGAGCAGGTTGCCGCTTCTTCTGAAGAATTAAACGCCAACTCGGAAGAGACGAAACGCGCCACCGAGCTTATTGCCAGTACAATGGAAGAAATGACCGGCGGCTCTGAGCAGCAGCTGCGCCAGACAGCAGAAACAGCTGCAACGATGAATGAGCTCGCTTCCGGGGTACAGCAAATTGCCCAGAATGCGCAATCCGTATCCGAAACAGCCACAGGCGCGATTGAAAAAGCCGCAGCCGGAAACGAATCGATCCGCCAGGCTGTTGAGCAGATGGAATCTATTCAAACGAACTTTAACGGCTTGTCCGGAGCCATTCAAGGGCTTGGACAGCGCAGCCATGAAATCGGACAAATTATTGACTCGATTACAGCCATTGCCGCCCAGACAAACCTGCTTGCATTAAATGCGGCCATCGAAGCGGCACGCGCCGGCGAGCAGGGCCGCGGCTTTGCCGTAGTCGCTGATGAAGTACGGAAGCTTGCGGAGGAATCCGCCCAGTCGGCCCGGCAGATTGGCGGCTTGATTTTATCCATCCAATCAGAAACCAATCAAGCAGTTGAATCGATGGAATCCGCAGCCAGTGAAGTAGAAGAAGGCATCCGCACCGTTCACGATGCCGGAAATTCATTTGCCCATATTACTTCTGCGATCGGTGATGTGACAAGCCAGATTCAGGAAGTCTCGGCCGCCGTGGAACAAATGGCCGCTGGCACCAGCCAGGTTGTTTCCAGCATAAACCAGGTAAATTCTATTTCTGAAAGTGCCGCATCCAACACAGAAAACGTTTCAGCTGCCTCTGAGGAACAAATGGCCTCTATGGAGGAAATTGCTTCTTCGGCCCGTGCTCTGGCAGAAATGGCGGCACAGCTTCAGGAAATGACCCGCGAGTTTAAAGCTTGATTTTTTTCAAACACGTAATTCTTTTTGATTACGTGTTTTTTAATTCCTCATATTTTTTCGGGCGCAAACGATTTTCCACTATTTTTTTCCTATGACTTATGGAATAATATACATAACGAAAACTGAAAGGGGTTACATTTTATGCTTCGTCATCTGTCGATTCGCCGAAAAATGCTTGTCCTTATTCTTTCTTCTATTCTTTTGCTTTCCGTAATGGGTGTTTATACGTATGTAAGTATGAAGGACTTATCAAATAACTCTACTGAACTGTATGAAACAAAGCTCCAGCCAATTCAATACATAGGGCAGGTTCGGACCAATAACCGGGCGATTGATTCTTATCTGCTTGAAATGATGGTGACGGAGGATACGTCTCTTTTTACTGAGCTTGAAACCACTCTTGCCGATACGGCCGCAGAGAATACCTCACTTTTAAAGGCATACGCTGAGATTGCACGTGATCCGGAGGAAAAAAAGCTTTTAGAAGAAGTAACAGAGATGTACCGCTCTTATTTAACGGCCGTGTTCACAGCCCAGAATCTTGCCAAAACGGCTCGTGACCAGGAAACATATGAATATTACTTAAACGAAGTAACACCGGCACGCCAGCAGATCGTAGAAAAAGCCCAGGCTCTGACGGACTTCACAAATTCAACAGCAAAAAAGCTCCGCGATTCAAATGAACAGAAAGCTTCCCAGGTAAGCCTGGTATCAGCTGTTCTGGCTATTCTGTCTATCCTCATTTTTATTGTGTTAAGCCGCGTTATTTCTCGCATGATCACTGTGCCTCTCCAAAAAATCCAGTCGCTGATGGCACAGGCGGAAAAAGGCGATTTAACAGTGGCGGGCAGCTACAAATCACGTGATGAACTGGGCCAGCTGACCATTTCTTTCAATAAGATGACAGACGGCCTTAGAACTGTTGTCCGCCAGGTGAGCGAAACAGCTGAGCAGGTCGCCGCTTCTTCCGGGCAGTTAAACGCCAATGCAGAAGAAACAAGCAAAGCAACAGAATTAATTGCCGGCACAATGGAAAGCATGGCAGCCGGGTCGGAACAGCAGCTTCAGCAGGTGTCCCATACATCCGATACTGTGCAGGATTTATCGGGCAGTGCCGGGCAAATTTCCGAGAGCGCTGAGCAGGTATCCGCCGCCGCCGCAGATGCACTCGCAAAAGCAGATACCGGCAATGAAGCCATTCACCGGGCCGTTTCCCAGATGCAGTCGATCAGCACAACGGTCAGCGGGCTTTCGGGTGTTATTCAAGAGCTTGGCGACCGCTCCAGCGAAATCGGGCAAATTATCGACTCGATTACAACGATTGCTTCGCAAACGAACCTGCTTGCCCTGAACGCTGCAATTGAAGCAGCCCGGGCAGGTGAACACGGACGCGGCTTTGCGGTTGTTGCCGATGAAGTCCGTAAGCTTGCGGAAGAATCCGCCCAGTCTGCTAAACAAATCGGCAGGCTGATTGAAGCCATCCAATCCGAAACAATACATGCAGTTGAATCGATGGAAACGGCTTCCGCCGAAGTATCGGAAGGCATTGAAGTCGTTAACACAGCAGGCAGTGCCTTTGCCCAGATCAATCAGTCGATCAATAATGTCACCGCTCAAATTCAAGATGTTTCGGCGGCTGTTAAACAGATGACTGCCGGCACCGGGCAAATTGTCCAGAATATATCTGTTATTCACAATATCTCGGAAACGTCAGCTGCTGCTGCCCAAAGCGTTTCTGCTGCATCGGAGGAGCAAATGGCTTCCATGGAGGAAATTACTTCCTCCGCTGAATCCCTGTCCCAGATGGCAGGCAGCCTTCAGCAGCTGACCCAGCAGTTTAAAGCATAAAATAAAAATAAGGAAGCGGATGCTTCCTTATTTCAGGCTGTTGACAAACGCTTGCTTTCTAACTTTGTCTACACTCTCAAGCGTCCCGCCTCAGGCGGAACGCTTTTTTAGTAGGTTTGAATATGTGTAAACGGGTAAAACCGCAGCTGGACTTCCCCGATCAGGCTGTTCTCCCGAATAAGCCCGAATGCGCGGCTGTCCTTGCTGACAAGCCGGTTGTCTCCGAGAACAAATAAATAGCCCTCCGGCACTTGTTCATGACCGGTTACTTCCGCAAGAGTAAAATCACCCATTAGCTTTTCGCCCGGCAGCAAAGCGGCCCGGTTTTCTTCCAAGTAAGGTTCGTTTACTTCTTTTCCATTCACATACAAAATATCGTCTTTTACTTCAACAGAATCGCCCGGCAGCCCGATAACCCGTTTAATATAGTTCTCCTCTGCATCCGGCGCCTTAAAAACAATCTGGTCAAAACGGTCAATCCCTGTTGTTTTCGTGACAATGACTTTATCCGAGTCTTCAAAGGTTGGTGCCATTGATTCCCCGTGCACTACGATTCCCGTAAAGAAAAAATACCGGGCAGCCTGCGTTATCACAACAGCAAACACAATTGATTTAATCCAGGAGATTATTTCACTTCGATCCATTTTTGTCAGCCTTTCTTATCACCATTTAGATGTTTTATTCCTGAATTTATTGTACCAAATAATGTAATATCGTGACATATTCATAACTCCTTCACCTTTATCTGCCAGTATGCCCGGCCGGGTTTAAGAAAAAATAGAAGCGAAAATAAGCGTTTAGCTCTTCCGTCCACAGGCTAAGTAACTACTAGGTAAAAAATAGAAGGAGGCAATCAGAATGAATATTTATGATCGTCAAAAAGATGGACAGCCAGCGCAATCACAGCCAACACAGCCGGGGATTGAATCAAAAATGGACCCCCGTCCGGTTCAGCCGATTGATTACATAGGGAGCGGCAAGTTAAAAGACCGTGTTGCGCTTATTACAGGCGGGGATTCGGGCATTGGCCGTGCTGTCGCCATTGCGTATGCAAAGGAAGGCGCCCATGTAGCTGTCAATTATTTAGAAGAACATAGTGATGCAGAAGAAACAAAGCAGCTCATTGAAGCAGAAGGAGTCCGCTGCCTGCTGCTTCCGGGTGATGTTTCAGAGGAAGATACGTGCAGAGAGCTGGTGGAAAAAACTGTCGGTGAGTTCGGCAAGCTCGATATTCTCGTTAATAACGCGGCGATTCAGTTCCCGACGGAAAATATTGAAGACATTAGTGCAGAGCAATGGGACAAAACGTTTCGCACAAATATGTACTCGGTTTTCTATATGAGCAAGCATGCGGTTCCTCATTTGAAGCAAGGCAGTGCCATTATTAGCACCACATCTATCAATCCATACATCGGCAACCCAACGTTGATGGATTATACAGCGACAAAAGGCGCCATCGTCGGATTTACCCGCAGCCTGGCCCAGAACCTTGCGAAAAAAGGCATCAGGGTGAATATGGTTGCGCCAGGGCCGATTTGGACACCGCTGATTCCGGCAACCTTTGAAGGCCAGAAAGTCGCCGAATTCGGCACGAACACACCGCTCGGCCGCCCCGGACAGCCGGCGGATCATGCAGGCGCCTACGTGCTGCTTGCTTCAGACGAAGGAGCGTACATCACCGGGCAGTGCATTCATATCAACGGCGGCATGGCGATGTCTTCTTAACAGCTTCCGTTCCGGCAGAAAAGCTTATGCTTTTCTGCTTCTTTTATTTTTTATGAAAGAAGGGAAAACAGCGGATTTCAAGCAGATTGATACATTTAAAAAAACAAATAAATGATATTCTGACGTTTTATTATCCGGCCTGTATCGATACAGAAAAAGGCGGATGCTGGAGGCGGCCGAGGAGCATTTTCATAAAGGCTGGGAGTATGGGCACGATGACCAGTATGGCGGTTTTTATTTTGCTCTTTCGCCGGATAAGGAGGTCATCGATACCGATAAAAACTACTGGGTGATCGCTGAAGCTATCGCCGCTTCCGCCCTGCTCGGCGCGAAAACCGGAAAGAAAGCCTACTGGTCTCATTATGAAGAGCTGTTTGCTTATGCATCCACGCATTTTATCGACCATAAGCATGGCGGCTGGCACAAGCTGGTGAACCGGGAAAACGAGCGGTACAGCGGCGAAAAAAGCACAGCCCCTAAGACGGACTATCATCCTTCTGCGGCCTGCTATCAGGCCATTCCTGCCCTGCAGTAAACAAATCCTGCAGCCAGGCTTTGTTTATCTTCCTTTTTATACGGGCGGCGGGCCTGCGGCGTTTACAGCAAAAAAATTCCCCATATAATAAAGCCTGTCCCAAACAGCAGGGTAAACAGGTAATTTCCTTCTTCTCTTCTGATACTTATTCCCTCAATGCCCCGCACTGTCCAAATCGTGCCAAGCAGAAAAGGCAGCAGATAAGGCGGGTTGGATTCAAGGGAGGAAATAAGAAAGATCGCTGCATAGCCCATCAATGCTTCAAACCATAAAAATGATTTTCGCCGGTTTCGGTAAAAAGGAAATAAAAAAGGCCATTGCCGGCCGCCGGCTTTTGTAACAGCAAGCGGAACAAGCAAAAAGGCTGTCCATAGAATAAAAGCTGTCGTCATGTTTTTCCTCCTTTATCGCTTCGCCTCCAAGAAAAATGTACCATAACCGACAAAAAAAGACCTGTCCAATTGAACAGGCCGGGGAATGTATACAAAGCGAGCCTTACTGTACGGCCAGCTTTTCATGCAGCCCTCCCAAATAAGCGAGCAGCTGGCTGCGCATTTCCGGACGGGCGAGCGCCATTTCGATACTGGCACGAAGATAGCCGAATTTGTCTCCAATATCATAGCGCTGGCCGCTTAAACAAACGGCATGAATCGTGGATGCCGCACATTGCTTGCGAAGCGCATCTGTCAGCTGGATTTCATTTCCAGCACCGCGGTCCAGTGTTTCCAAAAGGTTAAAAATAGACGGTTCCAGCACGTAGCGTCCCATTACTGCGATCATCGACGGCGCTTCTTCCACCGACGGCTTTTCTACAAGGTCCGCCAGCTCGTAAATCGGGCCTGTGTGCGCGCCGGGATCGATAATTCCGTATTTCGAAACATCCTCGGGTGCCACATGCTGGACACCGATCACGTCCGTTTTCACCTGCTCATACACGTCAATCAGCTGGCGGAGCGCCGGCTTTTCAGACATCATTAAATCATCCCCCAATAAAACAGCAAACGGCTCATCACCGATAAACTGGCGGGCGGAAAGAACGGCATGCCCGAGACCAAGCGGCTCTTTTTGGCGAATATAGTGAATGGAAGCCAGATTTGAAATACCGTGCAGCTCTTCCAACACCTCATTTTTCCCTTTCTCCTCAAGCGTCTGCTCGAGTTCAAAGGACCGGTCAAAATGGTCTTCAATCGAACGCTTATTGCGCCCGGTTACAATAATAATGCTTTCGATTCCGGAAGCCACCGCTTCTTCGACAATATATTGAATGGCTGGTTTATCCACTACCGGCAGCATTTCCTTCGGCTGCGCTTTTGTCGCAGGCAAAAATCTTGTCCCAAGGCCCGCTGCGGGAATCACTGCTTTTTTAATGCTCATATTGATCTCCTCCTTTGCTGCTTGAACACCCAGAAGCGGCTGCCGAAAAAAGTTAGCGCCATGGCGCCGAGTGTGGCAATCAGTTTGCTGATTAAAAGCGGCTGTCCGCTCAATACAGATAGCAATAAAGCGGAAAAACCGAGCGCGGCCAGGTTAATGGCAATAAAACGGATCACTTCGCCCGCCCCGGTCTGCCCGGCCGCTTTAAAGGTCCACGACCGGTTCCAAAAAAAACTGTTAGCCGTGCCGGCGCTGTAGGAAACGGCCTGCGCCGCCAGGTACGGCACGCCCCAGGACCACAATGTAAAAAAAACGATAAAATCAACAGCCGTGTTGGCCATGCCTACAATTCCAAACTTAAATACTTCATTTATATTCCGCATAACGGGTCACAAATTCACTTTCCTGTTCATTTTGGCGGCTGTCCCGCAAAATATAAAGCGGCCTGTTTTTCGCTTCATCATAAATGCGCCCAATGTATTCACCAATCACACCCAGCATAATGAGCATGACTCCGTTAAAAAACAGCATGGTCAGAAGCAGTGAGGACCAGCCCGGAATCGTAGAGTCAGTGAACAGGCGCTGGTACAGAACGATGATAATCGCCAGGGCACTCGCCGCCGACAGCATCATGCCAAGCAGACTTGCCAGCTTTAACGGCTTATACGAAAACGATGTAATGCCGTCCATTGAGAATTTCAGCATTTTTTTCAGCGGGTATTTTGTTTCGCCGGCGAGCCGCTCATCCCGCTCGTACTCAACCGCCGTCTGTTTAAAGCCGACCCAGCTCACGAGTCCGCGCACGAACCGGCTTTGTTCCTTCATATTTTTGAGCTGGTCGCATACTTTTCGGTCAATCAGGCGGAAATCCCCCGTGTCAAGCGGAATATCAATATCAGTGGACGCCCGGAGCAGCCGGTAAAACAGTTTTGCGGTCTGCTTTTTAAAGAATGTTTCTCCTTTCCGTTTCGTCCGTTTGGCGTACACGACCTCGTAGCCTTCCTTCCATTTTTCAATCATGTCCAGAATGAGCTCCGGCGGGTCCTGCAAATCGGCGTCAATAATCACAACCGCGGAGCCGGCCGCATAATCCATGCCGGCCGTAATCGCGATCTGGTGCCCGAAGTTACGGGAGAAATCAAGATATTTCACATGCCGATCCTGAACGGCCAGCTCTCTTAAAATATCAATCGTCGCATCCCGGCTGCCATCATTTACAAACAGCAGCTCATAGGGTCCATCGGTTTTTTCCATAACGGCTTTTACCCGGCTGTACGTTTCCCGGAGGACCAATTCTTCATTATAAACAGGAATGATAATGGAGTATTTCATTTCCTCACGCTCCTTCATAAACATATAGTCCGCTCCAGTTCTCCGATGTCACTTCTGTGCAGTTTTCCTGAATCCATTCGGTTACGTCACTATTCTGGCTTCCGCCCGGACCGCCGCCCCCTGACGTCATAAAAAATTTCACTTCTCCATTTGCCGTCATTTCTTCCAGCTTTTCAACCGTCATCGCCGGATCGGAGCCGCCGAAGCCGCCCATTGCAAGAGCAGTATAATCGGTATCTAAAATAATGCTGGCAGCTGAATTTGCGTTTTGCACAGCCACTAAATAGGTTTCTCCTGTATGGTTTTCCTCCAGGTAGCTGAGCAGCTCTTCACTCATCTCGCCGCCCATGCCGCCTGGTCTCTTACTCATGCCTGCATCATCAGGGCGCTCCATACCCTCTGGCATCTCCATCCCTTCAGGCAGTTCCATATCTTCCGGCATTTCCGGCCGTTCTCCATCTGCTGCCATCGCAATGCTGCGATCACCGAACATGCCGCCTCCTCCCGATCCTCCCGTTGCCGGACCGGCCGTCGGCATTACACTGTTCGTTGTCCCTGCCATCACCGGTATGGCAGCCCAGTAAGCCGGCATTAGGAGCAGCCCAAGCATGGCGGCTGTTCGTATATGCCGGGAATGCTTCGCAGAAAGAAGCAGCATAATGCACACAATTAAACCAAGCGCGATTACTGCTCCGATCAGCCATGGCTGAATCGCATCGATATTCTGATACAGCACAAACGCCTCAAAGCCAAACGTAACAAAAAGGCCGGCCGGAAACAGGAAGCGGCTCCAGTCCTTTTGTTCCTTGTAAAGTGCCCACAGCACAGCTCCGCTGACAGCTGTCAGAACCGCGACGGCCGGTCCCATCATGCTTAAATAATAGCGGTGATAAAAGCTTGCAATGCTGAAAAAGCCCATCATCGGCAGCAGCCAGGTCAGCCAGAATATCGCGAATTTATGCTGCATGGTCAGTGCTTTTTGCCGTTTGACTGATATGGCAATCCCAATTAAGCCAAAAAGAATAAAGGGCAGCAGCCAGCTGGCCTGGCCGGACATGGAATCTGAGAACAGGCGGAATACACCCGCTTCACCAATGTCCTCCCCGCCGGCACCCTGGGAGGAGCCGCTGCCTAACATACCGCCCGCTCCGTCACCGGCACTGCCTCCTTTTGATTCTTCTCCCGTCAGCCGCTGAATGCCGTTGTAGCCAAAGGCAAGCTCAAGCACTGAATTGGTCTGGCTGCCGCCGATATAGGGCCGGTCTTCTTCGGGCGTCAGCTGAACCGCCGCTGCGTATGAAACTGATACGCCCAGCAGAACAGCCGTTGCCGCCAGTAAATGAACAACCCGTTTTTTCCAGGTGTGCTGCGCAGCGATCAAATAAAAGAAATAAAACGCCGGTACAACCATGTACGCCTGCAACATCTTAATATTAAAGCCAACTCCGATAAGTGCCATGGAGACAAGCAGCCAGAACAGCTTTTTTTCCTGGACCGACTTCATAAGTGACCATGCGGCCAGCAGCAGGAAAAGAATAAGCAGGGCATCTACATTATTTGTCCGTGTTACTGCGACGAAAATAGGTGTAACAGCCAGGACGAGAGCCGACCAGCGGGCTGTTTTCACGCCAAAAAACGGCTTTACAATTCTGTACAGGATAAAAACGGACAGTACGCCGGCAATGGCTTCCGGGAGAAGCACGCTCCAGTCGCTCACACCGAACAGCCTGGCGCTGATCGCCTGAAACCAGAGAGCAGCCGGAGGCTTATCCACTGTAATAAAATTGCCCGAGTCAAGCGATGCGTAGAAAAACGATTTCCAGTTTGTCGTCATGCTTTCTACTGCTGCCGTGTAATACGAATTCGACCCCGACGCTCCAATCTTATAAAAATTCAACACTGCCGACAGTGCCACAATCACTGCCAGCCACGGATCAAACCATTTTTTCATCTTCCTCACACTCCATTTTCTGCTTTTGTTACAGTGAAGTGTAAACATGATTGGTGAAAGAACAGTGAAAAACAAAAAAAAAGCTGTTTTTTTTAAAAACGGATTTCTCTCTTTCCTTTTTCCTTTCTCCCGCTAAAGGTTTACAATAACCAGAAAGCGAGTAAACTACCGCCAACGGAGGTTTTGCCAGTGAAACAGGAAATCCTGCAATCGTTACGGGCTATTGAACAGGAATTTGATGTTAAAATTCTCTACGCCTGTGAATCAGGCAGCCGCTCCTGGGGATTTTCATCTCAAGACAGCGATTATGACGTCCGCTTTTTTTATATCCACCATCCCGAGGTGTACGTAAGTATTGACCCCATTGGCATCGGCAATAAACGGGATGTGATTGAACGGCCGGTTCACGGGCTGCTTGATGTAAACGGCTGGGATATAACAAAAGCGTTAAAGCTTTTTCGCAAATCAAATCCTCTTCTTTTAGAGTGGCTTTCTTCAGCTGTCGTTTACGAGGAGCCCTATTCAACAGCCGAACGTATGAGAGAGCTGAGAAAGGACGTTTTTTCACCTGCTTCCTGCATCCATCATTACGCCGGGATTGCTTCAAACAATTACAAAGAAATAAATAGCGGGGATAAGGCAAGATTAAAAACCTATCTTTATGCCTTGCGTTCCATCCTGGCCGCAAAGTGGGTTGCTGAGCGAAATGAAATTCCCCCTCTTTCTTTTCAGAAGCTGCTTGCCCAAATAGATCAGGAGCCTGTATTGCGGGAGATGATTGAGCACCTGTTACAACAGAAAACAGCAGGAGGCGAAATTACGAAAGGGCCTCGCATTCCGGTCATTGACCGGTTTCTTGAGACAGAGATCGAGCAGCTTCGCCGGCGGGCCGCCGTGATTCATCATTCAGTCGAAAACCCCACTGAACGGCTGAACCGGCTGTTCCGGGCCACACTCGAGGAGGTATGGAAGTGCTGAAGCAGATTCAATTGAAGCGGCACAGCCTGACCTATGCCGACCGTATTTTTTCTTTAGTGTCTGATCCCAAAATTAAAGAGGCACTTGGCCTTTCCGTGGAAACGGTGGATGATATTGTTGATTTTCTGCAGGCGGTCATGGTTGAAGAAACAGCAGGCAAAACCGTCTCTCGGGCTATTTTCAATGAACAGGGCAAATTAATCGGAGTCACCTCCCTTATGTCCATTGATCACGAAAAAAAATTCTGCACGCTTGGAACATGGATCGGCAGCCGCTACTGGGGAAAGGGCTATAATGAGGCCTCCAAATACGCCATCCTGCAGCTCGCTTTTTTGGAGCTTGGTCTTGAAAAAGTCTTCATCGGAACGCGCCTTGCCAACAAGCGCTCCCAGCAGGCGCAAAAAAAGCTGCCCTACCTGACGTGGCATGCTGAAGAAGCTTATCCAGAGGTCCATGCAGCGATTGAAGGAAAAGAAAAACAGCCGTGTCTGCTCAACATTGTATACAGGGCGGATTTCATGACCCATGCCAGTCACTTTACAAAAGCCTCTGCTGACGGCTGAAGATGACAAAATAAAAAGAGGGCCTCCCCACATTGGGGAGACCCTCTTTTCAGCGTACAGTGGTCGTATGTATTTTTAAGCTTCTTCGTTCTAATTCTTCTTCCAGTAAGTGAAGAAACTCGGGCTCTAATTTAAGCTTCACTGCTTTTTTGTAGGCATCTAAAATAAATTCATCGCTTTGCTCTCTCATCGCTGCGTTTCCCCTCCTGTTCTCAAAAACAGTGTACCCCATTTTTCGGAATTTAAACCGCTTTTTTGAAAAAGCCGCCCCTTAACTGGACGGCTCGCTGCTCATATATTGAGTCCAATTCGATTCCTTTATCTGATTGGAGACATCAATAATTTTATTCAGGACGCGCTCTTTTTCCGATCCCTCCAGCTGTGTTGGCTGATAGTCATTCCGGTCCGTCCGTGATGAAATGGAGAACGGCACGACATGAATTTCTTTTTGATCTGTTACTTTTCCGTCCTCTAATTGGAAGGTTTGCTGAAATACATACGTATCCTTATCCGCGGGATTCCGGTTGCCTCCAAACATAAAGTTGCCGAGGCTGTAGACGATAAACTTGCCATTGTATTCTTCAATTCCCTGGACAACATGCGGATGGTGGCCGACCACAAGGTCCGCTCCTTCATCAATGGTAAACTGGGCCAGTGTGCGCTGGGATTCTTCCGGCACATAGCTTCGTTCTACTCCCCAGTGGAAGTGCACAATGACAATAGCCGCTCCTTCTTCACGCATTTTTGCAATGTCTGCTTTTACCTGGTCACGGATTTCTGCTGTGTCCTCCCAGCCTTCATAGCCAAGCGCTCCAATTTGAACACCGTCCACCTCGGTCATAAACGTATCTTCATAGCCGAAATAGCCAATGTCTGCCGCTTTTAAATTCGCTTTTGTATCTTCATAGCCCTGCTCCAAATAGTCAAAAATATGATTGTTTGCCAGATTAACCGCTTCGATGCCGGCATCCGTTAAAATCTGCGTATAGCCGGGGTCCCCTTTAAAACGGAATTTTTTCACCGCTTTTTCCGTCGCTTCTGTCAGTGTTGTCTCCAGGTTTACCGTTGATAGATCATCATTTTTGAAAATATCGTTAAGCCCCGCGGTAAAATGCGATAAGCCGTTTTTTTCCGCTTCTTCTGAAAAGGAGCCTGTGTAAGCGAATGTTTCGTCAGTCCCGAGCGTGAAATCACCTGCGGCACTGATGGTAATAGAAGCAGAGACCGGCTTCGCTTCAGGCGCTGTGACTGGCTGTTCGCCATTATTTTGCCCGGTGCTTTTTTTCGCACTGTTTTGTACGCCTTCTTCTGCTTCTTCCGTCATAAATAAATTTGCCGCAAGCGCCGCGGCAGCCGCTAAAAACAAACCAAGCAGCGTCAGCCTGACCCAGCGTTTCAGGCGCCGCCGCTTTCTTCTTTCCGTTCTTTGCTGTCCTGACATAATGGTCATAATCCCCCTGCCCTATGTTTCTAACATTATACTACATTTCCATTAAAAACAGGCTATTAATGATGGGATTTTGTGTCTATTTTCGGCTCTTTTGGCAGAGAGTCAGCCGGCTGGCCAGCCCATACTTTTTTGGCGGGCATAATGTGCTGAGTTTCCGTTTGAATATCAGCTTTTACAAAGTAAATGCCCTCTTTGGGAATCGTTTTCTCAGCCTGATAAATTCCTTTTTCTATTTGACGGATGTTCAGCTGTTCCTGCTCGCCGCCTTCCTTCCAAAAGGAAAGGGATACTTCAGCTTCCGGTGATGTTTCAACCTGTATATGTCCATCTGCTATCATAATGTCCGCTTCCAGCTTTTGCTCCATTTTATACTGCTTTGCAGCATCCGGATTGAGGGAGCAGCCCGAAAGCAGAAGCAGGCTGCTTATGAATATCCATTTTTTCATGCCGCCTGCTCTCTTTTCACGTATTTAACAAGCTGGTCGATCAAGAGAACGAGAAGCATTGACGCACCGGCCAGCGGAAAGAAAAGTCCCAATGCGGTAATGATCAGCCATATTCCCTTTTTAACCCGGGCATCCGGACGTGCCGGCAGTCTATGCTTCCTTTTGCGCCATAAAAGCAGGCCGCTGCCAATAACCAGCACCATACCAAGGCAGACGGCAAGACCCAAACATTTGTTGAGTATGCCAAACTGAGACCCTTTATGAAGGGTAATGCCAAGTGCGATCGCTTTGCCGGCCGGGCCATAATCGTCATAGCGGTAATCGGCCAATACTGCACCTGTGTATTGATCAATATGCATGGTCACTTCCTCCTGCGCTTTAGCTGGAAAGGCAGAGACTGTGTAGACGCCTGTTTGATGCTGCGGGATGTATAAATTATAGCCGGGCTGAATGCCTCTCTCGTTTATAATCGCTGTAACGTCATCTATGCTGATTGGAATATAAGCAGATTGGATCGACTGCGGAACGGGCAGATTTTCTGCTGCCCAGCCAACATCCGCCACCTCCTCGGTTTTCAGTGTAGACAGCGGGGCATCACCCACCCAGATGGACGGCGGATACCCCTCTCCCGAGTTGGTCGCCGCGTTTTGCACCTGTGTGCCCCAAAAACCCGACCACGGCAGGCCGGTCATGATCAGAAAAAACATGCCAGCTGATATCCAGGCAGCCGGTACAGCATGCAAGTCGCGAATAAGCGTCCGGCTTCCTCTGGAAAACCGCGGCAGAACCACACCCCAAATCCGCTTTTTTTGACGCGGCTGCCACAAGTACAGCCCGGTTATGATTAAAATAACCGCCCAGCAGGCCGCCAGTTCAACAAGCCGGTCGCCGAATGTGCCGGCCATCAGCTCGCCGTGGATTTTTTCCAGCTTGTCCATCACCCGGTCCGCATCGTTTAACGATCCTATAGTCTGCATCGTATACGGGTCCATAAATATCGTTTTTGAAACTTGATGGTCCACAATACCGATCTCCGCCGAACGGTCTGCCGACTCGGGCGGGCGATAGCGTGTAATAACCGCATGTGGATAATGCTCTTTTACAGCGGCAATAAGATGGCTTGCGGGCATTGCTTTTGTCCCGGGTGCCACCTCGTATAAATCCTTATAAAGCGCCTGCTCAATTTCTGCTTTAAACAGATAAATACCGCCGGTCACCGCCAATATAAGTAAAAACGGGGCAAAAATAACCCCAGCATAAAAATGCCAGCGCCATATCCAGTGATACTGTCTTTGCTGTTTTTCCATTCTTCTCTCCTTTGCAATCTCACAATTACTCTCTTTTTTAAAAGCACATTATACAAGATAAATGTGAGCAAAGAATGAAAAAAGCCTGCTTATTTAAAAGCAGGCTTGCGTAAGAAAAGCATAGATAGTGTAATAGCTGTAAACGCCGCAAAGCTTAAAAAAGGGATTGTGACAAAGCCAAAAATGTTGATATACTCTCCCGAACATGGCACTCCGCTTGTACACATTTCAAACTGCTTCAAGGCCGGGATTTTTTGCAGTGTATAATGATAACCGGATACTCCCATACCGATCATGCTCACGGGCAGCACGTACCGGTATATACGCGTGTCATTCCAGTAAAAAGCAAGGCCAAGGAACAGAGTGAGCGGGTACATGAGAATGCGCTGATACCAGCACAGCGTACAGGGAATAAACCCCATCTGCTCACTGAAAAATAAACTTCCAAGCGTTGCTGCAACAGCTGCCAGCCAGGCGGCAAGCAGCGGTTTATTCAGCATCAGCCGCTGCCTCGTTAACCATGTCAGCCAGGTCCTCAAAGGAGTTCCCTTTAAACTCCCTGCCGTTTACAAATAAAGCCGGGGTACCCGAAACACCAAGCCGTTTAGCTGTCTCTGTATCTTTTTCCCAGGCTTTCATCGATTCTTCTTTTCCGACAGCCTCCATAACACGGGCCACTTCTTCATTTGATGCAATTTCTCCAAGCGTTTCCTGCAGGAACTCATTTGTGTATAAATCTACTTTTTCAAAAGATGCATCATCCGGCTGCTTTTCATACATAAGGTGATGAAATTCCCAGAAGCGTTCGTTTCCAAGCTCCTGGTATACTGCCTCCGCAAACTGCGCGGACCGGTTCGAATCAATATTAATAAAAGAATAATTCATAAAATAAAATTTCGCTTTACCCGTCTCGACGAGCTCTTTTTGGATCAATGGAAAAAAAGATTCATTGAAACTTTTACAGGCCGGACACTTATAATCTCCAAATTCCACGATCGACACGGGTGCCGCCGCCTCTCCTATAAACGGCTCCTGTTCATAAGAGATCTCAGCAGCTGTATCCGCCACATTAGATAAGAAAATCACACCTGCCATACAAATGGCAAAAAAACCGACAATCCAAAAAATACCTTTCACCAATCCGTTCCGCTCCTTCGAACTACAATTTGTAGTGTTAATGATTAAAAAAAGATTCATTTACGCTAAAACGTAAATGAACAAAACGCAAATACCCGTAAAGACGGCCAGAGACAGCAACGCAGAGCGAATCGGGATATGAAGCGGACGGACCGCCCCCGGATCGAGCAAATAATGAATACGCTCATTTACAGAGGTATCGGCAAACGATACACATGAAAAGGGCATACTCATCTGCCCTCCTGCTTTGATCATTTTTACAAGCGCACTGCCAAGATTCGCGGCTGACCCGCTTTGCTTGATCGCGTAAGCGTCTGCAAGCAGCTCTTTCTCACGCCGGTACTGCTCTCTTGTCCACTTTAAAATGGGCATGTACCATAAAACGGATGCACATAGAGCCAGTGCAAATACTTTTAGCGGATCACGGCTTGTGCGGTGATACAGCTCATGATAAACAACCGCCTCAAACTCTGCTTCTGTCAGCATCTCTTTTAAGCCTGTTGACAGTATAACGACCGGCCGGAAAAAACCCATCGTCACGGCAACGGGTGCCGGATACGAAATCAAGCGGATATCTGCCCTATAGCGTTTTGACCACTTATCTGTCAGGGTATGCATCGTATATGCCTCAAACTGCTTTTTCATCCGGGCCGATTGAAGCCACTGTACGCCCAGCTTCCAGACAAATAAAAGCAGAGTGCTGAAAACAAGCGCATCGACCGCGTACTGGAGAAAAGCAAAACCGATCTCCTTGATCAAGCTGTGGCAGACAGCAACCAGGTTAAAGCGCATATTCCAGCCGGCAAAAAGAGAGACTGAATACAAGATCATTTGCGACAAAACGGTACCCGCTGCAAGCAAACTGACGATAAACAGTTTTTTCGACTGGCGTGCTGATATCATGCTACCGGTCCTTTTTCCATTCTTTTATTTTTTGCTCCAGCTGTGCAACAAGCGCTTCATCCGCTTCATCAAGTGCTTCGATCATATGGCTGACTGCCACACTGCCGAATTCATCTACAAGTTCCTGTGTCATTTCCTTCGATTGCGTGTTAAGGAATTCCTCCCTCGTTAAAACAGGACGAAAAAACGAAGTCCGGCCTTCCGGGCGCTTTGTTAACATTCCTTTTTCCACCAGCCTGTTCATAACAGTCATAACAGTATTAAAATTGGTTGCTTTTTCTTTTTCCAGCTCCTGCTGAACGTCTTTAATCGACTTTTCGCCGCTCCAGAGAATATCCATAATTTTTGCTTCAAGCGGGCCAAAAAAACGGTTTAAGCCGCGTTCATTAAACTTAAACGATTGAATTTTCATTTTACCGCCTCCTTGCATTACCCATTGTAGTGTTTAAACAAGCACCGCGTCAAGAGCCCTTTTTTGTAACAATTTTGAAATAAAATCTTAACATTCAATCTGGCTGTTTCATAGTAAACTACAAAGCATAGTGTAACTTCATTACAGATTGTAGTGCTAAATAAAAAAAGGAGGGATTACAATGGAGGCAGGAACTGTTTTATTGAGGATTGTGCTGGGATTTACCTTTTTTATGCATGGCTTTGCCAAATTTCAAGGAGGGATTGCCGGAACGGCTTCTTTTTTCGACAGCGTCGGCATTCCCGGCTTCATGGCTTATCCAGTAGCAGGAATTGAGTTAATTGGCGGCATTGCGATGATGCTTGGCCTCGGGACAAGGATAATCGCTTTGTTATTCTCTATTATTTTAATTGGTGCTGTTGTGACTGTTAAACTTTCTTCCGGCTTCTTAAATGGCGGGTACGAACTTGATGTTGTGCTGCTCGCAATGGCCATTCACCTTGCTCTGTCCAAACAAACAAAGTATGCATTGGATTCCAAATTAAAAGCAGCCTCCTGAGTTGAGTGAAGGCTGCTTGAGAGTGCAGACAAAGTTAGAAAGCAAGCTGAGTGAAAACGTTTGTTCTTCCAGGAACGCGGCCGGCTGGGAAGCGGAGTGACCTTTTGGGGGTCATGAGCATTCACAGCCGGCAATTGACGCCGAAAGCAAGCGTTTGTCAACAGCCTGAAGCAGCCTCCTGAGCGAAGGCTGCTTTTTTTAGTTTACATTTGAATATCGCCAGAACCGGTTGGCGGTTGGCGGGGCAAGCCGCTCCAGTCCCCTGGTTTTGGAACGGTGCAGCGGCTTCCACGGACCTTCTGCATGCTTTAAGTAAATTTCATGGTGCGGCGCTTCATCGTGCTCGCCGCTAATATCGATTAAGCCGTTTGGATAAAAAGCCCCGTATACCTCATAGACAATATCCGGTGATGAAACAAGCGGATTCCCGACTGAATGATCAAGCAAAAAGGAAACTTTTTCTTTATCTGTCTGAACATTTTTCACAAGAATGTCTTTATCAGACGCTGCTTCCCGTTTCACAAGCTCTTTATCGATCGAGTACCCTTCTGATGCGCCAACGTCGCGGGTTAGCGATACCTCATTGCTGTTTATTTTGACTTCCGCCCGTGTCCGGTACCGGTTTGATTCCGGATCAAACGAACGGCCATCGCCCGTGAAATATCTCATTTCCGATAACACATTCGGATTCTCCACCCACTCCGATTCTAAAAATGTTGTATACCGGAGAACATAGTCGAGCGCCCGGGGCAGAACATCATCATTTAAATGGTCTGCCAGCCGGCCAATATCTTTGTCAATCAAAAATGTTTCCACGAGCATGTCATCCTCGTCTTTTTTGCTCTTCAGCAAATCAATCACTTTGGCCAGCGGCGACGGCTTTTCTGTTTTTTCTTCGCTCCCCAGCTCCAATGGGCGAATACCTTTAATTTGATAAATATAATCTTCATCCGGCTTTACGGTTTTATCATGAAAGCCCGGCTCAGTTACTGTCCCGGCATATTCGCCGTTCCGGTAAATCTCATACTGCTCTACCCCGCGAATCGGCTCCCAGGCCATCGAAATCTGCTGCTTTTGAATAACCGTTGTCACAATAAGCTCCTGAAGTGGAATATCCTGATTTTTTTCTTCACGCTCCACCGCCGTGGCGGTTTGAATTTTCATGGTCTCGCCGCCTTTGACAACATATGAATAAATCGTACCCGGCTCAAGACCTGTATCTGTAAACGAATCCCCGCTGCCATTGTATACTTCTTTGCCGTCTTTTAAAATACGCACCGGCCCTGCATCCGTCCAGCTGAACGAAATTTGGCCCGGCGTCTGGCTGACTGACGTTAATTTCATACACACGCCACCTTTCTTTTCCCTTCTCTACCCGGTTTTCACAAATTTAAAAACATCTAAAAAAAGGGTTTTTTCCAGAACAGCGCGCAGCGGCTCTTCTCGATTGACTGCTTTTATACTCCTGCATTAACCGCCGAAGAAGGAGTCTTAATATAAAAAAGAAGCTGATATGGTCAGCTTTTTTTGCGTCCTAGTTTAATGAGAGCGGCGATTAAAATAATAAGCGGCACACCAAGCAAAAGCCCCAGTCCGAAAGTATAAAAGCCTTCTATAATCATTTGCGCTCATCCAATTTCCGCTCAATCCGCTCTAACTGCTTTGTCCGCTTCCGCCATGAACGAACGCCGAAAAAGATCAGGACAGCCGGAACAGTCAAAAACAAGAGCATCAGTATCTGAAAAACAATATCGCCGGCATTGATTTCACTCATAAGCTACCTCCAGGAATGTTTCCTTATATTGTACAAGTTTTTTCCAAAACAAAAAAGCCCCGGTTTCCCGGGACTCTAAAGTGAATGACTTTTCCGCTCTCCATTAATGCAGCGGCATTTTGTCGATACCCAGCTCTTCCAGCTGTGTCCGGGCATCCTCAATAAGGCCTTCAGCTTCTGCTTTTGTTTCTTCATTTAATCCTTCAAGCAAATTGCCGCTGCTTCCGTGTCTGCTCTTTCCACTGCCATGCTCCGGCAGTTCAATGCCGAGGCCTTGAAGCTGTGCTTTTGCTTCTTCCCCTGTGATTGCTCCAGCTTTTTTCCGCTCCAAAATGGCTTCCGCTTTTGCTTTTGTTTCTTCATCCAGGCCGGCCAGGAAGCCTTCTTTTCCGCCGCGCTCACTAATTTCAATGCCAAGCGCGGTCAATTGCTCCTTCGCCTGTTCATACGTAATGGTGCCGGCTTCTAATTGTGCAAGAATGTCATCTGCTTTTGCTTGTATGGACTCATCCAGGCCGGCCTGCTCTACAGCCTGCACTAATCGGCCGCTGCCCTTTCCGGCACCGCGCTCGGGAAGCGTAACACCAAGCGCTTCAAGCTGTGCTTTCGCTTTTTCTTCAGTAATTTCGCCGGCTTCTTTTTGCTCCATAATCGCTTCCGCTTTTTCCCTTGTTTCTTCATCCAGGTTCGCGAATCTGTCGCCGCGCTCCGGCAGATCAACGCCGATTTCTTCCAGCTTTGTCCGCAGATTTTCCATAATGGCTTCCACTTTTGCTTTTGTGCTGCTGTCAAGCGCCGTGGTGCTTGCAGCAAGCGCTGGCAGGCCCGCTGCGCCAAGAACTCCCAGCGAAAGAGCTCCGGTCATGACTGCATTGAATACTTTTTTCTTCACCTGTTTTCCTCCTTTGATTTTACGGGCAATACCCTGCCCTGCCTGTACTGTAACCGGCTTCGGTGAAAAAGCGATGAAAGTTATTCACTTTGTGCAGCCAGGGTAATGGAAATCGTTTGCTGCTGTCCATCACGGTAAATGGTCATTTTCACTTTCTGGCCAATTTCCGCTTCATTGTATAAATATTTACGGAAATCCGCTGTACCTGCAATTTCTGTATCATCCACTTTCACAACAACGTCTCCCGCTTTAAAACCGGCTTCGGCTGCAGCAGATCCTGTTTCTACTTGAGAAATCACTGTTCCAGCTGTTACCGTTTCCGGAAGGTTTAACTGGCCCTGCACAATTTGGCGGGACAGTGCACTTACGTCTTCAAGGCCGACACCGAGATACGGGCGCTCCACTTCTCCTTTTTCCATCAGTTCTTCAATAACCGGGATGGCATCTTCCGTTGGGATTGCGAAGCCAAGTCCTTCCACTCCATCCTCGGCAATTTTCAAGCTGTTAATGCCGACAACCTGCCCGGCTGCATTAATCAGCGCACCGCCGCTGTTACCGGGATTGATCGCTGCATCCGTCTGAATAACATTCAGCTCCCATTCTCCGGCAGAGGTTGTAACCGGCACACTCCGGTCAACACCGCTGACAATGCCTTCTGTTACAGAACTTGATAAATCAAGCCCAAGCGGATTACCGATGGCTGCTACTTGCTCGCCAAGCTTCAACACGCTCGAATCGCCAAAATCCGCCACTTCTGTTACATGGTCACTGGAAATTTTCAGTACGGCTAAATCCGTCAGAGCGTCTGTTCCGACAACCTCGGCATCCACACGTTCACCGCTGGCAAGCGCTACTTCGACTGTATCTGCTCCTTCAACAACGTGATTATTCGTAACGATATAACTAACCTCTTCACCCTTTTTAAAGATAACACCCGAGCCTGTGCCTGCTTCTGTTTCTTCCGCAGCCTCATTTGCTGTTTCCATTGGCTGGCTGCCAAACGGATTAAATTGCTCCTGTTCCTGCAGGTTCACTACACCAACAACTGCTTCATCAATCGCATCAATTGCGGAGACAAGGTCCGTCTGTGCTAATGAAGCCGTTGAGGCCGGCTGTACGGTAATTTCATTTGATGAATCCGCCGCTTTCGTTTCCGCGGTTGCTGCATCATTGTCCAATAGGCCTGGAGCCGCATAAAACATCAAGGTACCGCCTGCCAGCATTCCCGCAAACGATGCTGCTGCTGTTTTGATCAGTCCGCCTTTTCCTTTTTTCTCCGGCTGCGGGTTATATGAATAACGTTCATTTGTTTCCATCTATTATCGCTCCCTTTGCGTAATTTTTTCTTGATTGAGCTTATTGTAAAAAAGAAAAGTGAAAGAACGGTGAAAAGAAGGAAAAAAGTTATTTTTTCGAAAAAAGTTTTTGCGTATGCAAATTGATCAAGTGATTTTGTGTACTGCTTCTAAAAAAACGCAAAAGAACGGCGCTCAGCCAGGGCAGCAGAACGGCGGCGGACACGGTGCCGGTCGTGCCATAGGACTGGCGGTCATTCGGCTGAATCAGCATAAAAAAAGACTGGCGGCTTTACCGTCAGTCTAGAAATATAAACAAAGTTAGAAAGCAGGCTGATTGAAAACGCTTGGCTTTCCAGGAACGCGGCCTGCTGGGAAGGGAAGTGACCTTTTTGGGGGTCATGAGCATTCCCAGCCGGCAAGTGACGCCGAAAGCAGGCGTTTGTCAATAGCCTGAGACTGGCGGCTTTACCGTCAGTCTGGCCTTTCCTTACGTGGAAACGGCCTGCTCGTTTGGAATCTGCACAATAAAGGTGCTTCCTTTATCAGGCTCGCTTTCAACTGTAATGGTCCCGCCATGAATACCGGCGATCCATTTGGCTATGGATAGTCCAAGCCCATGGCCGCCAACCGTGCGGGTACGGGATTTATCGGACCGGAAAAACCGGTCAAAAATACGGGGCTGGTCGTCTGGATGGATGCCGATGCCTTGATCCGATACAGCCATCGTCCAGTAACGGTCGCTTTGAGACAGCTTCATTTCAACAAGGCCGCCGTCTGGTGAATATTTCACGGCATTGTCCAGTAAAATATACATAAGCTGCTTTACGCGTGCCCGGTCGCCCAGCACAAGCAGATCACCCGGCGCTTCCAGCCCAAGCGAAACACCATTTGATTCTGCATGCGGTGTCAGTGACTCAATCACATTTGCAGCTTCTGCCCGCACATCCAGCTGCTCAAGCGTCCGCTCGGCGGCGCCGGAATCCGCCCGGGCTAGCACAAGCAGGTCACTGACAAGCCCGGTCATTCTTTTTACTTCCGACTTCATATTTCGCAGCAGCTTTTTCGCAAACGGATCTTCTTCAATGCCATCCGTCATTTCCATGGCATCAATGGAGGAAAGCATAACACTGAGCGGTGTGCGCAGTTCATGCGATGCGTCGCCAACAAATTCTTTTTGGCGCTGAAACGCCGTGGAAATTGGGCCCATTGCTTTTTTCGACATGAGGTAGCTCATCCATACAGCAACCCCGGCGAACAAAACCGCCAGGCTGACGAGCACAATAAGGAGCCATTTGAATAATTGATAGGCGAAGGAAATGTCTTTTCCGATATAAATCATGCCGACAAACTGGCCATTGTAAAAAATCGGACTGCCATCAATCATTAAACGCACCGTATCCGACTTTGGCACATCTTTAATTTCCCGGCCGCCGATGCGGCGCTCATCAAAGGTTACTTGAAGTGTTTCTTCCCTAATCTGGTTTTTTTCCGGGACCCAGCCGGATACAAGCTCAAACAATTCTTCGCGCATATGCGGCATCGTTTCGCTTCCCGTGACGAAGGTGCCTTCTGCATTTGTCACATAATAAAAAAACTGGTCTACTCCCGCCAAAACAAGCTCCTGGCTTCCGAGCCCCTGCAGTTCATCCCGGGCACTGTCAGCCAGATAATCACTGATAATCCGTGTTTCCTGCCGGGTTAAGTTTTCAAGCTCCCGGTGCTGATCGCGTAAAATCACTACATATAACAATGTGTAAACGACTACGATAAACAGGACGAGAAACAGCATGAGCAGGCCGCTGTACTGCATGGTTAACCGCCGCTGTGTTTTTTGAAACAGGTCGCTGCTGCCTTTAAACCATTTAGTTTTCAACTTTATATCCGACTCCCCGTACGCTTTGCACTATATCCGGACGGCCCACTGCATCAAGCTTTTTCCTCAGAAGCTTTACCGTTGCATCAATTGTTTTGGCTGTTACATCGGCGTCGTATCCCCAGATGCGGTCAAGCATTATTTCCCGCGTCAGTACCTGTCCTTTATTTTGCACAAGTAAATCAAGCACCTGAAATTCACGCGGACTCAGCTGAATCGCAGCCCCATCTTTTTGGATCGTCTGGCTGTTCCTGTTTACTTCCACACCTTGAATCGCAACCCTTTCTTCAACGATTGGTGCGTAATTGCGGCGGGTCAGCGCCCGCAGCCTTGCTAAAAGCTCATCGATTTCAAAGGGCTTTACCAGGTAATCATCCGCTCCGGAATCAAGGCCGGCAACCCGGTCCTCCACAGCATCCTTTGCTGTCAGCATTAAAATGGCGCCTTCGTAGCCGTCCTTTCGCAAATCGCGGCACGCGTCCACTCCGTTCCCGTTCGGCATCATCCAATCCAGAATCAGCACATCATAATGAACGGACGAAGCATAGTCATAAGCATCTTCTCCTGTTTTGACCCATTCAACCTGATAGCCGCCTTTTTTCTTTAACATAAAGCTGACCAATTCTCCCAACTGCAGATCATCTTCTGCAAGCAATATATTCATCCGGTTCACTCCCTTTCGCTTCTTCTGTTATACCACGTTTTAATGAAAAAAGAGTGAAAAAAAAAGACGCCTGCAAAAGACGACTTTAATTAAATGCAAACGGCAGCTCAATCGTAAATACCGTGCCTTTATCCACTTTTGATTCAACACGGATGGTGCCACCGTATTGCTCGACAATATTAAAACACACCATTAACCCAAGGCCGGTTCCGTCTTCTTTTGTGGTATAAAACGGCTCCCCCAGCTTTTTCAGCACAGTTTCAGGCATTCCTTTTCCTTCGTCTTCGATAACGATTTGGACCATGTCGCCGTTTAAACGGGCTGATGCTCGAATCGTGCCGCCGTTTTCCATCGCTTCAGTCGCATTTTTAATAATATTAATAAACACCTGCTTCATTTGCCCGGGATTGCACCTGATCAAGCAATTCGGCTCTCCGTTAAACTCAATCAAAATTTTGCGCATAACCGCCTGTGACTGAAGCAGAATGCAAACATCTCTCAGCATTTTTCCCGCATCACATACTTCTATTTCAACAGACATGGGCTTGCCAAGCACGAGCAATTCACTGGCAATGGTTTCAATCCGGTCAATTTCCTCATCAATAATTGTGTAATAGGCATCATGCATCATATCTTCGCGGGCCAGCTTTAAAAATCCTTTAATAGAAGTGAGCGGATTACGGACCTCATGGGCAATAGAAGCAGCCAGCTGGCCGGCAAGGCTTAGCTTCTCAGTTTTAATGGTCAGCTGCTGATGTGCTTTACGCTCATAAATGCTGCGGATAATTAAAATAGCTGTGAAATCCGTTTCCATATTCCGTGAAAATGGAAACGCGGAAACTTCCACATCAATAACTCTGCCGCTGTATGAGATCATTTTCATTTCTACGGGCGGCAGCTTTTCATTTCTTTTTAATTTTTCAATGCCAATCTCCAGCAGTTCATGGTATTCCGTGGAAAAAAGGTTCCAGGCCGTCATAGCCAGGAGGTCCGCTTTGTTGCATTCCAGCAGCTGTGCGGCCGTTTGATTTCCATAGACTACTTGATGGTCAGAAACGACGAAAACAGCATCCGGCATTTCCTCAATTAAGTATTTATAATGGCTTACTTTCTCATGAAGACGCTCTTCGAGAGATAAAGAGGGGGTTCCCTGCCTGTTTTTATAGTAGAGGGAGGCAGTCAGCTCATCGTCTGTCATTACATAGGAATGGCCCTTCATTAAGTCGATTGCCAGGCCGGCAGACGTTTCGCTGTCATCATATGCACAGACTGTAAAAGAGCGGAGCTGACTTAAAATTTCGTTGGCTTTTTGTTCATAAATCGGCAGGTCTTTTTCACAGCAGGATTCTTCATGCCGAAACACCACGCTCCAGATGCGGATGGCCAGGTTCTTTTCGATATAAGGCTGAAGGGAGCCTTTCAATTCTTTTAAAATAGCTTCCGTCCCAATAGATTGACAGGTTTTATAATATAATTGATGATCTGTAAATACGATCGATTCTATCTGTTCTTTAGAAAACCCGTTTCCAAGTAACTCTTGTTTGATTTTCGGAAATAGATCAGGCGACTCCAGTAAAATGACCTCATGCTCAAGCTCCAAGCCTGTCATAATAAAAGAAAGCATATTCTCCCAATACTTTTTGCGGTCTGAATATAAATATAAAATATGTGTGCCGCTCATCAGTTCCATGTTTTTGGTTAATGCAATTTTTGGATGGATAAGGTCATTTGTTAGTTCCACAAGCGATCCCTCGTTTTAGTAGTCATTTTTTTCATTCTATTGTAACATGTACATTTTCTTCCGTATACATAAGCCTTATTACCTATTATGCAGGTAATGACAACATATTACTTTAAAATAACAAAGTTAAGAACGTGATAAATGGAGTAATTTCGTTTTCCGGCTCTTTCTCGGAATCCTTCCTATTACTGGTGTACTTGCCTGCAGTTTTGCCCATTAACCGATTGGATAAGCCCGGCTGCTCTGCTGGCTGCAATCATTTTCTGTTTCTCACTCCGGGAAAATGAAACGCATGTACTTTACCATTTTATTCACGGTTTCCTTTTTTATGACATCTTATTTCATTTTTTTAATATAGAAAAAAACCGCCCGATAAAGGCGGTTTTCTTTTATCTTTCATCTTGTTTTAAGTAATTGTTCAGCTGTTTAAACAGCAGGTGAAGCCCTCCGCTGGCGATTGCAATAGCAATAATAAACGTCACAAACATTAAAAGAAAAAAGTTCATCGTTCACCTGTGCCCCTCTCCCGTAATCTTATGAGGCTAGTATAGCGCCCGGGAGTTACACCCAGATGACAATGGGATTAAATTACATTACGATTCCATTAAAGAATGAAATATAGTGCCGTTCCAATAGCTGAAAAGAGATACATAGAATAATGATGCCAATCAACATAAATAGATTCATGCCGGCAGCGGACAACACCGCCGACCCAGCCACATTAAACAGCAAAAGGCTTCTCTCGGTTTTTCTTTATTCCAGTTCTGTTTGTTTCGTTTCCCTGCCAAACAGAGCCAGCACAATGACTCCAATCACGATACTGATACAGAATAACCCAAAAATAAAGCCGATGGATCGTTCTGATGCGAGGAGTGATCCGACGAGCAGCGGTCCCAGGATTCCGCCAATCCGGCCGATTGATGCGGCCATGCCGGACCCGGTTCCGCGAATGACCGCCGGATATTGCTCAGGCGTGTAGGCGTACAGGGCACCCCATGCTCCGAGGTTAAAAAACGACAGCAGCATGCCGGATGCAATGAGCACCGCCGTCGTTTCCGCATTTCCAAAAACAAGCGCCGAGGCTGCTGTACCGAGTAAATAGGTTACAAGCACAAATTTCCGTCCTGCCCGCTCAATCAGCCACGCTGCTGTGAAATAACCCGGCAGCTGGGCAAGGGTCATAATCAGCACATATTCAAAGCTTTGAATGAGATTGAAGCCTTTCATGACCATAACGCTCGGCAGCCAGAGAAACATTCCGTAATACGAAAACACGACTGTAAACCAGACTGTCCAAAGCACAAAGGTCGAACGCGCATACTTTTTCGCCCACACACCGGCAATGTTTTGCCCGATCGTCCTTTTCTCCGCCTTTGAAGGTGAAAATGCCGGTGAGTCGGGAAGCTTCAATCGCAAATACAGCGCATATAATGCCGGAAGAGCCCCAATGATCAGAGCTGCCTGCCAGCCGTAGGAAGGAATCACAAAATAGGAAATAACCGCGGCCAGCAGCCAGCCGAAGGCCCAGAAGCTCTCAAGCAGCACAACCACCCGGCCGCGGTCCTTTGCCGGCACACTTTCCGATACAAGCGTTGATGCAACGGGCAGCTCGCCGCCCAGCCCCATTCCGACGAAAAAACGCAAAATTAAAAAAGCTGCAAGAGTTGTCGTAAAGGCGGACAGGCCGCTTGCCAGTGAAAATATTAACAGGGTAATGATAAAAATATTTTTTCGGCCAATCCGGTCCGCATAAATGCCAAAGATAAAAGCGCCCACTGCCATGCCAATGGAGTTAACACTGCCAATCCAGCCCATCTGCTCCGGCGTAAGCGTCCATTCTGCCGCGAGAGCCGCGATCACAAACGACAGCATGCCGACGTCCATCGCGTCAAACATCCAGCCAAGGCCCGCAACACCGAGCAGCTTTTTCTGCGAAATTGTTTTTTCTGACATTGTTTATTCTCCTGTCTTTACAGTTGTTGTTACTCCCTCACTATAGAGAATCCGTGCCGAAAAAACAACCATTTTTTTAATGGAGAATCGTTTTTAAAACAGGATCTGACTGAACGGCCTGCTTTGCTTTTAAGCGGTATGCTTCCTCGTGTAAATACGTATGGCGGTTTGGCTTTACCTTCGGCGCACGGTCAATTGCCATCAAAAAGTCAGCCTGCTTCATGCCAAGGGTTCTGACGTAATCAAAAAAGCCGGTGCGTTCAAATACTTTTCTCATTCTTTCGAACCGGTGCTCATGAACAAGCGCCATAATATAAGCAGCCACACCAACCTGGATGCCATGCATCTGCGGATGATCTGCCCACTGGTCAAGCGCATGGGAAATCAAATGCTCTGATCCGCTGATCGGCGCGCTTGATCCGCTGATTTCCGTGGCAATGCCGCTCATCGTCATTGAGCTGATCAGTTCCTTCAATAATACGGGGGCATGAATATCAGCCATCGGCGTCCGGATAAAGCTGTTTACCGCTTTTTTACTGAGCATTTCCGCAAACGCGTTCACTGTGCCTGCGCCCTGCTTTTCTTCAAACTGCCAGTCATACAGCGCTGTAATATTCGACATTAAGTCTCCGATCCCCGCTAAAATAAACGGGTCTGGCGCTTTTTGTAAAATCGTCAGCTCTGCGACAATGCCAAATGGAATTTTCGCCGGCACGCTTGTTTTTCTTCCGTTGACAATTAACGAGCAGCCGCTGCTGGCAAATCCATCATTTGAAGCGGAAGTCGGAATGCTGATAACCGGTATTTTCCGCAAAAAAGCGGTGTACTTGGCCATGTCAATCACTGCACCGCCGCCCATGCCGATCAGGACATCACTTGCCGGAAGCTGAAACGCCCGCCCGGTGATTTCCTGGATGCTGAACGTTCTATCGAGCAAAACCGGCTCAGCCGAACAGCCGTCCAGCGCGGCCAGCAGCCGGCTGCCGTAAGAAGCTTCTACAAATCCGTCCCACATAATCGTGACGCTTTGAAATCCATGCTGCCGCAGCCGCTCACCGAGGGTGT
The DNA here is from genome assembly GCF_000970685.1 of Domibacillus indicus. Classification (GTDB taxonomy): domain Bacteria; phylum Bacillota; class Bacilli; order Bacillales; family Domibacillaceae; genus Domibacillus; species Domibacillus indicus. The sequence goes on from NZ_LAJB01000003.1 coordinate 129,488, forward strand.
CAATCACATTTTCACCAATCTCCATCATGGCCGGAATGGCAATATTCGTAACGGCGCGGTTCATTCCGGCAGTCTTCCTTCTTGAATCAAATCCGCTTTAATGTCGTTGAAACGATCAAACCGAATATAGGATACCCCTTTTTCGTCTAAAATTTCCGGAAGAGCTTCCTTTGCATACGTCCGGTCTGCGAATACGGCTGGATGCGAGTCCGGTTCGCTGTCGCCGGCAAAATACACAACGTCATATTCTTCCTTTAAGCGTTTAATGACCGCCGCTTTGTCAATTCCGTACCGCTCCGAGTAGCTCCAGTGCGCCGGATCAATATCGAGGTGAATATTCTGGTCGCGGTACAGCCCCTTGTTCGAGTATACCGTCACGTTGTCGACTCCCCAGCTTTTAACAATGGGGTTAATATAATAATCCGTTCCCGCACTTAAAATATAAAAATCACCGCCGGCTTCCTGCACCGCACGGACAAAGTCCGGCACATCTTCATCAATTGGGATCGTTAAAACATCTCTGGCAATCTGCTCTTCACTTTGATGAATCGATGAAAATACTTTCGCCAGGAAATCAATATCTTTCCATTCGCCGCTTTTCCACTTTGGATACAGGTCGCGCCCTTCTGGAAAATATGTATCAATTACCAGCCAGTAAAAGTCGCGCTTTGAAATCGTACCGTCAAAATCAGAAACAAATGCCCACTTTGTCATTCTTTTTACCCCCTGATTGTTTTGATACCGCCATTATATCCCAGCCATCATATAAAAACGAGTCTGTTTATCATTTTGTGATTTTTTTCACAAATTTTTATACATATGATTTGACAACAGGCTGCCCCGGGCGGTATAAAGAAATTTAGGGCGGTTTTCAGCAAACCCGGAGCGAAAAAAGCTATATCGCCCCGGACATAGAAAATACCGGCCCAAAATCAAAAATACCGGCCAAAGCAAAGAGGCTGCCTCGAAATAAAGACAGCCTCCTTCCATTATTTTGTTTTAATCCGCGCTTCAGGCTGTGCGTCCATTCCTTCTCCAAGGAAGAAAGATGGGTGCGGCGGCTGATTGTAGCCGACATTCTGCCAGGCGATTGCCTGCCGGTACTGCAGGTCGTGCATCAGTGTATACAGTTTATGCTCAGTTACATCTGTTGTTGTGTAAATCCGCAGCGCCGAGCTGTCTTCTGTCCGCCAGGCGATTTCCTCCCGCCAGTCGCCGAACAGGTCAGCCTGTATCGCCGGATTTCCTTTGGTTGTATTGTTAGAGAAAGTGCCTTCTGCCGTTAATAGATTCACAAGCTTATTTTGCTTGTAATCCCATTTATCGATTGTACCAACGCCGGCTGCAATAGAGTCATTGTACGTGTGGTCCGCCAATTCCCGCAGCAGGTCGCCATCCCACCAGATCGCAAAGTTTGCGGATGGAATCGAGTCGGAAATTTTTTCTCCTTCTGCTGTATGAAGCCCGCCGGCGCGGCTGTTCCAGGCACCTGAAACCGCCCATGCTTCCGCTCCAGGATGACGCGGATCAATATCGGCTGCTACGCCGCGTCCAGTGTCCTGTCCCGTTTCTACACCCCATAAAATCTTGCCCGTTTTAGCATCGCGCATATCATATCCGTATGGCCCCGTTTTATTTTCTTGTGTGGCAAATACCTCAAGCCCCGGATTTGACGGTACAAAATCACTTACATGAAGAGCATCGCCATGGCCCAGGCCTGTTGTATAAAGCCCCTTGCCATTATCATCGATGACCATCTGTCCGTAGACAATTTCATCTTTGGCATCGCCGTCCACATCCGCTGTACTGAGTGAATGGTAGCCCTGCCCCGCATAGTCCTGCTTTCCGTCATTGCTGTCAAAGGTCCATTGCTTCGTTAACTCTCCGTTTTTAAACTGGTACGCTGATACAACCGTGCGTGTATAATAGCCGCGCGCCATAATCAAGCTTGGTGTTTCCCCGTCCAGATACGCAACGCCTGCCAGGAAGCGGTCCACCCGGTTTCCGTACGCGTCCCCCCATGAAGCGACGTCGCCGCGTGACGGTGTATACGGAATGGTCGTCAATGCTTTTCCGGTCGCTCCTTCAAATACCGTTAAAAATTCATCTCCCTGCAGGATGTAGCCGCTTGAATTGCGGTGGTCCGCATCCGCGCGCCCGATTACATTGCCCTGCCCGTCAATGGTGCCATCGGCTGTTTTCATGGCGATTTCTGCTTTGCCATCACCGTCAAAATCATACACAATCATCTGTGTATAATGAGCGCCGGCGCGGATGTTTTTGCCAAGATCAATCCTCCACAGCTTTGTGCCGTCCAGTTTATACGCATCAATGTACACATTTCCGGTATAACCGGCCTGTGAATTGTCCTTTGAATTGCTCGGGTCCCATTTTACAATGTATTCATATTCACCGTCGCCATCCACATCCCCGATGGTTGTATCATTTGCCCGGTATTCATACGGATCGCCAAGCGGCGTGACACCCGGCTCCGGTTTATCAAGCGGAATATCCATATAGTTCTTTTCAATGGCTACAGTCGTTTCATAGCCTTTTTCTTTTCCAGGAACAATTGGCCGGATCTCATAGGAGTCGCCGGCTTTTCCTTTCGGATCAAGCAGGTTTGACGCGCCGGAAATCGGCTGTTTGTTTACTTTTTTCCCATTGCGGAATACGTGGAACTTAATGTCTTTCTTATCAGTGCCCAGAATGCGCCAGCTGACAAAAACACCTTTATCCGTTTTGACAGCTGCCGGAGACCGTTTTAAAGACTCTGCCTGTCTTTTTAACACGGTTGCTGCTTCTGTTTGGAGCACATCCGATTCCAACGAAGCACCGCCTGCGCCGACCGCCGCTACTTTATAGTAGTACGGAATCGTTGTCAGCACTGTTTTATCCGTAAAAGAAGCAGTCTTTACAACACCCGCCAGTGAAAACTCACCGTCTGCAGCTTCGGAGCGGTAAACGGCATAGGAAACAGCTCCTTCCACAGGGTCCCATGTAAACGTCAGATTATCCTTTTGAATATCGGTTACGTTCAGGCCGGCCGGCTTCATTGGTGCCGGTGCATCCGGGTCAATCAAGGATACCTCGATTGGATAAGATGGAGCGGTTTCCTGGCCGCTGTCATCAACGGTTGTTACCGAATAGGTATACGCATAGCCGACATTGGCTGTTTGATCGACGAATTCCGTCGCCTGCACTGTTCCGATTTTTTCTTTTTGATCCGTGCCGGCCATTGTCCGGTATATATTGTATTCTTTCGCTCCGCCTGCTTCCGCCCATTTCAATGACACAGAAGGAGCAGCTGGATCAAGGGAAATGCTGCTTGCTTCGAGCTGGGACGGGGCCGTTAAAATCGGCGTCAACTCAATTCCGTTGACAATTCCTGTCTGGCCGCTGAAAGCAAAGTTCATCTGGCCGTCATTTACCGAAATATCTGAAATGATTTTCGTTGTATAACTTTGCTTCGGTGCGGAAACAGTGCCGTAGCTTTGTCCTTCTACCGCTACGTCCGTTCTAGCCGAGCCAAGAAGGTCACCCACGTAGACTTTTGCAGAATACAGGCCGTTCGGCACATCCGCCGCAAATTCCCACTTATTATTAAAATAGCCAAGCCAGTCGCGGACAACATCGTCCCCGCCCGCACCGCGGTCACGGCCGATCATGCCGGCAGGATCGATAATGCCGTAGCCCTTTTCTTTTGAATAAACAGTAGATAAATTCACCTCATTATAGCCTGCCGCTACCGGCGTGCCGGCCAGGCCAAAATCGTACTTGAAGGCAGCCTGCTTCGTTTGGACGGTAATCGTTTGAGATGGTGCAGATTCGCCTTTTGCATTCACCGCTGTCACGTAAAGATTATATGATTTCCCTTCCTCCATTCCTGAGATGGTCAGGCGCGGCAGGGTGCTTGTGCCGATCAATGAAAAGGAATCGGCTGTTGATTCTTTCCGGTACACTTTGTAAATGTCCGTGTTTTCCGATTCATCCCATGTTAAAAGGGCTCCAGCATTGCTGATATTGCCGGCTTTTACGCTTTGCGGCACGGACGGTACGGCTGCCGGCGGCTCCACTGATGTTACGTAGCTTTTCAGGCTGCTTTCGCTTTCTTCAATTTCATCTGCCACAAGCCGCGCCATTTGAATCGCTCCGTATTCCTGGAAATGAGTATTGTCCTGAGAACCGTTCGGAAACGCAGGATAAACGCCTGGATCGGTATGAAGGAAAACGGCAAGTGTGCCTTCAGGACCGATTTCGTTAAAATACTCCACACTTCTGGCACTCAAATCTACTAATTGAACGTTTAATTCTTCCGCTACTTCTTTCATTCCCTGTACATATTCAGGGAAGCTGATATTAAATTGTCCGGTTGCTTCCTGAAAATCGCGCCGTCCCACCGGTGTTACCAGGATCGGCTCGGCACCGCGCTGGCGGGCTCCATTGATGTAGGTCTTGAGGTATTCTTTGTAATCAGGGACCGATGCGTACCGCTCCGGCCGGCTGATCGTTGCGTCATTATGGCCGAATTGAATGAGGAAATAATCATTGGGACGGATGGCTCGTAAAATGGCATCAAGTCTTCCTTCGGTAATGAAAGTTTTTGAGCTTCGGCCGCCAATTGCCTGGTTTGAGAATGATAGATCATCATTAAAATAGCGTGGAATCATCTGTCCCCATCCTGCTTCGGGACGCCAGTATTCATCATAGGTCTGGACCGTTGAATCGCCGGCTATATAAACAGTCGGCTCTTCCCCCGCCGTCCGTTCCGGCAGTTTTTGAATGGAAAGGCTGTTAATGACCGGCACCGCTCCGGTCCATTGAAGCGTCAGCTGGCCATCTACAAGCGCTACCTCAAAGGTACGCTCCGTATATTCTCCTGCTGCCGCCACGGTATTTTGCACTTTTTGAATACTTTCGGCAATGATGCCTGTTTCCGTTTGCTCCACTGCGTCTCCTGAAGTAACTGTGACGGAATAGTCCCCATTAGGCAGATCTACTTGAAACCTTGATGTGCCCGGCCGGACAAAGTCAGAAGTAAGCGGGTTGTCTCCTGACCGGTCAGCTGACGAAACGGAATCCGCCTCCGCAAATCCAAATCCTGCTGATTCGCTGTACAGGCTTTGCTCTGTTATCTGAATGGCGCCTTCCTGCACCGGGCTTTCACCGGTGCCAAAATCAAACGTTTTTTCTGCCGAGGCCTCTTCCCCTTCTGCCCAGGCAAGCGGCGGCACGCTGGAAACAGCCAGCATGGATGTCATGATCGCCGCAGCGGCCTGCTTGTGTTTTTTTCCCATGTTATTCCCTCCCCTTTTATGTAAGTGCTTACATTTGAAATCATAAAGTCGGTTTTATTTTTTGAATAGTTAAAAAACAGATGTAATTGTTCAAAAACTAGATATGAAGTCTTCCAATCTTAAAAACAGAAAAATAAGCCTATTACTATTATCTTTTCCAATGTTTTTTTTTTACATTTCCCATGATAATTGTATGAAACTTTTTCGGACTAAAAATTGTGCTACAATGGGAACAATAGTGAAAAACATATCATAATTTTTTTTCATATTACTTATGTAATTTACATGCACTTAAATGAGTCAGGAAATTGATCTAACATGAATTTGGGAGTGAACTCTATGGGTGAAAGTGTTTCAGCTATTGACTATAAACAGGTGATTGAATATGCTCTGGAGCCGTTAATTATTCATTCACAGCTTAAAATCATTTATATTAATCATGCAGCAGAACTATTTTTCAGAGCATCAAAAGAAGAGATTATCGGGGCCAGCCCTTTAGATATTTTTAAAGAATCCTCCAAGTTGGCAATAGAAAAAAGAATAGACTCCGCTTACGAACAGCCGGCAAAGGTAATCGAGGAAACCATTTACCGGATGGATGGAACGGCTGTTGAGGTGGAACTGTACTGCCACCCGGTGTTAATGGGAGATACAAAAGCGATTCAGACTTATGTGCGGGATATAAGCGACAGAAGAGCTTTCGAGAAAAAGCAGAAAGAAATGTCCAGGCAAATAAATGAATTGTCTTCCACACTCGTTCCTCTTTTGGACGGGATCGCTGTGCTGCCTTTAATTGGTTCTATTGATGAGGAAAGAGCCCAGCAGCTTTTGGATGCTGTTCCCCTCAAAGTACAGAAGCAAAACGTCGAGTGCCTCATTCTTGACTTCTCCGGCATTTATAATCTGAATTCTCTGGTTGCGGAGTATATATTTAAAATCAACGAAGTGCTGTCACTGCTCGGCGTGCGTACGATCTTAACCGGGTTAAGGCCGGAAACCGCCCTGGCCGCCCTGGAAATAGGGGCGAATTTTGATTCCACACCGACCGTATCGACTGTAAAAGATGCCCTCCGCCTGTTAGGTGTAGAACATCAGGAACAGCTGGCCACTTAATCACAAATAAAAAAGCAAAGCCTGCTGAAGCCAGGCTTTGCTTTTTTATTAAAAATGGATAAGCTCTCCCGTTACCGCGTGAACCGCTGTGTGGGAGTCCAGTTTCCCTCTCAGCTGATAGGCGGTTCCATCGAATACATAAGCCGGTGTCACCTTTACATATGGCTTTAGTTTTTCAAATGCTTCTTCCTTAGACAAAACAGGACGGGCCGCTTTCTCAAATTCTTCATAGGGTTCGATCATCCAACTGCTGTCCTGGTAATTGGCCAATTGATAGGAATCTTTGTCGAGGACAAGCTTCCACATACGCGGAACAACCGAAATGTCCCTTGTATTTGTCAGCCTTGCTTCGATCATCCCGTTTGCCCGCTTCACACCGGATAAAGCCCAATCGCCGCTTTCTTTCGGTACATAGGTCTGAAGAAATTCTGTGCAGGCTTCCCGTATTTTCGCATACGCCTTTTTCGTGATCGGCTTTGTGTCAGGGTGAGGCGGAAACTGAAACAAACGGTCCGGCTCAATATCTGTCGGTGCCATCTGTACAAGCTTTCGTTTTATTTTTTTGTTTTTTGCCGTTTTCCAGGTGAGAATCTCTCGCTTTTCCTCAATGACTTCCCCGGTATGATGGTCAACCCATACATCATCAATCATAAAAAGCGGCAGCCACTTTTTCTCTTCTGCTGATGGGTATTCAACAAAAACCAGCCGCTCTTTCGCCAGCGGTTCCACCGTCTTTGCGGTTAAATGAAAAGCCGGTTCCTCTGCCTGCTCCGGAACGCGGCCGTACACAGAGAAGAACGTCAGCTTTTTTTGTTCATCAAGCGAGACCGCAATAAACCCTTCCGGTGAAACCGGGATGCCCTTATATGCGGTTTGAAAGGAAAACGTGTGATCTCCCGGCCCGGCATCAATAAATTGATTTCCGTATGTCCAGCCGGTTTCCTGCTCCACCCAGCGGATCACTTCCTCTTTCTCGCCCGTTAAAAACGTCATTCCGTGTTTTGGTGCTTTCCCGCCAACAAAAATGACGCTGTTCAGCCCCCCGGTTCTGGCGTTCAGCTCGATAACAGCCGTGCCCTTCGGATTGGATTCATCTTCTGACCGGCCCGCAGCTCCAGGCGGCAGCCACTCCGTTGTAAAACGATAGTCGGTTTCGTTCCAGTCATTTTTTTCATATGTTGTAATTGTTTCAAAACAGATATATTCTCCAAGTCCGAATTTTCCCTGAATGATATCCGTCCATTGCTGCAGCTGCCCGCTTATCATTTTGTTAAAAACCCTTTTCCTTTCACGAAATCAAGCATATACGCACGACGCGGCTCTGATAAATAATCGGCCATCCCCTCTGTCCAGCCTGCCGATTTGTTATTCGTTGACCGGCTTGCATAATACTGGCGGATTACCTCGTCATACTCATCGAGGAGCGATTCGTATTTTTCTTCGTTGTACTCATTCGTATGCAAAATCGCTTGAACAGGAAGGCGCGGCTTTACTTCATTTTCCTGTGCCGGTATGCCGAATGTAAAGCCGAACAGCGGGATTACATGCTCCGGCAGGTTCAGCAGTTCGCTGATCGGGCCCGGATTGTTGCGCACTCCGCCAATATAGCAGATTCCGTAGCCTTTTGACTCGGCTGCCACAGCAAAATTCTGCGCCAGCAGCGCTGTGTCAATTACCGCGACCATAAAACTCTCAGCGGTGCCGGCTTCGACTGTTTTGCCATGCTTTTTCGCCGCGTAATCAAGCCTTTTTAAGTCGGCGCAAAATACAAGAGCACGCGCCGCTCCTTTAATCTGCACAGGATTTTTGGAAAGCTCGGCCAGCTTTTCACGCTTTTCTCCATCCGTGACATCGATAATCGAGTACGCCTGCACAAAGTGGGAGGAAGCCGCTCCTTGAGCCGCTTCAATCAGCTCATGCAGCTGTTCATCTGTTACCGGTTCATCTGTATATTTTCTAACTGACGCATGGGATTTTAATAAATCAAGCATAATGATCATCCTTCCGTTTTTTGAATAAAAAAGTCAAATCCAAGCATTGTCGCAATACCGATAATAAGGGTCCACAGGCCGATGCTGATTGTCAGCCATAGGGTTGTCCACTTTTTTTCCGCACCGAACGACAGCCCGATAAATGCGGCAATGTGGGTCCCGATAAATAAAGGTCCAAGCAGGGCAAGTCCCGGCAGCCCGTATTTGTTCATGATCCGCCTGGCCCGTTCCATTTGTCTGTTTTGCTTCATCCCTTTATGTTCAAACTTTTTTTTCATCCATCCTTCTACTTTTGAAAAGCCAAAAATCAGCATAAGCACTGTCAGCATATTTCCTGTAAATCCGAGCAGCATCACCCAAAAAGGGGACAGGCCGCGGACAATTCCAACTGGAATCACCAGCGCAATTTCCATCCACGGAATCGCAGCAGCAATAAAAACAAGCGAATACTCCACAAGTCGCATTCTTTTTCCTCCATCAGCTAGTATCTTTACTTTAACGAAGGGCTATTATTCACGCAACTGTAAGGCTTTCAGAATAGTGAGACTGCCAGCAGACATATTAAAAAACCGATCCAGAGACTGGACCGGTTCAGCTTTTTTAAAACCAGCTTCCTATCCACAGGGACAGCCATACTGCAGGAGGACCGGCAAGCAGGCTGCCGAGCAGCGTCCAACGGGTTTTTCTTTTTCCAAGAGGCACTTCCGCCTGCTTTAGCCAGAAAAGAAAAGCCAGAATAATGGCCGCTGCCGAGAGAGCGCCCGGATGGTACACCTTCCAACCGATCACCAGCACGATATGCTGGAGGGCATTAAAAAAGATTGCGCCGTATACAAATAGCAGCCGCGCCGTTGAATGCCCCAGAAAAAAAACAAAAAAGAAAACAAGAGCTGTCAGCAGCACTACCGCCGCTGTAAACTGCCGCCGGGTAATAAGAAGCGTCTCAAAGCGGCTGTTCAGAAAAGCGGGCATCCCGAGCATTTCTTCCACATTATGAACGAGAAACAAAACAGGCAGCAGCCATTTACTGACGGACTGCATAAACCGCTGCCCCCGCTGCTGCAAACATAACCATTCCCTGCCCGATTGTTTCAAAGTCGTAACCGATGCCAATAATGGCATTGGCGCCCGGAGCTTCCGCCTGCTTTTTCATTTCATCAGCAGCATTTTTCAGGGCTTTCGTTGCTTTCTTCACACAGGCACCGCTCTGGCCGCGTACGATATTTGCTTCCATAACCGTCTCTGCTCCAACAATTTCTTTGCAGCTTTCTGCCACACCTCCCTGCAGGACGGCAGTTGTTATCATCAACAAAGAATCCTCCCCTTTTTCCTAATTTAACCATATAACTAAAAAAATGAAAAGCAAATCCTTTGTTGTTATGAAGCGGGATTGATATGATAAAGCGAAAAGATTTTCCTGAAGGAGGAACTCATTTTGGCACAATCATTACAGGGAAAAAAAGCGATTATTACAGGCGGCGGACGCGGTATCGGGCGCGCGATTGCGGAGGCACTTGCGGCGGAAGGGGTACATATTGGACTGATCGGACGGACAGAAGCCCATGTACAGACAGCTGCGGAAGAGCTTGGGGCAAAAGCACAGGTTAAAACAGCGTATGCAGCAGCGGATGTAGCAGATTTAAAGGATGTCACAGCAGCTGCTGACAAATTAAAAAATACGCTCGGCGGAGTGGATATTTTAATTAATAATGCTGGTATCGCTACCTTTGGCGGATTCCTCGACCTTGATCCAGAAGAATGGAAAAAAATCATCGATGTCAACCTGATGGGCGTTTACAATGTTACCCGGGCAGTGCTGCCGGACTTAATCGAACAAAAGTCAGGCGACATTATTAACATTTCTTCCACAGCCGGACAAAAAGGCGCACCGGTTACAAGTGCCTACAGCGCCTCCAAATTCGGAGTCCTCGGTCTGACCGAATCACTTGCGCTTGAAGTGCGCAAGCATAACATCCGGGTCAGCGCGCTGACTCCAAGCACTGTCGCAACCGATCTGGCTGTTGAAAATAACTTGACGGATGGCAATCCGGACAAAGTCATGCAGCCGGAAGACATTGCCGAGTTTGTTGTTGCCCAGCTGAAGCTGAACAGCCGCACGTTTATTAAATCCGCAGGCCTTTGGTCAACAAATCCGTAAAAAATGAGCGCCGGCTGCATTCTGGGCAGGAAATACAGCAGAAGCAGCGGTCCTTGAGGCGGTATATTGAAAGTTTTGGGCGGTATTTGATCTGCCTGGGGCGGTAAAAGCAGCTATCCGTCCTTCGCATACGAAAAACCGCCCGAAAATATGAAATACCGGCCGTGAGCCATGGACAGCAGAGAGCGGACCGGTAAAAAGCAAAAAGCAGGAATGCGGGAAACCCGCATTCCTGCTTTTTATTTTGGATTGAATTATGCCGATTTCTGTTTCTGTAAAAAACGGTCCAGCCACACCTTCATCACGGCCAGCCCTTCTTTATGAAGAGGGCGCTCCAGCACGGTTTTCATCAATTTTTTTGTTTTCAAAATGCTTTTCGGCTCGGTTTGAACCCGCAGGCCGTGCTCCATATCCGCTACAATATGGTACTCGCTCTTTCCCTGCACGAGTCCTGAAAGCTCCGCAAGAACAGAGCTTTCTACAAGCGGGTCTTTATCGCCATGCAGCGCAAACACCGGGCAGGCAACCTGGCGCAGCGCAGCCCGCGTATCATAAGCGTCATGCTCACGGAACCATTTTGCCGGCTGCCGGATGCCCTGGATACGGACCGTATCACGGCTGGAGCTCTTCATCTTCTGAAACATTTTCTCCGTTTTCTTTTCATTTTTCTCATCAACCTTCAGCTTCCGGTTTACCCAGCCCTTCCAGCCGGGCATCGCGAACAATTCACGGTACGCCTGCTGGCGCTGGTGGTAAAGCGCCTGCATTAAATTGTCGACACCTCCGGATAAAAGCATGCACCCATCGACCTTCATAGCAGCAGCCACCTCTGTTGCAATAATCGTCCCTTCACTGTGGCCGCAGATAATCACCTGGTTCACATTCGGCTGTTCCTGCAAAAAGGCGGCCGCTTTTTTGGCATCGTGCACTAAATCGGATAAACCCGTCTCGAGCAGGCTCCCTTTTCTCTTGCCGGTGCCGGGCTTATCATAGCGGAATGTCACAAAGCCGAGTCCTGTGAAAAAACGAGCTAAATCCCGGTATAAATTCGTCTGGTATTTTCCTTTTGGCCCGTTGCCATTCCGGTCAATCGGCCCTGACCCCGCAATCAGCAGGATCGCCGGCTTTATTCCTTCCTGTTCTGGTGCTGCGAGCGTGCCAAAAATCTCCTGTTCAATCAAAATTTCTTTTTCGATCATGACTGCTCCCCCTCTGGAATAATAATGGTCGAAAGCTGCTTTACTTTTCGCTCCGGCGACGGCTTATTCTGCGCGGCTTTCATAATCAGAGCGCCCATTTGCTGTATGAGTTCCTGAAACTCTTCATCCGTTACGTGGAGCTCGGCGGTCCGGTAGCCTGCGCCGTCTTTTAGAAAATCTGCTTTTTCGCTGCTTACATAGCGTTCAAACGAGCCAATCAGCTGAGCTGCAAATGCAGTAAATAAATCAACATGCTCTTCCCTGGACAGGCTTAAAAAATCATCCGGTGACTGCTCCTTCAGCGCATACACTTTTTCTACAGTGCCGCGTATTGGATTTTCCTCCACTACTTCAACAAATCCCGCTTCAAGCAAGGTATTCATATGGCGGTACAGAGACGGCGGCGGCACATCCGGAATTCGCTCCGACAGCTGCTGAACGGTCAGCTTCCTTTGGTTTACAAAGGACTGGATCATTTTCATGCGGACGGGATGTAAAATCACTTTTAATTTCGACGCACTCATCTGCTCACCTCTATTGTTATTAATTTTAATAATAATATCATTTACGGTAAAAATCAATAAAAAAAATGCGCTTAATCATTAAGCACACTTTTTTCAATCTGCTTTAATTCATAAAAATATCCCTTCTTCGCCATTAATTGAGCAAATGTTCCCGCCTCCACCACTTGCCCATGCTCCATGACGACAATTTGGTCCATTTTCTCGAGCCCCGTTAACCGGTGGCTGATCAGCAAAAGCGTGTTTCCTTCTGCTTTCTTAAAAAGCTCTTTAAAAATCTGTTTCTCGGTTAATGTATCCAGCGAAGAAGACGGTTCATCAAGAAGCCAGACCGGTGCTCGCTTTAAAAACAAGCGAGCCATCGCCAGCCGCTGCTTTTCGCCGCCGGACAGGTTTTCTCCTTTTTCCAATACCGGATCGTCAAGACCAAAAGGCAGTGCTGTAAGCCGGAGGGATTCTTTCATTTCTGACTCTGTTACGTCATCACCTGCAATTTGCAAATTGTCACGGATTGTGCCGTAAAAAAAATGATTGGCCTGCAGCATTACATTTGTTTTGGACCAGATGCTTTCTGGCCGCACCTCTTTTATGGATCTTTCACCGAGCAAAATATCCCCTGCCTCTGGCTGGTGCATATCCAGCAAAAGCTGCAGAATGGTTGACTTGCCAGACCCGCTCGGCCCGACAACAGCCGTTTTTGTGCCCGCCGGCATAGAGATTGAAACGTTTTTCAGTGCCGGCCGCGCTTCACCGGGGTATGTGAATGTCACATCACGCCATTCAATCGAAAAAGTCTCCTTCTGCTCCAGCATTCCTGTTTTTATTTCCGGCGGCTCTTCAGCCGCTATGGAAAACAGCCGGCCTGCCGCCTGCCTCGTATCTTCAAAGTGTGCCGGAAAGACGGCCATCGGCACTGCGTTATCAAAGATATTTAATGAAATCATCACAAGCATAGCTAAAAACAGGCCATCCAGCTCGCCGATTGTGACAAAGTACGCGCCGAGCGCCAGTACAACAAAGGAAACAGCCATGGCGGCAGCAGTATTCAGTGCCTGGCCTCCAGCTGCGGACAGCCCTTCTTTTTCCTGCTCTTTTACATATAGATCTGCCGTATGCAGCAGCTGAGCATGTTTTTCCGTCAATGTCTGATGCAGCTTTAAATCACGAAAGCCGTACAGCAGCTCGGCAGCGTCGGCAGAGAGGTCCGCACGCCGCTGCCGGATGCCCTGCTTTACGGCCCGCTGCCGAAGCGCCAGAAGGCCCGGAATTACAAAGCCGGTTAACAAAAGTCCCGCAAGCAGTAAAAGGGCGATCCAGACGGAATAAAAAAGCGTGAAAAAGATCGTGCTCAAAAAAACAATGACAAGCACAAGCGGCGGGTAAAACACTCTCAAAAAGAAGTTTTGCAGCGTTTCCACATCACCGACTATGCGCGCCAGCAAATCGCCGCTCCGGTACCTGCCAAAAATCTGCGGGGCAAGCGGCTCCAGCTTTTCATAAAACGACACCCGCAAATTGCTTAAAATGGTAAAGGTCGCCCGGTGGGATACGTATCTTTCCGCATAGCGGCTTCCCGCCTTCGCAGCACCTAAAAACTTTACCAGGGCGGCCATGACCGTAATAATGTAAAGCGGCGGCTGTAAGGCTGCTTTGGAAATCAAAAAGCCGCTCAGACCAAACAGCGCAACGGAAGTCAGCCCGGCCACAGCACCAAGCAAAACAGACAGCCAGATATCCCGCTTTTCTTTTATCATAATTGCTATAAGCTGTTTCATCCTGCTGCACCTCCTCCCGTCATCGCCCGGTAGGCTTCACTGGATTTCATTAAGTCTGAATGCGTGCCTGCCGCTTCTATTTCTCCGTTTTTCAGCAGGAAAATAATGTCCGCCTGTTGAATGGTGTGCAGGCGGTGAGCCACCGTTACGATTGAAGCTCTCCTGGCCAGTTCATCAATTGACCGCTGTAAAATCCGTTCAGTCTTTAAATCGAGCCCCGTTGTCGGCTCATCAAATAAAACAAGTGACGGCTGCTTTAAAAACGCGCGGGCAAGCGCCACCCGCTGCTTTTCCCCGCCGGACAGACCCCTTCCTGCTTCGCCGACTTTCGTATCCAGCCCTTCTTCCAGCTCCGCGAGCAGCTCGGACAGCCCGGCTTTTTCCGCTGCCGCCTCAATGTCCTGCCGCGCTGTATCAGCCGGCATGCCCATCCGGATATTTTCTTCTATTGTTCCGGAAAACAGGTGCGGATGCTGTGAAATATAGCTTACTTCTCCAAACCAGGATGATTCGCTGAACAAATTCCGCGGCTGTCCATCAATCAGTACTTCTCCCTCAGGCGGATCAAACAGCCCCGCTGCTATGTTTAAAAGCGTCGTTTTGCCCGAGCCGGTCGCTCCGATAATGGCGGCGCGGGCACCGGGAGGAATTTTCATATTAATGTTTTTGAGCGCAAAGCCCCCGCTATATTGGAAGTTTATTTGTTTCAATTCCAGTGCCGGCCGCGCCGGCACTGGCCTGCTCCCCCATTTAACCGGCTGAGAGACGCTTTCCAGCTCTGCTTTTATTTTTTCCGCCGCTCCAAGGCTGCCTCGCCCTGTGTGAAAGGCAGCTCCCAATTCTTTCAGAGCGGCGTAGTATTCCGGTGCCAAAATGAGCACAAAAAACGCCGAAACAAACGAAACACTATTAAACACGACAAGCTGAAGACCGATATTAAGAGCAATCAGTCCGATGCTGAGCGTGGAGATAAACTCAAGCATGAAGGTCGAAGCAAAAGCAATTTTCAGCACTTTCATTGTTGCATCCCGAAAGCCAAGGCTGCTTTGCTGAATCCTTTCCCGCTGCTCCGCAGACCGGCCAAACAGCTTCAATGTCTGCAGCCCCTGCAGCGTATCTAAAAATTGCCCTGAAAAAGCAGCCAGCTGATCGAGCTGCTCTTCCGATTTTTTCTGGGTTTTAAGGCCGATAATAATATAAAAAAGCGGAATAAACGGTGCTGTGATCATCATAATAAGCCCGCTCCACACATGTGTGTAAAGCACGGCTGCCAGCAAAATCAGCGGCACCACCGATGCTTTCACAACCTGCGGCATATATTCCCGAAAGTAGCTTTCCAATCCGTCAACCGCTTCCATCAGCACCGTTATTTTACTGCCGGACTGACCTTGAATGGCTGTTTGCACCGGGTTCTTAGTCCACTTTTCAAGCAGTGCCGCCCGAATGCGCCGCTTTACATTCGATGACATTGCAACACCGCATCTGGCATTCACATAAGCAATTGCCGGCCGAAGAAGCATGAAGCCGAGCAAAAAGCCAAGCATTGGCACAATCGTATCGAAGGAGGCTTTCTGTAAAAAGATTTCATCTATAATATGAACTAAAAAGTAAGACTGCCCTACAATGACTGCACCCAGCAATATCGATAAAATAAAAATTGCTGCCATGATTCCTTTTTGTTCAGATGCCCATTTTCGAAGCTCTTTCATGAATTTATCATGTCCACCTTTCAAAATGCGAAAACATTTACCATATCATTCTCGCCTAAAAGAGTCCTTCCTAAAATGCTTCTTATTCATCTGCTTCATCCGGTTTTTCAGCTTTCTTCATAATTTGTTCAATCATACCATGATAAAAAAATAAGAATAACCGTTTTTCCCGTTCGTTTTAGAAGCGGGCAGCCTGGCGGTACTGTTTCGGTGTCTGGCCGGTATATTTTTTAAACACTTTCGTAAAATGGCTCTGGTCCGTAAATTGCAGCCAGGCGCCAATGACCGCAATCGGGTGGGCAGTCAGCATCAGCAGGCTTTCCGCTTCTTCTATACGCGCTTTCTGAATGGCTTCGCTTACCGTGAACCCCGTTTCCTTTTTAAAAGCAGCTGAAACATGGGAAGGCGACAGCTCTGCATAATGGGCGATCCGCGTGAGGCTGAGCGGCTCGTACACATGCTCATTAATGTAGCGCTGGCATTTTACAATCACTGGAGACATCTCTTTGTTTTTTGCCCGCTGAACCCGTCCGGCAAACGCACAAAGTGCCTCCTGTACCAGCTGATCCACCTGCCTCACTTCTGACAATTCCTCGAGACGCTGGATGTAGACATCGCTGAGCGTGTAGGCCATTTCCGGGTACACTCCGCCCTCCATTGCCGCCCTGGTCGCAAGTGTAATAGAAGCGATGGCGAGGTTTTTCTGGCTACGTACATAACTGGACCTGGAAAGTACACCGAATTCCCCTCCATCCTCCGGACCGGACTGCACTAATTTCTTCACTTCCCGGACATTGCCTTTACGGATAAAGGACATCAGCTTCTGCTCATGTGAGGGATCGTGATGAAACGACATCGACTGCTTTCGTTCGGACACGCGCAGATCAGGGTTTTCTATCGTCATGCCTGCATTTTGCTCCTGCACCGCACGCTCTGTTCCATGCACAGTAAAATACGCAAGCCGTGCCATGCCCTCCCACTGCTTTCTCTCAATAACTGGAAGAGTACGATAATAATCAGCGCGCCGCTTTTGGCGGGCATTTAACCCTCCGGCCAATTCGCTGCTCCGTCTGTCGCTTATTTCTTCAGGAAGGCACGGACCGCCGACAATTTTTTGCCCATCAGGTGCTGCAAAACTGAAAAACTGCTCCCTATAGGGGGTCACCATCACGGACGGATATTCTGCGGATGGGCTTATTCCGCGCAGGACATTTTGATAAAACATGTCTTTTTCATCTGCCAAAACCACAGGCACACCAAAGGCCCGGGATAAAAGCCGGCAATTCACTTCAAGATTTGTCACCATGCTCACTCTTTCGTGGGTATTTACCAAAAATAACATAAATATACCATCATTATATCGGTTATTTTTATAAGATACATAAAACAACACAAGGAGGAAGCTGAGCATGAATCAAAATGTAAACGCATTAATTGATCAAATGACCCTCGAAGAAAAAGCCGGCATGTGTTCCGGTCTTGATTTCTGGCATTTAAAAGGAGTCGAACGATTGGGGATTCCATCCATAATGGTAACCGATGGACCGCACGGGCTGCGCAAGCAGGATACAAGCGCTGACCACCTTGGCTTGTTTGACAGTGTGCCCGCTACCTGCTTTCCGTCAGCCGCCGGTATGGCAAGCTCCTGGAACCGGTCACTGATTGAACGGGTCGGCGCGGCTCTCGGTGAAGAGTGCCAGGCAGAAGGAGTCGGCGTCCTGCTCGGTCCGGGTGCCAATATTAAGCGTTCGCCTCTTTGCGGACGCAATTTTGAATATTTTTCAGAAGACCCGTATCACTCCTCTCAAATGGCGGCTCACCATATTAAAGGAGTTCAAAGCCAGGGCGTTGGCACATCATTGAAGCATTTCGCTGTTAATAACCAGGAGCACCGCCGTATGTCGGTGGATGCGGTTGTAGATGAGCGTACGCTGCGCGAAATTTATCTGGCCAGCTTTGAAGAAGCAGTGAAGCAGGCCCAGCCGTGGACGGTCATGAGCTCTTACAATAAAGTAAACGGTGAATACGCATCGGAAAGCAAACGGCTGTTAACCGATATTTTAAAAGACGAGTGGGGCTTTGAAGGCTTTGTGGTATCTGACTGGGGAGCCGTTAACGAGCGGGCAGACGCGGTGGCGGCAGGGCTCGAACTCGAAATGCCGGCCAGCCATGGAGCCGGGGAGAAAAAAGTTATCGAAGCTGTCCAAAATGGCACACTGCCCGAAGAAGTGCTGGACCGTGCAGTAAAACGGATTTTGCAAATTATTTTCAAAGTGGCGGCGCATCAAAAAAACAATGCTTCCTACGATCAGGAAGCACATCATCAGCTTGCCAGGGAAACAGCGCGTGAAAGCATGGTGCTGCTCCAAAACGACGGAATCCTCCCTCTTGCTAAAAGCAGCAAAGTAGCCGTGATTGGCGAGTTTGCCCAGAAACCTCGCTATCAGGGCGGCGGCAGCTCCCATATTAAGCCGACAAAGCTGGAAAATATTTTTGAAGAAATCGCGAAAGAGGCTGAAGCTGTGTATGCGCGAGGCTACGACGTTATGAGCGATGAAGTGGATGCTTTATTACTGGAAGAAGCACAGCAGGCGGCAGCTTCAGCCGACACAGCTCTTTTATTTGTCGGACTCCCGGACCGCTACGAATCAGAGGGCTATGACCGGAAGCATTTGCACCTGCCTGCCAATCACACTGCTCTTATTCAGGCAGTGGCTGCTGTGCAGAAAAATGTTGTTGTTGTTTTGAGCAACGGCGCGCCGGTGGAAATGCCGTGGCTTGGCCAGGTTTCAGCCGTGCTTGAAGGATATCTTGGCGGGCAGGCACTGGGCGGCGCGATCGCCGACCTGCTGTTTGGCGCGGTAAGCCCAAGCGGAAAACTGGCGGAAACCTTCCCGCAAAAGCTGAGCCATAACCCGTCTCACTTAAACTTCCCGGGTGAAGGCGACAAAGTCGAGTACAAAGAAGGCCTGTTTGTCGGCTACCGGTATTACGATAAAAAGCAAATCGAGCCGCTCTTCCCGTTCGGCTTCGGCCTCAGCTACACAGCATTTGCTTATTCGGATTTACAGGTAGATAAAAAAGAACTCCTCGACACCGACACCGTTACAGTAACCATGAAGGTGAAAAACACCGGGAAGATGGCCGGTCAGGAAGTAGTACAGCTGTATGTCCGTGACCGGGAAAGCACGGTGATCCGTCCGGAAAAAGAATTAAAAGGCTTTGAAAAAGTAAACCTTGAGCCAGGCGAGGAAGCAACGGTCACGTTTACGCTCGGAAAACGTGCTTTTGCCTACTACAATACGGATCTTGCGGACTGGCACGTGGAAACGGGGGACTTTTCGCTGTTGATCGGCTCCTCTTCCGCCGACATTCTGCTTGAAGAAACCGTGCATGTCACTTCAACCGTACCGGTTGTGAAGCGGGTCCATCGCAACACAACTGTTGGAGACGTCCTGCATTACCCGGCTGCGAAAGCATTTGTTGAAAAAGCAACTGCCGGCAGTCCGTTCTCGCTTCCGGAAGAGAGCGCAGAAGAAAACGATATGATGGCGGCCATGATGAAATACCTGCCGCTGCGCGCGCTGATCGCTTTCACAGGCAATGCCGTAAGTGAAGCCGAGATGAACGAATTTATTGACGAGCTCAACGTCTCGCTGCAAGAAAAAGCCGTGCAAAAATAAATATAAAAAAGCTCCTCTTTTGAGAAGCTGAGACTGCGGGCAGCGCCTGCAGTCTTTTTTAAGAAAAGATAATTTTAGTGAATCGTTTTATTTTCCTGAAGCCTGATAGTTTTCAGGCTAATGTGCCTTCTTTTATACAACGAGCCGAATTTGAATGCCGGCCGGGTCTTCCGTTATATACTGCGGGCTTACTTTTGCGCCAATTCCTTTAAGCCTTGCTGCCGCTTTTTCTCTTGCTTCCTCGTCTGAAAACACAAGCGTATACCAGTTCAGGCCAACACAGTTTTCAGGCCGGCGCGGGATGCCGGTTCCCTGCCATGTGTTTAAGGCAATATGATGATGGTAGCCGCCGGTTGATGTAAAAATAGCCTGCGGGTAGTGACTCACGATTTGAAAGCCAAGTCCGTCTACATAGAAGTTTTTTGCTTCAGGAAGATTGGACATATGCAAATGAAGGTGCCCCATAATGGTACCGCCCGGAAGACCTGTAAATTCTTCGTCACTTTCAGCCAGAATGCTGTCTCCATCAAGCTGAACCGTGGCCATGTCAACAAGCCCGTTATTCCATGTCCATTCTGAGGATGGACGGTCCCGGTAAATTTCAATGCCGTTTCCATCGGGATCGTCAATGTAAATGGCTTCACTCACATAATGATCTGCCGCCCCAAACTGGCAGCCCGTTTTCAGCAAATGGCGCAGGAAAACCGCCAGATCTTTTCGCTCGGGCAATAAAATCGCAAAATGATAAAGCCCTGCTGTCCGCCCCTTCTTCGGCATCACACCTTCCGGCTGCTCCAGTGTCACAAGCGCTGTTTGTCCATCCGCTGTCAGCACAGCCTGCCGTTCTGACTGTTTTAATACCTTCAGACCAATGACTTTTGTATAAAAGTCAATAGAACGGAATAAATTGGTTACATTTATATTTACTTCTCCAACAAACGTATTCGGCCGTTCATGAAAATGGTTCATATTTAATCTCCTCTTTGTAACCTTTTTGTTTTTGGTTACTTTACGTAACTTATTATAAAAACATATTATTAAATAAGTCAAGCCCGGAATACAAGCAGCAAAAAGAAGAAAATAAGATGCTTTTTTTTCTTTTCCCTACCTGCTATAATAAAGCAGCAGGTAAAAGACAGCCAATTATATACCGCCTTTATCGTAAAGGGGAGTAGCGTCAGGGAACTGAAATAAAGTCGTCATTACGTGGATTATTTCCTCCGGCTTTATTGACCTAATTATTTAGTGTTTAGCGAGACCTTTGCCATTTTATAATGGTGGAGGTCTCTTTTGTTTTTGAAAAGGGGGAAAAAGAATGGAAACAGAATTTTTTACAGCCTTACTTTCCATTATTGTCATTGATCTCGTTCTCGCTGGAGATAATGCTATTCTAATTGGCCTTGCAGCGCGAAAGCTTCCGAAAGATCAGCAAAAAAAGGTGATTCTTTGGGGCGCTGTCGGGGCAATTATTATTCGGACAATTGCCACATTGCTGGTTGTTTATCTTTTAGAAATTCCTGGACTTCATTTAATTGGCGGCATTCTGCTTGTATGGATTGCCTACAAGCTTTTAGTCGAGGAAGATGAGCATGAAGACGTAAAAGCAGCCAATTCGCTGTGGGGCGCTGTTAAAACCATTATTATTGCCGATGCCTTAATGGGGCTTGATAATGTGCTTGCGGTTGCGGGCGCTTCTCAGGGAGACTTTTTGCTTGTCATGATCGGCCTGCTTGTTTCCATTCCTGTTGTTATGTGGGGCAGCACGCTGATTTTGCGATTGATCGAGCGTTTTCCGGTTATCGTTATGATCGGTGCCGGCATTCTTGGCTGGACGGCTTCAAAAATGATTGTCGGCGAGCCGTTCCTGGCTGATTACTTTATCAGCCCGTACCTGAAATACGGCTTTGAGCTTGTCATTGTTGCCGGTATCCTGCTTGCCGGCACACTGAAGCAGCGCCGCATTGAACGCGCCAAACATAACGAGATTCCATCAGAGGATTCTCTGTAAAAACAAAGAGCAGCCTGCCCGTTCTACCGGGCAGGCTGTTTTTTTACGTTACAATGGTCACCTCGATCTTCCGCTCATGCAGTGTTTGTTTTTCGGAAGGATCGATTCCTTCGTCTGTAATGACTTCGTTTACTTCTCCCGGCGGCACAATTAAAGAAAAAGCGCGCCTGCCGAATTTGCTTGAATCCGCCATTAAAATAACATGGTCCGACTGCTCGATCATTTTCTTTTTCAGCAGCGCCTGCTGCTCATTTGAATCGCTCAGTCCTGTTTCCAAATGAACCCCTTTGCATGATAAGAAGGTTTTGTTTACATGGTATAAATCAAGCGAGCGCTCTGCCAGAGGACCCACATAAGAAAGCGACTTTGGCAAAAGCATGCCGCCCGTTGAAATCACACTGATTTTTTCTTTTTTGCTTAATTCCATCATGACTTTCATCGAATTGGTTATAACCGTCAGCCTCATGTTCGGAAGAGCCTTCGCCATGTACCAGGCGGTTGTGCTCGCATCCAAAATAATGCGGTCCCCTTCTACTACCCGCCTGGCCGCTTCATAGGCAATGGCTTTTTTCTCATCTGCATTGGTAATAACCCGCTCGGAAAAATGAATTTCCGCTTCTTCCTCCTGTATACTCACAGCACCGCCATGGCTCCGCTGCAGCTTTCCTTCCTTCTCCAGCTTTTCAAGATCGCGCCGGATCGTTTCTTCCGTGACGGAAAAAATATCGCTCAGCTCCGATACTCGGATGCTTGAGCGTTCATTTACCAGCTCGACAATTTTTTGATGTCTCTCTGCTACCAGCATCAATTTGCACCTGACCTTTGTTTGTTTTTGTTTATTGTATCACGCCAAATAAAATACGTCTTTGAGCTCTCTGGATACCGGGCTGTTATCCGGATTGGTTTCCATAAGCGGCTCCATATACGCCCACCACTTCTGGCAAATTTCCGTTTCCGCCATTCCCGCCCATTTTTCTTCGCTTTCCACTTCCACGTACGCAAACAGTTTGCCGGTTTCTTCTTCTAAAAAAATGGAATAATTATGGGCTCCGTGCGCTTTTAATTCCGCTGCCATCTCCGGCCAGAGCTCATCGTGGCGCTTTTTGTACTCCTCATATTGATCTTTGTATACTGTCATAACACTCGCTTTGCGAATCATTTTCAGCACTCCGTTTCTTTTTGTTTTATCATAACTTATTTTTGTTTATTTTTGAATACCCTTTCAAAAATAAACCTTTTCAGATCTGGCGTAATAAATGAGCTGGCCGGTGCAATAACTCTAAATAAACCCGGCTCACGCTTAAACCGTTAAAATCACGAATAAAAAATCCAGCAGCACCTTTTCAGGGCCTGCTGGATTTTCATTCTGTTTAATAAACGTCCTTCCATTCACCGATGTTTTCTTTATCAAATTTAAATGGTTCTCCGAGCATTACCTGTGTTCCTTCTCCATCCTCTACAACTTCTTTTTGGCCAAGCCGTCCGGCTTCAAACGTGTCTCCGGTTTTCCCTTCCATATCGCCATTTACAAGTGCCGCCGCTGTATGGCCTGCCGCATAGCCGACATCGATTGGATTCCATAAATACATCCACGGAGATACACCGCTTTCAATATAGCTGGCCATTTCGCTCGGAAGTCCAAGCCCTGTTAAAGCAACTTTTCCGCCAAGCCCTTTATCGGTCAATACCTTCCCTGCAGCCGCAATTCCCACCGTTGTCGGGGCAATAATTCCTTTTAAATCCGGGTACGTTTTTAACAGCGCTTCTGTTTCAGACACACTTTTGTCACGCAGATCGTCTCCGTATGCTACCTTTACAAGCTCAAGATCTTTGTACTCCGGCTTTTCCAATTCTTTTTGCATATATTCAATCCACAGGTTCTGGTTTGTTGCCTGCGACGTTGCACTCAATACCGCGATTTGCCCTTTTCCGCCAACCATTTCCGAAATCGCTTCAATTTGAATGCGGCCGATTGCCTCGGGATCTGCCTGATTCACATGCGTCACACGGCTGTCCGTATTCACGGCTGAATCAACAGAAATAACTTCGATGCCCGCATCCATCGCTTTCGTTAACGCCGGCTGGAGCGCGTCTGGATCATTTGCTGCAATCACGATTGAATCCACCTTCTGTGTAATCAGCTGCTCGATAATTTGAATCTGTCCTTCTGCGGTCGGCTGATCCGGTGCACGCAGAATGGCTTCGCCGTCAAGTTCATTAACCGCTTCTTCAAAACCTTGCATCATTTTTTCACCATATGGGTTGCCTGTGTTTTTAAAGATAAATGCATACCTTTTCGATCCGCCGCTTTCTCCTTCTGAATCTCCCCCCGATTCGTTAGATGCATTGCCGCCCGGACTGCCCTGGCTGCAGGCAGACAAAATTGAGAATACAAGTACCAGTGATAAGATCAGCGTCCAATATTTCTTCATAACCTGCTCCCCCTTGCTCGAATTTTAAATTGTATAAACAGGCAGTGCCTGCGGATACCTATTTTTTAAAGCGCGGTATATTCAATTTTGGCACAATGACCGCAAACAGCAGCAATGCCCCCACTACAATGAGCAGTGTCTGCGATGGAATATTAATAAGGCCAAGCCCATATTGAAGATAGCCGACGATAAAAACCGCAATGACGGTGCCGATTAAACGGCCTTTGCCGCCGGCTGTGCTGATGCCTCCGAGTGCCGCCATGGCGATAACATCAAGCTCATACATATTGGCAATGTTCGGCCGCGTGCTGCCCATCCGGGAAGCGAGGAAAATGGCGGTAACAGCGGCCATCAATCCAGCCAGTGTAAATACAATCACTTTTGTGCGGTCTACATTGACGCCGGAGAACCGGCTGGCGACATCATTATGGCCAATTGCATAAATATGGCGCCCAAAGGTTGTTTTATGAAGCAGCAGCCCAAACAGCAGTGCTGCAAGGATAAACAAAATCAAAATAAACGGAATGCCGTACACATAACCCCAGCCGAAGAAGCCAAACCATTCCGGGAAGCTGCCTGATGCCTGGTCTTCTAAAATAATGTAGGCAATTCCCCGGTACAAAATCATGGTTGCCAGTGTAATAATAACAGCTGATAATTCCTTGAATTTCACAATCAAAAGTCCGTTCATCAGTCCGCAAAGTGCACCGACGATTAAGCAAATAACAACAGCGGCTCCCATGGGGACACCAAGGCTGTTATATGCCACAGCCATCACAACGGAGGACAGAGCGACCGTTGATCCGACGGAAATGTCGATATCCCGCATAATCATAATGAGCGCCATCGGAAAGACGATAAATGCTTTATCCAGAAATACCATAGTCGCATCTCTCAGGCTGCTAATATTTAAAAAGTAAGGGGAAAGACTTGTATTGAGTGCGATAACGCCAATCAGGATGAATGCGAGCAGCCACTCCCATTGCAAAAAAAACTGTTTCGCTGAAAACGGGCGGTCTGCTTCCAGTGTCCGCTGTGTATAGGGCTGGATGGTTTTTGGCTCCATGTTAAATCCTCCTTCTCAGCAAATGATTTCGTTCTACGCCGCGTTTCACAGCTGCGTTTAACAGAACCGCGCCTAAAATAATTGTGCCTTCTATTCCTTTTTGCCAGAACGGCGACACATCCATCATCGGCAGGGCATTGTTTAAAATACCGATTAATACCGCTCCTAAAATTACGCCGCTCAGCTTGCCGGAACCGCCCGCAATGCTGACTCCTCCCAGAATACAAGCTGCAATCACGCTGAGCTCATAGCCTGACGCCGTGTCTCCCTGGGCCGAAGCAAATTTGGATACCCAGAGCACCCCGCACAGCCCCGACAGGCCGCCCATTAACGTATAAACAAGAATGAGAATTTTCTTTTCGTTAATTCCCGTTACCTTGGCCGATTCCGGATTGCTGCCCACCGCATAAATCTGGCGCCCGGTCCGGGTATGGCCGATAAAGTAATACGCTGCTATATAAATAAAGAGAGCAATTAAAATAAGTGTATTAATCCCCAGCACGCTGCTTGTTGCGATGCCGACAAAGCTTTCCGGCATCTGATACGAGCTGATCCATTTCCCGTCACTGGCCATATAGGTAAATCCACGGTAAATATTCATCATCGCCAGCGTTGCAATAATCGGCAGAACACCGAGCCAGGCAACCAGTCCGCCGATGACAAGTCCGCATACGGTGCCTATCCCTATTCCAGTGATAACTGCCAGTAACGGTGAAAAGCCAGCGCTGGCACTCACAATTTGGGCAACCAGCATGCCCGATAGAGCAAGTGTCGCTCCGATCGATAAATCAATGCCTCTTGTCACTAGAACAAGCATCATGCCGACTGCCAAAATGGATAATATCGCTGTATTGGTTGCCATATCCATTACGTTTTCGATCGTTAAAAAACTCGGGTTTCGAATCTGTACGCCAATAGCCAGCAATAAAATAAATGCCAGCAGGCCCAATTCACGGAATTTCGCCAGGCCGGCAAGCTTTGATTCTTTTTTGGCAGCAGATTCTGCCGCCGGCGCATTTGCTGTATGAACAGCCATCTGTACCCCTCCTTATCCCGCTTTCGTTTTCCCCGGCGCTTCACTCATGGCCGCCTCCAAAATCGCTTCCTGGGAGAATTCTTCTTTTTGGAGCATTCTTGTAATGCGTCCTTCCCGCATCACAGCGATCCGGTCACTCATGCCGATTACTTCCGGCATCTCAGAAGACACCATAATGATGCCGTAGCCCTGCATCGCCAGGTCCTGAATAATTTCATAAATGGCGGATTTGGCTCCAATATCCACTCCTTTTGTCGGTTCGTCTAAAATAATGACATCAAGGCCGGCGGTTAACAGCTTTGCCACCGCCACCTTTTGCTGGTTGCCGCCGGACAGTGAGCCTGCCAGGTCAAAGATGCTCTTGGCTTTTACATGCACTTTCTCAGCTAACTGCCTGGCCAGCTGTGCTTCATTTTTTTCAGTGAGCCAGCCTTTATTGGAGAATCGTTCTAAGGCCGGCAGTGTAATATTCCGTCCAATCCCCCACTGCAGGATTAACCCCTGCTTTTGTCGGTCTTCCGGCAGATAGCCGATTCCAAGCTTCATCGCGTCCTTCGGGCGGCGGACAGCAAGTCTTTGCCCTTTTAAGTGCACGCTGCCGGTATCGTATTTTGTAATGCCGAAAAGCGCTTCACATACTTCGGTCCGCCCGGCTCCGACCAGCCCCGTCAGCCCGAGAATTTCACCCCGCCGCAGCGAAAAGGAGATATCCGCGAAATAGCCGATTTTCCCGAGGTTTTCCACCCTCAGTACTTCTTCACCAATCGGATGTTTCTTATGAGGAAACACCTGCGTAATTTCGCGCCCGACCATCGCGACAATTAACTGGTCGTTCGTAATTTCATCAACGTCCCACGATCCAATGTAATTCGCATCCCGGAAGACCGTTACCCGGCTTGCAAGCCGGTACATGTCTTCAAATCTGTGTGAAATAAAGATAATGGATGTTCCCTGATCCCGCAGGCTTTCTGCAATCCGGTATAAATCCTCACTTTCTCTGGCGGTGAGTGCTGCTGTCGGTTCATCCATAATAATAATGCGTGCGTTTGTTGAAATGGCTTTGGCAATTTCAATGATTTGCTGCTGGGCCACGCTGAGTGTCCCCATTTCACGCTTCGGATCGATCGAGGAGCCAAGCTGCTTCAAAATCGCTTTTGCTTCCCGATACATATCCTTCCACAGAAGGCGTTTTGTTTTTGGGTGCACTTTCTCATGCCCCATAAAAATATTTTCCGTTACACTCAAATCCGGGTAATTTGTGACATGCTGGTAAATAGCCGCAATGCCGGCCGCCTGGGCTTCAGTCGGATTGGAAAATGCAATCGGCTTTCCATCCAGGAAAATTTCTCCCTCGTCCGGCGCGTGCACACCGGTAATCACTTTAATGAAAGTTGATTTTCCCGCGCCGTTTTCCCCCATCAGCGCATGTATCTCGCCCTTTCTCAGCTTAAAGTGAACTCTGTTAAGCGCCGTCACACCGGGAAACCGCTTGGTAATTCCCTTTAGCTCCAATACGTACTCAGACATGTTCATTCCCCCTTCTGCTAATGGCTGTTAATCGTATTTTATGTTTTATGAAGCGCTTTCATAAGGTGACGAATATCGGAAAAAGGGGGTCATTTTTCGGAAAAACAGCCGAAAAGGGAATGGCGGCTTCGACAAAGAGCAGATTTTTTCATAAAAAATGGCATGATTCCGAAGAAATCACGCCATAAATTTTATTGAAATAAGATACTGCCTATATCTCCTCCACATATTTATGAACACCCAGGCCTTTAGCAAGATGGCGAGCGCAACGAGCTTGGCCCAGGCATAGAAAAGGCGGCATCTGCGGACAATTTCAGCCGGTAACGCCCGGTTCATGTTTTTTTCCGAATGAGAAAGGGAAGAACGAGCATGCTTTTTCATGCCCGCTTTTTTAGAAAGGCTCTGTTAAAATTTAATGTTGATAATTCCATAATATTAAGAGGAACCCATTATTTATGGATTCCCCTTTAGTTCAATAGGTGAAACTACTGTTGAGTATTACCTTATAATATTTATTACAATATATCTTTGGAGTGAAAGATTTTTTTAGCTACCATTCCAATGATAAATTATTTGCACAACGCCAGAGGAAAATGTTCTTGTATTAACCATTTTTAAATTTATCCTCTGTTTTAAATCAATAAACAACGGTTTTCCTTCTCCCAAAACAACAGGGTGAATAGATAATCTAAATTCATCAACAAGCCCCAAATTTATAAAAGTTGTAATGAGACTCGCTCCACCATATAGCCAGATGTCTTTACCAGACTTTTTCTTCAATTTATTTACTTCTTCATGAATATTATCATTTATAAATATTGCTTGATTATCAATCTCATTTTGTGTTCTGGAAAAAACATATTTCTTTTTACTATGAACCAATTTCCAAATTTCCTTTTCGGTATCAGGGTCTTCATTTTTTGGAATATATTGTCCCCATAAATCGTAGCTTTTTCTACCATATAAAATAGTATCAATTTGATTTAAGAAATCAGTAAACCCCATATCAGGGTCCATAATGCACCAATCAACTTCTCCATTTTTCCCTTCAATAAATCCATCTAAAGTAACTGCTAAATCTAAAATTATTCTTCTCTGTTTTATATTATTTGTCATAACTATTCATCCTTTTACCATTCAGATTATGATTCAGACAGCGCGAAAGCGTTGACTGGTTCAGCGTTCGCCCTGCAGGAAAGCGCAGCCGGCAGACCGCAGCCCCTGACACTGCTTTTAAAAGAAAATAGTCCATTTCTAGACCGTAAAACGAAGACGGTTTTTGCTCAAAAACGCAATATCTTCTCATCGACTTCTTTTTCAACCTATGAGTGGAATGATTCCGAAGAAATTATCCCGTTCTTTATAAATGATCCTGTTTATATTTAGAAGGAAGCTCTCCGTAATGCTTTTTAAACAGCCTGCTGAAATATTTTGTATCTGTATAGCCGACCGCACTGGCAATTTCATAGATTTTCATTGGCGAGGCCAGCAGAAGCGCCCGGGCTTTTTCCATACGTTTACGTGTTATATAATCAAGAACTGTTTCCCCGGTATGCTGCTTGAAAAATTCGCTGAAATAAGTGGGATTCAAGTAAACGAGAGAAGCGATTTTTTCAATGGTCACCGGTTCTGATAAATGCTCATTAATCCATTGCCTGGCCGTTTGGATCGGTCCCGGAACATCTTCCTTTGAGCGAGCCTCTGCCACTCGCTTTTTTTGCACATCCTCTTTTATTTGAGCCAGCCTTTTCTTGAGTTCTGTGCGGTCGATGGGCTTAACTAAATAATCAACCGCACCTTCACGCATGGCAGTCTGCACATAAGAGAAATCATTATACCCGCTGATAACCACAGAAAAAAATGCATGGTTCGTTTTTTGCTTTAATTCTTTGAGCATCGCCAGCCCATCCATAACAGGCATTCGTACATCCGTAAAAATAACATCAAAGAACAGGTTCATTGAGCCGACCATTTCAAGGCATTGCTGCGCTGATCCGAAGCTGCCGATAATTTGCCATTCTTCTCCGTTCGCCTGGATCAGTCTTTCAATGCCTCTTCGAAGTTTTGGTTCGTCGTCAACCACAATGACGCGAATTGGTTGATCCCCCATCTCTCTTTCCCTCCCGATTGACCGGCACCCGGACCAGCATTTTCGTGCCAGCACTCTTTTCACTGGCTATTTGCAGTGTGTACGCTTCTCCGTAATGAAGCACAAGCCGGCCATTTACATTTACCATACCGAAATGATGATCCCGGTTTAAATCGGTTTCCAGCGTGAGCAGCTGCCTGATTTCCAATAATTTTATTTTGCTCATGCCTGCTCCATTGTCCTCTATCTTCATATGAATCTCATCGCCAGCATACGAGATACAAATCGTTACAACCAGCGGCTGTCCCGGTACAAACGCATGCTCAAGAGCGTTTTCCACAAGCGGCTGCAGAATAAATTTCGGGATGTATTCTTTATCCGGATTCACCTGAACATCAATTGAAAATGCCAGTTCATCTTCAAAGCGATAGGATTGAATCGTCAAATAATCGCGGATATGCTGCAGCTCCTGGCGAATAGCCACAAGCTGCTCTTTGTTGCTGAGCGAGTACCGAAGCATTCTTCCTAAAATCGTGACTATATCGACAACTGTGTTCTTATCATCTTCCTCAACCGTCATGGCAATGGTCTCAAGCGTGTTATACATGAAATGCGGATTTATTTGTGACTGAAGGGCGTACATTTCTGCCTCTTTCTGTTTTAACTCTATCTCGTACTTTTCGCGAATCAGTCCTTGAATTTCTTTAATCATCGTTTGAAAGCTCTCCGACAGCATCCCCACTTCATCCTTTGATCTGCGATTCAGCTCCACGTTGAAATCCCCTTTTTCCACCCGTTTCATCTGTTCTGTTAAATGCTGAAGCGGCTTGGCAACACCCCATGCTAAAAAACCGGCGATAATCAGCGCGATCACTGTCACAATCACAAACAATAAAATCGTAATATTCCGGACAAAATTTGTTTCGGCTGTTAAACTGCCAAGCGGAATGCGGTGCGTTAAAATCCATTCGTGCCTGGAGGATAAATCAGTCCCGAACAGCATATTCTTTGTCCGAAAGCTCCCCTTCAATGTTGGGTAACTTTCTATCTCCTTATCGCTCCTTCCAATCTGTTCTGCATTTGTATGGTAAAGCATGTACCCTTCTTTCGTCATAAGCCAAATTTCGGCTTCCTCCTGCTTGTCAATCGGCCGGACAATCCGTTCAATAAACGATAAATCAAGAGCAACAAACATCGTTCCCAGGCTAAGACGGTTTTCTACATCAACAAGCGGCTTTGCGATTAAAACAAAAGGCCTGCGGTCCTCAAACTGGAGCGAGGTTTCATTCGGCAGAAGCACCGTTTCCTGTCCCCGCAGGTCCAGATTTTGCCCATAAAGCCCCACTGCTTCTCTGGT
Source organism: Domibacillus indicus (assembly GCF_000970685.1). Classification (GTDB taxonomy): domain Bacteria; phylum Bacillota; class Bacilli; order Bacillales; family Domibacillaceae; genus Domibacillus; species Domibacillus indicus. The sequence continues at coordinate 160,449 of NZ_LAJB01000003.1, forward strand.
TGAAAATCCTGAAAAATAGTCTGTTTTTGTACTGCTGAACAGCCGGTTGTTCGAAGAAATGAAAACACCAAGGATATCCTGCTGGCTGCCATGAATAAACGTGCTGGACAGGTAGCTGTTGACGATAAATTCATCCTGCCGCATGGCTGATACAGTCTGATAGGCGTCTTTCCTCAGAATTTCAATAATCACCGGGGCATTATAAATCTGCTCGGACATTTGAAAAAATTCACTGATCTGCCGCTCGATATTGCCATTGGCCTGCTCAAGAAGACGGGGGATGTACGTGCCGACCTGCCGTTCGATCGATGATATGTACTGGCTGTAGGCAAGGAAGCCAAGCAGGGCAATCGGAACTACTGTAATAGCGATGTACGTAATAAATAATTTTGTCTGCAGCCGGTAATCGTGAAAGGAGCGCTTTTTAAAAATCATATTGATCCACATTCTCTCCGGTAAAATCAATCGGCTCACCCATAATAACGATATCGTTTCCTTTCACCCGAATCGTTCCAACTCCCGGCACATATTGAAAATCGGCCGGCCTTTTCCCTTCTATTAAGCTTTTCGCCATCGCAACTGTTAAATAGCCAAGCTTCTTTGGGCTCCAGAGCGTGACAACCCGGGCAGACCCTCGTTTTAAATAATCACGCATTAAGTCAGGAGTCGACACACCCACGACTGCAATATCCCCGGCCCGGCCCGCTTCTTCTGCTGCTCTTGCTGCGGCAGGAGGCCCCACCGATGAATTTCCAATTATACCGGCCAGATCAGGGTATTTCTCCAAAAGCTGCTGGGCCTGCACAAAAGCGTTATGCGGATCATCATTCGTCGCCACTACTTCTACCAGCTTCATATTTGGATAATACTCTTTCCACTGTGCCTGAATCCATTTCAGCCAGGCATTGTGGTTTGAAGCGGAAAACGACCCGGTCATAATCGCGAATGTGCCTTCTTCCTCTGTGTTCCAGGCCAGTGTATCCATCACATGCCGTCCAAGCACTTCTGGATTCACCATATCAATAAATAAATCACGTGCCTCTGCTTCTGTATCGGAATCCCAGGTAATAACAATAATTCCTGCCTCCTTTGCCCGTTTTAGGACAGGCGCCAGCTGGAGGGGATCATTCGCGGAAATAGCGATCACGTCTACTTTTTGATTGATAAACTTTTCGATAATCACTTTCTGCCCTTTCGCATCCGCTACAGTGGGGCCTTCATAAAGCACTTCCGCCTTTAATTCTTCAGCTGCTTCCATTACCCCTTCTTTAACCGAATTAAAATAAGGAATATTATCCACCTTTGAAACGATGCCAATCGTGTACGGACTTTGATCCGATTCCTCCGCTTCCCTGGCTGGAAAAGTCCCATTTGAGACTAACAGTTCGTATGTACCGCCATTTGAGCAACCGCTTACAAAAAAGAAGGCAGCCCAGACAATAAGCAATCGGCCTTTCACCTGCCCCACGCCCTTTATCGTGTTTTGTTTCCACTTTTTTGCTTGTATTGTAACATAAAAAACCCTCCGTTAAATCGGAGAGCAGAAATTTTTAGAGGGCGATCTTATTCACCTGTTCCCCGGTCAATTTCATTTCAGCGGCTCCTAAACTGTCAAGCAGCTGTTCCTCTGTCCGGCACCCGACAATGGGAAACACGGGAAATGGCTTTGATAATAAATAAGCGAGCCCCGCCTGGTTAATGGTCGCTCCTGTTTCTTCTGATATCTGCTGAATCGCTTCAAACCGTTTTTTGTTTCGGGAGACACTGTATTCGGACGGCATTTTCTCATCCCCAAAGGAGAGAGTTCCATCCGCCAGCTTGGCAAACAGCCCTTTTGCCTGGGATGAATAAGCAAATACAGCCATTTCGGTTTCCTCATGAAACCGTTCCATTTTGTTATCCATCGCTTTTAACGTTTGATCAGACAGCTTCGTTTCATCAATATGCGCTGCGCTGTACATTGGCTGATTAGCGGAAAAGCCCTGAAGGCTATGTTTTATCGCATAATCCTGTGCTTCCATGATCCGTTCAGTCGTCCAGTTGGAGCAGCCAAAGTACCGAATCAGGCCTTCTTTTACAAATCCATTCATCGTTTCCAGAATATCCGCAACCGGACGCGATTCATCATCCCTGTGCAAAAAGTATAAATCAATATAATCAGCACCAAGCCGCTGAAGGCTGCCGTGCAGATCATGCTGGATATCTCCTTTCGACAGGCGGGAGTTATCCTTTCTTTCAGGCAGAGGCTGACCGCCTTTTGTGGCTACGATAAGCTTCTCCTTGTTTTTCCGTTCCTTCATCCAGCGGCCGATCGTTTTTTCTGCCATGCTTTTTTCTACACCCGGCAGCCAGTTTGCATATACTTCCGCTGTGTCAATAAAGTTGCCGCCGTGTTCAAAATAAAGATCCATCATTCGAAAAGACTGCTTTTCGTCCATCGTGCTGCCGAACGGGACACTTCCGAGGCATAAGGGAAAACTCATCAGGTCAGTACCGGGAATTGGCTTTCTCACTTCTTATTCCTCCTTTTTATACCCTATATTTATCACCCCCACATTTTCCGAAACATCAGCGGTGTGATGCCTTCTCTGTTTTTAAATAAATTTATAAAGTGGCTGGCATTTTCAATCCCCACTTCCGCTGCAATTTCTTTTATCGATTGGCTGGTATATTTTAGTTTGATTTTTGCTGCCGTTATGCGCCGGTTAATGAGATATTCGTTCGGTGAAAAGCCAGTATAATATTTAAATTCCTTGGCGAGCTGGTATTTATTCACCGCAGCCAATTTTGCCATTCGGCCGAGTGTCCATTTTTCAGCAAAATTCTGTTCAAGCGCCTGCTGCAATTTTCTAATATAAACCGGCATATGCTCTCTTTCACCCTGCTCCGGCGTCCTCACTTTAACTAATTCCGTCAGTATATCAACTATTAATTTTGAGGCATCCAGCTCACTCCTGACTGTTTTTCTCTGCATATGAAGAGCTAAAAGGCTGCGAAGCAATGATTCAAGGAGCTCCGGCTGTTTTATGGAAACAACCGGACCATCGGGGCGGCTGAATAATTGGTAATAAGATGCTGCCATGCCGCCTTCGATATGCACCCATAAAAAAGTCCACTCTTCGTGTTGGCCTGTCCAATATTTTTGATAGCAGCGGCTGTCGATAAAAAACGCCTCGTTTTTCCCCACCGTATATTGATTTCCTTTATACGTTAAATACCCTGTTCCCTTCAGTGTAAAAAGAATTAAGCAGGATGCCAGCCCTTCCCTTTCTGTAAAATAAGGATATTTTGTTTCAAAATAGCCTGTTTCCTGTACAAAGCAAAGATGCTTTTTGGCAGTATCAGACGGGGTTAAGGTGATCCACTCTGAGTGTTCCGACCAATTATTTGATGACTGCTGCCAGTATGTCATAAAGCCTGCCTCCTAAAACCCAAGATTCTTTGATTAAATGCCAACATGAATGGATGATTCTCTTGCTGACAGCGCTTACTATTAAAATAATTATAGTACATCTGTTGGAAGGAAGGTGCTTATGAAAAAAATTAAGCTATCTCAAAAACCAAGAGTCGGCTTGTATTCAACAGGACTGCAAGCGTATTGGGAGCAGTTTCCCGGCTTGCGCGAGCGGCTCATCGAATACGGAGCATTTATTGAAAAAAAGCTGTCCAGCCAGGCGGAGGTGTTTAACTTCGGCCTGGTCGACACTGTCGAAAAAGGCCGGGAAGCCGGCGAGTGGTTTAATGAGCGTAATGTTGATTTGCTTTTCCTTCATGCTGCCACCTATTCTACCAGTGCAGCCGTACTGCCGATCCACCAGCGCTGCAGCGCAAAAGTTGTTATTTTGAATTTGCAGCCGGCAGCCCGGATTAATTATGACAAAACAACAACAGGGGAATGGCTTGCCCACTGTGGCGCGTGCCCGGTTCCCGAGTTCGCAAATGCCTTTCACCGGGCAGGGTTATCTTATCATATAATCAGCGGGCTTCTCGGTCTTCCTTATACTCCGGATATTTCCTTAACAGATGAAAAAACGGATGGGCGTCCAGAAGCCGTCCGGGCCTGGAAAGAAATCGGGGAGTGGGCAGCTGCGGCCGGGGTAAAACGGAATCTGGCGAATGCCCGGTTTGGACTTTTAGGCAATACGTACAGCGGCATGCTTGATTTGTACAGTGATTTCACCATGCTGCAGGCCCAGACCGGCATTCACGTTGACGTGCTCGAAATGTGTGATCTTGCTGCAATCCGAGACAGCATAACAGAAGAAGAAATTTCGGCTAAACGCCGGGAAGTAGAAGAGATGTTTATCCTTGCGGAGAATTCCCCTGCTGAAACGCTTGCAACAAAGCCAACAGAGGAACAGCTGCAAAGGGCCTGCCTGACTGCCGCCGCCCAGGAAACATTTATTAAACAAAGAGAATTGGACGGCCTTGCTTACTATTATCACGGTGCGCCGGGCGGCGACTATGAGCAGCTTCAAAGTGATTTTATCACCGGCCACTCTCTTTTAACCGCTCAGGGCGTTCCTTGCGCGGGTGAAGGTGATGTAAAGACAGCGGTCGCAATGAAAATATGCGATACACTCGGCATTGGCGGCAGCTTTTGTGAAATTGTCACAGCAGACTATGAAGACGGAACCATATTGCTTGGGCATGACGGTCCGTTTCATTTGGAGATCGCAGAGGGAAGACCGTATTTACGCGGCATGGGACTGTATCATGGAAAGCAGGGAAGCGGTATCTCAGTAGAGGCAAAAGTAAAAACCGGACCAGTGACGATGCTTGGATTAACCCAGACAAAAGAAGGCCGGTTAAAGCTGATTATCAGCGAAGGGGAATCAACAGATGGACCGATTATGCAGATCGGCAATACACAGACGCCCGTAAAGTTCGCCGCTGATCCTGACACGTATTTTGAAAAATGGTTTATGGAAGCACCGACCCACCATTTCGCCCTGTCAATCGGGCATAATGCAGAGTTACTTAAAAAAACAGCAGTATTGCTGGATATTCCCTGTACTATTATTTAATAAAGTGGCTGTGTAACAGTATATTTCATTAAAAAAGACTGGCACTTAGCAGAAGTGCCAGTCTTTTTAGGGTCAATTGCTTTTACCAGGCCACTTCATAATCTACAACGATAACATTGTCAATCATTCCTTCTATTGTTGAAAGAATCTCCTGATGCAGCGGGTGAGGCAGGTAGTTATCGAGCGATTCCTTGTCTTTAAAGGTAATCCGCATCCCAAATGTGTAGCCCTGGATATTCTCTGTTTCCTCTGTTGTGTTCACTCCCGCTGTTACATCCATAGCACCTGGAACTTTGCCTTTTAGGGCCAGGATCTTCAGTGCCAGCTCCTGCTGTTTTTCAATGGTAACGTCTTCTTTAAATTTAAAGCTTACTAAATGTTCATACATGTTGACTTACACCTTCCTCTTTCCATAATGTTATAAACAGCAGCTGTCTGCTTTTCTTTTATAAGTTAACGCTTTTCATGCCGCTTTCAGGGTAACGAAGGCCGGCAGCAGCTCCTTTTGGGGCAATGTCGTCAATTGCCGCAAGCTCCTGCTTTGACAGCGTGACTTGAACTGCTTCTGCATTTTCTTTTAAGTATTTGCGCTTTTTGGTTCCCGGAATCGGCACAATATCTTCTCCCTGTGCAAGCAGCCAGGCGAGCGCAAGCTGAGAAGAGGTGCATCCTTTTTCCCGTGCCATTTCTTCGATCTTTTTAACAAGCTCGATGTTTTTTTGAAAGTTTTCTCCTTGAAACCTCGGTGAAAAGCGGCGATAGTCATCTTCAGCCAGATCATCAAACGCCTGAATCTGGCCCGTTAAAAAGCCTCTGCCGAGCGGACTGTATGGGACAAAGCCAATGCCCAGTTCCCGGACAGCCGGCAAAATTTCATCCTCTACATCACGGCTCCATAACGAATACTCTGTCTGCAGGGCTGAAATCGGGTGAACACGGTGTGCCCGGCGAATGGTGTCAGGCGCCGCCTCAGAAAGACCCAGGTATCTCACTTTTCCTTCTTGAACAAGGTCCGCCATAGCACCAGCCGTTTCTTCAATCGGAACATCGGGGTCAACGCGGTGCTGGTAATATAAATCAATATAATCTGTTCCGAGCCGGCGCAGACTTTTTTCACAGGCTTCTTTTACATATTCCGGCTTTCCGCTGACACCTAAAAAAGAACCATCTTCCCCGCGGATATTTCCAAACTTTGTGGCAAGAATAACCTGATCCCGCTTTCCTTTAAGTGCCCGTCCAAGCAATTCCTCATTTTGCCCAACTCCGTACATATCGGCTGTATCCAAAAACGTAACACCAAGCTCCAGCGCGTAATGAATCGTCCGGATGGATTCCTCATCATCCCGGCCGCTGTAAAAATCCGACATGCCCATACAGCCTAAACCAAGAGACGAAACTTCCAGGCCCTGTGCTCCCAGTTTTCTTTTTTCCAACATTACCGGCTCCTATCCTGTTTTTTTAAGTCCCGTAGTCTTATTCCCCATTTTATGAAAAGATATGCAGAAGAAAAAACCGCCGGAGAGATGGAACTCTCGGGCGGTCCTTTCATAAACGAATCTATAAAAAATCAGATCTTAACAGTCAAAATTCCTTCTGCCGGGGTAACATGAAACTCCTCCGCTAACCGCCAGAGCTCTTCATCGCTAATCGCCTGTTTAATACCTTCACGGTGAGCGCTGGCAATGGAATAAACCTGCGCAGCTTTTTCAGCTGTTTCAATAAGCCCGAATGTTTCATCTATTGAAGTACCGGCGCCGAAAATACCGTGATGCGGCCAGACAACAAGGCGGCGGTCTGCCATTTTGGCGGCGGTTTTCATGCCGATTGCATCCGTACCGGGAACCATCCACGGCAGGATGCCGATACCGTCGGGAAACACTACAATGCATTCTGTGCACATTTTCCACAGGGTTTTTGTAAACAATCGCTCATTGAGATCGTGAGTAAAGGTCATGGCAATAATGTTGGTCGCATGATTATGCATAATAACCCGGTGATCAGGGTCCTGCTTTAACCGGGCAATGTGGCTTAAAAAGTGAGCGGGCAATTCACTCGTCGGGCTTCCTCCATCAGCCAGCCCCCAGAGCACCTCAAGCTCGTTTCCTTTCGGTGACACCCGGACAACGCCCAGCGAATCAGCGGGATTGGTTTTCACATTTTTAAAGTATTTTCCTGATCCTGTAACGATAAAGTAACAGCCGGCAAGCTCGGGTACAGGAAGATCGAGCGGGATGACCCGGAGAGCTCCGTTTACATTTAGATAAGGAGAGACTTCTTCTTCTTTTAACAGACAGCTTATATTTCCGCCATTTCGCTCATCCCAGCCAAACCGCCACATATTGTAGGTTGTCTCCAGCATTTCTTTTAAAAACGGTGCGTCCATTACACTTTTCTCTAACATAGGACTTCCTCCTCTTTTTGCTCAATAATTCACAAGTATGTTTTTTTGAAAACAGAAAGGATTGGATTCCCTTCTGTTTTCGGTTGAAGGCTGTTACTTAAGGTTACTTTTATTATATGCTATTTTTGTTTATCTTTGAATACCTTTTTTTGTTTTTATTTATACTGAAAACTGTTTAACTGTTTCTTCTAGTTCATCTGACAGCTTGAGCAGAGAGGAAGAGCTTGTTTTTATGTCTTCCATCGATCCATTTAATTGCTGGGAAGAAGCGGCTGTCTGCTGAATATTAGCGGATGACTCCTCTGAGATAGAGGCAACAGACTGGCTGGATGAGCTGATTTGATTGCTTCTGTCTGTAAGAGTATCCATCCGCTTTGAAATAAACTGGATTCTTGATCCCATTTGTGTGACAGATTCAATAATGTCTTCAAATGTTCCGGTCGTTTTTTGCATGGTCCCGCTGCCTTTTTCCACTTGTTCAAAGCCTTCATTTAAAGAAGAAACGACAGATCCTGTTTCTTTCTGCACTCCGGTAATAATACCGGTAATTTCATTAACCGATTCATCTACTTGAACGGCCAGCTTTCGTACTTCATCCGCTACAACAGCAAACCCCCGGCCATGCTCCCCGGCCCGGGCCGCTTCAATGGCCGCATTAAGCGCTAACAAATTCGTCTGTGCGGAAATGTCTCGGATTACGCCAATTAACGCTGTAATTTCGTTTGTCCGCTTCTCCAGTCCATTCACTTTTTGGACCGAATCGGACACAAGACTCGTGATCTGGCCCATCTGGCTGGCAAGCTCTGCTATCTGCGTCCGGCTGCCATCGGAAACGTGAAGCACTTCTTCTGACATTTTCTTCAGTTCTTCACTTTCTTCGCGTGTTTTTGTGATTTCCTGATTAAACTCTTCAATCAAATGGCTGATTTCACCGGCAGCGTCTGCCTGCTGTCCGGCTCCGTCTGTCAAATCATTCATTGTGGCTGCAATCTGGGCGCTTCCATCCTTGATTTCATCAGACATCGAATCCAGCATCCGGCTTTCTTTTTTAACTTCGCCGGCTGTTGACACCAGCTGGCCGACAATTCCCCGCAGCTGCTCTGCAATCGAATTTGTTGAAGAGACAAGCTGGCCGATATCCCCTTTTCCGGCTCCTTTAAGCAGTTCGACAGCTAAATTCCCTTTCGCAATTTCATTGCTGGTGCGCACCACTTCATTTAATTTGCCCGAAACTCTGCGGCTGATAAAAAGTGTTAAGAAAATACTGATTATTATTGTGATCAAAATTGAGATAGCTAAAATAATAAGTGCCTGTTTTGTTTCCGCTTTTGCTTCGGCTACGGACGCTTCATATTCTGATTTTAAGTCCTGCTGCAGCTTTTCAATATACTCTATTGTAATGGATCTAATTTCAGCTGAACGTACGCGTGAATAAGTAATTAGTGTTTCCTTCTCTTCCGTTACTGCGTAAATCGTTGTATCAAGAAACAGCGTGTTGATTTCCTTATTGCTTGCCATTACCTGCAAGAAAATCGCTTCTCTTTCTTGTGTAACCATTACTTTTTCCAGCTTTTCTCTCAGCGCATTAAACTGGTTATTCAGCACTTCAAAATCTTCAACCAATTGCTGATCCTTTGTAAAGATATAATCACTGACTACCATATCTTTTGCACGGAAAACAGAAACAATTTCACTTAATTCCAGGGCGTACTCTCCCTTTTTTTCCAGTTCATCCATTTTATTGTTTAACTCTAGCAAGGTCATGCCTACGAAAGCGCTTGCGATTAAAAATAAAATGATAACTCCTGTTAAAACTATTCCATATTTTTGGCTAATCTTCATATTGTCCGCAAAATGCCGGCTTTTTTTTCGGCCAGAAGATTGTTCTTTATTGCTCTGCCGCTTTTTCTTTGGAAAAACCCCTTTTCTTTGAATGCGCTTTCTTATCATCCTTTTCTCCCCCCTACTTCTATTAAAATACCAAACTATTGGAACTAAGTCAATATACCCAATGTTAACTATAAAAAAACAGGCAGGGGATTTTAAAAATCCTCTGCCTGTTTTAATTAACGTTTCGATAAAACCGTTTCTTCATATTGCTTTACTTCTTCAAGCCAGGCTTCTCTTACCGGCACATTCATCTGCTCGCAGTAATAGTCCCAGACAGCGCCGAATGGATATGTTTTAAATTCCTCCATCAGAGCCAGGCGGTCAGTGAAGTTTCCTTCTTCCTGAAGCTGTTTTAAATGGGCATTTGGAACCAAAAGAGCATACAGCAATGCTTTAATCATATTGCGGGTGCCAATCGTCCAGGCTGCCACGCGGTTAATGCTTGCATCAAAGAAATCAAGGCCGATAATCACCTTTTCCAGCGCATCATTGCGGACAATTTCAAGCGCAATTTCACGCAGCTCATCGTCCAAAATAACAACATGGTCACTGTCCCAGCGAACCGGACGTGAAACATGCAGGGCCAATTTATCAGAATAAAGCAGCATTGATGAAATTTTGTTTGAAACCGTTTCAGTCGGATGGTAATGCCCCGTATCAAGCAGGCAAAGCTTATTGTTTTTTAGCGCATAGCCAAGGTAAAACTCATGAGAGCCGACAACATATGACTCAGAACCAATGCCAAACACTTTGCTTTCAACTGCATCTAGGTGGTACTGTTCGTCAATATCTTCCGCGAAAATTTGATCCAGTGAATCTTTTAATCTCTGGCGCGGCGTTAAACGGTCACTTGGAATATCCTTGTAGCCGTCCGGAATCCAGACATTTGTTAAGCAGGGCGTGCCAAGCTCACGGCCGAAGTATTCGCCGATTTTGCGGGAAGCAATGCAATGGTCAATCCAAAATTTCCGGATTTCTTCATCCGGATGGGATAATGTTAAGCCGTCTGCTGCTTTTTCATGTGAGAAAAGAGTCGGGTTAAAATCCAGTCCGAGTCCCTGTTCTTTTGCCCAGTTCACCCAGTTTTCAAAGTGCTCCGGCTTTAACTGGTCACGGTCCACTGCTTCGCCGTTCGTTTCCGCATACAGCGCATGCAGATTTACGCGATGCGTGCCCGGAATAAGCGATAGTGCTTTTTGGAGGTCAGCCCGAAGCTCTTGCGGGGTTGTCGCCTTGCCGGGATAGTTTCCAGTAACATCAATCCCGCCCGATAATTCACTTTTGTTTACTTCAAACCCGCCAATATCATCACCCTGCCAGCAATGAATCGAAACGGGTACGTTTTTTAATGTTTCAAGTGCTGCATCCACATCAATGCCCCATTTAGCATATGCCTGTTTCGCTGCTTCATATTGTTCTTTTACGCTCATACTTTTTCACCCTTTCGATGTTGGTAAAACTGTTCAATCCGCTGCGCCGCCTTCTCCTCCGGCGAAAAACTCTGAAGCGGGAATGAAGCCCGGATAAGCTCCCTTCCTTCCTGCAGGCTGCTGATCTCTTTTGAAGCAATCATCTGCATCAGTAAATTCCCAACCGCTGTTGCTTCTGAAGGCCCTGCCTGAATCGTTCTGCCGCTTACATCAGCAGTCAGCTGATTAAGCAGTCCATTATTAGCGCCGCCTCCCACGATATGCAGACGGTCAATCCTTCTGCCGGTCATTTCTTCCAAATCCCGAATCGCAATGGCATAAATGATCGCCAGGTTATCATATACACACGCCGCCAGCTCACCGGCTGTTTCCGGAACCGGCTGGTTTGTTTCCCGGCAATAGGCTTTGATTTCCTCCACCATGTTGGCCGGATTTAAAAAGCGGTCATCATTCAAGTCGACAAACTGGCGGAAGTGCTTAACCTTTCTCGCTTCATCCACAAATTCAGCAAACGTATAATCAACCGTCAGATGGCGGCGCACTTCCTGCATAATCCACATGCCCATAATATTTTTCAAGAACCGGTAGGTGCCAAACACGCCCCATTCATTTGTATAGTTATCCTGCAGGGACAGGTCACTAATAACCGGTTTTGGTGATTCGATTCCAAGCAGAGACCATGTACCGCTGCTTAAATACGCCCAGTTTTCTCCTTCTCCCGGTGTCCCGGCAATGGCGGAAGCCGTATCATGCGAGGCGATCACCATTACACGGCAGTCAGGCAGGTCTATTCCCGGAAAACGCTCGGCTAACAGAGGGCCAAGCTCCTCTCCCGGCTCTGCAAAGGGAGGAAACTGGTGCCGTTCAATTGATAACAATGCCAGCAGTTCTTCATCAAAATCACGCGTCTGGACATTCAGCATTTGCATGGTAGAAGCATTTGTCACTTCTGTAACTGCACGGCCCGTCAGGCAGTAGCCCAAATAGTCAGGCACAAGCATAATGTGCCTGGCCTGAGTAAGCAGTTCTCTTTTTTCTTCATATAATTGATACAATGTATTAAATGATAAAAATTGAATACCGGTTTTTTCATAGATTTCTTTCTGGCTGATCTGCCGGCTGACTTTGCTGATTGTCTGTTCGGTCCGGCTGTCCCGGTACGCAACAACATCCTGCAAGCGGTTACCGTTTTCATCAACCAGTACATAGTCAACCGCCCACGTATCAATGCCGACTGTGACAGAATCATAGCCGCGTTTTTTCGCTTCGGCCAGCCCTTTAATAATCTCATTCAATAAATGCTCAATGTCCCAATAGCACGTACCGTCTACTTCGCGAAAGCCGTTTGCAAAACGGTGAATTTCATTCATCACAAGCTTGCCGTCTTTTATTTCACCCGCAACAAGCCGGCCGCTCGAAGCTCCGATATCCACTGCAATATGCGCCATTTCTTTCACTCCTTTACTCCGTTCCAAAAGCAGCGGGACCGCTTATGCTTCTCATGCATAAAACAGTCCTCTGCCGAAAAAAAATGATCAGCGTGTAAATGCAGCCGGCACACCGCCGTCTACGGTAATCATGCAGCCGGTTGTTTTGTCCGCTTTTGATGATGCAAAAAAGGCAATCGATTCTGCAATATCAGACGGGTAAATATTGACAAGAAGAGTTGTCCGCTTCCGGTAATGCTCTTCCAGCTGATCCGGTTCAATGCCGTAGGCTGCTGCCCGTTCATTGCGCCAGTTCGATCCCCAGATCGCTGACCCTTGAAGAACCGCATCCGGAAGAACAGAATTGACACGGATGCCAAATTCGCCGCCTTCTGCTGCAATACAGCGCGCCAGATGCGTTTCAAGTGCTTTTACCGCGCTGTAGGCAGATGCATTTTTACCCGCATAAACGGAGTTTTTCGACCCAACAAAAACCATATTTCCGCCGATACCCTGCTGCTTCATTTGCTTAAAGGCTTCACGCGCAACAAGGAAGTATCCAGTCCCGAGAACATTGATGTTTAAATTCCATTCTTTTAAAGAGGTTTCATCAAATGGGCTTGATGTAGCAAGACCGGCATTGTTAACAATGGAATCGACACCGCCAAAAGCAAGGGCTGCCTGTGCAAACGCTGCCTGAACCTGCTCTTCGCTTGTTACATCCATTTTCACAGCAATGGCACGCTGCTCTTTGTACTGCTCATTAATTTCTGCCGCTGCGTTTTCAGCGCCTTCAAGATTCAAGTCAGCAAGCACCACATGCGCTCCTTCAGCTACTAAACGGCGGGCTGTTGCACTGCCGATTCCGCCGGCGCCCCCTGTAATAAACGCTACTTTCCGTGAAAATTCCGCTTCGGCCGGAGCGAGTGACAATTTATACAGTTCAAGCGGCCAGTATTCAACATTATAAGATTCATTTTCACTTAAAGAAACAAATTCGCCAAGAGCCGTTGATCCTTTCATAACGGCGATCGCACGGTGATAAAGAGCTCCGCTCACATTTGCCATCGTAATGTTTTTGCCAGAGTTGACCATGCCGACACCTGGAATAAGCGTTACGCGCGGTGCTGCTTCAAACATAACATCGCCTTCATTTTTATTGCGCTCGAAGTACTCTTTGTATTCGGCTTTAAACTGTTCGACTCCTGCTTTTACTTTTTCAATGAGCTCTTCTGTCGTACCGTTTTGCGGGTCCCAGTCAATGTAAAGCGGCTTCATTTTCGTATGAACAAGATGATCCGGACAGGCCGCGCCAATTTGCGAAAGCGTGCCGGCATTTTTGCTGTTAACGAATTCCAGGACGTCCTCCGCATCGTCATATGTTAAAATCATTTTCTTTTCATCACTGACCGCGCCGCGGATGACCGGCATAACAGCTGCCAGGACGTTCTCGCGTTCTTCCTTCGTTAATGGCTCGTACGCCTGTCCGCCAAATGCTTCTGTTTCTTTTTGTTTGTTTTGAATATAATCTTCCGCTTCGTTAATGATATTAATTGTTTGATTGTATGCTTCTTCTGACGTTTCTCCCCATGTCACAAGGCCGTGTTTTTCCATCAGGACAAGCTCTGCATTCGGATTATTTTTCACGCCTTCTGCAATCATCTTGGACAGGGTAAAGCCAGGGCGGACATAAGGAACCCACACAAAACGGTCGCCGTAAATTTCTCTGGCGATTTCTTTCCCGTTATCCGCACAGCAAAGGCTGATAATGGCATCGGGATGTGTATGGTCTACATGCTTAAATGGAAGGAACGCATGCAGGAGCGTTTCAATTGACATACGCGGATGCTTGCTGTCGATCATGCAGTGCGTCAGGTACTCAACCATTTCGGCATCCGGCATTTCATCACGCTCTATCAATGGGCGGATATCTTCCAAATTAAGACCGGTGAAGTTGCCCGCCTTCATTGTTGCCAGATCGGAACCGCTTCCTTTTACCCACATCACTTCAATTTCGCGGCCGCGGAAGTCCGTTTCTGTTGTTTTCATAGAAGTGTTGCCGCCGCCCCAGTTGCATACAGCCCGGTCCGAGCCGATTAAATTAGAACGGTAAACCAGTTCTTCCACACCTGATTTAGATGCTGCTTCATTGGAATCCCATAAATTTTTAACCATATTGTTCGTCCTCCGTTTTCTTTTATTTATGTTTGTTTTATCTTACTATATATTTGTTTGTTTTTGAATAGTTTTTTGAAATTTATTTTTTTCTATATAAGCTGAACAAATGATTTTGTATAACACTTAACAACTTATATAGCAAAAAGATATAGCTTCTTTCTTAACTCTCTCGCAGTTTTTGTCTGCTCTGGACTCTGGAAGTTTTGCTTCGGCTGCATAATTGAATAAAACTGGGTAATCTGAAAAGATTTATCCGATGAGAGAAAGGGTAATTTAAAAAGATGCATATCCAGTGTTTAGGAGGGATTGGATGTTCGGCTTTGCTGACCTGCTCTCTCTGGCCATTTCGGCATTTATAATCCTGCCTGTGGTGATCTTTTTAAGAGAGCTCGGTTATTTAGTAGTCAGTCTTATCCTGGGAGTAAAAAACCCGCGTGTTACAATTGGTTCGGGGCCCAGGCTGTTTCGGTTCAGTATTTTTGATATTCGGAAACACTATCATGTATACAGCTGGTACTCCTATGATTCTTTAAAAAGAAGCGGGAAAGCAGCGTATGTTTTTCTTTATGCAGGACCTATCCTCGTAAATGTAGCGGCTGCAATAGCCATTAACGCAATGCTGGCAAATGGAATGTTAGAAGAATACCGCACGTTTTGGGATCGCTTTGTATTTTACGCGTTTTATTATGTTCTGTTTGACGCTGTACCGATGAAAACCCAGAACGGGAAGCCTAACAATGGCTATATTATTTATGAAATGCTGCGCTACGGCAAACGGACGGACTACAATCAGGAGCCGTTTCTGCCGTCTACTTCTAAAGTGGAGGAACAGTATAAAGAGGAAATGGAAAGAATCAATAAAATGAGAAAAAGGAGAGCAAAGAGCCAGAGCAGAAAACGAAAAGAAAGAGCTTTTTTAAAAAAATAAGCTATTACATGGACCTGCTGCGGTATTCTCCCATCTGGCCCGCTTTTCCTCTAAACTAACACAGAAAAAACCTGTGCCGGAGTTCCGGCACAGGCTTCTTTCTTCCTGCTGTACAATTCATACAATGTTGAAATGAACATTCTCATTTCCCTTTTTGTATGCTTATAGTTGTTAATTCCCCACTCCCTTCACATTGAAACCGTTTTCCTCAATATTTTTTTCTTTCTTTTCTTTCCAGATCGATCATAAATAATCAGTCCAATACATCCTGCTGCTGCAAGCCAGCCAAGAAGCTGATACATAGATGCAGCGCCGCCTGTCCGGTCGATGAGCCAGCCGCCGCCGAGCGAACCGATAATTCCAGACAAACCGAAAAAAGCAGAAATAAATACCATCTGTCCCGTTGCTAAAAATTCATCTGGCATAAGTTTTGTGACAATTTGAAACGTACATAAGTAAAAAACGCCAAATGTCAGGCCATGCAGCGGCTGAAGCATAATGAGATGAATGGGCTCTGTCGCCAGGGCAAACAGCATCCAGCGCAAGCCGTACAAGCCCGCAGCCACAATTACGAATGTGATATTTCTTTTAAACAAACGAATCCAGTAAGCGCTGAACATAAAAAGCAGCGCTTCTGATGCTACACCTATAAACCAGGCCAGTCCAATTTGTGATGCAGAACCGCCGAGTTCCGTAATGTACAGGCCCATAAACATATCATTCGCCCGATGCGTAGTGGTTACAAGCATAATAATAAGCAAGAACCATAAAAATTCGGGCCGGCTGACCACTTTTGCGGCTTCCTTCATATTGATAATTTTGGACGATGCCTGCACATCACTAATTTTTTGAATAACTATAAATGTGAAAATTGCATAAATGAGATATAAATAAAACAAGTATCCAAGCCCTAACTGGCCCAAAATAAAGCCTCCCAGAAGAGAAGTGACCGCAAAACCGACTGATCCCCACATTCGGATCTGGCCAAACTGCACATGGTGAAGCACAGCTGTTTTTTGTGATAAGCTGTCACCAAGCGCGCCTGCCGGAGACTGAAAAGAAAAGAAGATCGCCGCGATAAGCAGCAGCATCCAGAATGATTCGGCTTGAAATAAGAAAAAACTCATAATAATCAAGCTGCCTGCACAGATCATCACCATGCGCTTAACCGTTTTATGTTTATCGCTCATATACCCCCAGAACGGCTGGGAAAACAAAGCGGTAAAAGGCCCTATTGCCATAAGCCAGCCGATCTCTGAAGCAGAGAGCCCTTTCTCCTGAAAATAAGAAGGCAAAAACGTAGCGGTCAATGCCACTGATGAATGAAAAAAGAATAAAAACAAGCTGAGAAATAAAACCGGCTGCTTTTTCATATGTATATCCTCCAAAGTAGAAAAGCAGGAAGCGGCTGCCGCTTCCTGCTTAAAGTCCATGTTATGGGCGAATGCGAACTTCTGATGTAGCATCGAAGAAATGCGCTTTGTTCATATCAAACGCCAGCTGAATTTTTTCACCGGCCGCAATGTCCAGGCGTGAATCAAGGCGTGCGACAAAGTTCTGGCCGGCAACGTCTGAATATACCATGATTTCTGCACCGAGAAGCTCAGATACGGAAACTGTTGATTCAAACGACGATTGCTGGGATGCTTCCAGGAAAACGAGTTCATCATGAATGTCTTCCGGACGGACACCGAGGATAATTTCTTTACCCACATAGCCCTGATCACGCAGATAGCGCATTTTCCCTTCAGGTACATCAAGCTTTTGCGAGCCGATTGTAACAAATCCATCGCCAAGCTGTGCATTAAAGAAGTTCATTGGAGGCGAGCCGATAAACCCGGCAACAAAGGCGTTTTCTGGATTCTCGTAAACTTCTTTTGGCGAACCGATCTGCATGATTTTACCGGCTTTCATAACAACAATTCTTGTCGCCATTGTCAATGCTTCTGTTTGGTCATGCGTTACGTAGATTGTGGTTGTCTGCAAACGCTGATGCAGTTTAATAATTTCAGAGCGCATTTGTACGCGAAGCTTCGCATCCAGGTTGGAAAGCGGCTCATCCATTAAGAATACTTTGGCATCACGGACAATCGCACGGCCAAGGGCAACACGCTGGCGCTGACCGCCAGAAAGTGCTTTTGGCTTCCGTTTTAAGTATTCAGTTAAACCAAGAATCTGCGCTGCG
This sequence comes from Domibacillus indicus, assembly GCF_000970685.1. GTDB lineage: Bacteria > Bacillota > Bacilli > Bacillales > Domibacillaceae > Domibacillus > Domibacillus indicus. The sequence continues at coordinate 177,915 of NZ_LAJB01000003.1, forward strand.
TTGTCAACGCGCTGTTTAATTTCTTCTTTTGGCATTTTACGGAGCTTCAGGCCAAATGCCATGTTATCATAAACCGTCATATGCGGATAAAGGGCGTAGTTCTGGAAAACCATCGCAATATCGCGGTCTTTCGGTGCCACATCATTGACGCGGCGGTCATCAATATAAAAATCGCCTTTTGAAATTTCTTCAAGGCCGGCAATCATTCGAAGTGTCGTTGATTTACCGCAGCCTGACGGACCAACGAAAACGATAAACTCTTTATCTTGAATATGAAGATTAAAATCTTCAACTGCTGTTACATCTCCATCGTATACTTTATAGATATTGTTTAATTGAAGTTCTGCCATTTTATTATTCCTCCTGTAACCGTTTTCTTGTTTTTATTGTATTCGCTTACAGATGAAATAAAAATGGACAGGGTGCACAAATATACCCATTCTATATTGTGCACGTTGTCATTTTTTTTGAACACTCATTAAGCAAATCATATAAACAAGCAGGGCGCCTTCATACGAACGCACATCAATGCCGGTCCGGTCAATAAAACGGTCAATCCGGTACTGAAGGCTGTTCCGGTGCAGATGAAGCTGTTTGGCCGTCTGGCTCACATTCAAGTGGTTTTGGATAAATAATTGAAGTGTATTCCGCAAATCATCATCTGCTTCGAACAATTCTTTTTCTTCTGCAAACAAGTCTGACAGCTCCGGGCCGTTTTCGGCTAAAAACAAGTGCGGAATGACCATTTCAATTGTTGTTACCCGCTGTTCCGGGATAAACAGCTCTGCTTTTCGGGCCGCTTCTTTTTCTCTTTCATATAGGCTCCTTAACGGCTCAGTGGCGGGTGCAAATCTGCCGATAAACAGCCGGCCTGCTATATAAAAGTCCGCTGCAAGCACGTCTAAAAACGTTTGTGCTTCTTCTTTCCCAATAGGATAATCAGACTCTTCTTCTATCAGGATGCACTCCCTTTCTCCCATCCAGACTGTAAGAATAGCATGATCGAAAAATGTATCAACTGCTTCGAAAAAACTGCTTTGGTCATTTTCTGATAGTTTTACATATAAAAACCGCACCCGCTCCGCTTTTACAGCCGGGCAGCCTGCCTGGCCCATAAGAAAATCCCACCACATCTGCCCGAGAGAAGACAGCTGGCTTATCCCCTGCTCCTGCTCAACTGGAATAAAAAAGTGAGAAAGAAGCTGCTGTTCTTTTTCGGTTACATCCTGTTTTGGAATAGAAATATAACGGTTTTTTCCCTTATCAAAAAAATGAAAACGGGTTTTATCGGGTACGAGCTTTTCCGTCATCAGGGCTCTTGTATAAATTTTCTCAATACTCTTCATTTCTGCTGCCTCTTTTCAATAAGCAACGCTTTCTGCACTCTACAGATCACTTTTGCTTTTTTCTCTATCAGTATACTGAATTTTAAAAATAATCTCATGTGATTTTACATATGGTTTCTCAAAGAAAGCGTAGGAGAACAGGGCTTAGCCCCGGTAAGTCAAGCGGCATTCTCGGGGCTGCGCGTTCCACGGGTCAGGCGCTGAGCTCGTCTCCGCCTGCCGGCTCCACCGATCTCAGTCCCATCGGAATCTACGCCCCGCGCCTGCCGCCTTTGCGGGGAGGAAAATAGCAAAATTTGTTTTTCTCTTTCGTCACAAGGAACAAAGCGCCATTGTTCGTTCATCGTCTCTTCTTTCCTGAAAAGGATTGGGCGGAGGGCTGGCGGCGAAGATTCCCTCAGGACGAGTGGACGAGCTGAAACAAGCGGTGCGAAGCGATGGTTTGGTGGTTCAGCGTTCGCTCCGGCTGTTAGCGAAGCCGCCAGCCCGCAGCTCTTTACACTTCTTTTTAAAAGGAATCTTACATGATAGGAAAAGACAAAAGCAAAGAGGACTGACGGCAAAGCCGCCAGTCCTCTTCACTTTTTAAGCCCACCACATTTCTCCCGCTGATTCACGGATCAGCACATCACTCAAATTTTTCACGGCACGGCTGAATCCTTCATCAATGGACATAATAGGGTCTTCATGCTCAATGCTTACAACATAATCATAGTTGTACATGCGAAGAGCACTCATCATATCTGACCATTCCTGCAGGCTGTGGCCGCAGCCGACACTGCGGAATGTCCATGAGCGTGTCTGAACATTTCCATATGGCTGCATATCTGTTAAGCCGTACATATTCACATTATCCTGGTCAATGTACGTGTCTTTTGCATGGAAATGATGAATGGCGCCGGCTTTGCCAAGAATTTTAATCGCTGCCACCGGATCGATTCCCTGCCACCACATATGGCTTGGATCTAAATTGGCGCCGATCGCGTCACAGGTTGCTTCACGAAGCTTCAGCATTGTATAAGGCGTGTGCACAAGAAACCCGCCATGCAGCTCTAAACCAATTTTCACGTTATGGCTTTTAGCAAGCTCGCCAATTTCCTTCCAGTATGGGATCAATTTTTTCTCCCACTGCCAGGTTAAAATATCATGGTATTCAGGAGGCCATGGAACAACCGGCCAGTTCGGCTGCTTTGCTTCTTCCGAGTCACCCGGCGTACCGGAAAAGCAGTTGACAACCGGCACGTTTAAAAGAGAAGCCAGCTTGATTGTTTTGCGCAGTACTGAATCACATTCTTCCGCAAAGTCCCTGTCCGGCGTCAGCGGGTTGCCGTGGCAGCTGAATGCGCTGATAGTAAGGCCGCGGGATGTAACGGCCTGAAGATAATCGGCGCGTTTCTTTTCATCCTCCAGCAATTCATCAAGCGGGCAGTGGACATTGCCCGGATAACACCCTGTGCCGATTTCCACGGCATCCAATCCGGCTGCTTTCACATGATCCAGCATTTCTTCAAACGATTTATTCGCAAAAAGAACCGTAAATACACCTAACTTCAAGTCGATCACTCCTTTTTTAATGTCGATACTTTTAATAGGGCCGCCTTATGCTTACTGCTGTGAAATCGGCGATTTTTCTTTCTTTTTATCTGATTCTAACACTGTGGCCAATTTTGGCACTTTCATAGACAGAGTCAATAATGCTTGTTACATACATGGATTCTTCCGGACTTGACATTGGCGTGCTTTCTCCAAAGCAGCAGGAAACAAAATGTTCCGCCTGCAGGATCGCGAATGGTTTTTCTTCTGGAATCCAGGCAATCTCGGAATTAACAAGAACACCGTGCTGGGATTTATTTAAGCGGAGCGGAAAAACTTCAATACCGCCTTCCGTGCCCGAAATGCTGATCGTCTCTTCGTCTTCCGGAATGTTTGCCGCCCATGACGTTTCCAGCATAACGACTGCTCCATTCTCAAGACGGATAAAAGCTGTCGCATGGTCTTCCACTTCAAATGTCGCCGGATTGATTGTACCCCATTCATTCACCATATCCTTTTGCATGCTCAAGTGATTGAATGTCGTCCCGCTTACTTCGTACGGCTTTGAGCTCCCTGTCAGCCACATGGCTAAATCAAGCAAATGGCAGCCATAATCAATGAGTGCGCCGCCGCCCTGCAGCTCGCGGTTCGTGAATACGCCCCAGCCGGGCACTTTCCGGCGCCGCATTGATTTAATCCGAATTACAAGCGGCCGGCCAATTTCCCCGCTGTCGATCAGCTTTTTCGCCGCCCGGGACTCCTTCATAAACCGCCAGTGATAAGCAATAAGCAGGACCTTCCCGGATTTTTTGGCTGCAGCCACCATTTCCTCGCATTCTTTTGTATTCAATGCCATTGGTTTTTCACACATGACGTGAACACCGGCATTTAATGCCTGGACGGCAGCAGGCGCATGAAATTTATTCGGCGTTGTAATTAAAAGAGCGTCAATCTTGCCCAGCATTTCTTCAAGGCTTGTGCAGACATACTTGACGCCGAATTTTTCGGCGGCTTCCTTCGCACGCTCTTCGTTTACATCCATCACAGCCGTGATTTCTGCTTCCTTTACATGCTTAAAAGCAGGAATATGCCGTTCCATCGCAATCGCGCCTGTGCCTAAAACGCCGATTCTCAGTTTTGTCATGTTGGGTCACCTCTTCCATTAAATACGGACGATTTGTTTCGTTTCGTTTGATTCAAGTGCTGCCAAAATAACCTGGAGTGATTTTTTGCCTTCCTGCCCGCAGACAGGCGGTGTTTTGTTTTCAAGAATGCTGTGGACAAAGTATTCTACTACACGTGAGTCTGACTGCTTGCCTTCTTCATTTGACTGAATGGCTCCCAGGCTGTGGCGCTCGCTGCTGCCATTTTTGTATTGAATAATAAGCGAATAGTCTGGATCATCTTCCAGCCGCAGGATACCGTTTTCCGCATAAATAACGGTTGAGTTATCCTCGCCGCCATTATAGGCCCAGCTCGCAGCCAGTGTACCGATAATGCCGCTTTCTGATTTTAAAATGCAGACTGCATTATCATCAACAGTCGAATTTGCTTTTGCCGATCCTTCTACAAACGCGGCTGCTTCCACAAATTCCTCGCCGATCAAATACCGCATTAAATCGGTTTTATGAACGCCAAGGTCTCCCATCGCTCCGATAAAGGCCAATTCTTTTTTAAAAAACCAGCTGTCGGTTCCGTCTGCACTCCAATTTTCCGGCCCGCCATGGCCAAATGCGGTGCGGAAGCTGTAAATCTTTCCGAGTGTGCCGCTTTCAATAATGCTGCGTGCTTTCACATGGGAAGCAACAAAGCGCTGGTTGTGGGCAATCATTAATTTTTTGCCGCTTGCTTCTGCTGCTTGAATCATAGCATCTGCTTCTTCACGGGACGTAGCCATCGGCTTTTCACAAAGAACATGCTTTCCTGCCTGAAGCGCCGCAATGGAAATCGGCGCATGCAGGGAGTTAGGTGTACAAACGCTTACCGCATCAATGTCTTCATTAGCGAGCAGCTCCTCATAGCTTGTATAAGCTATGGCATTGTATTGCTTTGCATACTCCTGCGCGCGCTCTTCTACAATATCGCAAAAAGCGGCAATTTCCACATTTTCATTTGCTGCATATTCTGGAATGTGACGGTGTCTGGCAATGCTTCCACAGCCGATCACTCCTATTTTAAGTATAGACATTACCGTTATTCTCCTTTTAACGTTTCAATTGGTTGTGCGTTTCCGTAGACCGGGCGTTCCCGTTTAACAGGCGCAGCCCATTTTACTGCGTTTTGAATTACTTTCTGGACGTTCTCGTTATAGTATGTAGGATGTGTTTCATGTCCAGGTCGGAAGTAAAAGATTTTGCCGTTGCCCCGTTTGTATGTAACACCGCTGCGGAATACTTCTCCGCCTTCAAACCAGCTCATAAAAACAAGTTCATCCGGAGCTGGAATGTCAAAGTGCTCCCCGTACATTTCTTCATGCTCCAATTCGAAATACTCCCCAATGCCTTCTGCGATCGGGTGGGCGGGGTCTACTACCCAGAGACGCTCTTTTTCCCCTGCTTCACGCCACTTCAAGTCGCAGGAAGTGCCCATTAGTGTTTTAAAGATTTTTGAAAAATGGCCGGAATGAAGAACAATCAGCCCCATCCCATCAAGCACACGCTGCTGCACTTTCTTTACGATTTCATCACTGACTTCTTCATGCGCGACATGCCCCCACCATAAAAGGACATCGGTATTATTGAGTACGTCATCTGTCAGCCCGTGTTCTGCTTCATCCAGTGTTGCTGTTTGAACGGTGCGGCCTTCTTCCTTCAAAAAGCCGGCAATCACTTCGTGGATACCGTCGGGGTAAATCTCTTTAACGGTGTCTTTGTTTTTTTCATGACGAAATTCGTTCCACACTGTTACTTTCATATCATCGCCCCATTCGTTTTATTTTTTCTGCATGATTCCCGCACCACAATGGATGTTGGCACAAGAATATTTCGTTTCATCATATCCGGTTTTTCCAAAAGGTCAACAAGCGTTTTCGCTGCTTCAAAGCCGAGCTGAAAAGCATGGATATCCACGGTCGTCATCGGAGGGCTGGAAAGCTCAGACAGCATTGAATCCATAAAAGTAGTAATCGCCATTTCATCCGGCACACGAATTCCCCGCTCGTACAGAGCAGACAAAAGGCTCATGCCCATTAACTCATCCGTTGTTACAATGGCTGTTGGCCTCGGATTCATTTCCAGAATCTCGGCGACCGTTTCTCTTGCGCTGTCTCTTGAAATTTCTTTTCTAAAAAGTAGTTCCGACTGGATGTCCGCAAGCTTTAAAGCCTGTTTATATCCTTGTTCACGATCTTTATGAACTTCAAACCTCGGATCGCCGCCAACATAAGCAATATACTCATGGCCCGCCCGGATTAAATAGTCGGTAATATCGCGCGCCGCTTTTACATTATCATTATCCACATACATGACTTTATCTATGTGGTCTGTTGGCCTGCCAATCATAACAAACGGGAAATCCTGCTCTAAAAGCAGTTGCAGCACCGGGTCATTATCCTGGGAATAAAGCATAATCATGCCATCAACGCTTTTCCCCTGCACCATATTGACCACTTCATGATAAATCTCTTCATCTGATTCACCGCATGTCATTAAAACGCTGTATTTCTTTTCGTGCAGCAAATCGCTCATCCCCTGGAGAGCTACCGGAAAAAACGGATCAGACAGCGATCGTTTTGATGAAGTTTTCCGAATAATCCCGATTGTCTGCGAGGACTGTGTGACAAGCTTTCTTGCCAGCAAATTCGGATGGTAGCCAAGCTCCTGCATCACTTTTCTTACTTTTTCTTTTGTTTCCTGCGTAATTTTTGGATGATCTGCAATAACACGGGAGACAGTCGACGGTGCAACCTGCGCCCTTTTTGCCACATCTTTTATTGTTACAGCCATGACCGAATCCTCCCTTTTCTTGTTTATAGTACCATTTTTCAAAAAATAAGAAAGTATATCGTTTTCAAAAGAAAATCGAATAGAAACTACTGAAGGCTGTCCGTCTTTATACACAGTCAACAATAAAGGTTTCCTGTTTATACGGTGCCGCAGCCGGTCCTATTAGTCTCGCACTGGGGCAGCCTTTCCAAAGGCGATTTCGATTATTTGACCGCTCCCTCGGATACTCCTTTGATAATTTGCTTCTGGGCAAAAAAGTACGCGATAATAACCGGAATAATGGAAATCGTCAGGCCGGCAAGAGCAAGATGCCACTGCTTTGTGTATTGGCCAAAGAATAAGAAAAGCTTTAGTGGGATTGTATCCGTTCCATCTCCGCTGATAACAAGGGACGGCAGCAGGAAGTCGTTCCAGATCCAAATCACATTCAAAATCCCTACTGTAATCGAAATTGGCTTTAAAAGAGGAAAAATAATGTACCAGAAAGTTTGGAACCGGTTACAGCCGTCGATCGTTGCTGCTTCATCCAGCGACTTCGAAATCCCTTTTAAGGCACCGTGGTAAAGGAAAATCGACAGGCTGCAGCCAAATCCGAGATACATAAAGATAAGCCCGTAAAAGTTAAGCGCGTTTACTTTTCCAAAAATAGAAACGAGCGGGATCATAACCGACTGGAATGGGATCAGCATGGCAGCAACAAAGACGAAGAAAAGAATGTTGCTCAGCTTGCTTCCGTTCCGTGACAGTGCATAAGCTGCCATCGCGGAGAAAAAGAGAATAATCGCCACGCTCAGGACTGTTACAAGCATTGAATTCATAAACGTCTGCAAAAAGGTCAGTTCTTCAAAGGCCTGCTTGAAGTTATCAAACGTAAAGGTTTCTGGCAGCTTCAATGTATTAGTAAAAATCTCGCGTTTTGTTTTAAACGCGTTGGCAATCATTAAGTAGAAAGGCGAGATCCAAAGAAGAGCCAGCAAAAGGCCAATAATCTCCAGGGTCCATCTTTTTCCCGACTTTTTCATTACATCTCTACCTCCTTTTTCTTGTTAACGTAAACCTGCGTCAGTGAAATAATGGCGACAATGATAAAGAAGATAACCGCTTTTGCCTGCGCTTCCGCCATCTGGTTTAACTGAAACGCTGTTTGAACGATGTCCATTGCGACCATTTTCGTAGATTCAAAGGGACCGCCGTTTGTAAGTGACAGGTTTTGATCATAAATTTTAAAAGCATTGGACAGGGTCAAAAATAAGCTGACGGTAAACGCCGGCATAACAAGCGGGAAGGTGATGTTACGGAAACGCTGCCATGGGTTGGCGCCATCGATTTCCGCCGCTTCAAGCAAGTCTTTCGGCACATTTTCCAGATATGCAATATAGATAATCATAATGTAACCAGCCATCTGCCAGCTCATCAGGATCACCATTCCCCAGAATCCCGTTTGCGAATCGGAAAGCCAGCCCTGCAGCCACTCAATGCCTGTTGCCCGGCCAATCGCATCAAACGCTTTTGTAAAAATAAACTGCCAGATAAAGCCGAGAATCAATCCGCCGATCAGGTTTGGCATAAAAAAGATCGTCCGCAGCACATTCTTGGATTTAATGTAGGATGTAACAAGCATGGCGAGGCCGAGCCCCATAATGTTGATCACAATAACAGAAGCAATGGAGAATTTAAACGTGAACCAGAGTGAATTTAAAAAGCTTTGATCGCTGAACAGCTCGATATAGTTTTTAACGCCGATAAATTCAGCCGCGTTCACTCCGTCCCAGTCTGTAAATGAGTACACAATGCCATAAATCAAGGGCAGCAGCACAACGGTTCCAAGCGCAAACAGAACAGGCGCCAGGAAAAGCCAAAACGCAAAATCTTTGTTTCTCATGCTGGTTAAACCTCGTTTCAGTTTAATTTAGGGAAAGAAAAAGATAACAGAGCAGAAAGCCCGTTATCTTTTTCTGTTTTCAGTGGCTTACTGGCGCGCTTTTTTCCAGTCATCTTTTGCTGCTTGAATTGCTTCTTCCCATGAAGCTTCGCCAGCAAGGTATTTTTGAAGATGCGCGCCTAAGATATCGCTCCAGCCTACAGGGTAGCCAAGGAATACCCAGCCCTGTGTGTTGCCTGCTTCTGCATATTCATAAATGGTTTTTGAAAGCGGATCGGCAACTTTGTCTGCATCATATCCTTCATAAGCCGGAATAAATTTAAATTGCGTCAACACCGCTTCTTTTCCTTCATCAGAAGTGTAAAGCCAGTCAAGGAAGTCTTTTGCAGCCTGCTGTTCTTCTTCTTCGGCGTTTTTATTGACCGCCCAGTACTGTGGAACACCAACCGGCATTTTCATTTCGCCGTCTACTGGAATCGGGAAGATGCCGACATTTTCAGCAAGTTCCGGGTCCATCTGCTCGATCGTTGGATATACCCAGTTTCCTTGCTTGATCATTGCCACACGGCCTGTTGAAAACAGCTCTTCTACCTGCTGTGAATAGTCAAGGCTCAAGACCGGCTGTACAGAGTATTTATTTTGCAGGTCAATATACTCTTTGTATTGATCCGCTTTTGTAAATGGCGTTTCTTTTGCTTCAAACGCTTTCATCACACTTCCTTCGAAGTCATCTGCCATGAAAGAGTTAGAGCCGTGGTTTCCTTCTGTCCATTTTTCCTTGCCTGCAAAAGCGAACACAGCATCAATACCAAGCTCGTCCTTTTTGCTGTCAAGCGTTTCAACGACTTTTGTCAAGTCTTCCATTGACTTGATAGACTCGGCATCTACGCCGGCTTCCTCAAAAATCTGTTTATTATAAACAAATCCGTATCCTTCCTGGTTATAAGGAAGACCCAGCACCTGCTCACCTTCCGTTACGCTTTCTAATGTACCGTCAAGTGCCGCTCCGGCCGCTTCTGTATCACTTACGTCTATTAATCTGTCGCGATATTGCTGTACATCAACCGCTCCATTGATATTGAAGATAGCCGGCTCGTCGCCCGAAGCGAATTTTGATTTCAGCGCTGAAGCATAGTCGTTACCGCCGCCGACTGTTTCAACCTTAATATCAACATCCGGATTTTGTTCCTCATACTGCTTGGCAAGCTCTTCAAACTGTTCCTTGAACTCTACCTTAAACTGAAAGATATCTACAACTGTTTGATCGCCGCTTCCGCCGCCGGAGCCTCCTGATGCGTTCTCATCTTTTTCAGCTGTGGAACAGCCGGCAAGGCCAAGTAACAATGCGGATGAAAGTACCAATGCTTTTTTCTTAAACACGTCATCTACCCCTTTGCAGTCTTTTTAGTTTAGGTTGAAACCGGTAATCGCTTTCAACTTCTGAAACAACTATAACACCGCTTTCATGAAAACGTCAACACTTTTTGAGAAATCGTTTGCATATTTTTTGTAAAGCCTTTCATCACATATGTATCAACCATTTAATTCCTTGTATATACAACGAAATATTCGGAATCTTTACGCAAACGATTGCTCTCTTTTTCACATATAAAATAACAGCCTGAATCGGCTGTTATCTATTATTCATCGCAGCTTTTTGAATAATTCAATTGTCCTTTTTTCCCGGCTGCTTTCAAGGGCCGCCTCAATAATCCGCGCTGTCTTGATGCCATCTTCTCCTGCTACCGAGCACGGTTTTCCGTTGCGAATGCATTCGTACACTTCCCGGTAATAATGGCGGTAGTCGCCGGGAAGGGTTACAATTTTTTCACTTCCGCTGCTTGTATAAAGAGTTCCATACTGGTCAATTGAATCCATTCCCCAATCGGGGCCATCCGGCAGGCTTCCTGCCAGCAATTCCGCCTCCTGCGGGTCTTCCCCTTTTTTCATAAACGTTCCCTGGCTGCCGTGCACTTTGTATTTAGAGCCCTGTTCAAAAGACAGCATGCTGCTGTGCAGAGTAACCCGCTTTGTTCCATATGTTAAAATAAGATGAAAATAATCATCGACAATGGCTTCCGGCCGCTGTTTTTGGATGTCCGCCGTTATGCTGTCCGGCATACCGAACAGTGCCAATGCCTGATCAATTAAATGGGCACCAAGGTCATAAAGAACACCCGAAGCAGGCTTGTTTTCTTCCCGCCAGCCCTTGGCCACGGCTGGCTCAAACCGGTCATAGTGAGCTTCATAGAAATAAATATCACCGAGCTTCCCTTCATCTATCAGCTTCTTTACTGTCAGAAAGTTCCCATCGTAACGGCGATTCTGAAATACGCTCAGCATCACGCCATGTTCTCTGGCGCAGGCAGTCAGCTCTTCTGCTTCCTTTGACGTCGGCACCATCGGTTTTTCCAGCACGATGTGTTTTCCTGCCTGAAGCGCTTTTTTGGTTATATCAAAATGAAGGCTGCTTGGCGTCGTCACGACAATAAGCTCTACGTCATCCCGTTTGATAACCTCGTCAATTGCTTGCTCCACATCCGTATCCGGCAGGTTCTTTTTTACTTTTTCTTCATTAGAAGACAGTACACAAACAACCTCGAATTCTTCCATTGTTTTTAAAAAAGGGGAATGAAAAGTAGACCCTGAAAAACCATATCCAATGATCGCTGTACCGATTGGCTTCATAAATTTACGTCTCCTTTACCTTCAATTTCCTATTTAATATATTCCCCGATTTTTTTCCTGCTCAAACAAAGCGTATTCAATCTATTTGCCGGGTGATACATTTAGTATAATGGGGTAGAATAAGAGAAAGAACCTTTTTACTATTTTTGAGGGGATTGACATAAATGGCTCGAAATGATTACCGGGCAATGCTTTCTAAACGAATGGAAAAAGAATTTTCCGGCTGGTTTGAACAAGAGCATATTCAAGAGAAGGATTTGTACCGCTTTCTTCATACTATGAAAGGGACTGCCGGTACAATCGGACTAGATGAGATGTCTTCCTTTTGCTCTTCACAGCTGGAAAATCTATCCGACACTAGCGAAACGTTAATTCCGGTTCGTTCGTTAAAAAATTTCATTTCGCTGATGAGAAGCTTTTTTCACAGTAATGAAGAAAATGCAGTTTTAGAAGAAGAAATCGAAGAAGTCCCTGTTTCTATTGAGGAAAACGGCTCTTTTGTTTTAATTATTGATGAAGATGCCGAGTTTGCCTCCTATATAAAAGAGACGCTCGAGGAAAACGGTGTACAGGCTGTTATCGCATTAACCGGCAAACGGGGTGTAGAGCTGTTTTATACGCTTCAGCCTCATATGGTTATTATGGATGCGCAGCTGCCGGATATGAATGGCTTTGATATTTTAACGCAGATTAACGATATTGCCAGAAGCCGACATGTGCCGATTACCCTGGTCAGCGTAGATGGACGGGCTGAAAATTTCAGCAAAGCCTATGAAATGGGCGCGATGGACTTTATTCCAAAGCCAATTAACATAAACGTTTTCATTCCTTACGTCTCTAATAGGTTAAAATACAGGTCTGCCATCTGGCAGTCCGCTTTAACCGATGAACTGACAGGTGCCGGAAACCGCCGGCAATTTACACAGACTCTTTCTCAAATGTCAGCTCTGGCTGAACGTAAGCGGCATACATATTCGCTCGTTATGCTGGATTTGGATCATTTCAAAAAAATAAACGATCAGTATGGACACCCTGCCGGCGATGAAGTTTTGCGAAGCTTCAGCTCGCTCGTTTTAAGAATGAAGCGGGAAACAGATTATTTCTTCCGATACGGCGGTGAAGAATTCGCTTTGCTTTTGGCGGATACCATTCCAGCAGAAGCGATTGTTTTAATTGAACGGATTCGCTCAAAATTTGCGGAAACCGCTTTTACTATTCCGCCTTTTGATCCGTTTCACGTAACATTTTCAGCGGGCGTGTCCGAGTATCGAATTGATGAAGCGACCGTCTTAAACGAAGCGGATCAAGCACTTTATAAAGCCAAGCGAAACGGGCGGAACCAGTCTGTTGTTTACGCTCTTGACAGCGGCGATGTAAAACGTCATTTAAACATTATGATTGTCGATGATGACCTGCTTGTGCGAAAAATGCTGTCGAAACAATTCGCCGGATGGAAACCAAATGAAATTGACGTTCTCATTCATGAATATCCCGATGGTATCTCTTTTTTGGAATCAGATTGGTACAAGCCGGATGAAAATTATATGATTCTTTTAGATGGCATCATGCCGAAAATGGACGGGCTTGAAGTGCTGACCAATGTCCGGAAACGGTTTCCGGATGACAATATTGTCATTTCCATGCTGACAGCACGTACAAATGAAGCAGATATTGTCCTGGCTTTAAAAAGCGGAGCAGATGATTACATTGTGAAGCCATTTCATCCTCAGGAAGTGGTGGCCCGGGTACAGCGCCTGACAAAGAGGATGTTTAAATGACCCTTTCCTTTTTCCTGCTGCTGACTGCTTCTCTCTTTCTTTTGCAAATTGTGCTTCTCTGTTATCTGGTGATCCGCAAAAAAAGGCGGCAGCGCTACGAGGAAGAAGTAGAAAGCCAGTATAACCATTTAGTGGAGCCGTTCAGTTCTTATATGATGGAGCCATCTGATGTGCGCTTTTTTTATGCTATTCGTTCAATCAAGCACCAGGAAGTGGTACTGGAGCGGTTATTAAATGGCTATGTAGCCTTTACAAAAGAAGCGCACTCTTCACCTTTAGTGAAACAGCTGTCTGAAAGATTTTTAACAGAGCCGTACCGCCAAAGATTGAACCGGCGTAACTGGGCAAAGCGGATAAACACCCTCCATTATATTGAAGACTTCCATATGGTTTCCCTGTCTCCCGTTTTGCTGGAGCAGCTTGCCATCTCGAATAAACTGGATGCTGAAACCCGGCAGCTTATCCGGACTCTTGCTTCATTGGATGAAACAAAAGTGCTCACCGAATTGAGCCGATTTTCAAATGCGCCTCTCCGGCTGTATGCGGATGTTTTCAGCCGTTTAAAAAAAGAGACTGCAGTGAAAGAAATCCAATCCGCGCTCGAGAGTACGGATTTATCCCTGAAACATGCAGCGCTGATTTTTGTCGGACAGTCCGGGTCCCTTGCTTTTCTTCCCGCTGTTGAAAAAGAGCTGGCAGTCCCGCATGCTGAAACAAGAATTCAAGCGCTTAAAGCTATTTTCCGGCTTGAATATATGTCTGATCCCGACTTGCTGGCCCCCTTTTTCAAATCAGAAATCTGGGCGGAGCGAATGTTTGCTGCGCGTATAGCCGGCATTTTACAGCTTTCCAGATATAAAGAAACACTGGGCATACTGTTGGGAGACTCTGTTTGGTGGGTTCGCTATTCTGCGGCTGAAGCCTTTACGCACTTTTCAGATGGAGATTTACTCCTTGCCCACTTAGCCGAAAATCACCCTGACCGCTATGGACGGGATATGGCTGCACAGTGGCAGATCTACCAGCCTGGAGGTGCCAGACAATGAACATCGTTTTCCTTATTCTTTCTTACGTAACAATTATTTATATGTTGATTTCCAGCTTGAGCTATGTGGTCCTTTTTTTGCTTGCTTTCCGCAAAGTACACCGGGAAAGCGAGCTGGACCGCCGCGAGCTGACAGAAGATATTGCCGGGAGCGAGCGGACATACCCTGTTTCCATTCTGGTTCCGGCTTATAATGAAGAAGTAGGGGTTGTCAGTACAGTCCGGTCTCTTCTTGCTCTGGAATACCCTGAAAAAGAGATTATTGTGATTGATGACGGCTCTAAAGACCAGACCTCGGCCCGAATGATTGAAGAATTTCAAATGACTGAAATTCCGTTCGCCGTTCGGGCTTATCTGGAGACAGCCGAAGTAAAAGCCATTTACCAGTCTGCTATTTTCCCGTATATCCGCCTTATTAAGAAAGCAAATGGCGGAAAAGCGGATGCATTGAACGCGGGGATTAATTTATCCTCTTATCCTTATTTCTGTGCTATTGACGGGGATTCAATTTTAGAGAATGATGCACTTTTAAAAACAATGCGGCCGATTATTGAGTCAGACGGCCAGATTATTGTAACAGGAGGCTCGGTCCGCATCGCAAACGGATCGACCATTTCAAGAAGCAAGGTAGAAGCGATTGACCTGCCGCGGCATCCAGTTGTCCTTATGCAGATTATCGAGTACTTCCGCGCTTTTTTGATCGGCCGTCTGGCTTTAAGCCGAATGAATATTTTATTGATTGTTTCCGGTGCTTTCGGTGTTTTTCATAAAGAACGGGTGATCCGCGCCGGCGGCTACAACAAAAAAACGGTCGGCGAGGACATGGAGCTTGTGGTGCGTCTGCACAGGCTGCTGAAGGAAGAAAAATCAAAGCAGCGAATTGAATACGTTCCGGACCCTGTTTGCTGGACAGAAGCACCCGAATCACTTGAGGTTTTGCGCTCACAGCGAATCCGCTGGCAGCGAGGATTGTTCGAGACGCTCTGGACGCACAAAAAAATGATGCTCAATCCGTCATACGGCTCGGTAGGACTGGTGTCTATGCCTTACTTTTTATTTGTGGAACTGCTCGGGGCCATTTTTGAATTCTGCGGTTATTTTCTTATTTTCGGCGGCTTTTTCTTTTCATTGATTGATCCGAAAATTGCCGGCATTTTGTTTTTGGTTACGATTTTTTACGGATCGCTTATTTCTGCCCTGGCCGTTCTTTTGGAAGAATTAACGCTTCATAAATATCCAAAGGTTTCTCATTTAATCCGCTTGTACGGCTGGGCACTGACAGAAGCTTTTTGGTATCGTCCGCTTATGGTTATTTGGCGGATTCAAGGGATTTTTGCGGCTTTCCGAAAAAAACAGCATTGGGGCGATATGAAGCGGAAAGGAATCTCGACTTAAACAACATGGAGGTAGGCTGAATTGAAAAAGATTTTAGTAGCGGATGATGAAGACATTCTGCGTATGTTAATTGTGGATACACTTGAAGATGATTTTGATATTACTGAAGCGGAAGACGGACAAGAAGCGCTTAATTGTGCCCGGACGCAGACATATGACTTGATCATCCTTGATTATATGATGCCCCATTTAACAGGAATGGAAGTATTGGAAACAATCCGCAAAGACGGAAATTCAACTCCCGTGCTAATGCTTACAGCGAAAGCCCAGGAAGCAGACCGGGAGCTGGCCATGTCGCACGGAGCCGATTACTTTATGGCAAAACCGTTTAGCCCGATGGAATTACTGTCTCTCGTAGAAACGATTCTTTAATGAGAAAGCGGGCAGCTCCCCTGAAGAGCCGCCCGCTTGTTTTTATTGGTCTTCTTGTTTAAACCGGTCTTGAAGCAGATAATAGGATTTTTTCAATCTTTCTCTTGAAGAAACGTCCCCGTTCCACGATTCCCATTTGTACATGTTCATTTTCGGAACAGCATTGCCTGATGAAGCGGGCAGTGTTGACTCTTCTCCAAAAGAGGCGCCAATCCCAATGCCTTTTATTGTTTCTTCCGCCTCGATTCCTTCCTTGAAAATATCTCCCGCTGCTTTCAGGCTGCTCGGGTCCTTCACATTTAATAACAGCCATGGAATACGGATTTCGATATTCCCTGTTTCGTTATCCACATAGTAATCGGATAAAGAATCATACTCAGACGATTTTGGATTGCCATTGCCAAACCGCATGACTCCCGTTTCATAATAATCAAACGGAAGCACTTCATCTGTATCCGGACGGGTGATTTCTTTATTCAGGGCCAGGCGGACCGGGTTAAAGTCGCTGCTGTTGTTCGCCGGCTTTTCAGGCACCGGCTTCAGCATCGGAACGTCAAATCCATACTGGTACAAGAAAGTATCATAATAAGCATTTACCTGGAGGGTGCCTTTGTTTTTTCCATCGAATGAAAGAACAAAGTCAATATCATTCGAAGCAAATGACAGGCCATCCTCTTTCTCGCTTCCAATGGCTGGATGCACATCGAAATAAAACTCCGGCATCCGGCCATTGGACATTTTCGAGCGGATATACAGATAGCGCTCATCATGTGTGACATACAGGCTGTCGTTTCCCTTGTAAAACGGCTGAATGTCCTCCCAGTCTTTTATATCCCCGTCTGTTTTAATACGGAGGCGGTCAAAACTTAAGAGCCCGAACTGCTGCTCATTTGTCTGGGCGTTGGACCAGTACGGACGCCGTTCTGGATCATCAAGGTCCATCGTATTCCAGGTCCGCTTAAACCACTCATCCTGCCAGGTAAAAACAAGGCCGCCCATCATCCCTTCAGCCAGAATATCATCATACATATGAATAAGCCCTTCTCCCTGCTGCTGCTCGCTTATAAAGCCCTGGTTCAGCCCAAAGGTATTGCGGTGCGTCATGCCGCGTGAAGCAGGAAGGCCAAACTCTGCAATCAAAACCGGCATGTCATGTGCCTCGCGGAGATCATGCAGGTACCCGGCATAGCTGTTGTTTTCACCTCGGAAATCCTTATACGTTACATACTTTTCTTCTAAATTCAAAAAGTCAGGGTAATACGGATACACATGGTACGAAGCAAACAGCGGGGTTTCCCTTTTCGGCTTGATCGTATTCGGATTAACCGATACCAGGTCTTCCTGCTCCTGCGGTTCAGCCGGATGCTCCAGCAGGTCTGTTGTTACCCAGTTTGTAAAGCTCATCGGCCGTGTCCACTTATAGGTGTCAGCTTCATATTTCATCATTGTATCCATTTGCTCGGCCAGCCAGATTTCCATCGGCTCCGCTTTTTCTGTGCGGACAAACTCGCCGTCATATTGGGCAAGGCCGGCGTATTTCGTTTTCATATTGTCGACCATATACGGATACCACTCAATCCCGAGCATCCAGCCAATGACATACGGTGATATATCCGCCCGGTAAACACCTGACGCATGGCCTGTCCGTTTTTGGATATCGGCATTGCCATGAATCACATCGGCGAGCCGTTTCATTTCCGCTTGAAATTCTTTCGTGATTTCCGGTGTAAAAGCATCAAGTGTCTTTTCTAACGGCTCCTCGTCAATCCACACACCATGAAAAACATAAATCGGCGAATCCGCATGCTCTTCATTATACCGTTTCAGCGCATTGTAAAAGCCAGGCGGGTGAAGTGTGTAAACACGAATCGTATTGGCATTCATTTCGCCAATTTGAGTCAGCCAGTCATAGTATTCCGATTCGGAAATGGCTGCTTCACCAGGAAATGCCCCCGGTTTCCCCATGCCGATATTAACACCTCTTACCGTCATCGTTTTCCATTTGCCATCTTCATATACGTCAAAGCGGTCTCCATTTAAGCGGGCGGTATAGGAAAGACCGTTTTTTTCCGCGGCAGGTACAGAAACTGCTTCTTCCTCGTCCGCTTTTTTCTCCATCGATAAAATGCCTTTCATCAGCGGCACGTACGTTTTCCAGAAAAACGCCTGCTCCGGATAAAGAGCGGAAGGCGTAATAAAGGCCCGCATCGAGGCGAAGCCGGCATATTTATAGATAGAGGATACTTCCGCTGTATCAGCAAAATCTCCGGCAAAATAAAAAAGGTCCGACTGTTCATACGAATAATGGGTCACTGCCGGAAAAGAAAGCGGAATGCCTTCTTTCTCTAATAGCTCTTTTCCTTTTTTCGATAAATCCCATTGATAATGAGCCCAAATATCCTGTTTATTTTCCGGCACGGTTATGTCAAACCAGTAGGTGTATGGAACACCTTTTTCCAGGCCGGTTATCTGCTTCCCTTCCTCTGTAAACTCCATTGTCAGCTGTGCTTTGTTTGCATATCCTTCTTCTTCCGAAAGCACAATGACTTTTTCTTTTTCTTCATTCACAAGCACAAAGCCGGGCCCCTCAAATGCCCACTTCTTTCCTTCTGCTTCATATAATGAAAAAATGTCCGCTGTCAGCTCTTCATTTTCTTTACTTAACTCTCCAAAAGCGCGCCCTGTCCAGCCAGTCGGATTCGTATGCAAAAAAGAAGCCGCATCATTTTTCACTTCCGCTTTTGTTGGAGAAGCAAATGTGTTGAATTCCATAATCAATGTCGTTGGATGGTCGGCTGTCTGCTGCTTTATCGCTTCCCATTCATCCAATTGAAGGCCGCCGTATACAAGGTTGTTTTCTTCGTCATATACCCCGTATGTGTCAGCCGCATAAATCAGGTCTGCTCCTTCAAGACTTTCAGGCAGCGCTCTTTCTTTTTCCTTCTTTTCAGGAAAATAACCGTAATAGTCATTTTCACCGCCGAAGGAAGCAAAGCGCAAATGCTCCAGCACCCAGGAGAGAGCACGGTGCTCTCTCTTATTGTCTGTTGGTACGGTTTTATCCAAAATAACCACTTTGTCCGCCCTTGTGCCGCCAAGCTCCCACATAATGCGGGGCAGCAAAAGCAGTAAAGCAATTCCCAGGAGCACAAACCACTTTTTCTTTGCTTTCATTATGAATCAGAACCTTTCTCTGGATAGAAAATAACTCCCTGCTGCTTTGGCTCAGTTAAAAATCCAAGAACTGCCTGCGATAATTGGTTAGGCGGATACGGTTTCGTTAAGTAATGATCGATCTGGGTCAGCTTTCCTGAATCTTCATTTTGATCGAGGGCTGAAGAAATAATGATCGGAATATCGCGCGTGCTTGTTTCTTTTTTTAGCAGTTCCACCAGATCCCAGCCATTCAGGTCATCTCCAAGCATAATATCAATGACCATTCCAACGAGCGGGGTACGCTTCGCTTCTTCAAAGGCTTCGGATGGATCGAGATGATAAATAACCGTAAAACCATTCATTTTTAATTCTTCAGATAACAAAAGAGCAAGGCTCATATCATCTTCCACAATCATCACCGAAGGGCTGTTTTCTGTTCCTTCAGGACGAATGAGCCGGCTTGGGCCGGAAGAAAGAAGCGGCAGAGAAACGCATACTGTCGTTCCTTTACCCTCTTCTGATTCAATGGTAATCGTTCCATTGTGCTTTTCGATAATTTCCCGGCAAATTGCCAGCCCCAGTCCCGTTCCGCCAATTTTCCTCCGAGCGCTGTTATCAATCCGCTGGAACTTGCTGAACAGCTTCGGCACAGCTTCGGCTGGAATGCCGATCCCTTCATCTTTCACAGAAACAAGGAGCTGGTTTTCTTTATTGGAAAGAGTCAGCGTAACATGGCCGCCGTCCGGTGAAAACTTAATCGCGTTGCCAAGAATATTCGTTAACACCTGGGCAAGGCGCTCCTTATCTCCTTTAACGCGGACGTCAGCCGCTTCATCCACGACAACAAGGGAATGGCTGTTTTCCGACCGGAAGCGGGTAACTGCTTCAACAGCCAGCTCATTCATCTGAAATTCTTCCATTTGATACACCTGGCTGCCCGATTCCATTCGCTGCAAATCTAAAAAGTCATTAATTAAGTTTGTCAGCCTGTTCGCTTCTTTGTAGATTGTTTCTAAGTATTTTTTTTGCTTTTCTGGTTTCAGCTGCTTGTGAAGCAGCAGCTCCGTAAAACCAAGGACGCTTGAAAGCGGCGTACGGAGCTCATGGCTGACCGTGCTGACCAGCTCTGTTTTCATCTGGTCAATCTCATATTCTTTCGTAATATCCCGATGAACAAAGATCGTACCTGTTTTTTCTCCCTCTATGAAAACAGGAGCGCTATACACATCAATTACGCGTTCAGACGGTCCTAAAATTTTGTAACGGTATTCCTGGATGCCATCCTCTTCCTGCGAAAGGCAGCTTTCCAAAAAGCTTTTCATTTTTTGAGGCTCGTCGGTTTGCTCAGCCAGGTGATCGATCCATTGCTTCTTTTCAACTATTTCATCAAGGCACACTGCATCCCAGCCAACAATAAAACAGAATGCTTCATTGCGCTGCAGCATACGTCCATCCACGCCGACAAATTGAATGCCTTCATTAATGTTATTGACGATCCGCTCATTAAGCACCCGCTCTTTCACGTTGCGGTCATACAGCTGAATACGCTCAATAGCCAGAGAAATACGCTTTAACAAGCCATACAGGTCTTTCTGTTCCTGTGGAGAAAAAGCATGGCCAATTCTCGCTCCGCCGAATAAAGCTGTCATCTGCCCGGCTGCGCTGCTTACTCCGGCAAAATATTCATAAACATAAACCGTTTCTGAAGCAAGCCCTTTTTCCTGCACAGCCTCTCTTTTTAACGTAAAAAAAGAGTCCTCCTTCAGCCGCTGGTCAATATAATCAATCCGGCGTGCTGAAAACTCGTCAAACATCGATTTTGTTACACCCTTGAGCTTATGTTCTCCGCTGTCGCGAATCCAAAACAAGCCCAGATCTAACCCGTATACTTCGTCAAGATAATCAAGTACACTATCGGCAAGTTCCTGTTTGTTAAGAGAAAAAGACAGAACATGATTTAAATCATTATAGCGCTGCAGCCGTTCTTTCGTTTGGTTCGTCTCGCGGAGTGATTCCTCGATTTTCTCCTGGTGTTCCTGAAGCTCTTCCTGCTGCATAACCAATTCTTCATTCTGGGCTGTGAGTTCTTCTTCTTTTTCCTGTATGGTCCGGATCATGGAGCCAAATGAAGAAAATAGCACACCGATTTCATCATTTTGCTTTATCGGCAGTAATGAAAAGCTTTTGCCGGACGCGAAATCATCAGCTGCTTTTCTCATATTTTCAAGCGGCCTTACGATTTCCTTCATCATCCGCCAGATCAAATAAGAAATAAAAACGAATAACAAAAAAATAAATATGATCATCACAAGCGTAAATTGATACGCCTGCTGAAGCATTTCTCTTGACAGCACTTCCAGCCGATCATCAATATCTGTTTTATACTGCTGTGCATATTCCATAAATTGATTTACAGAATCGGTCAGGCCGCTGCTTGACAATACTCTCAGCGCTTCATAATCATTGTTTTCCACCATTTCAATTGTGGCAGGCAGCGTCTCTCTTTCATATGCAGCCATGAAATCTGCAAGTTCTTCTGTCAGCTGCTGCTCTTGTGAATTTAACTGAATATTTTTCAATTCACTCAGTGATCCGTTTACCTGCTCAATATCTTCATAAACGCGGGCAAGCTCTTTCTCATTTTGAAAGGCGACATACCCTCTTGCCCGGAAAAACATATCATTCAGTGAATCCCGCAGTGTTTCCAATTTCGCTTGCTTTTCAAACAGTGCTTCCCTCTTGAACCTCAGCTCTTCCTGCGAATCTTTCATATAAATAAAGGCCCCCGCCCCTGCTGCTGTCAAAAGAAATAAAATCGATAATGACAAAAGCAAATACCGGCGCCGAATGCCAGATGTTATATCTATGCCCATATGTTTCCTCCCTTTCAATTCCATATTTTTATTATAGACTGTTAGATTAGTAACGAAAAGAAATAAAAAAACCCGCTGCTTGAGCGGGTTACGATTGGTCAGAGGAAAACATATAGTGGCGTTCATTGTATGTGATGGAAAAAATAAGCGCCAGCGCCAGCATATTTCCCATCATGGCACTGCCTCCGTAGCTGATAAAAGGCAGTGGAATTCCGGTGATCGGCAGCAGGCCGATTGTCATACCGATATTTTGAAAAGCATGGAAGGTAATCATCGCAATAACTCCCGCACACATGTAAGAATAATAGGGAGTATTTGTATTTAATCCTAGTTTTGTAATGTGGTAGATTAGCACGAAAAAAAGACTTACGACGATCGAAGCACCAATAAACCCATACTCTTCTCCGATAACGCTGAAAATAAAGTCGGTATGGCTCTCCGGCAGGTAAACCTCCCGGTAGCCAAAGCCTTTGCCCATCGTCTGGCCGGAGCCAATTGCAAGCAGCGACCGGGTCAGGTGAAAGCCGATTGAGCTTTCATAGTTATACGGGTCAAGCCACGAATAAATACGGTCAAACTGATACTGCCTGACCCCGAGATATTTTTCTAAAACCGCCGGCTGCCAGAGCACCATATAAAAAACAAATGCAATGAGGGCGGCGGCCCCGCTGAAAAGCGGAAGCAGGATTTTCCATGTAATACCTGAAACAAAAATCATGCCAAGCAGGATGGAAATAAGAACAAGTGAGGTTCCAAGGTCCTGCCGGATGACCAGAGCAAGCGGAATGGCCGTAATGGCACCCAGCTTCAGCAGAAGCATCCAGTCGCTCCGAATGGTTTTAATTGGATTTTTAGAATGATGATTCACCATTACACGTGATAAAGTTAAAATTAAAAAAACCTTCATAAATTCCGATGGCTGGATCGACCCGATTCCCGGGAGCACGAACCAGTTTTTGGCCCCATTGATTGTCGGGGCGATAGAGGACGGCGCGACGATTAAAAAGATAAGCAGCAAAAGGCCAAATCCATATAAATACCAGGCCATGCTATGAAACTGATCAGAATCGACACGGATAAATAAAGCAATAATTCCTATTCCGACTGCGTACCAGACAATCTGCCGGACCACGAAGTTCGTATCATATTGACCGGTCGTCTGCGCACTGTAAATCGCCGCACAGCTGACAACAAACAGCATAAGCAAGATTAAAATCAACCCGTAGTCAATTCGGCTTGATTGTTGTTGAGAATTCATGTTAATTCCTCTTTCTACTAAAAATAGACCAATTCTTATTATAACGTTATTGTCTTATTGTACAACAGTCAAACGATTCAGAAACAAGAAATCTCCGCAGGACCATGGTAGAATAACTTGAACAGGATATCCCGCTTCTTCTTTTATTTCCGGCTTTGCCGGGTTTTACAAGGAGCCTATTACCATAATTGCGAAACAGGAAAGGAAGTTTTTAATGGAAGCAATCAAAACAAACGAACAATTAGAAGAGATTATTGCCGGAAGCGAGCCGGCTATCATTAAATTCTTTGCCGGCTGGTGTCCGGATTGTACAAGAATGGATATGTTTATTGATGATATTATTGCGGACTACGGACAATACCGCTGGTTTGAATTAAACCGCGATGACTTTCCCGATGCAGCGCAAAAATATGATGTGATGGGGATCCCGAGCCTGCTGTTATTCCAAAATGGCGAAAAACTGGCGCATCTGCACAGTGCCAATGCGAAATCTCCCGAAGAAGTACGCGACTACTTGAGCAGCCTTCCCGTTTAATACAAAAAGCCGTCCGCCAAAAGGCGGACGGCTTTTAAAAAATCCCTTCCAGCTTATTTAACTGCTGCTTGAGCATTTCCTCGTCCAGTCCGTCTCCGATCACAACCATAACGGCCGGCCTCTTCATCGGCTGCGGCTGAAAAAACGGCACACCGTATGCATATTGAAACAGCTCAGGCCGTTCACCTGAATCTTCGAATTTTACAAATCCTTTCATTCTCAGCACAGAATCCGAAAGCTGCTCTGCCCATTTGATAAAAGCGGCACGAGGCACATGATTTACAAATTCATAAGCAAAGGTTCGAATATGCAGGTGGTGGCGGGCATGATGAGTTTCGCCTCCTGCTGATCCTCCGCCGAATGTAATGCCGCCTTCCATCTGGCCAAATGTCATAACCCGCAGATCCACATTTTTATTTAATGAGCGAATTTCCCGTTTTACCTGCTCCGCTTGTTCTTTGGTTACAAGGTCTGTTTTTGTGAGCGCTGCTGTATCACTCCAGCGCGCCTGGTCTTCCATCAGCTTCCGATGGGCAATGGGCAGCCGGTCCCGCTCCAGCCAGCGGACAGAATCTACAAGCGTAATAATCCCTTTTACATCCAGCTGCATGGAAATAAGAGGAGAGGTGCAGGCGTCCAGCACTTCCATAGGATGTGCAGCGCCGGTCGTTTCAATATAAATAACATCTGGACGGTGCTCGCGGTAAAGCGTCAGCAGCTCTACTTCTATTTCATCCTTAATTGTGCAGCAAATGCATCCATTCAGCATATCACGTACTGTCGTCTGATCCCCGAGTACAGCTGAATCAACTGAGAGGGAGCCAATTTCATTCATCAGGACCGCTGCTTTTCTTCCTGCCGCCTTTTCCTGCTCTAATAGTTGAAGCAATAAAGTCGTTTTTCCGCTTCCGAGAAAACCGCCAATAATATAAAGCTCTGTTTTCATTTTTTCCTGCCTTTCTTAAAACATAATAGTTCCGATTTATTTCCTGCTTTATATTTTACCTGTTTCTATTGTTTTTGCCATAAAAAAAAGCAGGAGGGTCAGCTCCCGCTTTACGTAAGTTTCATAACCGCTGCTAATTTTTCGGCAATAAGCATCATAAGGGCCTCTAAGTTTGTATCCCGCTGTTCACCATGCGCGTGCATTTCCTGCATGGCTTCAAGCAATGCCTGCTGTTCCTGGGACATTGTGTTTCTCCTTTAATCAAGATATCTACCCGTCCCTTTCCCGGTGCACAGCCTGCTAAACCGATACAAAAGCCTTAATTTTCACACATGTTCCTCAACTTCCACCCAATCATGGGCCCAATGCTCAATTTCGTTAATTACCGCTTTAAGCGCCCGGCCTTTTTCAGTTAATGTATATTCAACCCGTACGGGCACTTCTGCGTATACTTTTCTTGTCACAATTCCTTCTTCCTCCAGCTCTTTCAGCCGCTCTGTAAGCAGCTTGCCGCTGATCGGAAACCCGGCTTTAATTTCAGAAAAGCGCTGTGGTCCATTTAAAAGCTGTTTAATAACAAGGCCTGTCCACCGTTTCCCTAAAAGCTGCATCGCTTTTTCTACTCTTGGACAAAGCTCCATACTCCTTCACCTCTTTTGTATTCCTAGTATACACCATTTTTTTTAAGATTAACATCTTTCCACTTTTTAAAACATAGTTACTTGACTTATTAAAAACGTTTTTTTATATTAGGTTTCGAAAGGTAACACAAATAAAATGAAACGAGGTACTGTTAATGTCAAATATTTCTACAAAAGCAGATTTTTACACAGCTGTTGAAAACCGCCGTTCTTATTATGCCATTTCAAAAGACCCTGTGGCTTCTGACGAAAGAATTCAAGAGATCGTGGAATTTGCTGTTAAGCATGTGCCAACTTCATTTAATTCCCAGAGTGGCCGTGTGGTCGTTCTTCTTGGAGAACAGCATGACAGGCTATGGGACATTACAACCGAAACCTTAAAAGCCATTGTTCCGGAAGAAAGCTTTGCTTCTACACAGGAAAAAATGGATTCATTTCAGGCTGGATATGGAACCCTGCTGTTTTTTGAGGATCAATCGATTGTCCGCAGCCTGCAGGAGCAGTTTCCCCTTTATGCGGAAAATTTCCCAGTCTGGTCCAATCAGTCTTCAGGAATGCTTCAATTTACCATCTGGACAGCGCTTGAAACAGAAGGATTTGGCGCTACGCTTCAGCACTATAACCCGCTGATTGATGAAAAGGCAGCGGCTGAATGGAACATTCCGGAAGACTGGAAGCTGATTGCCCAGATGCCGTTCGGCAAGCCAGCAGCGCCAGCCGGCGATAAAGAATTTGCGCCGCTCGAAGACCGCGTGAAAATTTACAAGTAATCCATATTCCCGTTTACCAAAGAAGCGCGGGCTTTTCCTAACCGGAAAGCCCGCGCTTTCATTCTGTCAAAAAAGAGAGTCGTCAAGAAGATATTCCGTTTTTGAACTAAAATTGTCTTCTTTTTATGCACTATCTTCTAAAAGCAGTGTCAGGGGCTGCAGTCTGCCCTTTGTGTTTTTAAAAAAGCAGGAGTGAAAAAGCATATGCGTTCTTCTCTTTCTCATTCAGAAAAGAAAATCAACCGGGCGTTACCAGCTGAATTTCCCTCCCCGCCAGGGGCGACAGGTGCAAGGCGCAGACTTCTGCGGAACTGGCAGACAGGTGAGGTCCGGCTTTGCCGCGCAAATGCCGCCTTTTCTACGCCTGGGCTAAGCCCGGTGCGCTCTCCGTCTTGCTGAAGGCCTGGACGTTCACAAATAGGTTGAATTTAATCTAAAGGAGATATAGACAGTATCTTATTTCAACAGAGTGAAGCGCAGACTTTTCCCAACTGGAAAGCCGTGTTTTTTAAAATAAGCACAAGTCCCCTCCTCAATGGTGGAGCTTTCCTGTTTTACAGCTTAAAAATCGCTGGTACCTTTGGAGTAAATATAAGAAAGCAAACCAACCGCCAGAAAGTTATTCATAGCAGCAAGCAAAAAAAATTAAAAAATTTATCAAATTGACATGTACCTGACATAATTCTCGGGTAAAATGAAATCATCTAGTAAAGGAATACACAGGAGGAAGAATTATGAAGAAGAAAACAATGTCATATGTTATGACCGGCGCTCTATCGATTACGATTTTAAGCGGTGTTTCCTCTTCTCCAGTTCAAGCCGCTTCCCCGCAGCTTATTAAAGAACAGGCGGCCCTGCCTGTTACACGATCCGGAACAAAAAATTTTGCTGACGTAATTGCCGAACAGGCAGCGGCGCTCGGCATTCATATTGAAGGCGATGACCTGGAGACAGCAGCCAGAAAAGTAAGGCTGGCAAAGCTGCAAAATCAAGCAGCAGCGCTTGGCATCGAAACGGCTGGGAAGGAAGAAAAAGCCCTTCGTCTTGAGGTGAAAAAAACGCACGAAGCGCATGTACATACCGTAGCTGATTATTTTGGCATCCAAACGGACGGGCAGCGTACAAAGGATATTATTGCTGCCATTTCCGAAATAAACCCTGCAGCGGGTGAACAGCTAAATGGATTTTACTAAAACCGGCCGGGTCAGGCCGGTTTTTTGTCGAACCTATTTTTTTATATAATATAACAGTCAGCTGGAAGTGCGAAAAACGCAGCTGAAGGGAAAGGAAGTATGTTATGCAGACCATTTTAATTGCAGAGGACGAACCGGCAATCAGCCAGGTATTAAAAGTGTATCTGGCTAAAGCCGGCTTCGGAGTAGTTCAGGCATTTACCGGCACGGAAGCGATTGAAAAATTCCACCGGGAATCCCCTTCCCTCGTTCTGCTTGATGTGATGATGCCCGGCAAGGACGGCTGGGCTGTTTTAAAGGAAATCCGGTCAGCCGGCCGCTGTCCGGTTATTATGCTCACCGCCCTTAATGATGTGAATTACCGGCTGGATGGATTAAACGGCGGCGCTGATGATTATATTTCAAAGCCTTTTATTGCCGACGAGGTTGTTGCACGCGTTCGGGCCGTGCTGCGCCGCTCAGAAGAACCGCAGCAGGCCAGTGAGAGGGTCAGCCATTATGGCAGTCTGACGATTGATTTTACTGCCCACCGGATTACACTGGGCGGGAAAGAAATCACTCTGACGCCCCGCGACTTATCTCTTCTGTTATTTCTGGCTTCCTCGCCTAACCGAACCTTTACCCGCGACCAGCTGCTCGATGAAGTGTGGGGGCAGGATTACGATGGAAGCGACCGGGCTGTTGATTTATCAGTAAAACGAATACGTAAAGCGCTTGTCAAATGGCCATCAGCTGAAGGGGAGATTAAAACATTGCGCGGATTGGGGTATCAATTTGTTGTTGAAGAGTAAAACAAGGCGCATTTCACTGCTTCGCTACTGGACAACCCGCTATGCGGTTACACTGGCGGTGGGCCTGCTTGTGCTTGCCCTGCTTTCCGTTGTCTGGATCCGGCACACCACACTTGAGAACCGGCTGGATGTGTCAGAGTTTTTAGCTGCCGAATTGGCCGGCCGAATTGCCGGAAGCCAGCAGGATGAAAACGGCCGTACCGAGTCCGCTTACCTGGACCAGGATATGCTTGAGGCGCGGGACGAGCTTATGAAAATGGAGTCTCCCCCTTCTATTTTTATTACAGACGCAGGAGGCAATATTTTATCTTCCGGCGATCAGGATTTATACACCGAGAGCTCTTTCCCTTCTGCCGTACTGGAAAAAAACAGTGATGTTCAGACCTTTTCCGGCTTGAATAGCGGTACTCTTGTTTACTTAATAAAAAAGCCCATTATCGTTGATGATGTAATATTTGGCTGGGTTGTCATGCTTCAGCCGGAAGATGAATTCGCCGACCTTAATGATGAGTATCGTCTGCTTGCCCTGCTTATTCTCGGAAGCGGCCTGCTTGGCTGGGCAGCCATTTATATTTTATCCCGGCGCCTTTCCCGGCCGATCAGCGCTGCCGCAGCAGCCGCAAAAGAGATACGAAACGGCAATTACAGTGTTTCTCTTATTCCATCGCGGGCGAAAGAGCAGGAAGTGTACGACCTGGTGACCTCATTTAATGATATGGCAGTGCGGCTGGAGCAGCTTGAATCTATCCGTGCTGAACTTTTAGCGGGTGTCACTCATGAGCTGAAAACACCGGTCACCTCTATCAGCGGCCTGCTTCAGGCAGTAAAGGATGATGTGGTGTCAGGCGAGGAAGCAAAAGAATTCATTACGATTTCTTTGAATGAAACAGAACGAATGAAAACGATGATTAACGATTTACTGGAATTTAATACGTTTGCAGCCAATGCACTGCCCGTTTCAACTGCTCCTCATGAGTTAAATGAGCTGACACGCACGATTGTCCACGACTGGGACCTGGCACGTAATCCCGATGACATTCCCGTTTGTTTCCAGGCGTTTGAACGAGAATTGATCGTACTGACCGATCCAGACCGGTTCCGGCAAATTATGATGAATCTTTTGAATAACGCCGCTCACGCAATTGAAAGCAAAGGCCGGATGACCGTAACTGTCCGAAATGAAGATTCCCATGCGTTGATTGATGTAGCAGATACGGGAATCGGGATACCAGAATCAGAAAAAACCTTGATTTTTGAACGCTTTTACCGGGGAGAAAACAAAAAGTACAAAGTCCGCGGCCTTGGCCTGGGGCTGCCATTCAGCCAGCTGCTTGCCCGGGCGATGGAAGGCGATTTAGAACTAAAAGAAACGTCTCCACTCGGCACAACGTTTACCTTAAAAATAAAAAAACAGGACTGATGCTTTCGGCATCAGTCCTGTTTTTTTTATTCAGCAATTCCTTTTTCAATTTCTTCTGCTTGAGCAAGCACAGATTGAAGTCCGCCGCCTGACAAGTACCAAACATTTGGATCTAGATAAATAACATTGTCATTTTTAACCGCTTTTGTGCCTTTTACAAGATCGTTTTCTACTACTTGTTTTACAGAAGATTCTCCTTCACCCTGTGCTACTACCGCGCCGCGGTCCACAACAAACAAGTAATCCGGGTCTTTTTCAACAAGGTACTCAAATGAAATGCTTTGTCCGTGTGTAGATACTTCAAGGTTTTCATCAACTGCTTTTACGCCGAATACATCATGAATAATCCCAAAGCGTGAAGCCGGTCCGTATGCACTGATTTTGCCTTCGTTCGCTAAAATAACAAGACCATTTTTCTCCATTGATGAAGCTTTTTCGTTTAGCGCCGCGATCTTTTCATCAATTGCTGCCAATTTTTCTTCTACTTCTGCTTCTTTATCAAAAACCTGGCCGACTGTTGTTGCGTTTTTCTTGAATGACTCCATGTAGTTTGCTGTATCTACACCAAGATAAATCGTTGGCGCAATTTCCGCAAATTGATCATACAAATCCATTTGACGGCCTGAAATAATGATTAAGTCCGGAGCCAATTCATTGATTTTTTCAAAATCCGGCTCTTTTAAGCTTCCTGCATTTTCATACTTTTCATCTTCAAATTGTGATAAATAGTCCGGAATATTTTCTTTTGGAAGAGCAACCGGCTCAATGCCAAGCTCCGCCATTGTATCCAGCGTACCGAAATCAAAAACAACTACTTTTTCCGGGTTGACCGGTACCGTTGTTTCGCCAAGCTCATGCTTCACTGTTACTTCCGCCGGCTTTTCCTTGCTTTCCGCCGGTTCTGCTGCACTGTCTTCACTGGCTGTAGATGATGAACCGCATGCTGCTGCGATCATTGCAAATAACGCCATGATTACGAATAATAAATGTTTTTTCATCATTTCTTCTCCTTTTATCAGCTGAAATATACGCATATTTTTTGATTATTGATTTCTTGAATGGACATGTCCATTCCATACACCTGCTTTAATGTCAGGCTGGTAATGATTTCATTGACTGTTCCCTGCGCCTCAATTTTCCCGTCTTTCAGGGCAACGATGTAGTCAGAGTAAACAGAAGCAAAATTAATATCGTGGATAACAATTAAAATTGTTTTGCCCAGGTCGTCAGCAAGTTTGCGCAGCACTTTCATAATTTGGACAGAATGCTTCATATCCAAATTGTTAAGCGGCTCATCAAGTAAAATGTACTCTGTATCCTGCGCAATCGTCATGGCGATAAAAGCACGCTGCTTTTGGCCGCCCGACAGCTGGTCCAGGTAGCGGTCCTGCAAATCTTCAAGCTCCATATAGCGAATCGCTTCATCTATGTAAACCTGGTCTTCTTTTGTCAGCTTTCCCTGTGAGTAAGGAAAGCGGCCAAATGAAACAAGGTCACGAACCGACAGACGCAGGCTTAAATGATTGGATTGTTTTAAAATGGCAATCTTTTTTGCCAGATCCCGGTTTTTCGTTTCTTTAATTTTTTGCCCGTCAATTAACACTTCTCCTGTGTCCGCACTCATCAGGCGGCTGATAATGGACAAAAGTGTACTTTTCCCGGCACCATTTGGACCGATAAACGACGTGATTTTGCTCTTTTGAATATTCACCGAGACATTATCAACAACTGCTTTTAATCCGTATGATTTTGAGATGGACTGCACTTCTACCATTATTTTTTACTCTCCCTTAACAATAAGTATATAAAGTAAACACCGCCGACAAAGTTAATAATGACACTGAGCTGCGTTGAAAACGTAAAAACATGCTCAACGAGTATTTGGCCGCCTGCCAGTGCGACAACTGACACAAGCGCTGAAGCAAAAATCAATACAGAGTGCTTATATGTTTTAAACATTTCATAGGCAACATTCACAACAAGCAGGCCAAGAAAGGTAATCGGGCCGACAAGCGCAGTCGCAACTGAAATTAAAATGGAAATGATAACAAGCAGCCGCTTGACTGTGTAATCGTAATCTACGCCAAGATTAATGGCTGTTTCTTTTCCAAGCGAAAGTACATCCAGGTACTTTACAAATTTCATCAAATATAGAAGCGCCGCCGCTGTAATGATTGCCGCCATAATCAGCACTTCTGTTTGAATATTGTTAAAGCTCGCAAACATCCGGTCCTGGATAATTTGAAACTCATTCGGGTCAATCAGCACCTGCATGAACGATGTAAAGCTTCCGAAAAACGTACCGAAAATCAATCCAAGCAGCAGCAGAAAGTAAATGCTCTGCCCTTCCCGCCGGAACAGGAGCCGGTATAAAATAAGCGCGAAAACAACCATAAAGCCAATGGATATCGCAAAGTTTACCTGCTTGTTCATAACGGTCAGGCTGGTGGAGCCGAGGAAAAATACAAGCGTTGTCTGCACAAGCATGTAAAGCGAGTCAAGCCCGATAATGCTCGGAGTTAAAATCCGGTTATTCGTAACAGTTTGAAACAGGAGCGTCGCAACGGCAATGACCGTACCCGTTAAGCAGATTGCCGCTATTTTTTCGGCACGCCTTGGCAGAGCATAGTCCCAGTTCGGACCAAGCTCGATAAACATATATCCGGCAATGAAGGCGGCCGCCAGTACAATTAATATGATCAGTTTGCTTTTCTCACGCATAATCCCGTCTCCTCATCAGCAAGTAAATAAAAATCCCGCTCCCTATGACACCGACCGTTAAACCGATTGGAATTTCATAAGGGAAAATGATGATTCGCCCGAGAATATCGCAGAATAAAATAAAGACCGCGCCAAGCAATGCTGTATCAGACAAGCTGTTTTTTAAATTATCCCCCCGGTAAATAGAAACAATATTCGGCACGACAAGACCGAGAAAGGGGATAAGCCCTACTGTGAGCACAACCAGCGTAGTGGATAATGCCACGATAATCAGCCCGACATTCACAGCCTGCTTATAATTTAAGCCAAGGTTCTTCGCAAAGTCTTCGCCAAGGCCGGCAATGGTAAACCGGTCAGCAAATATGTATGCAACCACAACGAGTGGAATACTGATGTAAAGCATTTCATAGCGTCCTGCTGTAATCATGGAAAAATCTCCTTGCAGCCAGGCCGACATGTTTTGAATTAAATCATGCTTATACGCAAAAAACGTTGTGATCGAGCTGATAATGTTTCCAAACATCAACCCGACAAGCGGTATAAAAATGGGATCTTTCATTTTAATCCGGTCGAGGATATTCATAAACAAAAACGTGCCGGCAAGCGAGAAAACAAACGCCACTATCATTTTTTCCAATGGACTGGCGGATGTAAACACAATAAGCGCGATCAAAATGCCGAACCGGGCCGAATCCATCGTTCCAGCCGTTGTGGGAGAAACGAATTTGTTACGGCTCAGCTGCTGCATAATAAAACCGCTGATGCTGAGTGTTACGCCGGCAATTAAAATACTGATCAGCCGCGGAATCCGGCTCTGCCAGAAGATTTGTGTTTGGTGGTCATCAAACCGGAACAAATCAAGCGGCGAAATATCGGTCACGCCGACAAATAAAGATGCAAAAGATAACGCAATGAGCAGTAGAACCAAGTAACGTTTTTTCATAATATGTCCTAACCTTTATATTGCTGCTGTTCAAACAGTGATAGAGAGATTCATTCTCAATTGAGCACAAAAATTTAAATGCTAATTAAGAATCAGCATCCCTTTACAATACCTTAAGACGAACGCAAACCGGTTGTCCGTAAATATATGAAAAAGCTTCTGCTTCAATAGCTCATTGAGCCATGAATCACTTCTTCTCTAGCAGCTTTTCTACTTTATTGTAAAGGAAAGAACTCGCTGTTGCAAGGGGACATGGCCAGTTAAACAATTGCAGATGATGAAACTTCTGTGAATGTTTCATTGGCGAAATCAATAATGTATTCAGGTTTTTCGCGTTTTTCCCGGTGTCCCGCAACATGGATCGGGCTTTTTTTCCACGCCTTGTACGTTTCTTCTGATTCCCAGCGAATCACAATGATTACTTTTTCCTCTTCTTTATTGCGCGACCGAACGTAAATCTGCTTATCAATAAAGCCATCCATATCGGCCATCGCATTTTTCCCCTGGAAGTTTTCTACAACCAGATGAGATGTTCCCGGCTTTACAGTAATGGTTTTCATTTCAACAAACATACTCTCGCTCCTTTCTTTTTAAATGAGAATCATTTTCACCTCTCCATTATATTGATAATGATTTTCATTGTCAACATTTTTTTAGGCCCACAGGATGTGGGTCACAAAGGCGTTGCGGCAGGACGCCGCGTTTTTAGCCTTTGTTCTTTGCTGCAGGATGTGGGTCACAAAGGCGTTGCGGCAAGAGCCGCGTCTTTATCCATTCACCATTCGGCTTTTTGTTTTTCATCTGTCTCCTTTATCGATTATGATAGAACCATAGAGAAAAAAAGGAGCTAATGCTGTGAATAACCAACCATTTATCACTCGATCATGGAAACTTATTTTACTTTTATGGCTGGCTGCTGCTGTTATATTCGGCTTTTTCGCCACCAAACTTCCATCCAAGCTTGAAGGCGACGGCTTTCGGACGGATGGTGATTATGAGACTGTGCAGCAGGAGCTGCATGATACATTCCATTTTCCAGAAAACACGCTGCTTGTTTTGTTTGAGAAGGAAAAAACAGCTTCAGCCGATGAGTTCCGGTCTACGATCGAGTCGGTTTTAAATGAGATCGATGAGGCCGTTTCTCCTTCTTCAATTGATTCACCGCTTCAAAACAAGGAGTGGATCAAAGAGGATATAGCATATGCAGCGGTTCACTTCGATGATGCCTCTCTTTCAATGGACCCTGTTATTCAAAGAGTACGCTCGATTCTTGAACAAGAGAAGGGCATATCTCTTACAGGCGGGCCCGTCATCTCGAAAGATATCAACAAGGCGAGCCAGGACGATCTAAAGCGAGCCGAGCTGATCGGACTGCCAGTTGCTCTTCTTGTTCTTCTGCTGGCGCTCGGCACCGTTACAGCATCGCTCCTGCCGCTGGTTATTGGCGGGGTTACGATTGTCGTCGGGTTCGGGATTTTGTCGTTTATTGCTGACTCGGTTGATCTGGCTATCTTCATTTTGAACATTGCCCCAATGCTTGGCCTGGCACTGTCGATTGACTTTTCTCTTTTATTTATTAATCGTTACAAAGAAGAACGCGCCAGCGGCAGAACGATTGATCAAGCTCTTCAGATTACCCAGTCAAAAGCAGGCCACTCTATATTATTTTCTGCTCTTTGTGTTTTTATCGGGCTCGGTTCCGTACTCCTGATCGACATTGATATTTTTAAAAATGTAGCTGTCGGCGGGATGACTGTTATTGCTCTTGCCGTCATTGCGTCTATGACCTTGCTGCCGGCTATGCTTAAGCTGCTCGGTGACCGTATTGACAAGGGGCGGATTCTCCGCATAAACCGGGATACTTCCAGCCGCTGGCGGAGATTTGCCGGCTTTGTTATGAAGCGGCCGGCGCTGATTGCCCTGCTCGCACTCGTTATTCTCGGTCTTGGTATTATTCCTGTTAAAAATATGAGCCTGGCTATTCCCGCGGCAGACTCGCTGCCCGTCACCTTTGAATCGAGAACAGCGTATGACAAAATTGAGAAGGAATTTATGCAGAATTCGGCTTCAACCGTTTACGCTGTAGCCGAAAGAAAAGATGGCTGGCTGAATGAAGACGGACTGGCTGCTATGAAAGAATTAGAAAACCAGTTTAAACAGGAAAAAGCGGTCAGCGAAGTGGAAACACTGTTTTCCATCAGCGGACAAACCGACCCGGCAAAGCTTGCTGCCGCTCTTCAAAACCCGCAGGCATCCGCCGGGCTGCAGCCGGCTGTTGATGCGTTTATAAAAGAAAACAAGCTGCTTATACCGGTTTCACTTAATGCAGAGGCCGATTCCGAATCAGCGCAGGCCATTGTTCGCAGCTGGAGCGCGGACAGCTGGCCGGTGGAAATTTTATTCGGCGGGCAGCCAAAGTTTAACCAGGAGCTGTACGATGAAATTTTTGATAAAGTCATTCCTGTTCTGTCGGTTATTTTAATTTCAACCTTTTTCATTTTAATGGCGGCCTTCCGTTCGATTATTATTCCGCTTAAAGCGATTTTAATGAACATAATCAGCCTGGCAGCTACTTTTGGCATTCTTGTCTGGCTGTTTCAAGGCGGCCATCTCGGACTTGACCCGGCTGATATATCGCTCATTCTGCCGGTGCTTGTATTCAGCCTGGTGTTCGGCCTCAGCATGGACTATGAAGTGTTTCTTATTTCCCGCATTCGTGAGTATTATCTCGAAACACGTGATAATACGTACGCAACCGTGGAGGGACTTTCAAGCACCAGTAAAATTATTACATCGGCTGCATTAATTATGATTGTGATTACCGGCGCCTTCGCTTTTACCGGTGTCGTGCCAGTAAAGCAGATTGGGATTGGCATTGCCGTGGCTATCGCCCTTGATGCCACAATTGTCCGGCTGCTGCTTGTGCCAAGCTTAATGAAGCTGCTCGGAGCCGCAAACTGGTGGATGCCGTTTAAACGATAACAAACAAAACAGCAGCCTTTCATACGAGGGCTGCCGTTTTGTTAAAAAGACCTTTTCGGATCTGCTTATTCGATTTCAATTTTTGTTTCTTCCTGTTTTCCTTTTGGAATAATGATTCTCAGCAGACCGTCTGTAAAGGCCGCTTTTGCTTTTCCGGCTCCAGGAGTACAGGGCAGGGCAACGGTTCTTTCATACTTCTGAAACGATTGATTTTTGAAAACAAGCACTTCCTCGTTGTTTTCAGCAGTAGTGGAGACGGCATGTTCTACACTGATCTTCAGCTGTCCATTTCTCAGCATTTTGATTTCTATCTGGTCCTTTTTACAATCCGGCAGCTCTGCCTCGACCACAATATGAGCTCCTGTCTCGTAACAGAGCACTGAAAACGGCTGGCTGAAAAGCGGTTCAAGATGATCAATTGATTCCCCTAAAAAAGAATCCACCACTTTCAATAAATCCGGAAAAGAATTTTGAATCATTTCAGGCAGATTCTTTTTATCAAAATCCATTATTTTTCTCTCCCTTGCTCTTTTTAACACTCTATGCACCAAAATGGGGAAAGGACCATTTTTTTAGAAAGCACCTTTTGTTTTTTCCCTGCATAAACTAATGGCAACAAAGAGATCGCTCATCTTTGTTAACCTATCTGCCTCTTATACCTTTGCTGTTATTGTATGTAACCACTTTTTCGTAGAGAGTGGTTCTTTTTTTTTACAAAACTCAACAGCTGAAGCTGGAGCCCTTTATTAATTCATCCGCTGTTTTTTGGTATATTTCATTTGCTTTTAAAGGACCCTGGGAGGCATTAAAAGAATCCACAATTTGAAAGCCGATGCAATAGCCGATCCATTTCGGAAAATGGCGGCTGCCTTTGCCGTATAAAAATTCATTGCATGCTTCTTTTTCTTTTATCAATAAGGACGGAACGAAAACCGATTCCCAAATTTTTGACGTTTTCTCAAATGAATAAAGCCGGGACCATGGAGCGAGCCACGTTTCTCCATATAGTTCTTTCACCGCAAATTCCGCCAGGCCTTCAAGAACAAGAATGTCTTTTAAACACAAACCGGCCTCTTCTTTGTTTAAAAACGCCAGCCGGCATAAATGGTTGTATTCGTGAGCCAATAACGCCTTTATTTCTTCTTCCGGCAAATCCGGCGAAACAAATAAAAAAATGGTGTTTTTGAAAGCTGCTCCATTTTTCTTCACTTTGTTTTCAGCAGACAGAGCCTGGCGGATCGGAAAAATGATGACTGCCGCCTCGGGACCCGCCCACCTCCTTTTCAACCGCTGATATTCCTTATCCGCCAGCTCCCACAGCCCGCTTTTCTCCATCCTGTCAACGACCCGCTCAATACCTTTCCATTCTTCTGGTTCAAACAGGCCATATGAAAGTAAAAAATAATGAAGCTCTTCCGGGCTGCTGTCAGGCAATGTTTGTTGAAGCGGGGAGCATAATGCTTCAGTTTGAAGAAAGTAAGAGTCTTTGCCTCTTTCTTTTTGACATTCTTCTATAAACTGGCGGAGCCAGATCCGGCTGTTTAAAACAGGCACGCTCTCCCCCCTTTTTTCCACTCAGTGACTTTCAATTTATATGTACGATTCTTCTTTTTATTAATTGAAAGCAGATAACCCTTCCATATGAATAATTGATATTCATAGACTTTTCGCTTATCCAAAAACTCGGCTTCCGCATAAACTAGTATAAATACGGTCGAAAGGAGGAAGAATATGTCTCAACCAAACTTTTATCGGCTTTGCTCTCAGCATGTTGGAAGAACGGTTAAAATTACCTGCCATGATGGAAAAGTGCATACAGGAAGAATTACTCGTGTAACGAGAGGGCACGTTTGGCTTATGCCTTCTGGAGGGCCGGGCGGCTTTGGATACGGTTTTTACGGAGGGTATAGATACGGCGGCTTCGGATACAGGTACGGCTTT
Organism: Domibacillus indicus; assembly: GCF_000970685.1. Taxonomy (GTDB): domain Bacteria; phylum Bacillota; class Bacilli; order Bacillales; family Domibacillaceae; genus Domibacillus; species Domibacillus indicus. Next base: position 216,068 of record NZ_LAJB01000003.1, read on the forward strand.
GGCTATCCTATTGCCCTCGCAGCAATCGCCGGCTTTGCTTTAGGCGCTGCTTTGTTCTGGTAAGAGAATTGCAGGCTATGCAGCTCAACAATTGCCATCATTCCTTGAATGGTGGCCTTTTTGTGCCAGCCTGTACTTTTACATATTTTCTTCTCAGCCGCGTATGATTTAAAAGGTATCTTTAACTCATTGGGAGGAATTATGAATATATATCAAACACATGACTATGAAATTATTGCGAAGTTAAGCCAGTCCGTTCACGACATACATGCGAAATTGTATCCCGACTTTTTCAAAGAGTATCAGCCTCATATCATAAAAGCTTTTTTTAAAAGCATGATAAACGCAGATAATTTTGCTTTTTTTGTTGCCGAAGACCGCCTTGAGCCGGTCGGCTACGCCTGGATTGAAACAAGGCTTTATCCTGAAACAGCTTTCAGCAAGCCACTGGCCTCTGTATACGTGCACCAGTTAAGCGTTATCGAGACACATAGAGGGAAAGGGTTCGGCTCGGGCTTAATGAAGAGGATTTATTCTTTTGCTAAAAACAGAAATATCCACCTGGTGGAGCTTGAATACTGGACGGATAACACGCCGGCCAAAAAGTTTTACCAAAACCAGCATTTTCAATATTCGAGAGAATCGGTTTTTAAACGGCTGTGAGAAGCGCAATTCCATACAAGCCTTACCCTGGCACTCTTTGATTTTGGCTGCTACCATACAAAATCCCCGCTTTCATGCAGACCTTTAAGACGGATGCCAGGCTGCAGCGGGGAATAACCAATTTATATTTGAAGTAAGTTTAGCGGGGAGAATTGAAAATAGATCCCAGCTGCCTTAGTGTATGAATCCCATTTGATATTTCTCCGGCATGGGCAAAAATTTGATTTAAGTTTGACCACATGCTGGGGCGCTGGTAATTTCCGTACGCCATAGGAGGATAACTCTCCGGGAAATAATAAGGCTCCTGCCTCAATCCAGAATGGCGGTAAGGGGTGAAGGGCTGAACTCCGTATGATGGAGGAAAAAAGCCTTCTTCTTGCTGATACGGCTGCGCATAGGGCGGGTAAGCTTGTTCAGGTGGATAAAAGCCCGGATACCCTTGATACGGCTCAGGTCCAGGAGTCGGAGGATAAAATGGCATGGTCTGGTCACCTCCTGTTCATTTATTTTTTCCAAATTCATCCACCATTATTTTCTTTGAAAAGGACTGCATCCTTCCCGGCTTGTTCCTTTTATCTTATGTAAAAAGCCAAAAAGTGACGATGACAAACTCCCCAGGCAAAATAAAAAGAGGAAGTAAGCCCTCCTCTTATTTAACAACAAATGATTTGTATTTTTCATAATCGTTCCGGCGGCATTCAACGGTTAGTTTCGTTCCATCCTCTTCATACTTTGTTTCAAGAACGGCTGCGTGCTCATTAAAATATGAAACAAGCTCGCCTTCATCAAACGGAATCAACAGCGTACACCGTACGTAATCGCTGAATAAATGGCGCTTCAGCACCCCGGTTAATTGGTCTATTCCAATCCGTTCTTTAGCGGATAAATAAACAGAATCGCCCGCTGCCTGCGGATATTCAACACCGGCCAGATCCGCTTTATTATACGCGTAGATAACCGGCAGTTCTTTTGCACCGATATCAGCAAGCGTTTTTTCTGTCACATCCATCATGGTTTCAAATTCTGGACTCGACACATCGACTACATGAACAAGTACGTCCGCTTCTGCTGCTTCCTCGAGAGTTGAACGAAATGCTTTGACCAGATGATGGGGCAGTTTATTAACAAATCCAACTGTATCGGCAAGCAGAAATTCTTTTTTATCCGGCAGTTCAATGCTGCGGACCGATGTATCCAGCGTTGCAAACAGCATATCCTTTTCAAGCACTTCCGAGCCGCCTCCTCCATAAGTCTGGAGCATGGCATTCATGACTGTTGATTTCCCCGCATTGGTATAACCGACCAGGGCGGCAACCGGAACATTATTTTTTTGGCGCTGTCTCCGCTGCACGGTCCGCTGCTCAGAAATCTTCGCCAGCTCCTTGCGCAGGTAAGCAATCTTTGATTCAATTTTGCGGCGGTCGAGCTCAAGCTTCGTTTCACCGGCACCGCGGTTTTTAAAGCCAGAGCCGCCGCCCTGCCTGCCCAGCGCCACATACGTACCGACCAGCCGGGGCAGCATGTATTGCAGCCGGGCCATTTCAACCTGCAGCTGCGCCTCTTTTGTTTTTGCCCGGCGGCCGAATATATCCAGAATCAGCATTGTCCGGTCGATGACCTCACAATCAAGGTCTTTTTCAAGGTTGCGGATTTGCGACGGCGACAGTTCACTGTCAAAAATAACGACGTCTGCCTCCATATGTTCAACAAGATTTTTCAACTCTTCTACTTTCCCGGTTCCCATATAAAGCGCTGGGTGAACGCGCGGTAAATTTTGCGTAAGCTCGCCCTTCACTTCAATTCCACACGCTTCTGCCAGGTTTTTTAATTCTTCCATTGAGTAAAAAAAATCCTCGCCGCTGTCTGTATTAACACCAGCGGTAATTCCCTTTAACTGTTCTGTTTTTGTATCGTTCATATAAACCTCCGTTATGAAAAAACCGCAGACTCTCCGCCTGCGGTTTTCTTTCGTGCTGTTATTTTAGCATGCCGGCTTTCTGTAAATCAAACGCAGCCAATAACTGTTCTTTTATTAAATTTTACGTTTTGGGGAATACTCGTACTGCAATCATTTTTAATTTACGCTTACTTGTATTTTACCCGCTGCGGTACTTGTTAAACAAAAAAACGAAGACATCAGTCTTCGTTTCAGCGTACAGACAAAGTCATTTATTTCATAATTGAACAAATGATTTTACATACTGTTTCTCAAAAAAGCGTATGAGAACAGCGCTTGATCCAAGCAAGAAATGGCGGCATTCGCGGGGCTGCGCGTTCCATGGGGCAGGCGCTGAGCTCGTCTTCGCCTGCCGGCTCCAGCGATCTCAGCTGCCCGCTGGTCCCATAGGAGTCTACGCCCCACGCCTGCCGCCTTTGCCGGGAGGGAAAAACAGTAAAGTAACATTTGATTTTCTTCTTTCTTCATAAGGAACAAGTCGCCATCGTTCCTTCAGTGTCTCTTCTTTTCTGAAAAGGAACGGACGGAGGGGTGGCGGCGAAGACTCCCGCAGGACGAGCGGACGGGCTGAAACAGGCAGCGCAAAGCGATGGCTGGTTCAGCGTTCGCCCTGCAGGAAAGCGAAGCCGCCAGCCTGCAGCCCACTATCCTGTTTTTCAAAAGAATTCTTACAGGACAGTAAACAGCCCATGGAATAAGCTTCATTCAACTTCTATAGTTTGTCGACAGTCTTCGTTTAAAGAAAAACAAAATAAATGACAGCCGCCAGTACAATGCGGTAAATGGCAAATGGAACCAGCTTTATACGGTTAATAAGCCGCAGGAAAAATTTAATTGAAATCAGCGCAAATAGAAATGCGCTGACAAATCCGACGATAAAAAATGGCATAGCATCCATTGTGAAGTATTGCCAGTTTTTCAATAGCGATATAAAGCTCGCACCCGCCATAATCGGAACTGCCATGATAAACGTAAAATCTGAAGCAGCCCGGTGGCTCATCCCCATCAGCACACCACCGGAAATGGTTGCTCCAGAACGAGAAAACCCTGGCCAAAGTGATAAGCATTGAATCAATCCAACAGAGAGAGCCTGCTTGTACGTAATTTGATCGACCGTTTCAACTGTTCGTTTGTTTCTTCCAATCCAATCAGCTGCAATCATCCAAAACGCACCAATCACAAGCCCGATCAATACTGTTTCTGTTGAAAATAAGTATTCATCAATTAAATCTTCAAACAGCACTCCCAGTATCCCGGCTGGCAGCAAGCCAACAATAACATGCGTCAGCTTAAGCCGGCCTCCTTGTCCCCTTGTTTCTTTTTTTAATCCTAATAAATCAATAAACCTGTTTCGAAACACCACTACAACGGCTAAAATTGAGCCCAGCTGAATAACAATTTTAAAAGTATTCGCTGCGTATTTCCCCAGAAACTCATGTGACCGCAGCCACATTTCATCAACAATAATCATATGTCCCGTAGACGAGACCGGCGCGAATTCAGTGAGGCCTTCGACAAGACCCAGAATAACCGCTTTTAATAGAGTGATAAAATCCATTTTCGTTCTCCTTCATCTGATTTCCACTCTTTAAAGTAGCACACTTTTCACTATACGCCAATCGTTTACTGTTTAGACTTTATTTCTTCGAGAAGAAGCAAAGCGGCTTCCCTGCTTAAGTGAATTCCGCCGCTAAATGACCGGCACTCTGCGGATCTGATTCCCGAGAGGCAGCATACTGTTTTGCCTCCGGCCGGCCCGGCTAGTTTTTCTATAATAATTTCTTCCTGCCCAAGTGTAACGAGCATATGATCCTCCGGTTGAATACCAAGCTTTCTTCGTGCAAATTTCGGCAATACTACTCTTCCCTGTCCATCTACTACTCGCTTAGCTGTTACCTGAATCATATTTCACCTCTTTTCCCGGGATATTTACACTATCTTATAATCTTTTTCGATAATCAAAATAAAAAAACTCAATATAATATAGGTTAAAATACCTGTTAATCTATTTACCCAACATGACTTCGATCACGATTAAGGTGAATTTTACGCCTTCTTTCTCCTTAACTAAAGAACCAGCTTTATTTTTCTCTATTTTTTAACACCATTCTTAAAAGATATCTTTTTCAGACGACTTAAAATTGTAAAAGCCTGCAGACAGTATTCAGCTGGATTTACACCTGCAGGCTTTTGGTTGTAACGATAGCCCACTTTATCTGTTCTTCTCCAGCTGCAATGGCAGCTGACCGCTTCTGTTTCCACTCTGGCAATAAATTCACTTATATGAAAGGCTTCCATAAAAATATAAACTTCCTTGCTCTACAACTTTGCAGATGGATAACCTGCCAGTACCCGGGACTTGTTTTTCTCTGTCACTTATACAAAGGCCGCCTAGAATAATGTTATGTTTCATTACACAAAAATATAAATGTAATAAAACATAACATAATTTCGTTACATAATTATCAGAAATGATATATAATGTGAATGTATCCCATTTCGAGGTGATCTTATGACGGAAGAAGAAAAAAGTTACAAAACAAAAAAAGTCATTACGATCGGCATTGTGAGTGAGCTGACCGGCCTGTCCGAGCGTCAAATCCGCTATTATGAAGAGCGGCAGCTTATTTTTCCTGACCGCTCCGAGCGCGGGACACGAAAATATTCCTTCGGGGATGTAGAAACACTAATGGATATTGCCAATCAGATGGAAGATGGCGTACGAACGTTTGAGATCAGGCAGGAAATGAAGAAAAAACCGGATCAGGAAAAATTAAAGCGCAGCATGATCAAAGGCCAGTTAAATGCCCGGTTTGGTATCCAAAACAAATTTAAATAAAAGAATTCCCGAAAATTCGATTTTCGGGAATTCTTTTATGCACCTATTTATTATTTTCTTCGTTTTTTCACATTCCATTTTCTTTACTCATATACAAATAAAGAAAATAAAAAGATAAAGAAGGAGGTATTGAAGTGAAACGGCATCAAAGATACGTCCTGGCCCTTCTGCTGGATTCCTTTATCATCTTTCTTGCCGTCGCGAGTTCCTGCTTTGTTTTTTACCAGGCGACCGAAAGGATAAACGTATCCGGAGCCCTTTATATTTTCTTTCTGTTATGGAGCACTTTAATTGCCGGGTTTCACTTGTTTCACCACTACCGCCATTTATGGCGCTTTGCGAGTATGGGCGAAACAAAAGTCATCGGAAAAAGCTTTGCCTTTACGTTTGCCGCAGCCGGCTTTATTCACTATGAGCTTTCCCACTGGAATGCAGTAAATATCCCCCCCTCTCTTCTTTTTACAGCCTGGTCTGTCACATTATTGGCTTTTTTGCTTGTGCGCCTTCTTTTATGGTCTTTTAATGAAAACAAAGGGATATTTAACAAGAAAGGAAAAAGAACACTGATTATCGGTGCCGGCAGTGCAGGCATCCTCGTCGTAAAAGAACTGAAAAAATCTACCAATCCTTTTTTTTACCCTGTTGCCTTTATCGATGATGACCCTGAAAAAATCGGCCTCCAGGTTCGAAATATGCCCGTTGCCGGCACAAGCCAGGATATTGAAAAGGTGATTAACAAATACAATATTGAGCTCGTCATTATTGCCACTCCATCTGCCTCGGGAAAGCAAATTACGAAAATTTTAAAAACGTGCCAAAAAAGCGGTGTCGATGTAAAAATCCTGCCCCGCCTTACGGATATTATTAACGGCCGCATTACACTGAATACAATCCGTGAAGTAAACGTGGAAGACCTGCTCGGCCGTCCTCCCATTCAGTTAGACATCCCGGCCATCGCTCATTATATACAAGGGAAAACGATTTTAGTCACCGGCGCAGGCGGGTCGATCGGTTCTGAGATATGCAGGCAGGTTTCAGCTTTCAAACCAAAAAACCTTCTTTTGCTTGGCCATGGAGAAACCAGTATTTATACAATTGAAAAAGAACTTGAACAATTATATCCACATCTGCCCGTAAAAGCATTGATTGCCGATATTGAAGATAAAAACCGCATAAAGCAAATTTTTTCTGCTTATCGTCCTGAAGTTGTTTTCCATGCAGCCGCCCACAAACATGTGCCATTAATGGAAGCCAATCCGGCTGAAGCAGTTAAGACGAACATATTTGGCACGAAAAATCTGGCAGAATGCGCCCACCATTATAAAGCGGAACGATACGTCCAGATCTCTACGGATAAAGCAGTGAACCCAGCCAGTGTTATGGGCGTAACAAAAAGAATAGCCGAACTGATTATCCAAACGATGAATCAGCAAAGCAGCACAGACTTTGTCGCGGTTCGTTTTGGAAATGTATTGGGCAGCAGAGGCAGTGTTATTCCCTTATTTAAAAAACAAATTAAAAATGGAGGCCCTGTAACGGTCACACACCCGGATATGACCCGCTATTTTATGACCATTCCCGAAGCAGTACAGCTTGTGATTCAAGCAGGGGCATTGGCCGAGGGAGGGGAGATCTTCATTCTGGATATGGGCAGTCCCGTAAAAATTAGTGAATTGGCCCGAAATTTAATTACACTGTCCGGCTTGACTCCCGGCCAGGACATTTCTATTTCTTATACAGGCATACGGCCGGGCGAAAAGCTGTACGAAGAACTATTTACACATGAAGAAGGAAGCCTCGCATCCAGACACGAGCTCATTTTCGTTACAAAGCCGGCCGATCCGGCCGAAATCAATCTTCCGCTTTTCATCAGCCGGCTGGAAAACCTCGTTTATTCACCTGAAGATGCGCAGGCTGATCTGGAGATCAAAAAGCTTCTCAAGGAAATAGTGCCCGCGTATCAGATTAATCATTTTTCATGATATATTCCTACAGAAAAAACCGCTTTTTTCTCTTTTAAGAAAAGCAGCTGTCTTCTTGTTTTCTGGACCGGATTGTTCTCGCAGGTGTGCCGTACGCTACACAATAAGGCTCTATGTTTTGTAAAACAGTAGAGCCTGCTCCGATAACGGTATGTTCACCAATGCGGATAGAATGAATAACGTTCGCTCCCAGCGCAATAACGGCACTGTTGCCAATTTGAACATTTCTGCCGAGCGTGGCTCCTGGCGCGACACTCACATAGTCTCCTAAAATACAGTCATGGTCAACCGAGGATTTCGTATTAATAATACAGTGTTCGCCAATAATAGCATTGCGGTTAATGACCGCACCGGCCATTATAACCGTTCCATCCCCTACCTTCACATCACTGCTGATGCACGAGGCGGGATGAATCGATGAGATAAACAAAAAGTTAGGAACCAGGGTCCGGATAGCCTGGACCATCTTTTTTCGGCTCCCATTATCTTCAATGGCAACAATTCCTCCGTAGATGTGCTTATTCATTTGCGACAGCACGCTTTCTGTTCCAAGAACCCGGTATCCATAAATAATCGTGTTAACAGGACGGACTGGATCAAGGATTCCGCATATAGAATACTTCTTCTCTTTTTCGATCGCATCTATTAAAACACTGGCATGGCCTCCTGTACCAATAATAATGATTTTTTTCAATTTGATCACCCCGGCTATTCAATTCTCTCTCCGATTGCTTGGCCTTAGAGACAATTCAGTATTCCCATGTGCACCGCAGGCTTTTGCCAGATAAGCAGGCAGACATTCCTCAGGGATAAGCCACTTTTTCAAATATATCCTCCTTCACTGTATGCCGGCCCTTTTCTTTCAATGACTTTCTTCTTCAGGTGACGATACCTCCAAAAAAGAAGCCGCTGCCAGAGAGGAGTTTTCTGTGCACCGGCGGTTTTATTTCATTCTGAATACATAGGAACTATTTAACACAAAACAAAAAGCCCTGCGAATATCGCAAGGCTTTTTTTCTGCTCCATAGCAAGTATGGAGACGGCGGGAGTCGAACCCGCGTCCAAAGATAACGGCACCTGAGCATCTACGGGTGTAGCTATGCTATTTCGGTCTCACTGACCCGCCTGCCGCATAGCAGGCCGTCGAATCAGCCAGCCTGATTAATCTCTTCCTTCATCCCCAGGCGTAGGAATCCGGCGTAGTCCGCTCGAAGTGAGCCCCTTACCCGACTGCACGGACAACAGCGGGAGGAGCACAGGCTAACCTAAATTAGGCAGCTTGTAGTTGAGTTTGTTGTTTGCCAGTTATTATAGGCAAGTGCGTTTTGACAGAGCCGGCCCTCTGACCCGCAGCCCAGGCTCGAACTATCCCTGTCGAATCCGTAACGTCCCCGGATTAAAATTAAACAGGATATTCTCGTTATAAGAACATTGCCTGACAGGATATAAGTGTTCAAAGCATGGTTTGCTTCTGATTAGATAGATAACTCAACTTCTATACTAATTTGAAGACACGAGATATTACCGCGTCAGTCTATTTAAAATAATATCACATTCTAGACTTTTAATCAACCTTTTTGCCGGTCGCGGAATGCCCGCTCAATATCACGCTTCGCTTCTTTCTGTTTTAAATCTTCGCGTTTATCATATTTCTTTTTCCCTTTTGCAAGACCGATTAACAGCTTGGCATAGCCGTCTTTTAAGTAAAGCTTCAGCGGCACAATCGAATAGCCCGCTTCCTTCGTTTCTCCAATTAACGTGTTAATCTGCTTCCGGTGCAAAAGAAGCTTTCTTGTGCGAAGCGGCTCATGGTTATGAATATTCCCCTGCTCGTACGGGCTGATATGCATATTGTGAACGAAAAGCTCGCCGTTCCGGATGCGGGCGAATGAATCCTTTAAATTCACACGCCCCGCACGGATCGCTTTAATTTCGGTTCCTAGCAGCACCAGGCCGGCTTCGTACGTTTCTTCAATAAAATAGTCGTGGCGCGCTTTTTTATTTTGCGCGACCACTTTTCCTTCTCCCTTTGGCATTAGCAGTTCCTCACTTTCTTACCTGCGCTTCTTATTCTTGGCAATTCCTTCGTAAAATTTACGTTTTTTCTTTTTCTTTGGCGGCTGGTTCGACCATTCGCCGCCCCCGCCGTCTTTCATATCCGGCCGCGCCGGTTTTCTTGCCGTTCTGTCTTCCTTTTTAAGCGCCTGTGCTTTTTTGCCGCGCCCGCGCGGTTTTTTTTCAGCTGCTCCATCTGTACGCTTAGGACGCTGGCGCTGCTTTTTCATGCCGACAATTTCAAAATCAACAGATTGTTCTTCCTTGTTGACATCACGGACACGAATCGTAATTTCGTCCCCAATGCGGAAAACATTGCCGGTGCGCTCTCCTATCATAGCAAAATGGCGTTCGTCGTAGCGATAATAATCATCTGTCATGTAGGAAACATGCACGAGCCCTTCAATTGTGTTTTCAAGCGCCACAAACATCCCAAAGTTTGTGACTGAGCTGATGACACCGTCGTATTCTTCGCCGATTTTATCAAGCATAAATTCCGCTTTTTTCAGTTCGTCTGTATCCCGCTCAGCGTCGACCGCCCGGCGTTCCATGCTTGATGTATGGTCCGCGATTTCCGGCAGGCGCGCGTTCCACTTTTCCTGCGTAGCCGGTGATACATCTCCCTGAATTAAATAAGTGCGGATTAACCGGTGAACAATCAAATCCGGGTACCGGCGGATTGGCGAGGTAAAATGTGTGTAAAATTCAGTCGCCAGGCCAAAATGTCCGAGGCTGTTCGCATTGTATTTCGCCTGCTGCATGGAACGCAGCATAACCGTTGAAATAACGGTTTCTTCCGGTGTATCTTTTACCCCTTCAATAATTTCCTGAAGCGCCCTTGGATGCACCGAATTTGCCGTTCCTTTGACATTGAGTCCGAAATTCGTTAAAAATTCAAAGAAGCGCTGCAGTTTGTCTTCTTTCGGGTCTTCGTGAATACGGTAAAGAAACGGAATGTCCATCCAGTGGAAATGCTCGGCTACTGTTTCGTTGGCCGCAAGCATAAATTCTTCAATCAGCTTTTCACCGACGGAACGTTCACGAATAACCACATTGGTTGGATGGCCGTCTTCATCGACAAGGACTTTTGCTTCTTTGAAATCAAAGTCAATCGCCCCGCGGTCGGTCCGTTTTTGCCGCAGGATTGCCGCCAGCTCTTCCATTTCTTCAAAAAGCGGCACAAGCGGCCTGTACTTTTCACGAAGCTCTTCATCTTTATCCACCAGGATTCTGTTTACATCTGAATAGGTCATCCGTTCGGTTGTCCGAATCACGCTGTCAAAAATTTCGTGGCTCACTACTTCACCGGACCGGTTAATTTCCATTTCGCAGGACATCGTTAACCGGTCGACCTTTGGATTTAACGAGCAGATGCCATTTGACAGCCGGTGCGGGATCATGGGAATAACCCGGTCCACTAAATAAACGCTTGTGCCGCGCTCGTACGCTTCACGGTCGATAGGAGAACCTTCCGTGGCATAATGGCTGACATCGGCGATGTGAACACCCAGTTTATAATTGCCGTTTTCAAGCTTTGTCACCGTCACGGCATCATCCAGGTCTTTTGCATCGGCGCCGTCAATCGTTACAATTACCTCATCGCGGAGGTCCCGCCGGCCTTCAATGTCCTTTGGATCGATTTGTTCCGGCACCGCATTGGCCTGATCAAGCACTTCTTCGGGGAATTCCTGGGGCAGTCCATGCTTGTAAATAATCGACATAATGTCGACTCCCGGATCATTTTTATGCCCGATAATTTCTTTAATTTCACCTTCTGCGGCCTGTCTTCCTTCCGGCCAGCGCGTAATATGGACAACGACTTTATGGCCATCAACCGCTCCGGCTGTTTTTTCCTTGGGGATAAAAATATCAGCCGTAAATTTTTTATCATCGGTTTCCACAAAACCGAAGCTTTTTTGGTCGATAAATGTTCCGACCACATCGGTTTGTCCGCGCTCAAGGATGCGGATAACCGTACCTTCCCGGCGCGTTCCATTCTGGTCTTCTTTCGTAACCCGCACGAGTGCCACATCGCCGTTCAGCGCGCCTTTTGTTTCATGCGGTGGAATAAAAACATCATCCACGCCCTGCTCATCGGGGATCAAAAACGCAAACCCTTTTGCATGGCCGGATATTTTCCCGCGGACAAGGTTCATCTTTTCAGGAAGCCCGTACCGGTTCGCGCGGGTCCGGACAACAAGACCGCGCTCTTCCATGTACACAAGTGATTTGACGAAATCACGAAAGCCTTCCGATCCTTCGATGCCCATTGCTTCTTCAAGCTCCTGGACGGTCAGCGGCTTGTACGATTCTTCTTTCATATACGTTAATAATCGGTCGACGATTTTTTCTATGTGCTGGTCCATTTGGAACCCGCCTCCTTTTACAAAGGTTAAACCGTCCAGTCAAGCGTTTCAAGAAAAGCGAGAATATCTGCATGCAGCTGCTCTTTTTCTTTATCAAGTGTAATCACATGACCGGACTGTTCATACCATTTCAATTGTTTTTCATCGGTTTCCACACCTTCAAAAATAACATTGGCGCTGTCCGGATCAATCATTTTGTCCTGGCGTGCCTGCACGACAAAAACCGGAGCATAAATGTGGTCAATATGGCCGCGGACATCCTGTACAAGATCCCGGAGCGCGTTCAGTGTTTTCATCGGTGTTTGTTTAAATGCTTCCATTTCTTTTTCAATAACATCTTCGGTTTTTCCTTCAAACTTTTTAAAACCGCGCGCATACTCCACTACCCCTTTGTACATGGTCTGCTCATCTTTCATTGACATGGGGGCACACATAGGGATAATACCCTTTACTGGTTTAGTATAACCGAGTTTCAGCCCAAAAACACCGCCGAGCGACAGTCCGCACACGGCAATTTCTTCATAACCGAGTTCAAGAAGGTGGTTGTAGCCGTCCTCTACATCCTTCCACCAGTCTTCCGGTCCTGTTTTCACAAGCTCTTCTGGCGGGACAGCGTGACCTTTATAGTGGGGTGCATGTGAGGTATATCCATTTTTCTCAAGAAAACGGCCAATCATGCGCACGTCTGATGAATTCCCGGTGAACCCATGCAGAAGAAGAACGGCGCGTTTTCCTGCTTCAAATGTAAATGGCTGTGGCAGTGTTAGTTTCATGTTATATCTTTCCTTTCCTTTAACATCCTGCAAACGAAAAAAAGACGATTCAGCTGAATCGCCTTTTTTTATTATAAACCAAAATAAGAAAGTGCAATGGTTAAAACGAAAAACAGCACGGATAAAACGATCGTTAAGCGATGCAGCACAAGATCAATGCCGCGCGCTTTCTGTTTTCCGAATAATTGCTCTGCACCGCCGGAAATGGCACCGGAAAGGCCTGCGCTTTTCCCTGATTGCAGCAAAACAACCGCGATAAGCGAAATAGCTACAATAACGAGCAGCACAATAAGCACTGTATGCAACATAGTATTAACCCCCATTAAAAACGAACTTCTAGATATAACGATTGTATCATATTTCCTGATTATGCGCAAAAAAGCCCGGCGGCCGCCGGGCTTTTTATGCATAATTATTTTTTCAAGTTGTAGAATGTGTCGTTGCCAAGGTATTGTGCAAGCTCAGCCAGGTTGTCTTCGATGCGAAGAAGCTGGTTGTATTTCGCTACACGGTCTGTACGTGAAGGAGCACCTGTTTTGATTTGGCCGGCATTTGTTGCAACTGCGATATCCGCGATTGTTGCGTCTTCTGTTTCACCTGAACGGTGAGAGATAACCGCTGTGTAGCCAGCGCGTTTTGCCATTTCGATCGCATCAAAAGTTTCAGTCAATGTACCGATCTGGTTCACTTTGATCAGGATTGAGTTGCCTACGCCGTTTTTAATACCTTCTGCAAGCTTTTTCGTGTTTGTAACGAACAAGTCATCGCCAACAAGCTGTACGCGGTCGCCAAGGCGCTCTGTAAGCAATTTGTGGCCTTCCCAGTCGTTTTCATCCAAACCGTCTTCGATTGAAACGATTGGATATTTATTTGCCATTTCTTCGTACCAGTCAACCATTTCTGCAGATGTTTTTACAACACCTTCGCCAGAAAGATGGTATTTGCCGTCTTCTTTGTTGTAGAACTCAGAAGATGCAGCGTCCATTGCCAGCTTCACTTCTTCGCCTGGCTTGTAGCCGGCACGCTCGATTGCTTCAATAATTGTTTGGAGAGCTTCTTCGTTTGAACCAAGGTTTGGCGCGAAACCACCTTCGTCACCAACTGCTGTGTTCAAGCCTTTTCCATGAAGAACTGCTTTTAGGTTATGGAAAATTTCCGCTCCCATGCGAAGCGCTTCTTTGAATGTTGGAGCGCCAACAGGCATGATCATAAATTCCTGGATATCAACATTGTTATCTGCATGCTCGCCGCCGTTTACAATGTTCATCATTGGAACTGGAAGCTGCTTGCCGTTTACGCCGCCAAGATATTCATAAAGGTATACGCCATGGTAGTCAGCTGCTGCATGGGCAACGGCCATAGATACACCAAGGATTGCGTTTGCACCCAATTTGCCTTTGTTTTCTGTGCCATCAAGCTCGATCATCGCTTTGTCGATGCCGATTTGATCTGTTACTACGTAGCTGCCGACGATTTCCGGCGCGATTACTTCGTTTACATTTTTAACAGCCTGCTCTACGCCTTTGCCAAGGTAGCGGCCTTTGTCACCATCACGAAGTTCTACTGCCTCGTATTCACCTGTTGATGCACCAGATGGAACAAGCGCGCGTCCAAATGCACCGGATTCTGTGTATACTTCTACTTCAACTGTTGGATTTCCACGTGAATCAAGCACTTCGCGTGCATAAATGTCTGTAATTACTGGCATAATTTTGTCTCTCCCTTAATTTTGAATTAGTGTTTTTCCTGTCATTTCAACCGGCTGTTCTACATTTAATAAATCGAGCATTGTTGGTGCCAAATCACCTAAAATACCACCGTCACGCAATGCGATGCCTTCTTTCGTCACAATAACAGGCACCGGATTTGTTGTATGAGCAGTCATCGGCTTGCCTTCAACTGTTAAAACCTCATCTGCGTTGCCATGATCGGCTGTAATAATGGCCGTTCCGCCTTTGGACAAAATTAAGTCAACCACCCGGCCCAGGCATTCATCAACTGCCTCTACTGCTTTAATTGTCGGCTCAAGAAGCCCTGAGTGTCCAACCATATCCGGATTTGCAAAGTTTAAGATAATGGCATCCTGTCTGTCGCCTTCGATTTCCGCAAGCAACGCGTCCGTCACTTCATAAGCGCTCATTTCCGGCTGCAAATCATAGGTTGCCACTTTCGGTGAGTTTACCAGGATCCGCTTTTCACCAGGGAACTCTCCTTCACGTCCACCGCTCATAAAGAACGTAACGTGCGGGTATTTTTCCGTTTCCGCAATGCGGAGCTGGCGAAGGTTGTTGTTGGCCAATACTTCTCCGACAGTATTTGATAAATCTGTTTTGTTATACGCAATAACACCTTTCACTGTTTCAGAATATGGTGTCATGCAGACAAAAAATAAGTTTTTCGGACGGAATTCGCCGCGGTCAAATCCCATGAAATCCTCATTTGTAAACACATTTGCCAATTGAATCGCACGGTCCGGACGGAAATTAAAGAAAATCACTGCATCGTTGTCCTGTACTTTCGCAATCGGCACGCCATTTTTATCAGTCATAACGGCCGGCATGAAAAACTCATCAACAACATCTGCTGCATAAGATGCTTCAAGTGCCTCAATCGGATCAGCAAACTTTGGTGCATCATTTTGCGCAATGGCATCATATGCTTTTTGCACACGTTCCCAGCGGTTATCTCGGTCCATTGCATAGTAACGGCCGGAAAGTGTTGCAAACTGGCCGATACCAAGTTCATTCATCTTCGCCTGGACATCTTCAATATAGCCTTTTGCTGTTTTCGGGCCTACATCACGTCCATCAAGGAACGCGTGAACGAACACTTTTTCAAGGCCCTGGCGCTTTGCAAATTCAAGCAATGCTTTTAAATGGTCAATATGGCTATGTACGCCGCCATCTGATAAAAGACCGAACAAGTGCAAAGCCGTTCCATTTGCTTTCGCGTGAGCAGCGGCCTTTAAGAATTGTTCATTCTCGTAAAACTCACCGTCGCGAATCGCAATATTAATGCGTGTTAAACTTTGATATACAATGCGGCCGGCACCGATATTCATATGGCCGACTTCTGAGTTGCCCATTTGCCCCTCTGGCAGGCCGACTGCTTCTCCGCTTGCTGTCAGCTGCGCATGAGGGAATTGCTTCCAGTAAAGGTCGAAATTTGGCTTATTTGCCTGTGCCACCGCATTTCCGCTCGTTTCAGCCCGGCAGGCGAACCCGTCGAGAATAATGAGCGCAACCGGTCCTTTAGCCATTGTTTACAGCCTCCAAAAGCGCAAGATACGATGCCGCATCCAGGCTTGCGCCGCCGACAAGTGCGCCGTCGATATCCGGCTGTGCCATATATTCAGCAATGTTTTCCGGCTTTACGCTGCCGCCGTATTGAATGCGGACAGAATCAGCCGCTGCATCAGAATAAAGGCCGCGAACCGTTTCACGGATTTCCGCACATACTTCGTTTGCATCGTTTGATGAAGATGATTTGCCTGTGCCGATTGCCCAGATTGGCTCGTAAGCGATGACAGATTTTGAAACCTGCTCTTCTGACAATCCTTCAAGTGCCGCTTTAATCTGGCCGGCAACGAATTCATTCGTTTCGCCTGCTTCACGCTGCTCAAGTGTTTCACCGCAGCAGATAATTGGTGTCATGCCATGGTTAAAGATCGCTTTTGCTTTTTTGTTAACAGCCTCATCTGTTTCATTAAACATTTCACGGCGCTCTGAATGGCCGATAATCACGTATTCAACACCAAGATCGGCGAGTGCTTTCGGGCTTGTTTCACCTGTGTAGGCACCATTGTCCTCAAAGTGAGCGTTTTGCGCGCTGATTTTAACATCTGTTCCTTTTACCGCTTCAACAAGCTGGCCAAGAAACAAAGCCGGTGCGCCGATCACGCTGTCCACTTGTTCTGATGATGGCACTTTTCCTTTTACATCATTTGCGAATTCGATCGCTTCGCCAAGCGTTTTATTCATTTTCCAGTTCCCTGCAATAATAGGTTTGCGCATGAATAAATCCCCTTTCTACTTCTTATGAATTACTTGTCGTCCAGTGCAGTTACGCCTGGAAGCTCTTTGCCTTCCATAAACTCAAGGCTGGCTCCGCCGCCCGTTGAAATATGGCTCATTTTATCAGCAAGATCGAACTTTTCAACAGCCGCCGCCGAATCGCCGCCGCCGATAACAGAATACGCATCGGAATCAGCCAGTGCCTGTGCCACACCTCGTGTTCCTTTCGAAAACTTATCAAGTTCGAATACACCCATTGGGCCATTCCAGATAACAAGTTTTGAATTTTTAATTGTTTCTGCATAAAGCTCGATTGTTTTCGGGCCGATATCAAGAGCTTCCCAATCAGCCGGAATCTGGTCGATTGGCACGATTTTTGTATTCGCATGCTCACCGAAATCATCTGCTACCGTAACATCAACCGGCATTAAGAACTTCACGCCTTTTTCTTCGGCTTTTTTCATAAATTCTTTGGCCAGGTCCATTTTATCTTCTTCTAAAAGAGATTTTCCAATTTCATGCCCAAGTGCTTTCACAAACGTATATGCAAGACCGCCGCCGATGATCAAGTTATCTACTTTATCAAGCAGGTGATCAATTACACCGATTTTGTCTCTTACTTTCGCACCGCCAACAATTGCTGTAAACGGACGATCTGGCTCAGACAACGCTTTTCCAAGCACGTCCAGTTCTTTTTGCATCAAGAAGCCGGAAGCAGATGGAAGAAGATGAGCAATACCTTCTGTTGAAGCGTGAGCACGGTGAGCCGCACCGAACGCATCATTTACATAGATATCTGCAAGCGAAGCAAATTCTTTTGCCAGCTCCTGATCATTCTTTTCTTCTCCCGGATAGAAACGGACATTTTCAAGAAGAAGAATGTCGCCTTCTTTCATGCCGGAAATCGCTTCTTTCACACTGTCGCCGTATGCTTCGTCTACTTTGGCGATTTGTTTGCCTGTAAGCTCAGCCAGGCGGCGGCCAGCTTCAGTCAGGCGCATGTCTTCGTTTACTTCTCCTTTTGGACGGCCAAGGTGGCTTGCCAGAAGAACGATGGCTCCCTGTTCAGACAGGTACTCAATTGTCGGAATCGCAGCACGAATCCGTGTGTCATCCGTAATTTTGCCGTCCTGCATCGGAACATTGAAATCAACGCGGCAAAATACGCGTTTTCCTTTCAGCTCCAGATCCTTAATCGTTTTTTTGTTCATTGAGCAGACCTCCCAGTGTAATTAAAAAGCATGAAACGGTTTAAACACAAAAAAAGGGAGCGGGGATTCAATCCCGCTCCCCGTTTCACCTTTTCATTATAGATGGTGAACTATTGATTTCCAAGCTATAGCCTGAAAAACAGCTTGTTTAATTAAAGACCTTTTGACGCGATATATTGAACAAGGTCAACGACACGGTTTGAGTAGCCGTTCTCGTTATCGTACCAAGAAAGAACTTTTACCATGTTGCCTTCCATAACCATTGTTGAAAGAGCGTCAATTGTTGAAGATGCTGTTGAGCCATTGTAGTCAGAAGATACAAGCGGAAGCTCATTGTAAGCAAGAATGCCTTTAAGGTCGCCTTCAGCTGCTGCTTTTAGCGCTTCGTTCACTTCTTCAGCTGTTACATCCTGCTTCAATTCAGCTACAAGGTCAACTACAGAAACGTTTGGTGTTGGAACACGCATTGCCATACCGTTTAATTTGCCTTTCAATTCTGGAAGAACAAGAGAAACGGCTTTCGCTGCACCTGTAGAAGTTGGGATCATGTTTTCTGCTGCTGCACGTGCACGACGGTAGTCAGAGTGCGGCAGGTCAAGGATTTGCTGGTCATTTGTGTAAGAGTGAACAGTTGTCATCATACCGCGTACGATTCCAAATTTTTCGTTCAAGACTTTTGCAAATGGAGCCAGGCAGTTTGTTGTACAAGATGCATTTGAAATAACCTGATGGCTTCCTGCATCATATTTATCTTCGTTAACACCCATAACAATTGTGATATCTTCATCAGAGGCCGGAGCAGAGATGATAACTTTTTTCGCGCCGCCTTCAAGGTGTTTCGCCGCGTCTGCACGCTTTGTGAAACGGCCAGTTGATTCAACAACTACTTCCGCACCGTTAGAAGCCCAAGGAATTTGTGCTGGATCGCGTTCAGCTGTTACTTTTACGCGCTCGCCGTTAACAACGATTGTGTCGCCGTCAACTGTTACGTCTGCGTCAAGTGTGCCGTGAACTGTATCGTATTTTAAAAGGTGTGCAAGCATATTCGCATCTGTAAGGTCGTTGATTGCTACTACATCAACTTCCGGATTTTTAAGTGCTGCGCGGAATACGTTACGTCCAATACGTCCAAAACCATTAATACCAATTTTTACTGCCATGAGTGTTTCCTCCTCAAAATTGTTTATCAAACCGCCAGTTCTTTTGAACGGCGGGATGTTCGCATTATAATTCTTCAAGCAATTCCCGTGCGGCTGCTTCATCTGTCACAAGAATATCAAGCTTTGGTGATCCGTTTAAGTATGAACGAATCGCTTTTCCTTTTGATGCGCCGCCTGCTGCCGCAATAACGACTTTTGCATGCTGCAAATCTTCCAGTTTTAAGCCGATTGTCGATAATTTTTGAATCACTTCGCCTTCCTTGTTGAAATAGTAGCCAAAAGCTTCGGCCACCGCCTCATTTTGTTCCAGCAATGAAAGCTCCGCATCCGGCGTTTTTCGGCGTTTCGCCATGGAGATCGCATTTCCGACTCCATGCAGAACAATGTCAGCCGATTGAATCATGCTGACGGCTTCTTTGATAGCCGGCTCTTGAAGAAGAGATTCGCGTACGTCCGGGCTGATCCGCTCCGGTGCGTATAAAACACGGTGTGACCCGTTTGTATTTTGTGCCATTAACGCTGCCACCGTGTTTGCTTCATTGCGGACATCATCCCCAATACCGCCCCGGGCCGGCACAAATAATACATGCTTTCCTTCTGCAAAATCCGGTTTCATTGTTCTGGCCGCGTCTGCCATTGTCGAACCGCCTGTAACAGCGATGATAGTCTTTCCGCTAAGGTGGCTCTTTATGCGGCTTACGCACGCCTCACCGATTGCTTTTTTCACGAATGCCGATTCGTCGCAATTGCCAGGAATAATAATAGCTTCTTTTAACTTGAAGCGGGCTTTCAGCTCTTCAGCCATTGAATCAATACCTTTAAGTTCCAGCATCAATTCTTCCAGTTCTCTCACAACATCCATACCCGTTTCTGTTAATTTCATTCCTGATGCACTGAAATCAAGCAGTCCGCGCTCTTTCAAAAACTCCGCTTCGCTTCTTACAACGCGCTCTGTCATGCCTAATGACTGTGCAAGCGTGCGCCTTCCAGCCGTTCCGGCAATTCTGACCGCCTGCAAAAGACGATAGCGTTTTTGCATGATGTCAAGCAGGTCCGGTACGAGCTGCTGTTGAATATTCAAGATCGGTTTCATATCCTGCGCTCCTCTTCGGTCTCTTGGGGTTGTTTTTGTCCCAAGTAAAACGTCGAACGTCCCACCCGGTTGAAAAAAATTTTTCCCTGCTTACAGACTTATTGTAGCAGGGCATTATTTAAAAATCAACGAAAAGAGCCCGTTATTTTTTTAAATTGTTTGTTAACTTTTCTTTCAGCTTTGTAAACAAGGCAGCATAATCTACCTGGCCATAAGCGATAACCTCACCGGACGCTTCCACAACAGGTATCATTAGCCCGTATTCCTCCATCCATTCATCTTTTTCTTC
Source organism: Domibacillus indicus (assembly GCF_000970685.1). Classification (GTDB taxonomy): domain Bacteria; phylum Bacillota; class Bacilli; order Bacillales; family Domibacillaceae; genus Domibacillus; species Domibacillus indicus. The sequence continues at coordinate 236,469 of NZ_LAJB01000003.1, forward strand.
AATATTCCGCTCCATGACTACAAGGCCGAGCTCTTCAGCAGCTATATTTACAATCAGCCAGGCGTCCTCACATAAATGGCAGCCCTGCCTTGTATAAAAATAAACCTTCATTTTTTCTCCTTTATTCGTATCGTCTCCTCTTGGATGAAGAGGGGATATTTAATTGTTCTCTATATTTTGCCACAGTTCTTCTTGAAACGCTTATGCCTTCTTCGAGAAGCGCTGAACAAATCGCCTGGTCTGAGAGGGGCTTTCGCTTATCTTCCGCCGAGACAAGGGTTTGAATACGTGATTTCACTTGATTAGAAGAAGCCGTTTCGCCGGTTGTTTGAGAAGCTGCCATGCCGGATGGAAAAAAGGATTTCAGCTCACAGGTGCCAAACGGCGTCTGCATGTATTTTCCGCGTACTGTCCGGCTGACTGTAGATTCATGAACCGACAGCTCATCGGCAATTTCTTTCATCGTCAGCGGCTGCAGCGCATCCGGTCCCTGAAAGAAAAAGGCCCGCTGTTTCTCAACGATTTTAAGAGCCACACGCTCGATAGTCTGCCGCCGCTGTTCAAGACTTCTCATCAGCCATTGATAATCCTTCTCCTGCTCCCGTATGAACCGCTTTATTTCTTTGTCTTCGTAGGAAGACATTTCGTTAAAGTATTTCTTTTCAAACACCACTTTTGGAAGATCATCATCCAGCAGGTGAACTTCAATAAAATTGCCGGCAACTGCTACACTGACATCCGGGCGCACGTAACAGGAGGATGAGTTGTGCTGAAAGGAAGCACCGGGCTTTGGGTTTAAGGTTTTAATAAAGTCCGCTGCCTGCTGAATGTCCTTCAGCTCCACGCCAAGCTGCCTGGCGAGCGGCTTCCACGTTTTATTCGCAAACTCGGTAAAATGGCGGCGAAGAATGACTTCAGCCAAAAAGGGAGCATCCAGCCGCCGCTCCACTTGCAAAAGCAGGCATTCCTGCAGGCTGCCTGCCCCGACTCCTGCCGGCTCCATCCACTTGATCATATTCAGCATTACCTGGATTTCTCCTTCGCTTTCACCAAGCAGTTCAGCCGCTTCCCTCCGGCCAATGGCCATATAGCCATTTTCGTCCATATTATTTAATAAAAAATGTAAAATGCGCTTTTGGACCGCAGTCAGTTTTTTTAATTGAAATTGCGCCTGCACGTAATCAGTTATTGTATAAGAAGAATCGGCTATGTGCTCAATCCAATTTTTCTCTTCGGGCGGCCCTTCTTTTGAACGAGAACGCTCTTTTTTATAAAGCGCTTTCAAATCAGGCGCCTCTAACTGGATGAATGGGTTTTCAGCGGACTTGGTTTCTAGAAATGCCGCCAGCTCTTGCGCCGAGTATTGAAGCAGTGTAATTGCCTGGGTTAATTCCTGGGTCATCGCAAGCTTCATTGTTTGCTGCTGCCACAGACCCGGCTTCATCTGCATATTCATCGCATCTCCCCCTTGCTGTTATTATACAGACTGTGGGCATGAAAAAAAAGACCCGCTTTCGCAGGTCTTTGGTGTCTTACTTTTCTTCTTTGTTTGTTACTTCGTTGCGTGTCACAATATGATCAACCAGGCCGTACTCTTTCGCACGTTCTGCTGTCATAAAGTTGTCGCGGTCTGTGTCGCGCGCGATAACTTCAAGCGGCTGGCCTGTACGCTCAGACAGGATGCCGTTTAATTTTTCGCGAAGGAATAAAATACGTTTTGCGGCGATTTCAATTTCAGTCGCCTGTCCCTGCGCTCCGCCAAGCGGCTGGTGAATCATAACTTCACTGTTTGGAAGGGCGTAGCGCTTGCCTTTTGTACCGGCTGCAAGAAGGAACGCACCCATTGATGCAGCCATCCCGATGCAGATTGTCTGTACGTCCGGCTTAATAAACTGCATTGTATCGTAAATCGCCATACCTGCCGTAATGCTGCCGCCAGGGCTGTTAATATAGATAGAGATGTCTTTCTCCGGGTTTTCCGCTTCAAGGAACAAAAGCTGGGCAACGATTGAGTTTGCCACATTATCATCAATGCCGCTTCCAAGCATAATGATGCGGTCTTTTAGCAAACGGGAATAAATGTCGTACGCGCGTTCACCGCGGTTTGTTTGTTCAATAACTGTAGGAATTAAATTCATACTGCATTTCCTCCTTAATGAATAACTGTATTGTATAACCATCATACAATTCAAGGTCAATGAAGGTCAAACATTATGCTTTCTGTCCTGTACGTTTTCTTCTTTCCCCTGCGAAAATCCTGCTAAACAGGCCGCTTTTTCTTTTCAAGAATATTTTCTAAAAAAGCTATTGCATTTCTTTCAAATTTACTCTATAATCTTAAATTGTACTGTAAATCACATGTCCTCGTGGTGCAACGGATAGCACGCAAGCCTCCGAAGCTTGAAATGCAGGTTCGATTCCTGCCGAGGACGTACCAGAAACCAGCGGCTTTTTTTAAAGCCGCTGGTTTTTATTATGTCCTGCTTCCTTTCTTTTCTTACATTTTGCCTGTTCCCTTTACTCTCCAGGATGAAAAGGAAAATTAATTATCAAATACGGTAAACATCCCTGTCAGATGGGGAGCGTGGTTTTTAAATCCAAACTTCTCGTAAAAAGCATCTTTACCTTCTGATGCAAACAGTCCGCCAAAAGTTCCGTTACGCTTTTTGATGTAAGCAAGTAAATACTTTAGGATTTCTTTTCCTAACCCTAAATTTTGATAAGCAGGTAGAGCAGCTACATCTTGGATATAAAAAAACATAATGTCATCCCCAACTATGCGCCCCATTCCAACAGGTTCATCATTGACTGTTGCCACAACCCAATAAAGAGAATTATTTAATGAACCTCTGGATACTTCTGTATTAATATTGCCCCAGCCAACTGATCCCCATAGAAACCTGTGTTCCGAGACAGATGGTATACGTTCTTGGATTTTATAATTTGCGTTTGTTATATTAACCATCATACTTTCTTATGGAATTGGCGGTTAACCTTTACGTTGCCGCCTATTTAATTGTTTTTAGCGGACTCCACGGCACTCACACCTTTCAAATAGATTATTACCTATATTCTGTATCTTATTGAACCTTCCTGCCCCGTTCATTGAAGAAGAAACTCTATCTCTTTCCAGCTTGTAGACAATGTCATTTACTAATTAGTTGACCAAATAACTTTACATACGGCCCCCAGAAAAAACGCAAAGGAACAGCGCTTAGCCCTGGTAAGCAAAGCGGCATTCGCGGGAAAGAAAGTCCTATTATTTGTTTTTTCCTGAAACGGAACGGGCGGAGGGCTGGCTGCGGAGACTCCCGCAGGACGAGCGGACGGACTGAAACAGGCAGCGTGAAGCGGTAGCTGGTCCAGCGTTCGCCCTGCCGGAAAGCGAAGCCGCCAGCCTGCAGCCCATTACACTGCTTTTTAAAAAGAATTCTTACATGATCGAAAACGGCGAAGACAAAAGCGTTGTTTCACTTCTGTTGTTCAAAGAATGACAGTATTTTCAGGCCTTTTTTATTAAGTTCATCAGATTGACTCCTAACCGCATAAAAGCACCCCGCCAATATGGCAGGGCGCTTCATCGTTTCTTATGACCATTCTTCCTGTTCAACAAGCGAAGCCATTGTTTCAACAGCTTCTTCGCTGTCACGGCCTTCTGCGCTGATTGTTACTTCTTCTCCGTTGCTGAGCGCAAAGCTCATAATTCCCATAATGCTTTTGGCATTAATTTTTTTGCCGTCTTTTTCAAGAAAAATTTCCGAATTAAACCGGTTGGCCTCCTGCACAAATAATGCGGCTGGTCTTGCCTGTAAACCGGATTTTAACTTTACGCTTACCGTTTTTTCTGCCATGTCCGCCACTTCCTTTTTTATTTTTCCAGAGCCATTTCGCCGGCTCGTAGTTTGTCTGCGATTTCATCTATTTTACGCAGGCGATGATTGATGCCTGATTTACTGATCGCAGTGCCTGAAACCATTTCACCAAGCTCTTTTAAGGTCACATCCTGATGGAGAACACGGAGCTCAGCAATCTCACGCAGCCGGTCCGGCAAAATGCCAAGGCCAACCGTTTCATCAATAAACTTTATATTTTCGACCTGGCGCAAAGCCGCACCGATCGTTTTATTCAAGTTTGCAGTTTCACAGTTTACAAGCCGGTTGACCGAGTTTCTCATATCACGGACAATCCGGACATCCTCGAACCTCATCAGCGCGTTATGGGCCCCTGCAATATTAAAGAAATCCGAAATTTTTTCCGCTTCTTTTAAATACGTAATAAACCCTTTTTTCCGTTCCAGTGTTTTTGCATTTAAGCCAAACATATTCATCAGTGAGCACAGCGCTTCATTATGCTCCTGATACAAAGAAAACACTTCCAGATGATAAGAAGACGTTTCGGGATTATTGACGGATCCGCCCGCTAAAAATGCTCCGCGTAAATAGGAGCGCCGGCAGCAGTCCCTGGCAGTAATACGGCTGGAAATATGATGGACAAATGAAAATCCTTCTTCAATAATACCAAGGTGATCGAGAATGGTCTGAGCGTTTTCTTTTAGCCGTACAATATACACATTGTTTTTTTTCAAACGCATTTTTTTGCGGACAAGCAATTCAACAGCCGCGTCGAAATTGCGCTTAATTAACACATAAATACGCCTTGCGATAGCCGCATTTTCTGTTTGAATGTTTACGACAAGCTGCCGGTTAGAAAAAGACAGGGAGCCGTTCATTCGAATAAGTGCGGATAATTCTGCTTTCGCGCAGCAGCCATCTGTATCAATCGTTGTTAGTTCTTTTTTTGTTTCTGATGCAAAAGACATCATTATCTACTCCTCTCATGATGTCCGCTTACCGTTTCGGGATGAGACGTACTAGTATTTCAGCGACCTTCGCCGTATTGTGGCGGATTGTGGAGTTTTCAAAGGTGAGAATATCATCAAAAATAGCATCCAGGCCCAGCTCTTTTAATTTATCCACATCATAAATGACCGGTTTCGCCATTTCTTCCTTGTAAAGCTCCTGTATGTCGGCTGGAACAGGCTCTTTATTTACTAATATCGTATCCATAAACGCACACTTCATATGATCATAAATAGCCCGTACATGGTCCGAGGCAGTGAAATCAAGTGTTTCACCCGCCTGTGTCATTAAATTGCAAATATAGACCTTTTTTGCGCTGGATATGCATACTTCTTCCCCAATTCCCGGAACAAGCAAGTTTGGAAGAATGCTCGTATAGAGACTTCCCGGTCCAAGAATAATCATGTCCGCTTCCCGGATCGAACGGATGGTTTCAGGAAGCGGCTCAATTTTGCCAGGCGTTAAAAATACACGCCGGATTTTTTTGCCCGAATACGGAATTTTCGATTCTCCCGAAACAATGGTGCCATCTTCCATTTCCGCATGCAGAATCACACTTTGATTGGCCGCCGGCAGCACTTTTCCACGAACGTTTAACACTTTGCTCATCTCCTGCACGGCATGCCCAAAATCGCCAGTAATAGAAGAAAGCGCCGCAATCATCAAATTGCCAAGCGCATGCCCGGACAATTCATTGTTTGTTGAAAATCGATGCTGAAACAACGATTCAAGCAATGGCTCTACATCGGACAGCGCAGCAAGAACATTTCGAATATCACCCGGGGGCGGAATATTTAATTCTGTCCGCAGCCTTCCTGAACTGCCCCCATCATCGGCAACTGTGACAATCGCAGTCAAGTCAATCGGATGGCGCTTGAGTCCCCGCAGCAAAACGGACAGGCCGGTTCCGCCTCCAATGATGACTACTTTCGGCTGTGACGCGGCAGTCATGCCTTCGCAGCCTTTCGTTTATCGATATCACGATGAGTGACACGTGTTTTGTAGCCGTCTTTAAAATAGTTGGCCAAATACTCCGCTAAAGCAACAGAGCGATGCTGGCCTCCCGTACAGCCAATGGCGATTACAAGCTGCGATTTCCCTTCCATTTTGTAATGGGGAAGCATAAACGCAAGCAAATCCGTCACTTTCTCCAGGAATTTTTGCGTATCGTTCCATTTCATTACATACTCGGACACATCAGGCTCCAGGCCGGTTCTTGGACGCATGTGTTCGATATAATGGGGGTTAGGCAAAAAACGCACATCAAAAACAAGGTCTGCATCAATCGGCAAGCCATGCTTAAAGCCAAAGGACATCACATTTACTGTAAACGAAGCCTGCTTATTGGGCGAAAATTCTTTCATGATGCTTTCCCGCAAATCTTTAGGCTTCATCTCTGACGTATTTAAAATCATATTGGCCCGGCCGCGTAAATCATTTAAAAGCTCGCGTTCCTGATGAATGCCGTCAAGCGGCCGGTCATCTCGCGATAGTGGATGTGTGCGCCGCGTCTCTTTATACCGGCGTACAAGCACCTCATCCTCTGCATCCAGGAACAGGACGCGCGGGGCAGTGTTCAGCGTTTCAGCCGCCTCATCAAGTGCTGTCTGCAAATGGTCAAAAAATTCACGCCCGCGCATATCCATTACGATTGCCACTTTTTTCAGCTTTTGGCCTGAATCCTTCATAAGCGCCAAAAACGGCTGCAGCAGCGTTGGGGGCAAATTATCCATGCAGTAAAAGCCAAGGTCCTCAAAGCTTTGAACAGCTACGGTTTTACCTGCTCCGGACATGCCTGTGATAATAACAAGCTGTACGTCATTCGCCATCATTCATTCTCCTTTCTCTCTGTTCAGCTTGGGTCAAGACGGTAAGAAATCAATTCAAAATCCGGAGTATAGGTAAACGCCCCGTATAAAATTCCTGTTCCATGCACCATATACTCCAGCAAGTGACGGTCTCCCTCCGCCATTGGAAGCTCTTTTAACTCTTCAACAGGCTTCCAGTACAAGTCGCCTTCTCTCGTTACAGTTAATGGGCTGCCATCTGCCTGATCGGCGAAAAAAGTAAACATCATCCATTCATCCATTACTTTTTCGCCTTCTTTAATAATGAATGTGAAAATTCCTTTTACATTCGGATTCCGCAGGTAAAGACCTGTTTCCTCCCGGTATTCCCGAATGACCGCATCTCTGACGGATTCACCCGGCTCCATTTTTCCACCGGGCGCCACCCACCAGTTTCGGCGGGGCTTTTGCATTAAAAGCACCTGTCCATCTCTCATCAACACACAATTTGTGACACGCTGCACAATGACACCCCCATTAAACTGCCAACAGATATTTCCTTTATTATAAAGCTACACTGGAAGAAGTGCAACGCTGCCGGGTGTTTTTTATGATTAAAGTCTTAACTGCACCATGCTGCAGCATCTTTATAACCCCCAAAAGAAAGCTAAAAACGCTGCATCCTCTGGCAGCACTTTTGTGACCCGGGAAATCATAAAAGAACAAAGGCTAAGAATGCGACGTCCTGTGGCAACGCCTTCGTGACCCTCCCGAGGAACAAAAGCTAGAACGCCACGTCCTGTGGCAACGCCTTCGTGACCCACATCCTGTGGGCCTCATAAAAAAAAGCGCCCGGTGTTTGAAACACCGGACGCATGTAAAAAAGCTGCAGGGGGCAGTTTGATTACAGTTCTACTATACCACCCGCATATTTCAAAATGATGACGAACATATAAAAATCTGATTACGCTTTAACGCCGATTTCTTCTTTTAACTCTTCAACAAAATGCTGGGCCGCCTGGGCTGCAATGCTTCCATCGCCTGTCGCTGTAACAATCTGGCGAAGCATTTTTTCACGAACATCACCAGCCGCATAAATACCCGGGATTTTTGTTTCCATTTTTTCATTCGTTACAATATAGCCCTCATCATTTGTAATGCCAAGGTCTAAAAATGGTTTAGTGAGCGGCACCATGCCGATATAAATAAACACCCCATCAGCCGGGAATTCGCGCTCTTCGCCGTTTTTCGTTGAAACAAGGGTTACACCGCCGACCTTGCCATCTTTTTCGTTGATTTGTTTAACGGTATGACTCCAAATAAAATCAACTTTATCGTTCGCAAATGCACGGTCCTGCAAAATCTTTTGCGCCCGGAGCTCATCACGACGGTGAACGATCGTCACCTTTTTCGCGAAGCGCGTTAAATAAACACCCTCTTCTACCGCAGAGTCGCCGCCGCCGACAACGACAAGATCTTTTTCTTTAAAAAACGCACCGTCGCAAACCGCACAATATGACACACCGCGTCCTCCAAGCTCCGTTTCGCCTGGAACCCCGATTTTTTTATATTGGGCGCCTGTAGTAATAATGACAGCACGCGCTTTATATTGTTTAGAGCCTGCATCAATTGTTTTGTACTCTTTCCCATCGGTAATGGATTTAATATCGCCGTACGCATATTCCGCTCCAAATCGTTTCGAATGGTCGAACATTTTTGTGGAGAGCTCAGGGCCTAAAATATGGTCATACCCCGGATAATTTTCTACTTCTTCTGTATTTGCCATCTGTCCGCCCGGAACGCCGCGCTCAATCATCAACGTGGAAAGGTTGGCACGTGACGTATAAACGGCTGCCGTCATGCCCGCAGGCCCGGCACCGATAATAATGACATCGTAAATTTTTTCTTCAGCCGTCATATTAAATTCTCCTTTATCATCAAAATGGATACCCTTAATCGTATTCTTATAATAATACATTTATCGTACTTAATTTCAGTTATTACGTCTATTATTCTGCTCAAAAAAGGTGCTCACGAATAAACTTCGCATACTTTCTTACCGTAGAAGCCGATACACTGTATTTTTCCCCGGCTTCTGCCTGGCTAAACGATTCCCCGCGCAGTTTCCGCCAGACATATTCCATTGCCGCTGCGAGGCCGGCCGGCTTTGAAAGAGCGGCTTTCTGATACTGCAGCTCAAGAAAAACCGAAAACCACATAAGAAACAGGCCCGCTTCCTCCGGACCAAGCGGCCGAAAATGGCGATACAGAACAAGGGCTGTTTCATGCGCAAGGCGCGTGTTCATTTCCGTTAAAAGCGAGCTGTCCACCGGCATTCCGAGAATATCAGCCATGTAAATTTTTTCATGCGGCTGCAAATGGTCAATATCACAAAAATCAGGATGGGTCATCACTTCTTTATGATCGCCTGCAAGCGACAGCAAAAAAATTCCAAACAAACGCTCTTCTTCGCGCTCCCCATTCAAATATCCGGTGATTGCCTCGGGATTGCGCTCTATGTCACTTTCAGCTCTGGCAGAATTCCACGGCTCAAGACCTTCTTTTTCCGGACTTTCCCGGAGAACCTGCTTCCAGGCAGACCTTGCTGTTTGCGGCCGTCCTGTATAATGGGCGGCGTATGCCAGCCAGTAGTAAAATCCTGTATCTCCTTCGAATCCGCTTTTCTGCAGTTTTTTCAGCCAGCGGTATGCCTCTTCATAACGCCCGATTAAAGCAAACGTGGCCCCGATTTTAAACTGCTGGTCCGGAATAAGCGGCTGGATTTTCGCCAGCTTATCCGCTAGATCATTAAGAGAGTCCTGCTTCTTTTCATAAAAATAAAAAACGATTTTGTTGCAGAGCGCGTGCAGATTGCCGGTGTTGCGTTCCAGCACATCTTCAAGCACATTGTGTGCTTTTTCCGACTGGCCCAGGTAGAAATACGCCAGGGCAAGATTGTTGTAGGCTGCCCAAAAGTCCGGGTATTTTTCCACTGTTTTTTCCAGGTGAGAGGCTGCTTTTGCAAAATGACCGCTTTCAAGCAGATAGCGTGATTGTTCCTGCATCTCCATCATATCATCCTGCTCTGATAAATCATCAAATGCTTCTTCACTGTCGAGAGTGATTAAATCAAGCAGGTCCTCGGCATCTTCTTTGTATTCGCCCTGTTTGTCTGACTCTAAATACTTCTGTGCATGGCGGAACGCTTCTTTAAAGGAACCAAGGTGCGCATAATTATTTGCCAGAAAATAGTGGCATTCCGTCATTTGGGGATCAAGATCATCCAGTACGAAATGAAGCAGGCCATTCGACTGTTCATAATGCCCTAGCTCGGTTTCTACAATCGCCAGCTGGCAGGCGATAATGGGTTCCAGCGGCTCGAGATCCATTGCCCGCGAAAAATACTTTTTCGCTTTTAAAAGCTCTCTTTTTTCGAGTGCTTTCATTCCTTTTATATAATAAAACTCTCCTGTCGGAAAAAAGGAGACAATGTTCTCTTTTTGTTTCCGGCGAATTGAGTCATTTTCCATGAAAATCCTCCGTGCGTTCTAAATGTTTAACTTATGTAGTATATCACACGTATTCACAGAAAAATAGATAAAAAGCCGGACCAAAAATGGGCCGGCTTTCTATTACTCTTTGTTTTTTCCTTCATGTCTGCGTGCAAGGACAGACAGGACATCATCCAGCGCCAGATCCTGCTCACGCAGCAGGACAAGCAGATGGTATAAAAGATCTGCTGCTTCCCATTGAAGCTCTTCCTTGTCGCGGTTTTTCGCGGCAATGATCACTTCTGCCGCTTCTTCGCCGACTTTTTTCAAAATTTTATCGACACCTTTTTCAAACAGGTATGTCGTATATGCCCCTTCCGGACGATTTTGCTCGCGGTCGGCAATCACCTGCTCCAGCTGCTGCAAAATAGAATATGGCAATGACGCACTGTCTTCTCCGTAAAACGGTTCATCAAAACAGCTTGTTGTACCACGGTGGCAGGCAGGGCCGGCCGGCTCTACTTTAACAACGATGGCATCTTTATCGCAGTCAAACTGCATGGAGACGACTTTCTGTTTGTTTCCGCTTGTTGCCCCTTTGTTCCAGAGTTCCTGGCGGGACCGGCTGTAAAACCAGGTTTCCCCTGTTTCCATCGTTTTTTGAAGAGATTCTTTGTTCATATAAGCGAGCGTTAGTACTTCATACGTAGTCGCATCCTGCACAATGGCAGGAACGAGCCCTTTTTCATCAAATTTCACTTCGTCAATCATCTGACGTTCACCTCTGCATTTCGCAAAAATTGTTTTACCTCTCCAACGCCCGTTTCTTTATAGTGAAAAATAGAAGCGGCAAGCGCTGCATCGGCTTTCGCTTTTGTAAACACATCCATAAAATGCTCCGCATTCCCTGCGCCGCCTGAAGCAATCACTGGAACGGAGACAGCCTCGCCGACCGCTTTTGTCAGCGCAATATCGAAGCCCTGCTTGCTTCCGTCTTCATCCATGCTTGTCAGCAAAATTTCACCGGCTCCGCGTTCAACCGCTTCTTTCGCCCAGTCAATGACTGTCCGCTCTGTCGGTGTGCGCCCGCCGTGTGTATAAACACGCCATGTGCCAATGGATTCATCGTATTTTGCATCAATCGCAATGACAATACACTGCGATCCAAAAAAGGCAGCTCCTTCGCTGATTAAATCTGGATTGTTTACAGCCGCTGTATTTAATGATACTTTATCTGCGCCCGCACGTAAAATACGTTTCATGTCTTCAAGTGCGTTAATGCCGCCGCCGACCGTAAAAGGAATCGCCAGCTCTGAAGCCACGGCCTGGACAACATCGACCATTGTTTTTCTTCCTTCCACTGATGCGGAAATATCCAGGAAAACTAATTCGTCTGCCCCCTGCTCATCATAAACGCGGGCAAGCTCGACCGGGTCCCCCGCATCACGCAGTTCGACAAATTGAATGCCTTTGACAACCCGTCCTTCTTTTACATCAAGGCACGGGATAATCCGTTTTGTCATCATTCGCCTGCCACCTCCAGCGCTTCTTTAACGGTAAAGCGGCCCGTGTAAATGGACTTCCCGCAGATCGCACCGGACAGTCCATCCTGCTTCCATTCAGCCAGCTCACGCAGATCATCCAGTGAACTGACACCGCCTGAAGCAATAACACTTTTGCCGGTTGCACGGGCAAGTTCAGCTGTTGCTTCCGTATTTGGGCCTGACAGCATGCCGTCATTGGCAATATCAGTGAAAATAAATGTTTCTGCGCCAGCTTCAGCAAATTCCTTTGCAAGGTCAACCGCTTTGACAGAAGAGGTTTCAAGCCAGCCATGGGTTGCTACATAGCCGTTTTTCGCATCAAGCCCAATGGCAATTTTACTTCCATATGTACGAAGCCAGCTCTTAACAAGTTCCGGCTCTTTCACTGCGAGACTGCCAATAATAACCCGGTCTACCCCATTATCCAAATAATGCTTCACGTCTTCCTCCGTCCGGATACCGCCGCCGATCTGGACTTTTGCATCAAGCTCCCGGGCTGCCTGGATAACATACTGGTCATTTACACGCTGACCGTCCTTTGCACCGTCAAGGTCCACCATATGAATCCACTCCGCACCCTGCTCTACGAACGATTTTGCCATATCAAACGGTGAATCCCCGTAGACCGTTTCCTGGTCATAATCTCCCTGCACAAGGCGGACGCATTTGCCGCCGCGCATGTCGATTGCCGGGTAAATTGTAAAACTCATAGTATTTCCTCCGATCGTTCCATCGCTTTTGCAAAGTTTGTTAACAGCTGCATTCCGGTTGCACTGCTTTTTTCCGGGTGGAACTGCATGCCGGATACGTTATCCTGCCCGACAACGGCCGGTACCGGCACCCCGTATTCCGCACTGGCGAGAAGAGCGCTGTCCTCCACTCCATCCGCATAGTACGAATGAACAAAATAAACATAGCCGTCTTCAATTCCTTCAAGTACAGGCGCATCCTGGTGAAAATGCAGCTTGTTCCAGCCCATATGCGGCACCTTCAGCCGGTCGCCACTTTGATCGCGGTCCGGAATACGGACAATGCGGCCTTTTAACAGTCCAAGGCCTTCAAACAAGCCGTTTTCTTCGCTTTCTTCAAATAAAAGCTGCATTCCGAGGCAAATGCCTAAAAGCGGACGGCCGCTTTCGACGTACTGATAAATAAACTGGTCAAGCTCTTTTTCACGAAGGCGAGCCATTGCATCTTTAAATGCGCCGACGCCCGGCAGGATAACGCCTATTGTGCTGTTTAATTCTTCCGGTGATTCACTAATGATATAAGGGATGCCAATCCGCTCCAGCGCCTTGGACACGCTGAACAGATTGCCCATGCCATAATCGATAATGCCGATCATTTACAACATCCCCTTCGTTGATGGTACACCCTTTACACGCGGGTCAATCGTGACCGCCTCATCAATCGCGCGGGCCATTGCTTTAAAGACCGCTTCAATCATGTGGTGCGTATTCGTCCCATAGTGAATGATCACATGCAGATTTATGCGGGCTTCCAGAGCAAATTTCCATAAAAATTCATGCACAAGCTCTGTGTCAAACGTGCCGACTTTTTGAGAAGGAAAGTCCGCTCCGCGAATTTCAAAATGCGGGCGGTTGCTTAAGTCCACCACTACCTGCGCCAGTGTATCATCCATTGGCACAAAGAAATTTCCATACCGTTTAATGCCTTTTTTATCCCCAAGTGCTTCTTTTAACGCCATGCCAAGCACAATGCCGATGTCTTCTGTTGTATGGTGATCGTCGACCTCCACATCGCCGTCTGCTTTTACCGTTAAATCAAAGTGGCCGTGGCGCGTAAACAAATCGAGCATATGATCCATGAACGGCACGCCTGTTTTTATATCAGACTTTCCTTCTCCATCTATTTCAAACGCAAGATCAATTTTTGTTTCGCCTGTATAACGCTGCAATTCTGCATTCCGGTTTCCCATTGTTCAGCTCTCTCCTCTTTTATTCTTTACGCGCTTCAATCGCGCGGGCGTGTGCCTCCAGCCCCTCAAGGCGGGCAAATGCAGCAATCTTGCCGCCGTGCCTGTCAAACGCTTCTTTGCTGTACATAATAATGCTCGATTTTTTCATAAAGTCATCAACAGTAAGCGGACTTGAAAAGCGGGCCGTGCCATTTGTCGGCAGTACGTGATTCGGGCCGGCAAAGTAGTCGCCGACCGGCTCGGATGAATAGCGTCCGACAAAAATAGCGCCGGCATGCTTAATGTCTTTCGCTCTTTCAAGCGCATTTTCTGTAATAATCTCCAGGTGTTCCGGGGCAATGCGGTTAATCGTCTGCACCGCTTCTTTCATTGTTGATGCAATATAAATAGCGCCGTGCTCTTCAATCGATGGCCGGGCAATGTTTTCACGCGGCAATGTAGAGAGCTGCCGTTCAATTTCAGCCGCCACTTCCAGGGCAAGCGTTTGTGACGTTGTCACTAATACGGCTGACGCACGCGTGTCATGCTCTGCCTGAGAGAGCATATCAGCGGCTACTTCTCTGGCTGATGCTGTCTCATCCGCCAGTACGGCGATTTCGCTTGGGCCGGCAATCATATCAATGTCTACATCTCCGAATACTTCCCGTTTGGCGAGCGCCACAAAAATATTGCCCGGGCCGGTAATTTTGTCGACCGGCTTAATGGATTCAGTTCCATAAGCAAGAGCCGCAACGGCCTGAGCTCCGCCAACTTTAAAAATGTCTTTCACTCCGGCGATATCAGCTGCGACAAGAACACCCGCCGGAATACGCCCGTCTTTTCCTGGCGGCGTAACCATCACAATCCGCTCGACACCGGCCGTTTTTGCCGGCATTACATTCATTAAAACAGAGGATGGATAAGCGGCTGTACCGCCCGGCACGTAAACACCAGCTGAGTCAAGCGGCGTCAGTTTCTGGCCCAGGATGGAACCATCCGCATTCGTATAAAGCCATGTTTCCCGCTTTTGCTTTGCGTGAAAAGCGGCTATATTCTCCGCCGCTTCCTGAATAATTTTAATCATCTCGTCATCAAGCTCAGCGTATGCATCATTGATTTCATCCTGGTTTACTTTTAAGCTGTACAATTTGGCTCCGTCAAACTTTTCCGTATACGCAAAAAGCGCCTGATCTCCGTTTTCGCGCACATCCTGAATAATGTCACACACGATGCGCTGCTGTTCTTCTGTTCCAGCGTCAACAGACCGCTTAATGGAAAGCCCTTCTGTCACCTGTTCGATTTTGATCATCGATTACTGCACCGCCTTTTCTTCGATTGTCTCCGTAAGCCGGCTGACAAGCGCTGAAATCTCCTCGTTTTTCATTCGGTAGCTGACCGGATTGACAATCAGCCGGGATGTGATGCCGACAATAGTTTCATATTCAACAAGCCCATTTTCGCGCAGGGTCTGGCCGGTGGAAACAATGTCTACAATCCGGTCAGATAAGCCGATTAAAGGCGCAAGCTCGATGGAACCATTCAATTTAATGATTTCTACCTGCTCGCCTTTTTCACGGAAATAAGCAGAGGCGACTGTTGGATATTTTGTGGCAATTCTAGGTGCCACTTCGTTGAGCGATGTATCAGGAAGCCCTGCCACGGCGAGGTAGCATGGGCTGATTTTCAAATCAAGCACCTCGTAGACATCGCGCTCTTCCTCCAGAAGGACATCTTTGCCGGCAATACCGATATCGGCTACACCGTGTTCAACATACGTGGCAACGTCCATCGGCTTTGCCAGGAAAAAGCGCATGTTTTCCTCCGGCACTTCAATAATCAATTTGCGTGATTCATCCAGCTCTGGCGGAAGCTTATAGCCCGCTTCCTGCATAAGAGCTGCCGCTTCTTCAAATATCCGGCCTTTCGGCATCGCAATGGTTAACATCGACATTACGCGTTCCCCCCTGTTGCTTTTCCAACAAAAAATGTGACGCTTTTGCACGTCTCAGTAAATTTATCAACATCTTTTACACCTGCTACGTCCTGAAGCAGGACACACTCGCCCGCTGCACGGCGCTTTTGCGCTTCCTGTATCGCTTCAAGACGGCGTTCATTGCTGAACAGAACGCAGTGCACACCGGCTTCGTCTTCAAGCTGCTCCAGCGCCTCCAGCAGGAAGTCAACACGAAGGCCAAATCCAGTAGCGCCAGCCGGGCGGCCAAATTTCTCAAGCAAGTCGTCATAGCGGCCGCCGTTGCCAACTGGTGCTCCGACACCGTCTGCGTATACTTCAAATAAAAGGCCTGTATAATAGCTCATATGGCTGACCAGCGGCAGGTCAAATGTTACATACTGGTCAACGCCGTATTCCTGCAGGCGGCTGAATACCGTTTTAAGTTCATCCAGCGCCTCGGCTCCTGCACTTCCTTCTACCAGCTTTGCCGCTTCGTCCAGGCAGTTTATACTTCCTGACAAGCTTAAAAATTGAAGAAGACGCTGTTTATCAATTGACGATAACGGCAGGTTTTTCACATGCTCGCGGTAGCCAACATAATTTTTCTCATATAAAAACCGGCGCAGCTGCTCAGACCGTTCTTCGGTTCCTAGAATTTGGCGGAACAGTTCATCTGTAAATCGGATATGGCCGAGAGAGATCTGAAATTTTTCGAGTCCTGCCTGCTTCATAACCGATACAAGCAGTGCAATCACTTCTGCATCTGCACTAATCGTGTCATCACCGATCATTTCAACACCGATCTGCTCAAATTCAGCAGCCCGCCCGCCTTCGCGCTGCTGGGCACGGTAGACGTTTGCAGAGTAAGCCAGGCGGAGCGGCACGCGCTCTTTCAACAGCTTCGCCGCCGCCACACGTGCAATAGGCGCTGTCATGTCAGGACGCAGCACAAGCGTATTCCCCTGCTGGTCAAGAAGCTTAAACAGCTGGCGGTCCAAAATAGCCGATGCCTCCCCGACTGTTTCAGAATATTCAAGCGCCGGTGTCTCAATAAAGCGGTATCCCCAGCTTCTCATCGCACCTTCAGCGGCCTCTTTTAATTTCCGCTTCGTTTCATAAATGTGCGGCAATGTATCCCGCATTCCAACTGGCTTTTCAAACATTAACAGCTTCGACATCTTTTATCACCCGATCGTATATATTTTGCTTTAGTTCGCTAATGTACTAAAGGTAAGTTATTTGTAGTTTAACGTTTCTGACAATTCGCGTCAAGTAAGAAAAATGAAAGTATTCCGGCAGGCACCGTGTAAGCCTCTGCAGCCTTTATTGCTTTTATTACATAAAAAAAACCGGGTATTCCCGGTTTCAGCCGCTTGACGACGAGGCCGTTACTGCTCCGGCCGTTGAAGCTGCCATTACTGCCTGCTGCGCTTGAATCATCGCTTGAACAGCTGCTGTTAAACCGGCTGATGATTCAATCATCGCTTGAGAGGCAAAAATCGATGCAAGCGTGACAGCCATATCCTTTGACCATTTTAAAACAGGAGAGTTCCTTAATTCGATTGCTGCCCCGACACACTCCTTTATATTTCCTGATAAAGCCGCGATGCCAAGAGCAGGATAATGCATTCCTTTTATTTTTAGTCCGCTGCTTTCAAATTCCCTTTTTGCATTCAAAACAGCCTGTGCGGTATTTTCCTCATATAAGCCATTCATAACAAGCATATTCGCTAAAAACTGAAGATCGTTTCCTTTCCAAAAGCCATTTTCATTCAAAAAACGGTAATAGCTTTCAGACGCATCGACAAGCTCCGTTACGCTTTCCGGACGGTTCGCCATAATAACAGAGGCCGGATAATCCTCATGAGAGGTTAAAAACGCATGATACCGCCGCATTTCCGTGTAAATTTCCTTAATCCGTTCGGGCCGCGTGGATGGATTCAGCAAAAAAGCGGCAATGTACGTATACGGAGAAGAGCGGAGACCGGCTGAACGGAGCGTATCATACTTTCTCTGCAGTTCCGCAATCACCTCGTCCTGTTCCCTTTCTGCTGATAGAAGCAAGCCCGCCATTGGAAAATGAATGGTCCGCAATGGAGAAAAAACGGAACCCGATTTTTTTAACCTGCTCGACATCTCGATAAATTCTTTTTCGTCAATCTCTTTCTGTCTGGCGGCAAACTGTGCTGCCGTTAATAAAACAAGACGCTTATCAATCCATTTTCCCGCTGTCCGGCGCAGCACATCCGTATTTTGCTCCAGCATCGTTATATTCATTGCCATTCCCCCGTTTTTGTTTCTTACTTTCTACGAATGAACCTGTAAAAAGTTTCAATAAGGATCGTCCTCCTAATAGGTGAAGGCAGTCTTCTCATTCTGTGAAGATCTCCAGGTTTAATCCGGCTGATCTTCTTTTGCGAATAAGAAAGGGAAGAACAAACATACTTTTCAATCCCGCTTTTTCAGAAAAACAACGGGCGAAGGGTGGCCGGTGGAGACTCCCATGGGACGAGCGGACAGGCTGAAACAGGCAGCGCGAAGCGATGGCTGGTTCAGCGTTCGCCCCATAGGAAAGCGGAACCGGCCGCCCGTAGCCCCTGACCCTGCTTTTGAAAGAAAACAATTCTATTTTTCAAAACTGTAAAAAGACCGTCTTCCTGGCAGGTGGAAGACGGTCTTTTTAAAACTTATTTAAAATCTGCCGGGAACACGGAAATATCTACTCCAAAGACAGCCGGCATAATCAAGTACATCGCACCGACAATCATGACAATGGCGAACATGTTGATCCAAAAGCCCGCTTTTACCATTTCCGGAATGGTGATTTTGCCAGTCGCGAAAATAATCGCATTTGGCGGCGTGCCTACCGGAAGCATAAAAGCACAGTTCGCTGCCATAGCAGCCGGCATCATTAAAATGAATGGGTGAACGTTTAACGCAAGAGCAAGTGCAGCCAGTACAGGCATAATCATGGTTGCTGTTGCTGTATTTGATGTAATTTCGGTTAAGAATAAAACAAATGTTGTCACACAGACGACGACAAGGAACATCGATAAGCCATCAAGAACTGTTAATTGATCTCCAATCCATTCTGCCAGTCCTGTTTCACCAAAACCAGATGCGATTGCAAGGCCGCCTCCGAATAAAAGGAGTACTCCCCATGGCAGATCGCGTGCAATGGACCAGTCCAGCAGAGCGCCGCCTTTGTTTTTTGAAGGAAGAATAAACAGCAGAACCGCTGCTGTGATGGCAATCATAGCATCACTAATGCCAGGGATAGGAATAATATCTGTCCAGATAAATGTCCGGGTAATCCACATAAAAGCTGCGAAAATAAATACAGCAAGAACGAGTCCTTCTTCTGAGCTCATTTTTCCAAGCTTTTTCTTCTCAGAGCGAATTAGTTCCATTCCGCCCGGAAGCTCTTTAAACTTTATTGGGAATGCAATATTTACAAGGTACAGCCAGGAAACAATTAACAAAATAAATACAACAGGTGCAGCTACAAACATCCAGTCAGCGAATCCAACTGTAACACCGTATAAGTTTTTCACTGCCGCCGCCATAATAATATTCGGCGGGGTACCAATCAATGTTCCAAGCCCGCCGATCGTGCCGGCAAAGCCGATTCCAAAAATAACCGTTTTTTCAAAGCTGTGAATATCAATTGACTTGTCCCCTGATTTTTTTACGATTTGAGCCGCCTGGTAAGTGATAGCAGTTCCAATCGGCACCATCATCATAACCGCTGCCGTATTTGATACCCACATCGATAAAAATCCAGTAGCAATCATAAAACCAAGAACAATTCTTTTTGAGCCTGTACCGAGTACGGAAACAATATTCATGGCAATCCGTTTGTGAAGATCCCATTTTTCCATCGCTATAGCGATCACAAAACCGCCAAGAAACAAGAAAATGATTGGATCTCCGTAAGCTGCAGTAACCGTATCACCATCAAGCGCACCTGTAAGCGGCAATAAGATAATTGGCAAAAGCGATGTAACCGGAATCGGGATTGCTTCGGTAATCCACCAGGTTGCCACCCAGACTGTTACAGCCAGAACCGCCTTTGCTTCAGGGTTCAAGCCAGCCGGTGAGAAAAATAATAAAATAGCTAAAAACAATAAAGGACCAAGCAGGAATCCAACCCACTGTGCCGGCTTCATATATCGCTTTTTTGGATCGTTCGGCCCATTGGCGCCTGTTGCAGCGTCTTCATTCGTCTGTCCTAATTTTGAATCCGCTTTCTTCGGCAAAGCAAAAAACAAAAGCTGCTTTATTTTATCGTGTGCGTTCCAACACTCATTCCATACGTTTGCGGCAAATTGCTGCATTCAAAACCCTCCCTTTTCATTGTCACATTTTGTTCATAACTGAAGTGTAAACGATCAGCAAACGAGAAAGAGATTAAAAAAGAAAAGAAAGAGTTTTGTAAATAAAAAAAGCAAGCGCTTTCAACAAGAGAAATCGGCAAACGAGTTCAGAATACAGCCATTTTGAAAGCAGGGTGCTTGCGTTTTCTTTTTATCATATATACAGGAAAATCCGGTCTTTTTCCGATTCCTGAACCTGATACCGGGATTGCGGACGTCCTACTGAGCCATATGAAACATCGGATGTCAGCAGGCCTGTTTCCTGCAAAAAAGATAAGTATTTCCGCACTGATACACGGGAAACCCCCGTGGCAAATGCGATATCTTCTGCTGAGAAGTCCTCCTGCCCTGCTTCATTAATTGCTCCCCACACAATAGATAGTGTTTCCTTCGTCAGTCCTTTTGGCAGTTCACGCGGCGGCAGGGCTTGTTCTGTATGAAACAGCATTGCATCAATATCGCTTTGCTTCATATCCGCTGACTCATTGAAAAAGCGGCGCCGCTGCGCATAAGCAAGAAGCGCCTGCTGGAAGCGTTCAAAATGGAAAGGCTTGATTAAATAATCCACTGCTCCAAGCTGCATCGCTTTTTGTACGCTGTGCATGTCGTTGGCGGCGCTGATCATAATCACATCCGCCCTGGAACCGGATGTCCGAAGTTTTTCAAGCACCTGTAAGCCAGTCATCCCCGGCATATAAATATCAAGCAAAATTAAATCCGGCTTATCGGCCAGCGCTTTAGCGAGCACTTCTTCCGGCATGCTTGCTGTGCCTGCCGGTTCAAATCCGGCAACTGATTCAACGTACCGGCGGTTTAATTCCGCCACCATTGGATCATCCTCTGCAATTAACACACGAATCATCATCGTCAGCCCTTTCAATCAAGCGGTATCACCACTTCTACAATTGTTCCTTTGTTTTTTTTCGACATAATTTGAATAGAACCATTCAGCTGCTTCACGCTTTCTTGAACAAGAAATAATCCATATCCCCGTCCGCTTCCTTTTTCGGAACGGCCTTTTTCAAAAATGCCATCTGTTGATTCCATTCCTTTTCCATGATCTTTTACTTCAATGATCATATTTTCCTCATCTGAATCAATTAAAACTGTTACCGGCCTCCCTTTTTGCTCCGTTGCTTCTAATGCATTATCAATTAAATTTCCTAATATCGTAATTAACTCATGTGCCATACGGCTGTTTTTCTGGTCCGGGAGAAAGGATTCTTCCGCCAGCACAACTTCCTTTCCCTGTTCAGCCGCAAAGCTCATTTTTGCCAGTAAAAACCCGGCAATGACCGGATCGGCAATTCGCTTAGACAAGTATCCGATACTATCCTGATAGCGAATGTTTATCTCCTGAATATAAGAAGGCAGTGCATCATACTGTTTAATATGCACCATTCCCAATATAACGTGCAGCCGGTTCATAAATTCATGAGTCTGGGCCCGCAGCGCCTCTGCGTACATTTCTGTCCCGCTTAAACGCTCTGCCAATTTTTTTATTTCAGTGCGGTCTCTTATCGTAGTAACGGCTCCAATCACTTTTCCTTTTACAATTAACGGGGAACTGTTAATAAAAAAAAGGGTTCCATTAATTTCAAGCTCTTCATCTACTAAATGGCTGCCCTGCTCGAGCACATCATAAAAGGGAATCTTCGGCATAATAGTTCCTGCTTTTTTCCCTTCGAACGGCCCGGCCAAGCCTGTTTTTTGCAGAAGTGAAGCGGCTGCTTCGTTAAGCAGGGTAATCGTCTCATTTCGGTCTACAGCCAAAATTCCTTCATGAGTGGAGGCAAGCATTACACTTCGTTCCTCCAGCAGTCTGGCAATCTCTACCGGTTCAAGCCCAAACATAACCTTCCGAACACGCTGGCCTAAAAACAATGCTCCCGCCAGCCCGACAGTAAGACCGGCAGCCAGGCCCGCGTAAATCATCCGCCGGCTGTCCACTACTGCTTCATGAATCTTTTCCAGGGTAATTCCTGCCGCCACTGCCCCGACTTGTTTCCCTTCGGCTGAAAAAACAGGAGTGAAATAGCGGACAGATACTCCCAGCGACCCTTCTGCTGTTGAAAGATGCTCTTTTCCGTCAAGTGCCGGACCCTCATCTCCTCCCTGAAAGCGCTGGCCAATTAAATCAGGATTTGGATGGGACAGTCGAATTCCATTCTGGTCAAATACCGTAATATAGTCGACGCCGATTTGTTTTCTCGTTTTCTCGGCAAATTGTTGCACAGCGGCCCGGTCCCCGCCGGCCAGTCCATTTTGTATAATATAAGATTCCGCCATTAATTGTGATGCCGTCTGAACGGTTTTGGTTAATTCCGCTTTTTTTGACTCGGCTACATCATTGGCGATCAGCCAGTTTGTAACACCGAGTGCAAAGGTTACCACAATAATAACCAGGAAAACAATTAACGCCTGAAGCGTAATTTTTCGAATCATCTTTTCGTACCTCCTGCTCTATTAAGCGTGGCAGATTTTCGATTTAGCCGCAAGAAAAATTTAAAAGTATTGCAGTTTTCTGGACTGCTTATAAAAGCGACAAAAAAGCATTCTGCGGATGCAGAATGCTTTTTTCAATTAAGACGCTGAAACCGGCAGTTCAGTTTCCATTCGTTTATAACGCAGAATCTGTCTGATATACAAAGCAATCACAGCCGCGGCAAGCGTAAAGCCGATAGCCATTGATACTCCGTATGCCATTCCAAATCCCTCTGGCGCATAAAAAATATAGGTGCAGACCACGCCGGTCATAAACATTGCCGGTACTCCGGCGATCCAGTGATTTTTCCCTTCTTTCAGCAGGTAGGAGACCGCCGTCCAGAGCATCACAGTAGCTACCACCTGGTTTGTCCAGCCTACGTACCGCCAGAGAAACGAATAATCAATTGTTGATAAGTAGAACGCCGGCACGCTGACAACAATGGTCATTATAAAAACCATGCCTTTTCTTTCCATATTCATAAAACTGGAAAGCCAGTCTGATAAAATCATCCGCGATGAACGAAGTGCTGTATCGCCTGTTGTAATCGGCAGGATGATAACCCCAAGAATGGCAAGGATGCCGCCAAACGAACCAAGCAGTGAAACAGAAATTTCATTTACCACTCCTGCAGGCCCTCCCGCTGCCAGGGCTTCCTGAAGGCCTGCGGTGCTGCCAAAGAACGTCATGCCTGCCGCCGCCCAGATTAGGGCGATTACTCCTTCGCCAACCATAGCTCCGTAAAATACTTTACGCCCTTCCGACTCCTTCTTCAGCGTCCGTGAAATAATCGGGCTTTGTGTACAGTGAAACCCGGAAATAGCGCCGCATGAAATAGTCACCATGATAAGAGGCCAGATCGGCAGCTCACCTGGATGAAGGTTGGCAAGTGTCAGCTCAGGAATCGGCTTGCCGCCAAATAGGAGAGCCACGCCGACAGCGGCAGCCATTACTACCAAAATAACTCCAAAAATCGGATAAATTTTTCCGATAATTTGATTGACCGGCAGCACAGCGGCCAATAAAAAGTAAGTAAAAACAACAATAAGAGCAGCCATAAAGCTAAGCGGTGTTAACTGCGTTAATAGCTGTGCCGGACCAGCTGTAAAAGCAGCCGCTACTAAAATCATCAAGATAAGAGAAAGAACATTAACCGCAGATTTTACCGTTTTTCCTAAATACTTTGAAACTAACGCTGGAAATTGGGCGCCCCCATGGCGTAATGAAAGCATGCCTGAAAAATAATCATGCACAGCGCCTGCAAAAATACATCCTGCTACAATCCAGATGAAAGCAGCCGGTCCATATAAAGCGCCTGACACTGCCCCAAAAATCGGCCCGAGCCCGGCGATATTTAATAACTGAATAAACCAGCCCTTCCACCATGGCATCGGCACGTAATCAAGGCCATCTGTTTTTTCATAAGCCGGCGTTGGCTGTGCATCATTAATGACAAATACACGCTCAACAAATTTCGCATAAAAAAGATACCCGCATAAAAGAAGAAGAATAGCTGATAAAAATGTAAACATATATGTATAACCTCCTGGTGTAACCAATTAGTGCTTTTTATTTTATATTCTGAAAAATTAAAATACAACCTATTTTTAAAAAAATCTGTTTATTTATCGCTTTTTTTATTTACGAAATTATTTTTGTATTTTATTTCACAATAGCAAAACAAAAAAACCAGCATCCCCTTTTTGCTGATGCTGGTTTTCATGGTCTTAAAAAAAAGACTGTCAATCGCAATAACGCCATAAAAGCACAGCTTTTCTTAGAACAACAGAATTGGACTAAGACTTTTCTTCCATTGTTTCCAATCATACAGCTATTTCTTTTAAAAAAGCAGCATAATGGCTGCGTGCTGGCGGCTTCGCCCGTTCCGTTTCAAAAAAAAACAGCTATGCATGAACAATAGGACCCTTTTCCTTTTAACAGGAGAAGCAAAACAAATCCTGCTATTTTCCTCCCCATCAGGGCGGCAGGTGCGGGGCGTAGACTCCAATGGGACAAGCCGGGCTTATCGCCTGCCCCATGGAACGCGGAGCTCTGCGAATGCCGCCGTGTCTTGCCTGGACCAAGCGCTGTTCTTCAACATTTTTTAAAGGGGTTAGTACTATCGCTGGTTTCACTTAATAAATGACCGATTTATAAATTTTTTATCCAAAAATTCTTCAAAAATGAATGAAATGGCTCTTGGCAGGTTTGTTTTCAACACTGTAAAAACCAGCATCAGCTTTTTGCTGATGCTGGTTTAATCACCATCGGATTTCCGCCGGCAAATGCACCCGGCGGTACGTCTTTATTTACAAGTGTCATTGCCGAGACGATCGCGCCGCTGCCGATTTCAACACCGGGCAAAATCGTGCAGTTCGCGCCGATCATGACATTATCGCCGATTACCACCGGGCCAATCCGGTATTCATCCGTTAAATATTCATGCGCCAGAATGGTTGTATTATAGCCGATGATTGTGTTTTTTCCGACTGAAATCTGTTCGGGAAACATAATATCCGGCACCACCTTATAAGCAAATGCCGTTCCTTCGCCGATCTCCATCCCCAGCAGGCGGCGGTACAGCGCATTTTTCCAGCGGACAAATGGAACAAACCGGCCGGCTTCAATGACTGCTGTGTTTTTAAACGTCTTCCAGAACGAAACGGTTTTATATATATGAAAAAGCGGGTTGGCTCCTCCTTTTAATGTATACCGTTTCGTCCTTCTCATTTCTGACTTGTTCCCACTTGTAGAATGTCAAGCAGGTCTGCCATCGATTCGAGCATATAATCCGGGTTGAACGTATTCAAAAAGTCGCGCCCTTTTAAAGACCAGGCAACACCCGCTGTTTTTACACCGGCGTTTTGCCCTCCTTCAATGTCATGGTAGTTGTCGCCAATCATCATGGCTTCTTCCGGTGAAGCATTCAGAGCGGCGAGCGCTTTTTGAACCGGCTCCGGATGCGGCTTGGCATTTTCCACGTCATCCAGTCCAACAATCACATCAAAAAACGGATCGAGATTGGCCAGGTTTAATCCTTTTATAATCGTTTCTCGAATTTTTGTCGAAACAATCGCCATCTTAAAGCCGTTTTCATGCAGAGTCCGAATGGTTTCATAAACCCCTTCAAACTCTGTTACAAGCGAGTCATGCTTTTCAAGATTAAACGCCCGGTAATGCGCAACCATTTCCTCGGTCCGTTCTTTATCAAGAGCTTCAAACGTGTCAATAAGCGGCGGCCCCATAAATGGATAAACATCTTCCCGCTCGTACTGTCCGGGAAAATAATGATTTAATGTGTGAAGGAACGACTCCACAATTAAGTCATTTGTGTTAATTAACGTACCATCTAAATCAAACAGCAATGTTGTAATGTTATTCATGAATGTACAGCTTCCTTTCTTCTTACCTGTTCAGGGCGCCCCCAGAGTCGTGCAACGACAATCGTCAAAACGACAGCCGTAACAACTCGAATCAGGAACAGCGGCCAAACAGAAATACCAAGTGGGA
Source organism: Domibacillus indicus (assembly GCF_000970685.1). GTDB lineage: Bacteria > Bacillota > Bacilli > Bacillales > Domibacillaceae > Domibacillus > Domibacillus indicus. The sequence continues at coordinate 262,393 of NZ_LAJB01000003.1, forward strand.
TAAAAATAAGTGTATCTTCAATAACAGCATGGCAGGCAACAAGGAAAATAAACGCCAGTGTAACATCGCGTCTGCTTACCCCGTCTTCTTCTACAGCCTGAATCATCACAGCCGATCCCATCGCAAGGCCGATCAGCAGGCCGGATGCCAGCGTCATGGATGTGTTTTCTTTCATTCCAAGAAAACGTGTAACAGGGGCAACGGCATTTGAAAAAGCATCAAGCCATTTTAAGTCTTTCGCAATTTGAATGATCACCATAAGCGGAATCACAATCATGGCCAGCTGCAAAACACCGAAAACGGCTTTTTGCAGGCCCAGCAGAACAATGGCTCCCCATGTTTCAGGCTCCGCCGCAGCTTCTGGAACCATTCCATACTGGGCGATGTCTCCGCCGCCCTGCCAGACAAGGTTAATCACAATACCTGCCGTAATGGCCAGCCCAATACGAACCGCCAGAATGATCCATATCTTCACGCCGACTTTCATCGCAACGGTCGATTCTACAAATAGATTATGGGAAAACGACAGCATCATCGCCAGAATGAATACTTCTTTTACGGTTAAATCCAGTGATAAAATCGCTCCAATTGCGGCATACAGGTTCAAGACATTTCCAATAACAAGCGGGATGGCCGCATCGCCGGATAATCCAAAAACACCCATAACCGGGCTGATTAATTGAATAATCCAGGGCAGTACAGGAGTGAACTGTAAAATAGTTACAATCAACGTAATGGGAAAAATGACTTTTCCAAGTGTCCACGTTGTATGCAGGCCATTTTGCAGCCCTTTAAAAACAGTTTGCTTCACGATGCGATCTTCCCTTCATTCGTCTGGTCTGCATAGCGTGGGAGCTTATACTTCATCCGGCGGTATAAAAGGATTGCTGCAGCGGCCACAATAAGCGATAAAGACAGTACCTGGGCAATCCGCAGGAACTCACCCGGCAGCATTAAGCTGTCCGTACGCATTCCTTCGATAAAGAAGCGTCCAATTGAGTACCAGATCACATATGACAAAAAGATCTCCCCGCGCTTCGGATTCACTCTCCGCATGAAAAGCAAAAGCGCAAGCCCGATAAAATTCCAGATGGATTCATACAAAAATGTCGGGTGGTAATACACACCATCAATGTTCATTTGATTGATGATAAAGTCCGGAAGCTGCAGGTTTTCCAGAAAAGAACGAGCCACTTCTTCTCCATGTGCTTCCTGGTTCATAAAATTGCCCCAGCGGCCGATCGCCTGCCCTAAAATAATCGACGGCGCTGCTATATCGGCCAGCTTCCAAAAAGATATATTCCGCTTCCGAGTAAAAATAACCGCTGTGATAACAGAGCCGATAAGCGCACCATGAATGGCAATACCGCCATTCCAAATTTGAACAATCGCCCCTGGGTTTTGAGAATAGTAATCCCATTCAAACAGCACATAATACGCCCGCGCCGAAATTAACGCGATTGGAATCGCCCATATGAGCAAATCAGAAAATGTTTCCTTGGGCATGCCAAGGCGGTCGCTTTCTTTTGACGCCAGGTAAAAGCCAAGCGCAATGCCGATTCCAATGATAATGCCATACCAGTGAACTTGAAAACTGCCAAGCTCAAAAGCGATTGGATTTAATGGATAGTCCACGTTTTTCCCACTCCTTATTGCTTTTCATCAATACCCGCCTCGTTAATGGCACCCGCCAGTTTATCCGTGAATTCCTGTGCGGCATTCACGCCCATCCGTTTTAACCGGAAATTCATGGCCGCTACCTCAATAATAACAGCCAGGTTTCGGCCAGGACGAACCGGCAGTGTGATCTTGGTAATTTCCGAATCCAGAATTGGCAGCTTATCTTCTTCAATGCCGAGACGGTCATATTGCTTCTCCGGATCCCAGAGCTCAAGATTCACATTTAACGTAATGATTTTATGCGAGCGAACCGCCCCCGCTCCAAACAGCGTCATGACATTAATAATGCCCAGTCCGCGGATTTCAAGCAAATGCTCAATTAATTCCGGCGAGTTTCCGACCAGGCGGCCGATGTCTTCCTGACGGATTTCTACACAGTCATCTGCTACAAGACGGTGGCCTCTTTTAACAAGCTCCAGGGCAGTTTCACTTTTCCCGACCCCGCTCTGGCCTGTAATAAGCACACCAATGCCATAAATATCGACCAGGACACCATGAATCGCTGTGGTTGGCGCCAGCATCGACTCTAAATAGTTTGTCAGCTGGCTTGAAAATTTGGTAGTGGTCATTTTTGAACGCATAACCGGCACCGAATACGCTTCTGACGCTTCAATCAATTCAACAGGAACACTCAAGTTGCGTGAGACAATAATGGCAGGCGTTTCATAATCGCACAGCTTATCCATCCGCTCTTTTTTTTCACTTGGGCTGAGCCGTTGAAAAAAAGACAGCTCTGTCATCCCGATTAACTGCACGCGTTCAGCTGGATAATAATCAAAGAATCCGGCGATTTCCAAACCCGGCCGTGATAAATCACTTATTTTTATCGGGCGGTGAAGACCTTCTTCACCGCTGACAAGCTCTAAATCAAATTTTTCTAAAAGATCAACTGCACGCACTTTTGGCATTGTGCTACCTCCTCTTCTCGCTAAACGAATTGCCTCCATTGTACCATGTTTCCACACAAAACTGCTGCTTCGGTATCGATTTTCACAGACAGGCTGTACGTAATGAAAGAAAGGAGGAAAACGAATGAAAATAGCGATTGATGCGGGACATGGCTGGAATACGCCGGGAAAACAAACGCCGGAAGGCATGAAAGAATTTGAGTTTAACCGGGCAACCGCTCTTTTTCTGCGTGAACAGCTGACAGCAGAGGTTCTCTTTGTTCATCATGACCAAAGAGATGTGCCGTTAGCGGAACGCGTTCAAAAAGCAAACACATCCGGTATCGGCTTATACGTATCCATTCACGCGAATGCATTTGGCGAAGGATGGTCCGAACCGAATGGAATTGAAACATATGTGCATTCTTCCCGGCCGGCGAAAGCACTCGCCATTGCTTTAGCCGTCCAGCAGGAGCTGGTCCAAAAAACCGGCCGGCGCGACCGGGGTGTGAAAACAGCTGATTTCTATGTACTTCGTAAAACAAACATGCCCGCTCTTTTAATTGAAGCCGGCTTTATGACGAACCGGGAAGAAGCCGCACTGCTGGCCACTGCTGCTTATCGGAAAACATGTGCAGCTGCGATCGCTTCCGCAATCCAAAAAACATGTTTGTAATCATAAAAAAACAGGAAGCAATTCGATGCTTCCTGTTTCAGGCTGTTAATAAACGCCCGCTTTCAATCAGTCTGAGTTCTAGCTCTGTTCACACGCTCAAACATTTACTTTCTCCGAATAATGGTCATCTGCAGAATCATATTAACCAGTGCCATAATAACCGCAATGACCAGGGCGAGGCCAAAGCTTTCAATTTCGAAGGCGTAGCCCATAATGCTGTCGGTCATCAGCAGGGTAAGAGCATTAATGACAAATAAAAAGAGACCGAGTGAGATCATGGTGATCGGCAGTGTTAAAACAACGAGCACCGGCCGGACAATCAAATTTAAAACCGATAGAACAAGGCTGGCAATAACAGCATAAAAGAAGCTGTCCACATGTAAACCTGGAAAATAGCCGGCCAGTGCAATAAACAACACTGCATTAATGAGCACGCCCAACATCCAGCCCATCATAAAAACTCCCTTGCTTCGTTAATTACATTCCTGATTCAAATGAATCACCGGAATCGGAACCTGTCGCAGGCGGTTCCTGGCGTAAAGAGGACATCCGTAATGTAACAGAGCCTGTTTTCGTTTCTGCGTCGATGACAAGCTGGCGTCCCTCCGGCTGCCCGGCACTTTCAAATTTCAATGACTTTTGAATGCGCTCGTCTTTTTCCGTTACGCTGGCCATCCCGGTCTCCGGAAGAGTTAAACGGCCTGCAGTTGTCCGCATTTCTCCTTTTACCGCCAGTTCGCCCGGCACATATAATTCAATATTTCCGGTCATGGATTCTGCACGAACCGCTTCTGCCTGATCCGCTTTTGCATCGTATAATAAATTTCCGTTAAACGTCTGCAAATCTGCGAAACGATACGTACCTACCATATGAATAGCACCGTTAAACGTGTTGAGTTCAGCCCGTTCCCCTTCACAATCAATAATACGGATTGGACCATTTCCTGTTTCGGCGTCAATCGTTGTAATCTGGCTGTTTTTCAACTCAATTTTCCCGTTCCCGGACCGTACTTCACATTTTTCCGCTTTCACATCACGCATATCAAATGCACCGTTAAACAGCTTCACTGAAATATCATCTAATTGACGGGAAGGAATATAAAGCGTTACATCAGTTTTCATCAGTTTCAGACCGACCGAGAAAGACAGTTTATCTTCGCGTGCATAAAAGATACTGTTTTTTAAGAAAGACTCTCTGGCTTCTTCTTCTGTCGCTGCACCAAAGACTTTGACCTGGCATTCCGCTTTTACTCCTTCGCCATCCCATGGACGAATCGTCACTGCCCCGTTAGCTGTTTCAAGCTTCAGGCGGCCTGGCTGTACTTCCGGCTCATGAAATACATGCGTAAACTCTGCTCCTTTGCCGACAAACGGTACTTCCACATCTTTTAAACGCTGCACAGCTGACTGCATAAATTCAAACAATTTATCTTTTGACTGAGTGACGGTTTCTGCTTTCGGACGCTGGCCGGCCAGTTTCTGGCCGAATTTCTCAAGCTCTTCAAAAAGGCTGCCAAAGCCTTTTGAGCTTTCAGAGGATTTTGCTGACGAAGAGTGGGTATCTGCGTTTGAAGATGTACCGTTTTTCTCCAGTGCCTCAATCAATTTCACTGCTTCATCCGCTGAAATAATACCCGACTCCACCATTTTTAAAATTCGCAGTTTTTCTTCGCTCATGATCTTTGAACCTCCCGTTTTTACTTCCTGCCCAATTATACGGAACCGTCGTCAAAAGGTTTCATTTTTATTTTGCCTGGACAGCCATTCGTTCCCGGTCACGCTCCAAAATTTTCTTTAAATAATGCCCGGTATGCGAGCCTTCCGTATTCGCAATATCTTCCGGTGTGCCGGATGCGACAATGGTGCCTCCCTTGTCTCCGCCTTCTGGCCCGAGATCTACAAGATAGTCGGCTGCTTTAATGACATCAAGGTTATGCTCAATCACAAGCACTGTATCGCCATTTTCCACAAGACGCTGCAATACGCCAAGCAGCCGGGCAATATCGTCTGTATGAAGACCGGTTGTCGGCTCATCCAAAATGTAAAACGAACGGCCGTTAGAGCGGCGGTGAAGTTCAGATGCAAGTTTTACCCGCTGGGCTTCTCCTCCTGACAGAGTCGTGGCCGGCTGTCCAAGTGTAATATACCCAAGCCCTACATCTGCAATGGTTTGAAGCTTCCGGCTGATTTTCGGGATGTTTTCAAAGAACACAAGAGCATCGTCAACTGTCATTTCGAGTACATCCGAAATGTTTTGGCCCTTGTATTTTACTTCAAGTGTTTCCCGGTTATACCGCTTGCCGTGGCATACTTCACAAGGTACGTACACATCCGGAAGAAAATGCATTTCGATTTTGATAATTCCGTCTCCCCGGCATGCTTCACAGCGGCCGCCTTTTACGTTAAAGCTGAAGCGGCCTTTTTTGTATCCACGTACTTTCGCTTCATTTGTCTGGGCAAACACATCGCGAATATCGTCGAACACCCCTGTGTAGGTAGCCGGGTTGGAGCGCGGAGTCCGTCCAATTGGTGACTGGTCAATATCAATTACTTTCTCCAGCTGATCGATTCCTTTGACTTCTTTATGGTTCCCCGGCCGCACTTTTGACCTGTTCAGCTTTTGTGCAAGCGTCTTATACAAAATTTCATTGACGAGTGTACTTTTGCCGGAGCCGGATACACCGGTAACAGCGGTAAACAGGCCAAGCGGAAATTTCGCTTTGACATTTTTTAAGTTATTTTCTTTCGCACCGATGACTTCAATCCATCGCCCATCCGGCTTACGCCGTTCTTCAGGCAGTGGAATGTATTTCTCTCCGGATAGATATTGTCCGGTCAAAGAATTTTTATCGTTCATTACTTCTTCCGGGGTGCCGGCTGCGATTACTTCGCCGCCGTGAACACCGGCCCCCGGCCCAATATCAATAAGATAATCCGCCGCAATCATCGTATCTTCGTCATGTTCGACTACAATGAGGGTATTGCCGATATCACGCATATTCTGCATCGTCCGGATTAAACGGTCATTGTCACGCTGATGAAGCCCAATCGACGGCTCATCCAGAATATAGAGGACACCGGTCAGGCGCGAACCGATCTGGGTAGCGAGACGAATCCGCTGCGCTTCACCGCCGGAGAGCGTGCCGGCTGCCCGGCTTAATGTTAAATAATCCAGGCCAACATCGATTAAAAAGCCAAGCCGCTCGCAAATTTCCCGCAGGACAAGCCGGGCAATCTGCATTTCTTTTTCCGTCAGGATAATATTTTTAAAGAAATCAGCTGCTTCCTGAATAGAAAAGCCGGTTACTTCAGAGATATTCAGGCTGTCAATTTTCACAGCAAGGGTTTCCTTTTTTAAACGCTGGCCTTTACATGTCGGGCATTTCGATTCGCCCATGTATTTTTCCATCTGGTCACGGATGTAGTCAGAACTTGTTTCCTTGTAACGGCGCTCGACATTACTGAGCACTCCTTCAAAGTAAATATGATTTTCCCGAATCTGTCCAAAATCATTTTCGTACCGGAAATAAATTCTGTCTTTCCCTGAACCATTCAGTAATTTGTCTCTCTGGTCGGCCGGCAGTTCCTTCCAGGGAGTATCCATATCAATCCCGTAATGAGTGCAAACCGCTCTTAACAGCTGCGGATAATATTGAGAGCTGACCGGTTCCCACGGAGCAATCGCATGGTCGTTTAAAGACAAATCTTTATCTGGAACAACAAGATCTGCATCGACTTTTTTCTTCATGCCAAGGCCGTCGCATGTCGGGCAGGCACCGAACGGGCTGTTAAATGAAAACATGCGCGGCTCAAGCTCTCCAACTGAAAAGCCGCAGTACGGGCAGGCGTGATGTTCACTGAACAGCATCTCTTCCGCGCCGATCACATCAATAATCGCATTTCCTTCGCCCAGGCGAAGAGCTGTCTCAAGAGAATCCGCCAGACGTGCTTCAACGCCTTCTTTTACGACAATCCGGTCAATAATGACTTCAATAGAATGCTTTTTATTTTTTTCAAGTTCAATCTCTTCTTCCAGGTCACGCATCTCGCCATTTACCCGAACCCGCACATATCCCTGCCGCTTTACATCTTCAAACACTTTGGCATGGGTGCCTTTCCGGCCTGAGACAATCGGGGCCAGCACCTGGATTTTTGTGCGCTCCTCGAGCTCCATCACACGGTCAACCATCTGGCCGATTGTCTGGGAGGTAATCTCAATTCCGTGAATCGGGCAGACGGGGCGGCCGACCCGTGCATATAAAAGCCGCAAGTAATCATAAATTTCTGTTACAGTCCCGACGGTTGAACGCGGGTTGCGGCTTGTCGTTTTCTGGTCGATCGAGATCGCCGGCGACAGCCCTTCAATAGAATCAACGTCCGGCTTATCCATTTGCCCCAGGAACTGGCGGGCATAAGCAGACAGCGATTCCACATAGCGGCGCTGTCCTTCTGCGTAAATTGTGTCAAATGCAAGTGATGATTTCCCAGACCCGGACAGCCCGGTTAACACAACAAGCTGGTCACGCGGAATGGTAATATCTATATTCTTCAGGTTATGGGCACGTGCCCCTTTTACTGATATATGATCAATAGCCATATAAACACCTCTATTCTGATTTAAGCTCAAACAGCGCATCACGAAGCTCGGCAGCCCGTTCGAAGTCGAGTGCTTTGGCTGCTTCCTTCATCTCCGCTTCGAGATTCGCAATAAGTTTTTGTTTTTCCTGCTTCGGCAATTTCCTGCCGGCTGCTTTTGATCCATACGTTTCGACTTCCTCGGCCGCCTGTGTAGCCCGGATAACATCACGAATATCTTTTTGAATCGTGATTGGCGTTACACCATGCTTTTCGTTATAAGCTTCTTGAATTTCGCGGCGGCGTTTCGTTTCACTGAGTGCTTTTTCCATCGAATCGGTTATCTTATCTGCGTACATAATTACTTTTCCTTCTGAATTCCGTGCAGCGCGCCCGATTGTTTGAATTAGGGAACGCTCGGAACGAAGGAATCCTTCTTTATCCGCATCTAAAATAGCTACTAAAGAGACTTCTGGAATATCAAGCCCTTCCCGGAGCAGGTTAATGCCGACAAGTACGTCATATTTGCCAAGCCGCAGGTCTCGGATAATCTCAATCCGTTCAAGCGTTTTAATTTCCGAGTGCAGATACTGTACTTTAACGCCGAGTTCTTTTAAATAATCCGTGAGGTCCTCGGACATTTTTTTGGTTAGCGTGGTAACGAGAACGCGCTCATTTTTTTCGATCCGCTCGTTAATTTCCCCAAGTAAATCATCAATCTGCCCTTCAATCGGCCGAACATCAATTGTTGGATCAAGCAGGCCGGTCGGACGGATAATCTGCTGGGTCATTTCCGGTGTATGTTCAAGTTCATACGGTCCTGGCGTGGCTGATACATAAATAATCTGGTTAATATGTTCCTCAAACTCGGTGAACGTGAGCGGCCGGTTGTCCTTGGCCGATGGCAGACGAAAACCATGGTCAACCAGTACCTGTTTGCGCGCCTGGTCACCATTATACATTCCCCGTACCTGCGGCAGAGTGACGTGCGATTCATCGATGATCATTAAAAAGTCATCCGGAAAATAATCAAGCAGTGTATACGGTGTTGAACCGGGAGGACGAAGAGTTAAATGACGTGAGTAGTTTTCAATTCCTGAACAAAAGCCCATTTCTCTCATCATTTCCAGATCATACCGTGTCCGCTGCTCCAGGCGCTGCGCTTCAAGCAGCTTTTCTTCGGCGCGCAGCTCGGCAAGCCGCTCCTCAAGCTCTTTTTCAATGTTCCCGATCGCAATGTTCATCTTTTCTTCCCTGGTAACGAAGTGGCTTGCCGGGAAAATCGCTACATGGTCACGGTCACCTAAAATTTCTCCCGTAAGCGCGTCAACTTCGCGGATGCGGTCAATATCGTCGCCAAAAAACTCAACACGAATGCAATGCTCATCGCGTGACGCCGGAAAGATTTCCACTACATCGCCGCGTACGCGGAATGTGCCCCGCTTAAAATCAATATCATTGCGTTCATACTGGATATCTACAAGGCGCCGCAGCAAATCATTGCGGGCAATCTCCATTCCATTTCGAAGGGAGATAACCATTTCTTTGTATTCCTCCGGTGAACCGAGGCCATAAATACATGAGACGGATGCAATAATAATCACATCATCGCGTTCAAACAAAGCCGATGTCGCCGAGTGGCGGAGCTTATCAATTTCATCGTTGATGCTGGCGTCTTTTTCAATGAAGGTATCTGTCTGCGGCACATATGCCTCCGGCTGATAATAGTCGTAATAGCTGACAAAATACTCGACCGCATTATTTGGAAAAAATTCTTTAAATTCACTGTAAAGCTGTCCGGCTAGCGTCTTATTATGAGCAATCACCAGTGTCGGCTTTTTCACTTCCTGTATGACATTTGAAACGGTAAAGGTTTTTCCCGTTCCTGTTGCACCGAGCAGCGTCTGGTGTTTTTTGCCGCTTTGAATCCCTTTTACAAGCTCCGCAATTGCAGCCGGCTGATCGCCCTCTGGTTTATATTTAGAAACTAAGTTAAATTCCTGCGCCAACACATAGGCCTCCTGTCTCGTATCCGTTCTTCTTTCTTTTATACTTCCCATTTTATCACGATCAAAACAAAAAAAGCCAGCAAAAAGCACACACCTGTTCGGACCGTGCGATATGTCAGACTTTCTTTACATTCAGCATCGGTAAATAAACGATTCCCTTTTTTAAAGCAGCACAAAAAAACACCGAATTTTATTTCGGTGTTAATTAAGCTTTACTTTCAGCCGCTTCATCATCCGGTTTGATAACCAGAGGCCGACTGTCAGCGAAAAAGCATCAATAATAATGATATTCCATGTATGGGTGTATCCCTTATAGGCGGATGCGGCAATAAGTGCGACCGTTAAAATAAGACCGAGAAACTGGTTGTATGTTACGCGGGAAAAAAGCAGCACAAGCAAAGCAGGCATAAACAGCGCCAGAATCATCTTATCAACCATCATCTTCCTCCTAATTGTTTTCTTTTATCATACTGGATTTTCTTTTATTCGAAAAGGCTGCATTTTATTCTGAACGGCTGATAATCCGCTCGGTTAAATCCCGCAGCTCGCTGTGCGGCATGAATTTTTCTGCCAGCATATCCGGCATAATATGATTAATAAAGTATTGTACACAATGCAATTGCTGGAATTTTAAAATGGTGTTTAATGCTTCTTCATAAATTTCGAAGAAAAGCGGATCAGGATTGCGCTTTAGAATTTCGCCGTATGCCTCGTATAATAAATCTACTTTGTCTGCCACAGATAAAATTCTGCCTTCAAGCGTACTGTCTTTCCCTTCCTTTAAACGGCGGAAGTATGCTTCATGAAATTCCGGCGGGAACTCTGCTTCAATAAAGCGGCGGGCCATTTTTTCCTCCACCTGTGAAAAAAGCTCTTTTAATTCAACTGTCGCATACTTGACCGGCGTTTTAATATCACCCGTAAATAATTCTGCATAGTCGTGATTAAGTGCTTTTTCATACAGCGCACGCCAGTTTACTTTTTCACCGTTCATTTCCTCGACTGTTCCCAGGAATTGAGCAATTTTCGTTACCTTGAATGAATGAGCTGCAACATTGTGGGACTGGAATTTAAACTTCCCCGGCAGCCGGTATAAATGTTCAAGATCTGACAATGTTTTAAAATATGTATGAACCCCCATATCTTCACTCCTTCTTGTTTAATGATCATCTTCCAGAACATGCGCCTCCTATGCTTGTCTTTTCTTTCACAAGAAACATACCCGCATCATTGAAGATTATTGTATAAGCTATTGTATCGACAAATTAGCAGAAAAAAAAGAAAAATCCGCTCTGTTGTAGGACAAACAGACGGATTTTTCAGATAAGTTCGGCTATATCATTCAATTTCAGTTACTCCTCTACTTTGCTTAAGCAGCGTTCACACTCGCTGTGATAGGATTCATGCTGCTCCGTTATTTGCGCACCGCACTGCGAGCACTCTTTCTTAGGGATATTGCGATAAAATTCTAAAGGCATCATTGTTATTTCCTCCTTTAATTTTTTATTATCCTGCTGGTGAATTCATTGTATTATAACAGATTTAATAAGTCAACATCTGTTATATAATATTTTTAAAAAATCTTATTAAAGAATATACCCGGCTCCGGCTGGCACAGAATGATATTGAGGGTTACATAACCCGACTGAATTTTCAAAAATTATCCTGTATAATAAAATGATTATTTTACTAAAAGAGGAGAAACGAGAATGATAAAACAAACAGACATCACCGTTGGCGGGATAGAATTAAAATGGGATCTAGACACAGGAAACGTTCTATTTGAAGGAGGAGACGTTGTCTTTTTTTGGATTTCTGCCATGAAAACCTTTTTTAATACCATTAAAGAAATTTCAGGGCTGGAAGCGGCAAATCTTGTTCTTGAAACAACGGGTTACCGCCAGGGAATAATCGTTGGTGAAGGATTTCGGGAAATGAAAAACATCGACACTTCAAATGTTGCTGAATGGCTCTACAGCACTTACGCAGCTGCCGGCTGGGGCAAAGTCCAAATTAAAGAAATGGATAAAGAAAAAAATTCGTTTGTTTTGCGCATTCAAGATGACTGGGAATACAAAATGAACCAGCTGGATGGCCAGAAAACAGAAGGGGTTTTTGTGCCTTCCCACTATGCAGGAGTGTTTAATGGCTTATTTGGCCAAAACTATTGGTATAAGATGATCCAGAACCAGAGCAAAGAAAATCCATACAGCATCGTTGAATACTTTCCAGCGGCTGTGACTATCCAGCAAAATATTCACAAACTGGCCCGCAAGCAGGAAGCGGAACAAATTCAGCGGCTTGAAATCTTAGTAGAAGAAAAAACAAAGATATTACAGGAGCTGGTTAAAGAACTTTCTTCACCGTTGATTCCTGTTCTTGATGGCATTGTGGTTCTTCCCTTAATTGGGAAATACGATATGGAACGAACAGGGGATTTGCTTGCCAATACACTAAGCAGGCTGCCGAAATATCAAGCGAATTATCTTTTATTGGATTTAACCGGGCTGAATAAAGACCTTTCTGAACATACGGCCGACTTAATTGACAAATTAGGGGCGAGTGCCAGCCTGTTTGGTACAGAAGTGATTTTAGTGGGAATTTCAGCGGAACTGGCAGTAATTATTACTCAAACACTGCCTAATTTAAGAAGATTCGAATGCCTGCAAACGCTTCAGCATGGCATTTACTATGCATTAGGAAAAAGCGGAAAGAGGATTGTGTAGCCGTTGATCAGAAATATCTCTTATTGAGCAAAAAAGCCGGATCTTGCTCCGGCTTTTTCAAATGAGCGTAAGCAAAAAAAAAAACACTCTCTTTAAAGAGAATGTTTCATAGTTTTACAAATCGAACCGTCAGTCGGAAAACACGGAGTCATCTAAATACTCTTTTTCTTCAGGTGCAAACAATAGGCCGAGTTCGTGGTGTTCATTTTCATAGATTGAACCCTGTGTAAAACGCAGCTGGCCGTTTGTGCCTATTACTTCAAGCTTGCAGTATGCCGCGTTTTTCTGCAGCGCTTTATAAAATTCAGATTCTGTCTGCACCGGTATCCCGTTTACCTTCGTGACAATTTCGCCAATTTCAAGCCCCATTTTCCGGGCAGGAGCTCCGGGCAGTACGCCTACGATCATAACCCCTTTGGACTGCGTAGTGAAGAAATAGGGGCGGTGTATTTCGTAGCTGTAATGGCGGCGGATAATAGCAACTCGAGCAACAGCGGCAAAACCGACGGCAGCAGCTGACAGCTGCCACATCCAATAAGAGCCGGCAGCAATGGCCAGCGTAAGCATTCCTGCCCAAATAACACTTTTTCCCGTTGCCTGTACCGCAAGCGACGGCAGCGTACTGCGGACGACCATGGAGAATCCTATTAAAAAAGGAAACCAAATAAGAGAATAGCCTTCTGCTCCAAGAGGAATAACAGGCCACCAATCCGCAAATGCCGTAAGAGGACCATCTGCCGGCACCGGTAAAAATACAGGAATGAGCCAGAGGCGCCGGGCAAGATGCACGGCCGTTTTCAGCCCCCGCTTGCTTGTTTCGATACGCGGGGATGTTCCCTGATAGCCGCGCTTTCGGATAAGGATGCCTTCCGCTATCACAAGGAGTGCGGTTAGAACAGCCAAAATCGTCAAGATGGCATTTCTGTTCATAGATTCATATGATATAAACGAATAACCGAGCTGCTCCGACAGCAAAAATACACCGTAGGATGCCGCGAGTGTCCAGGCCGGTGACAGAAGAAAAAAGCCCCCGATACTGAAAATAATAAGCAGAGCCGCAATAAAACTCAGCAGGTCAGCCGGAATCGCCAGTCCCAGCAGCAGGGCAATGACTGACAGAACTAACCCGACCGCCAGGCTGGATGGCAGAATAAATCGAATTTCTTGATATATATCATATACACGCGTACCAAAATCCTTGCGTTCACGCGTGACGCGAAACATGCCCACCACAAAAGCCAAGACAAATGAAAAATAAAAGATCGGATGAAGAAATAATTTCCCTGCAGCAATTGCGAGCTGCGTTAACCAGTCCAAAGCCATAAAAGTCCCTCCAGAGCATTGCACAAAAGTCTTTCTCTTTATTGTATCAGAAAGCCTGCGCAATCGTTAACAGACTTACGGCTCTTTTTCGTTACGCTTTGGCGAGCGCTTTTTCAAGCTCCCCAATAATATCGTCAGCTTCCTCGATCCCAATGGAAATGCGGACCGTTTTTTCAGAAACGCCAACTGCTGCTTTTTCTTCAGCGTTCAGAGAACGATGTGATGTACCGAAAGGCCAGGAAACCGTTGTTTCAACACCCGCCAGTGAAGGAACAATTTGAATCCAGCCAAGTGAGCGGAAAAAAGCCGCTTCATCTGTATGATCCGCCAGATGAATTGTTACAATGGCGCCGTTGCCTTTTTCAGAAACGCCTTTTGGATAAAAGACATCCTTCACCTTTGGCTGCATGCGGAGCCATTCTGAAACCTTTTGTGCATTTGCAGACTGGCGCTCCATCCGCAGCCCGAGCGTTTTTGCGCCCCGGCAGGCAAGCCATGATTCAAACGGGCTTAAATTTAAGCCAATATTGACTACGCGGCTGCGCGCGGCAGCTATGTATTCCTTCTTTCCAACGACTACTCCCGCTGAAACATCGCTGTGCCCGCCGATATATTTTGTCGCGGAATGAACGACCATATCAGCACCAAATTCATAAGGCTTAACTAGAAACGGCGTGGCAAAGGTATTATCTACAATAAAAACCAATTTCTTTTGCTTTGCCAGATCAGCCATTTTTTCAAGATTTTCCACACGCAAAAATGGATTTGTAATGGATTCCGTGTATAAAATCACTGTTTCCGGGCGGATAGCTGCTTCAACAGCTTCTTGATCTTCAAAGTCAACAAAAGACGTTTCAATGCCCATACGCGCCAATTCTTCCTTCAGCATATAAAACGTGCCCCCGTACACGTCCCGGGCAGCCAGAATATGATCTCCATTTTTTGCAACAGCAAGCACGGCAGCCATAATGGCACCGAGCCCTGAAGATGCTGCAACGCCAGCCGGCGCCCCTTCAAGACGGGAGGTTACATTCGCCAGTTCATCCGAGTTCGGGTTGCCCGTACGCGTATATAAGTATGGGGACTCACCGTTATAGTAGCCCTCCATTTCTTCTAAACTGTCAAATGAAAACACCGAGGTTTGATAAATCGGCGTTACTTTGCTTTGAATAAATTTCGGCAGCTTCTCGCCATGTACTGCTTTTGTATTAAATGAATCCATCGTTCTTCACTCCTTTTCACATGTTCATTATATTCCGAAAATTGACCAAAAACAAATCCGCCTGTTGGGAGGCGGATTACTTGATCAGATCCTTCATCATCTTCTCATCCATTGGCCCAACGATTTTTTGATACACTGTTCCATCTTCATTCAGCACATAAGTCGTCGGCATGGTGTAGATTTCATATTTTTCCGCCACTTCCCCGTTTTTGTCCATTAAAACAGGAAAAGTTAAATGATATTGATCCGCAAAATCTTTTGCTTTCGTCTTGCTTTCCTCTAAATTGACCGCTAAAATTTCAGCCTTCCCTTCATTCTCTTCATAAAAGGACTGCATATGCGGCATTTCCTGCTTACACGGCGGACACCAGGTTGCCCAGAAGTTTAAAAATACTTTTTTCCCTTTGTAATCGGACAACCTCACTTCTTTTCCATCCATTCTTTGCACCAAGAAGTCCGGTGCCTGGCTGCCGACTGCGATTCCATTTTGGTCATCATTCACTGCTATGCCCGTTTCGCCAATATCTATGACCTCTTTACGGTCATCGTACAAATTAAAGCCGGCGATTCCAATCAACAAAGCAAGCAGCAAGATGCCAAACCACTTTTTGCCCATATATTTTTTTCCTCCAAATGACCAAGATAAGCTGCTGCCGGCCCAGACTGCCTGTCTCTGCAAAGCTCAAATATCGGCATGCTTTCCCTTTACTTTTTCTTTTCTATCATAGCATATGATTGCCTTCTGTTCATTATATACATAGCCGGGTATAAAACAAAAAAAGCCGCTTATACAGCGGCTTTTCTTTCATTAATAGCCCCAGCCGATATAAGCGGCGCCTACGATGATAAGCAAAATGAACAATACGACTACCAACGCGAAGCCGCTGCCGTAGCCACCGTTACCTTTGTATTCGCTCATGCTAATCCACCTCCTTGCTCGTTACACTTACAGCGTATGCAGGAAGAAAAAAGACGGAAGAGCATGCCGCCTATACAAAGAAAAAAGTGTCTGCCCATGGAAACAGTGGACAGACACTTCTCATTTAAAAGCTAATATAGCTGGCCGGGTCTACGGCATTTTCTTTTCCAAGCGTCCACGGGCCTTCATGAATTTCAAAATGAAGATGCTGGCCATACGAGCGGCCTGTATTGCCCATGTAGCCGATTGTCTGGCCTTTCGATACACTTCCGCCATTTACAAGACGCTCTGACATATGAGCATATACGGTTGTATAAACTTTCCCGTTAATCGAGTGGGAAATAAAAATCGCATTTCCGTACGTGTCCGAATAATAAGAACGGCTGACTACCCCATCTGCCGCCGCCACAATCGGCACACTTGCACTATTGGCAATATCGACTCCTTTATGGTCCCCCAATGAGCGCTGGCCAAATCCCGAAGTAAATGTTCCCTGTGCCGGCCGCATGAACATACCGCCTGAATCAGACGGTGCTGCCGTTGAATGGACAGCCGGCTCTGAGTTTGAAGACTGTGAGTCAGTCGCTTCTTCTTGAACAGCCGGTGCTGCCGCTTTTGATTCGCTTGGCTGTTTTGCTGCTTTTTCGGCTTCAGCTTTTGCTGCAGCGGCGGCTGCTTTTGCCGCGGCTTCCTGCTCGGCTTTTCTTTTCGCTGCTTCAGCCGCCAGGCGCTCCTGCTCGGCTATGCGCTCTTTCTCTGCCTGAATGGCCGCTTGAATGGCTGCTTCCTGTGAAGCGAGCAGGCTTTGCTCTTCTTCAAGGCTCAGCTTGTGGTCGTGAGCTTCCTCTTCATCAGCCACAAGGCCTTTCATTACCTCATTTTTGGCCGTGCGCTGCTGCTCAAGCTCTGCTTTTATTTCTTCTAACTCTGCAAGCATCTCTTCCAAACTCGCAAGCTTTTCTTTTACTTCCTGTTCGTTTGCTTCAAGCTGCTTTTTGTCGTTTTCCTGCTCCTGCAAAATCTCTTTATCTGCATTGACGATTGTTGTTACAGCTGTAGCGCGGTTAATAAAATCGCTAAAGCTTTCTGCGCCAAGCAACACATCAAGATAGCTCGCCGAGCCGCCGCTTTGCTGAATCGAACGGGCACGGTCTTCTAATACAACGGTACGCTCTTCGATTCGAATCTTCAATTCTTCGATTTCCGCTTGAAGCCTTTCAATCTCTGCTTTTGTTTCGGCAATCTCGTTTTCTTTTTTTCTAATTTTCGCTTCCGATTCCGTAATCGCGCCGTCAAGCTTGCGGATTTCAGCTGTTACGCTGTCCTGCTGCTTCTGAAGGTCAGTAATCGTTTGTTCTTTCTCAGTAATGTCCGTTTCTAACCCGGACTTTTGCGATTGAATTTCCTGCTGGCGCTTTTGAAGGTCAGATAAGCTCTCTGCGGAAGCCCCCCCTGTAAAACTAAATCCAAGTGACGCTGCTACTGCAAGCGCCATATAAGAACGTTTTTTCAACTGATCCATCCCTCTCATCCCTGTATCTATTTTCCTTTATACATTCAAAAAGCGTCTGACTGAAATAAAGCTGCCCCAAATGCCAATAAAAACAGCAATAACAAGCATAAGAAGCGTCACTGGCACTATCAGTGGAATGTAGCCGATAAAGTCAATAAAATGAGAAGCAAACCTCTCTGAAGCTTCCTGCTCCGCATAGTAATAGCCGACTGCAATGGCGGCAATCGGGATAATAGAGCCAAGCAATCCGATCCACAATCCTTCCAGTAAAAACGGCCAGCGAATAAACCAGTTTGTTGCACCGACGAGCTTCATAATTTCAATTTCTTTCCGGCGGGCAAAAATAGTGATTTTAATTGTATTCGAGATTAAAAACATAGCTGTAAATAAAAGGCCGGCTACCAGAATCATTCCGATATTGCGGGCTGTTTTCATAAAGCTGAATAAATTTTCGACTTTTCCTTCTCCATACACCGCTTTTTCTGTCTGGGAAAACTGCTCAATTTTCCGGGCCGCATCCGGTGTATCCTGAGGGCGAGCTGTTTTCACAATAAACACATCGTACAGCGGATTGCTTTGTTCAAACAAAGTATAGTCGCTGCCCATATCGTTGATCAGATTTTGCAGCTCCTGTTCCTTGGAGGAATATTCGACGCCTTCTACCTCGGGGAGGTTTTCAATTTGGGCCTTCAGCTGATCCTTCTCCGCTTCTGTCGTCTCCAGCTTCACATGAACACGCACTTCTACATCATTTTCAATATCGGTGCCGATTTTATTTAAATTAAGCATGATAACAAGGAAAATACCTGTTAACATAAGCGTCACTGTAACAGCAGATACGGATGCAAAGGTCATCCAGCCGTTGCGGCGGAGATTTTTAAAGCTCTCTCTGAAATGGCGGCGCAGCGTTCTAGGCTTCATATCCGTACTCACCCCGCAGTTCATCGCGGACAATCCGCCCATTTTCAATGGCAATCACCCGGCGGCGAATCGTATTGACAATATCTTTATTGTGGGTCGCCATGACAATGGTGGTTCCCCGCTCATTAATTGTCTCAAACAGCCGCATAATATCCCACGATGTATCCGGATCCAAATTGCCGGTTGGCTCATCCGCAATTACCACTTTCGGGTTATTGACAATGGACCGGGCAATGGCAATACGCTGCTGTTCACCGCCGGATAACTCTGTCGGCAGCATGCGCGCTTTATGCTTTAACCCTACTAAATCGAGTACTTCCATGACTCGTTTACGGATAACAGCCGGGTCTTCTTCAATTACTTCAAGCGCAAAAGCCACATTCTCGTAAATATTCAAAAGCGGCAGAAGCTTAAAATCCTGAAACACGACCCCTACTTTGCGTCGCAGCGCTGGAACCAGCCGCTGCTTAAGAGAAGCGGTATTGATCCCGCCTACCATAACAGTACCGCTGGACGGTTTTTCTTCACGATAAATTAATTTAATAAATGTTGATTTGCCGGCGCCGCTTGGACCGACAATATACACGAACTCACCCTGTTTTATCGTGACATTCACGCCTGACAGCGCTGTGACCCCGTTTGGGTATTTTTTTGTCACGCCTTGCATATCTATCATTGCATCACCTTGTTTCTTCCAATTCAGGCGTCTTATTTACCCGATTTTATTGCACAGAAAACATTATAGCATTCTTTGTTTTGTCACAATGAAAAAAATGTGTTACAGAATCATGTCAGGGCGTAACATATTCGTGACATTTTTAAACCCGTTTTGCCAGCTTCTTTAGCTGCTGTACCGTCCTTCATAATAAACCAATATGTTCAGTTTATGTAAAAAAAGTGAAAAAGAACAGGTTTTATACAAAAAAAAGCAGGCAAGCATGCCCGCTTTTTTTACAAGATTATTTTTTTTCTGCCAGCCAGGCGGCAACAGCCTGCGCGTCTTCGCCTTCCACTATGTTTGGCGGCATTTGCCCCTGTCCGTTTTCAATAACGCTTAAAATTCCTTCTTCACTGAGTTCAGATCCAATTTTATCAAGTGCCGGCCCAAATGAGCCTTCAAGATTGCCGCCATGGCAGCTTAAGCAGTTTTGCTGATATACTTCTTCACCGGCGGAAGCGGCTGTTTCTTCTGTGCCCTCATCAGAAGCCGGTGCATCATTCGCTGCATTTTCTTCTTCCCCGCCGCCGCATGCTGCCAGTGCGACTGACGAGCCAAGCAAGAGTGCCAGCAATGACTTTTTCCATTCCATCTGGTGGTCCCCCTCTTTAGCTGAATGAAATCTACCATTAGTATATCAGATTTTGTCCGTTGAAAAAAAACGCCGGACTAGCTTTTTAAAAAAGGAGTAACCTGCTCAATCGTTTTTTTCAGCTTTTCACTGTTTTTTGCGTACATTGCTTTTGCTTCTTCCGCTTCTGTTGCGAGGGCAAATAATTCTAAATCCGCCTGGCATTTTTTCATTGCCGCCAGCAGCATCGGTTTTTCCTGAGGTGGAGGAACCTGAAGCTTATCGTTAAATAAGTCAACCGTCAGCTGCCCTGATGAATCCACCTGTCCGAGAAACACATTTTCAATAGTCACACCGATTTTATCAAGTTCGCCTTTCAGCCACCCACGGTTCAGGTTCATCGAAGCAAGCGGCTCATCCAGCACCTTTCCATCCATAATGACTGTCTGCGGCTCCTTAACCGGAGCAACAGTTACACCAAGCATATTCGGGGTTAACGGCTGATGTTCTTTTTTCAGCATTACACTTAAATCACCCGTTGCCTCTAGCACCGCAAATTCCACATCGGCCACCCGGAATACATCTTTTTTCCGAAGAAGCTCCAGCAATTCATCCGTTGAATACCGTTCTTTCTTTAAATTATCTTCCAGGACTTTTCCGTTTTGAATGAAAGGAACCCCTTCTCCTTCAACCAGCGTACGGAACTTTTTGCTTTTCATTGATAACACGGCAACCAGGAATGGAACCAGCGTAAAGACGATGATGCCGACCACCCCATGAAAAATATTACGGTCGAGGCCCGTTACGACTTCTGCTCCAATGCTTCCGATTGTAATGCCCGCTACATATTCAAAAAAAGACAGCTGAGACAGCTGCTTTTTTCCGAGAATTTTTGTCATAATAAATAATACACCTAAAAACAGCAATCCGCGCAGCGCTACTTCAAACCACTCTGGCACGGCGCCACCTCCTGCCGGTTAATATCTTTGATACTGTGCTTCTTCCCGTTCCAGTTCCCCGGCCCGTTTTTGCACATCCGCTGCTGTTTCACTGACCGTCATCATCGCTTCATGAATTGTCTGGCGTGCTTTGTCATCCTGTGACAGAATGGCAAGCGACGAAAGACTCGCTTCAATACTCCTCAAGCTGGCAAGACACTGTTTCACTTCTGCTGCAACTGTCATGCTGATTCCTCTCCTTCTGCTTCAATGGATACAGCGTGGGCAATACAAGGAATGCTTTCTTTCTGCTGATACGTAAGCGGCGATAAAAGAGCGCCCGTGGCGACCACAAGCATCCGTTTTATTTCCCCTTTTTGCATTTGATTTAATAAATGTCCATATGCTACAACGGCTGAACAGCCTGCACCACTTCCGCCCGAGAAAACCGGCTGGCCTTTTCGGTAAATCATAACTCCGCAGTCTTTATATTCAGTGTTCTGGATAGGGGTATTGTTTTTTTCAAACAAGTCGAGTGAAATATTATGCCCGATTTCACCCAGATCCCCGGTAACAATCAAATCATAGTAAGACGGATCAATATTTCGATCTGTCAAATGAGCTTCAATTGTGTCTACGGCCGCCGGCGCCATCGCCCCGCCCATGTTGAAGGGATCCGTTAAGCCCAGGTCGATGACGCGCCCGATTGTAGCGGAAGTTACACGCGGCCCGCTTCCTTCACTGCTTAACAGTGCCGCTCCTGCCCCGGTTATGGTCCACTGCGATGTCGGCGGCTTTTGCCCGCCATACTCAGTCGGATACCGGAACTGCTTTTCAACAGCCGCATTATGGCTTGATGCGCCGGTCAGCACATACTTCGCTCCCTGCCCGTTAATGATCATGGCAGCAAGGGCAAGCCCCTCCATAGATGTCGAGCAGGCGCCGAACAAGCCAAGATACGGAGCGCCGATTGTCCGGCAGGCAAGGCTCGTCGGGGTAATCTGGTTAATAAGGTCGCCCCCTAGAATAAACTGCACCTGCTCTTTTTGAAGCCCGCCTTTTTCGATTGCTTTGGTGCATGCTTCCTCAAATAAAAGCCGGTGCGCTTTTTCATACGAGTCCTGTCCAATCCATAAATCCTCATGAAGAATATCAAAATCGTCCGACAGCATGCCCGCTGCTTCAAAGGGCCCTCCGACTGTTCCTGCTGCCAGTATGACTGGTTTGCGGTCAAATTCCCATGTACGATGTCCAGCCAGCATTAAAAGCCACCCCACTGCGTCAATAATGTTTTAATGGTTGCCACGATAAAAGCAGAGAATACTCCAAATAAAATAACTGAACCGGCCAGTTTAAACATATTGCCGCCAACACCCAGGACAAATCCTTCGGTCCGGTGCTCAATAGCAGCTGAAATAACAGCATTGCCGAATCCGGTCAGCGGGACAGCAGAGCCCGCACCCGCAAACTGGGCAATGCGGTCATATACACCGAACCCGGTCAGCAGCATCGCAATAAAAATCATGGTGCCGGCTGTGGGATTGCCGGCTGTCTGCTCGGTAAAGTTAAAAAAGTAAATAAAAAAGTACTGCACCGCCTGGCCCACTGCACAAATCAAGCCGCCAATAAGAAAAGCTTTTATACAGTTTTGAAGCACCGGCCGCTTCGTTTCACGCTTTTTTTGCAATGCCTGGTATTCCTGCTGGGCGGAAGACTGGTTCTTTTTTTTATTGTTCGCCATATTGTCTCATCCTTGTCATTGTTGATATTGCGGCTCTTCCTGCATCATTTGTTCAATACGCGGGCCCAATTGGTCAATAATCATCTGTGTCTGCCTGGCCGCGTCCTCGTATAGCTTTTTTGCCTGCTGGTTTTTTGTACTGAGGGAAAAAGTTTCAAAACTGGCCTGTACGGTTTTAAGGCTGGCCATTGTTTTCTTCACATCGCTAATAACCGTCATGGCTTCTTCCTCCTTTTCTTTAAACAGTTGTAGCGTGGCAGAAAAAAGCCATATTTATTCATCCAGCAAGTAACAGGAAAGGTTTATATCGAGATGGGTACGATAAAGGAAGTAAAAGAACGGAGGGGTGTAAATGTCCAAGTGGAGCCGGCTGCCAGTGGCATGCCTCATCCTTTATTTTTTCAGTGCAGTGCACGTTTCAGCAGAACAGCAGCTGAATGAACGGATGGCTTATTATGAAAAAAATGAACGAATGACTACGCTGCCGTGGTACTATCTGGCGGCTGTCGACCAATACGAGCGAAACATCCAGGCTGTGCGTGACGATATTCCGGATAAAGACGGGCCAGCCGCCATTCACTTTTCACGGTCGTTTTGGGCCGGCAAGCTGAATCCGGCGAAAAAAACAACAAGACCCGCCCTTATTTCTTTTTTTGGCGGCCAGGGCCAGGATGGAGACGGTGATGGAAAAGCAGATCCGAACGATCCGGATGATGTTTTTTATACGATGGCACATGTATTAACGAAAAACGGCTACACAGAAAAAGATATTAAGAAGTCATTGAAAAGCTATTATAAGAAAGACGAAACCGTTAACCAGGTTATGACCATTGCGGCCCTTTACCACCGTTTTGACACAATCGAGCTTGATGATCATGCTTTCCCGCTGCCGCTTGGACATGATTTCAGCTACCGAAGCACCTGGGGCGATAAGCGCGGCTGGGGCGGACGGCGCATGCATGAAGGAACCGATTTGTTTGCTTCCTATGGTGTCCCCGTCCGGGCAACCACATACGGGATCATTGAAATAAAGGGCTGGAATGAATACGGCGGCTGGCGGGTCGGCATTCGGGATATTCACAATGTATACCACTACTTTGCCCACCTGTCGGGCTTTGAAAAAGGAATCGAAGAAGGCATGATTGTGAAACCCGGCACTGTTGTCGGCTACGTCGGCAGCTCGGGCTATGGGAAAGCCGGAACATCGGGCAAGTTTCCGCCTCATCTTCACTACGGCATGTATAAATACAATGGCCGTCATGAATGGGCGTTTGATCCTTATCCGTCTCTTTCCCACTGGGAGCAGGCGGAACGGCAGAAAGAGAATTAAATCCATGCTTTTCGTTATCTGCTGCGGTTTTTCCGCCCTTATAAATCAACAAAAACGCTGCCTCGGCTGAGACAGCGTTTTTTATTTACAGGCGGGAACGAAGATACGCGTTAATAAAGGCGTCCAGGTCGCCGTCCATCACCGCTTGAATGTTTCCGGTTTCTTCATTCGTACGGTGATCTTTCACCATAGAATATGGATGGAAAACGTATGAACGAATCTGGCTTCCCCAGCCGATTTCTTTTTGTTCGCCGCGAATTTCAGCAAGCTCTGCTTCCTGCTCCTCGAGACGGCGCTGGTAAAGCTTCCCTTTCAGCATTTTCATCGCGTGTTCGCGGTTTTTAATCTGTGAACGCTCCGTCTGGCATGTGACAACCACACCTGTCGGGATATGGGTAATCCGGACAGCCGAGTCGGTCGTATTAATGTGCTGGCCGCCGGCGCCGCTTGCCCGGTACGTATCAATTTTCAAATCTTCGGTGCGGATGTCGATTTCAATTTCTTCATTGAATTCCGGCATTACTTCACACGATACAAAAGACGTATGGCGGCGTCCTGATGAATCAAACGGTGAAATTCGCACAAGGCGGTGAACACCTTTTTCCGCTTTTAAGTAGCCGTATGCATTATGGCCTTTAATCAGCAGTGTGACACTCTTGACACCTGCTTCATCACCCGGCAGGTAATCGATCGTTTCCACTTTAAAGCCGCGCTTTTCCGCCCAGCGTGTATACATGCGAAGCAGCAGGGATGCCCAGTCCTGCGACTCGGTGCCGCCGGCGCCCGGATGCAGTTCAAGAATGGCATTGTTTTTATCGTGCTGCTCACTCAGCAGCAGCTGCAGCTCAAAGTCTCCAAGGCGCTTCATAAATTCTTTCGTTTCGCCCGACAGCTCTTCATGCAGATCAGCGTCATGTTCTTCTTTTAACAGCTCATGCGTCATTTCCAGGTTTTCCTGTGTTTCAACAAGATCTTTATATTCATTCACCAGTTCCTTCAGCGCATTTGACTCATTAATAACCGTCTGTGCGCCCTGCTGGTCATTCCAGAAATCAGGGTCAAGCATGCGGTCTTCAAGTTCCGCCATTCGTGCCTCTTTGTTTTCTAAGTCAAAGAGACCCCCTGAAGTCCGCCAATTTCTCGGCTGAATTGTCAAGCGTGTTGCGAATTTCAAATAGTTCCATCTGATCCACCTCGGGTTAATTTTATAAAAGAGCAGGGCCTTTTAATTGCCCTTTTACTCTTGAAGTCCGTGACAGTTTTTATACTTTTTGCCGCTTCCGCACGGGCAGGGCTCATTGCGGCCGATTTCCGGTGCTTTGCGAAGCGGTTTTTTCTTTTTCGGCGCTTCTTCTTTTGGATTGACCGCCTGGCCTTTTGCGACTTCCTGGCGTTCCAGGTTGCTGCGGATTTCCGCTTTCATCACATATTTGGACGCTTCTTCGTTTATCGCCGCAACCATTTGCTCAAACATCGCAAAGCCTTCATTTTGATACTCGCGAAGCGGATCAATTTGTCCGTATGCACGCAAATGAATACCCTGGCGAAGCTGGTCCATTGCATCGATATGGTTAATCCATTTCGAATCAACCGCACGAAGCAGTACAACTTTTTCAAATTCACGCATTTGCTCTTCACCGAGCTGTTCTTCACGCTCATTGTAGCGCTCTGTTACTTTTTCCATAATCAAGCCGCTGATTGCATCCAGATTCTGGCCGCGAAGCTCATCCGCTGAAACGGCACCCTCTTCAAGCAGATTGGCATTCACGGATTCGGCAATGCCGTCCGCGTTAAACGGCTGGGCTGCATCTTCATCATTGGCATGTGCTGCAATAATACCCGCAACCGACTTTGTGACCATATCTTCTAAAATACCGCGCAGGTTTTCTGATTCAAGCACTTCATCACGCTGCTTGTAAATAATCTCACGCTGCTGGCGCAGTACATCATCATATTCAAGGAGCCGCTTCCGTGCGTCAAAGTTATTTCCTTCTACGCGTTTCTGTGCGGATTCTACTGCACGGGAAACCATTTTGCTTTGAATAGGCTGTGAATCATCCATGCCGAGCTTCGACATCATCGACTTCATATTATCCGAGCCGAAACGGCGCATTAATTCATCTTCCATTGACAAATAAAACTGTGTTACGCCCGGGTCGCCCTGGCGCCCGGAACGTCCGCGAAGCTGGTTGTCAATCCGGCGTGATTCATGGCGCTCTGTGCCGATAACGGCTAAACCGCCCAATTCCTTGACACCCTCGCCGAGTTTAATATCCGTTCCGCGGCCGGCCATGTTTGTAGCGATTGTCACCGCGCCCGGCTGTCCGGCATTTTGAATAATTTCCGCTTCGCGCTCATGGTTTTTCGCATTCAATACGTTATGCGGAACGCCTCTTTTTGTTAAATGAGCAGAAATCAGCTCAGACGTTTCAATTGCAACGGTCCCGACCAGAACCGGCTGTTTTTTCTGATGGCGCTCGTGAATATCTTCTACAACAGCCATAAACTTGCCGTTCATCGACGCATAAATTAAATCCGGGCGGTCATCACGGGCAATAGGGCGGTTCGTCGGAATCGCAATAACCCGCATATTGTAAATGTTGCGGAATTCTTCTTCCTCCGTTTTCGCTGTACCCGTCATCCCTGACAGCTTTTCATACATCCGGAAATAGTTCTGAAAGGTGATTGTGGCCATCGTCATGCTTTCATTTTGAATCTGAACGCCTTCTTTTGCTTCGATTGCCTGGTGAAGCCCGTCCGAATAGCGGCGCCCTTTCATTAACCGGCCGGTAAACTGATCAACAATAACCACTTCGCCGTCCTGCACCACATAATCCACATCACGGTGCATCGTGACGCGCGCCTTTAATGCCTGCGTAATATGGTGATTCAGTCCAACATGCTTTAAGTCAAACAGGTTTTCAATGCCGAATGCTTTTTCCGCTTTCGTCATCCCTTCTTCTGTTAAAAGCACGTTTTTCGTTTTAATATCAACCGTAAAATCTTCTTCCTCTTTTAAGGTGCGTACAAACGCAAAAGCATGAATGTACAGCTGCGTGGATTTGGCCGCCTGGCCGGAAATAATAAGCGGCGTGCGCGCTTCATCGACCAAAATAGAATCGACTTCATCAATAACCGCATAGTGAAGCGGCCGCTGCACTTTATGTTCTTTGTACAGCACCATGTTGTCGCGCAGGTAATCGAAGCCGAACTCATTATTTGTTCCGTACGTAATATCTGCTTCATAGGCTTCTTTTTTCTGCTCTTTGGACAGGCTGTTTAAATTCAGCCCAACCGTCAGGCCGAGAAATTCATAAAGCCGGCCCATTTCTTCCGCATCGCGGGATGCCAGGTATTCATTGACCGTGATAACATGAACCCCTTTGCCGGAAAGCGCGTTTAAATAAACCGGCATGGTTGCCGTCAGCGTTTTCCCTTCACCGGTTTTCATTTCGGAAATGTTGCCGTCATGAAGGGCAATCCCCCCCATAAGCTGCACCTGGTACGGATAAAGACCAAGCACGCGCTTTGCCGCTTCCCGTACAACCGCGAATGCTTCCGTCAGCAAATCATCCAGCGACTCGCCTTTTTGGTACCGCTGCTTAAACTCTTCCGTTTTATCTTTTAACGCCGCATCAGAAAGCGCCGCTGTTTCATCAGCCAGCGCTTCTACTTTTGCAGCCATTTTTTCAAGCTTTTTTACTTCTTTTTTATTTGCATCAAATACTTTATTTAATAAACCCATTTAAAACGCTCCTTTTCAGGTTCAACAGGGCGAAACCTTCGCATTTTTCCTATTTAATAGTACCATTTCTAAGGAAGCGCGTATACTCATACGGTTTATTTTTGAGCGCCGTCAGCCGCCTGCAGCTTTTCCTCAAGCACCGCTTCCATTTCTTTCTGGCGCTTGGACAGCGTTGCAGCCGAAATCGCATACCGTCCGGCAATCGCCGCTTTTGATTCTTTTCTTTCGATCAAGCCGTGCGCCTGCAAAAGCCCGATTAAAGAAGCGGTAAACACTTCCGGCTTCCGGACTGCCGGATCTTCTTTTGTACAGTAATAATTCCAGAGCAGTACAGCCATTTGTGTAATGGGCTGCCCAAGCTGCTCCTGTTCAAAAGAAGCCTCAATATGCTCCGCTGTTTCCCGGTGTGCGTCTTTTGTCCAGACTAATGACGTTAAATCAACCGCTGCATGCCCTTTTTCATAAACGGCAAACAGCGTATCCATCACCGCCGCAAAATCATGCGTAAAGAAGGCCTGCGGATCCTCGAACGGTGAATCGCCAAACATCTCCTGAACCGCCCTGGCCATCGCCTGTGCATGCTCTGCTTCAAAATGGAAATCCGTCATAAAGAAGGTATAGTCGGATTCATGCGGCAAAAGAGCACCGATCACAAACGCTCCAACAAGATCAACGCTTCGTAAAGCGCGGACAGAGTACATTTCATTTGTTAAAATGTCGCGCACCTCATAAACCGGTCCGTCGCAGGATTCAATCACGCCCGCCATAAAATGATAATCAACCCAGGACGCCACAATTTCTGCCGTGCGCTGGCGTGAAATAGAAGGCACACGCTTTTTCACAAACTCTGTTAAGATTGTTTCATTTTCTTTAATCGTACGGGTTAAAATCGCCCAAATTTCAAAGGTTACTAAGAATACCTGCTCATTCTGGCGCAACGTTTCGTTCGATTTTAAAAGCGGCTGGAATTCTTTTTTCAGCATAGCCGAGTGGCGTTCCATCGCATAATCAATCAATTCCCGCTGAATCGTACTGGATTCTTCAACGAGCACCGCTGTAATCGCGGCTCCTTCTCTTTTTCCGCAGCATTTTTTATATTTTTTTCCGCTGCCGCATAGGCACGGATCATTTCGTCCAATTGACATGTATTATTTCCTCCTCGTGCAAAATCACGCTCTCTATCATATCATGAAACGCGGACACAAAAAAGAAGCCTGCGTTTTCTGCAGGCTTCCAGTGCATTTATTTATGTTGTTTCAATTAAGCCGTATTTTCCATCGCTTCGTTTATACACAATATTTGTTCCGTCTGTTTCGGCATCTGTGTAAATAAAGAAATCGTGGCCCAGCAGATTCATTTGAAGAATTGCTTCCTCGGAATCCATTGGTTTTAAATCGAACTGCTTGGTACGCACCACTTGCAGCTCTTCGTTTTCATCATCCGCTGCCCCGTTGTCAGCCTGCACCGCAAAATAATCCTGCGGCTCGCCTTTTTCACGGAATTTGCGGTTTACTTTTGTTTTATGCTTGCGGATCTGGCGCTCCAATTTATCTGTAATCAAGTCGACAGCTGCGTATAAGTCTGGATTGCGTTCCTCAGCGCGGAGCACGAGATTTTTCATTGGAATCGTTACTTCCACTTTTGCATTTGTGTTATTGTACGTTTTTAAATTAACATGCACATTCGCATTAGGAGTTTCGGTGAAATAACGCTCCAGCTTGCTAATCTTCTTTTCAACGTGCTCACGGATTGCTGGAGTAACTTCAATGTTTTCACCACGAATGTTATAATTCATCATGCGGAACTCCTCCTTCAACTAATTGCTATAATCTTAATATTCTTTACATACCCTTCATAATCCTTCTTAATCTCGAAAAAAATTTGTCGAATTTTCAAAAAAATTATTTTAATATGCTTTCTTTCCATGCATATAACAATTCGTGTAAAAGCAATAACGCCTCTTCACAACTTTGTTCATTTTTTTCAATGTTTGCTTCAATCAAGAGGTTGTTTACATGCAAATAAGCATGCACGGCTGCCTCCCCTTCTTTTATTTCTTGATTAATAAAAGGAATGATTTCCAGCAAATATTGCTGCGCTTTTTGAAAGAAGTCATTTCTTTCAAAATGGCCTCTGGCTGCCTTTGCTTTTTTCAGGGAAAGAATACTCTCCTGAAGCAGCATAATTTCAATCTCAGCAGGAGAGGCAGTTGAAATGAACTGCTTTCTGTATTCTCGCTTCGCTTCATTTACATTCATATACTCCACTTCCTTTTTATACCGTCCATATATTAACATTAAGCAAATGAAACCGATATAACAATAGACTATACATAACGATAGAGGGTGAATAAGAGTGAGATTACAAAGCTTTAGTTATTCAATGGCACGGTATGATCAAAACAATCTAAAAGCAAAAAAATCAATGGAAAAAATTTCAACAGGCTCCCAGATCAGCAGAGCAAGCCAAAATCCGGCAAATGTTGCTATTTCAGAAACAATTCGTGCACAGGTCAGGGGACTGGAACGCGGACAGCGCAATTTACAGGATGGCCTGTCTCTTTTGAGTGCCGCAGATGAAGGATTAAATCATGTAACCAAACAGCTTCACCGCGGATACGAATTAGCTGTTATGAGTGCAAATGACACGCTGACAGATGGAGACCGGAAAAGCGCTCAAAAAGAATTAGATGAAATAATGGACTCCATTAACGACACGGCTGAATATTTGGAGTTTAACACGATCAATCTATTTGGTAATGACAAAGTGCTTCATCTGGCGGGAAGTGCTTCTGGAAAATCACTTTCCATTGATCTTGAAAAGCTGAATGTTGATGCACTTGGTTTAACAGGCGCAAGTATTGAGACATCTGATGATGCGCGTGCTCTTTTTCCAAAGATCCAGGATGCCGTCTTGCAAACAACTCATCAGCTCACAAAAATAGGTTCATATTATGAGACGATTGAGCATGAAATGGAAAGAAATTCTGTTCTAGGAGAAAACCTGACCAAAGGTCTTTCAAAGATTGAAGATACACAAGTCGGCAGAGAAGTCATTGAATTGGCCATTGCCGGTATCCGCCAGCAGGCAGACCATCTTTTCATTCATGATACAAATGAATTGGCTAAAGGTGTTTTAGCGATTTTTAAATAAGCAAAAATCCGGTTTGAAAACCGGATTTTTTTAATTTCGTTTATCATAAAATACGCCATCGGTTTGAAGCGATTCATATGGATTCGAATATTTGTCCATTGACTGCTTCTTTACATTGATTTCACGTAAATCTTCCTTAACCGACTGGCTCAGCTTCTGAAGACGGGTTTCAATTTCCTGGTTCATTAAGTTGATTTCACGGCCAAGCTGCTGCTCTTCTTCTGTAAAAGGAGGCTGGATACGCGGCAGAATTTCCCCGCGCTCATCCAGCAGCTTCTCTGCCTGCTCAATTTGACTGTCACGATCCTGATTGGCTGCTTCAAGCAAATCCAGCAGCCTTTTTGTCATCCTGTGACAGTCATAAACCGGCGCCATTATACCCGGCCGCCGGCACCGACTTGCTGAATGCGGCGGTTTTCCTGAATAACCTGTTTCCATGTATCCCGGAACTCTGTGACAAATCCCTCTACTTCTTTTAAAATAGCGGGGTCATTTTTAATATTTGCCTCAACGAGCCGCTCATGAAGAAATTCATAAAGAGCCAGCATGTTCTTCGCCAGATCTGTATCAGTTTTTAACGTAATGCTCAGCTCGCGAATAATCGCCTGTGCTTTTTGGACATTGATGTTTTTCTGCTCAATATTATTATCTGCCATCGCCCGTTCAGCCAGACGGATGAATTTAATGCATCCGTTATAAAGCATTAAGGTTAATTCTCCTGGAGACGCTGTTGTGACAGAGTTGTTTGCATATGCCTGCTGTGGATTATTAATTGCCACTAAAAGAACACTCCTTTTTAAATATATAATTACATGCTGAATTGCTGCATCAAATAAGCAGACTGTGAGTTGGCCTGCTGCATTGCTTTTTCCATCGCGGTAAACTGCTTCCAGTAGCGGTCTTCTACTTGAAGCAACCGGTCTTCAAAACGGCTGATACTGCTGTCGATATCTGTAAGCTGACGGCCGATCGCAAATTTTTGATTCGTATATCCGGCACTTCCAGCACGCTCTTTTAACTGATCCATTGTTTTGCCAACAGTGTCATATAACCGGTGAATAATTCCCTGTTCACTAACAGATGTTGAATCACCGCCGCCAATGAACAGGGCTTCAACTGCTTCTGGATTTTCAGCCAGGGCTTTTTTCAGCTTCGTTTCATCAATTTCAAGCTTACCGCCTTCAAGATAGTTCTTTGAGGTGGTAATTCCGATTTCCGCCAGCTGGTTATAAGCGGCGTTGGTACTGCTGTTTATAACTGCCTGAGAAAAGTTGCTTCTCATTGAAGTAAGTACACCGGATAGTACTGTATCCCGACGCAGTAAGCCGCTTTTCGCTTTTTCTTCCCACTGTTCCTGCTGCTTATCGGACAATTGTTCACGCTGATCATCCGTTAACGGTGTATATGAACGGTAACGCTCTTCGGACGTTTTTTTACTGATTGCCGCAATTAACGTATTGTATTTCTCAACGAAGTCTTTAATATTGTTATACACTTGGTCGGTGTCTTTTGTAACGTTTAAGGATGCTGTTTCCGTAGTACTTTCCTTTTTCAACGTGAAGGTTACACCGTTCATCTCAAATGTATTAGATTTACGGGTTGTAGTTAATCCATTTATTGTAACGGAAGCATCTGTTCCTTGAATAAGTTTTGGTTTATCAGGATCTGCAGGATCTGCATTTGTCACATCAAGCTTTAAGACACTAGTAGCAAAAAGCCCGGTAACTGAAATGTTTCCCCCGCCTGATGGATTATGACTCCCCGTCTCTTTTTGCGTCATAGACATTTTTCCAGTTACGGAATCATAAAACAAAGTTACGCCTGCTTTAGAGACATTAACTTTGCTAATAACACTATTTAAGCTATCTGTTGAACTTACTAAAAAGTTTTCAATATTTTCCCCTGTTGAAGAAAAGGTATTAATAGAAAAATTAGTGTACTTTTCTGTTGAGGAGTTAGTAATGTAATCGACTTTAATAGAAGCATCTGCCGCTACAGGAGTTTTGAAAATTAAATCTCCCGTGCTAGTAATTTGAACTTGATCATCTTCAGCCGGTGCTTCGCTCACTACCTTATACGTTACGCCATTTACCTTTACAGACATGTCTGCTGCTGCATCTATTTTAATATCGGTTGCTCCAACATTTAATCCAGTGGTACTGCCGTTACCTTTTAAGGTTACACTGCCAACCTTCCCGTTTTTTACATTTACATTATCAACGGTATCCCAAAAAGCCCCATCAAATGCATTGCTTGAATCTGTAAAGGACTTTGAAGCATCGAGGCCTCCACCAGCTTTTAAAGAAGCAGTTACCCACGTCTCAGCTTTTGCTAATGTTACATTAGAGATGTTATATGAACCTGGCGTAGCCGCTGTAGATGCAGTTGCTGTAACAAGCCCCTCATTTGAAGAAGCTGCCGCACTCGCCCGATAATTTTGTGTTCGTTTCATTCCCGTTGATGACACTAAACTTCTGAAATCCTGCAACAGGATATTCATTTCCCGGTACTGGTCCCGCTGCCATTCTAATGTTTGTTTCTTTTGTTTTAATTTATCAAGCGGCATCCGTTCCGCTTTCATTAAATCTTTAATAATGGACTCGGTGTCCATTCCACTTGCCATTCCGCCTACGCGAAGCACCATAGTCTTTGTCCTCCCTACGCCTTTTTATCAAAAAAGAACCCGATAAATTCGGTCATTGCCGCATACATATCGAGGATTTTTTTTGATGGGATTTCTTTAATAATTTCTTCCGAGTTATTGTCTACGATGACTGCATAATATTCCTGCAAATCTTCATGGTATTCAAATTGAATGTGTGTCTGGGTCGGCTGCAAAAACGTGTTGACCTGGTCGGTGAATTTCTGCAGCTCCTCTTCTTGTAGTGGAATACCCTGCTCGGCCGTTTCTACGGCTGGCTTTTGTTCTGCTTCCATTGTTTTTGCTTCTGTTGCTTCAAGCGGTTTGGTGATTGCTGGCACTGCACTTTCTCCTATACGATCAATCATCGTTTTGCCCCCTTCGCACACTTTTTTCTTCATTTATATCGGTCCGTTCTTTTGTTTGTTAAGCAAAATTTGGGCAATTCGCATGATTTTACAAAAAATTATAAGTTCGAGTGGAACTAGTATTATACGAAAAAACCGCTCTCCAGCTTTTGAAAAAGAAGAGAGCGGTTTTGGTATCTGCTTAAAGTATTTAGTTAAAATCTTGTCGGCAGCGGTTTTAAGCGGGCTTCAATCTCCGCTCGCTGCGGCTCCAAAAAAGGCGGCAGGGCGAGTGATTCGCCAAGGTGCTCCAGCTCTTCATCGGTATCAAAGCCCGGGCCGTCTGTTGCCACTTCAAACAGGATGCGGTTTGCTTCGCGGAAATATAACGATTTGAAATAAAACCGATCAACGAAGCCGGAACTTGCGATTCTCTTTTCCTGAAGACGGGCAATCCATTTGTGCAGTTCCTTCTCATTTTCCACACGGAAGGCGACGTGATGGACACTGCCGCGTCCCGGCCGCTCCGGCGGAAGATCACTTCGTTCTTCTACATGCACTTCCGCTCCCGTGCCTCCCTCACCCGTTTCAAACACAATCACATCCGGCTGCCCTGCTGTCGGCGACGGATAGCGGTTTGCTTCGCGGAAGCCCATTACTTCTGTTAAAACAGCGGCGGTCAGACCGGCATCCGGCACTGTTAAATGAACGGGTCCAAGTCCAATAATGCCTGCTTCAGCGGGAACCGGGCTTTTTGACCACGGCGTGCCGCCTTTTACACCAGTATCTTTTTCATCAGAAACAAGGAAAAAGCGCTGCCCTTCAAAATCCTGAAACGGCAGCACTTTTCGTCCGCCCTGGTTGATCATATCTTGACATGATACACCGAATTCTTGAAAACGATTTTTCCAATAATCAAGCGCCGCATCGTTCGGCACGCGGAGTGAAAGACCTGAGATTGAATTGTTTCCTGGGCGGTTGCGGGCAGCCCTCTGAATTTCAAAAAACGTCAATTCCGTGCCTGGATTGCCTTTTTCATCGCCGTAAAACAGGTGGTACATGGATGTTTCATCCTGATTGACCGTTTTTTTGATCAGCCGCATACCCATTATTTCCGTATAAAATTTCACATTTTCAGCTGCATTGGCCGTAATAGCCGATACGTGGTGTATCCCTTTGAAGTCCATTTCCGTTTCCTCCTTCTTCCTGCAGGTATGATAATGCTGTGAGTGTAATAGCAAATGAATAAGAAGGCAAAGAAAAAGCCTGCTGTTTTTCAAGAGCAGGCTTTCATTCTGTTTATTAATGGAAATAAAAAAAGACAAATATGTTTTCATGCTTGCTTTTTTAGAAACATAACAGGCGGAGGGCGGCCGGTGGAGACTCCCATGGGACGAGCGGACAGGTGAAACAGACAGCGCGAAGCGATGGCTGGTTCACCGTTCGCCCCATAGGAAAGCGGAACCGGCCGACCGCAGCACCTGACCCTGTCTTTGAAAGAAAACAGCACATTTCCGGCTGCTAAAAAAGATCATTTAACCTGCTCTCTTGATCGCTTGCTTTTCAAGAACGGGCTTTGTTCAATGACCAAATGGAATAGTTCAAGCCAAGCGCAAAAGCGACCCAGGCGGCGTAAGGCAGCATTAAGGTACCGGCTGCTGCATCGGCCTGGTAAAATTCATATGTCGTCCATGTAATCATGCCGAGCAGCACGGCGATCTCGACAAAAGCGGTGCCGCGAAGGTTCCATTTGAAAAACAAAAAAGACCACAGAAAGTTCAGACCAAGCTGAATATTGTAAGGAACGGCGGTTTCGGGCTTTTTTATCGAAGCCCGGTATTTGGCCGCGCCCATTGCGGTGTAAAGACTCGTCCATACCACTGGAAATACCCAGCCCGGCGGGGAAAAGAACGGCTTTTTCAGCCCCCTGTATTCTTCACGCGAGCCTTTATTGGCAATCGCTCCGATAACCGAGCCGCCAACGACCGGCACAAGAAGGCTTGTTGCCAGCTTTTTTCTGTTTAAGACGTTCATCGAAAAACTCCTTTCTTCATTTATTTGTTATTTTTCCACCCTTCTTCCTTTTAAAACAAAAAGGGCACCGCCCTAAGACGATACCCGGCAAATCTCTTTATAATTACATGCCTCACAGCGGCGTTCGTGTTCCGTTTTTGGAAAGTCCTCCAGCTCAACCGGCTCATTCGAAATGATATCAAGCTGGTAGCGGCGCATGATGTGAATGCTTTGCTTCATTTTTTGAAGCATCAACTGAATGTCTGCTTCTTCGAGCTGATAAGATTTTTGCACGCCTGTTAAAACGTATTCGTTGCGAATCTCAATTTCTTCGACGCGCGCTCCGTATTTTTGCATAAGGTAGTAGGCGTACAATGCCAGCTGACTCCGGTCATCCTCTGCTTCTTTCCCTGTTTTCCAGTCGACAATGATCCACTTGTCCGCTTTTAAATCGCGGTACAGCAAATCCATCACCACAAAAATTTTCACGCCGTCCACAGCCATAAACCGGAATTCCTCGGCCTGCTGGAACTGCATTGTCTGCGGGCGCTCAGTAATATCACGAAAAGACCCGCTCTTCAGCAGATTCTTAAAAACGATTTGCAGGCGCCGTTTGTATTCTTCCGCCTCCATCCGATTAAGCTCGCCTTCATAATACATATCATAAAGCATTTTAAAACGGGCCGGCTTCTGCATCCACTGCGGCTTGCGGTCACGCGAATCGGTATACGCCCGGTTCAGCATTTCCCGTGCCTGCCCGATTAATTCCGTTTCGCTCATCACATAACCGTGGCCGAGAAAAAGCCGGACCGCTTTTTCGGCCAGCTCGTGCACAATTTTCCCGAAGGCAACCGGCAGGTTAGACAGCTTTTTCAGACGGTACACATGCTTCACCGATTCATCGGCATCATACAGCCAGCCGTTATGTCCGGCATAATAATCATATCCATATTTTCGCGCACACGTCATTAAGGTTTTGTGGCGCGAGAACGACCAGGAAAACTCGGGAAATTGTTTTGCCTCAAACATGATTCCGTCTCCGCATCTCTAAAAATACTTTAATCATCCCGTAGGTGACTTCTTCCGGCACCCGTTCCTTGATCGGCTTCAGCCGGTCTGCTCCCGCTGCTTCTACTGCCTGTTCCAGTACTTCTCTGTACTGCTCCGGCACAAGCCGCTCAAGATTCACTTCCAGCCCCTCTTCCATGCACTGAGTCAGATGGTTTTCGACGGTGCTGGCTGTCAGCTCCCGCTCAGCCGCGATAGCGTCTATACTCAGGCCTTTTTGATGCAGCTCCAGGGTATCCAAATACGAATTCACCGACTTTTTCTTCGGGGCAGCTGCGGCCGGTTCAGCCGCCAGATTCTTTTGCCGGTCCGGGTTTGCTTCTCTATAAGCTTGAATTTCCTTTAAAAAGGCATCTCCATATTTTTTCAGTTTGCTCTGGCCTACGCCGCTCACTGCCAAGAAATCCTCTTCATCCTCCGGGAGCTTCGCACACATATCATGAAGTGTCGTATCAGAAAAAATAACAAACGGCGGCACACCCGCTTCTTCAGCAATTTCTTTTCGCAGCGCCCGCAGAATATCAAATAATGGATCATCTGCAGCAATGCTTTTCGTCCGGACCGCTTCCTTGCGCATAACCGTATGGCTGCCAAGCAACACGTCCCGCCCCTGTTCCGTCACAAAAATCGTCGGGTACTGTTTTTGCTCCACTCCGAGCAGCTCCTGTGAAATTAAAAATTCAATAAAGTTTGTTACCTCTTTGACGCTTTGTTTTTTTAAAATGCCATAGGTGGACAATTCATGAAAGCCGAATTCCATCAGCTTTTTATTGCGCGATCCCGTCAGTACCTGCGCTGTCATGGCTTTGCCAAACCGCTGGCCCATCCGGATCACACAGGAAAGAACCATCTGTGCTTCTTTTGTGACATCAACGCTGTCGCGTGAATCGGTGCAGTTGCCGCAGCGCCCGCACGGCTTTGAATTCTTTTCGCCAAAGTACGAAACGATAAACTGCTGCAGGCACCTTTCCGTATGGCAGTAATCCACCATCCCCTGCAGCTTCTCAAGCTCCTGCGGAATGCGGTCACGCTCCAGTGACTGGTCAATTAAAAAGCGCTGCGTCTGCACATCCTGCGAGGAATACAAAACAATACATTCACTGTCAAGCCCATCCCGCCCCGCACGGCCGGCCTCCTGGTAATAGCTTTCCATGTTTTTCGGCAGCTGATAGTGAATCACATAACGGATATTGGACTTATCAATCCCCATTCCAAAGGCATTCGTCGCCACCATTACCGTCGCTTCATCGGTTAAAAACCGGTCCTGCTCACGAACCCGGTCAGCATCCCCCATGCCTCCGTGATAGCGTGCTGCAGAAATGCCGGCTTTTTGCAGACGTTCATATAACTGATCGACCGTTTTGCGGGTGGCGGCATAAATAATGCCGGATTCTTTTTGATTTTTCTTCAAGTATTCCTTTAAAAAGCTCTGGCGGTCCTGACCCTGAATAACAGAGAAAGATAAATTTTTCCGTTCAAATCCGGTAATAATCGTATTTTTTTCATCAATGGAAAGAAGGCGGCAAATGTCTTCGCGTACGTGCGGGGTAGCGGTTGCGGTTAAAGCCAGTATGGCCGGGCTTCCCGGAAACAGCTCCGTCATGCGCTGAATATGGCGGTAGCTCGGCCGGAAATCATGTCCCCACTGGGAAATGCAGTGAGCCTCATCAACAGCAATAAGCGGCACGGACAGCTGCTTCAGCTGCTCGACAAATGAATACGATTCAAGTCGCTCCGGCGCAATATACAGCAGCTTAAACTCGCCATTCCGCGCTGATCTCATCGTTTCATACATTTCTGCTCCGCTCAGTGAGCTGTTAATGTAGGCCGCTGGAATTCCCGCTTCAAGCAATGTATCAACCTGGTCTTTCATCAAAGAAATAAGCGGTGAAACCACGATCGTTGTTCCTTCTAAAACAAGCGCCGGAATTTGATAACAAATCGACTTTCCGCCGCCTGTCGGCATGACACAAATCGTGTTTTCGCCGCTGAGTACCTGCGAAATTGCCTGCTCCTGGCCCGTCCGGAATGAATCATAGCCGAAATGCGACTGCAAAAAGCCGCGTGCCTGATCCAGCATGCAAACACCTCTCTGTTTTTTTCTTTCATTGTAGCACATATGATCGAAAAACGAAGAAGCCAATCCAAGGTATTGTTGCTCACCATAAATAAAACGCTTACATTTTCGGTTTTTGGAGACATTGTGAATAAAAGGCGGCCGGCATACACTATGAATAAGATAATCATTGCATTGGGAGGGACAGTTTATGGAAGCGATTACAAAAGGTTTCTTTTTGTTTCTTTCTAACAGCAGGCGATTGAACCAGCTGGCCAGAACCAGGGGCAGCGGCTTTGCGGCCGGCAAAATTATTGGCGGTATGGATTTCCGCAGTTCGATTGCCTGTATCAAAGCATTAAATGCGCAGGGCCTGTCTGTTACGGTCGACCACCTCGGTGAATTTGTTGACTCTCCCGCGATCGCAGCCGAACGGACCGAGGAATGCATCGAAACAATTAAAACAATTCACGATGAAGGGCTCGATTCACATGTTTCACTAAAGCTGACGTCACTCGGACTTGATATTGACCGGGAGCTCGTCGTTGAAAACATGACGCGGATTCTCGAGAAAGCCGACCAGTACGGCATTATGGTTACGATTGATATGGAAGACTTCACCCGTTGCCAGGCAACACTTGAGCTGTTCAAGCAGTTTAAGGAACAATTCGAACATGTCAGTACCGTGCTTCAGGCTTATTTATACCGGACAGAGCAGGATCTCGCCCGGCTGAGCAAAATGAAGCCGTTTCTCCGGCTTGTTAAAGGGGCTTACAAGGAAAGCGCCAGGCATGCATTCCACAATAAAGCAGACGTGGATACCAATTACATGAAGCTGATTGAACAAAGCCTGCTGGCCGGCAATTATACCGGCATTGCCACCCATGATGAAAATATTATTGAATTTGCCAAAGCGGTCCAGCGAAAGCATCTTATTTCCATGAACCAATTTGAATTTCAAATGCTCTACGGAATGCGCACCAATTTGCAGCAGGAACTCGTCAAGCAGGGCTACCGGGTCCGTGTATATGTTCCTTACGGCCGGGACTGGTACGGTTACTTTATGAGGCGGCTCGCAGAACGGCCGGCGAATATTTCCTTTGCGTTCAAAGGCTTCACCCAAAAATAACAAAACGAGGAGTGTTTTTCATGATCCCATACAAGCATGAACCTTTTACTGACTTTTCGAAAGAAGCCAATCAGGCCGCTTATCAAAAAGCCCTAAAAAAAGTGGAAAGCGGGCTTGGCGGGCATTATCCGCTTGTTATTGGCGGTGAACGCATTTCAACGGAAGAAAAAATCATTTCTTATAACCCGGCGGATAAGCAGCAGGTGATCGGCTCTGTTTCAAAAGCGGACCGGGTGCTGGCCGAAAAAGCGATGCAGGCTGCACTCGAAGCCTTTCAAACATGGAAAAAAGTATCGCCGGACATTCGCGCCGATGTGCTGTTTAAAGCAGCTGCCATTGTCCGCAGGCGCCGCCATGAATTTTCCGCCCTGCTGACAAAGGAAGCCGGCAAGCCGTGGCGGGAAGCGGATATTGATACAGCAGAAGCGATTGACTTTATGGAGTATTACGCACGGCAAATGCTCGAATTAAAAAAAGGCGCACCGTTACTGAGCCGCCCGGGCGAATTTAACCGGTACAGCTACATTCCGCTCGGTGTCGGCATCGTGATTTCACCATGGAACTTCCCGTTTGCGATTATGGCCGGCACAACAGTAGCTTCCATTGTGACCGGCAATACCGTTTTATTGAAGCCGGCTTCTACAACGCCGGTTGTCGCGGCACGCTTTGTCGGGGTACTGGAAGAAGCGGGCCTTCCGCCAGGGGTTGTGAATTTTATTCCGGGCAGCGGCGCGGAAGTCGGCGACTACCTGGTGGACCATCCGCAAACACGCTTTATCACCTTTACCGGCTCGCGCGATGTCGGCCTGCGTATTTTTGAACGGGCATCAAAAGTTCACGTTGGCCAGAAATGGATGAAGCGGCTGATCGCAGAAATGGGCGGCAAGGATACGATTGTTGTGGATAAAGAAGCGGATTTGGATCTCGCTGCCGAGTCGATCGTTCAGTCCGCCTTTGGTTTTGCCGGCCAAAAATGCTCGGCCTGCTCACGTGCGGTCATTGTGGAAGATGTGTATGACCGGGTACTTGAAAAAGCCATTGCTTTAACGAAGAATGTAACGGTGGGCAACCCGGCTGACAACCACTTCGTCGGCCCCGTTATTGATGAAGCAGCGTATCAAAAAATCATGAATTATGTTAAAATCGGAGAGGAAGAAGGACGCATTGTGACTGGAGGAACGGGCGACAGCACAACCGGCTATTTTATTCAGCCGACCATCGTTGCTGATGTTGCGCCGGATGCCCGTTTGATGCAGGAAGAAATTTTCGGTCCGGTTGTTGCCTTTTCAAAAGCGAAGGATTTCGAGGAAGCGATTGAGATTGCCAACAACACCGATTACGGCTTAACCGGCGCTGTCATTACAACGAACCGGTTTAACATGGAAAAAGCGCGTGAGGATTTCCATGTCGGCAACCTGTACTTTAACCGCGGCTGCACCGGCGCCATTGTCGGCTACCAGCCATTTGGCGGCTTTAATATGTCCGGTACCGATTCAAAAGCCGGCGGTCCCGATTACCTTCAGCTTCACATGCAGGCAAAAACAACATCAGAAATGCTTTAAAAGGAGGCGGTCCTTTAAGCCGAATCACCCGGCTTAAAGGGCGCCTCTTGTTTAAATGGACGGCGCGTTTTTATATAAAAGCGGCGCGATTTCCTGCATTTCGGCGTGTTTTCCAGCCGCTATGGCGCGATAAAGTCCAAATCGCGCCATTCCGGCCGGAAAACGCGCCACTTTTGTTGATTATTGCAACATTATTCGCTTTTTTACTATTACCATTTGAAAGAAGGGATTTATTTGGTCGACACTTCCTTAATTGTCTCTATTGTTATCTACATGACCGGTATGCTTTTGATCGGCTGGTATGCATACAAACGAACATCGAATTTATCTGATTATATGCTCGGAGGACGCGGACTCGGCCCTGCGGTTACAGCCCTTTCTGCCGGCGCTTCTGACATGAGCGGCTGGCTGATGATGGGACTGCCTGGTGCCATGTACGTAAGCGGGTTCAGCGCTTCGTGGATTGCGATCGGTTTAACGCTCGGCGCCTGGGCAAACTGGCTGTACGTGGCACCCCGCCTGCGCATGTACACGGAAATTGCTGAAGACTCTATTACGATTCCATCATATCTTGAAAACCGGTTTCAAGACCGTTCTAGAGTTATCCGTCTTGTTTCCAGTCTTGTGATTATCATCTTTTTCACGTTTTACATTTCATCAGGTATGGTGTCCGGCGGCGTTTTATTCGAGAGCACTTTCGGCCTTGATTACCATATCGGCCTGTGGATTGTTGCCGGTGTTGTCATTGCTTACACACTGTTCGGCGGATTTTTAGCGGTGAGCTGGACCGACTTTGTACAGGGGATTATTATGGTGCTGGCACTTGTACTCGTTCCGATTGTAACCATTATGCATGTCGGCGGGATCGGCCCGTCTCTTGACACGGTTCGTTCGGTGGACCCGGCTCTTTTAAACATTTTTACAGGGACAAGCTTTATCGGCATCATATCTCTTTTTGCCTGGGGGCTTGGCTACTTCGGCCAGCCGCACATTATCGTCCGCTTTATGGCGATTACATCAGTGAAAGAAATTAAAAAAGCACGCCGCATCGGCATGAGCTGGATGATATTCTCCGTTGTCGGCGCTATGGTAACCGGTTTTGTAGGACTCGCTTATTATACAAGCAACAATATGAAAATTGGCGATCCGGAAACAATTTTCATTGAACTGGGTGATATTTTGTTTCACCCGATCATTACCGGCTTCCTGATTTCCGCTATTTTGGCCGCGATCATGAGTACGATTTCGTCACAGCTGCTTGTTACGTCAAGTTCGCTGACAGAAGATTTATATAAAACGTTTTTCCGCCGCGACGCTTCGGACCGCGAGCTTGTATTCTTAGGACGCCTGGCTGTTTTAATTGTCTCAATTGTCGCCCTGCTCCTGTCATGGGAACAAAACAAGACCATTCTGGCGCTCGTCGGCTATGCATGGGCAGGATTTGGATCTTCATTCGGCCCGACGATTCTGCTCAGCCTGTACTGGAAACGGATGACACACTGGGGAGCGCTTGCCGGCATGATCGCCGGCGCCGTCACGGTGATCGTTTGGACGAAAACCCCTTGGGCGGATACAGTTTACGAAATGATTCCTGGTTTTGCCGCAAGCTTACTCGCGATTGTTGTGGTCAGCCTGCTGACAAAACCGTCTGAAGGAACAGCTCAGCGCTTTGATGAATTTGAACGCACGTTAAACGAATCAAAATAAGGAAGTCCATCATGGATTTAACCCGGCCGCTTGAAAAAACCCTCTCGTTAGTGTGATTTTCATGCACGCTGCCAGCTTTATATTGATTTGCAGCTTATGAAAAGGAACTGGCATTGATGCTATAATGAGGGTCGAAAGGAGATGAAAAGATGATTCACGTTTTATTTGTCTGCCTCGGCAATATTTGCCGGTCACCTATGGCCGAAGCCATGTTCCGTGATTTAATCGAAAAAGAAAGCCTGATCGGCCACATCGAGGTGGATTCCGCCGCTACAAGCTCCTGGCATATCGGCTCGCCGCCGCATAAAGGCACACTGGCTAAACTGAAGGAATATAATATTTCTTCCGAAGGGCTGTCAGGGCGCCAGCTGGACGGGGCCGACTTTGAAAAGTTTGATTATATTATTGGCATGGACCGAAGCAATATCGCCAATATCCGTGAGATGCTCGGCCAGCCCGACCATTCAAAAATTATGCGTTTTCTTGACCTGACGCCTCATCAAAAAGACGTACCGGACCCTTATTACACAGGTGATTTCCAGGAAACTTACGATCTGGTGAAAGACGGCTGCGAAGCGCTGCTCGAAAGAATCCGCGCTGACCATTCAATTGGCTCATAAAACAGGAATTGAATACAAAAAGGCTGCCCTCACACAGATGGCAGCCTTTTTTGTGTTATAAGCGAAAGCGGTCAACGGCTTCCTGCAGGATTCAGGAAACAAAGCGCGAAACCGCAAAGCCAGTGATCGTGTACCCAAACCTCGGCTGCCGAAACGAAAGCATGGTCCGGCGCGCCCGATATGGAGGCGTACAGCCGGCATACCCGCTACTGGCACGAATGCGGCGCCCGGCTGATTGGCGGCTGCTGCCGCACGAAGCCATCAGATATCCAGACGATTGCTGAATGGGCGAGAGCTTAATAGAAAAGCGTTCAGGGAAGCTGTTTCCTTGAACGCTTTTCTATTACATATGGCAGCCTTTTATCCTTCAAACGTATCTTTTATATTTTGTAAATGCGGCGTTTCGTTGATAGACACGATCGTCAGTTTGTCTCCATCCCACGCTAAACGGGTAATCGACGTGTTGTCGATTTTTCCGTTTCCTGTGCCAGCCTGGCCGTTCGACAGTTTATGGAGTAGCGCATTTACAGCCCCGCCGTGTGTGACTACCAGTGCCGGTGCCCCGTTTGTTTCCTTAGAGATCGACGTAAGCACTTTAACCATCCGCTCCTGCATTTCTTCAAGAGATTCCATTCCATGCGTCATCGTCAAACCAAAATTTTCTGCATAATTCGGCACGTTCTGGATAATTTCCGCCAGCAGCTGTCCCTGCAGCTCGCCGTAAAACCGTTCACGGAGCAGCCGGCTTGCGGTAATTGTTTCCACCGGCATCCAGGCAGTCGCACGCTTGGCGGTTTGAAAGGCTCGGTCCAGGTCACTGGAAAAAACATAGTCAAAAGAAATGCCCTGCTTTTCAAAATACGCCCCAAGCAATGCTGCCTGCTTGCGCCCTTCCTCGCTCAGCCCGATATCCATCTGGCCCTGGAGGCGTCCGAGCGCATTCCATTCCGATTCTC
Organism: Domibacillus indicus; assembly: GCF_000970685.1. Taxonomy (GTDB): domain Bacteria; phylum Bacillota; class Bacilli; order Bacillales; family Domibacillaceae; genus Domibacillus; species Domibacillus indicus. Next base: position 307,139 of record NZ_LAJB01000003.1, read on the forward strand.
CGTGCCGGACAAGGTAAATCATATTGAAAAACTCCTTTTTTCAAAAAGCATACCATATGATGCCTCACTAAATCACCGGAGGACTGACATTTTCGGATAGCCACTTTCCGCTCTGGCCTTCAACCGGTCCCGCTTCTTTCGTAAACACTTCTTTTCCGCGAACATATACAGCCTGGACGGAAGCTGGAAAGCTCTCGTCCATATACACACTGACCGGATGCTTCGCATAGAAATTTTCCGGTGTTACCCTATGAGGCTGATTCAGTGATAAAATCGCCAGATCGGCATCCATTCCCGGCTCAATCCGCCCTTTCCGGTGCGCCAGTCCGAACCGCTCCGCCGGCTTTTCCGCAGTCCATTTTACGGCTTCGGTCAGCGGAATTTCTTCTTCCTGCGCAAAGCGAAGCGCCGCCAGAAGGGTCATCCCCCCGCCGCTGATTCCGCCCCACGCATCCAAAACGTTCCCTTTTTTCATTTCTTTCAGGTCGGGTGTGCAGGGTGAATGGTCCGAGGCCAAAAAGTCAATTCTGCCCAGTTCCATGGCTTTCCGGAGCTTTTCCTGATCCGGCTTTTCCCGGAGCGGCGGGGCACATTTTGCCACTGCCCCTTTTTCTTTTAATGTTTCATGTGAAAACAATAAATAATGCGGGCATGTCTCAAGCGTCACGTTGATCCCGGCGGCACGCGCGTCTTGAATCACCGCCACAGCTTCCGCACTGCTGATATGAACAAAATGAAGCGGGCAGCCGGTCAGCGCCGCATAATAAAGCGCCCGTTCCACCGCTTCCACTTCCACCGAAACCGGCCGGGTCGACAGATAGTCGTCTGCTCCTACACGTCCGGCAAGCCGCTTTTGTTCTGCCAGGAAGGTTGTCACCGGGCCGCTTTCCGCATGCAGCGCCAGCACCTTGCCCGTTTCCGCAATCCGCTTCATCCCTTCCAGCAGATCCAAATCACCGACCGCTTCAAATTCCGGATTGCCGGACGGCGACATAAACGCTTTAAACGCCATGGCACCCGCTTTCGCCAGGCTGTCAAGCTCCCGCAAGTTCCCGGGCACAAGCCCGCCCCAGAGCGCAAAGTCAACAATGGATTTTCCCTCGCCAACCCTCGCTTTTTGAAGAAGTGCTGCTTCATCTACCGTTGATGGAATTCCATTGAGCGGCATATCCGCAAACGTGGTAATACCGCCTGATGCAAGCATTCGTGAACCGGTCCGGAACCCCTCCCACTCCGCACGGCCCGGCTCGCTGAAATGAACATGGATATCCACCGCACCTGGAAACACGTGCAGTCCCGATGCATCGATCTCTTTTTCCGCACTTACTCCGATAGATGCCGATACTTCTTTTATCACACCGTTCCGCACACCAATATCGGCTTTTCGTTCTGCATGGGAAGTAACAACCGTGCCATTTCGAATAATGAAATCATACATGTCCATTCCTCCATCCACTTATGTAACTATTCATTACATTCAATTAAAAGAAGTATAATCGGTAAATAAAGGAATGTCATTGTGTATAATCACTAAAAATGCAATAGAAAAAGAGCCCTGAACGGACTCTTTTCTCATTAAGCACTTTTCGGTATGTGCTTACGTGGATGATTGTTCTTCCACTCGTTCATTTTTTTCGCCAGCACCGGAAGTAAGAACCGGTCTCCGCCGTAATACATCGCTCCTTTAGCCGCAAACAGCAGAACTACCGCTGCTAGAAGCAATGTCGGGTTTGTGCTGACTGTGCCGGCCCATAAGAAGTTCAGGTTCATAAACGCTCCGGCGATAAGTGCCGGCACTGTGAATACCCCGGCGATCAGCGCAATTCCGACAAGCAATTCACCCCACGGAACAAGGACATTAATGATACTTACATTTGGCAGCGCCGCATTTTCCAAAAAGCCTGCATACCACCCGCTGACCGCCGGCATATCGCCGGATGCTTTTTCAATCGCTCCGTATAAGAAGCCTGATGCATCAAACCCGTCCGCCACCTTATGCCAGCCCGCCTGAATCCATTGAACACCGAGCCATACCCGAAGCACAGTCCATACCGCCGCCATCATTTTGCTGTTCATTTCGAACACTCCTTTGATTTTTGTGAACCACTTCACTTCAAATCATTTACTGAACTCCATTTGTGAAATAATTCACATTTAATTTATACTCTTATCATACACTGATTTCTTCGAATTGACTACACTTTGCTCAACATTTCACAAATAGTTCAAAAATGAATAAATAGGGTAAGGGTAAAGGAAAGAAACGAATGAAAGGAGCCATCATGGATACCATTCTTTTTAGCTTATTTGCTCTCGCTTATTTTGTTTTATTTATACTTGCCATTCGGCTATTCCAAAATCAGCGCATCCCGAGTGCCTTATTCCTGCTTCCGGTAATCGCGGGGTTAGTTTACGATAACAGCATCCTGGCAGCCGGCCGTTTTATCGGAGAAGGTCCGCTTTTAGAAAACCTTAATTATGCCCGCTTCTGGCTGCATACTTTGTTCACGCCGCTCCTTGTGTTATATGCCTGGGTGACATTAAAGCAGGCCCGTGTTCACTGGGCGCAGCAGTCATGGTGTCACCTGACTGCTTTCCTGCTTACACTCGCTCTTATTCTGCTGGAGCTTTTCACTGAAGTTTTCGGTCTGACACTTGAGCCAGAACGGGAATATGGCGTGCTGAGCTACAGCAGTGCCGAGCCTCAAAGCGGGCCTCCGATCATGGTATTGGTTGTTTCCGCTGTGCTGCTTGCTGCGTCGGTTGTGATCTGGCGGAAGCAGAAATGGATCTGGTTTTTTGTTGGCTCGCTTGTGATGATTATAGGAAGTGCGGTGCAGCTTCCTGTGGAGAGCGGAGCGGTGACAAATCTTTTTGAACTGTTTTTGCTTGTTTCATTGCTAGTGACAGCTGTATTTCAAGGAACAAGAGTGAAAAAATAAAAGGACAAGACCACTTCAAACAAATAGCGGTCTTGTCCTTATTCAGCCAGTTAATTTACGTTTGCAATAATTTTAATACCTGCTCTCTTGACTGCCTGCCCTATAATGCCATTGCCTGCTGCGCTTGAGTAAGAATTTGCAGACGCGTCATATTCATAACTTCCTTGGCCATATCCACACAACCCTCGCATACTGGTCAAAGTAATGCATGATAAACTTGACGGTCCCCCGTTTCCCAACTGTCGGGCACATGTCCAGCAGCACTGGCTGAGAGCGGAGAGTGAAATGGACAGATTGGTGTAAGTAATTGCGATAAACCGCATGAACTGGAGCGTAAATTTAAGCTTTCCCTCTCAGCAAACAACGAAAAAAGCGCATGAAGTATTCGGAATTCTTAGCCAGCATTTTTATAACTTCCATACTAAATTTCAACTTTGACCTTAAAACGAAGATTTTAGCATTGTGTCTCTTATATGCTCAGCCTATTATTAAGACTTTTATGCTATATACATTAGTTTCTGTTTATCATAAACTCACAGAGCAAAAAATCTTCATCTGTGTCAATATCAAAAGAACGCTGCTTCGGCATGAGATATGCTGTTGTCTCATCAGTTAAAAAAGATTTTGTTTTGATTAACCAGTCTGTTTCCGCTACATAGACAGCTCCGTTTAAGACATAAACAGCCGACAAGTCTTGTCTTCTTACAGCCGGATTTTCTTGCGGAATCAGCGGCCTCATTTGATTATCGTCTGTCGTGGTATACATCCAGAAAGGAGACTTATCCGGCTCCGTTACACTAACACAAACTGATGCTTCATTTATGATCATCGTTTCAATACAACGGTCGATATCTTCTGTTGTCCGGAGCGGGGATGTCGGCTGTAGCAGCATAACGATGTCATAGCCTGCTAATTCAGACAGCGCGTGAAGAATCGGTTCAATACCCGGCGTATCATCTTGTGCTAAAGCAGCGGGACGTACAAACGGTACTTCACACTCATATTGCCTTGCAATCTCGATAATTTCTTCATCATCTGAAGATATGATACAGCGGTCGATATAGACTGACTGTTTCGCTGCTTCTATTGTCCATGCAATCAGCGGCTTGCCAGCCAACTCACGGATATTTTTGCGTGGGACTCCTTTAGAGCCTCCACGTGCCGGAATGATTGCCAGTATCTTTTTGTTTTCAATCATAAAAATACTCCTCTAAAATCACCATTCGCTTTTTCATAATCGGCTATACGACCAATATCAAGCCAATACTCTCTCAAAGGAAACGCAGCTGCTTTTTCTGTTTCCATTACTTTTTTGAACAAATCCGGCATATCAAAAAATTCACCTGCCGGCACATGATTTAGCGTATCTGGATTTAGCATATAAATGCCCGCATTGACAAAACTTTTGTGAACTGGTTTTTCGACAATAGAAAGCAGCTTGCGATGATCTGTTTCAATAACCCCATATGGAATTTGGTATTCGTATTCTCTCACGCACATTGTTGCCTGAGCGTTCGATTCAAGATGAAAATCAAGCAGCTGTTCAAAATTAATTTTCGTCAAAAGGTCGCCGTTCATCACAAAAAAAGGTACTTTCGGTTTCTCTTTCAATAGTGAAAGAGCACCTGCTGTACCAAGACGTTTCGTCTCTTCCACATATGTAATGTTAACTCCTAGAGCTGTACCCTCTTGAAAATAATCTTGAATCAATTCTTTCTTATAATTGACACATAAAATAAAGTTAGAAAAACCGAAGTTTTTGAAGCTTTCAATAATCGTTTCCAAAATCGGCTTGTCACCGACTTTTAACATTGGTTTTGGAATATTATCCGTTAACGGACGTAGTCTGGTTCCAAGCCCGCCTGCCATTAAGATGACAACATTTTCTTTCTGTAGTGCCTGATCAACATCATCACTAAACAGAATACGGACTACTTTATGCTGTTCATTTATAATAGGTAATTGCTTGAGCTTTCTTTTTCTCATTACTTGTTTATAATAAAAAGCCTTTTTTCCTTCTTTTTCAAAGACGGGTTTTGTATTCATTACACTTGTGATCTGGCTTTCAAGAGATGTGCCTTTTAAAATTCCTCGCCGAATATCGCCATCTGTTACAGTTCCTAAAAGATTCTTAGATTCATCTACTACAGCCGCAAATTGCAGAGTTGATTTATCAATGATTCTCATCGTTTCAAGAATAGATGAATCTGGAGAAATTAAAATCTGTTTCCATCGTTCCATTTCGTCACTTCCTTTGCCGGGACGCCATACACTGTTTGATTCTCTTTAACTTCCTTCAATACGATTGAACCAGCACCAACTAGCGCATTGCTGCCAATTCTCGTGTTCTGAATAACAGACGTCCCTATACCAATATGTGTTCCTCTTCCTACTCTCACATTTCCTGATAGTGTTACCCCTGGCGCAATGTGACAATGTTCGCCAATTTCGCAGTCATGTTCGATAACTGAAGAAGTATTTACAATTGTATTATCGGCAATTTTCGCAAAAGCTTGAACAACAGTACCTGCCATTATTTGAACACCTTCACCAATTTCTGCATAAGAGGAAATAATGGCTGATGGATGAATAACCGAGGCAAACAAATAGCCTTTTTCCTTCATTTTCTGAAAGATCATTGCTCTTATTGGTGAGACACGAATTGAACCTATTGCAAGAACAAGTTTAACTTCATCCGAAGAGTACGAATCAATTTCTTCATCTGTACCAAGATAGGAAAGATTAAAGTGATTTGGTTCTTCTACTGGTGCAGTAAATCCGATTATCTCTCGCCTTTGTTGAAGCAATATGTCTGTTAATACAGAAGCATGTCCTCCATTACCAAGTAAAATGATTGGCTTATTCATCGATTAAATCTTCAGCTTCGTAGTCTTTTGATGCTTCTGTGCCGAGCAGTGACCAATAAAAAGCTGGTGCCATTCCACTGCCAGGACGCTTGATGACAAGATTCTCTTTTGAAAAGAATTCACCTTTTTTAATCGAGCAGGCAGCCGTCAAACTCTTTCGTGCAGCAACCCGGTTTTTCTGTTCACTTTTTGTCGGTTTTTTTTCCGCCTGACCAAGTGATTGCTCAGCCGCACGGATCGCTTTTACCATTTCTGTCAGTTCGTGCGGCTCCAGTGAAGCTTGGTGATCAGGACCCGGGAGCATCCGGCTGATCGTAAAGTGCTTCTCGATGACTTTTGCTCCTCTTGCTGTTGCAGAAATTGGCACGTAAATACCTTCAGAATGATCAGAAAGTCCAATATCCACCTGCAGTTCGTGCTGCAAATAATCCATCGCCCGCAAATTCACCTCTTCAATTGGTACAGGGTATTCCGTTGTGCAGTGAAGCACAGTGACATACTTCTTTAATATTCTTTTTGCTTCTTCTTCGTTATAAAATGTCTGAACTTCTGTTACATTCACTTCTTTTTCAGGAAAAACAAGTCCATACGCTATAAAAGCAAGTGCTGAATGAATATCTTCCATATCCGCCATTCCAGTGGAAAGAATCATCGGTTTTTGTTTTGTGGCTATATAATGAATGAATGGAACATTTGTCAACTCACCGGATGGAATCTTTACCGTTTGAATTTTCAGTTCATCTAATAAAAAATCGACACTTTCCTTGTCAAAAGGTGTCGATAAAAATTCAATTTCCCGTTGGTCGCAATAATTCTTCAGTTGGACAAATTCATTAAATGACAGTTCCAACCTTTTCAGCATATAAAACTGTGATGTTTCTTCGCCTATATTCGCTACTTGGTATTCAGCTTGTCTTGCTTGTTTTGTCACAAGGTTTTCAGCCTTAAACGTTTGGAATTTAACCGCATCTGCACCAGCTGCTTTTGCTGCGTCCACTAACACACGTGCCAATTCAAAAGAACCATTATGATTGACACCTGCTTCAGCAATAATATATGTGTGGGCACTCATAAGTCATGAAACTCCTTTCGAACAGAGTAAACAGGAATCGATTTCAAAATCATCAAAACTTTTTCCGAGACCTTCCCATCTCCAAATAGTTGTTCAAAGGGGGCAGAAAAAGCTTGAGCCTGTGAAATCGCCTTTTCAATTGCATTTTCCGTTAAGTCGCTATCAAAAACAGAATTCGGACGTATTCTTCCGGATTGCCGACGCCCATAATTGACCGTTGGGGTATGCAAGTACGGAACTTCAATTAGCCCACTGGATGAATTCCCAATAACTATAGCAGATTCTTTAACTGTACTTAAATAACGAATCTGCCCTAAAGAATCAAATAATTGAGCATTAACATGTTGTTGCGTAAATTGATAAATCTCTTCATTAATAAGACGTCCACCATTGTCTGCATTGGATTTCGTAAAAACAAGATTGACTTTTTGGTAATTTTTCAGTGTTTGTAACAAAGGATAAATTCCATCGGGATCTCCATTTGTTTCCGGATGATATGTAATTAAAAAAATCGGCCAAGCCGGATGAAGTGACAGTTCAAGATTCAATTCTTTCCTTGATAGAAGTGGCAATTTTAAAATATTTTCAATCCCAAGCGCTCCAACATTCCAGACGTGTTCAGGAGACTCACCGAGTTGGATAATACGATTTCTGTATTCTTCTGTGCTAGTAAAATGCCAAGTCGCCATTTTTGTGATGGAATGTCGGATCGCATCATCAAAAGCACCGTGTGTTAATTCACCGCCGTGAATATGAGCGATGGGGATTTGCTGAACCAAAGCTGTCTGAGCGGCTGCGAGCATTTCAAATCGATCACCTAGTATGATCAATAAATCCGGTTCTAACCGCTCAAAGGTATCAGCAAATCCAATTGTCGCTAAACCTATTGATTTAGCTACACCCACTGCTGTATCGGATGACAATAATATCTCCACCTTCTCATCAATCACAAAGCCATCGGCTTCAATCTGTTTATAGGTCAGACCGAACTCTGGAGACAAGTGCATGCCAGTTGCGACAACCTGCAACTCTAATTCATTATCAGCTTGAATTTCTTTCATCAGCCAGTAAAGAAGGCCGTATTCTGCGCGCGTACCAGTAACAATGCAAATTTTCCGCTTATTCATGCGGGTCTCCTTTCAACGGGGTAGAAGGTATATTAACAATACGTTCATTAAAGTTATTTGTTATAGTTAAATCCATTGCCTGACAGTCTTTATATGGCTCCAACCTATTTATTGGTGTCCAGATCGGTCTAGCCATTGCACCTTTTTCATTTAATTGCTCTAAAACATAATTACGATTGTGAAACTTTTCATCGAGTACCATTGTCTGAAGCCAGTAATTGCTACGGGCAAAAGACGGTTCTTGAAAAAGCTTAACCCCATCCAACTGTTCAAGTAGCTCAGCATATTTTACGGTTGTCTTCCGTTTGGAATTCAAAAACAAATCCATTTTTTCAAGCTGTGCACAGCCAAGCGCAGCATTAATATTCGGCATCCGGTAATTATAGCCAACTTCATCATGCCGGTATTCCCACGGATGCGGAATTTTAGCAGTAGTCGTTATATGCTTTGCATAATCAGCGAACTGGTCATCATTCGTCAAAATTACTCCTCCGCCACCCGTTGTTATAATTTTATTGCCATTAAAGCTTAGGGCGCCTGCAATGCCGAATCCACCTGTATGTTTTCCCTTGTAGAACGACCCAAGAGATTCAGCGGCATCTTCAACTAATGCCAAGTTGAAACGCGCGCACAGTTCTACAAGCGGGTCAAGATCAACGGGATGGCCAAATGTATGCATTGGAACTACCGCTCGAATTATGCGGTCCGTTTGCTTGTTAACAAGTACTCCATTTTTCATTGTACCGATTTCAGTCAGATACGTTTCAAGCTTAATCGGATCGAGTCCAAGCGTTGTTTCTGATACATCTGCAAAGTGTGGTACCGCATTTAAATAAGAAACAGCATTAGCTGTTGCGATAAATGTGAGCGCTGGCATAATGACCTCATCTCCTGCCTGTACGCCAGCAATTTTCAATGAAATATGCAAGGCAGCTGTCCCATTTACAACCGCTACCGCCCTTTTTACACCCGTATAATCTGCCAAATCACGCTCAAACTGGTCTACATACTTACCAACAGAAGATACCCAGCCGCTCCGGATGCAGTCAGTCACGTACTCTACTTCGGTCTCTGTAAAAGAAGGCTCATGAAGCGGCACGAAATCTTTATTCTTATGAATTTTTTTGATTTTTTGCGCAATGTCTTTCCAATCTGCACTCATATATTATACACATCTGCCTTATATAGCGATAAATTCACCGGATTAGAAAACCATTCAGCTGTTTCTTTCATGCCCTGCTTAAACCCTTCAATGCCACCATATGACGGCTCCCAGCCAAGCAGTTTTCTTGCTTTTTCATTATCTGCCCAAAGGCGTTCTACTTCGCTTTTTTCTGGACGAAAACGTACTTCATCTGTTTCAATTTCAATTTTCTTGCCCATTACTTCTGCGATCACTTTTGCAGTATCACCAATGGAGATTTCATAATTACTTCCGATATTAATGACTTCACCAACAGCTTTTTCACTGTTCATCATTGAGATAAAGCCGTTGACTGTATCTTTTACATAATTAAAGTCTCTTGTCGGGCTTAAAGCACCAAGTTTAATTTTTTCTTTGCCAGATGCCAATTGTGTAATGATTGTTGGAATGACGGCACGTGCAGACTGGCGCGGTCCATATGTATTAAATGGGCGGATAATCGATACCGGTGTTTCAAATGAACGGTAAAACGACAGCGCCATTTGGTCCGCACCAATTTTGGAAGCCGAATAAGGCGACTGTCCTTGCAACGGATGAGCTTCATTAATCGGCACATATAACGCTGTGCCGTACACTTCGCTTGTTGATGTGTGAACTACTTTTGAGACACCAAGTTCGCGTGCCGCCTGCAGTATATTTAACGTTCCTTTTATATTTGTATCTATATATGTATCAGGTGAATGATACGAATAAGGAATTGCAATTAATGATGCAAGATGCAAGATAATATCACATCCCTTTACCGCTTGTTTGACGCCATGGGGATCTCGAATGTCCCCGGAAAAGACCTCTATATTTTCTTTAACATCAGACGGTGCGGAATCAAGCCATCCCCACGAATTGAATGAATTATAATAGACGAAAGCCCGCACATTATACCCTTGGCGCATAAGTTCTTCAGCTAAGTGTGAACCAATAAAACCGTCTGCACCCGTAACTAGTATTTTTAAAGCCATTTAATCAAAACCCACCTTTCTTTAATTCTATTTTATATCAGAATAAAGTTTATAGAAAATTTAATATTTTTTCATACTTTGTGCTCAATATACCTATTAAAAAAGGCTCTCTTATGATACCATATTACCATAACACCTAGAATGGAGGAGACCTATTTGAGCAAAAAGACTTTTTTTTCAAGATTCATTATTCTAATTGTTTTTTCACTTATATCTATGGCTTCATTTTCAGAAGCCTTAGCTAACTCTCTTGTTTCAGTAAACAAGACCGTCAGTTCATCTTCTGTCATAAAAGGTGACGTGATTGACGTTACACTTTCTGTTACCGGGACACCCCAAGATACCACTAATGTGAAGCCTAATGATGTTATTCTTATAGTGGATAAATCAGGTAGTATGGGGACTGATAATCGTTTAAACGCTGCAAAGGAAGCCACAAAAGAATTTATTGATTTAATGGATTTATCTAAACATAGGGTTGGAATTGTAGACTTTGATTCGTATGTTTCATCTTTTCCTTTAACGAATGATGCCTCTGCTGCTAAAGCATATGTAGATACGATCCAATTAGCCGGGAGCACTAACACAGGAGCAGCTATCCGCCAAGCAACTTCTATGCTGTCCAATCACCGGCCTGAAGCCCAGCCCACTATCGTTATCCTAACTGATGGGGCAGCAAATGATACTGCTGATGCTTTAAACAGCGCTGCTGCTGCTAAGAATGCCGGTATCACATTTTACTCAATTGCACTGCTTGGAGCCAATGAAAACCCGGACACTAGCGCTCCTAATGACTTATTAAAACAAATGTCCACATCCGCAGAACACCACCATTTTGTATTAGGTTCAGTGGGGCTTTCCGATGTTTACAAAAAAATAGTAGAAGAAATCGGACAGGCAAGTGCTTATAAAGTGAAAATAACGGATGAAATTTCTCCACAATTTGAAATTGTACCGGGTTCTTATGATAATAATATTCCTCCTCCTACGGTAAGTGGAAACAATCTGATCTGGGAGATTGAGGAATTAAAAGCAAAAACTTTAGTGCTTACCTATAAGGTGAAAGCTAAAACAGATGCTTCTGCTGGAAAACATGCACTGGGAAAAACAGTTGTTGATTATGAAGACTATAATCAATCTACTTATAATTTTATCAGTGCTAACCCAATAATTACTATAGAGAACCTCCCTCCTTCGATCACAAATATCGAAGCGAACAAAGGATTAACTACTGGCGGTGAAAAAGTCACGATTACAGGACAGAATTTTATAGCGGGTGCAAAAGTTTATTTTGGAAGCTATGAAGCTGCCGTACAATCGTTAACCGATTCACAAATAATTGTTACCTCTCCCATTGGTTCACAAGGAGAAGCTGCTGTAAAAGTAGTGAATCCAGATAATCAATTTGCTAGCGGAACTTTCAACTATTATGCAATCCCGGAAATAAGCTATGTCACTCCTAATCAGGGAGATATAGCAGGAGGAAATAATGTGTCAGTTATTGGATCTAATTTTATGAGAGGTGCAAAAGTTTATTTTAATGGCATTGAAGCTTCAACAACTTTTTCAACATCAAGTAAACTTTATGCTATCGTCCCCTCTTCATCATCGAGTGGTCCTATCGCTGTCAAAGTAATCAATCCCGATTTAACCGAAACTGAAAAAACAGACGCATATACCTATACTCAACCTGCACCGCCACCAAAAGTTGAATTAACTAGTCTTGGAACTTCTTCCGGTCAAATAGCAGGTGGAGAATCCATCTATTTATTCGGAAGCAATTTCCACAAAGATGTAAAAATTTATTTTGGGGACGTCCAGGCTCCCGTAAACTATTATGCAACTTCCAGCAAAATACGCGTAACGGTTCCGTCTGCTACTACAGCTGGATTTGTAACAGTTAAAGCTGAAAACCCGGATGGAAGTGTATCAGAACTGGTTAATGCTTATGAATATTTAACACCACCACCGCTTCCAGCTCCTTCTATTAGTTATTTATCAGAAAACAGTGTTTTAATAGGAGAAGCGAAAACAATTTATTTATTTGGTTCTAATATTTCACCTTCTTCTAAAGTCTTTATTGGCAGCCAGGAAGCACCTATTGAATTTGTTACTGCCAGTAAAATTAGAGTAAAAGTGCCGGTTTCAAGCACACCATCTGTTGAAGATGTAACATTGACAAATCCAGATGGCCAACAAGCAACTTTGGCTGGCGGCTTTTCGTATACGGAACCTGTAAAACTTCCTGCTCCTGTAATTGCGTCTATATCTCCTGCCATCGGCTCTATTAATGGCGGAGAAACAATAACTATTACAGGCCAAAACTTTCAGTCGGGAGCAAAAGTTTATATTGGTACACGAACAGCAGCCATTTCATCTATTAGTGATACCGAAATTGTTGCTAATACACCTGTAGGCTTGAATGCCGGTTCAACAGAAGTCCGGGTTGTAAATCCTGATCTTCAGGAAACAATAATAACGGACGGCTATTTTTATGAAGGGCTTAAAATTACTGTAACGAAACTTTCCGTTTACAGTGGTGCTACTAAGGGTGGCAATCTTGTTTACATTTATGGAACAAATTTCAACAACGCGATGACTGTCACAGTTAATGGAAATAAAGTTCCTTACACGTATCTCGCGACAAACCGTATTAGAATAGCAATGCCTGCTGCTTCAGCGCCAGGAGATGCAATTATTCAAGTTGATCGAGATGGGTCTACAGGTTCCATTATGTATACTTACTATTAATTATATTAAAAAGGCGTGTCTTTAAAAGGCACGCCTTTTTAATTACCCGAGATTCTTTGATCAGTTAAGACTTTTTCAACTAGAGAGTAAATAAGAGAATAGAAATCCATTAAATCTCTACACATAGCTAATAAATCATCACTTTTATAAGCATCTTTTTCTTCTAGATATTTAAATTTGTTTATAACCTGATCAAAGGCAAAAGTCATTCTTGACATGATTACCTCTTCTAAAATAGAATTCTTCGATACTTTCCGAAATTCTTTTACTACTTTAACCATATCATTTTTATTCATAGCATTAACTAATATTAAGGTCTCTAACTTAGATTTGGCTTTTTCGACATCATTTTTTAACTTTTTAAGGTCATTAATAAATGAGTCTATTGCTTCATCAGGCATTAAACGGCCGCTTACCTTTCTTTCTTCAATACACACTTCATTTCTTTTCCAACTTTTAATATCTCTAGTTTCAATAAAATGAGTCCCTTTAATTTTGGCTCCTTTTGCGGAAATGTTGTAAATAACGATATCCTCCGACAGAAATTCAATTAGTGATTCAAAAGAATCCAAAAAAATCTTTAAAGGACGTGTTGTCCCTACTTTTCCCCCGCTGTTGTCTTCCACAAACAACTCATCTTGAAGACCTTGAGACCCTGTATGCTCCGTTACTCCTTTTGCATAATAGCGTCCTCCTACAAGTGCCAGGTCTTGGCCAACTAAATAGATTTCTTTGAATCCAAGATAAGCGATAACTTGCAGCGTATACACAGCAACAGATGGAGAAGAATATCTAAAAGCGATCAGTTCCGGATAATACTTGTTTGTTATAAAATCATCTAACGATCTGGAAACAATCAAGTTTCCTTTATGTGTATTTTGTATCTTTGAATTAGACATTGTCTCATAAATTAATGACCCTTCAAATTCAGTTCCACTGAAATGAGCCTCATAATTTGTTTCACTGGTATCCAGACTCAATACATAATCTGGCGAGATATCGTTAGACAATAAAAACTTTAAAGCTGATCCTACGGAGAACAAATATGAATCTGTTTGTCTTTCTTTTAGAAATGGCACATTTTCTTTTAAAGACGGACCTGCGGCAATTAAGATCGCCCGTTCTCCTGAAAATTTACCTTTCAAGTTTACTAAATTGTTTGACTGAATAATGTTTTTAAAATTAAGAAGCGGTTCTACCAGCCAGTCAATGGCAAATTTAGTCTCTGTATTAGCCATAATTTGTTTTGTTATTAAAGATTCATTGATAAGCGCTAGTGTTTCTTTAATATACGATTGATTGATCTTATTATAGTTAGGATGAATTAAGATCTCTGTTGGAACACCAGAAAAAGAAGAAAACACCTTAGAAAGTCTAGGTGAATTTAAATTTTCTAAATAAAATAAACTTACTTTATTATTATCTGAAATTCTCTTTGATAACTCTTTATCTATCTTTATATTTTGAAGAGGCTCTATAAAATAGATAGCTGCTTGTGAATTTTCAAATCTTTTGTCTAAAATCGTTTTAATTACTTCACCATTTCCTGCTCCAATTATTATAAGAAGTTTTTTTTGAGTTGTTTCAACTTTTCTTATAAAACGCTCCGCTTCCTTGCGAGGAGAGTAGAGTGAATTAAGCGGAATTTTGCCATATGAGTCTTCATAAATATAGATGGGTTTTCCTTCATCAGAAGTTTCCAATAAAATTTTATAGTCCATTTATATTTCCTCATTTGTTTCTTTTAAAAGAACTTCCAGAATAGGCAGCAGTTCGTATTCAATCAAGTCTAAAACATATTCAATATTTCCAGATTCTGTTTGTATCAAAGCTTTCTCAGATAAATTGTTTAAAGAGTTAATATCAATTAGTTCTTTTTGAAGATAGTCAGCTACTTTATTAAATTCAATTAACGCCTCTGCAACCTGAATAAAAGCATTTGGAACAGAAGAATAGTTTTCTGTTTCTCTTGTCTCATCAACGAAATGAGTTACTTTATTAATATATACAGCCAGTTCTTCTTTGAAGTCTCTTAGTATGCTATTCGTTTTAATAGCTTTTAAGTGATATATTTCTTCTGAATTATCACAAATAGCATTAATACCACTGCTACTTACAGGCACGTTTGTATCATCAATAATCACTAATTTTTCTTTATATAAAAAAGTTTTTAAGTTATCGTTCCGTTCTATTTTATTCTTTGAAGTAGTCACGAGTTGCCCATTTACATATATCATAATAAAGTCCCCCCATAATAAAAAATAGATAACCGACAAGCGGTTATCTATTTTACTCATAAAGCCTCTTAACGTAATAATTGAAGAACGTTTTGAGGAGCTTGGTTTGCTTGTGAAAGCATGGCCTGTGCCGCTTGAGAAAGAATAGAATTCTTAGTTTGATTCATCATTTCCTTCGCCATATCAACGTCACGAATGCGAGACTCGGCTGCAGACAGGTTTTCAGAAGATGTACCAAGGTTGTTAATTGTGTGTTCTAAACGGTTTTGAAGAGCACCAAGTTTAGAACGTTCAGCGGAAACAGAACTAATAGCAGCATCAATTTTAGAAATAGCCGTATTTGCATTTGCATTTGAATCAATTGTCAAGGCATCAACACCAAGAGAACCCGAATCCATAGCATTAATTTCAAGTGTAATTGTTTGGCTAGTGTTTGCACCCACTTGGAAAATTGTGTTACTAATACCACCACTCAACAACTTTTGTGTATTGAATTCTGTTGTGTTTGCAATACGATCTACTTCAGATACAAGCTGATCTACTTCTTTTTGAATTTCTAAACGGTCTTCTGCAGTGTTTGTATCATTGGCACCTTGAACAGATAATTCACGCATACGCTGTAGGATTGAATGTGTTTCATTCAATGCACCTTCAGCCGTTTGAATTAATGAAATAGCATCTTGAGAGTTTTTAGACGCCATGTCTAAACCGCGGATTTGTCCACGCATTTTTTCTGAAATAGCAAGACCAGCTGCATCGTCTCCTGCTTTGTTAATACGAAGCCCAGATGACAGTTTTTCCATTGACTTCATTTGACCAGTATTAGCAGCTCCCATTTGACGGTGAGTATTCATTGCTGCGATATTATGATTGATAATCATTTCATTTTCCTCCTTGAGTATAGCTGTTCACATCCGTGTGAACAGATTTCTTTTTGTTCAGCAATCCGTTCCAGGTCGGCCGCCCTGTTCCTTTTTGCTTACACTACTATTATCGTCCTGGTTCAAAAATATTTAATAGATTTTTTTCTTTTTTTAATATTTTTTTGCAAGAATTGTTAAAGGAGTGTTTTTATTTAAGCAGCTGTAAAATATTCTGCTGTGACTGATTGGCCTGTATCATCATCGCCATGGCGACTTGGGCGAGAATCGATGCTTTTGTTTGCTCCATCATCTCTTTTGCCATATCGGCATCACGAATACGTGACTCGGCTGCTGTGAGGTTTCCGGCTGTGTTTTCAAGATTATTAATGGTGTGTTCCAACCGGTTAGAGTAAGCACCAAATTTAGATCGTTGTTGGGATACGGTTTCAATCGCATCATCGAATAAGTCGATTGCACTTGAGGCACCGCTTTGCGTTGTTACATCAATACCCGTAATACCAAGTGCGGCGGCACGCATATCGCTCGTTTCAATGGTTATTGTCTGGCCTGTGTTTGCTCCGATTTGAATTTGAAATGATGTTTTGGAGCCATCGAGCAGCTTCATTGTGTTAAATTCGGTATCGTTGCCAATGCGGGTAATTTCTTCGGTGAGCTGATTGATTTCTTCCTGAATTGCCTGGCGGTCGCTGTCAGTATTTGTGTCGTTTGCAGCCTGAACAGCCAGCTCACGCATGCGCTGCAGAATGGAGTGCGTTTCATTCAGTGCGCCTTCACCGGTCTGGATCATAGAAATGGCATCCTGTGCATTGCGGGACGCCTGATTCAGCCCGCGGATTTGCGCACGCATTTTTTCGGAAATCGCAAGACCCGCCGGATCGTCGGCGGCCCGGTTGATACGAAGGCCGGATGAAAGGCGTTCCATTGCGGTCGCCTGCCGGCTGAGTGCGGATTGGTAATTTCGATAGGCATTCATAGCGACAAGACCAAAATTAACAAACATCCTTGGTTCTCTCCCCTCTCGTTTTTTTCTTCAACAATTAAATTTTTTTAATATGGATTAATAGGAATTTGCCTGCCTACAGTCCGATTTAAGAAAAAAACTCCCGTCCATTAGTTTGTTGGAGGGAGTTTAAAGAGACCGGACAAATCGGTTACACCGGTGGAAGCGGATTTGTTTTCGTTGCCGATCTGTACGTAAATTTCTTTTCTATGGATGTCAATATGCTTCGGCGCATTAATTCCCAGCTTCACCTGGTCACCGGAAACGGCAACGACTGTAATTTCGATGTCATCGCCAATCATTAATGATTCCCCTGGTTTTCGTGTAAGAACGAGCATCAGTTTACGCCTCCTTTGCCTGGAACAGGTTGTGGCGTGTTTCATACGGCGTGCCGGTTAAGATGACCTGGCGGCCGCTGTGTGTTTTTTTGTTAATCACGAGGGGTGCCTGAAGGTTGGCGGTTGTTTCTTCAAACGGATCGCGCACCGTCAGGATATTTAAAAGGGTTACATCTTCTTCCTTTTCAATAGACAGAGCTTCAATCGTTGCGTCATCAATTTTTACATTGTAGTCGATAAAAAAGGAAAAAGGATCGGTGACAACAAAGCTTAAATCAGGTGTTGAAACCGATTGAAGCGCAAAAAAGACATTATTGTCAGGAAAACCCAGCAGAACAAATTCTTTTTCGCTTTCAAAGCCGGGGATACCGTTTGCGAAAGAAATGATATCTTCCTGCGCGATTTCTTTCTCACCATGGTATTTTGTTTGGATTTTCACGTTGATCATCCTTTGTTAAATCGTTTTGTTGACCGCTTGAAAGCGGACGGATGGATACTGGTTCATCTGAATGCTCACATCGCTTGGCTGGTAGTGAATAATTGGCTTGTTCGCTTTTGTATTATTTTCAACCTGGTGTGTCTGCACGTTGATGGCAACATCGCCCACCTGATAATCAATTTTAACACTGCCGTATGAAGGAATCCAGGCAATTCCTGTTTCGAAATTGCGCATGGAGGCACGCTGGGCCTGCTGCTGGATGGCATTTGTTCCTTTATGGATGTCCGCAAGCTCTCGTCCTTCCATAGCGCGGCGGCCGGTGCCTTCGAGCGCTTTTTGCCTCGCTGTGGCTGCGTTTTCACGCGTCAGCTGAAACACATCTTTCCGTCCCGCCTCCGCAAATGCCTGTGACTGGTCAATGTGCAGCCTACCCGGTGTTGTCTGGATACTCATTTCCGCTTTAGGCTGCCGAATATCCACCGAAGCACCCGGCTGCTGAATCGATAGTTTTCCGGAAGAGGTATTCATACTGATTTTTGCATTTGTAATCGTATAGTCCAGCGTTGTAATTTTCATTGCCTATTCCTCTTATCAACGAAGATAGTCTATTAATGTTGGCTGAATAATACGGGAAGCAACAGACAAAGCTGCTTTATGGACTGTTTCTTGTGTCGTTAGCTCTGTTACAACCTGTTCAAAGTCCACATCTTCATTCTCCGACATAATGCGCGATGATACAATCTTTTGTTCTGCTATACGCGCTTCCATTAATTCGATCCGGTTAAATCGGGCACCAATTTCTGCACGAGCAGTTGTATTGGCCGAAATGTGGATATCCAATTTATCTAGGTAGCTTGTAATGTCAATTCCTGCCTTTTGGTCATCTTCCAATGTATTAATAAGATCATCGATTGTTTTAAATACAGATTCCCCTGTACCTCCAATGCTATTTCTGTCACCGAACACACTGCTTACATCGGTATTTACCTGAACCATTACTCCATTTGAAAGTTCAATCTCCACTTTTCCTGTGCTTAAGGTCCCATTTATTGCACCTGTACTCGTAAATGGCTGCGTTATTGTTTTCGTTCCGTTAAATAAGTACTGATCGTTAAACTTTGTATTAGAAATACCTACCAGGTGTTCTTTTAATTGATTAATTTCCGCACTGGCTGCAGCACGCTGTTCAGCGTCATAAGTATCATTTGACACTTCAACAGTTAATTCGCGAATCCGGTCTAGTGCGAGTTTTGCTTTGTCCAAAGCAGAATCTGAATTTTCTATCCAGTTATATGCTTCACTAAAATTACGCTGGTATTGTTCTACTTCCGAAAGGCTGCGGCGGTAAACTATACCTTTCATTGCTACTACTGGATCATCCGAAGGTTTTGTAATTTTCTTTTGTGTTGATACCTGTGTATTTAATTTATCAAGACGCAATAAACTTGATTGTAAATTTTTCAAAGAATTCCCAGACAACATTGATTGGGTTACACGCATCATTTATCTTTCCTCTCTTATCTTCCTACTACACCCATCCCATTGATAATTTTATCAAGCATTTCATCTACTACAGTGATCATACGTGCAGCACCATTATATGCATGCTGATATTGAATTAAATTTGTCATTTCTTCATCGAGTGACACCGAAGAAACGGCTTTGCGGTTTGTTTCCACCGATGTCCGCAATACTTCAACATTCAACGCGGTCCTGCTTGCCTGCTTTGAATCTACGCCTAGTTTGCCTATAACCGATTCAAAGTATTTATTAATAGAAGTTGTACCTCCAGAAGATGTGGTAATAATATTAGCTGTAAATACATTACCTAAGTTATAAGCGTTGGATCCATCACCTGGTTCACCGTTTACTGCCGATGTTTCAATGTCTGCTCCTGTTATGCCATTTATTAAGCTAATACCCCCTGCACCTGTCCCTGCCAAAAGATCTTTACCTGTAACTATACTTCCATTTGAATCAAATTTGTATCCTTGTCTATTTACTCTATTAAACTCATCTTTAAATGATTCAGCTAATAAATTTAGATCGTTTATCATTTCTGTATAAATACCTTTTTTGCCCCCTGCATCACTATAACCATACGCTTCAATTAGCGCCTTAATTTCTCCTCTTGAGAAATCGGCGGCATCAATGGAAGATATTGTTATTCCATTAACTGGATTTCTGGTTCCATATTTATCAACTGATTGAAAATTCACTCGCACTGCTTGACCTAAATTTTTCTCTACTGCTAGTTGAACATACCCATCGCCATTCAAGATTTCATAGCTTATCCCTTGCTCATCTAAAATGGAAATCTTATAAGTTCCTTCAGCAATTTGAAGTGAATTACCACCATTATCAACTCGTTCTATAGAAATATTCATATACTGGGAAAGCTCATCTATAAGAGTATCGCGTTTATCATAGAGATCATTTGGCAGATAACCGTTTGGCT
Source organism: Domibacillus indicus (assembly GCF_000970685.1). Classification (GTDB taxonomy): domain Bacteria; phylum Bacillota; class Bacilli; order Bacillales; family Domibacillaceae; genus Domibacillus; species Domibacillus indicus. The sequence goes on from NZ_LAJB01000003.1 coordinate 327,414, forward strand.
CAATTTCTTTAATTTGCTGATTCACATCATTAATTTGATACAAAATTGAATTTACAGCTTCAGTTGTTACATCTAACTGATTCCCATAGTCATCTTTCATCGCTTGAAGGGAATCGTTCATATAATTGAAAGTTTCTGTAACGGCTTGAAGTCGTTCTATCACAACATTTCGAGCCCCGTCGTTTGTTGGTGAAGCACCTAAAACTTGCAAAGCATCCCAAAGTTCGTTAAACGTCTTAGCAAGGCCTTGTTCAGACGGTTCATTTACAATATCCTCCACTTTGGTGAAAGCATCCGCTCGCTCACTCCAATAGCCGAGCTTATTATTTTCGTTCCGGTACTGTACATCGATAAATGCATCTCGGACGCGCTGAATAGATCCTGCCTCCACACCGGTTCCTATCTGACCAGGGATATTCGGCCGATTCAAGCCAACAGCTGGATAAGGAATTGTTGTTTGGAAATTTACACGTTGTCGTGAATAACCAGGTGTGTTTGCATTTGAAATATTATGTCCTGTTGTATAAAGGGCACTTTGCTGTGTAAACATGCCTCGCTTGGCCGTTTCAAGCCCCATAAATGTTGATCTCATTTATTTCCTCTCCTATGCTTTCGAATCAAAAATAGGTCCGGCTGACGGCGGCCGTTCCGAATCGCCGTCCGGCGCATAATTTCCCGCTTCCGGCGGGGCAAGCAGATCTAGCTGCAAGTGAACGAATTGAAGCGACTGGTCCAGCAGCTCTTCATTTAACCGGTTTACCTGCTGTAGTTGCTGCAGAGTTTCTACTAACTGTTCACGAAGCAAGCCGGCTTTTTCTTGTTCTTCTGGTGCAAGAGATGGCAAAAGCTCTGTCAATGGCTGATCAGAATGGTCAGCCCGTTTTTTTTCCAGTATGGTAATAGCACTGACATGCTTTTGCTCTTCGCGGACAATCCGGTTCAATTCGTCCATTTTATTTTCTTTAATTGACTCTTTTTTGGCATGTGCCAGGCTCAGCAGGCTTTTATGAAGCGCCAGCTGTTTTTCGAGCGTTTCGATAAGCATGACGCTCCACTCTCCTTACGTATAAATATTAATTAATAAGCCTTGAATTTCGCCGACTTTGTCCAAAATATCAAGCTGTGATTTTTCTCTATTGATGACGTCATTAGCCAGCTGGGTTAAGCGGCTGTCGACTTCTTTTACAATTTTATAGACTTTTGTCCGGCCGCGGCGGTTAAAGCCGCGCTGTTCCTCAAGCTGAAGACCGCTGTTGACCGCTTCTTCCATAAACTCCTTGACCATTTTCTTATATTTCCGCAGATCATCAATCGTCCGGTGTTCGGCGAGTTTTTCGCCCTGCGTTTCGATGTCTTTCATCATGCCGTTCAGTTTTTCCAGAGCAGCGTTTTGACGCTTATTTGCAATCACATCTGTAAAAGAGACAGAGGCTTTTGCTGTTTCTTCCTTCCGCTCGGTTCGGGACGTAGAAACTTTATTTACGCGCTGTATTTCCATGCTGATTCACTCCGTTTGCTTATTGAAGAAGCTGCAGGACACCCTGCGGAAGCTGATTCGCCTGTGCAAGCATCGCCTGGCCCGCCTGGTTCAAAATATTGTTTCTCGTAAACTGGGTCATTTCCTCCGCCATATCGAGGTCACGGATGCGTGATTCCGCTGCTGTTAGATTTTCATTTGATGTCTGTAAATTTGTTACAGTGTGCTCAAGACGGTTTTGAATTGCTCCTAGCTTGCTTCTTTGCTGGGACACTGTCAAAATCGCTGAGTCAATTACTGATATAGTAACAGTTGACCCTAAAGCGGATGTATAGTCCAGAGTCGCAGGAAAGATACTTGAAGCTTTCATATTCCCAATAGTTACTGAAAGCATTTGACTGGTATTTGCTCCGATTTGAAAATTGACTCCACTAGAAAGGGATCCATCTAATAATTCCTTGTTGTTAAACTGCGTAGTTTTTGCTATTCTGTCAATTTCTTTTGTAAGTTCATCAATCTCATCTTTAATTGCGTCCCTATCTTCATTTTGAAGAGTGCCATTTGCAGCTTGTACTGACAATTCGCGCATCCGCTGCAGAATATCATGTGTTGAAGCAAGTGCCCCTTCGGCTGTTTGAATAAGTGAGATTGCATCCAATGAGTTGCGCTCCGCCATATCCAGACCGCGGATCTGCGAGCGCATTTTTTCAGAGATAGCAAGACCGGCCGCATCATCTGCTGCACGGTTAATCCGAAGACCTGAAGAAAGCTTCTCCAGACTTTTGGATGTCGCATTATTTGTGTTGCCCAGGTTGCGGTAAGCATTCAATGCCTGGATGTTATGATTGATTCTCATTTCTTATTTCCCCATTTCCAATGTGTTTTTCGGCTGGTCTTCGATGAAAATACTCTGCTCATAGGCGTTTTTCCGGCGTGAAATCGGCTTTTGGGGCGCGTTTTTCATGGCTTCATTCCATGCATCCGCAATCATCTGGAACAGTTGCTGCGCATTGGCAAGCCGTTTGGCGTCTTTGTAAAGATTCGCTTCGATCACCGTATCAGCAATGAAGTTGTATACGTGGTCGAGCTGGTCGGCGATAATGCCGGCATCATAATTTAAACCGGCGCCGAGCCGTTCGGTAATATCATTGATTTTCTGCATGGACTGATTGGCTTCTGCGAAATTGCCTTCTTGTAAACATTTACTGGCCCGGTCAAATTGATTGAGCCCGGCCTCATATAAAAGAGCCGTAATTTGCTGCGGCGTTTTTTGGTAAATCATTTCTTTTGTGATCATATTTGTCACCTCATTTGATTGTATCGGCAGAATGTGCCAGGTTTTAATACGAAGATTCCATTTCTTCGATTAAAATCAGCATTTCCGCGATCACCGAATACAATTGAGGCGGAATCGAATCGCCCAGATCAATATCGAGCAGCTCGGATAGAAGGGAGGAGTCGTTCTCCATCGGAATGCCGTGCTGGCCGGCAAGCTCCAAAATTTTCGCCGCCAGTGCGCCCTTTCCCTGAGCGACCACAGTCGGTGCGCTTCCTTCTTCGTAACGAATGACGGCTGCGGACGGCCCATTGACCTTCCGGCGGTTGATTTGGTTGTAATAGCTCATATTGTAAAATCGAACCCTTTCGATGATGAAGTTGAATTCATTGCAGCTTTTGCTTCAGACTGCTCGTCTTTTCTGGCAAATGTGCCGAATTGTACAGCACCGACACGGTAGCCGACATCTGACAGGCGTTCTTTCAGCACCACGGTCAGCGGCTCCATTTTTTGGGCAAAGTCTTCCCGGTCGTTTTGGATTTTCACGGAAAGGTTGCGGTCTGCAGAGGAAATCGTCATCCCGACCGGGCCGAGTTTTTTCGTTTCAAATAAAAAGTGAAGCGAGCAGTTTTCCCAGTCCACCTGCTGGCCGCCATTTTTCGAGCGGATAAACACGTTGACGTTTTCCGCCTGGCCGCCGAGCAAAAATGGCAGTGACATCATCATCGACTGCAGGCCGGATTCCGGCTTGCTTAACAGCTGCTGACCGGTTAAATTGGCAGCCGCCTGTTCACCGGAGTTTCCTGACTGCTGTCCCATTGATGCAAGCAGTGCCTGCTTGACGGCGTTCGGCACTTCCGCTTTTCCTTTTAAAAGAGAGGCGGCCTGCTCATGCTCGTAGTTGAGCCCGGCTGCTCTCACCAGTTCAAATGCGTTGCGGGCACCCGGCGTTTCATAAAGGCCGGCCATGGCGCTGGCGAGCTGGCGCTGCGGTGTTTCAGCCAGTTCCTTCGTGACCATATGCATCACTTTTGAATCGGATGGTTGAAAGGTGACTTTGTCGATCAGCGTCTGGACCTCTTTTACGATGCGGGCCGCTGCCTGCGTGTCTCCTTTCGCCAGAAACCGGCGGGCATCCGCCAGCTGCTGGGACGCCTGCATCAGCTGCTTTTCCGTTTTCATATCCGTGTACAGCATAAAGTCGCCTTTTAAAATGGCATTGTCGAGCGTTTTAATGGCTGTTTCAACTACCGGCTTTGCCTGCTGCGGCGTTTTGATGACAAACTCCGCCGTCTGCAGATTGCGCAGAATGTCTCTCTTAAACTGCTTAAAGTCAATCGCGGACTGCGACATTTTTTCGGTAATGGTTGTCATAATGACATTTTTTGAAGCCGGCGGCACATGGGCAAACAACTCATCCGGAATCACCGGCTCACTGCTTGAGGACTGTGTCTGGACGAGCGGCTCGATCGCTTTCATCAACTCGCTTCGGGCCGCGAGTTCTTTGCCGGATGCGATAAGAGCCTCTGCTTTTCCGACTGCCTCCGTTAACTCAGGCATTGTTTCTTTTATAAACGATGCAATCCGCTCAAATGACGGTTCTTTTTGAATCATGGCGGCTGCTTTTTGCGGCAGTGATGGTTCGGTTTCTTCGGTTTCCGGCATGATAATGCCTGATGGCTGAAGCAGCGCGGACGTCTTTGCCTGTGCCATATCCGCCAGCTGAAGAGCTTCGGCGAGCGGCTTTAAGACGGCTGCTCTGTCGCCCGTAAACAGGGTCCGGACAGCCTTGATCATTCTCTCAACCGGCTCTCCGTTTTGAATGCCGCGGCTTAATTCCTGCAAAAGCGGATCGTCCGGCTGCTGCTTGAGCAAGTCTTGAACAGCGCTGCTCAGCTTGCTGGCCGCTGTCTTTAATAATTTCTCGGCCTGCGAAATGGAGGGTGCTTCGGTGAGCTCCTGAATCCTTTTCGCCAGCTCCGCTCCTCCCGAAAAAGGCTTTAAAGCCGATTCAATAGCTCTTTGAAGCTCCTGCTGGGACAGCCTGTCTGCCTGTTTTAAAACCGGCTCGAGTGCCTTCATTATTTCTGTTGACTGGGCAGGGGGCATTTGCTGCTTCACCAGTGCTTCAACAGCTTTAAAAAGATCATTGCTTTTCATGAGCTGCAGGGCTTCCTGTGTTTTTCCAAGCTGCAGCGCTTTTTCAATCGCAGCCTGTGTATTTTCTGGAAAGTCGATTCCCGACTGAGCCAGCCACTCAGCCGCCTGCTTCCCGAACGGCGTTCCTGTCAGGGCAGCATGAACGGCTTTTAAAGATGCTTCCGAGGGCATAATTCCTTTGTCAGCGAGCACCTTTACTGTGGCAAGCTTTTCCGCTTCTGTTCCCGGAGTGGTTTCCATAAATGTTTTCACCGCCTGCGCGGCTTCTTTCGTGAGCGTGAGGCCTTTTTGGGAAAACACTGCGAGTTCTGCCGGCTGCTTTTCTGTTTTTGTCGCCGTTTGGAGGGCTGATTCAGCAAGAGGCGCGGCCGTTTCTCCCTGTGCGGGCAGGACGGCGGTCTGCATCGGTGCAGCAGGCGAGGCTTGTGACTGGATTTTCATCAATCGGGCTCCTTTCTTTTTTTATTTACATAAAGAAAAATCGCCCGGAGAAGTCTCGTGGGCGATCCGGTTACGGTTACAGTTTTCCGTAAAAGTCAAGCATGGCTTTGGCCGTTGCATTCGCATCCGGCTTGTATGTTCCATCGGCAATTTTTTCTTTCAGAAGCGCGATTTTTTCGCGGCGTTCAGCTAGTATTCTTGATGAGTCCTGCATCTCTTTGGCGGCGCTTGAAATTTCAAGCTTGTCGCCGGTTGTCGGGCTGGCTGCTTTGGCCGTGTCCACTTTTTTCAGCTGCTTCTGATACGGATTGATTCCATTCACTCCTGGTGTCTGATTGATTTTCATGTCCGTATCCTCGCTTTCTTGTTTTTTATATGTACTTATTATATCGTCCCCAAAACCAAAATGTTTAACGGGTAATTTTGCGTGTTTTTTCTAAGACAAAAACCCGCCCTTTGGCGGGTTTAATCCTTCCGCCTGCCCAAATATGTCTGCTGGTGCTGCTCTTCACGCACCTGGGAAAAAGCCTGCTCGCGTTCATGCTTTTGCAGTCCCTTTTCGATTTCCTCAACACAGCTTGCACACAGCTTGCCCTTTTGAATAATGGTGCCGCACCGGTCGCATGGATAGCCAAGATTCGGAAATTGAGCTGGCTGCAGGCGGCCTTTTCTTATCCAGTTATGAATCATTCCCTCGGTAGCGCCCGTTACTTCTACAAGCCGCTCCATCGTTGCTGCGCGGTTTTCCCGCTTGCGCAAAAATGTATATGCTTTTTGATAAAGCTCTTCTTCCGAGCGCGAACATTTTGGACAAACATCACGGAAAGCATTTTTCGCATATAATTCATTGCAGCGGGGACAGTTTACAATCTCGTTCATGCTTTTCACCTTGCCTCTCATTCTCTTAAATCCATTCTCAGTGCGCATAGAAAAAAAGTCAAGAACCGCTTCGCGCAACGGTAATACTTTTGACGGAGTGCGCCCCCGCCTCTTCAAGCGCATCGGCTGCCAGGCGGATCGTTGCGCCCGTTGTGTAAATGTCGTCAATAAGGAGCACCGACTTGCCCGCAGCATCTCCGATCGGATAAAACGTTTGCCTCGAGCCAACCCGCTCTTTTCTCGATTTTTTCGATTGCTTGTCCGATTCTTTTCGTGCAAGCAGCGGCATGCCTGTTAGCCCTGCCCGTTCAATTAATGCCTCCGACTGGTTAAACCGTCGTTCTGCCAGACGCGATGGCGCGAGCGGCACAGCGCAGACGAGATCGCAGGCTGCTTTTTGGGCTGCTGTGCGGATGTCTTGCGCAAAAATATCGGCGAGCGCATAGTCGCCCCGGTATTTAAACCGGGCAATTAGCGCCTGCATGGCATCATTGTAGTGATACAGCGAAGCATTCGTCACAAAAGTGCTTTTTCTCCAAGCCAGGCAATCCGGACAGACCGCTTCTTTTTCCATCGGCCTTGCACATATTTTACATGAGGGTCCGCTTATTTTTTTCAGGGTGCTCAGGCAGGCTTCGCAAAGAGGCGGCGGTTTGGCACCGAAAAACGCGCGCCATGAGTCGATTTCCGTGCTGTTTTCGCATAAAAGACAGCGGCTCATCCGTCTAAAAGCCCCCGGTCTCTGCCAAGCCTGTTCATTTGCTTGATTTGCTCGACCGCACGCACCATCGCTTCTGTTTTGCCGTAGTGGAAAAGAACAACATCACCTGTTGGGCACGCTGCACTCCGTCCGGCGCGTCCGGCGATTTGAACGAGTGCACTTTCCGTAAAGACCCGGTCTTCCGCGCCGACAACCGCTACATCAACACCCGGGAATGTAACGCCTCTCTCAAGGATTGTGGTCGTTAATAGCACAGGAATGCTCCCCCGGCGCATCGCTTCCACTTTTTCCTTTCGCAGCGGATCGCCCGCATGAACGCTTTCAATGCGCTCATCCACTTCTTTTAATCTGGACAGGGCTTTTTCCATTGTTTCAATATGCGGATAAAACAAAAGAGCTTTCTGTTTTTCTTTTACCCACTTTTGAACAGGGTCCGGCACAATGGTTTTTTTCCAGTTGCCGCACCAGCTCATTTTCGGCACCGGAAGCGGATGGCGGTGATAGCGGGCGGGAATAAGGGTAGCTTCTCTTTTGCCGGACTTGATATCTTCTTTCCAGGAGGGTTCAGGAGTGGCAGTCAAATAAATAAGCGCAGACTTCTTTTTGCGCGCTTTTTGAACAGCGTACTGAAGGGATAGGTCAAAGGTGTACGGAAAAGCGTCGACTTCATCAACAATCATCACGTCAAAAGCCTCCGTAAAGCGGAACAGCTGATGGGTGGTGGAAACAATGAGCGGACTGTATACATGGCGGTCCGGGCTTCCTCCGTAAAGAGCGGGAGGCGGTGTATCCGGAAAAACGGCTGACAGGCGCGGCGCAAGCTCCCGTACAACATCCGCCCTCGGCGCAGCCAGGCAGACACGTTTTCCTCCCGACAAAGCAGCAGCCATTCCTTTAAACAGCACTTCTGTTTTGCCTGCCCCGGCCACTGCCCAGACCGTATGCTCACTGCCATTTTGAATTGCGCGCAGGACATTTTCGGAAGCAGTGTGCTGCCCGGCTGACAGGGTGCCGGACCAATTGAGCCGGCCGGCTTTTTCGGAATGCGCCGGCTCAGGCCCATTCCAGCGGTAAAGCTTTGTGCAGGAGGAGATTTTGCCCATTTCGATGCAGTTTCGGCAGTAGGTGCAGATTTTGCCGCAGCGGGCGCATGGATGGGAAGAAAAATTCGTTGTATTGCCGCAGCGCTGGCATTGTGGGGTTTCGGATAATCCGGGACGGACGGTGAAATGGTGGAGATCAAGAGGTTTTAGTATTTCTTCATCCGTGAGTTCTCGTCCGGAGAAAAAGAAAGCATTTGTCATAAGCCACATCCTTTCGGGACCATTATATACCACCTGAGATAAAATGGAAATAAAAAGCGCTCCGGCTGTATCGGAGCGCTTTTTGGGCTATTCGTAGCCTTTTTATATTTTTTTCGTCCAGCCCATGGCGAGTGCGCCTTCGCCCAAATGGGTGGCAATAACGGGACCGAAGCTCGAAATGCCGAATTCTGCATTTGGGAACCGTTCTTTCAGGTCAGCCATCCATGCCCGGGCATTCTCTTCCCGGTTCGCATGAATGATGGATACCTGAAACTGGCCGCCTTTATTGTAGTCCTCTTCAAAGATATCCCCAATCCGCTTCAATGCTTTTTTGCTTGTGCGGATTTTCTCGAATGGCGTAATGATTTTGTCCTCAATGCGCAGAAGCGGCTTGACCTGCAGAAGCCCGCCGATGAATGCCTGCGCACCGCTTAAACGGCCGCCGCGTTTTAAATGATTCAAGTCATCCACCATAAAGTATGCTTTCGTCCATTCTCTCATTTCCGTCAGCACTTCGAGAATTTCGTCCGGGTGCTTGCCCTCCCTGGCCATTTCTACTGCGCGAAGCACATAAAAAGCCTGCGGAGCACAGCTTATTTCTGTGTCAAAGGAATACACCTTGAGCCCTTCCACCATACCCGCCGCTGTTGTCGAAGACTGGTATGTGCCGCTGAGTCCGCTCGATAAATAAATGCCGATAACCGCATCATAATCCTTTGCAATCTGCTCGTACATTTCCACGAAATGACCGATAACCGGCTGCGATGTTGTTGGGAGTTTTCCGCCTTCGTTGACTTTTTCATAAAACTCTTTCATCGTAATATCCAGTTCTTCACGGTATGCATCCTCGCCAAAAATAACACTGAGCGGGATCATAAAAATGTCCAATTCGTCGCGCAGCTCTTTCGGAAGATAAGCCGTGCTGTCAGTCAATATGGCCGTCTTCATCTTCAAATACCTGCCTTTTTTTTATTTATACTTTCTCCATTTTATCGGAAGAAAGGTTGTTTTGCATCATTTTTCGGATAAAATGGAGGAATATAGGGGGAATCAACGTGAAAGCTCCATTGCTTGTGCTGATCGGCGCCTCGTTATGGGGGATGATCGGCTTATTTGTACAGGGACTTTATCAGCACACCTTTACGCCGATTGACGTGACTGCCATACGGGCATTCGGTTCGGCCTGTGTGCTGTTTCTTTTTCTGGCTGCTTTTAAGCGGCATCTGCTTGTTGTCAGGCTGAAGGATCTGCCGTTTTTTGCGGGCTGCGGCATTGCCAGCATCGCTTTTTTTAATTTATGCTTTTTTACGGTTATTGAGCGGTCGTCCAATTCGCTGGCGGTGGTTTTGCTGTATACAGGGCCTGTGTTCGTCGTGCTGCTGTCACGCCTGTTTTTTAAAGAACCGCTGACGGGCGGCAAAATAACCGCTCTTTTTTTGACGCTGATCGGCTGCATACTCACGGTCGGCCTCCTTCCGTCAGGTGGTGCAGGTCTCGCTGCGGACACGGTTTTTATCGGGCTTCTGTCCGGCTTTTTCTATGCCCTGTACTCTATTTTCGGCAAATTTGTTGCGCACCGGTACCATTCGGCCACCATCACCGCTTATTCAATGCTGATGGCGGCTCTCGTCATCGTACCGCTGTCCGGGCTGTTTGAAAAAGCAGATCGGCTGGCTGACTGGAATGTTTTTGTAAACGGCGCCGGCCTTGTCCTGCTGTCCACGGTTTTGGCTTATGTTTTTTACACGGCGGGCCTGGCAAAAATGGAGTCCGGCCGCGCCTCGATTCTCGCAACAGCCGAGCCGGTTGTTGCGATTTTGATCGGCGTGTTCGTTTTTGGCGATCACTTAACCGGCTGGCAGCTCGCCGGAATTGTCTGTATTTTAGGTGCCGTTTTATTCACAATCGAGCGGCGGGCTAAGGCTTCTTCCTAAGTACAACGTGAACCTTCTGCTTACACCGCAGGAGGTTCTCTTAGTGTTAAAAAAGAGGGTCGTCAAGAAGAGACTTCGTTTTTGAGCTAAATCCGCCTTCTTTTTTTCAGTTAGAAACGGGCTATTTTCTCCTAAAAGCAGATTAGGGGCTGCGGTCTGCCGGCTGCGCTTTCCTGCAGGGCGAACGCTGAACCAGTCATCGCTCCGCGCTGCCCGTTTCAGCTCGTCCGCTCGTCCTGCGGGAGTCTTCGCCGGCAGCCCTTCGCCCGTTGTGCTTCTAAAAAAACGGCACGAAAAAGCATATTTGTTCTTCTCTTTCTCATCAGAAAAAATACGAACCGGGTGTTACCGATTGAAATTCCTCCCTAGCAGGACGTCAGGTGCGGAGCGCAGACTTCGACTGGACTGGCAGGCAGGTGGTTTTGAACATGAATAAGCAAAGATAAAATGACTATTTTCTTCTCTTTAAAAAGAAAATGCGCTAGTCCTTACACACGCTTGGCGCAAGCTACCTGGGCGGCGGGAGGGCAGCGTAGACTCCTGTGGGACTAGCGGGCAGCCGAGACCGATGATGGAGCTGTAAGGCGCAGTCGGGCTTAGCGGCCTGCCCCACGAAAAGCGGAGCTGCCCGGACGCCGTCAATTTGGCCTCTTTATGTGCACGGTCACCCAGTATAAGTATAATTTATTTACAGCACGAAACCTCCTGCAGCAGGCAGGAGGTTCTTTTTGTTATTCAGCCAGCATCCGGTATGGCTGTTCAAGCATGGTTTTTACGGTCTGCAAAAATTCGGCCGCCGGAGCGCCGTCAATGGCCCTGTGGTCAAAGGTCAGGCTGAGCGGCTGGATCATCCGCTTTTGGAGGTCATCTCCGATAAACACCGCTTCCGGCATGGCCCGGCCAAGACCGAGAATCCCGATTTCAGGCGGATTGAGAACCGGCGTGAAATATTCGATTTCATAGCTGCCCAGGTTTGTAATCGTGAAGGTTGAACCTTTTAATGACTCGGCCTGTACCCGGCCGCTCCGGACATCATCGGCGCTTGAGCGGATCCGTTCCGACAGGCCTTTCAGCGGCAGGCGGCACGCGTCATTGATAACCGGCACCATAAGCCCGCCGTCAAGTGCCACGGCTATGCCCAGGTGAACCCGGTCATGCAGCGCGAGCCGGCCGTCTTCAAGTGTCGCATTCATCATCGGATGTTTTTTCAGGGACACAATCACCGCTTTTGCGACCAGATCCGTTAGTGTCAGCTTCACGCCGTCTTCCTGAAGAGATTCGTTCAGTTGTTTTCGGATGGCCAGTAAATCGGTCACATCCGCCTTCATCGTAATTGTCAGCTGGGCCGTTTTCTGCAGACTGTCATACATGCGCTCTGCAATCACTTTTCGCATGCCGGCAAGCGGCTTTCCAGAAGCGGATGAACGGGAAGACATCGGCTCCGTATCTGCTTCCGGAGCCGGACTCGATATGGCTGCAGCGGCCGGCTGCTCGTTATGCTGGATATGGCGCTCCACGTCAGACCGGGTAATCCGTCCATTTGGTCCCGTACCCGGTATTCCGGTCACGTCAATACTATGCTCTCTTGCCAGCTTGCGGGCAGCCGGCGAAACGCGGGTTCTGCCGCCGTTTTTCTCAACTTTTACCGCAGCCGGCTCCAGCGTTTTTTGAATGGAAGCCGGTGTTTCTGCGGGCATATCCGGCGCTTCTTCGTGAAGCCCGGCCTGCGGCGCATGAACTGCGTCCGGCTCTTCCCCGGCCGCTCCGACCAACCCGATGGCTTCGCCTACTTTTACGACTTCATCTGAAGACGCCTGAATTTTCAGCAGCACCCCGTCTGCCGGCGCCTCTACATCTTTTTCAATTTTGTCGGAGCTGATTACGGCAACGGAATCTCCTTTTTTTACTTCGTCACCTTCCTGCTTCAGCCACTCGACGACCGTTCCTTCTTCCATCCCCATACCGAGCTTTGGCATAATCACTTTTACAGCCATTGTAACTCCCCCCTTAAATGACAAGTTCGCTGCCGGTCATTTCCTGAACAGCTTTCATGATTTTCTCCGGTGTCGGCAAATAAATATCTTCCAGCGACGGTGCAAACGGAACCGGCGTATGCGGCGCCGTCACCAGTTTTACCGGCGCATCCAGGTAGTCAAAGCCTTTATCAGCCACGAGCGCAGCAATATCCGTGGCGGCGCTGCAGCGCGGATTCGCTTCATCGACGACAACTAAACGCCCTGTTTTCTCCACAGAGGTTAAAATGGTATCTTCATCAAGCGGTGACAGCGTGCGCGGATCGATAATTTCTGCTTCCACTCCATTTTTCGAAAGCTCTCCGGCTGCTTTCATTGCCGTGTGAACCATTTTTCCGATCGCCACAATGGTTACGTCTTCACCGCTTCGCTTAATATCCGCCTTGCCAAACGGAATACGGTACGACCCTTCCGGCACTTCGCCTTTCATTGTGTAAAGCGTTTTGTCTTCAAAGAACACAACAAGGTCATCGTCAAAAATAGACTGGAGCAAAAGTCCTTTTGCATCGTATGGCGTTGATGGGATAACGACTTTGATGCCCGGTATATGGGTAAAAAATGAATACAGGCTTTGAGAATGCTGGGCAGCCGCGCGGAAGCCGGCCCCGTGCATCGTCCGGATGGTGAGCGGCACTTTTGCTTTCCCGCCAAACATATACCGCAGCTTGGCTCCCTGGTTCATGACCTCGTCCAGGCAGCTGCCGATAAAGTCATTAAACATGAGTTCTGCAATCGGCCGCATGCCTGTTGCGGCAGCTGTAACGGCGGCTCCGACATAGCCGGCTTCCGCAATCGGTGTATCAATCACCCGGTCCCTTCCGAATTCCTGCACGAGCCCTTTTGTTACACCCATAACGCCGCCCCATGCTTCTTCATCCCGCAGATGATCGACCGCTGCGCCGCCCGCTACATCTTCCCCAAGCAAAATAACATCCTGGTCCTCTCTCATTGAAACAGCCATTGCTTCGTTTATCGCCTGCGAAAAGGTGATTTGACGGGTCATGATGCCGCACCTCCATCTGTTTTGTAGGAAACATACACATCTTCAAGCAGCTGCTCCGGAAGCGGGTGCGGGCTTTTTTCGGCAAATTCCACTGCCCGGTCAACCGCGCTCCGTACCTCTTCATCCATTTTGTCGAGTTCTTCCTCTGTCATAATGCCCTGCCCGGTTAAATACGTGTAAAATTTCTTGATAGCATCAAGATCATTTAAATGCTTTACTTTTTCTTCCCCTTTGTACGTCTGGGCATCTCCTTCAAAGTGGCCGTAATTGCGGTATGTGACACATTCAATCAAAGTCGGCCCTTCTCCATTCCGTGCCCGCTCCACGGCCCGTTTTGCCGCTTCCCGGACGGCTATAACATCTTTTCCATCCACTTTTTCTCCCGGAATATCGTAGCCGATTGCCCGGTCCGCTATTGATTTGCAGCTGGATGCATAATGGAAGGGAGTTGCTTCCGCAAAGCCGTTGTTTTCCGCGACGAAAATAACCGGCAGTTTCCAGATCGCCGCCATATTGATGCCTTCATGGAAGGTGCCATGGTTGTTGGCTCCGTCTCCGAAAAAGCACACCGCTACGCCCCCTGTTTTCTTGAGCTTGTGTGTAAGCCCGGCTCCGACCGCAAGCGGGAAACCGCCGCCGACAATCCCATTCGCCCCGAGCATGCCTTTTTCTACATCGGCAATATGCATCGAGCCGCCTTTGCCCTTGCAAAGACCGGTCGCTCTTCCGTAAATTTCCGCCATCATCCCGTCCAGGTCGCAGCCTTTGGCAATACAATGCCCGTGGCCACGGTGCGTGCTCGTAATATAATCCTGATCATTAAGATGTGTGCAAAGACCTACAGCAATCGCTTCTTCACCTGCATACAAATGCACAAAGCCGGGCAGGATTCCTGTCCCAAAAATCTCATGAACCCGGTCTTCAAAGTGGCGAATCTCAAGCATTTTTTGAAACATCCATTCTGCTTCTTTCTTTGAAACAGCCGCCTGGTTTGTTTGCGTTTGTGACATTATAATCCGCTCCTTTTCACAGCTGGTAATTTAGTAAACGCTTTCAATGTTTACAATGCAATCAGCGTGCCAACTTGAAAAGAAAGCGGAATCAGGAAGGTTTCGTTCTCTTTTTCTTTTCTTTCTGAGTTTGTCCCAGTTATGTCTCAATTCATCTCATATTGTTTCAATTTACGGTAGAAGGTGCTGCGCGGAATGCCCATTTTTCTGGCAGCGGTCGGCGCATGTCCTTTTGCTTCTTTCATAGCCCGTATCAGCTCCTCCCGCTCCAGCTCCTGCCGGGTTGTCCACTGTCTGCCGCTTTCCTGCTCCAGTGAAATCATGCAGTCAGACGGCGCGAGATCTTTCGGCACATGGTCACCGTATAAAATACGGACCCGGTCCAAAATATTAAACAGCTCACGGAAATTGCCAGGGAATGTGTGCTGCTTAAACACATGAATCAATGATTCTGGCAGCCTGCCGTTCCAGTGGGTTCTTTTTTTGTAGTCCGCAATAAACTCTTCCATATCGCAAAGCCGCTGGCGGAGGGGAGGCAGCTGGATGGGAAATACGTAAATTCGGTAAAATAAATCCTCCCGCACCTTGCGGGTGTTGACCAGTTCAAGCAAATTGCGGTGAGTCGCCGTAATAATGCGGATGTTAATCGGAACCGGCCTGGACGCTCCGACCGGCATCACTTCCTGCTCCTGCAAAACACGCAGCAGTGAGATTTGCATTTGCTCCGGGATGTCGCCAATTTCATCTAAAAACAGGGTTCCTCCGTCCGCATCACGAATTTTCCCCTGATAGCCGCTCCGGCTCGCCCCGGTAAACGCGCCCGCTGTATAGCCAAACAGCTCACTTTCCATCAGCGACGCCGGAATGGCCCCGCAGTTCACCGCTATAAACGGACCTCTTTTCCGGCTGCTGTTTTCATGAATAGCCCGTGCCAGGATTTCTTTTCCAGTACCGGTTTCACCATAAATATGGACAGCTGCATCTGTTTTGGCCACGCGCTCCGCCTGCCAGAGCGCGTGCCGGAATGATTCCGCCGTGCCGATCACTCCATTGTAATGAAACCTGTCGATCCAGCCATTTAAAGACGGCGTTTTTTTCACAGGCACAAACTGGATAAGCCGGCCGATTTGAAAAGAACCGGCTTCATTAAAAACATCACGCATCACATCCTGCTTCCAGGCGTTTGACGGCAGCTCCTGCAGCGGAAACGGGATAGTCATCCGGCATTGCTCTTTCATTGCATCATTCATCCACACAACCGAATCCGATGCGGAAACAGCCGCCATTGGAACCGGATGCTGGCGGTAAAAAGAAGCCGCCATAATAAGAGACTGCTCATCCATTTTCTCCATGGAGGCCCATTGCTGTTCAATCGCAAAAGCGGCAGCACACACAGCGGCCAGCATATGCTCATGGCGCGAATCGGCGAGCGCACTTGTCATATCGAGAACACCAAGAAGCGTGCCATCCGGCGCATGGATCGGGGCCGCGGAGCAGGAAAAATGCTGAGAGGCGACTGAATAGTGCTCTGTTCCAATAACGGTAATGGCTTCGCCTGTTCTGAGAGCGGTTCCAACTGCATTTGTGCCAACGACGTCTTCTGTCCATCTGGAGCCTTCCACGAAGTTAATTTCCGACGCTCTTTTCAATGTCTGGCCCGGGCCGCGCGCAGCTAATATATAGCCTTCGTTATCAATGAGCAGAATTATTGTATTAGCCTGGCGGATTGACTTGATCACTTTTTCCATAATCGGTTCAGCAATCGATGTCAGCCGGTCATTTTTCTCAAGCCGCTGGCGCAGCTGTTCAGCTGTTAAAATGTCGCTGCCTTTGCCGTCATACGGATTTACGCCTTTTCTCTGGCATATGTACCAGGATTCCTCAATGCGTTTTTGGAGACGCGCTTCATCCAATACCCCTTCCCTGACAAACCGCTGCCATACATCACGCTTCACCGTTTCACTCATCACAAAAAAGCCTCCTTTTATTAGAATAGCGCAAGGCATCTGAACCCGGATATTTTCTGCGATTAGACTTGTACTTTCTTTCCTAATAAAAAAACGGATAAAAGGCGAGTGCTTTTATCCGCTTGTCGGCGTATGGCTTAACCGGCAAATACTTCTGTCCATTCGTCTCTTTTGGCCAGCATATCGCGCGCAATTTCTTTCGCGCCTTCTAAGCTGTGGCTTGCCGCCCAGCCGCATTGTACCTCGTTGCATGCCGGCACTTCTGTTGCTTCCAGGACATCCTGCAGTGTTTTTTCTATGATGTTTAAAATATCCTCGTAATCTTCATGGTTGATCACCGCGATGTAATAACCGGTCTGGCACCCCATCGGGCTGATGTCGACGATTTTATCGGAATGATTGCGGCTGAATTCCGCCATCATGTGCTCCAGTGAGTGAAGCGCCGGCATCTCCATATGTTCTTTATTCGGCTGGCAGAAACGGATATCATATTTTAAAATTTTATCGCCGTTCTGTCCTTCTTTTATTCCCGCCAGGCGGACATAGGGTGCTTTTACTTTTGTGTGATCTAAATTAAAGCTTTCTACATTCATTTCTTTTGTCATTTTTGAAAACCTCTTTTCTTTTTACTATATCATTCCATCGCAAAAAGGGAAACTTGCTTCCAGCCGTCTTCTTCTTTTTGGAACACCATAATCTGGCGCGTTGTCTGGCTTACTTCCTTGCCTGTGCTTACATCTTTTGAGGTAGATTCCATATTCATAAATACATTGGCTGTCATTTTGCTTTCATCATACTGGATGACGGTAGCGTTCACCGGCTTCATTGTAGCATCAAATGCTTGAAATACTTTTTGGATGTAAGCCTTTTCCTCCTCGTAATCAAATGATTCAGGATTTTTGGAAATAGTGGACATATATGTTTCCAGATTTTTCTCGTTAAATGACTGGATTTGCTTGTCCAATACAGCAAGAATTGCCTCTTTTTCTGCCGCCGGTATATTCGCCGCTTCCTCGATCGGCGCTTTGACTGCCGCTGCCCGTTCTTCTGCGGTATGCGTTTCCTGAGCAGCGCTTTGCGGTTCGCCGTCTGATGCGGAGTTCACTGCTCCGTTATTTTTCTCTTCACTGCAAGCGGCCAATAACAGGCTCGTTATAAGAAAAGCAGATACCCATTTATATGTCAAAATATGTGCACGTCCTTTTTTCGGATATGCTTTTATTGTAAAAGAAAAATGGTCCGCGCTCAACCGGCACGGACCGTTTTTTCAATAGTAGCCATAGTAAGGCGGACGGCCGTAAAAAATGGGGGTCAGCAGACCGCCTGTCAGGCCGCCAAGAAATCCGCCCAAAAACGGGCCCGGGCCTGGATAGCCGCCGTAAAAGTAAGGAGGCCGAGGCGGATAATATGGACGATAAGGTCGGTACGGATAATATGGACGCGGGTATACCGGACTCATACACATCTCTCCTTTCGCTGTAGTGTATGCACTGAAAGAAGACAGGGTGAGAAATCATTTTTCGTCCGCTTATTTATCGCTGTGCTGGTCATCTTCATAAAAAAAAGCCCCCTAAAGGGGCTTTTTTTTAACGAACTTCTACCCAGCCTTTTTTAATAGCGGTAACAACAGCCTGCGTGCGGTCGTTTACGTTCATTTTTTGCAAGATATTACTTACGTGGTTTTTAACGGTTTTTTCACTAATATATAATGCTTCACCGATACCCCGGTTGCTTTTTCCGTCAGCCAGCAGCTGAAGCACTTCACACTCACGGCGTGTCAGCAAGTGAAGCGGGCGGACAACCTCTGTTTGCTGGAACCCTTTTCCTTTTCCGTCATCACTGGAAAGGCGGCGGTAATCAGCGATTAAGTTATGTGTCACGCGCGGATGCAGGTAAGATCCTCCGTCTGCCACTACTTTCACTGCTTCTACTAATTCCTCGGCATCCATTTCTTTCAGCAGGTACCCGAGAGCACCGGACTGCAATGCGTGTGTCACGTAGTTTTCATCATCATGAATAGATAAAATGATTACTTTTGTATCCGGATACTTGTCTACAAGCTTGCGCGTTGCTTCAACACCGTTCACATCCGGCATGTTAATGTCCATAATGACAACATCAGGGCTATACTCTTCAACAAGCGAAAGCGCTTCTGAGCCATCGTCTCCTTCTGCCAGCACTTCAAACGTTTCTTCAAAATCGAGAATGCGTTTTACCCCTTCACGAAATAGCTGGTGGTCATCAATAATAATAATTTTCGTTGTCATTATCTTTCCTCCTCTAAGTCAATGGCTGCTCGATTATCGGAACACTGATTAAAACAGCGGTCCCGTTATTTGGTTTTGAATGAATGGTAATATCCCCATTCAGCAGGTCAATACGTTCCTTCATTCCCATTATGCCAAAAGAGCCTGTTTTTTTCTCGTTTGGATCAAATCCATCGCCGTTATCTTTCACAACAGCCAGTACTTGTTCTTTTTTTATTTCGAGTTTTACTTGAATCTCTGATGCATTGGAATGCTTTAATGCGTTTTGGACCGATTCCTGGATCAGACGGAACAGCGCTACTTCCATATTAGATGGGAGCCGCTTCTCAAGGCCCAGATTCACAAATTTTATTTCCGGTACAGCCGATTTAGCACGGTTGTACTCGCTTACGGTGGCCAAATACTTTTTTAGGGTTGGAATCAACCCAAGATCATCAAGGGCCATAGGGCGCAGGTCATAAATGATTCTTCGCACTTCATAAAGAGCGGAGCGCACCATTTTTTTCAGGTCGCGGATTTCTTTAAAGGCTGCTTCCACGCCCCGCTCCCGGTATAATTTTTCAATTAAATCGGACCGCATCAAAACATTGGCCATCATTTGGGCCGGCCCATCATGAATTTCACGCGACAGGCGCTTTCGCTCTTCTTCCTGGGCTTCCATAACCTGCAGGCCGAATGCCTGCTTCAGCTGTGCATCTTCAAGAGCACGGCCAAACTGCTTCATATCCTGCGTTAAATAATTTAAGACGACTGCCGTTTGTGAAACAAGATGCTCTGCCCGCTCAATGGTTGTATGTACGGATGCCAGACGGCGGTCAAGCTCATTGCGGCGCTCTATTAATTGCTTTTCATTTTGACGCAAAACAAGCAGCTTCATTTGTAAATCATGTGCTTGTTCATATGCCTGCCGCACCACTTCTTCCGGATAAACCGAGAAGTCACGGCTTACTTCTGAGAGACGCTGGCGGGCCATCTTCACTTTGCGTTCCAGATCTTCCTGCTCGATGATGGCGGAATGAATCTGGCCTTTAATAAGGTTGAGCTCTGTCATGAGCGTTTCATAGTCTGCTCTGCTTTGTTCTGCAATTGAAAAAATCTGGTCCTTGCTTTGATCGACGGTTTCCACCATTTTATCTAAAATCGTATCAAGAAGCTTTGTATCTGAATTTCGTATCGACATAAGCGGTTTCCTTCCAAATTTAATTGCCTGGACCTGTACGAAAGATTCAGCTCATATTTCACAAGGCTGTGTCTTTCGATGGTGGAAATAATACATAAATTCGTTTAAATCAATCAAAAAAGACCCGGTGAAAACCTCACACGAAAAGGTCCATTTTATTATAACATTAGTTTAAGAAACAAACATTAAAGTTTATTTACGATTCGTTTAAAAGTATTTCGAAGCATGCCTCTTTTCATTCAGACTTTTTTCCTTTACGATAATGACCACTACCGATTACCCTTATTTTTTCTTTTTAAACCTGATGAGGAGGAATTTTTTTGTTATCTCACTACAAAACTGTTAAATCAGCAGGCGAGCATGAAATTGTTATTCAGAAATCGCGCTTTATCGCCCATGTTACAAGAGCTGAATCTGCCGAAGAAGCTACGGCATTTATTGAAAAAATAAAAAAGCAGCACTGGAATGCCACGCATAATTGCTCAGCTTATATGATTGGCGAGCATGACCATATTCAAAAAGCAAATGATGACGGCGAGCCATCAGGAACAGCCGGAGTGCCCATTTTAGAAGTGATCAAAAAACGCGGGCTGAAGGATACCGCTATTGTGGTGACGCGCTACTTCGGCGGCATTAAGCTTGGAGCAGGCGGGTTAATCCGCGCTTATGGAAAAGCAGCATCAGAGGGGCTAAATGCGGCAGGGATTGTGGAACGGCGGCTGATGAAGGTTGTCACTGCTTCGGTTGACTATACATGGCTCGGCAAAATTGAAAATGAGCTGCGCGATTCGATTTATGAGATTAAGGAAATTCATTATGGAGAACATGTAGATATAGATGTTTTTGTAGAAGAAAACACAGTCCCTTCTTTTTGCAGCTGGATGACTGAATTAACAAACGGGCAGGCTGCATTTTCTGAAGGAAGCATTTTATATATGGAAAAAAACGTCGAATTTTAAAAAAAATTGAACGAATTGATCTTTTCATAGTAAAATAGTAAATGGCTCAAAATTGAATATTACGTTTAAAGGAGATAAATATATGAGTTCACCCAATCAACGCGTGGGTCGGCGCCGTAAAAAAACACAAAAGCGCCGGGTTGTATTTTTCGCTCTCTTTCTTCCCCTGCTGCTTGTTCTTTTTACAGGGATGGGTTACGGTGCTTTCTTGCATAAAAAAGCGGAAACCGTTTTGTCTGAGTCTTATATGAATGACGGGCGTGAAAAATCAGACCTGCGCGATGCAGAAGTTCATCCTCTAGAAGACAATGTGTCCATTTTATTTATGGGTATTGATGACAATGTTAACCGGGACTACGGTGATAATACCCGGACAGACGCACTCGTTCTGGCTACATTAAATATTGAAGACAAAACGATTAAAATGGTCAGTATTCCGCGTGATTCTTACGCGTATATTCCAGCAGAAGGCCACAACAATAAAATCAACCACGCGCATGCGGTCGGCGGTCCAACCGCAACCATTGAGGCGGTTGAAGAATTGCTTGATGTCCCGGTTGATTATTATGTACGCATGAATTTTTATGCTTTTGTCGATGTTGTGGATGCATTGGACGGAATCAAATTTGACGTTCCGTTTGAAATTACCGAAAAAAATTCGGATGATAAACACAATGCTGTCCACCTGGAGCCGGGTATGCAGACGCTCGATGGCCAGGAAGCATTGGCACTTGCCCGCACACGCAAGTATGACAGTGACATTGAACGCGGCAAACGCCAGCAGGAAGTGCTTCAGGCGATCGCCAAAAAAGCATTGTCGCTTAACTCTCTCACCAAATATGACGAAATGCTTGAGGCCGTTGGTTCAAATATGCGGACCGATATGACCTTTAGTGAAATGAAATCTTTTATTGAATACGGAAAAAATGACGATGTTCTTAACTTTGATACAATGACACTGGCTGGGTCCGATGATTTCCTGGATTCCGGTGCTTACGTTTACCGTCTTGATGAAATAGAGCTTGAAGCAGTCAAAGGCAAATTACAGCGCCACCTCGGCATTGAGGCTTCATCAGACACGGATGAAGAGGACACTGATTCAGAGTACGAAGAAAACAGTACAGAAGATGACGAGTCAGGATATGAAGAAAGCTATACAGAAGACGAATCATTCAGCAGCGATGAAGAATCATACAGTACAGATGAGGAATAAAAAACGCCGCTCCGTTATAAACTAACGGAAGCGGCGTTTTTGTTTTTGCTATAGATTTTTTTTTGTACCGCTTCTGACAAAATTAAGCAGCGGTTTGTAATCGTTGCTGATCAGGCCAATACTTTCAACGAACAGCTCAATTGCCACAGTAATGACCGCCATCATGATGATCGCTCCCCAGAGGGTTGCCATTGAGAAAATAATAGCAGCAAGCCCAAACAGCATAGCAATCATATAAATGATTAAAACGGTTTGTTTATGTGTGTAGCCTGTCCTAAGCAGGCAATGATGCAGATGGGACTTATCCGGCGCAGAAATCGGCTGATTGTTCAGCTTCCGGCGGATAATTGCAAAAATCGTATCAGAAATCGGCACTCCGAGTATAATAATTGGGATAATTAAGGAAACAACCGTAACGTTTTTAAAACCGAGCAATGAAACGACTGAAATAATATAGCCGAGAAACAGCGCTCCCGTATCCCCCATGAAAATTTTGGCGGGATGAAAATTGTGTTTTAAAAACCCGATTGTGCTGGCCGCCACAATAAGCGCCACACTCATAACATACACATCGCCTTTTAAAAAGGCCATAAAGCTGATTGTCAGTAATGCAATGGTAGATACACCAGCAGCCAGCCCGTCCAGCCCGTCAATCAAATTAATCGCATTTGTAATCGCGACAATCCAGATAATGGTCAGCGGAATGCTGAAAAAGCTGTTAAATTCAATGGTTCCGCCAAACGGCAGGTTAAAAAACTCCAGGCGGACATCACCGTACACAACCACTACAAGCGCTGCCGCAATTTGTCCGGCCAGCTTGACCCTGGCTGAAAGTTCAAACCGGTCATCGAAGACTCCCGTTAAAATAATGATAAAGCTTCCAATAATAATGGCAGGGTTCATTAACGGCAAATCATACGGAGCAGCCGGACGCAAGACAAGCATACCGATCAGGAAGCTGATAAAAATCGCCAGCCCCCCCATGCGCGGCATGATCCGCTGATGCACTTTCCGGTAGTTTGGTTTATCGACGGCTCCAATCGCAATGGCAAATTTTTTCACAAGCGGTGTAATGGCTAAAGAAGCCAGTACACAGATAATAAAGGCAACAATCATAAGATCCTCCCTCTGTCGGCCACAAGCATAGTTTATATATAAACGTTATTATTTTATTTTTCCTCAACTTCAACATTATAATCCCAAACCATTATTATATCCACCATAAACGTGAAAAAGACGCGATATTTTCTTTCATGCCGTATTCTGTTAAGATAAGGATGGGCAGCTGCATGCACCGCATCCAGTCATCAAGCCCTTGTGAACCGTATAAAAGCGGGTCCCTGGAACGTATTCTGAGGAGTGAAAAAAATGGTCTCATTGTTTCGCAAAAAAGATGCTGCTGACCGGCAGTTAAAAGAATATCGGCAGCTAGCTGCCTCGATTAATGAACAAGAAGCAGCAATGGAGGCTTTAACGGATGAGCAGCTGCGGGCTAAAACAGCCCAATTTAAAGAACAGCTTGCCGGCGGAGCTTCTATTGATGATATAAAAATTGATGCGTTTGCTGTAGTGCGTGAAGCAGCAAAACGCGTTCTTGGCATGCGCCATTATGATGTCCAGCTTATCGGAGGCCTTATTTTATCCGATGCGAACATTGCAGAAATGGCGACCGGTGAAGGCAAAACACTCGTTGCTTCCCTGCCAAGCTATTTGCGTGCACTTGAAGGAAAAGGCGTGCATGTTATTACGGTTAATGAATATTTAGCAAAGCGCGACCGTGACACGATCGGTCCTCTTCATGAATTTCTCGGACTGACTGTCGGATTAAACCTTCCTTTAATGGATGCTAAAGAAAAACAAGAAGCCTACAAGGCAGATATTACATATGGAGTCGGAACCGAATTCGGCTTCGACTACTTGCGTGATAATATGGTCTGGCACCCTTCCCAGCGTGTCCAGCGCCCCTACCATTTTGCTATAATTGATGAAGTGGACAGCGTGTTAATAGATGAAGCAAAAACACCTCTTATTATTGCCGGCAAGATGCCGCCGGCTGCTGACCTTCATTATATTGGAGCACGCGTGGCCAAACGCTTTGTCCGTGATGAAGATTATCATCTGGACGATGAAACGAAGGCCGTCAGTTTGACGGAGGGCGGCATTGAGAAGGTAGAAAAAGCGTTTGGCATTGACAATTTATATGAACTTGAGCACCAGACACTGTATCATTATATGATTCAGGCAGTCCGGGCCCATGTTATGTTTGAGCGGGATGTAGATTATATTGTGAAAGACGGAGCGATTCTGCTTGTCGATATGTTTACCGGACGGACAATGGAAGGCCGGACGCTTTCCGACGGGCTGCACCAGGCCATTGAAGCAAAAGAAGGCCTGGAAGTAACGGACGAAAATAAAACACAGGCATCCATCACGATTCAAAACTATTTCCGGATGTATCCATTCTTATCCGGCATGACCGGTACAGCGAAAACAGAAGAAAAAGAACTGCTTGATGTATACAATATGCACGTTATTCCTGTACCAACAAACCGGCCGGTGCAGCGGGTGGACATGCCCGACCGCATTTACCGCACTACTGAAGAAAAGTATCAAGCGGTGACAGCGGAAACTGCCCGCCGCCATGCAGCCGGGCAGCCTGTTTTAGTAGGGACAACCTCTATTTTACAGTCTGAAAAAATCGCCGACTACTTCCAAAAAGCCGGCTTGTCTTTTGAGATTCTAAATGCAAAAAGTGTTGAACAGGAAGTAGAGCTCATTTCCCGTGCCGGCCAGCGCGGCCATATTACCATTGCAACCAACATGGCCGGGCGCGGCACAGATATTTTGCTCGGCGAGGGTGTGCCCGAACTCGGAGGTCTTTACGTTCTCGGCACCGAGCGCCATGAAAGCCGCCGGATCGACAACCAGTTAAAGGGACGGGCGGGACGCCAGGGTGATCCGGGCGCAAGCGAATTCCTTATCTCACTGGAAGACACAATGTTCCGCCGCTTTGCGAAAGATGACCTGGCCAAGCTTGAGAAAAAGCTGCAGACAAATGGGGACGGGCTTGTCACCAATAAAAAAATACATGAGTTTGTTGACCGGGTTCAGCGCATTGTAGAAGGCGCTAATTACGCCATGCGTGAATATAATTTAAAGCTTGATGACGTTATCAATGAGCAGAGGGGCGTTATTTTCAGCCTGCGCAATGCGATTATTGATGATGATTCACAAAAGGACCGGTTAATTGACATTATTAAACGTTCTGCCCGTGAAGAAATTGATTATTACTGCTCAGAAGACCTGCCGCCCGATTCATGGAAGGTTGACTTATTAGCGGGGCACTTACAGGAAATTTTCGGCGGCCGGGAAGTTCCCCTGCCTGCAGAGCCGTCAAATTTAAAAGAAATCATTTCCTCAACTGAAGAGGTAATTGCTCCTTACTTATCATGGATAGACGAGCATTACGAAGCTGATTGGAACGACCTGGTGAAAAGGGTCATGCTCGGTGACATTGACCGTACCTGGACGATTCACCTTGAACAAATGGCCCGCTTAAAGGAAGGCATTGGCCTGCGCCATTATCAGCAGGAAGATCCAATGCGCATATATGCACGCGAGGGCCTGCAGCTGTTTCAAGCCTCTTACCGTGACTTGATTCGCTCTATTTCTGCCAAAACGGCCGCTTTAATGACAGAACTAACGAAAAAGGAGAATTAATTTATGTTTTCTTTCTTTAAACGGAAAAGCAAAAACGATGATACGTTAAAAAATGATGGGCTTGAAACAGCTGTCTCCGCCGGTGAAGTAACAGGTGAAGAAAGAGAAGCGGGCCAGGAAGAAGTAACAACAGCCCTATCCCTTCATCCCTCGCAGACCGTTTCCCAGGAGCAAATGTACGTGCTGCGCTTTTTAAGCAATGAACTGCCGCCGTTAAAGCGGAATCAGCTTTCTTTGTCGGGCATCGAATGGAACGAACAGCCGAATGGCATTGCGGTTTCCGCTTTCGTCCGCAATACGGTTGAACGGGATATTTCGCTTGGAGAGGTTCCTCTTTTACTGGTAAACGAGAAAAAAGAATTAAAGGCCCGCGATACCTTTCAGCTGAAGGAGCTTGGTTCGCTGCCGCCTGACTCAAGCCGCCCGTGGACCTTCCTCTTCCCTTCCGAATCACTGAATAATCAAGTTGAACTCGGCAAGGAAAACTGGTCTATTGCCTTTGATTTAACCTCCCGCAAACATAAGCTGGAGCTTGATGAGAAGTGGGAAAAGGCACTTCCGGAACAACAAAAAGAAAATTTGAAAAAAATTGTTGAAAATCTCGGTGATCCGGCTAAAAACGAGCTGAACTTTACCGGATTAAGCGCGACAACGCTTGAGGATGGAAATTTAACGATTTCGCTGCTGATCCGCAATGGATATGACCGTAATGTTAACATTGAAAAATTGCCATTGCAGCTTTTCGATGCAGCAGGCGAGCTTGTGGCACAGGGACAATTCAACGTTGGCAATTTCGAAGTAAAAGCCAACACAACGAAGCCCTGGACATTTGTATTTCCGGCATCGCTTATTCAAAAAGAAAACCCCGACTTCTCTAAATGGAGCGTCCGGGTGGCAAAATAAAAAAACTCCTTGATGGGCATCCATCAAGGAGTTTTACAATGTTGAAAGACAAATTTGCCAGGAGCCGTTTCATTCGTTTTTGAAGAACTCCATACCAAAAATGTATAAAGCAGTTATCTATGAAGTGAAACAAGCGACAGTATAAATCCTTTTAAAAAAAGGGCAAAAGAACTGCGCTTGACCCTGGCAAGAAATGGTTTTTCTTCTGTTAAAAGAAAGAGAGCCTTATTATTCATATATAGCTGTTTTTTCTTTGAAACAGAACGGGCGGAGGGCTGGCGGCGAAGACTCCCGCAGGACGAGCGGACGGGCTGAAACAGGCAGCGCGAAGCGGTGGCTATTTTCAGCGTTCGCCCTGCCGGAAAGCGCAGCCGCCAGCCCATTACGCTGCTTTTAAAAGAAATGTGTGATCGGAAACAGCGAAAGAAAAGCTTATTCCACTTCTATTGTTCAGAGAATGGCTGTACTTTTATTGCATTATTTCGATTGACAATCCATTTTTTAAACAGCATGAGACTCCCTGATAGTCATCCATCAGGGAGTTTTGGTTTAAGAACAAGAAAAAACACCTGCCGTATAAGGCAGGTGCTCACAGCTTTTTACCAACCACGTTCTAGCAAAACGAGTATTTTACATACAAAACGGAAACTATATGTTCATTTTATCATATTTTTCCCTGCTTACAACTGTTATTTTGACAAACATATCTACTATCTCTTCTTGCTGGAACGCAGTGAATTATTTACCAATAAATAAAGCTGCGGATGTGTTAATAAAAACGCTTAAAGCTTGTAAACTTTGACTTAAAATAAGAGTTATCCAAACTTGATATCGTAATGCCTGCAGAAGAGCTGGCGTGAATAAATTGGCCGCCGCCAAGGTAAATGCCCATATGGGAAATTCCTTTTTTGTACGTGTTGCTGAAAAAAACGAGATCTCCCACCACCGGGCTGGACACTTCATATGAACGGTTGTAATAGCCCTCTGTGTTCGTCCGGGTAATACTTTTGCCTGCCTGCTTATATGCATAGTAAATGAAGCCGCTGCAATCAAAACCCGATGTAGAGGCGCCGCCCCAGACATACGGAGTTCCCATTACGGATTTGGCTGCACTAATTAATTTTGTTGTGCTGTACCCGCCGGTAGAAGAGGGATTGCTCACTTTAACAGGTGTTTTCCCGGTGCTGGAGCCGCCTGATACCTTCAATTTCTGCCCTACGAAAATAACATCTGATTTTAAACTGTTCATTTGTTTTAATGCAGCAACGGTCATACCGTGCCTGGAAGCAATCAAGCTTAACGAATCCCCGCTTTTCACTACGTATGTACCGGACGTAGAAGTCGCTGGATTGACGGCCGGAGCCGACGGAGTGGAATTCGCCGCACTGCCGCTTACTTTAAGTTTCTGGCCGACATAGATCACGTCCGAATTCAAGCCGTTCAGCTGCTTTAATGCTGAGACACTTGTTTTGTAGCGGGAGGCAATCGCTCCGAGCGAATCCCCGCTTTTGACTGTATACGTGCTCGTAGAAGTCGTCTTCGTTGTCGTGCCTGTCGAAGAAGGCTTGCTGGCTGCTGGCGCGCTGCCGCTCACCTTCAGCTTCTGTCCGACATAGATTACATCCGAATTCAAGCCGTTCAGCTGTTTCAGCGCCGCTACACTTGTTTTATAGCGGGAGGCGATCGCTCCGAGCGAGTCCCCGCTTTTCACCGTGTACGTGCTTGTTGAAGTCGTCTTCGTCGTCGTGCCTGTCGAAGAAGGCTTGCTGGCTGCTGGCGCGCTGCCGCTTACCTTCAGCTTCTGCCCGACATAAATCACATCCGAATTTAAGCCATTCAGCTGTTTCAGCGCTGCTACACTTGTTTTGTAGCGGGAGGCGATCGCTCCGAGCGAATCGCCGCTTTTCACTGTGTAGGAAGACGCTGCTGCCGTTGTCACGGCTGCTGTGCTTTCTTCGCCTGTCTGCTCTGCTTTAGCGGCAGGGGTACTGTTGTTTTCAGGAACGATAAGCCGGTCATTAATTGACAGTGCATCGGATTCTAGATTATTCAGCTCTTTCAGCTGAACAACCGACAATTTATATTGATTGGCGATGCTGAATAGCGTGTCTCCCTGTTTTACTGTATACAGCTCTGAAGCTTCCGCAGCCGCAGCAGCGCCTGTTGAGATAACAGCCGCCGCCGCTAAAGAAATAACCGTTTTATTCATTCAACCGCTCCTCCACTCTCCGTTTACCTTTTTATTCTTATATTCTCTCATTCTATCGTCCTATATTCTCTGTTTTTTCATAGATTTCCTGTAAATTCATCCACTTTAGTTATTTACACCTAACAAATAACCTATATTTACCTTTAATTGAAAACCTTCCATTTTTGATAAAAGGCTCCTGCCTTTTGAACAGCCAGCTTGCTGCCTCCTGCCCCGGCAGCATCTTCAACAAGGAATGCCAGAACAAATGACGGGTTATTGGCATCATACGAAACAAATAAACCATTTTCTTTTCCTGTGGTGCCCTGTTCAGCTTTTATTTCCGCTGTCCCTGTTTTTCCGGAAATGGCAAGTCCATCTATGTTTGCTGCACGGGCGGTTCCTCTCTCTACAACGCCGCGCAAACCGTTTTTAATAAGAGCAGCCTGTTCGGCTGTGACCATTTCTTTTTTCCAGACAGAAGATTCATCTTCAAGAAGCAGCAGCGGCTTCATAATATTGCCGTTATTTAAAAATGCTCCGTATACGTTGGCTAAATGGGTCATCGTTGTTAGGACCTCTCCCTGTCCGTATCCGGTATCAGCAAGTAAAATATCAGAATCAAAATCTCCGCTGTTTGATATTTGCGAATCACGAAGCGGGTAGATAAACGGGTTGTCCTCTCCGAAGCCAAATGACTGAAGGCCGGATTTCATTTGTTCTGCACCGGTATCGAGGGCCGCCATGGCGAAATAAATGTTATCAGAAGCCACAATCGCCGACTCCAGAGTAACAGGTGCTGAAGACTCGCTTACGCGTGTTACCCGGTAGTTGCCCCATGAAGCGTCTTTTTGCCATTGAAGCCCGGTAATGGTTTTGCCTTCTGAAGGGTTCAATTTGCCCGCTTTCATGGCAACAGATGCTGTAATCGGCTTGATCGTGGAGCCTGGTGAATAAGAAGCCGCAAACCGGTTTAACAGCGGCTGCTTTGGATCCTTCTCAAATGCTGCATATTTTTCTCCCGAAATGCCAAGCGCAAATTGATTTGGGTCAAAGGATGGCGATGAAACAAGTGCCAGCACATCACCCGTTTTAGGATCTACTGCTGAAGCCGTTCCGGCGCTTCCTTTATATTGTTCAAACAACGTTTTTTGCATTTCGGCATCAACGGTGACGCTCACATCCTGGCCATTTTTCGGTTCCTTTTTGGCGATCACTACTGGTTCTTCTTTCTCTTTTTCGATAAAAATCTGTACTCCATCTGTTTCCTTTAACTGCTTTTCAAATAACTGCTCAAGCCCTCTTTTGCCAATCTGGTCTCCCTGCTCATACCCTTTGTTTTCTTTTAATTCCTCTGCATTGATTTCACCTGTATAGCCGGTTAAATGGGCTGCGGCGGCTCCGTATGGATAAACACGGACTGGTTTTGAAGAGGTTGTCACGCCTTTAATGGCTGTTGCTTTTTGAATAAGTGCCTCATCCGACGAAGCTGCCGTTTTAAGAGGCACAAAATATCCATCCTGAACCCAGCTCTGGCTCAACTGCTCGTCAATAAATGTTTTTTCTATCCCGAGCACGGCTGCAAGAGCCGTTTTTCCTGTTTCGTCGACCGCGCCGGCATTTACGCCGATTTCAACAGCTGTGCCATTTACAGCAAGCGAGCTGCCATTCCGGTCAAAAATACGCCCCCGTTCCGCTTCAAGAGCCTGAATACGGACTTTATCTCCTTCCGCATAATGAGGCAGTAAATAAGCAGGATCCCAGTCAATAAGCCACTCTTTCCCATCTTCTGTTTCTTCCAGCTTCATAACGGCTTCTTTTTCAAAGGAAACCGGTCCGGCGACAGTTTCCATATTTACGCTAAATGGGAGGCGCACTGTCTGTTCATTGTCTTCCTTACTGTCATCCTCGGACGGAAGCTTCACCTCCAGCTTATCCATTTCAATATCTGTCATAATTTTTTTATACTGTTCTACAAATTGCTTCTCTGTCATGGCAGACTTTGTTTCGTCAGTAAAATGGGCGTACATGCCATTGTAATCGCCTTCCTGCCATGCCGTTATATATTCTTTCAGCTCCGCTTCCGGCGCATCGGGCCCGCCGCAGCCGCCGAGCAAAACAGCCGCTGTTCCAATCGTTAAAAAAAATGCAAACCGCTTCATACTCGCACTCCTTTCCATATTTATACTAGTATAACAGAAAAGAAAGGGCTCCCTTACGATCGTTTTTCTTCTTTACACAAGTTTTAAAATAACGGAATAATTACATGCCAGGCGGTTGCCTGCGCATGTAAACAGCGAATTTCCAAAAAAGCTGTCTGGGCCATCTAACTATCGTCATTGGTAAAGCCGGTTCTTTAAAGAAAAAAGTTTCTGAAAAGCCGCCTGTCACTTCTGGAAATAAAACGCTGCATAAAAAAAGACTGACAGCTTTGCGCCAGTCTGAGAGTGTAAAAAAAGTTAGAAAGCGAGCTGATTGAAAACGTTTGTTCTTCCAGGAACACCGCCGGCTGAGAAGCGAGTGACCTTTTGTGGGTCATGAGCAGTCACAGCCGGCAAGTGACGCCGAAAGCAAGCGTTTGCCGCCAGTCTGAAAAACTCATTTCAAAGCTGTTTTTACATTTTGGGAATTCGGATGAGAAGAAAGCGCTCGTACTGAAGCTGCATATGCTTAAATAAAGAATGGACCGCCAAAAATTGAGTGGTTTTTCCTTTGCGAATAAAAAATTGATTGGCGATTGACAGCACAACTGACCTGGATAAAGAGGGAGCAGTGACAGCTGTTAAGTGAAAGTAGCCTTCCGCTAAACTGTAGTTAATCATAATTTCCTGCCAGGAGCCTTTTTCAGCTACAACCATTTTCACAGAACCTTTTGACCCAAGGCACCATTCTTTTTTTTCGAGACCTCCACGTCTTGTAAACTCGGCATCAACAACAAGTCCATCCTGGTAAACCGTCATAAAACGAATCATGCAGTCTTCTTGCCTTCCGTTGACAAAAATAAGAGAACTCTCCATTGACCCTTTTTGTTTTTCCATCCAATTCTCCTTTTACTCTTCTTTTCATTCTTTTTTCCTATTTCGACAATTTTATCCAATACCCTTCAAAACTTTTATACTAAATAAAAAGAATGACTGTCAATTTTTAAGAAAAAATAATTTTATTTCTCCTGTTTTAATGTCCGTCTTTCGAAATCCCTGCTTTCTAAACAAAAAGGTTCGATTTTCGTTATAATGGATAAATACTTACTAAACAAAGGAAGATTAGATGATTTTCACCTCACAGTTCTGGCTGTCTATTACGTTTTTCGCTTTTTATTTTTCGTGGGGCATTTTTATGCCATATTGGAATGCCTGGCTTGTTTCCGAGAAACATCTGCCCGTTGAAACAGCTTCTTCACTCATTGCGGCCGGATTGCTTGTCCGGGCTGCATCTACCTTTTTTCTTTATCCGGCAGTGAGCGCAAAATACCCGGCTGGAACACTCTTAAAATGGTTCACAGTTGCCGCGGCTCTTCTTTCTCTTTTCTTTATTCCAGCTTCCGGCTATGGAACGCTTCTGCTCATTATGGTGGCATTCAGTCTGGTTTATCCGGTTATTATGCCTATGGCGGACAGCATGGGCGCTCTTTTAATGAAAACAGAGAAGATACATTACGGGAAAAGCCGATCCTGGGGCTCGATCGGCTACACGGCTGCCGTTTTTCTTATCGGTATCGTAACCGCTATTTTTACTGACGCAGCGATTTTATATATGCTCATTGGAAGCTTGCTGTTTATGGCTGCAGCCGCTTTTTATTATATGCCTCCGGTGCTCAGGGAACGCGGAAATCTCCGGCGTGTTCCGCTTCGCCAGCTGTTTCGTTCGCGGCGGTTTGTAACAGCACTTATCATCTGTATTTTGATTCAGGGAGCACATGCTGCTTACTATAATTACGGCGTTCTGTATTTGCAGCATCTCGGTGTCAGCAGTGTCTGGACAGGTGTTATCTTAAATATTGCAGTTGCCGCAGAAATTATTTTCTTTAGTGTAGCGGACCGGTTTTTGCGCCATGTTTCCGTCCCCGTCATGTTTACATGGGCGGCATGTGCGGCTGTGCTCCGCTGGTCAGCCATGTTTTTATTTCCGACAGTTGCCGTTTATGTTTTTGTGCAGGTATTTCATGCATTTACTTTTGGGCTTGCCCATTACGCGTTCATCCGGCTGCTGTATCAGGAATTTGACTCTTCGGAAATCCCGGCTGCCCAGGGTGTATATTCTTCACTTGGAATGGGATTAAGTACAGCAATTTTAACTTTTGGGGCAGGCTATTTATATGAAATAGAACCCCGCCTTGCTTTTTTAAGTATGGCTGTGTTTGCTCTTCCGGCTGTATTCATTAGTTTATTAATCATAAAAGGAAAAAGCTAAGAATTTTCAGTATTTTTTAAGCCAAATATATTGTTTTCGCTTATACTAATAGAAAGAATGACTGGAGGAGGGCTTGCGATGGCTCAAACAGACCTGACATTTGAAAATAGACTTCTTGAGATTTTCGAACATTTGCATGCACATCCAGAAATCAGCTGGAAAGAAACAAAAACGACCGCCTATATATCGGAGCTGCTGAATAAAGAAGGAATCCGCTCTTATACATTTGATGACTGTACCGGCCTTATTGCAGAAATCGGCAGCGGGTCGCCGGTAGTGGCGGTACGTGCTGATATTGATGCTCTGTGGCAGCAGGTGGATGGAGAATTTCGCGCCAACCACTCATGCGGGCATGATGCACATATGTCGATTGTCATCGGGGCAATTTTAACGCTAAAGGATGAAATAGCGGACGGAGATGGAACAGTCCGGTTTATCTTTCAGCCGGCGGAAGAGACAGGCACCGGAGCCTTGAAAATGGTCAGCAAGGGCGTGGTCGATGATGTCGATTATTTATTCGGTATTCATCTTCGCCCCATTGAAGAAGTTCCTTTTGGACAAATCACCTCATCCGTTCACCACGGCGCTGTTGCTTTTTTAAACGGAAAAGTGATCGGTGACGATGCGCATGGAGCACGGCCTCATCAGGGAGTCAATGCGATTGAAGTAATGTCTTCTTTAAGCCGGCAGTTAAATACGATTAACTTTTCGCCTTTTGAACCGTATTCAGCGAAAATGACACGGATTGAAGCAGGCGGCCAGAGCTTAAACATTATTCCCGGCTCTGGAAAATTCGGGCTTGATGTCCGGGCCCAGCGCAACAAAGTGCTGCTGGAGCTTCAAAAAGCCGTAGAGCATAAGATTGAACAGATCAGCCTGCTGTATGAAGTGAAAATTGATTACGAGTGGATGGATTTCACTCCCGCTGCGGAAGTATCTGAAGATGCAGAAGCCTTTTTACGCAAAGGGATTATTGAGGTATGCGGCAAAGAAGCGCTGGCTGAACCGCTTATCACATCCGGCAGCGATGACTTTCATTTTTATACCATTAAACGCCCGCACATCAAAGCATGCATGATGGGGCTTGGCTCGGGCCTTACTCCCGGACTGCACCACCCCTATATGACGTTTGACAGGCGAATTATTAAAATTGGCGCTGAAACATTGGCTGCCAGTGTAAAGCATGCCTTAAAAGACGGATAAAGAAAATCCGCAGTGACATGAGTCTACTGCGGGTTTTTCGCGTGATCCGGCCGGTGAACCGGCAATAACCGTTTTTTGTATAAAATACCGATCATATTCAAAAGATATTTTGGCCATCTTTTTGGAAAGAAAGGCTTTGTGTAATACGTCGAATACGCCGCTTTAATATCTTCCCAATTCATGCAGTCCTTTGTCTGGCGAAAACGGGCAACATCGATAATCATAACGCTTCCTGCCTCTGTAATCATGATGTTTCGCAAATGAACATCAGAAGGATTGAGTCCTCGTTTCCTGGCGGCTGAAAGAGCGTAGTCAGCTTCCTGAATATGCCGGGCAGAAATATCAATTCCTTCCTCGAGACATTGAAAAAAGGTTTTTCCTTCTACCCAGTCAATAACAATATACGTGCCTCCTGACTCATGCAGAGCCGGAAAGTGAGAGATTCCCGAAAGAAGACGGTAAATATCAGCTTCTTCTTTTGCGATATGAACCTTATCGGGATAAAACACTTTAAGCGCCTTCTCCGTTCCTTCAATGCGGAATACAGCTGCACTTCTTCCCTCTCCGGCAAATACCAGCTTTTCATTATCGGCGAGTGGCCGCCAGTGTCCTCCCTGCCGCTTGAATCGAACACTTTCTGCGAGATGCTTATACCGCTTCATGCTCATTCCTCTTTTCTGCTTTCTTCTATTATATACGCCCGGGAGACCAAAAACGATTCATTTGTTTATCTAGTCTTCCCGATCTTACCGCCTTTTTTTCAATCAATGCCTCTGCCTCCTTAAAAAAATTGAAGCCCTGTCCCAAAAAGTGAAATATAAAAAACCGGCTCGGATAAAACCGGCCGGTTTTTTTATTAGCTGATTAGTTAAGGATCGTTACGTTAACTGTACGTACGCCCCAGCTGTATGCAGCGTCATTGTTTGGTACATGAAGATCAATTTTATTGCCTTTAATCGCGCCGCCTGTATCGCCGGCAATTGCTTCACCGTAGCCTTCAACATATACACGTGTGCCTAGCGGGATAACATTAGGATCAACCGCGATGACTTTTTTGTTTGGCTGGCTGCGAAGGTCAATACCTGTCGCTGTGATCCCTGAGCAGCCGGCACATTCTGCTGTGTATGCAGTTGCAGTCACTGTAATTGTTTTACCCTGCGGTGCTGACTCCTGTACAGGCTGGGCAGCTGCTTGTGTTGTGTGCTGTGCTGGTGCTGATGCTGCTTGTACCGGTGCAGCTGATCCGTTGGTTGACAATTGCTCGCCTGGATAAATTAGATTTGATGACAGGCCGTTAATTGACTTTAATGATTCAACGGAGATGCCGTGTGCTGTTGCAATTTTGAAAAGCGTATCACCGGCTTTAACTGTGTATGTACCATTGCCGCTTGATGCTGCCTGTGCTGTGCCGCCTGAACCAGATGTTTGAATTGTTTCGCCGGCATAAATCATGTTTGAAGATAGTCCGTTTGCTGCTTTTAATTGGTCAACTGTTGTACCCGTTTTTTGAGAGATGCTCCATAATGTGTCGCCTGATTGTACTGTATATGAGCTAGCTGATGCAGCAGTACCGAATACGCCGCCGCTGATTACTGTTGTTGCTGCTAGTGCCATGATTTGCTTTTTCATAATAGAAAAACCTCCTGGATTGTTCCTGCCGGCATGACGTGGCATGCGTACGCAAGAATTTTTTACACTTTGCTTTCCGTGACTGTAGGGACAACAACTAATTTATATAAAAGCGCGATAAGCGCTTGATTGAGGACGCCTTTCCCCGGATGGCCGTTTTTCTTCAACGACCTAACGAGATTCATTGTAGCACGCCAAAGAGTGTAATGTTTTTAAAAGAAAGTTACGCTTTTATGTTCAAATATGACGTTCTTATTACATAAAAGCGTTTACCTCGAATTCGTAATAATTCCGTCACATATAAACCAATTACATACAAAAAAGGGGAGCCGGCCTGCGCCAGCTCCCTTGACAATTTATTTTAAAATTTGAACTTTTACTGTGCGCACGCCCCAGTTTCTTGCTTTTTGTGACGTAGACATATGCACATCGATTTTATTTCCTTTAATAGCGCCGCCAGTATCACCGGCAACCGCCTCACCGTAGCCTTCAACATATACTTTTGTGCCAAGCGGAATCACTTTAGGATCCACGGCAATGACTTTTGCATTTGGGTTTTTCTTTAAGTTAATGCCTGTTGCAGTAATGCCGGAGCATCCGCTGCAATATGCAGTATACGCAGTTGATTTAACTGTAAGTTCTTTTTGAACGCTTTTTGTGCTTGATTGTGGCGCCGGAGCAGAAGTTGCGGCTGCCGTGCTGCCGATAGAAAGCTTTTGTCCAATTTTAATAGTGTTAGAGGAAAGGCTGTTCCACTTCTTCAATTGATCTACCGTTGTACTGTAGCGTTTTGAAATACCGTAAAGCGTATCACCTTTTTGAACCGTGTAAGTAGCGGCTGCTGCTTGTGCCGCAGAAGCTGAAAAAATCATCATTGCAGCAAGAAAAGACATGGCCATTTTTTTCACGTATCATTACCTCCTAGTTTTGTAACACGAGATTGATTGTAACACGGTTCTGTTTCAAGACTATTACACTACGATGTTCGTTATATTACATTAACATTTCTGATTTTTAATAATTCTGACAATTTAAAAATAGACCAATAATATGAATTATTATTGGTCGATCTAACAATAGTTGTATATAATGAAAATTGATCTATTTATATTCTACTTGATGGGAGATTTTGCAATGATTTATCGGCTTCAGCTTTTCAAAGGGCTGTTTCGTACTACTCATGAACTCGCACAGCTATCACAGGCCGAAAAAATTCGCGGTTTATGGACAAAATTTTCATTACTGGTTTTCATTAGTTTCCTTTTGTCCTTGCTTGCCGGCGCCTTGGGCATACAAAGTGAAACCATTTCCACTTACATGGCCAAATCCGATATATATACATATGAATGGCTGAAACTTCTATTTACAGCGGGTTCGGGGCTTGCAGGGCTGCTGCTTCCTTTTTTCTTTATTTTTATCCCGGCTCTTCTATTCTGGACATTTCTAGAATTAGAGTTTAAAAAATTAATCGCCCTGCAGTGCATGGTATTTTTAATTTATTTGGTTGAATTCGCGCTGCTGATCATATGGAATGTGTTTTTTTCTATTCCACGTGATTCCTCGCCTTTTTCATTGGGTGTTCTGGCCCAGTATGCAACAGACAACGTAATTGCCATTCGTTTTTTCAGCTTTATTTCTATTTTTCAAATCTGGATTCTTGTTATTCAATATCGTTTTTTACGTGCATCGCAAGCAAGAAAACCTCTTTTCGTTTTCTTCATGGTATTTTTGATCGGTCTTGCATTCTGGATTCTAGCAACATTGTTTACATCGATTCATGTCGAAAACTTGTTTTAACGAAGAGAGGTGGACACAGTGAAAAAAATAAAAAAACAGGTCTGGCTCGTGGCAAGTGCCGCCGTTATAGCCGGGAATTTATATTTGATTTTTAAAGAAGACAGCAAAGCAGCACGATCAGAATGGCTGACAGACTGGGATCGTTCCGAAACAGGTGACGTGGTACAATCTTTCTCCGCTGAAGGTGTAATCGTCCCTTCCGATGAATATCCGATTTATTTTGATGAAAGCAAAGGCTCGCTCAAGCAGGTTTTTGTTAAAGAAGGCGATGCGATTGGACCGGGTACCGACTTATTTGAATACTCGTCTGACGGAATTGATGACGAAATTGCCCGCTTAACAGCAGAAAAAGAGCAAACGCAGCAGCAAATTTCCTTAATTGATAACCAGCTGAGCCAAATGCGTATTCTTTTATCACAAGCTGAGAGCGAGGAAAGCGATAATTCTGCTACGGATATCCCTTCTTCTTATGATACTGACAGCGATAGTGACAGAGACACGAGCGTTACGATCATTCAAAATGGTGATGCAAGTACAACGATTGAAAAAGATATCCTGCAGCAGGAAACCGAAAAACAAAAGCTTCAGGAAGAAGTGAAAAAGTACGATACACTGATCGCCGCCCAGGAAGCGAAGAAAAGCAGCCTTATCGTGAAAAGTACAAGTGAGGGCTATGTAAAAGAAGTTGATACAAGCCTTAATAATCCATTGTTAATTATTAATTCATCGGTTCCTGCTGTGCAGGGTGTTTTGGATGAAAAGCAGGTTGCCAAAGCAGAAACAGGACAAAGAATTGAAGTGGCAGTTGATACAACGCTCGGACAGTTCGGCGGCTCCCTGGACCTGGTCAGCTCATACCCTGAAGAGGAGCCGTCAGTAAAAAGAAAAAGCCTGTATCCTTACTCGGCCCAGCTGACAGATGGTGAAACAAGTGAGCTGTATCCAGGGTTGAAAGCGAACGTAAAAATTGTGACAGCTGAAGCAAGCGGTGCCGTAACGATTCCAAATACCGCTATTGTAAAGAAAAATAAAAAAGCGTATGCTGTCGTTTTAAACACGCAGGGACTTTTAGAGCGCCGGCAAATTGAAACCGACCTTCACGTTGATGGCATCTATCAAGTTACAAGCGGTGTAGAAGCCGGAGAAGTGATTGTCATTGACCCGCATGAGCTGGTTATGAAGCACGGCCCTTTCATTACACCGATTGATGCCGACCATGTGAAAAAGAAACCGTGGAACGAGCTGTCCCGCACTGAAAAAATGAAATATACGCTTATGGGCTTTTTATCGTAAGCATCCTGCTGCCTCTTTTAATAAGAGGCAGTTTTTTTATGTTTTCTTCCTTTATATTCTTTTATTCTGGTAAAATAGTAACAAAAGAGTCTATTTGGAGGAAAAAATGAAAAATTATTCTTTAATTCTATTTACTGCCCTGCTCCTCTTCTGCTTGTTCCCCCCGTTTGTCTCCGAGGCGGAGGAAGCTGCTTCTGTGTATATGGAAACAACAGTCGACACGGTTTTCTTTACTTCGCCATCAGACAGCGAGAACCGGCAGGGAGTTTCGATTTCAGCCGGAACGAATGTCCTTTTAATCAGCCGTTCAGGCGAAGAAGCAACAGTCGAATGGAACGGCCAGATCGGATTTATCAATACCGCCTATCTTGCACCACCTGCCTCGGAACCTTCTGCTTCTAACGAAAAATCTGTGTCCGCTTCTGTACCGGCTGCAACTCTTTCTGAAGCCAGCACCGGAGCTTATTTTCAGCTTCTTTCAGATGCCGAGTTATTTGAACAGAAAGATGGGCAGATGGTGAAAGCAGGCCGCTTGCTTTCAGGAGAAATATGGAAGAAAAAAAGCTCGGAAAATGGCTATGTTTCTTTTATTTTGGGCAATGGCACCGCTTATGTAAAAGAGTCTGAAGTTTCCTATTTGCCTTCCGCCGCTCTTTCGGGCGGTGTTCAAACAGGAAAAGCGTACCGGAATAAAGTAATGATAAAAAAAACAGCCGAGCTTCTTTATTCGAAAAATGGGCAGCTTTCTGTCATGGCCCGTATGCTTCCGGGTGTTATGCTGGACACACGCGCCGCATATGGTGATTATTATATCGTCAGTATCGGCGGCAGAAGCGCTTATGTCCGTAAAGCCGACACTGCCTTATATACAGGCAACTACGTGGACCCTTATAAAACCATTACCTACAGCCAGATGATTAAAGATTTAAAAGAAATTGTGCAGTGGCATCCTGATATCGCTTCGCTTGAAACCATCGGAAAATCCGTGGATGGCCGCGATTTGTATGCCCTGAAGCTTGGCACCGGCAAAGAAGAAGTATTGATCAATGCCTCCCACCATGCCCGCGAGCATATTACTACGAATGTAGTAATGGAAATGGCCGATCAATATGCGAGTCTTTATAAAACCAATGGCAGAATGAACGGATACAATGTTCAGTCTATTTTAAAGAAAACATCGCTTTATTTTGTCCCGATGGTGAATCCTGATGGTGTTTCTCTTGTTCAGCTTGGAGCGAACAGCGCAAAAAATAAAGCGGCTGCTTTAAAAATAAACGGCGGCAGCGCGAATTTTTCCGCCTGGAAAGCAAACGTACGCGGCGTTGATTTAAACCGCCAGTATCCGGCGACCTGGTCTACGATCTGCTGCAATCCTGGGAAGCCTTCTTCCCAAAATTACAAAGGTCCGAAACCGCTGAGTGAGCCCGAGGCCAAAGCAATGTACGATTTCACGTTAAAGCATTCCTTTAAAACGAGCGCTTCCTATCATAGCTCAGGACAAATTATTTTTTGGCATTTTCATCAGTCCGGTGCGCGTAAAACACGTGATTATGCGTTAGCCAAAAAAGTAAGCGCCAAAACAGGCTACAGCCTGGTCGCTCCGCGTTCAAACCCGAGCGGCGGCGGATTTAATGACTGGTTTGTCCAAAACGAGCAGAAGCCTGGATTTACGATTGAAGTATCTCCATATGTCGGCAACCGTCCAGTCCCGCTCGTGTACTTCTCAAGTATATGGAAACAAAACAATACCATCGGCTTAATGCTTGCAAATGAAACCATTAAATAAAAAAAGGGGCTGCCTCTTAAGGCAGCCCCTTTTGGTTTACTTTTTCACAATCAATTCATATGGAACGGTTGAAGCTGTTCCATTCGCTTCACTTACTTCAATATAATATGTTC
Organism: Domibacillus indicus; assembly: GCF_000970685.1. GTDB lineage: Bacteria > Bacillota > Bacilli > Bacillales > Domibacillaceae > Domibacillus > Domibacillus indicus. Next base: position 368,280 of record NZ_LAJB01000003.1, read on the forward strand.
CTTTTGCCAGTTTCAGATTTGCAAGCTCTTCATCATTTTTGCCATAGTGATCAAACGAAGAAACAAGCGTCCCTTTTGCGTTATAAATTTCTATTACGCCGTCAAGGCCTTTTCCAGCAGAAAGTGAAATGGATACGCTGCTTTCTTTTTTCAGATTAAGCGCAAAATGATCGGTATCACCGAATGAAAGCCCCGTATTAAAGTAGCCTCTCGCACCATATTTTCCGCCTGTTGTTTTAAGGGCAAGCGGCTTGGCCGGCACATGATTGGTGACTTTCCCGTCTCCATCCTTCGTCTGGTTATAGGTAGCGCCTATTTTGAATTCATATGGCTGCAAATTCGGGCCTGTTTGTAAAAATGGTGCCACTTGAATGAAATAGCCGGTTCCTTCTTTTGCCGCAAAAGAGGTATGAACATCAGGCTCAATGGCAAGAGACAGTAGAGAAAGGAAATCTGGACCAAACGGCATGATGCGCTTCATTTCTTCCTCATCTAATATTTTATCCCCATTTGTATCCTCTGCGATACCGCCAGAAAAGATATGCCCCGGGCGAAGCTCAAGTGGAATACCCGCTTTCTGCGAGGCAGTAAGGGGACTTCCGGCTATATCCAGCGTATAGATGCGCGGGCTGCTGCCGTTCATAAAATAGTAATAATCCATATCTCCAGACTGAATAAAGTAGTTTTGCACCGCCTTGCCGGCTGTTACATTTAAGCCATTTTCCGGTAAATTGGCGTCTGAATCTTTTTCTGCCGGCAGGTTTGCGATCCGTTTCGACTGAATCGTGTATGGATCTGCTGAAATGTTTTCAGCGTTGTTCAATACCTGCAGAATATAAGACTTTCCTTTCTTTAAAGCCACGTTTACTTTTCCTGATTCGCTTAGGCCGCCAAGCAGCGCCGAGATTAAATCCATTTCTCCCCCGTTGCCGGTAACAGGAATCAGTTCTCCCGTTTCCGGGTCGGTTTCCATTATTGTCATAGATGGAGGCTGGGCTCCCGCTTGTTTGACTTCAAATGAATAAATGCCATCAGAGTTCGGTACGAAGCGGTAATAATCTTCATCAAAGACAAACTGGAAATACCCCTGTTTGCTGCTGCCAACTGTATAAGGAACGGCTTTTTCAAGGATATAGCCGCTTTCGGCTGGTTCTTCTTCGCCATCAATCAGTTCTTCTTCTTTCATTTCACCATACTCGTCCGGTGTAATCTCTCCATCTGCCAGGCTGTCTTCAAGCGTTGCTTCTTCCGGCAGCCCATCTTCATCCACCGGGATCGTCCGTTCTTCTACTTTAAAGGTATACGGTGCTGCCGATTCACCTGCCGACAGCAAATCAAGCATGGAAGCATCAAGCGAAAGAAGGTCCGTAATAGAGCCAAAGAAAATATCTTCGTTAAATGCCCCGTTCGTTACTTCGACTTTGTATTCCGCTCCCGGCACTGCCTGGAACGAGACGGTTTCGCCTTCGTTTACAGGGTAGTTATTTCCGTTCACAATTGAATACTCTTCCTCGCCCTCTTTCATATACACATTAATGGCAGAATCAACACCGGGCAGGGCTGAAACAGATAGAGACAGCAGTTTTTCTTCATCTACCGATAGAGTGAAATAATCCGAATCCGGCATTTCTGGTTCTCCGCTGTATAATGTAAAGTCATTTTTCGTGTATGGAAGTGACGTGATCGCGACCGGCTGTTCAGGCGAAGCTTGATCCGGTGTAATCGGCGCCAGCTTTTCCGCCTGCAGCGTGAAAGCGGATTTTCCGGCTGCATTGTAGTTGCCGTTCGCATCTTTTACCCCGATAACGAGTGTCCCCGCTTCACTGGCTGTATACAGATACCCTTCCTGGCCGTTTACCAGGGTCCGGTCTACATCACGAATGTACTGCGGATCTCCGCCTTCCGGAATAAAATATAATTCCAGGGCGTAGTCATATCCTTTACTTCCATCAAGAACGGTCTGCACATGCTGCCCTTCTGTTACATTTGCTTTAAACCAGTGCATCGTTCCCGGGGATTTAAATGCTCCTTTAAATGACTGACTGCCTTCTTTAATTTCTTTTGCTGTTTTTAAAATTTCTTCGCCGGAAACCTGAGGGCGTTTCGGCAGCTTTTTGATATCAAATTTGAGCGCATTTAACGGGTTAATTAAGCCGTTTCCATAGGTTAAGTCGTATCCTTTTTCGCCAAGATCCGTTGCCGTCTGCTCTAAAATGTATTCGATCTCAAACGCGGTTAAGTCCGGATACTTGGATTTGAGCAAACCAGCTGCAGCTGCTACCATCGGTGACGCCATTGATGTACCGGTAAGCCGTTCAAATTTTGAGCCGGACTCTGCGTCATAGTAAGTGCTGTAAATGTCTTCACCCGGCGCCACTACGTCAACCGAGGCGCCATAATTGGAGCTGTCTGATAAGGTTTTTGAACCATTTATGTTTCCTACGCTAATGACGCCCGGATAAGCAGCCGGGTATGCATACTGGTCTGTTGCTCCATTTCCTGCCGCAGCCACTACCACTGCGCCGGAATCAATAGCGTATTGAACGGCTTCTTCGATAACAGCGGATGGCAGGGCACTCTCAAGACTTAAATTAATAACATCTGCCCCTTGATCGACTGAGTACGTAATGCCTTCTGCAATCGCAAAGTCATTAGCGGTTTCAGAGCCGTTAAACACATCAACCGGCAGAATCTTCGCGTTCGGAAAAATACCGTAGCCGCCAAGGCCGTTATCTTTTAAGGATGAAATAATGCCCGCCACGTGCGTCCCATGCATATGACGAACGGGATTCCGTGCTGGATTTACGACATTATACGGCTTCAGCAAATTCGCCTTTAAATCCGGATGCTTATAGTCCACACCGGAATCAACAACAGCAATTGTTACATTGTTTTTCCCGGCATATGAGAGAGCTTTTCCCATATTCAGCATTGCCAAATGATTCATCCTGGACGCTTTCGGATCAGGCGTTCCAGCTGCGGCTTTGTATTGAATGCTCGGTGTAATCGCCCTTACTTCTGAGCGTGTTTTGTAAACGCTGATGACCTCGCTCAGCTTCTTGGATTTAGGTACCTGCACAACATCATATTTTAAGCCGGGGAGACGCTTTATAACCGATACACCTGCTTTTTTATGTACACTTTCCGGCAGTGCCCCGGAGTATTTAATCACAAGTGTTTGTGAATCCGTTACCTGCTTATCGACCTGGGCTGTTTTATACTGCGCTTCTTTATCCGATAACGGCACTTCAGCGAATGCCGCACCCGGGACGATAAGCGAGACACTGGCAGCTGCGGCCATGATTTGCTTCCACTTCTTCAAACAAAATCCCCCATTCACATTTACTTCTCTTAATCATACATGAAAAAAAGAAAAATGGTTTCAAAAATTTTCAAGTAAGGGAAAAATTTATTTACAAATAAAAAAGCGGTTTTAAGCAATACGCTTAAAACCGCTTTTTGTTTAGATAATACGGGCCAAAATCACGCCGGAGATAGTAGATAGTTTTTCAGTTAAACCAGGAATCACTTCACCATTTACCTGGTTGTCAATATCAATGAGCGTATAAGCATAGTCGCCTTTGCTGCGATTTACCATGTCTGCAATATTTAAATCATATTCAGACAGGGCTCCTGTAATCTGGCCAACCATGTTTGGCACATTTTTGTGGGCTACCGTAACCCGGCGCTTCCCGGTAAATGGAAGTTCTGCATTCCCGAAGTTTACAGAGTTTTTAATATTGCCTGTTTCCAGGTAATCTTTCATTTGGCGTGCCGCCATAATCGCACAGTTTTCTTCTGATTCTGTAGTGGATGCCCCTAAATGCGGAATCGGAATCACATTTTTCATGCCGATAACATTTTCATTCGGGAAATCTGTTACATATTTGCCGACCTTGCCGCTCTCAAGCGCCGCACGCATATCTTCCTCGTTTACAAGCTCGCCGCGTGAGAAATTCAGGATAACCGCTCCATTTTTCATTACAGAGAATGCTTCTTTGTTAAACATGCCGCGTGTGTTGTCTGTTAAGGGAACATGTACTGTAATATAGTCGCTCGCTGCAAATAATTGCTCAATTGTCAAAGCCCGCTGTACGTTGCGTGACAAATTCCAAGCCGTATCGACAGAAATAAACGGGTCAAAGCCGATAACATCCATATCAAGGTCGAGCGCATTGTTCGCTACCAGCGCTCCAATATGGCCGAGGCCGATAACGCCGAGCGTTTTTCCTTTTACTTCACGGCCGACAAATTGCTTTTTGCCTGCTTCGACAAGCTTCGGAATCGCATCGCCCTGTCCCTGTAATTCTTTTGTCCAGCTGACACCGTCGAACAAATTGCGGGAAACCGCCATGATTGTTGTTAAAATCAGTTCTTTTACTGCGTTAGCATTTGCACCCGGTGTGTTGAAAACAACAATTCCGCGCTCTGTGCACGCCTGAACAGGAATGTTATTGACCCCTGCGCCTGCCCGTGCGATTGCTTTTACATTCTGGTTAAATTCCGCATCGTGCAGATTTGCGCTTCGCAAAATAATTCCATCAGGCGCATTTGTATCATCATTAACTTGAAAATTTTCTGCGTTGTTAAATACATTCAAGCCGACTTCGGCAATATTATTCATTGATTTGATTGTATACACGTTTCGTTACTTCCCTTCCACTGAGTGAGTCTGTTCGAATTTTTCCATAAAAGCAACAAGTGCTTTTACGCCTTCAACCGGCATCGCGTTATAAATACTTGCACGCATTCCGCCAACCGAACGGTGTCCTTTTAATGTTTCCAGCCCTTTTTCTTTCGCTTCTTTCACAAATAAAGCGTCCAGCTCTTCGCTTGGAGAAACAAATGGAATGTTCATTAACGAACGGTCCGCTTTTTCGATCGGTGAACTGAACATAGAAGACTGATCAAGGTAGTTGTACAAAATGGCTGCTTTTTCACGGTTTATGCTTTCCATTGCTTTGAGGCCGCCAAGCTGTTCCAGCCATTCGAAAACAAGCTTTGCCATGTAAATTCCGAACGTTGGCGGGGTATTATAAAGCGAACCGCTGTCTGCATGTGTTTTATAATCCAGCATAGTCGGTACTGACGCATCTGCTTTCCCGATTAAGTCTTCACGAATAATGACAAGCGTTAATCCGGCCGGCCCGATGTTTTTTTGCGCCCCGGCATAAATAATGCCGAATTTACTAACATCGATTTCTTCTGACAAAATATTCGACGACATATCCGCTACAAGCGGTACGTTTCCTGTGTCCGGAATCGAATTAAAAACGGTTCCTTCAATCGTATTGTTCGTTGTAATATGAACAAAATCCGCTTCCGGGTCGATCATGTCCGCGGTCACAGCCGGTATGTAACTGAAGTTCTTATCTTCAGAAGACGCAATAACACGTACTTCCCCATATTTTTTTGCTTCTTTGATCGCTTTTTTTGACCAGGAGCCTGTATTAACGAAATCTGCTTTTTTGCTGCCGGCAAACAAGTTCATCGGCACCATTGCAAACTGCTGGGAAGCGCCTCCCTGAATGAATAACACTTTATAGTTGTCCGGAATGTTCATTAGCTTGCGCAAAACGGCTTCCGCTGTTTCGATGATTTCTGTAAACCATTTCGAACGATGGCTCAGCTCCATCACCGACATGCCGGAACCTGCGTAGTTTGTAAGTTCGGCCTGTGCTTTTTCAAGCACCTCTAGAGGCAGCATTGAAGGGCCTGCTGAGAAATTATACACTCGTGTCATCATCTTACTCCTTCATTCGTGTTATTTTCGATAATCTGAAAATTTGTGCTTTATCAATACCCGAATTATAAAATAACACGCCCTACTAATCAAGGGTGCCTCTATTAGCTTTTCGATAGAATTCATTATTGTTAACGCTTACAACACCCGCGAAAAGAGCTCCTTATATTTACGAACATTTTGTTAAATTTTCTTTTATTCATTCGTTTTTATAAAGAAGAAGAAATTTTTCAAATAGTAGAACTTTAGTCAATTCTATGACAGCCCTTTCTTCTGTTGGTATACTACATTGTGCATTTCACCAAAAACCCCTGCCTTCTTTTTTGTATTTTAACAAAAACGATAGAAACATCAGCTGGACATAACGACAAAACATCATCGATTCAGGGAGGTACAAGCTTTATGCTGGATATTCTACAAAAAATTAATGGAGTTCTCTGGGGAACCCCCAGTTTAGTTTTACTGGTTGGAACGGGATTATTTCTGACAATCCTTTTGCGCGGATTGCAGTTTCACCGGCTTTTATATGCATTTAAGCTGGCTTTTACGAAAGAATCAGCGGAAGATTCAAAAGCGGAAGGTGACGTCAGCAACTTTAAAGCATTAATGACCGCCCTTGCGGCAACAATCGGCAACGGCAATATTGCCGGGGTGGCAACGGCCGTTACGATCGGCGGACCCGGGGCGATTTTCTGGATGTGGGTTGTCGGACTGCTCGGCATGGCGACCAAGTACGCTGAAGCTCTTCTTGCAATGAAATACCGCGTCAAAAATAAAAATGGCGAGTATTCCGGCGGTCCCATGTACTATATAGAATTGGGACTTGGCCGCAAGTTTAAATGGCTCGCGGTCGCTTTTGCCCTGTTTGGAGCCTTTGCTGCGCTTGGCATCGGCAACAGTGTTCAGTCCAATACAATTGCAGATGTAATGGATAATTTCCTTGGTATTGACGGCTGGATAACCGGCTTGATTCTCGTTATTTTAACAGCTCTTATTATTTTGGGCGGGCTCCAGCGCATTAGTACAGTAGCCGGCTTTTTCGTTCCGATTATGGCGTTTTTGTATATTGGCGGCTCTTTAATCATTATCGCCATGAATTATGATCAAATTATTCCTTCGTTCCAGCTTATTTTCCATTATGCCTTCCATCCGGTTGCCGCTTCAGGAGGTTTTATGGGCATCGTTGTCTCTGAAGCGATTCGCAACGGTATATCCCGCGGCATTTTTTCAAATGAAGCAGGGCTTGGAACAGCGGCTCTTATCGCCGGCAACGCACGGGCGGATCACCCGGTAAAACAGGCTCTTGTAGCGATGACCGGGACATTTATCGTTACGATCATCGTATGCACCATGACGGGGCTCACCCTGCTTATGACTGGCTTTTGGGACCCAACGGGCGGTTCCCTGTCCGGTGTGCCGCATAACGCTGCTCTTGAAGGAGGAGCCCTGACAACCGCCGCATTCGGCTCGGTGCTTGGCACTGTCGGCGAATGGATCGTTACACTGTCGGTGATCTTCTTCGGTTTTTCAACGATTGTCGGCTGGTACGTATACGGGGAAAAATGCTTTGAGTATTTAGCGGGCGTCCGGTTTATCGGTGTATACCGCGCCGTATATATTGCAGCAGCAGGAATCGGTGCTGTCGCAAGTTTAACGACCGTCTGGGCATTTGCGGATATGGCCAATGCGCTTATGATGATTCCAAACTTAATCGGCTTAGTTTTGCTGTATAAGGTGATTAAAAATGAAACAGATGACTTTTTCCAGGGCCAGTTTAAAAAAGAAAGAAAAAAAGTAAGCTGATAAGCCGGCTGCCTCTTAATGAAAGAGGCAGCTTTTTTGATTTCTAAAATGATTTCTCCTTCAAGGCTCTATTTTGCATATATGAATTGGTATATAATGAAAAATATGTAGAACGATTGGAGGTGCCTCAATGTTTTGTTCAAAATGCGGCACGGAAGTAGGAAGCCGCGCCCGCTTTTGCCCGGGCTGCGGGAGAAAGCGCAATCAATCCTTTCCTATTATTAAATTTCTTGGTTTCTTATGTATCGTCATAGCGCTTGGGTTCGGCGGCCTTATTTATTATTTATTAAGCAATAAAGAAGAGCCTCAAAAAGCCGTTCAGCCTGTACAGCAGGAAGCACAGGCTGTTGTCCGCGAGACGGTAGCCCCGCCAAAGGAAATAGCGGCAGAGGAACAAAAATCGCTGACTGACCTTATTGCAGCGACCCAGCAAAATGTGTTTACCGTCTTCACCGATTATGGACAGGGATCCGGCTTTTTAATTAATGACCAGGGCGATGTGGCAACCAATGCACATGTGGTGGAAGGGACCGTGTACGTTATTGTAAAAGACATTGACGGCACCGAGCATGAAGGAACTGTCGTCGGGTATTCCAACGAAACAGATGTCGCCCTTGTTCGGGTGCCGGGCCTGGCCGGCCGGACACCGCTAAACATGGAGATGGATGAAAAAGCGCAGGTTGGAGATGAAGTCATCGCCCTTGGCAGTCCACTTTCACTTGAAAACACGGCTACATTCGGCTACATTACCGGTGTAGACCGCAGCTTTATTATTGATCCTCATTCCTATGACAATATCTATCAAACATCGGCGGCTATTGCACCCGGAAGCAGCGGCGGCCCGCTTGTATCGAAGCGCACAGGTCGTGTTATTGCGATTAATTCGGCCAAGTCAATGGAAGAAGAATCGATCGGCTTTAGCATTCCCTATAAAGATGTAGCGGATATGCTGAATGATTGGAGTGCTGCTCCTCTTTCAGAAGATGAAGTTACTAATCTTTTTTACACGGAAGACGGCCTGCTGTTTTTTCAGGAGTACTGGAACAATGATGCCTATTTTGACGGCGGTGAATATAGTGACGATGAGACATATGGTTACTATGATATTCCCGAAGACTGGTGGTATGAGGAAGCACCTGTGGAAGAAAAAGCCGAAGAGGACGTTATTGTTGAAGATTACATGGAACAGGTTCCTGAAGAAGAAATTCCTTATTTAGAACCAGAGGAAGAACCCATCGAAGAAATACCTGCCGAAGAAGAGCCTGCCGCTGAGGAAGAACCGGTTATAGAAGAACCGGCTGCAGAAGAACCAGCAGCGGAGGAAGAGCTGCTTCCTGTACTTGAAGACCAGAATGGCGATGGCGTCATCGACGTACTTGACGTAACCGAAGATATCAACCAGGATGGGGTTATCGATGAATTGGACCTTGAAGAACTTTTAATGATGCAGTAACTTTTAAACAGAGCCTTTTTGGGGGTTCTGTTTTTTTCATGTAGTCAAATGGTCATTTTTAAAGTATAATAACTACAATTTGTGTGTCATTTAGGAGGAGTATAGTTTGCGTACCTATCAAGTTGACGAGCGGCCGCCGATTCCGGCATTGATCCCGCTTAGTCTCCAGCATTTATTTGCTATGTTCGGCTCTACAGTTTTAGTCCCTGTTTTATTCGGCGTTAACCCTGCCACCATTTTATTAATGAACGGCATTGGCACGCTTTTGTACATTTTTCTTTGTAAAGGACAGATCCCGGCTTATCTCGGCTCCAGCTTCGCTTTTTTGTCCCCGGTCTTTTTAGTTCTTGCCGAAGGAAGCTATAACCAGGCACTGGGCGGCTTTATCATCGTCGGCCTTATCTTTATTCTTATTTCGGGCATTATTAAAGTTGCCGGCACTGGCTGGATTGACGTTGTCTTTCCTCCGGCGGCCATGGGCGCCATCGTAGCCGTTATTGGACTCGAGCTTGTGCCGACTGCGGCGCAAATGGCAGGTATTATCTCGGACGGCTCAGAAAACTGGTCGCCGGATCGAAATACGATTATTGTCGCAATGCTGACCCTTGGGATTACGATTGTTGGTAATGTAATGTTCCGCGGCTTCCTGAAAATCATTCCGATTTTAATCGGGATTATTGCCGGTTACATTATTGCAGCGATGTTTGGCATGGTAGACTTTACTCCAGTTCGGGAAGCAAAAATGTTTGCTCTTCCGCAATTTTATGCACCAGAGTTCGACTGGACGAGTATTGCGATTATCGCGCCGGCCGCTCTTGTTGTCGTTGCCGAGCATATCGGCCACCTTGTTGTTACACAGAATATTGTCAAACGCGATTTAATGAAAAAGCCCGGTCTCGGTGTTTCCTTGTTCGGAAACGGCATTTCCACGGTGATCTCTGGTTTTGTCGGCTCCACACCTAATACAACCTACGGCGAAAACATAGGTGTACTGGCACTGTCAAAAGTATATTCTGTCTGGGTAATTGGCGGGGCAGCCGTTATGGCGATCATATTATCGTTTTTCGGAAAATTATCTGCTTTGATTTCAACCATTCCAACACCGGTTATGGGCGGAATTTCCCTGCTGCTTTTCGGAATTATCGCAGCAAGCGGCCTGCGTATGCTTGTTGAATCAAAAGTGGATTACTCTAAAACGACCAATATGATTTTAACGACTATTGTGCTTGTGATCGGGCTCTCTGGTGCTACTTTCACATGGGGGTACCTGCAGCTGAAAGGAATGGCGCTCGCAACAGTAGTGGCGATTTTGCTAAGCTTATTCTTTGCGCTTATTACCAAGCTGAACTTAACGAATGACAACGATTAACGGAATTAGCAGAAACTACGGCGCGTTTTTCTTGAAAAACGGCGTGTTTCTAGACAGAAATGGCGCGATTTCTATTAAATCGCGCCATTTCCCTGTTTTATTGCGCCAGTTCTTCAAAAAATCGCGCCAAAATCACTTCAAATCGCGCCATAACCTTTTCTTTAAAAAGATTATTCCGGTTTTTTGCCGGCATATGTCCAGCCGTCTTCCTGGTACGCCCGCCCTTCTTTCATAAGCTTGCCAAGAGCCCGCTTAAACGCGCCTTTGCTGATACCGAAGCGTTTCTCGATCTCTTCTGGAAGGCTCTTATCCCAGTAAGGCATCTTGCCTCCCCGTCCCATTAAATAGTCGTAAATATGTTCCGCATCGTCTGCCTGGCGTTCAACCCGGCGCCCTAACAGCGATACGTTGACAGAACCATCGTCATGAACGGCAATAATCCGGCCTGACACTGATTGTCCGACACGCGGCTCATCCTCCCGTTCGCTCGGATGCAGAAAAGCCCGGTATAAATTATCCGTTACGATCCAGGTACCGGCTTTGCCTGTCCGGTAGACGGTTCCCGTAAATTCTTTATTTAAATCTGTTTTATTTGCCCGCCTGGCGATATCCCAGATCTTTTCTTCGGTTGCCGGCTTCGCAAACAAACGGCCATTTTTATCAAGCTTCAATGTACAATACAGTTTGTCTCCTTCAATCGGGCGAACTTCAAATTTATAAGGAAGATCGTCTTCTGACACAAGTGCGTCTTTGGAAATGCCGATATTTACAAACACACCGTGCTTGATTTCTTCTCCGACCACTTCCACCCATCCGTATTCTCCAAGCGTAATCAATGGGCGGTCCATTGTTGCCGCCAGCCGCCCGGAGTGATCCTGGTATAAAAACACTTCAACCGGCTCATTCGGCTCAAAACCATCCCTTATTTCACTATTATGAAGCAAGACAGCCTCTTCCTCTTCGTTCTCAAGAAACCAGCCGTACTCCTGTCTGTTTTTCACGCGTAATGTTACAATCGTTCCAGCCTGTAAAGCCAATATACGCACGTCCTTTCCAAAATTCTCATTGCTTCTCATTATATCAGCTTTCCCGCTCTTATGTTTAACAATCCAAATGCCGGGTACACTTATAGCAATCACATCAATGGAAAGGTGAGAAAAAATATGGCGCGTTCATCTGGTGGCATGAAAAATTTAATTAAAATGGCTATGAAGTACGGACCTATCGTTTATCCAATTGTTAAAAAATACATGAATAATCGAAAAGCGGCCAAAGTATACCGCCCACGATAACAAAAACGCCGGAGCAAAAAGCTCCGGCATTTTCCGTTTTTTATTTCATTTTAAAGTTCATCAAATCCGTTATCCTGCACATTGATTTTTACATACTGGCGTGACCGCTGCTCAAAGAAATCCGTTTTTCCAAGGTCTACATCTTCATATGCTTTGATCCATTTCAGCGGATTTTTCCGGTAATCCGGGTACGGTCTATCATAGCCAAGCTGCTGGCAGCGTACGTTGGCATAGAAATAAATATACGCTTCTACATCCTCGACATCCAGTCCGTCAATTTTATCTCCGATTACTTCACGGGCCCACTCCACTTCAAGTTCCGCTGCCTCCTTGAAAATCGCCTGTACTTTTTCGGCGCGATCCGGTGTGTTTAGCTCTGGATATTCATTTAAAAGCTCCTGATAAATTTTCACGAACAAATCTACATGAAGCTGTTCATCTCGATTAATATAGTTAATCATCGTGCTTGAGGCGACCATTTTCTGGTGGCGCGCCAGGTGATAAAAGAAGGCAAAGCCCGAGTAGAAAAACAAGCCTTCCAAAATAACATCGTACACAATCGACTCCAGCATATTTTCTACGGTCGGGCTTTCCGCAAATGACTGGTAGCCTTTGATAATAAAGTCATTGCGCTTTTCAAGCACCGGCTCACTGCGCCAGTAATCAAATACTTCGTCCTGCTTTGACTTTTGAACGAGGCTTGAGAGCACATACGAATAAGAGTGATTGTGAATTACTTCCTGCTGGGCGAGAATAATCATCAGCGCCTGCAGGCTGGAGTCCGTTAAATAGTCAGCTACTTTGCCCGCATAATCTGTTTGAACACTGTCTAAAAGTGCAAGCAGGCCAATAATTTTCAAAAATGCTTCCCGCTCGCTGTCATCTAAATTCGGGAACTGTTTTACGTCATTGCTCATATTAATTTCAAATGGTGTCCAGAAATTCCCCAGCATCCGCTTGTACTTTGGATACGCCCAGTCAAATTTCACGTCATCCCAGTTTAACACGTTGGATGAACGGCCATTTACAATGGCTGTCGAACGGTTTGGTGCTTCTTTATCCATTAGTTTTCGTTTTTCAATAAGTGTCATGGTGTTCCTCCTTAGCTTGAACAAGATTCACATTCCAGCAATTCTACTGATGTTGAACGGACATAATAGGTTGTTTTCAGTCCTTGATCCCAGGCGGCCAGATGCAGATCAAGCAGTTCTTTTGCTTTGATCGTGTTTTGCACGTACAAATTCAATGAAACACCCTGGTCGATATGACGCTGGCGCGCCGCATTCTGGCGCAGTGTCCAGTGCTGGTCGATAAAGTAAGCAGATTTGTAGTACCAGGTTGTTTCTGCATTTAAATCCGGCACGGTCACCGGAATTTTGTAATCTTTCTTTTCCTCCGAGTAGCTCTTTTGGAAAATCGGATCAATACTTGCCGTGCTTCCAGCGATAATGGAAGTAGACGAGTTTGGAGCAACTGCCATTAAGTAGCCGTTCCGCATACCGTTTTCACGCACCTCTTTGCGCAGGGACTCCCACTCGTCCCCTTCATAGCCGCGCGCTTCAAAATAAGCACCTGTCTGCCATTCTGAGCCTTCAAATAACGGGTATGCCCCTTTTTCTTTTGCCAGCTCCATAGATGCCTGGATCGTTAAGCGGGCGATGGTTTCATAGAGCTCATCCGCATATTGAACGGCTTCGTCCGCTTCCCAGCGGATGTTTTTCAGCGCCAGCAGGTGGTGCCAGCCAAAGGTGCCCAGGCCAATGCCGCGGTACCGGCTGTTTGTCCGCTCTGCCTGCGGTACAGGAATCATGTTTAAATCAATAACATTATCAAGCATGCGCACCTGGACGCGAATCAAGCGGTCCAATACATCCGCCGGCACTGCCTTACCGAGATTAATAGATGACAGATTGCATACTACAAAATCGCCCGGCTTTTTGCGGGTTACCACCATATCATCCTCAAGCGAAATAGACTCAAATTCTGTCGCGCTCGTATTCTGGGCGATCTCCGTGCAGAGATTGCTTGAGTAAATAATGCCTTCATGCTTGTTCGGATTGCGGCGGTTCACTTCATCGCGGTAGAACATAAACGGAACGCCGGTTTCAAGCTGCGAGCGCATAATGCGCTTCATAATGTCGATTGCCTGCACTGTTTCGCGGGAAAGCTGCTCGTTTTGCACACACTGTTCATATTTTTCACGGAATGAGCCTTTGCCGCGTGCTTCATCATAATAATCTTCAAGCGAGAAGCCCATCACTGTGCGCACTTCATGCGGATCAAACAGGTGCCACTCTTCGCGTGCGTCTACTTTTTCCATAAACAAATCTGGAAGACATACACCTGTGAAAATATCATGTGCACGGAGGCGCTCATCCCCGTTGTTTAATTTCAAGTCAAGGAAAGCAAATACGTCTTTATGCCATACATCCAGGTAAACCGCTACTGCGCCCTGGCGCTGGCCAAGCTGGTCAACACTTACTGCCGTGTTGTTCAGCTGCTTGATCCATGGCAGAACACCGCTTGATGCCCCTTTAAACCCGCGAATGGAAGAGCCGCGGCTGCGCACTTTGCCCATGTATACGCCGATACCACCGCCGTATTTCGACAATGTCGCAATATCGGTATTGCTGTCGTAAATGCCCTGAAGGCTGTCATCAACCGTGTCGATAAAGCAGCTCGACAGCTGTCCGTATGGTTTGCCGGCATTTGACAGAGTCGGCGTCGCAACCGTCATGTATAAATTGCTCATTGCCCAGTATGATTCGGCAATTTTCGCCAGGCGGTTTTCTTTTTCATTTTGCATCAGCGTCATTGCAATCGTGAGCCAGCGCTCCTGCGGAAGCTCCACCGGCGTTTTATCAAAATCCCGGACAACATAGCGGTCTATTAACATTTTCAGTCCAATGTATGTAAAAAGCTGATCACGTGCCGGCTCGATCAGCCTCCCGATTTCTTCAAGCTCTTGTTTTGTATATGCATCAATCAGCCGCTTATCATAAAGACCTTTTTCTGTTTCACGGTAAATGTGGGAGGCAAAATCGCCATAAACATGCTCCGGCGTCAATCCGCGTTTTCCTGCGATCGCCCGGTATATTTGCTGCAGGTAAATTCGCGCCGCCACAAATGTCCAATAAGGTTCTTCTTCATCCATAAAACTAAGCGCTTCAAGCGTCATTGCTTTTGACCAGGCATCCAGATCCGCATCCGGGCGCTTTGCCGTCCAGCGCTCGCTTACACGCAAAAGCGGCCCGAGTTTTTCTTCACCAAATTCATTTGTTATGTTATGTACTAATTCATCAATGTTTGAAATCAGGCTGATTGTCATAAAGCATTTCCTCCTTTTGATGTAAACACAATAAAAAGAGCGATGCTTCAAGCCTCTTCGGCTGAGTCATCGCTCTGAATGAGTAAAATGAGGAAACTGGCAGAATTCGCCGCTTCCACCTCTCAACCCCCGAAGAAAGTGTCGCTTACAGAAAAGCAGGCAGGTCTCCTGGCTCGTGCGTCATCCTCCTGCCGCCTTCCCGTTTTCACAGTGGCCCGGGGCATTCGTCTGCACTTACAGTTGCGGGGACAGCTCCGGGATTTAACCGGATTCCCTTTTATACCATTACTGGTACCTTCTTTTCATCGCATACTAGATATTGTGTTTTGGATACTTCCGAATGGTAACATATTGTGCATTTTTTGTACAGCCAAAAAGATGCCTCTCATTTTCTTTACGAATGTCCATTCCTATTATAAAGCACGTTTCGAACTTTGTTATTTTATCATAAATAAACCGGAAAACCTTTTATCGTTAGAAATTTTTTATCGCATTGTGGTATACTAAATGTAATGTTTGATTTTTTTGATCACGGGTATAAAATCTACTACGAAGAATTTAGAACGGAGATGACCAACATGAATTTGAAAAAGTTAATCAAGTACGGTGCCATTATTGCTCCAATCGTTTACCCGAAAATCCAAAAACGCATAGGGACACATAACCTGCGTAAATCATACAGCGATTCTCATAGAACGCGTATGTCTGGCAAAAGCATTCTCGACAAACTACAATAAGATGACGAAAAGGCCCTCGTCATAACGGAGGGTCTTTTAATTTACAAAATTGTCCCATCTGCTTGATAGAATGGAACAGCCGCAGCAACAAGTGCTGCGGCTGTTTTATTTATTATTGAAGAACGGCGCTCTTGCTGAAAAATTCTTTATAAAGCTCGCGCAGAACATTGTCCGTATCTTCTGCTTTAATGCCAAATACAAGGCTGACTTCTGATGAGCCCTGGTTAATCATTTCAATGTTTGCTCCTACACGGGAAATTGCGGCAGTTGCCCGCGCAGAAAGACCAAGTGTGTTATGCATACCTTCCCCAACAAGCACCACCATCGCAAAGCCGTGCTCTACGTTCGCTTTATCGACCTGAAGCTCATCACGGAAGCGGGCTAAAATACGCTCTTCTTTTTCAGGTGTAAGCTGGTGGCTTCGGACAATGACGGATAAATCGTCAATGCCAGACGGTGTATGTTCGTAGGACACTTCTTCTTCTTCTAAAATCTGCAGGAGACGGCGGCCAAAACCGAGTTCGCGGTTCATCAAATATTTGCTGACATACAGCGTTGAAAAGCCTGAATCTGCCGCAATGCCGATTACCGGGCTTTTTGAGTATTCGCGTTCTGCGACAATCATTGTGCCCGGCGCAGACGGATTGTTTGTATTTTTAATGCAAACTGGAACAGAATGCTGGAATGCGGGCATTAAGGCTTCATCGTGGAAAACGGAAAAGCCTGCATATGACAATTCGCGCATTTCCCGATACGTCATCCGCTTAATTTCAGCAGGGTTGTCCACCACATTCGGATTTGCGGCAAATACCGAGTCAACATCTGTAAAATTTTCATATAGCTCTGCTTTTAAAGCAGCAGCCAGGATAGAACCCGTAATGTCTGAACCGCCGCGGGCAAACGTCATCATAACGCCTTTTTCTGTGTAGCCGAAAAAGCCCGGGAATACAACGATTTTTCCATTATCACGAAGCTTTGCCAGATTTTCATATGCTTCCGGAAGAGCGCGGGCACGTCCTGGCTCATCACTGACAATTAAGCCTGCTTCTTTCGGATTCACATATTCTGCTTCCAGCCCGATGCTTGTGAAATAAGCGGCGATTAATTTCGCGTTGTTGTCTTCCCCGCTCGCTTTCAGCTGGTCCATAAACAATGGCGGATTGTCGCGGTTTTCCTGCAGGCGTCCGCGCAAATCCTGTTCAATCACCTTTACGATCGTATTATCAAGGCCAAGGCCCTTTGCAATATCCGCATAACGATCGACGACTGCTTGTAATTCCGCTTCCGCATTTTGATCCTGAAGGGATGCATGAGCAAGCGCAATTAACAAGTCTGTTACTTTTATATCGTCGCCAAAGCGTTTACCGGGTGCGGAAACAACAACCGCTTTCCGCTTTGGATCCTCTTTTACGATAGATGCTACTTTTTTAATTTGTTCGGCGCTGGCAACGGATGTGCCGCCAAATTTACATACGATCATTTCTCTGCCACTCCTTGCTGATCTGCATTCCTAGATGAAAATGCGCTTTATCCAAAAAATTATACCACCGTTTCTGGCAAAAAAGAAGAAATTATCAGAATTTCATTATAAAAAGAAAAAGCCGTTCAGGCATTCTCCATTGCCTGAACGGTTTTTAGAAATATTATTGTGCTGCTGTATCCGTAATCCGGCCTTCTGCTGCTGCATTCACATTTGGATTTGCTTTTAAATACTCTGTGAATGTTTCCCAGTCAACGTAGCCTGGCTCGCTCACACGCTCCTCATCATACGCTGTTTTAAACATTGTGTAGCCGTCGCCGCCTTTTGCAGTGAATGTGTTGGTCGCAACCTTGTATGTTTTTGCTTCTTCAATCGGTTTGTAGCTTCCGTTTTCATTGACTTGGATGGCTGTCACACGCGATCCTGCATCCTTCGAGGAGTCATAAGTGAATTTTAAGCCGGCCGCCTGCAAAAAGGCGCCATTTTGATCCGGGGCAAGGCTGACACTGTGCTCAAGCGCCGATTTAATTTCTGCACCGGTTAACTCCATAATCGCAAGTGCGTTGCCGAACGGCATAACAGTCAGGACTTCTTCCATTGTAATATCGCCCGCATCAATAGAAGCACGAATACCGCCGCCGTTTTGCAGGGCAATGACAGTGGCAGCATCAATTGTTTTCGCTTTGGCAAGCATAGCGTCTGTAATTAAGTTGCCAAGATTGGTTTCTTTTGTACGGACGTTTGCCCGTTCACCATCAAGCGCCGCAGAAGCAGACCCAACAACCGTGGCTTTCATTTCATCAACAGCCGGTGTATATTTTTCCGCTAAAATCTTTTTCACCTCTGCATTTTCTTCAAAAACATAGGTGTCATCGTCATTTTGCGCATCTACTTCAATCAGTTCACCCGCATACTCCGTCGCCACACCATCTTCATCAAAAACAACATCAAGCGTGCCGACAAATTTGTTATACTCATTTGCCTGCGCAATAATGGTTGGCTCATCGCCTGTTTCATCAATATACGGCTCATCCAGCTTGTCATGGGAATGGCCGCCTATAATGATATCAATGCCTTCCACTTCTTTTGCCAGCGTCACATCATTATCACCGCCGCCATCCTGGAAGCCGATGTGAGTCAGCGCCACAATTTTATTTATGCCCTCCGCTTCAAAAGACGCCACTGCTTTTTCCGCTTCTTTGATATAGTCCTCAAAAACCACATCATCTCCAGGAGACGAAATGGATTTTGTTTCTGCTGTGGTTAAGCCGAAAATACCGACTTTCTCACCATCCACTTCTTTAATAATGCCGTTGTACACTTCACCGTTCATCGGCTTATCCGTTACCGTTTCATTCATTAACGAAGAAAGATTAGCATCCGCGCCCGCATTTACATTTGCCGATACAAATGGGAATTTGGCATTTTTAATAAATGCCGCCAGCGGCTCTGTGCCAAGGTCGAATTCGTGATTGCCGAATGTCATCGCATCATAGCCAAGCAAATTCATAAATTCAAGGTCTGCCTGTCCTTTAAATTCATTAAAGTAAAGAGTTCCGGAAAACACATCGCCGGCATCCAAAAGCAAGGAAGAAGGGCGTTCTTCACGAAGAGCCTCGATAACAGTTGCTTTGCGGGCTGCATTATCAATGTGGGCATGCGTGTCATTTGTATGAATAACAGATAACTCAAATCCGTCGGGCAGCTGCTGAGCTCCCCTGTGTAAAAACAACGCCCATTCACCGCGGGATAACTGGTCTGTCGCGCCAAATTTTACAGCACTTTTGCCCGAAGCGATGCCTGATTTTTGCAGCGCATCTACATAAGGAGCCCAGTTTTTATTTACATCCCCAAATTTTGTTTTGGAAACGGAAGCATCAATGGCTAATTCATATCCTAAAGCAAGCCACTTCGCTGCCTCCACCCGGGTAATCGGATCGTTCGAGCCAAATGTTTCAGAAGACTTTCCAGAGGCAATTCCGGCTTCGGCCAGTGCATTGACCGCCCATTCCCCTCTTGCAGGCACATCGGTAAATCCAGCTTCTTCATATGTATCTTTTTCACTAAATCCTAAAGCCCGGGCAAGCTGAACAGCTGCATCAACCCGCTTAATTGAAGAGTGCGTACCAAACGCCTGGCTGCTTATTCCTTTTGCTATGCCGTTATCTGCAAGAAACTGAACTGCTTCTTCATATCCTTTCGGCACATCCTTAAAAGGCGAAGCAGCCGAAACACTTCCTGCCGAAACCGCCAATGCAGCAGCTGTGAAGGCTGTGGTAAACTTATAATAGGATTTCAAAATAAATTCCTCCCTGGATAGCTATAGATATTTATTCGATAGTTTAATGGATTTTAAACAAAATAACAACGATATTACAAAATATTAAAAAAATTCATACAACAAATTCATATTAAAGGAAAGGTTTTGTTACATTGCTTAAAAAAGCATTTGTTCTTTTTCTCATTTCCTTTTTATTAGGAGGATGCAAATTGGCGGAACCGGAAAAAGCGACATGGGTATGGGATCTATCCTCTGTACAAAATACCGATAAAATACTTTTATTTTTTCAAAAACAACAGGTTAAAGATGTTTATATCCAGTTTGACCCGTCCATTCCCGGGCAAGTCTATCATTCTTTTATTAACAAGCTGCACAAACAGCATATAAGAGTTCATGCTTTGGACGGAGCACCTGCTTATACTCAAGAAGACCTGGCAGCTTTTTTGGAGCAAATCCGCTCTTTTGACTGGGATGGCATTCACCTGGATATTGAGCCGTATTTATCCGACGAGTGGGAAACCGATCAGGCCCGGGCAGTTCACCGGTATGAACAGGTGATAAAGCAAGCAGCGGAAAGCGGCTGGCTGCTTGGTGTGGATATTCCCTTCTGGTATGATGAAATTCCTGCTTCAGCCGGCGGAACACTGGCGGAATTTGTTGTTGACCGTGCCGATTATACAGTCGTGATGGCTTATCGCGACAGTGCCGAGCGCATTATCGAAGCGGCCCGGAAGGAATTGGCGCTGGGCCGGGATGCTGGCAAAGAAGTAATCATCGCGGTTGAAACCATTAAAGAAGCCGAAGCAGCAGGAATTTCTTTTTATGGAAAAAGCCCGGCTTACTTTAATCGGGAAGTAAACAAAATTGCCACAGAGTGTGAATGCCAAATCGCCGTTCATCATGCCGCGTCCTGGCAGTCCCTCGTTCGCTGACAGCAAAAAGCAGTGCCCTGCAAGGCACTGCTTGTTTTTATTCTTTCAAGCCGGAAATAGTAATGTTTGAATATCCGGCATTTTCTTCCCATTTTAAAACGAGCAGCCGGCTGCTGTTTTCAGTAAGTCCCGCTGGATTTAACAGCTTCTTAATTTCCGCCTTGTCTGTTACTTCACGGTAGCTGAGCGGCATATCCTTTAAGTCCGGCGTTTCCTCTTCACTCCAGATAAATTCATTTAATGCCTGCAAATCTCCTTTGTTTTCTGCTTCCACAATATACGCCTCAGAAACCAGCTCGGCCGAAGCAAACAGCTGACCGTCCGGCACAGATGACCGAATCGCTTTGATCGTCTGCTCATCTCCCAAACTAACCTGCTGGTAGATATTAACCTGTGTCATATCTTTTCCGATATAAAACTCAACAGAGCCGGCATCTGAATTGGTACCCGGCGCAAACATTGCTGCTTTTGAAGACATTGCATCCTGTTCCAGCGCTTTTCTGATGGCTGCCAGCGACTGTTGGTCTGCTACATTCGCCATCTGTATCCCATTTGCCCCATTATAAACGGCAAGGTACTCGATCGTATCAGGATCCTTTAACGCAAACAGCGCATTGGATGCCTTAATAAATTCGGGATTTGACCGGATTTCCTCTGCCGCATCGGCAAGCAATTGCGGATCAGCCATATATTGACGGCGCACCAGGCTGCCATCTTTCATTTTGTAGGTAATGGTTACAGCATAATTCTCCATGGACCGGATGCCATTTTCCATTTCTATCAGCTCGCTGTGCAGGCTGCGTACCTGCTCAATGGAATCCGCTCCTGTCATAAAGCCGGCATCCGGCTGCAGAAAGCCTTTTTGCTCTTCCATATAAAATTGATTTTCAAATGGGATTTGACTGTCGCCAATGTACACTTTTTCAATATCGCTGGCTTCCGGCAGCGCCTGTTCATACGATCTGGCAAAAATCGCCCCGGGGATAAGCAGAACCGCAATCAAAACAGCGTAAAAAACAAATCCCTTCCACGGCCATACAAGACGCAGCGACTTTTGCACAATCATTTGCAGGATAGTGTATCCGGCAAGCGCTCCAATGATGCAGCCCGCAATTACCCAGCTGACTGTGCCGCCAAGCAGCTCGCCAAAGTAAAGGCCGCCAATCATCATCGCCGCAAAGGTTAAAACCAGGATAAAGATCCAGCGGAAAATCGGAAACACAATCGTTTCATCAACTGCTTCAGCAGGCCTTTTTTGATACATATAGTAAGAAGCAGCCATCGCAAGCAGAAGAATAACGAAATAAACAACCCATTCTGTTCCAGTAAAAGGCCTGTTTTCATAGCTCGCAGCCCGGACCAGGAAAATACCCTCTTCGGCAATTTTTGAAGTATAAGCCTGTGCAGCCAGCCCTTTAATAAAATAACGGGCGTTCATTAACGTGGTAATGATTAAAGCTGCTGGCAGAACTAAAATCCCATAAGCCATTACCCCCTGTAAAATGGCCGGCCCAACGAATAATCCAATCAGCACGGTCACAACAAACATAAACAGCACCACAAACATTGAGACGCCTGCCCACTCAGCAATATCACCAGCCGAATACGTAATCGGATGAACAAACGGACGCATGAGAAAAACCAGGACCGTATTCAAAAGAATAGGCAGTAAAAGCGAAACACCGCCAGCCGCATACACATGGGTTAACAGTGTACTGCGCTTGAAAGGCAGGCTGTGTACGAAGTCAGACGAGCCCTTCTTCGTCATATAACTGGTTAAAATAATCCCGGCAAGCACGGGAAAAACCATATAGGTTACATACTGCATTGAATAAGAAACCGCCATAAGCATGTTATCAGGCTTTTCGTACAGAAGTGTTTCTACTCTCCATTCATCACGCAGGGAAACAAGAATGCCAAGCGGCAGTAAAACAATTTGTGAGAGAAGAAAAAAGATACTTACCCACATTAAAGACTTTATGTGCTTTAAAAATAAGCCTTTATTAAACGATAAGATTCCGGATTTCATAGCCGACACTCCCCATTTCGTACGTGAAAATTTCTTCAAGCGTAAGCGGCAGCACATCATAAATCGCCGGTTCATAGGAACGCACATGACGGTCAATATCCCCTTCATTGCCGCGGACAATACAAGTCAGCACGCGGCCTCGCTTTTCATAGTGCATGACATTCATTCCTTTTAAAAACGATTCATTCGGCATTTTTTTAAATGCAACCTGGAGCTTGCTTACATCTGTTTTTAACTCTTCCAAATCTTTCTCGTATAGCAGGCTTCCTTTATGCATAACACCGACCGCGTCACAGAAATCCTCCATTTCCCGCAGGTTATGCGAAGAAACAAGCACTGTCATTTTCCGGCTGCTTACATCCTGAATAAGCAGATTTTTTACCTGCTGGCGCATAACCGGGTCCAGTCCATCAAAGGGCTCGTCCAGAATAAGCGCGTCCGGCATTGCCGACAGCGTTAAAATAAAGGCGGCCTGGCGCTGCATCCCTTTGGACATCCGGGACAGCTTTGCTTTTGGATCCAGAGCAAAATGTTCATAAAGCTGGCGGAACCGCTCTTCATTCCAGCGCTCATATACAGCCTTATAGAAAGAAGCCATCTGCAGCAAAGACGTTTGGTGAAAAAAATAAGGCTGATCTGGAATAAATAAGATGCGCTTTTTGATATCCGGCCGTTCAAAAATCTGCTCTCCCTCAATTGTCGGCTTCCCGTGATCTGCCTCGATAATCCCTGACAGTATTTTAAGCAATGTTGTTTTTCCGGCACCGTTTGAGCCAAGCAGCCCGTAAATAGATCCTTTTTTCACATGAACCTGTACGCTTTTTACTGCTTCAAAACGGCCAAACCGCTTCGAGACCTGATCTGCCTTAATCATTCTTGTCTTCTCTCCTTTCCGGCTCTTCCATTGTTTCAATGAGCTTAATCACTTCATCTTTCGGCACGCCCAGGTATAAAATTTCGCCGACGATCCGCTCAAGTTCCTTCCGCAACATCTCCATCCGCTCCTTATTGATCTCGTTTTTTACCGGTGATACGAAGCTTCCCTTTCCCGGGATTGAGTAAATATAGCCCTGGTGCTCCAATTCTCTGTAGGCTTTTTGAATGGTGTTTGGATTAATCGTTAATTGCTGTGCCAGCACCCGGACTGAGGGCAATTGCTCATCCTCCTTCATTACTTCACGGATTATCAATTCCTTCAGTTTCTCCATTAATTGTTCATAGATTGGTGTGCGGCTTCTCGTATCAATGGTGAACATCGCCGTCCTCCTTTTTATCAAACCGTATTAACTGTATTAATATAAATAATACAGATGTTTTGGAAATATGCAATATTTATTTTAAAAATTTCCAATAGGCAGGCATTAAGAACTGCGTTCAAAATCAATGCGGAGAAAGGCTCCATTTCCAAGCACCTAACAATTTCTTTCAGAGGCAGCATAGTGGGCTTCGGGCTGGCGGCTTCGCTAACGGCCGGGGCGAACGCTGAACCAGCCCGTCTGCTCGTCCTGCGGGAGTCTTCGCCGCCAGCCCTTCCGCCCGCTCCTTTTCAAAAGAAGCGGCTATGAATGACGCTGTTCTTTTGGGCTTTTTTAAAAAAGTGTACAGCATCACTTTCCGCCTATATAAATGATCATTTCAGGAGATTTCTAGACGGACATTCTTTTAAGTGAAGCTGGCTTGACTCCGCACACCTTGAGACAGTGCAGGAGCATTCATCCAGCCTTTCACCAGGCAGCTTTGAAAATCAATAAGCAAGGAGTGAATAGGAACTTTTTTTATCTTTTAAGGAGCAAATATGCCCAAATCAACTCCATAGCATCTTTCCATAAGCCGCTTGGTGGTAGAAGAACACACATAAAAAAGACTGGCGACAAAGCCGCCAGCCTCTAGTGCCCTTAAGAGCGCACTTTATTTTTCATATTCATTCGTTTCTTTCAGCTCACCTGTTACAATAAAACGCTTTTCCCTGTCTTCCGAACCATAACAGGTAACTAGGGTAATAATCGGATCAATCGTATTTTCTATTATATCGGTCCGGCTTTCATGAACCACTTCTGTTTTCACTGCTTCATACGTATATTCATACGTTAAATCCGTTACGTAAATTAAGTCGCCCTTTTTCACTTTTAAAACAGGGCTGAATAAAAGGTCATCCCGCTTCATATGATGGCCGGCGAGCGGATAGTTGCCAATACCCATCCACTGGTTTTCCCGCATTGTAGCCGCACCGGCCATCAAGTTTTCATTGGTGGTGCCTTTTAAAATCGGCAGGCTTAGCTCTACCGATGGAATTTCAATCTGTCCGACGATAACCGCCGGATCTGCTTTTGTTTCTTGAATAACGCTGTCTATCACAGAAGGCGGTTCGATGGCCTCCATATCAAATTCAGCCGGCTGTTCATTGTTCTGCTGAATTTTTTCCGGTGTCAGCGTTTTAGCCGTTACCTTTTCCGAACTCGCTTCAAGCAATTCATACTTTAAAAAGGGCGCTCCAATCAGTACAATGGCTGCGAGAATAAAAAGAACGCCAATAACCTGTCTTGCTTTCACGCATGTTTTCCTTTTCTCATCAGCAACAGCGCCCCCACTGCAAATAATACGCCTCCGAATACGTACATCATGCCGGATTCGTCACCCGTTTGCGGAAGCGTCCCGGCCGCTTTTGTTGTGGTCGTTTTCGTTGTAGAACTTGCCGCTGCGGCGGCTGCTTTTGTATTTTTCAAATTCAACTCAACTGTTTCACCGCTTTTAATGGTGACAGCCGGTTTCTCCGTTGAGCGTGTATAGCCGTCCGGAGCCTTTGTTTCTTCAAGGGTATAGCTGCCTGCCTTTAAATTCGCAAAAGAAGCTTCCCCTTTGTCGTCAGTTACCATTTTAGAAACCAGATTTTTCTCTTCATTGTAAAGGGAATACTCTGCTCCCTTCAGTGCCGCGCTTGAAGAAGAGTCCACCAGGGTAATATTCAGTGTCCCATAGCCGTTCACAAGAGCATTTTCAATTTTTTGTTCAACCGGCGTCTGGCTGTCAATAGTGATAGTCCATGACTCTGCCGGCAGTACGTAATCTTTATCTGTCTCTTTCTGGGTTAATGTATATTTCCCGTAGGCAAGACCCGTTAAAGACGCTTTTCCCTTTTCGTCCGTCACTACTTTTTTTGAAAAAAGGCCGTTTTCTGTTTTTAATTCAAACACGGCTTCCTCAATAGGCGTTGTTGTATTTTTTTCAACAGCTGTAATATTCAAAGCACCTGTTAAGCCTATTGCTTTTTCATGCAAAACTTCCTTCGTTACAAGCACGGTGTTTAACTCCACTTTCCATGGATCGGCCGGCACTGCATAGTCTGCTGGCGCCGCCGTTTGCGTTACTGTGTAAGATCCAAATTCAAGATTTGGAACAGAAGCTTCTCCGGCACTGTTTGTTGTCAGTGAAGCCACGATTTTTCCAGAATCGTTTTCTACCGTAAAAGTGGAGCCGGACAGCTTTGCCTTGGAGTCCGAGTCAATGGCGATCAATTTAATGGCACCCGCTGACGCTTCTGTTACGGTAAACGAAATTGTTTCACCAGTTGAAAATTGAACGCTTTGTGCTCCTGTTTTTGCTAATTTAGCTTTATCCAGTGAAGCCGGAATCACCGCAGTACCCGCTGCACCGGCGGCCGTGGACTCGTTCAAGACAGCTGTGGCTGTGTTTTGGGCTGCGTTTAAATTCAGGGTCCCAATCGTTTCACCTTCAGCTGTTTTTAAAGGCTGTTCGCCGTCTTTGCTGATTTTAAAAGGATCAGGCACTTTATAAACAGCAGGTTCCTGCCCGTTATACTTCCAGTTGATTTGAATGGTTACAGGCTCATTCACCGCATAGGCAGATGCAGTGGAACCATCCGCATGGACAATAGCAGATTTTGTGTAAAATGCTGTTTCTGCTGCCTGGACAGGCTGCAGCATACCTGCCATTGCAAACAGCATCAGCAGCGTCAGCAACCAATTTTTCATATATCTCTCTCCCCTGCTCTTGTTTTTATTTTCATTCCTTAGATAATTTTACCATGAATTGAATTAAAAACCACGCTGATTTTCCAAAAAAAAAGACCTCGCCGTTTATCGGTGAGGTCCCTTTTTACTGCTGCTTTGATTCTGCAGGCGCTGTTTCATCGATCGGAATGGAAATCAGCTGTTCAGAGCCGGTGGCTTTCGGCATTACACCATCCCATTTTTCAATCCATTTATTTTGGATAACTTCTGGTGAAATAGACTGCTTGATAATCTCGTTATAATCTGCGATCCCCTGCGCTTCGATTTTCTTTTTTTCTGCTTCTGCTTCGGCGATCTTCAGCTCAATTTGCTTTCGTTCAAGCTCCTGCGCTGCTTCCACTCGCTTATCGATAGCCGCCTGAGTCGATTCATCCGGCTTTGGAACACCGAGCGTCATATTATCCACAACAAATCCAAGATCTTGAATGTCCTCCGCAAAAAGATTCTGTACATCCACGGCCGCTTCTGAAGATTTCTCTCCGTACGTATCAATTACTGAATACTTGGCGATCCCTTTCCGCCCCGCATCCCACAGGCGCGTGCGCAAGTACGATTCTTCAATTTGCTCTACTTCGATTGGGCCAAATTGGTTAAATACATCTACCACTTTATCAGGCTGGATGCTGTAGTTATAAGCAAAATCGACCGTGACACTTTTTCCGTCGGAAGTAGCGACCTGGATGTCTTTATAATTTACGGTCTGCATCCGGATTGGATACACTGTCACCTTGTCAAATAAGCCGACCAGATGCCAGCCCTGCCCGAGTGTTTCATCCTGCACGCCTCCGTTTGGGCTGTACACAACTCCTACATAGCCGTTCGGAATTTTCTCAATAAACATTGATAAAAGAGCCAATCCTAAAATAAGTGCAACTGCAACAAGCGAACCGCCTACGACCTTTTTATTCATGCCTTTGTTTTTCTTTACCGGTGTTACCTTTTCCATTCTCATCCTCCTTAAAATTTTCTTTTACCCTGCTGGCCGCTTCTCCCACTTTCTTAAAAGACGGTGACAGCATCAGCCATATTCCTGCGCCAATTAAAATCAGTACAATAACAGAGCCAATAAATACTTTCATTAGTCGCTCACCTCTTTACTTAGTTCTACGAAATAATTGTAAAGAAAGTTTCAAATGTTTTTATAAACTTAATACTTTTTAACAAAATTCACACAATTGAACCGATTTTTCTTTACAATCTTTTTCTACCATAACAAATGGGAGTTTAATAAAAATATATAAAGGTGGGATCCAGGCATGTCTCAGGATTTAAACAGAAGAAAATTTTTAACGTATGTTGGAACAGGTGTTACAGCATTAACAGTCGCGTCAGCAGGTTTAGGTGCATTTGCCCCTAAAACTCAAGCTGAAGGAACAAAGGCCGCTTCTCATTTGTTCGGCATTAAGAAAAAGGTTTCCGGTTTAAATTTCAAACCGATTCAGCCATCTGGAAAAGACGAACTCGTTCTGCCGCGAGGCTACAAATATGATGTAGTTGCTGCATACGGCGATGTTATTAACAAAGCCGGCGATACATTCGGCTATAATAATGATTTTACCATGTTTTTTCCTATCAACGGATCCAGCCAGCGGGGCCTGCTCTGGGTTAACCATGAGTACACAAGCGACCTATGGGTGACAGGTGCACCTGTAAACGGCAAGTATACAGCTTCGCAAATTCAAAAGCTTCTTTATAACCAGGGCGGTTCGATCATCGAAATTCACCAGGACGAAAACGGCGTTTGGAAAATGGATACATCTTCAAAGTATGCACGCCGTATTACCGGTTTAACCCCATTCCGCTTAACAGGTCCGGCCCGCGGCTCAAAAGCGGTTGGAAGCGTTGATATTGTTCAGGGGACATTCGCCAACTGCTCCGGCGGAAAAACGCTTTGGAATACAGTATTATCAGCAGAAGAAAATTATGAATCAACATCCGAAGCCGCTTCATTAAATGAAACACATTACGGCTGGATTGTTGAAGTAGATCCGTTTGATCCAAACTTTGCTCCGCGTAAACATACAGCGCTTGGCCGCTTTCACCATGAAAATTCAGCGATGGGCTTAACAAATGACGGCCGTCTTGCTGTTTACATGGGTGATGACAAGCAGGATGCATGTGTATATAAGTTCATCAGCAAAAATAAATATGTGAAATCGCGCAAGCAGGCCAACTCCGATTTGCTTGAAGAAGGCACATTGTATGCGGCAAACATGGCCAAAGGTACATGGGTCGCATTGACTCTTGACGCAGTTCGTGCCGCTGCAAAGGGCAATGCTGAGCTTTTGGCTAAATTCCAAACTCAGGCAGATGTACTCGTTAATGCGCACGATGCAGCCGTTCTACTGGGCGCTACACCAACAGACCGCCCGGAAGATGTCGAAATCAGCCCGTTTGACAAATCCGTTTTTATCGCTCACACAAACAATTCGAAACACGGCAATATGCACGGCCATATCACCCGCTTCCTTGAAGCAAATGACGACCTTGGATCATTGACATTCGATTTTGAAATCTTTGCCTGCGGCGGACGCCAAAGTGGCTTCAGCGCACCGGATAACTTAACGTTTGACAGCGATGGCAACCTCTGGACCGTTACTGACATTTCATCAAGCTCGGTCGGAAAAGGAATTTATGAAACCTTCCAAAACAATGGCGTGTTTGTTATCCCGACAAGCGGCGATGCGATGGGTGAAGCGTACCAATTCGCTTCAGCGCCAATTGAAGCAGAGCTGACAGGCCCTTGCTTTACAGACGATGAAACAACTCTTTTCCTTGCTGTTCAGCACCCGGGTGAAGAAACAGAGGATCCGAAAAAACCAACAAGCATGTGGCCTCACCGCAAAGGTGACAATCAGCCGCGTCCATCTGTCGTTGCCATCACTGGCTTTAAATATTAAGGAGGAAACGTTATGCTGCAAAATATCGGCGTACCGGGATTAATTTTAATTCTGGTGATCGCGCTAATCATTTTCGGTCCGTCCAAGCTGCCAGAAATTGGCCGGGCCTTTGGTTCAACTTTAAAAGAATTCAAAAAATCTACACGTGAGCTTGTATCAGATGAGGAAGAAGAAAAGCCGGCAAAGAAAAAAGAAAAAACACTTGTGTAAAATGACTATTTCGGCTGTTCCCCTTTATGCAAGGGGAACGGCTTTTTTAGGAGGCGGGCTTGTGGAAAAGCAAAATAATATGAAAGCACTTGAGCACCTTGAAGAAATGCGCAGAAGGCTTATTATTACTGTTGCAGCTTTTCTTGTTTTTTTTATTGTGTCGTTTACATTTGTACAGGATATTTATCATTACCTTGTAAAAGATCTGCCTTTTAAGCTCGCACTGCTTGGGCCGAGCGATATTATCATGGTGTATGTCCTGATCGCCGTTGTTGTGGCTGGCGCCGCAACCATTCCAGTTGCCGCCCACCAGACCTGGCTGTTTGTGCGGCCTGCTTTATCCCCCACGGAACGAAAAATTACAGTCACCTATATTCCTGCTCTGTTTTTTTTGTTTTTAGGGGGCCTGTCATTTGGTTACTTTGTTTTATTTCCAATCGTACTGTCGTTTTTAATGTCACTTTCCGGTGATATGTTCGCCACCTTTTTCACAACAGAAAAATACTTTAAATTTCTGCTTCATATGACGCTTCCGTTCGGTGTTCTATTTGAAATGCCGGTCATTATGATGTTCTTAACAAGTCTCGGTATTTTAAATCCTTACAACCTGCAAAAAATGCGGAAGTTTGCTTACTTCGCGCTGATTGTTATTTCCATTTTAATTACTCCGCCTGACTTTCTATCAGACGTTCTTGTAATTGTCCCGCTAATTTTATTATATGAAGTAAGTGTTTCTCTATCAAAAATGGTTTATAAACGGAAACTGGCCGCTGCCGCGAATTAACTTCACCGGCGCGGCCTTCTTTTTGCTTACTATTTTTTAAAATTCAATCCTTTTTTTTGTTCATCTGTATAATTCAAGTTCATTCTTTGATAATATTTATAACAGGAAAACACGATAAGGGTGATTGGATGTCGATTGGAGAACGTATTCGGAAATTGCGTGTCGAGCAAAAGCTGTCTTTGACCGAACTGGCGTCGCGGGCGTCGGTGGCAAAGTCGTATCTTTCATCTGTAGAACGGGACTTACAGATGAATCCCTCTATTCAATTTTTGACAAAAATTGCCTCGGTGCTGAATGTGTCTGTTGAGTCACTCATTGCTGAACCACAGAAATCACCCGAAATGGTCGATGATGAATGGGTTACTTTAGCAAAAGAAGCAATGGAATCGGGTATCAGTAAAGAGCAATTCCGGGAATTTTTAGAGTTTCAAAAATGGAAGAAACAATCAGGAGAATAAATAAAAAAGCAGCGGTTTATACAGCCGCTGCTTTTTTTATTTTTTCATTGCCCGGCCGAGCAGGCTGTTTAATTGAAGAATGAAAGATTCATTATCCTTTTCCTGCCGTTTAGCAGGACCCTTCAGCCGTCCGCCAGCCTTCCTGATTTTCTTTGCCGTATGCCGGCTTAATAGAAGCTGGTCAATATTATCATTCGTGTATTCACGCCCGTTTTGATCAATCGCATAAGCTCCGCGGGCCAGCACCATAGCAGCCAGCCCATAATCCTGGGTTATGACAATATCACCTTTTTGCACCCGGTTAACGAGCACAAAATCAACCGCATCGGCTCCTTTTGACACAATAATGGTTTCTGCATCAGGCCGGTTTATTTCGTGAGCCGTGTCGCAAATCAAGACAACAGGCAGCCCATGGCTTTTGGCTGCACGGCATGCCAGATCTACAACCGGGCAGCCATCTGCATCAATTAACAAGGCCGTCATCTAACGTCTCCCCATTAAAAATAGATAAAAACAGGCTGTCTCCGTCTTGTTCCGCTGTTTCTCTTACAGTATCCCCATATGCGTCTTCTTGATCCGGATCCGCTCCATAATACATCAACAGCCGGGCGATCTCTTCATCCCCATAGTCATATGCAAGCCAAAGCGGTGTGTACGCATTTTCGTCTTCTATATTTGGATTTGCCCCTGCCTCTAAAAGCAGGGCCGCTGATTCCGCCTGCCCGTTTTCGACTGCATAGTGCAGAGCTGTTTCACCGTTACTGTTAAGGGCATCCAGGTCTTCCCCTTCTTCAATCATCTCTTTTAACGAAGCAGTGTCGCCTGAAGCGGCGGCCAGCATAGCATCCGTTTCCTCTCCCATTATGTCCTCTGTCATAAACTCATCTTCCATCAAGTCGGAAAACAAGCTGGAGTCGCTTATTTTTGAAAATGCATATGCTCCGCCAGCTGTTACCAGGCTGCCGGCCAGTACAACCGCTCCAACGCCCGCGATTATTTTCCCTTTCGGTGAATGATAATACGTTGCTTCTGGCAGCCGCATAAACTGGTTAATATGCTGAACCCGCTTCGGCAGTACCGGATGCGTCGACCATTTCTCGGCAAGCCAGACAAACAGATTCGATTCTTGTTGAATTTGGCGGAGATACGCTTCTTCATTTACTTCCTGGTATAATAATTTGCCTACACCTAACATTGTTAATGCATGTTTCGCTGCCTGGCCATCGTTTATAAAGTGTGCCGCATGGCGGTCACACGTATATTCAGCCGCCCGGGAATAAGCCTCACTTAAAAAAGGAACCCACGATGCCGGCAAAGTCAGCCAGCTTTTCCATAAGTGGCGGCGCTTTATATGCGCCAGTTCATGGGCGATGATAAATTCCAGCTCCTTTTCTCCCTGCTGGCGCGCCAGCTCAAATACCTCCGAGTAAAGAACAACCATATCCCGGCCAAAAAAACGGGTCGCAAAGGCATTTAACGCTCCTTCCGACTGTACAATGAATACATCCGGAACTTTTTTCAGCCGCATTTCCATTGACAATTCCTGAATCCGCTCATACACATCTGGAAACTGCTGCTCATTTAATTTAACGCCATTGCCGCGAATGGAACCAATCATGATAGCATGAAAAAATAAAGACAATAGAAACATACCTAAAATGATAGGAAGAACGATAATAGAAAAAAATAAGGCAATGTACAAACTAATGCTGATAAAGCAGCACATAATAAAATAAATGGTTTCTTTCGGATCTACTAAATTACGATTTTCCACCTAATATTCTCCTTTTTATACTCGTATTCATTCTTTTCAAGATACGACAAAATTTTACAGGGGTCAATATAAAAAAGGGAACTTTTAAGAAAAACATACGTATATAAGAAAAGAAAGGTGGAATGCATATGTATTACAGTAAATTACGGGCAAAAGCACGCGCTTCGCTCAAAGGAAACTGGCCGATCGCTGTAGGTCTTTTCATTGTCTCTATGCTTCTCGCTGGCGCTCCCGAGGTTATTATTAATCCAGACGAATACGACTTTTCCTGGAAAGATATCGCAGTACTCGCTTTTTCGATTTTGTTTATTCCAATGACAATCGGCTTAGTTTGGGCATGGGTGGATTTATCACGCGGCCAAAAGATCGGGTTTGCCCAATTGATTGAGCCATATAAAACCATGTTTGGCAAAAGCATTCTCGTATCACTGCTTCAAGGCCTGTTTTTATTTTTCTGGTTCCTGCTGCTTTTTGTTCCTGGCATTGTTAAATCTTTTTCTTACATGATGACGTATTACATTTTACGTGATGAACCCGGGCTTTCCCCGCTGCAGGCTATTACAAAATCACGGAGAATGATGAAAGGCCACAAAGGAGAAGCATTTGTGCTCGGCCTTTCCTTTATCGGATGGATTCTGCTCGGAATTGTCACCCTTTTCATCGGCTTTCTTTGGATCGCTCCTTACATGAGCGTGACATATGCCCATTTCTACAATACGATTCGGGCAGAGTATGAAGAAAACAACGCATTTTAAACGGCTCAGATAACTGAGCCGTTTTTTAGCGATAAGCAGAAAGTAAAAAATCCCTTGTAATATATGTCTGAATAGAAAGATAAATTCGACAATTTATTCAAACATATGGTAGAATTTTTTGGAGAGATCGATTCATTTTTATAATGCTTTCTAAAAAACATGTCTGGAATAAAACAAATAAAAAGGCAGGAGATAGCAATGTCCATTGGCGAGAGAATCCGATCGTTTCGTCTTGAAAAAGGGATGACACTGACTGAACTGGCTGCCCGGTCTGAGACAGCCAAGTCGTATATTTCTTCGGTCGAACGCAACATTCAATTAAATCCTTCTGTTCAGTTTTTAACAAAAGTATCGCGGGTACTTGACATTAATTTAAATCAGCTTTTGGATGAATCTGCCCGTGAAACCGGATCAGGGTTAGACGAGGAATGGATGATGCTTGCCAGAGAAGCAATGGAATCCGGAACAAGCAAAGAGCAGTTTAAGGAATTTCTGGAATTTCAAAAGTGGCAGAAAGCCCATTGAGCCCGTTACGCTTTCCTTTCATAACGAAAAGCAGCCGGTCTCTGGCGGATCAGCTGCTTTCAGTTTATACGTATATAAATGATGAGAAACGTCAATCTTTTCTATGCTCCTCTTGATGTGCTGTTTTTAAAAACTCTCTTATGTCCTGGACTGACAAGCCCAATTGCTTCGCTTCAGACAGTAAACTGACCCATTCTTCCTCAACGGTATGAATTTCAAGCCTATCCATCTTACGGCTTCTCCTCCCGCTTTCGGCAGCACAGCCATCCAAGCATACGTTCACTTTAGGATCTGTAACTTTGCGCCCTTACTTTTCAGTAAGTTTTCCCTTGTCACATTTGTTTTTTATTCATATAGAAACATCACAGCGTGTTGTCAGACTTTTTAAAATATTTTATGTTCATCTATTTGCCTCATTTTATATATTGAATTTATCCCTGTTTCTGTGCCTGCTCTTCTCTGCCATTATCACCTTCTGCCTGCTTTATCACTTTCGCATATACGTTCACCAGCTGATTCATTACCGGCTTTTCAGAGAAGAAAGTGTAAGTAAATAGTTGAGCCTGCCTGGCTGTTACCAATCGGATTACCTGGTTTGAAAGAATGGTTTTTGTTTTAACAATAAACTGTTCATTCGTCTCAGCAAGCATTGCTTCTTTTCCGCTTATAAACTCAATGCCTTCGTTTGCGGTATGGCTCAGGATAATCGGGCAGCCCATAGCAGCCGCTTCCAATAGAAAGTGCTTTTGTCCGCAGCCGAATCGAAGCGGACAAACATAAGCCGCGGCCTTGCTTACAGATGTGCGTATACGTTCTTTTTCTTCTATTAAAGATACTCCCTCTTCTGTAAGAAGTTTTTGTATATCAGGAGAAGGATTAGTCCCCACGATCCAGCATTTGAGCTCTGGAAAAGATCTTTTTAACCCTGGATAAATATCTTTTACAAGGCGGATGGCTGCGTCCGCGTATTCCGGTTCATTGATCGGTCCTGAAAAAATAATAGCTCTTTCCTTCGGAATACGGAGATCAGCTGCAAAAAGCGATTCTTCTATATAATTTGGCACAATGTCGAGCTTTTCAATGGTGACTGGTGCCACCTGGCGTTGATCCGCCCCGGGTGAAATAATATGATTCAATCCGCGTTTTTTTAAAAAAGATTCATATTTTCGAACTCGTCCCAGTTCGCCTCGTCTGGCGGCTTTTTCAATTAACTGGCTTGTCCACCTGTAACGCCTTTCCTGGCTGAAGCGAATCGGATCGACGTAATCGACAACAACAGGCTCTATCCAGCTGTCTATATCAGGGAAGTTATGTACCATATTGGATTGAATATGAATAATGTCAAAGCAGACTTCCTGCCTGATATGCTTAATTATTCTCCGGATTTCCGGAAACGAATGCTGTGCTGCATTTAGTGGATAACGCTTAAATAAGTAGGCTTTCAACATAGCAAAATAAAGAGAGCCTGTTTTTTCCGTATAAATACATTCCGCTCCGCAGTGGATAAGCTCTTCTCCCTCTACAAGGCAAATCGAATCATTCTTCTGAAATAGGCAATATACAAAATAATCTCTTTTTAGCAGACTGTTAATTTGCTGATACGCCCTAATTTGATCAGTTGACCCGTCGAAAGATGGACGTTTTTGTGCAATATATAAAACGTTTATCTTTACCACCCCGCCCTTTGTTCTATTTAAAGAACAATTATGAGGTGATTATAACACGTGTAGATTGCTAAATTAATAGGCAATATCACCTATTTTATTCTTGATAAAGAACAAAATAGGCGATAAAAATTATATCTCAAAAAAAAGACATTGGTTTGTACATTATATTGAACAAAGAAGGCCTAAGTACGATTCTTTGTGCTTGTTGAATGGATTCTTAAAAGTGAACAGAAAAACATATTCCCAGTTAGCCGGCAAAAAAACCCATTCTCAAAATTTTCTTTATCTAAGCGAGGAAAAGCTCGAGCTTGAGTTGTTTTCAGAAAACAAACCGGTTTATAAAACTGTCATTTAAATTTAACGCAGATGGACCATAGTATTTCTATGCACAGCTATCTTTGCTGCTGTATAGAACATACCCAAATGGGAAAGAGATTCGCCAAGAGGATATTCCGTTTTTGAGTTAAAATTATCTTCTTTTTATCAGCTAGAAACTTTAAAAGAAGTATCAGGGGCTGCGGTCTGCCGGCTACGCTTTCCTGCAGGGCGAACGCTGAACCAGCCATCGCTTTGCGCTGCCTGTTTCACCCTGTCCGCTCGTCCTGCGGGAGTCTTCGGCGGCAGGCGCGGGGCGTAGACTCCAATGGGACTAGCAGGGCAGCTGAGATCGGTGGAGCCGGCAGGCGGAGACGAGCTCAGCGCCGGCCCCATGGAACGCGAAGCTCCGCTTCACTCACCCGGGCTAAGCACTGTTCTCATACGCTTTTTTCGGGGTACAGTCTGTAAAATCATTTGTTCCATTATAAAGTAAATGACTTTGTCTACAAGCTGAAGAATCCCCTATTTAAATAGAGGATTCTTTTCTTCTTTCTGGCCGCATTTCAGAAAATGCCGCACCTCATCTGGCTCTAGACCTATTTCTCTCGCTTGCTTCATTAACTCTATCCATTCCAGATCCATTCCAGATTTGTCCAATGCTTTCCGCTCCTTTAATTTCATCCTTTCTTCCCTGCCTTTACCGGTAAAAATAGCTGGCAAGTGCTTTCTGGCTGCTTTATTAAGAATTTATTTTTCTTTCATGAAACTATTATATTAACCAGATTACTATTTATGCCTGCTATTTTAGCAGTTACTATAAACATAAATGTTACTTCCAAGTAATATACTTGCATTATGCCAGACATATTTCCATTGTACAACACGAAATAATCTAATTTTCTGCTTTTTCATTTAAAAAACTGTCCCAGTTTCCGGGACAGCTTTTCTTCTACTCTCTTTGCGTTAATTGGTCATACTCCATACAGTTTAAAATATCCTCTACTTCTTGATCATCCCGGCCAAGGACAAGCCCGATAATTTTTGATGGACCTTCAGCACCCTCTACGCAGGCAGCATCGAGAAGGCTGAGCGGGATAAATTGTTCCTGATCCATGTACTTTTCAACAACTGCCAGCCCCTCCTCGAACCAGCCGTACCATTCAAGGCAGGATAGCCGGACAGATGGCTTGTTAGATAAGCCGCGTATAGTTTCATAAAGCATAAGGCCGCATGAGGAAGCATTAAAACGCACATTCAAATCAATAAAATAAAATTCATCTCCGCGGATCAGTACATCAAAACCGGCTACTCCTGTGTACCCCGCTGCCGCGATATTTTGCATAACCTTTAGTCCTGCTTCAACAACTCGTTCGAATGGAGCCGCTTCTGTGCTGATCCAGCTGCCGCGGAAGCAGTTATCCTGATTGACGACCTGTTCAGACTTGCCCAAAAACCGGACATTGCCAAACTGGTCTGCTGCATAATGAAAACCAAAATTCCGCTCGTATTCTATATATTCTTCTAAAATGATGGTTGATAAGTCACCAAAATCTTCATTTATATTATAAAGCTGTTCCTTTCTTTCAATAAACAGCACACCACACCCGCCGGATGTAGGGCGTCCGTCTCCTGTTTTTAAAATAAAAGGCATAGGCGGCGTATTTTCCAGCAGTTCATCCAGGCTTACCATTCTTCTTGGCGGAACATGCTCCGCAGGAACAAGAGCCGGAATACTGCGCTTATCGCTTAAATAAGCAATGATAGATGGATCAACCCAATAAAGAGGTGCCGGAGCATCTTCAGGAGGATGCGGGTATTGAAAAATAACTTTTTTGCCTTGCAAAGACAACTTCTGCAAAATAGATACATATTCTTTGTCGTTCCGGTACGTGTAACGGAAAGACGGCAAATGCAGACCCGCTTTTTCAAGCAAACGAACGGCACCAGGCGTTACAGTGCCTTCATGGCAAATAACCGGCATTTCTCCGGCTACCCCAAGCTCTCGTCCGGTTAATGCTTCAAGACTAAGTAAATCGCCTCCAAAGTGTTCATAATCATGTGCAAATAATTTCGGCGAGTATACGTATCCTTTTCCATAAATATCTTCCGAACTTTGCTCGGGTTGAATCATACCTATAAAAGAATGAAACGGCCATGCTCTTTCCCCCATTTAAAGCCACCTTCCTTCATAAAGATAACAACTATTTATGTATATACGTTTGCAAGCGGTTTCAAACATATAAATTAAAAAACAGGAAGAAAGCCTTAACGGTTTCGTATTATGCCTGTTCCATTTTCCTTTTTCTTTAAACAAACAAAAGATAAGGGTATCAAGCCGTTGTTTTTTACAAAGACTGAAAGCCGCGTGCCTGCTGTTTTGAAAACGGCCGCCAGAAGGAAGCCGTTCTTCAAAGCAGACATCCAGGCGTTCAGCAGCTCGAGCCAAACGAATCGGCAAAGCTGAACCCTGAAGCATTTGTATAGTCGATGATCAGCTCCTCCTCCAAATACCGCCTTGTGAAGAGATCCATACAGAGGAAAATACCGTGACCGCAGTCATAAGCCGTATCATTCCGGCGAGGCTCGTCAAGCACAATAGAGAACTGAACAGCCATACCGCATCCTCCGGAAACATTGGCATCCAGTCTTATTACCGCGTTTTCCTCAATGGGCCAGTCAAGCAGCTGCTGCCGGGCAGCTTCGGTCAGGATGATATTCATGGCTGAGCTTTCTTTTTTTCGCAGCGGACAATTGGCTGCCGCGCCGCTTTTACTTCGTTCAGCCGGCCGATCACTGTTGTATGAGGGGCATTTAAAACAATATCGGGATTTTCTTCTGCTTCTTTTGCAATTTGAATCATGGCAGCTGCGAAGGCATCAAGAGTTTCTTTCGATTCTGTTTCGGTCGGCTCAATCATCAAACACTCTTCCACATTAAGCGGGAAATAAATCGTAGGCGGATGATAGCCAAAATCAAGCAGCCGCTTGGCTATATCAAGAGTGCGTACGCCCAGCTTTTTTTGTTTAGAGCCTGAAAGCACAAATTCATGCTTGCTCACCTGCTCATATGGCGACACAAAATATGGTTCTATTTTTTTCCGTAAATAGTTTGCGTGCAGCACGGCGCTTTCTGATACCTGGCGAAGCCCGGCCGGTCCCATTGTGCGGATGTACGTGTACGCACGGACCAAAATACCGAAGTTTCCGTAATAGCCTTTCACACGCCCAATTGACAGCGGTTCATTTGTTTTTAATACAAACTTCCCGTCTTCTTTTTCAATACGGGGCACCGGCAGAAAAGGAATCAGTTTTTTATGAACGCCCACCGGCCCTGCTCCCGGCCCGCCCCCTCCGTGCGGTGTTGTAAAGGTTTTATGCAAATTTAAGTGAACAACATCAAAGCCCATTTTGCCCGGTGTTGTTTTTCCTAAAATGGCATTTGCATTGGCGCCGTCATAATACAGGAGACCGCCTGCATCATGGATAATCCCGGCGATATCCAGAATGTCTTTTTCAAACAAGCCGAGTGTGTTTGGGTTTGTCAGCATAAGAGCTGCTGTATCATCATCGACATGCTTTTTCAGCTCTTCCACATCTACAAGGCCGTGTTCATTTGATGGAATGGTGACTGTGCGGAATCCGGCTGCTGCCGCACTGGCTGGATTGGTACCGTGCGCGGAGTCGGGCACGAGCACTTTTGTGCGCTTTTCACTTTTTTGCTCATGGTAGGCTTTGATCATCATAAGTCCGGTCCACTCGCCCTGGGCGCCCGCGGACGGCTGGAGCGTAACAGCATCCATGCCGGTAATGGCCGCCAGATCCTCCTGCAGCTCATACAAAAGCTGAAGCGCTCCCTGTACCGTTTCCCCTGGCTGATAAGGATGGATACGGCTGAAGCCGTCCAGACGGGCCGCATCTTCATTTATTTTCGGGTTATACTTCATCGTGCAGGAGCCAAGTGGATAAAAGCCATTATCCACTCCATGATTTTTATTTGAGAGTGCCGTATAATGCCGGACAAGCTGCAGCTCGGATACTTCCGGAAGCTCCGGCGCTTCCTCCCGAATTAAATGCGCCGGCAGCTTTTCCGAAAGATCCACGGCATCTACATCCCGCTCGGGAAGACTGCAACCGACACGGCCCGGGCGGCTGATTTCAAAAATAAGATTATTGTAATTGCTCATCGGCCCATCCCCTCCATCACTTCGATAAATTGGTCGATTTCCGTTTTTGTCCGCTGCTCCGTGACAGCAACAAGCATCTGATTCGGCTGCCCGTAATCGCTGTCCAGGCTAAAGCCGCCGATAAATCCGTGTTCAATTAATCTGCTCTGTGTATCTTCAGCTGCCCGGGGAAGCTCAATGATAAACTCGTTGAAAAAGGGCGCATTATTCAGAACAGGAAATCCTTTCTGTTTAAACAATTCCGCTGCATAATCCGCTTTTTCAAAATTCAGCCGTGCCATTTCACGCAGCCCGGTTTTGCCAAGTGCCGTCATACAAACAGCAGACGCCAGCGCGTTCAGCGCCTGATTTGAGCAGATATTTGATGTCGCTTTGTCACGGCGGATATGCTGTTCGCGCGCCTGCAGAGTCAGAACAAAGCCGCGGTTTCCTTTTTCATCCGTTGTTTGGCCAACAATCCGTCCGGGAATTTTGCGCATCAGCTTTTTTGTGACAGCAAAATAACCGCAGGAAGGGCCGCCAAATGCCATCGGAATACCGAGCGGCTGCATATCGCCAACGACGATATCTGCTCCAAGCCTCCCCGGCGGCTGCAGAAGGCCGAGAGCAAGCGGATTGGCGCTCACCACAAGGAAGGCGCCCTGTTTCTTCGCTATCTCATTTATTTCTTTTAAATCCTCAATGGAACCAAAAAAGTTGGGATATTGGACGATAACGGCAGCCGTATCACTATCCATTTTTTGTTTCAGGGCATCCAAATCTGTTATATCTCCGGCAAGAATCGCTTCTTCTGCTGTATAACCGGGACCTGCTGCTGTTGTGTTTAAAATAGTCCGCGCTTCTGGATGAACAGCCTGTGAAACGATGAATTTGGATCGTTTTGTATACGCCGCTGCCAGAGACGCCGCTTCGGCAAGAGCGGTAAAGCCGTCATACATGGAAGCATTCGCAGCATCCATTCCTGTCAGCTCACATACCATTGTTTGAAACTCAAATATTGCCTGCAGCTCCCCCTGGGAGATTTCCGGCTGGTAGGGCGTGTAAGCAGTATAAAATTCCGAGCGGGAAATCATATGATGGACAACACTTGGGATGTAATGATCATATATTCCGGCACCAAGAAATGTCGGCAGCTCGCTGGCAGTCATATTCCGGCGGGCCAGCTTTTGAAGCTCCTTCCATAAACCAGGCTCGGATTTTGCCTTCGGAATGGAAAGCTCACCGTCCAGGCGAATGGATTCCGGCATATCAGAAAAAAGCTCATCAATCGATGCCATATTTAAAAACGACAGCATTTCTTTTTGATCTTCCTCAGTGTCAGGCAAATATCGGAATGTTGATGTCATTTAATTGGCTCCTCTCTTATAAAACGGCAAATCTACAACAACCGCTTTTACTTTTTTCCTGCGGATTTCTACAAAAAACGTTGTTCCCACACCCGAAAACTCGGCTTGCACAAGCGCCAGGCCAATTGATTTTTTTAAAGTTGGCGAGTAGGTACCCGACGTTACAAATCCAACCGGCTCACCGGACTCCGAAACAACCCGGCAGCCGGTCCGCGGAATTCCCCGGTCCATCATATGTATGCCGGCTATTTTGCGGGCAAGACCCGTTTCTTTTTGCTTTTGCAGTGCCTCCTGGCCGGGAAATGCTGATTTTTTACCGGTTTTTACTGCAAATCCAATGCCCGCTTCAAGCGGGCTGATTTCCTCTGTCAGCTCCTGTCCGTACAAAGGAAGCCTTGCTTCTAAGCGAAGGGTATCCCGCGCTCCAAGGCCGCACAGCGTCACGTTTTCTCCTGCCAGCCTCCTCCACAGGACAGCAGCATTCGCGGCATCCACATACAGCTCGAATCCGTCTTCTCCTGTATAACCCGTGCGGGAAAGGAGTACGTTATTCACCCCGCCAATGGAAACATGATCTTTAAAGTGGAACGGGCGGATAGCGGATAGATTTTCTTTCGTAAGTTCCTGCAAAACCTCTTCCGCTTTAGGGCCCTGTACCGCCAGCAGGGCTGTTTCCTCTGACAAATTGGCTGCCGTTACGCCACTGGCAAGGTGCTGCTTTATCCATTCCATGTCTTTGTCAATATTAGCGGCATTCACAACAAGCATCCATTCATCCTCCGCCTTTTTGTATACGAGCAAGTCATCCACTGTACCGCCATCTTCGTAACACATAGCCGTGTACAATGCCCTGCCTTTTGAAAGGGAAGACAAATCATTTGTAAGGAGGGAATTAAGACAGCTTTCCGCCCCTTTCCCTTTAACAAGCACCTCTCCCATATGCGATACATCAAACATGCCTGCACCTGACCGCACCGCCTCATGCTCTTTTAGGATACTTGTAAATTGTACCGGCAGCGCCCAGCCTCCAAAATTGATCACTCTGGCTCCGTGCTTTTCATATTCTTCAAAAAGCGGCGTTTTCTTCAGCTCCATCACTCAAGCACCTCCATTTAGCTTTTTTGATATAAAAAAAGACAGAGAAAAGGTATCGCCCCTTTTCTCTGTCCCGTTTACCTGAAAGTTTAATCCAAAATGGATTTTCCCCTTTGGCGGCATGTTC
The DNA here is from genome assembly GCF_000970685.1 of Domibacillus indicus. GTDB lineage: Bacteria > Bacillota > Bacilli > Bacillales > Domibacillaceae > Domibacillus > Domibacillus indicus. Next base: position 410,897 of record NZ_LAJB01000003.1, read on the forward strand.
GGTCATGCTCTCTCCAGAGCTGCGTCCAATTGCAGTCCAATCTGCCTGAAAGATTCGTTTCAAGGTTTTTTGAAACTTGCTTCGTCGGCGGCATTTATGCTCTCTCCCACAATTGTCATCCGCGCTTATTCACCTATCAACCTCATCTTAATCAATCCCGCTTTCTTTTACAAGTATTTTCTGAAAAATTAGTTTTATCAGACAATTAAACAATTAGATTGACAGGAAGCCGGAAAAAAACGGAGGGCAGAAAACCCAGCAAATCACTTTACTTTTTCCGATAAGCATAGTAAAATTCTTTATAACGAACATATCGTTCTAAAAAAAGAATAGAGTTTTTTAAAATCAGGAGGGGTGATTATGAAAGATAACCGGTCGCTTATCAATGAAATATTCATCTTGCGAAGTGCCGCCTGTCTCAGCATTTTGCTTTTACATGTTCTGGACCGTGTCTATTTAGACTCCAGTGAAACGATCAACGGCTTTAGTGTACTGCTTACGTTTGGAACCCCTGCCTTTGTGTTTATTTCCGAGTTTATCATTGCATATTCCTACCGGGACCGGGCCATTAAAGCGTTCTGGGCCAGCCGGATTAAATATATTTTTCTTCCATACTTGTCTTTTGGACTGTTTTATGCGGCAGCAAAAGCGGCTGAGCAGGCAGGCAGCGGCACCGCTTTTCCAGAAGCGTTTTTTACTTATGCATGGCGTCATATTTTGCTCGGTGACTACCATGGCTACTTTATTTTGATTATCTTTCAATTCTATGCGCTTCATATGCTTTTCCATCAGTATTTAAAAAATGCATCGCCAAAAAAAGTAATTGCCGGTTCCTTTTTGATTAATACGGCTTATTTGTCCTTCTTTAATTTCGTTCCGCCTCTGGATATTCCATTTGCCGATTATATTTGGACACAGTATTATTGGGTTCCCTTTTTAGGATGGGTCTTCTACTTTGCGCTCGCCTTCTACAGCGGCTATTATTACGAAGCATTTCAGCAGCTGCTTGTTAAGTACCGGCGCTGGACGACCGTATCTGTCCTGGCATTCGGCTTACTATCCATTTCACTTTACCACTTTGACATTATGCCGCTTGTTTCATCGAAACGGATCGATATGCTCTTTTTCACAGCCAGCATGATTTTTTTCCTTTATTCACACGCCATGCTGCTGAAAAAAGTGCCTCGCTTTTTCACCTGGATCAGCCAGTATTCCTTTGGAATTTACTTATTCCATCCGCTGTTCCTTGCTTTATTCGCTGCTGTTTCATTTATCTGGCAGGATATGCCGAAGCTTATTACAATCCCCGCTTTGTTTTTCGCATGTATCGGCTTATCAGCGTTTACCGTCTATCTAGTTAATAAACTTCCATTTGGCGCTTACATCGTCGGCAAAATCGGCGCCAGCAGAAAAAAAACAGCACCGTATTCTGTGAAAAATCTCGATGTGCCGACCGTGAAGGTGAATTAATATGGGCACTATGATGAATCGTGATACTGAAACTCGTTCCCAATATAAGCTATGGGTTCCTTTTGCCTTTCTCATTCTTTTGATTGCAGCCGGCCTCCTTCTTCAGCAGAAGGAGCCTCCAGCCACCGGCCAGGAGACAGCCCAGCTGCTGCAGGAAGAACAGCCGGTTCCAGAACGGCAAAATAATACAAAGCCGCCCGAAGAATTCGATGCCGGGATTTACGGGGCAGTTCCAAATGACTCAAAAGACGATACAAAAGCCATTCAGGCGGCTATTGATGCAGCAGCGGAAAAAGGAGGCATCGTCCGAATTCCAGCCGGCACATTTCTTATCAACACAGACCCGCAAACAGGCTCACTGAATGTCAAAGATGGCTCTGATATCCGAATGGACAGCAAAACGGTTCTGCAAAGCATTCCTAATGATCTGCCTATTTACCGGGTTTTTACTGTATACAATCGGAAAAACGTGAAAATCAGCGGCGGCACTCTGATCGGTGACCGGTATGAGCATAAAGGAACCGAAGGAGAGTTTGGACATGGCATCTTTATCGGTGGCAATTCCAGCCATGTCACTGTGTCCGGTGTAATCTCAAAGGATTTTTGGGGAGATGGATTTATTATTGAAGGCGATACGAAAAGCGGCTCCTATCCGACGAACATCGTTGTCGAAAAATCAACCGGCCATAACAACCGCCGGCAGGGAATTTCGATTACAGCCGGCAAAAATATCGTTGTAAAAAACAACACCTTTTCCAAAACAAATGGCACTTCACCAGAAGCGGGCATTGACCTTGAGCGCGACCCGCCGTTCAACCTGCCTCTTGAAAATGTATCGCTCTTAAACAATAAATTACTAGATAATCACGGCTACGGCATTGCTTTTGTGTATGCAAGCGGCAACAGGGCCGAAAACAATATTATTCAAAATAATAAAGAAGGCGGCGTTTATATTGGAGGCGGCCAGGACGACGGGGCGGCCAATAACAATACGGTCCACGATAATGTTATTTCAGGTAATGGGACAGGCATCTTTGTCAACTTTTCCACCTCGAACCTGATTACAGCCAATACAATCGAAAAAAATGCAAAGGACGGAGTTTCCTTAATCAATCATATCGGGGAAAACCAAATTTCTCAGAATATTATTCGCAAAAACAAAGGAAATGGCCTGTATATATGGGGCGGCCTGTATGATAAGAGCGGGGTTGTCATTCAGTCGAATGAAGTAAAAGACAACGGCGGAATCGGTCTGTCAATCGTTGATGTTTCCGACATTAAGGTTATGTATAACCAGCTGCTCGATAATAAGGACTCGGGAATTACGCTTAAATCTGTACAAGGGTCCACGGTTCATAAAAATACGTCAAAAGGAAATGGGGGCAGCGAATAAGCAATGAGTAAAGAAAGGAGAATGTTCATTGATGACCCGTAAAAAACGGCGGTTGTTGACCGGCTTTTCGATTTTCGGAGCCGGTCTTCTCGCCGCTTTTTTGCTGAATGCCGGCGACCTTTTACTGCTTGAGGAGCGGCCGGAGCCATCCGATGTAATTGTTGTGCTCAGCCCTGGAACAGAGCGGATTGAAGCTGGAGTCCGTTTGTGGAAGGAACATTATGCAGATAAAATTATTTTAACCCGTGCCAACACAGGCACATTTACTGTGCAGAAAACCGAGGCTCTTGGCGTTCCAGAAGAAGATATTATTGCCGAAGAACAGGCACACAGCACCTACACAAACGCGACATATACAAAAGAATTAATGAAGGAGCGCGGCGACCAGTCAGCGGTTATCGTAACAAGCGACTACCATATGAGACGCACAAAATTCATCTTTGAAAAAGTCTTTCAGGGCAGCGGCATGAGCCTTTCTTATTTCAGTGTTCCCTCCCGGTATGAATTCACCGCCTGGTGGAATGACGCTGAAAGCAAAATTATGCTCTGGAAGGAATACACAAAGCTGGCCGGCTACTACGTACTTTATTAATCTAAAATGCCTGAGCGGACCAGCCGCCCGGGCATTTTTTCGCTGTTGTGGATTGGAAATCCCTTTTCTTGCACATACAAAAAACGACGCTTTTTTTTGCGCCGTTTTTTGTTTAAACAATGACATGTTCTGTTTTTTCTTCTAATGTGGGATGCCGGTATAGCGGGAAGAACTCGCTGGATGCATCCAGTCCTTCCGTCAGCTTTTCGTACATATCCGGCAAGTGAATTTTCTTCCCGATATAAAATTCCAGCAGCGGATTTTTTGTGAAGTTCCGCTTAAATCGAAGCAGGTCGTCTCCCTGCTGGTATCCTCCGCCAAGGTGCAGCGACTTATAGCCAAGCTTGCCAAACCAGGCTGCCGCGTGCCAGACAAGCAGGTTCGATGGGGCCAGATGCAGATATTCCTGCTTTGAGCCTGTTAAGTGATAGGACACATACCCGTTGTAATGCATAAACATTGCTGAAGCAATGATTTCCTCCTCATAGCGAACGGCAAATATGGTTAAATGGCCGCCCAGCAGTTCAACGGTGTCTCTAAAAAATTGTTTATCAAAAAAGTAATAAGTGTCCGCCTGGTTTTTCTCCATCGTTTTGGCGTAATTTTCGGCAAACCAGTTTAAATGATCCAGCCCTTCCCGGGTAACCGTCAGCCCCTGCTTCATCGCATATTTCACCCGGTTTCTCCCTTTATTCCGCAGGCTGTCCATTAACGCGGCTTCGTCCGCCTGAAGCGTGAGGCTGACTGTATTTCGATTGAACACGGGGAAAACCCCGCTGTAATCTTTATGATTGCCGACAAGAGGATGGAACCGGACAAATTCCGTTACGATATTTTGCATCTGGCAGTATTCGCTAAACACCTGCTGAAAGGTTTGAAAGTGCCTTTTTCGTTCCTGCTCATCCAGTATATTCGTCAGCGGACCTCCATAGCCATATGGAGTTGTAATGTCATACAGCTTTTCCTGAACAGCTGCATTCAGCCGGGAACGGTCAATTTCCCGCAGCAGGTACGGGTAGCATATGCAGCTGCTTCCGTCTTCGTAAACGAACAGCTGTGCCTGTCCTTCCCGGTTGTTTTCATAAATGTGACAATACTCCGCTGTAAAATAAATATCGGCAGACGGCATTTGATTTATATAATACTGCCACTGCTCTTTATCCTGGATGCTCAGTACCTTGAATAGCATTCCCTCACCCCATTGTCATATTTTAGTTCAATTGCTTTTCAAGCCGCACACTGGTACTCACCCTGCGCCAGCCATCCCCTGGCTCCTCTTCATCCTGGCGAATCATAAACAGGTTCCGATGCCGGTCAAGCTGTGAAAGAATTTTGTAGTAGCCAGGGTCCGGTTCTTCAGCCGGAACGCGAAAATACAGATCGCCAAGCCGGTTTACCTGGGACACTCCATAGTCTGTTTCTACGTAAAATTGAGAAAACCCGAATTCTTTTTGATTTACCTCTGCATTCGGATAGCCGGTTACGATAAAAGCTGGAGCCGCTCCCCCTGTTGATTCCGCATTCCGGCCTGTCCACCAGTGTATTCTATTGGTTTCTGTGTACCCGGATTTTGCATATTTTTCAAGAGCCCGCTCATTCCAGGCAAAGCAGTCCAGAGCCACTGCAGCTGCGCCCGTCTGCTTTGCCACATATTCTGTATGACTTAAAAGCAGGCTGCCGATGCTTCGCCCCCGCGCTTCTTTCTGTACGCAAAAATTATTAATAAAAAGCCGCTCCCCTATGCGGCGCAGTTCAATAAAGCCGAGCAGCACGCCTTCATCATAAGCCCCGTACAGCCATGTTTGATTATGCTCCGGCGGGATAGCCTGCTGGTATTCCAGGAATGTGGTGTAGCCCGAGCTTGAAAAAACCGTCAATGAGTAAGCAAGCGGATGGGCGCTGCCAAGCCATTCTCCCGTCCATTTCGCAACCATCGGCATATCCTGCGGCCGCAGCTGCATAACCGTTAGCTCCTGCAGGTCCTCCGGCATCCATTCTCTTTTCTCTAAGCCGTACTGTTTCACTGGCATTTCCCCCTCCCTCGTTTATCCGGTCATCATGCGGTATTCAGGAAAAAACGCAGCCTGTTCTCCTTCTCTGTCTATCGGAAGCCGGGCGGACAGCGCTTCGTAAATGTGATCCAGGTGAATCTTTTTGCCGACTTTATATTCCGTCAAGCTGTTTGAGAATTGACGTTTATAAGCAAACAGCGAGTCTCCTTTTTCTTTTCCGCCGCCGTGATCTATAAAGCGATAGCCCTTTTTTTTCGCCCACAAAATGCACTCATAGCGCAAATAACAGTTTGGGCAGAGCGGCAGAAACTCTTTTAAAGATGCGCTTAAGTGAATAGTAGCGAACTCACCGCCTGCCAGAATAAGATTCACTGATATAATCCGGCCGCTATGCACAGCATACGCAAGTGTCACACAGGGTGCGAGCACTCGAAAGTACGATTGAAAAAAAGAACGTGAAAAATAATAAAAAGGAGATGCATTCTTTTTATCCATTGTTTCCGTGTAAATGCTGTGAAACGTCGTGACATCTTCCGGTGTAATATCTTTTCCGTCAACGAACAGCACATCGACATCATTTTTTTTCGCTTTTTTTATTCGGCGCTTTTTGCTGGAAGCGATGTTTTCCCATATCTGCTCCTCGGGTATTTCCAGGTTATTGTAGACAATGTCACCAACAGGCGTAATCAGCATATATTCTTCTAATCCTTTATCATTGTTGAGATAAGGATGAAACCGGACAAACTCACTGACAATGCCTTCTGACTGGCAGTACTGGCTGAATGCTTTCCGAAACCTTTGAACAAATCCGCCATCTTTCTGAAGAGATGAATGGGAATAAAGCGGGCCTCCATATCCGTAAGGCGTTACGATATCAAAATAGCTTTTTCCCTGAACAGCTTCCGGGATTTCCCGAAGTAAGTATGGATATAGAGCGAAGTTCTCGCTGCTTTCCTCGTAAACAAATAAGCGGGCGCTTCCTTCTCCACGCTGCTCATATAAAGCTAAATAATCCGCTAAAAAAAAGACATCCGGCGTTTCGCAAGCTTTCACAAGCTTATTCCACCCGTCCCGGTTTTCCACAGTCAATAAGTGACAGGCTGCTGCTTTGCCAATCATACAAGCATCTCCTTTTTCTCGCGGCTATACTTTTTTATTTGCTTGATTAAGTCGTGTTTCTGCGGCTTCTGGATGATGGATATGTTCTCTTTTCCATATTTTATAAATCGTTAAGATGAGTATTTTCATATCCAGTCCGAGGCTGTAATTTTCCACATAATCAATGTCGTACCCAATCTTCTCTTCCCAGCTTATCGAGTTTCGGCCCATAATCTGTGCATAGCCTGTCATTCCCGGCAGGAACCGGAATCTCACTTTTTGTTCTTCGGAGTACCCATGAATCGGATAAGGATAATACGTAAGAGGCGGCCGCGGCCCGATAAAGCTCATTTCTCCCTTTAAAATGTTAAAAAGCTGCGGCAGCTCATCCAGGCTTGTCATCCGTAATATTTTCCCTATCTTGGTGATTCGCTCATCATTTTCACTCTGGAAGATGCCTCTTCCTTTAAACTCTGCTCCTTCTATCATGGTCCGGAATTTGTAAATGGAAAATTCTTTTCCATCTTTTCCAAGACGTTTTTGCTTGAAAAGAACAGGTCCTTTTGAATCCAGCTTAATCGCAGCGGAAATGCCGATAAATAAAACGCTGAGCAAAAAAAGAAGCACCAGGGCAAAGAGGAAATCCAGCAGCCTTTTCACTTTCAATTGCATTACCCAATAACCTCCTGTTTTGAATAGGTATGAGGAATATCAACTGCCTTGCGGTAAATCATCCCCATCTCCTCCGAAATCGTTGCAAGATCATATAAGTGTGCAAGTGCCAGGCTTTTTTCACCCATTTGTTCAGCAAGCTGCCTGTCTTTCAGTAAAGAGCCAAATGCGGAAACAGTTTCTTCGATGCTGTCAAGCTCTACAATAAAGCCATTTTCACCGTGGCGAACCAGGTCCCGGTTGCCGCGGACGTTGGTCGCCACAAGTGGTTTTCCAGCTGCAAGACCTTCCATCAGAGCTCTCGGCAAGCCTTCCTGCCTTGATAACAGCGTGACAGCGTCTGCAATTTTTATTAACTGGGGCACATCTTTCCGGTAGCCGAGAAAACGGACTGCACGCTCTAATCCAAGCGACTGGACCATGCTCTTTAGCTTTTGCTCCGCTTCGCCGCTTCCCACGAGCAGGCAGGTAACCGGGCCGGACTGCTGAAGCGATGCGACCGATTTAATAAGCTGCTGCTGATTTTTTCTTTCAATCAATTCCGCGACACAAAGAATAACAAAATCGTTTGCCCCTATGCCCAGCTCCTTTCTTTTCCTGGCCTGGTCCGTGTCTTCTGAAGACTGCGGCTTGTAAACGGTTCTGTTAACCCCTACTCCCCGGACAAACATGACTTCCTTGCGAACAGGAAACGCCAGCGCCCGCTTAAAATCTTCTTCATTTATGGTAATTAAATAATCCGTCCATTTGGCCATCAGCCGTTCCACCGGATAAAAAGTAAGCCAGTTCACCAGCGGAGCTCCTTTAAAGAAATGAAAGCCATGAGCCGTGTAGATCACAACCGGTATACGGCTTCTTTTGGCGGCAATCCTCCCCAGCACGCTGGCCACAGGAGTGTGAACATGAAGTACTTGAAATTGTTCGTGCTGAAAGCCGTCTGTTAATTGTTTTAGTGCTTTCCAATTTGTTTTTTGAAATGGAGAGCGGTGGAACGGAACATCGTGGCAAATGACTCCAGCCTGTTCAAGCAGTTCTTTTCCAAAATCTTCGCTTGCATAGGCATGAACTTCAAAGCCCTGCTGCTGAAACCAGTCCATATAAGGTATATGAAATGCCGATAAGTGCCTGTAGACTGAAGCGACAAATGCAACTTTTTGCCTTGAATACTGCTGAGTCATAAAAGCTCCTCCCTATCCTGCCGTGTGCTGCAGCACTTGTTTATAAAGCTTGTGCCAGCGTTCCGTAATGCGGTCAAGCTCATATACCTGTTCCATATAAAGGCTTCCTTCTTCCCCCATTTTTTTTCGTTCCGCCGTGCTCATTTCCAGCATTTGCATCATGCTGTCTCCTAAAGAAACCGGGCTTGACGGCTTAACAATAAAGCCGGTCTGCCCGTCTAAAACAACTTCCCGGTTGCCGCCCACATCTGTGCAGACAATCGGGAGCCCAATGGAGGAAGCTTCCTGAAGAACAAGCGGCATCCCTTCCCAATCAGAAGACATAACGTATGCATCAGCAGCACTCATGAGATCTGGAATATCCTTCCGGTAGCCAAGGAAATGAACATGTTTTTCAATTTCTAAAGAAGCCGCCAATTTTTCAAGAGAAGATTGATGCGGCCCTACACCGGCTATCAGCAGACGTGTATTTGCCGTCCGGCGCAGCACACGGGCAAAGGCATGAAACATGTTTGGATAATTTTTCTGCTCATCCAGGCGCCCAATAGCCAGCCAGGTAAAATCATCTCCAACCTGCAGTTCATCCCGTATTTTTTCACGCACCGCAGGTATGCTTCTGTACATTTTTGTATCTACGCCGTTTGGTATAAACAAAAGCTTTTCAGGGGGAACCGCTCCTGCCTGGATAAAATGATTCCGCGCAGCTTCACTGATAATCGTAATAGAATCGGCCATTCCATTGGTCAGCTGCAGCATTCTTTCCCGGCTCCGCCCGCCGATCTGGATGTTATGAATGGTATTGATCAATTTTAAGCGTGAATGAAACATCTTAATCAGCCGTCCCAGCAGATTCGCATGGTACAAATGCGAATGAACCAGGTCAATGCGCTCGTCTTTTAAAATTTGATTAAGACGCACGACAGCCTTTACGCTTGGCTTTCCCCGTGTCATGTCCAGCGAAAAAACAGGAAAGCCGTCTTCCTTCAGCTTTTCGCCTACCGGTCCGAGCGGCAGAAGCGAAACAACAACTGTCCGGCAGCCGGCATGCTGCTCTCTCATTGTTTTCATCATTTGATACACCTGCATTTCGGCTCCGCCGGTATTTAATCCGGTTATTAAAAAGAGAATATTCAATGGGATCAACCTTTCCGCTTATAAAGGATGTTCACGGGCCGGCAAAGCCGGCTTTGCCGTCCGGGCGTATTCAAGCGCGAGCAAGCCAAACAGCAGCCAGGTCGGCTTTCGCATTTCCCAGGTTAAAAACATTGTCGCCATAAACCAGACGACTAACAGTGTCAGGAACATCATGCTTTCTAAATTGCCTGTTTTTGTGGCAACACGCAAAAAGAGAAATAGTACTACCAGAAAAAGCAGCATGCCAATCAGTCCCGTTTCCGCAAGAATAGACAGCGGAGTGTTATGGCTCAGGTTTCGTTCCTGAATAAGCGACTCCATCGCCTCTGGATAAGCACCGGCACCCACTCCGATAATCGGGTGGCTGTTTACAATGTTCATTCCTGCTTCCCAAAAAGAGCCTCTGCCGTTTAAATCACCCTGGCTGACGTCACTGTGAATGGTCGCAATCCGCTCCAGTGAATCTTCAGGCATTTTCTGGTACACGTAAATCGAGGAAGCAGCCAGGATCACCGCCATGGCGGCTTTCATTCCTCTAGACAGCTTTTTAAATGTAAGCAGGATATACAGCAGCGCTACTAATCCGACAACAAATGCTGTACGGGAAGCAGTCAGGCTGATGGTCCACATTCCGAATAAAAGGTAGGCAGCATTCATCCATCGCAGCAGCGCATGCTTCTGATTTAAAAATAAATACCAGGCCATCGGAATGCCGAGCGCAAGCATGACACCGAGATCATTTGGGTCAAATCCTTCCGCCGCATATCTTCCATATGCCACCTGTTCCTCTGATACATAGTTGGAGATTGTGTCAACAACGGAAACCCATGCCCCCCATACATAAGCCTGCATAATCATGTTCATCTGGGTTTGCGTGCGGGCAAGCTCCCAGATAAGCCAGACCATGATAAACAGCTGTGCATATGTTTTTATCCGCGTTAACGTAAGATCAGGATCCGCCGACCAGATAATGCTGAAGCCGCTCCACAGGATAAAGGCAAGCAGCACGTAGTGAATAAGATTCAGCGGCCGGTACTGTCCATTTCGCATAATAGCCAGCACCGTCATCATAAACGCAAGCAGGCCAAGCGGCCGGACAATCGTACCAAATGGCCCGAGCATCAACGCATTTTCCCACGGAATGGAGAAAATGGTGATGAGCAATAGAAAAAAAGGAACATTCATCGTTTTCAGCACCGCCTTTATAAGATTTCAAGATATTGGCGGGAAACGTGGTGTTTTACATAAGGCTGGCATGCTTCTTCCTTTTTGGGAAGCCCGGCTTTATCCAATACGCTTCTGATCGCCTGAAATAGAGCTTCACTGTCACCGACCGGGACAAGCGGGCCGTATTTCCCTTCCTTTAAAATTTCTTTCGGGCCGCTCGGGCAATCGGTGGAAACGACTTTGGTTCCCGAGGCCAGCGCTTCAATCAATACGGTCGGCAGCCCTTCTGCCCGGGAAGACAGCACGAACAAGTCTGCTTTATTCATATAGGCGTAAGGATTTGAGACAAACCCCGGCAAATCAATATCCTGTTCAAGCCCCATTGACTGAATAAGCTTTTCCAATTCCTCTCTTTGTTCTCCTTCGCCCAGAATGATTAATTTAGCCGGCCGTTCTTCTCGCAATCTGGCAAACGCGCGAATCAGGTTTGGAAAGTCTTTTACCGGCGACAGCCTCCCAGTACCGAGCAGAACCGGCACCTCTTTTTTATCAAGCCACGGATGGCCGGCCGGCTTTTTGGATCTGGCAATTAACTCTTCATCTACAACAGGATTGTAAATAACCTGTATACGCCCTTCTGGAAGCTTTAGCTTTGCTGCCGCATCTTCCGAGACGCCCTGGGACACCGCCACAACATGGTCTGCTTTCATGAAGCTCCATTTCACCAGCGGCGGAAGCCACTTTGAAATCAGCCGCCGCGACGGTACGGAAGGAGTATGGGTCATATTGCTGTGAATGCTTACCACTGTTTTTGTTTTCATTCGAGCCAGCATGGACGCCAGAACGGCGACCACATTTGCATGATCCAGAGCAGATAAAATAGACTGGGGCCGGTGTACCTTTAAATACCGTACGAGCGGAAAGAGGCTGAACAGCACTCTCGGTGAATTCATGTCAACAATGTGAATGTCCGGCAATACGTGCGCCATATAGGGCCCTTCCGCTTTCGCCAGGACAAGATCCACCTCATGTCCCGATTGAACAAATTCCTCAGCCAGGCTGAGCATAATCCTCTCTGCCCCGCCTCCAGCGAGCGAAGGCAAAAAAAGGGCTACTTTTTTCCGATTCATCATTTTCTCTCCTTCTCATCAGGCGAATTTTTCATTGTACAGCTGTGATTGTTCCTCTGATGCAACGACATCCTTCAAATATTGAAGCAGGCTGTTTCTCAATTCCGGCTTTTGCAGGGCAAACTCAATCGTTGTCTGGACAAAGCCCATCTTCTCACCGACATCATACCGTTTGCCTTCAAATTCAAATGCATAGACGGTCTCTTCCATCCGCAGGCGGGCAATCGCATCCGTAAGCTGAATTTCTCCGCCTGCCCCCCGCTGCTGATGGGCAAGCAGTTCAAAAATACGAGGCGTTAAAATATAGCGCCCCATGATCGCCAGATTCGATGGCGCCTGGCCGACAGGAGGTTTTTCAACAAGTTCTGTTACCGAATAAAGGCGGGAGCCGTTTGAATGAACTGCCGCAATCCCATATCTGTCTACCTGTTCCGCCGGCACCTCTTTTACACCGAGAATGGACCCGCCTGTTTTCTCATGCACATTCATCATTTGCTTTGTGCACGGGACATCCGCCTGCACGATGTCATCTCCCAGCAGGACAGCAAATGGCTCCTGCCCGATAAAATTCCGGGCACACCAGACAGCATGTCCAAGTCCTTTCGGTTCTTTCTGCCGAATATAATGAATATCGACCATATTTGAAATGTTTCTGACCTCGCGAAGCAGCTCCATCTTTTCTTTTTCCATTAAGTGATTTTCAAGTTCAGCGTGGTGATCAAAATGGTCTTCAATAGCGCGTTTTCCTTTTCCGGTAACAATTAAAATGTCCCGAATGCCCGACTGAACCGCTTCTTCCACAATGTATTGAATTGTCGGCTTATCCACGATAGGCAGCATCTCTTTCGGCATCGCTTTTGTTGCCGGCAAAAACCGGGTTCCCAGACCGGCAGCCGGGATAATCGCTTTTCTAATTTGACTCACCGTGATCTCCCCATTTCTTAAAGTTTATTAATTTTTGTAAATACGCTGTTTTCTACAAGGGTGTGAGTTTCTGATTTTACTTCTCGCCGGGCAAACGTTTTTCCGTAATGCTCAAGTAAAAAAGCAGCTCCCATCGAGATAACCAGGCCGGCGAAGAAAGCAACAATCATATTTAAATACGGCTTTGGCGTGACCTGCAGCACCATGTCGGCCTGGCTTTGCTCTGTTAAAACAGAAAGCTGGTTTTCTCCATACAGCTTGCTGATTTCTGCATTCAGTACAGCTGAAATTTCATTTACAATGCGCAGTGCCTGCTGGGGATCTTCATCTTTTACTTTTAGTTCAATAGCAAGAGATTCACCGATTTGATTAATAGATACTTTTTCACTCAGCTCACGATATGAATCACTGAGCGATAGATTTTCAATCACTTTATCCAGAACCTGGGGGCTCCCCGCTACTACAATAAAAGTATCAAAAAGCTTGAAGGACGTTTCCATTTGATAAAACGAGGTCGCCGGATCAATTTCACCCTGCGCCGGTTCTACCTCATTGACCAGCACCTTTGACGTTGCTTCATATACGGGCGGCAGTACAAAAAAACTGACGATACCGGCGGCTAATGTAAAAAGAAGAGTAATAGAAACGATGAGTAACCAGCGATTAACAATCGTATTCAAAAACGTAACAATGCTTTTTTCCTGCACATTCATCAGGGCTTCCCAGCCTTTCTTTATTTAGTTACTGCTTTCTTCCACATTGAACTAAGCGACTGCTCCTTGTAATAATGCTCTATAACTGAAATAACCCGGTCCTGCTCCTGGCTCGTCATGCTTGTGCCGGAAGGAAGACAGAGGCCTGTTTTAAACAAGCGGTCTGATACGCTGTCTTCTTCGCTGTGCGGTATGTAGCGGCAATGGCGGAATAAAGGCTGCCTGTGGAGCGGCTTCCATACATGCCTTGCTTCAATATTTTCCTCCTCCAGCCTTCTGATCAGGCCGCTGACACTAAGCTGGTCAACCGTCAATGTGGTAAGCCAGCGGTTAGAGCGGCTTTCCTCTACTTCCGGCATAAAATGAAAGCCCTCTAGACGGCTCAATGATTCTTTATAACGAACAAACAGAGCGCGTTTTGCCTCCACTCTTTCCTCCAGGACATCCATCTGGGCAATGCCAATACCGGCGAGAATATTGCTCATCCGGTAATTGAAACCTGTTTTTTCATGCTGGTAATACGGAGCCGGCTCCCTGGCCTGAGAAGCAAGATTGCGTGCTTTGTCTAACTTTTTTAGGTTATTTGAAATCAGCATCCCTCCCCCCGAAGTGGTAATAATCTTGTTTCCATTAAAAGAATAAATACCAAACTCTCCAAAACTCCCACTCTTTCTCCCCTTATATTCTGTACCAAGTGACTCGGCTGCATCTTCTATAATGGGCACCTGATAATGGCCGCAAAGCGCTGAAAGCTCATCCATTCTGGCATTTTGTCCATATAAATGAACAACAATTACCGCTTTGGGCAGCCGATTTTCTTTTTTGGCCTGGATGAAGGCCTTCTCCAGTGCCTGAGGAGACATGTTCCAGGAGCCTTCATCCGAATCAATAAACACCGGCTCCGCCCCCTGGTAAACGATTGGATTGGCGCTGGCAATAAAGGTAAGAGTAGAGCAAAAAACCGTATCCCCTTTTTCAACCCCGAGCTGTATAAGTGCCAGATGAATGGCAGCCGTTCCGGAATTAACAGCTACCGCCCCCCTTGTCCCGGCGTACGCCGCTGCTTTTCGTTCAAATTCATCCACATGCGGTCCAAGCGGAGCAATCCAATTCGTCTGGAATGCCTCGTTCACATACCATTGTTCCTTTCCACTCATATGGGGCGGTGATAAAAGAATTCGTTTTTCCGTCTTTGAAGAAAAGGCCATTTCCCTCACGCTCCTTTATACTTTTATCTTTACTGGTTGACAGCGATAGGATTAGCCTGGCGGCCTGCCACGCGGTGATGCGCAATGTCAAGCAGCAGCTCTGAAAGAGACCGGGCATCCATTGATAAATATTCTTCTATAACGTAATACACCCAGCGAATATCATTGATAGATGCCTTTCCAATGTAAATTTTCGGATGAACCTGTTCTTCATGAATTTCATCCACGTCAAGCAGCTCCTCATAAAGCTTTTCCCCGGGCCGCATTCCGGTGTAGGAAATTCCGATTTCATTTAAGCTGTAGCCGGAAAGCTGGATTAAATTTTTGGCCAGGTCCACGATTTTAACCGGCTTGCCCATGTCTAATACGAATACTTCCCCTCCTTTTGCAAGTGCTCCGGCCTGCATAACGAGGCGGGATGCTTCAGGTATTGTCATAAAGTAACGCACCATATCAGGGTGGGTGACCGTTACAGGCCCGCCTTGTTCAATTTGCTTTTTAAAAAGCGGGATGACACTGCCCCGGCTGCCAAGAACATTGCCGAACCGGACAGCGACAAATTGTGTGGAGCTGATTGTGTCCATATACTGGATAACCATTTCGGCGAGCCGTTTACTGGCTCCCATTACACTTGTCGGCTTCACCGCTTTATCCGAAGAAATCATGACGAATCGTTCGACACCGGCTGCCTCTGCTGCTTCTGCTGTGTTTTTCGTTCCAATAATGTTGTTTTTCACCGCTTCATGCGGATTCAGCTCCATGAGCGGAACATGCTTATGGGCAGCAGCATGATATAAAACAGATGGCCTGTATGATTCAAGCACCTGAAATATCCTGTCACGGTCCTGAATATCGGCAATAATCGGCAGAATGTCAATTTCCGTTCCGTACTGCTCTCTTAATTCCATTTCAATCGTATAAATACTATTCTCCCCATGCCCAAGAAGCAGCAGCCTCTCCGGCTGGAACCGGCAGACCTGCCGGCATATTTCTGATCCAATTGATCCTCCTGCTCCTGTAACGAGCACGGTTTTCCCTTTTATCGTGTGGGCAATCTCATCGGTATTTAAATAAACCGGCTCCCTCTCCAGCAAATCCTCCGGCTGGATATCCTCCAGCTTCGGCATTGGCCCCTGCTCCAGCATCAGCTGCTCAATTCTCGGAAGAATCTGTGTCTGTATGCCTGTTTTTAAACAAATTTGATAGATTCGGTCAAGCTGGGACCGGGAAAGCGACGGAATAGCAATAACAATATGCTCAATACCATACTGCTTCACAACAGCTTCCAGCTCATTTGTAGTACCTGCAATCGGAATGCCCAACA
Organism: Domibacillus indicus; assembly: GCF_000970685.1. Lineage (GTDB taxonomy): Bacteria > Bacillota > Bacilli > Bacillales > Domibacillaceae > Domibacillus > Domibacillus indicus. Next base: position 426,912 of record NZ_LAJB01000003.1, read on the forward strand.
TTTGAAGCTGGTATTTTCTTAGATCATCATCAACAAATACAGTTGGTATCAAATCGGTCTGCCGGTCCTTTACTAACTGCCTTGCTGTCATAATTCCCGCTGAACCTGCTCCGACAATAAGTGTTTTCTTTTTACGGCTGCTTTTGATAAGCTCCATCTCTCCAATAATCCGGCTGGAAAAACGAAAGCTTCCCATCCCTGCCATAAGAAGCAGCAAAGTAACGACAGCAGCATCGGCTGTAACGGACCGGACGAACAAAAACTCGCCAAGCATCATGCCCAGAACGGAAAGAAAAATGGTTTTAAATAAAGCAGTCATTTCTCCGATGCTCGCATACGACCATGCCCGTTTATATAGTTGATATTTGGAAGCAAAAAAGTGATAACTGCCAGCCAATGAAAAGAACACCACTAATTGATAAGAAACGGGCCTGGCCGTTTCTTCTCCGGCGATGTGCCAGCCTGTGTAAACAGCGGTCCAGATAAGTAAAGTATCCACCAGCGACATAGTAGTAACTCTTTTACGGTAATTCATGGCTGTCCTCCTCCACCTTCATTTTCAACCACTATTTTAAAGTAACCTCTGTTCTTTATAAAGAATATTATAGGAGGTCGTTTTCCATTTGTAAACTGAAATCTTGTCCGTATATTTACACCGAAACAAAAGTTTGTTCTTTATAAAGAACGATTTTTTTGGTAAAAACAGTATATCACATTCGTTTACACCGGATAATAGGTATTAAGAATCAATTGTTCTTTAAAAAGAACAATTCAACTTTTTTTACGATTATATCATGTTTTATTTTCATTTTGTGCGTTATAATGAATATTATCGAGAGGCAAAGGAGTGTAAATAATGATTGGAATTAAAATAAAATATATGAGGCTTCAGCAGGGGCTTTCCATTACACAGCTTGCTAAAAAAGCAAAGATTTCTAAGTCGTATTTATCTTACTTAGAAAAAAATCCAGCCACGAATCCTTCTCTTCAAATCATATCCAAGATCGCGGCGGCTCTTGATATTTCTCCTAACTACTTTATTAATGACCATGGAGAAGATGATAAAAAGAACAAGAAAGAGGAAAACAGCAGAGAAGAAAAAAACCAGGAGTGGATCAGCGTTTTAATGGACGGGCTTGAGGAAGGAATGACAAAAGAGGATTTCGAAGAATTTCAAAAGTATATTGAATTTTTGAAATACCGGAAATCCCGTTAAAAATGCCTGGCACAAAAGCGCCAGGCATTTTTTTATATAGTTCTTAGCCGGTTGCGCAGCTTGTACAGGCCGACGCCGGCATGAAGAAACTGATGAAAAAAGATAAAGTGAAACAGGCGGCCTGCTGTTATCTTCGCAGAATTCAAGCGTACAAACGCTTTGTAGCCGTTTTGATGGATCGTTTCCTGAATTTGCTTTCCACTTACGTTCTGGGAAAGCAGTGCTCTTATTGTTGTAAAATACGCTTCTTCAATTTTTCTCTTGAAGCATTTCATCAGCGTTTCATCTGCTCCCGCATACTGCCGGCAGAAGTCAGCAGTGCGAATCATAGCATCAACGTAGTGAAACCATGAAACAGTAAATTTTTTCATAACGGAACCGCTGTGCTGACGATAACGGTAGCATGAAACAGGCACAAAATCAACTGCCGGTGATACAGCAAGACATTTCAGTGTAAACTCCTGGTCTTCTCCATATTTGCAGCCTTCTGCAAATAAAATATTGTTTTCTTCCACCAATTTCTTTTTCACAATAAAGGCTCCAAGCCGCACCCATGTCTGCGACAGCAGATAGGCTTCCATTACATCGGCACCTGTTCCGCTTACATACTCATAGGCAAACGGAACGATTGTTTTCTCCATTTTTTCATCCACCTGTTCAAATCCTCCGTAGCAAAGAGCGGCCCCTGTGCGCTCCGCCTGTTCAAATAAATGAAAAAGCACCTTCTCGGGAAACGTATCGTCTGCATCCAAAAATGTGACATATTGACCGGTGGAGTACTGCAAGCCATGATTGCGCGCACGGCTGACCCCTCCATTTTCCTGGAACAGTACTTTTCCATTCAGCCCTAATTCGCGCAAAAGCTTTGCGGCCGTGTCTCCACTTTTATCTGCAGACCCGTCATCCACCATTACTACTTCAATTCGATTTCTCATTCCCTGATCGGCGACAGACTTCAGGCAGTCCCGCAAATAAGATTCACAGTTGTACATCGGAATGACAACCGAAATATCCGCACTCATTCGAACCCCTCCATTTTTTTCTTATGCTGTTTTTCTTTTTAAAAGCGTACGTCCCGCATCCTGTATGTAACGAAACTCCGGCAGCCGGCGGAACAAAAGGAAATAAAGAACATTCGGCACGATAAAGCTGACAGCGGCTTTTGCTGCAAAGCCTGCTGTTCCATCCGCTTCGATCAAGGAAGCGAGGAAGTAAGCAGCCCCTCCGGCCGCGAGACCAATAGAAAGATATATCCCCCACAGGCAGAAATACGTCCGCAGCTGTCTTGAAAATCCGTATTTATACAAAACATACGGTTCAATCCAGAGAGACGTGGCAACAGTACTGATCATCGTTCCGGCGAGAACACCAATCAGCCCGAAATAATGAAGAAGCCAGATTGAGACAACAATATTCAGCAGTGATTCCAAAAGCGGCTTATACCGGTCATACCAGAACAGGCCCATGGCATCCCGGAATGTTAACACAGCTTTTCTGATGCCGCTTAAATAAAAATTGGCCGTAATAAATAAAATGACCGCGAAATCCAGCAAGAAATCTGCCCCCAGCCACAGCTCTATAAATGGATTGAGCAAAAGAAGAAGAGCAATAGAGGAAAAGCTGTACAGCCAAAAATCAATCAGCAGCATCGACTTAAAGACGGCCATTTTTTTCTCTGTAGATGTCTCTGTATTCAAATTCCCGACACTCGCTGTTGTCGCCGAGAATACTTGTCCAAGCAGCCCGTTTAAAGCAGTCGTAATAAGTGTGTAATTCGAGTAGAGCCCTACTGTGGCTACACCGAGGAAAGCAGAGATAATTAAATTATCAGTACCGAAGACAATCACATCTCCCATCCGGTGAAACATCATGGCAAAAATATTTTTTTTCATCTCCGTTTTGCTTTCATCCGCCAGCCTTGCCGCCTTTTCTTTTTTCAGATACGGATAGCGGCGGTCGGACAAACGGGCAATGACCATATTATTGACCACATTCAGCAGCACCTGGGCCGTTAAAAACAGCAGGTAATTTTCCGTTACTAGTAAAATAAAGATTTGAAGAACGGTAATTCCTGCGTAAAAAGAATAATGAACAATGTTAATAACATATGTTTTTTGATCAGCGATTAAAATAGAGCGCTTATGGGCAAACAAATACGTAATAACCGCGTTTATCAAAAATAAGAGAAAAAGCAATTCCAAATTCGGAATATCGGGCCGTTCCTTCATAATGAAATTCAGAGAAAACATGAGAACAAGGCCAAGCAGAAAAACAACCGCTCCGATGATTCGGTAAATAGATGCGTAAAGCTTCACGAGCGCTTTTACTTTCGGACGGTCATTTTCAGCCAGCGGCTTGTAAAGGCTGTAGATAATCGCCTGCCCGACTCCGAGCTCGACAACCGACAAAACGGCAAGGATGTTTGTAAACAATCCATGTATGCCTAAATATTCAATATCCAGCGCCCGGACAAAAATAATTCGTGATAAAAAATTCAATAGAATCATCACGAACTGTCCCGCTACAGAGCTTGCAATATTGTAGGCTGAATGTCTAACTCTCACCAGTATTATTCCAATCCATCTGATTTCCTCCTATCCACTTCAAACACTATAAAGAACAAAATGAATAAATTTGTTCGTTATATGTTAATTATATACTCTATATGGGGAATCGACAGTGAAATTAGACCCAATGTTGTTTGATCAACAGGGTGAGCTATGGATAGATCGGCTCTCAGCAAAATGAATGTAAAAGCTTCTTCAAACTAAATCCAAGCTGTTAGTGAACGTTCGAACGGATAGACCGCCATACTTGGCCCAGGCGTAGAAGAGGCGGCATCCGCGGGGCTTCGCTTTTCGCGGGGCAGCCGGTGAGCTCGTCTTCGCCGCTATGCGGCAAAGCCGGATCTCACCTGCCTGCCAGTCCCGCAGAAGTCTGCGCCCCACTCCTGCCGCCCTGGCGGGGAGGGAAAATCAGCCAGCAACATCCGATTGATGTTATTTTCCAAATGAGAAAGGGAAAGACAAAGGTGCTTTTTCATGCTCGCTTTTTTAGAGACACAATGGGCGGAGGGCGGCCGGTGGAGACTCCCATGGGACGAGCGGACAGGCTGAACCAGACAGCGCGAAGCGATGCCTGGTTCAGCGTTCGCCCCATAGGAAAGCGGAACCGGCCGCAGCCCCTGCCACTTCTTTTGAAAGAAAATACTGTTACTGGCCGCTAAAGAGAATACTATTTTGATCTTAAAGTTCAGATGAGTTTATTTATAGCCCATTTGCTCTTTACCGGAGGTTTAAAATGGAAGTCTGCTTCACTTGTCCAAAGAAGCAAAAAGTCTCCAAAAGCCGCCTTTCTATTTTCAGCAATAAAAGTTTTCATAAAAAAGACTGCCGGCTTTCCCGGCAGTCTAAAACGTTGAATATGAAAGAACTATATCTATCAGGCTCCTTTTACTAAGCAGGAGCAAAGGATTTGGATAATGAAGGATAGGCTTTTTATTTTTTTCCTTCTATTAAAATACTCATTGATTTCCCCATAAAAGAAGGAGTTGCGTAGGTCTTTCCGTACTTTTTAATGGTAATCATATTGTTTTTGGCGGAGGCCACTTTTGTGTTGCTTACTTTCCATGTAGCGAGCTGGCTCACATCGACGGTTTGTCCGTTTGACAGCTTTGCGGTCAGCACAATTTTTTTCGCAGTGCCGGGTTTACCCGCTACTTTTTTCGTGCTGGCCGTTAAGCTTTGGACGCTGGCATCAACTGTAATTCCGGCTGTTTTTCCGGCATATGAAGCCGCAACGGATGTTTTACCGTAGTTTTGAATGGTAATAACGCCTTTAGCGGCCGTTGCGATTTTTTGATTACCGGTTTTCCATTGGGCCGCTTCTGTTACATCAACCTGCTTTCCATTAGCGAGTGTTGCAAACAATTGAGCCGTTTTTGACTCTTTCGGCTTTCCTGTGACCGTTGCTGCACTGGCGCTGACCGCCCGCACCGTTGAATCAACAGGCAGTGTCACTTTTTTTCCGCCATCGGCCGCCTGGATAACCGCTTTTCCGAACCGGTGGACTGTTACAACCCCGCTTTTCACCGTAGCAACAGCCGGGTTGCTTGATGTCCAAACCGCTTCTTTTGTCCGGTCGATCTCTTGTCCATCCTCATAAGCAGCTGTTACTGTAATGGCCTTTGATTCACCCGGAAGCGCATAAATCGAAGAAGTGTCAGCTGACAGCCCAACAGGTGCCAAGCTTTGAAAAGGGACGGCAGCCGGCTTTACGTATGTTGCCTGTATAAAGCCATACCCGTACCATGAGTCCCGGCCGGCGGCTCCTAAATCCCTGCTCGTTTCCGTCAGTAATGTACGAAGACGCACATTGCTGACGGCCGGGTCAGCCTGCTTCATTAAAGCAAGCTGACCCGAGACATAAGGAGCGGCCATTGATGTTCCGCTCATTCGCGCATATCCATTATTCAAGTAAGTGGCTGTAATGCTCTGGCCGGGCGCTGAAACTTCGACTGCACTTCCCGTTGATGAAAAAGAAGCCCGGTTTAAGCTGCTGTCAACGGCTCCTACTGCGATAGCGGAAGAATAGCGCGCCGGATAATCCACGGTGTCGTCCGTTCCTGAGGCCGAGCCGTCATTTCCGGCTGCCGCCACAACAAGGATTCCCTGAGCATAAGCTTTATCGACCATAGACTGAAAAGCGGCCGAATGAGTCTGTGTGCCAAGACTCAAGTTAATAATATCCATCTTATTTGTGATCGCCCAGTCAATGCCGGCTAAAATGCTGGACAGACTGCCCGAACCGTCTTTATTCAATGACTTAACCGCAAAAAGAGACGCGTCCGGCGCCACTCCCTTTGTGCCAAATCCATTATCTTTTGCACCGATAATACCTGCGGCGTGCGTTCCGTGGCCATTATCATCCTGATAAGAAGAAGTATAGGAAACAAAAGAAGCGCCTCCTGCAATCGATAAGTCAGAGTGGCTGGCAACTCCCGTATCCACAACCGCTATCTTTACTCCTTTTCCTGTTAAGCCGGCGTTCCAGGAAACCGGCACATTCGCCGCTTGAATACCCCAGTCCAGCAGTTGCGCTGAAGCCTGAACAGGAATATCCTTTTCTACACGCAGAACGCTTTCATCCCTCTTCAGCTCGTTTATTTCATCGGCCGGCAGTGTGACTGCAGCGATCGGCAGTTGCTTAAATGCGCGGTCAACCTCGCCTTCCGCTTCCAAAACAGCTTTTTTATCGACTTTCTCGTCAAATATAACAATGACCTTTTGCTCCTCATCCGATGCGGCAAGCGCCCCATTCGGGCCAAAAGAAGCGGCAATAAGACCAGCGGCAAACAACATAGCGGCAGTTTTCTTCATGATGTTTTTCCTCCCGGGCAGCTGGCTGGCATACCGTGCGGCTTAGCCCCTATAGCTTTGCGTCTCTGCATTTCCACAGATTTGCTTCAATAAAGTAAAGCAGGTGATGTTTCTGCTTCTTTTTATATCGGCCAATTCTCACAATAGTAAAGCGTTCAATACACTTCTTTCGAATTAGTGATAATCCTCCATAAAAAAAGACCTCCTTTTCGGAGATCTTAAAGTGTAGACAAAGTCAGAAAGCAGGCTGATTGAAAACTCTTGTTCTTCCAGAAACGCCGCCGGCTGAGAAGCGGAGTGACCTTTTAGGGGTCATGAGCATTCACAGCCGGCAAGTGACGCCGAAAGCGAGCGTTTATCAACAGCCTGGGACCTCCTTTTCGGAGATCTCATCAAATTCACTGCTTATTATTTAAATCGTTTAGGAAACAGCGCGGCTTCCCAGTGGTTTTTTGTAGAAGCTACAATTGCTGTTGCTAAAAAGAAATAAGTCGTAAAGGTTTTATCTTCCCAGATGTTATACAGCAGCCCGCAGACAAAAATGCCGAGCAGGAAGGAAAGTGTCGGGATGGCAAATGGATGGTCATCTTTCTTTTTCCAGAGAAGAACAAGCATGCCAAGCAAAAAGACGGCGAAGGCAATAACGCCGAGCGCACCTGTCTGCGCAATCACTTGCACGTACTGGCTGTCTGAATACATATTTTCCGGGATTTCATATTTTTCGTAAATAGGCGAGCTGTAGCTTTTCGTCGCCGAGTCGCCAAAGGTAGCGAAGCCGGTGCCAATGACCGGGCTGTCTTTGAAAATCTCAAGCCCTTTGGTTACTACAAATAAACGGCCGGTCTGCTGGCTGAGCTCTACAGTATCCGCTTTAAATGTTTCTTTTAGCCGATTTGCTTCTACTGAATCTTCTGGCTCTTCTTCACCATTGTCATCCGGAGCTTCTACCGCTGGCGGCGCTTCATTAATAACATTTGCCTCAATATAGCGTGCCGCCGATGCAACAGGTACACCGACCAGCGCAGCACCCAGCGCAATCGTGGCAATGGCCATCAAGGCCGACCGCCAATTGCGTGACAGCGCCACAAAAACAACGAATCCGACGGCAAAGCCAATCCAGGTGCCGCGCGAGTAAGTTAAAAACCATATACCCATCATAAGCACGGCGCTGATAAACAAAACAATCTTAAGCCATCTGGCTGTAACAAGCGAGCGCAAATACAGTATACAGATAAACGCAATCGTTAAATAAACAGCAAAAACATTTGGATTGTTAATCCAGCCATAAATACGGACCCGGTTATTCGGGGACAGCGACCGGTTTACCCATGCTTCCGGCATCATCAGTGTCCGGGCTGAAAGCTTTTCAACAAAGCCTTGCACGACCATGAGCATGGCGACAGCAACAGTCACCCATAGGAAGCTGATGATATCATCTTTTGTAAGATCAAGTCGCCTGGCCGAGTAATACACAAGATACGTAATAATAAAAGCACGCAGCTGAAAAATAATCGCGCCCAGTTCAACACCCGTGAAAAAAGCGGAAACGGAGCCAATCAGCAGGAAAGCAAAAAACCCGTATTCAAACGCATGAAAGCGAAACCATGATCGGATGTCATGCCTTGTATTCCACAAAACGCGCAGTGTCATAGCGATAATAATCAGGTCTCCCGCCAGCTTCAAACCAGGGGACATTTCCGTTAAAAAGGAACGCATGGGGAAATAAATAAGAATTGCTAAAAGTCCTTCTTTTGGACGCAAAAAAGCAATGGCTGCTACAAGAGCCGAAATAGCGAGCGCTGCTGCGGTCGACGGAATTGCAGCCGCAAGAAAAAACAAAGCGGCGGCCGCACCCGCAATGCTGTATGAAATTCGATTATTCATTCTAGTAAGCTTTCCTTTCCCATTCATCTTTAAATACGCTCACAATATTGTATCAGAAAAATAATTAACGTGCATCGGCCAAAAAAAAGAAAAAACTGCGCCACCGCAGTTTTTTCTTCGTCACTTGCTGAAAAAGGTCGAAGTTAATTGCCGATGCCAGGTTTGAAAAATCGGACTGTCGTAGGTAACCATCCGTTCGACCATATTGATGCCCTGATAGAAGATCATGCCCTTTTGATCCAGTCCATAACGCTTGGCAAAGTCTGTATACATAGTAAAGGTTTCAACGCCCTCCGGCGCCTGGGCAAGGCCGTACGAATCAATTTCCATGGTAATGCCCGTTCCGTAAATTTGGGCATTTACGAATGCTTTATGGAGGCGTTCGACCTTGTTAGAGACACTTGTACGGAATGCGTTCGGCTGTAAAAAAGCTGCATCGAAGCCGTACGACTTCCAGTTTTGAAAGTTGGTTGACGTTGCATGCGGCGCATAAATTAAAAATTTATTTTGCTGGTGAATTTTTTGTGAAATCGATGAAAGAAGCAGTCCATCATCTTCCACACGCACGGTTTCGTTCATCCAATAATACCCTTTAAAAGCAATATTAGAAAAGTTGTATTCGCTCCATTTTTTCTCTACCTGCTTCATATACCAGTTTACAATGTCATAACGCGAATAAACATTGTTGGCGAGCTCACGGCCATTTAAGTCAATAAAGGCCCCGTTGTTTTTTGGATACGGAATGGAAATATACACATTTACCTTTTGGCCTTTAGCCTGCGCAGCTTTATTTAAATTTTGCAGCAGCCCTTTTTCCGAGAAGGTGCGGTCAATATAAGCCTGGAAGTCCGCGTAATTGGCATCATTTTTAGCCGATTCCACAAATTCACCGCCGTCGTAGGTGCGGCCAAGTGCGATAAATGTGTCAAACATACTCATTTCCTTGCCTTCCGGCGTAGAATAGCTTAAATAATGATTAAAAAATTCCGGCGTAAAATCCGCTTTTCGCTCCATGCCATTATACATAAGCACACCGCTTTTAATGCCGGTTTTATCTTCCGACGCTATTTCCTGGGAAAACGACTTATATTTATTACTGGTCGGATGAATAGTGCCATTTGTATACTGCTCCGCCCGGACAAATGCTTCTTCAATAGTCGAGACGGCTTCCATCTTCTGGCCATTCGCCCGCACTTCATAGCTCAGCGGCTGCTGGAACACACGGGATAAAAAAGCGCTGAACTGTGCCCGTGTTACATTTTCAAGCGGGCGGTAGGTTTTTCCGTTATCATAGCCCACTGTAATGTTCCGGTAAGCAATGGCATCAATCGCCTCGTAATAAGGATCATCAAGCGGCACGTCTACAAACGAAGAAGTTTTCGTTCCTTTTAATGAAAAAGCGGCCGCAAGCGCTTTTGCCATTTCATCGCGCGTTAATGACGCATCCGGCATAAAAGCACCGTCTTTTAATGAAAGAAGGCCTCCATCCACCGCGGCTTTAACGGCTTCGAAGCCCGGTGACTTTTCGTTCATATCCAAAATGCCATCCGGATCAACCGGTACCTCGGGTTCTTCAGAAGAAGGCGGTGCCTCAGGATCTTCCGGCGGAACCGGTGTCTCAGAGTCAGCCGGGGCTTCACTCTGCACCTGGGCCGCTTCTGTTTTCACAATATCATCAATCACCGGTTCAACCGGTGCGAGCACACGCTGCAGCATAACCGCCGCGTCTTTTCTTTTAATCGTATATCCCGGTTTAAACGTGCCGTCTCCAAATCCGCTGATCACTTTATGGGACGATAGAAATTGAATATCCTGGTACGCCCAGTATTTATATGAAACATCCGAATACCCTGCTGCATCTGCGGACAAAGGCTGGACAGAAGCGCCAATTAAACCAAAGGAAGCCAAACTAAACAATATTTTCTTAAATTTCATTCTTTCCTCCTATGAATAACAAGTCTGTACCTTCAGTTTATCACAAGGTTTCTCCTTAAAAATAAAAAATTTATATTTTTTCCAAATTTTTGACGGAATTTGACGGAAAAGGTACTAAATCTATTATTATCCTATTCTTTTTTCTTTATAATTACGATTTTTTCTTATATGCCGACAATAACCAGCGTGTCTCTTTTTATAAAATAGATGGAGGTAAATAAATAGAAATGGAGCGGAACGGTGCTTTTTGCCTTCACTGTTGTTGTCATGCAAGAATTCATAGGATTTCTGGACAGAAATTCTTCGCAGCCATATGGAATCAATACGGTGAAAAAGGGAACCCCCAAACAGAGCGGCTCCCTTTTGATTTAACCTATATACTTCATTAATAAATATCAATTACTTCAAAGTCTCCCGGCACAGTATCTTCATTTCCATCCACCCGATAAAGGAAAACAGCAAATTCACCGCGTGTAATGGGCAATGTTGTTCCAAATGAAGAAGGTGATTTCCCGAGCGTTACTTTATTGGCTGTAAGTGCCTGCACGGCCGCATCATACACAGAGGATACATCTTTAAATTGATGATCAGCTGTTCCCTGCAGTTTATAAGCTCTTACCAAAATAAGAGCCATTTCTCCGCGTGTTAATGTTTGATCCGCTCCAAACAGCGCAGATGATTTACCTGATACAATACCTGCTTTTGCTAAAGCACTGACTGCTTTTTGGGCACGGGCCGGCACGTCTTTAAAGGTGGAAGATGAAGCCGCCTCCAGATCGAGATTTAGTGCTTTTGCCAGCATAACCGCCGCGTCCACACGTTTAATTTTTTGTGTTACGCCGAATGTTCCATCTCCCAGGCCCGAAGCAATATTTTGATCCGTCACATACGTGACCGCGTCTTTATACTGGGAGGACACATCCGAAAAGGATGCTGCTTGCCCACTAGAAAATGATGCCGCAAATAATGCGCCGGCCACAGCAGCTGCAGCCATCGCTTTTATTCCTTTTCTTTTCTTCACGAATATTCCTCCTGGTTTGTCTGTCACGTTACATTTAGTTTGCGGAAACAGTGAAGTTCATTTTCACTGATTTTTTTAATTCCGTACCGTTTGTTTCATTTATGTCCTTACCAATGTAAAGTGTATATGTCTCGCCTTTTGTATAGGGCTGGCCTGGTGTAATTGTGACCATCCGGGCAGCTTTATTGTAGGATACTGTTGTTTCGACTAAATTCTGCGCAGAATCAAGAACAATAATATCTAAATCAGACAGACTGGCCTCATCCAGGCTTTTACTGAATTTCACTTTCCACTCTTTTCCGGTGTCTTTCGTTTTAGCCGCCTTTTTTTCCTCTGCTTTATCATCTGCTTCAACTTTTTGCTTTACATTTTCCTGAATGGCTGTAAGAGAAGCTAAAACTGTGTGAATGTCTTCCTGCAGAGCAGAAGTCCGGTCACGGCGCTCAGCCACGTCTACTCCCTTTGATTGAAGACTGTCAAGACGTTTGGATACAGCAGACAACCGGTTTTGAAGGGCTTTAAACTTGCCGGCGTAGCCAGGGTTCTCCTTCATACCCTCTTCAATTTCTTCTACTTCCTGTTCAATTTCTTCATCTGTTAATTCATCTTCTTCCACAGCTTCCTCGTCTGCCGGATTCTCACCATCAGATACTTCTTCTGTGTCAGCCAATGTGCTGGCCGGTTCTTCCTGCGCGGCCTCTTCATTTCCTGCTTCGTCAGTCACCGGCTCTTCTGCGCTATTATCATCATTTGCATCTTCGCTTTGATCATCTGGTTCAATATCATCTTTATCTTTTTCGAGATCAGCCATTTTTGCTTTATAAGCTAAAATCTTTTCTTCAATTTTATCCAGCTGCTTGTCAACAGACTTCAGCTGCTGAAGCTGGCCTTTGTTTTCGCTTTGTTTATCCTGCACTTTCTCGCTCTGCCCCGCATTCGGACCTGCTTTTGGCGCAGCATCTGCTGCAGTTGAAAACAGCATTCCCGCAGCCAGCACCGCAGCGGCGGCCGGTGTTATTTTTTTGTACATTCCCTTTTCCTCCTTTATTTTGGGCAATGGCAGCTGGCTGGCATAGAAAATAAAACCCTTCCTTAGCCCCTGTAGCTTTGTGACGCTATATTTCTATAGCTGTACCCTTATTTGCTATTATTCTATGAACCTAGTAAAAAATATATAGGTACTTTTGACTAAATTTATATTAATAAGTACATTTTTTCTTTTATTACAATATTATCCTTGATTTAAAAACCCGCAGAAATGTACGTATACATAACGTTTCTGCGGGTTTTTCCTACTCTTTCATTAATACATCATTTGATAAAGCTCATTGTATAAATCATTGTAGGTTTTATTATTGTACATTGCCATCCGGCTGACCATATCCGTTCCCTGATACATAATCAGGCTCTGGCCCGGCAGGCGGTAACGGCTGGCCATCTCCAGGTAATCTCTGAAATTCGCTGCCCCGCCTGCAATTTGATGCGGTGAGTACGAGTCAATTTCAATATTAATGCCGCTGCCGTTAATCTGCGCCCGCAGGAACGCCTGATGAAGGCGTGCTTCTGTATCCTTCAGGTCGAGGCGAAATGCATTCGGCTGCAAATAAGCTCCATCGAAACCGTATACCTGCCAGTTTTCAAAGTTCGTGGATGTGGCGTGCGGTGAGTAAATAAACGTTTTGCCCGCTTTGTGAACAGCTGCAGCAGTTTGTTCGACCAGCTGTTCATCCTCAAGGGCGACGACTGTTTCATTCAGCCAGTAATAGCCTTTGAACGTCAAATTGGTATAGCCCGCTGCTTTCCATTTGGCTTCAACCTGCTGGCGGTACCAGCTCACCAGCTTCTGGCGTTCTGCGAGCGTGTTCTTGACGCTTGTTCCCGCCGGAAGTACAATCGCTTCTCCGCGCTTCGGATACGGAATCGACAGATACACATTTGGTTTTTTGCCAAGCGCTTTTGCATCCCGGTTCAATTGATCAAGCGCGCCGCCTTTTGCAAAGGTACGGTCCGCATACCATAAAAATTCCTTGTAGTTTGCTTCATTCCCGGGCGATTCTGCAAATTCACCGGTGCTGCTGTATTTGCGCCCAGCAATTAAAAACGAATCAAACATTGTTCCCTGGTAGCCGGTGCCCTGCTTATACGCTAAATACGGCTTGAAAAAACCGGAACTGAAGGCAGTACTGTTTTCCGCGCCATTGTAGATAATCACACCATTTTTAATGCCGGATTTTGTCATAGCCTGCGGCTGCTGGGCATAAGACATAAGCGAATTGCTGACCGGATGCACGGTTGCGCCCGCGGTCTGGACTGCTTTTTGGATGGCATCTGTTTCATTTTTGTAGGCGGCAATCGTTTTGCCGTTTTGCTTTACCGCATATTCAAGCGGCTCGCTGTAAATGCGCGCTAAAAACGTTGAGAACTGGGCCCGGTTTACGCTCACATCAGGCTTAAAGGTACCGTCCTTGTATCCAGATGTAATATCATTTTCAGCAATGGCATCAATATATTTATAATAAGCATTGCTTCTGGCCACATCTTTAAATGAAGAAGCGCCTTTTCCTTTATAGCCATAAGCGACCGCAATAACACGGGCCATTTCTTTTCGGCTGAGAGCTCCCCCGGGATTGAATTTGTTTCCGGACAGAGTAAACAGCCCTTTATTGGCCGCCGCCATCATTTCATTGTAGCCGCCCATCGTCGGCTTTACATCAGACGGCTTCACAGACGGACTCGCCGGCTTTTGCCATTTCAACGCGCGTACGACCATAATGGCAGCGTCTTTACGTGTTAATATTTGAAGCGGCTGAAACGTCCCGTTCGAATAGCCTTTAATGACCTGCTTGCTCGTTAAAAAGCGGATTTCATCATGAGCCCAGTGGTCACGCGGCACATCTTTAAAGCCCGCTGCCTCCGCCTGGTTCGGCAGGAAGCCGGCAAGCAGTACGACAAAACTAAATAACAGCATCCATGCTTTTTTCATTCCTTTATCTCCTTCAAAACATGATTAGGTCTATTTTATCATGACTATCGTTCTGATCAAGAATTTTTTGGAAATAATAAAAAATCGCCTGAAAGCCGATATTTCGGCTTTCAGGCGATTATCTTTTTTAAAGCTGCTTATTGCTGAAGAGCAAGATGTTCTTTCAGCAGGGCTGACAGCCGCTCCCGTTCTTCTTCAGAAACAATATAGTAATAGACCCCATCTATCTTTTGTCCTTCTCCCTCGATCGATTCCGATTGAATATTATTCCGGGCACTGCCATAGTTTTTCTGAATAGAGGCAATTTCACCAAGTGACAGGTTTGTCTGGACGTTATCGCCAATTGTACTTAGTATATCTCCGTATTTCAGCAGCATAGCAGGGTCTGACCCTTTGTCAATGACCCCCTGAATAACCTGGCGCTGGCGTGCCTGGCGGCCAAAATCGCCGTTTGGATCCTCGTAGCGCATCCGGGCATAATTCAGCGCTTCCGACCCATTCAAATGAAGAGATCCTTCAGCAAAGCTGTCGCCGCCATATGAAAAAGCAAACTCATTTTCTACATCTACCCCGCCGACCGCATCGACCATTTCCTGCAGACCTTCCATATTCATTTCGACGTAATAATCGACCGGCACGTCCAAAAAGTTTTCAACCGTCTTGGCAGCCATATCTATCCCGCCAAATGCGAAGGCGTGGTTGATTTTATCCTCTGTTCCCTTCCCCGCAATTTCAACGCGGGTATCACGCGGGATGCTGAGCATTTTTACCGAGTCGTTTTGCACAGACATTAAAATCATTGTATCCGAGCGGCCTCCGTCATCCTCGCGTTCATCCACTCCAAGCAGAAGCACGGTAAATCCTTCTTCTTTATCAAGCTCTACTTCCTCGGTCCGCTTCTCACTCGTTAAATCCTCGCCGCCCAGCGCCTGCTGAACAGACTGGTAAATATAAAAAGCAATGCCGGCGCCCGCCAGCAGCAGAATCAGCAGGCTGGCTAAAAGAAATTTTCTCAGTTTGCCTTTTTTCTTGCGTCTATCTCTTCTTCCCATACGTTTTTCTTCTCCTTTTCATTCACTAAGCCGTTTAAATTCTTTATATCTCGTTCCCTGATAAACTAGCTCCCCGCGGTCACCTTCCGCGGTCATTCCATAGGTTTTTCCACTGACCTTCAATTCAATCCGTCCGCCTGTTTCTTCATCCTCATAAGTGACAAAATAGCGTGTCCGCGCTGCCGAATCGCCCGAGCCTCCGCTTATCTCCGTCCGCTTTCCCGTAACCACCGCCTGTATGATTTCCTCCGGTGCTTCATTGTTCCTGTTCCATTCCATTAAGCCCTTCAGCCCGGCAACAAGAATAGTCCCTATTACAATGAGGAAGATTGTCGTTATGAACAAAGGAGCAAATCCAAATCCATCACTCCATAAAGATACCATATTTCTCCGCCTCCCATCCGTTTTATTATACGGATGGGGGGGGGTAAAGCGTTTCACTTCATGGGCTGCTTGATGGTTTTTAGATGCATTTTGCTTTTCTATCCTTCTTCCGATACACTAAAACAAGAGTTTGAGAGGGAAGGAAACACATAATGAAATCAACGGTTGAAGAAATTTTTTTGATTCGGGCTATCGCCTGCTTGTGTGTTGTGCTTATTCATGCGCTGACGGTAGTGGTCTGGAATTTCCCGCCTGCCTCGGAGCAGATCCGGTCTATCATGATGTCCGGCCAGCTGCTGCTTATGTTCGCAACACCGATTTTTGTTTTTATTTCAGAATTTATTCTTGCCTACAATTATAAAACAGCGGTCCCAAGAGGATTTTTCGGAAAGCGGCTTCGCTTTATTTTCATTCCGTTTGTAGTCATGGCCGTCTTTTACGCCTGGCTTTCCGCTTCTCCTGACGGCATGGCTGCTGTATGGGAGCGGATAGGAGAAAACCTGTTTCTTGCCCGCTATCACGGTTATTTTATTTTGATTATTTTTCAGTTTTATTTGCTGCATGCCCTTTTCGCCCGTTTTCTGGCACGCCTTTCTCCTGTCCCGGTCATCACTGTTTCTCTTTTCATCAATGCGAGCTATTTAAGCTTTTTCCATTTTACGGTTCCGGCTCTGCCGGCGGATCTCTGGCGCTTTTTGTACTGGATCCCGTTTCCCGGCTGGCTTGTTTATTTTGTGATTGGCTATTATGCGGGACTTTATTTTGAAGAATTCCAGCAGAAAGTAAAACGTTTTAAGAGCTGGATTTTATTGTCCTGGCCCGTGACAGCCTCCATCGTTTTATTCGTTCATCAGAGTGGCCTTATTACTGAAATCAGCTCAAAGCGGATTGATGTAATGGTGCTGACCATCAGCACCATTCTTCTGCTGTTTTTAGCCGCCTTTTATGTAAAACGGGTGCCGGGCTGGATTATTTTTATCAGCCAGTATTCATTCGGTATTTATCTGCTTCACCCGTTTGCGCAGAAAGTCATTCAGTGGCTGGTAAAGCCCTTTGACTGGAGCGGCCACCCGGCGGCACTCACTGTTTTGCTATGGACTGGCGGCACTCTCATTTCAATTGCACTGACCGGCATACTCAACCGCCTTCCACTTGGTGCTTTTATCGTCGGAAAAATAAATAAACCGAAAACAAAATCCGCTGCCTGAGTCAGCGGATTTCGTTTTGTTTTCTTCTTTTTAACGGTATCGACTTTACGAAATACCCGGCAAAAAGCAGATACACGGGAATAATGGGCGCCCGGTACCGCTGGCCGCCGACAAGCAGGCCGAGTGAGGTCATGGCCGCAAAGCCGGCAATATACAGTACAAGAAAGGCGAGCAGCCATTTATCGATGCCGCTTCTCCAGAAAGCAAGGAGGACGCCGGCGAGTGCAAGGATGAGTGTAATCGTATCGATTGCAAAAATCCCTTTAAAAAACAGCCCCATTTTCAGCACCATGCGTTCAACCATTGCCAGAGGCTCCGCCAGAATGTAGCTGAATGCTTTTTCCTTCAGTACACTGCTTCGTTCTGAAAGCGTGAGGCCTTCATACTGAAAATATTCCGGCTCTACAAATTGGTCCAGCCGTGTTGACGCATAAAAGTCCACCTTTGTCTCGGGGTTATTGGCGATATACAAATTCTGGCCGCTGTAGTTTTCCAGCGTCACAAACGTTCCGTGCAGCGACTGATTATAAAATCCGTTCAGTCCGAGCAGCACTGCCGGAATCGCAAAAAGAACAATTGTCCACCGTTTTACTTTCTTCGCCGCCGCAAACAGCAGCCATAAGCCAAACGCCAGGATGAATACGTACATCAAATGCGGCCGGTATAAAAGGCTGAGGGAAAGCACGAATAAAAGTACGGCAAGCCAGCCGGCTTTTTTTTCTTCTTCGAACAGCCGGATCACTACATACACAACCGTTAACAAAAAGGTGACAAACAAGGTTTCCGTCAGCAAGAACTGCGGCCCGTTCAGCAGCAGGACGGGATGGATGGCATAAAGCAAGCCGCTCCATAATCCTGCAGCCTGGCTTTGAAACAGCTTTTTCCCGATAAACGCAAGAAACACGCCATTCAATCCGTAGACAATATACTGAAACACCATATATGCCTCCGGCTGATCAAACAAAAATACAAATGGCGCGATGATGAGCGCAAACAGCGGCGGAACAATAATGTTTTCCTGCCTCACTGTATTAACAAGGCCATTGCCCGAAACAACATTTTCAGCCAGGCTGTAATAAAGCTGTCCGTCAGGCGAAATCGTCATGAACGGCGTATTCGTCCAGGCCAGCCAGCCGATTAACACCGCTTCAGTCAATATAAATAATCCTACATACAGTAACCGGTTCATCTCATTAAACCCTTCTTTCTTTTCACCGGAGCTCCGATGCGCCAATAAGCGATACGCCGATCATAATAAAAAGCACGCCCGCTATTTTCCAGAAGGTTACCGCTTCGCCAAAAATAAAAAAAGAACCAAATACAGCAATAATATAAGCCAGCGATTGAAGCGGATACGCTGTGCTGAGCGGCACCTTTGTTAAAATAAACAGCCACAGGACCGTTGCGAGCCCGTACATAACCAGCCCTGTAAAAATATAAGGGGTGAAAAACAGGCGGATAATCGAAAAAACCGATGAAAACGCCTCTGTCTGCTTTTCCATTCCGTACTTCCATAAAAACTGGCCGCTTACTAAAATAAGCGTATTGAGCAAAACCAGCAATAAATGAACCATATTCATGAGCCTGCTTCCTCTTTCCGCATTTCTTCCATTTCTTTTTTTAAAAAAGCCACTTCCTGCACAAGCACCCGTGTCCGCGCTTCCTGCTTTGACAGCAGATGGGTATGATAAATCAGCAGGGCCAGCACAATCAAAAACGCGGCCAAATAAATAAGCGACGGCATATACGAAACACCAATCGAAGCCGCGAAACGGTTCAGCCATGGCAGCATAAAGCTCAGCAGCACGCCGATCAGTGAAAAAGCGAGCCACATAAACGCATACTGGTCCGTCAGCTTGTTTTTCGCCGCCATAAACACTGTCAGTAAAAACAGCAGCAGCGCCGAGCCGGTCACAATGATCTGGATGATATCCATAAGGTTGATATCCTTTCTTATTTTTATAAATAAGAGCGAATAAGCGACAAAAAGGTCACTTTCGCCATGTAATAAACAGACTTCCGTGCATTGATCGATGAAACGCCGCCCTGGCGCGCATTCATTTCCACTTTTGTTTCCCGGATTGTATACTTTTTGCGGGCAAGCTTTACAAGCACTTCCACCTCCGGGTAATCAACCGGATAGTCATGCGCAAACCATTCAATAACACGCCGGTTCACAATCCGGTAGCCCGATGTCGGATCGGTTACCCGGATGCCGGCGATAAGGCGCAGCAGGTAATCAAAATACAAAATGCCGATTCTGCGCGATAAATCCCCTTTATAATTTGTTTTTTCCAAAAAGCGGGAGCCAATCAGCATATCCGGCTGAAGCCGTTCCATTTCTTCTATTAAATGCTCCAAATCTTTCGGATTATGCTGTCCGTCCGCATCAAGCTGAATCGCATAACGATACCCATGGCGTTCTGCATACCGGTAGCCCGCCTGCACCGCTCCGCCAATCCCCAGATTCACCGGCAGTGAAATATGCGGCACGTTATACTCCTGCAGCAGCTGTCCCGTTTTATCCAATGACCCGTCATTTACTACTATAAAATCATAATTGAATTTTTTTAACTGATCCACCGTTTGCAAAATAGCCTGCTCCTCGTTATAAGCAGGCACAATGATGAGCACCTTCGAGCACATGTTAACTCCCTATTCTCTTATTTTGTCCACCCTTCATTGTATCAGAAAACTGGCGGGCCAAGTGATGTTTCTTACTAGATTCACTTCCACAATTCTACAATTCTATTAGTAAGGCGGACATTCTGTTCGTCTTTAATTAAATTTTCAAAAGAGAGAAAATTGATTGATAATTTCACGCCGTATTGATTCAGCACTTTGAATAGTCTATCATACCCAATAGACGCTCTCGCACTCCTGCCATTCCATTACTAAAATGGCAAAAACATTGATAAAAACATTCGTTAGCAAAAGATTTATGTAATATTTTATGACACGAAATTCACGAAATGAAACGATACATAGTATGTTATACTCAATACTTTTTTACGACGAAAGAAGGAATTCACCTATGACCATTCAACGGAAAATCATTCTCCTCCTTGTTTTATTCAGTGTGCTGTTAACAGCCAGCTCCAGTGCTCTGCAGTGGATGGAAGCCCGCATATTAAAAAAAGAAATGGACGCTGCTGCTGTTGATATGAACGAAAACTCCCAAAAAAGCGTGGAAGAAGAACTGGTCAAGCTGGCATTAAACATTTCCAATCATTTGCTCTCATTGGAAGACCAGGTAGATGACACCATGCTGAACGCCGCCTATACGCTCCAGCAAATTGATGCTTCAAAAAACATAACAGCAGCGGATCTGGAATCAATCGCAAAACAAACCGGCATGACGGATCTTTATATAACCGACCGGACTGGCGCTTTCACGCAGACGACGGAAAGTGCTTCGGCAGGCCTGAATCTGTTTTCATTCGATGAGAAATACCGCTCTCTTGTTACCGGCGAAAGCACCATAATTACCGAGCCGCTGAAGCTGAAGCAGGAAACGCTGGAGATCTTTAAGTTTATACTCATCCCGCGGCTGAATGGGGAAGGGGTTATTGAAACGGCTCTGAACGCAGATCTACTTGAGACTTCATTGAAAAAATACATTCAGGATGGAAACGGCATTGAAGCCATTTATTTGGTCAACCGGGACGGCCTCGTCTTGACCGAAACCTCGAGAGAAAATGAATCATCTGACTGGAAAAAAGGAGAAACAGTTGAAAGCAAAGAGATTCAATCGGTATTTGCGGACGGTAAGCCGCAATTCATAATGAGCGGTAATAAAGCCGAGCTTTATTATCCAATTGTAAAAAACGAAGAGTCCGTGTATGTATTATCTGTGCAGATTGATACAGCACCATACTTTTTAAACGCTTCGATTGCCGAACAGGCATTAACGGACGCTGAGCAAACCCTTACTTCCGGCATTATTCAATCGATTATCATTTCTGCCGTGATTGCTGCCATATGTGCAGTCCTCTTCGTTTTGATCATAAGAAAAAGCTTAAAGCCGTTAAAGGTGATTGCCGCGCAGGCAGAGAAAATAGCTTCGGGTGACTTAAGAGTGAAGGAGCTGTCAATCAAAAGCAAGGATGAAATCGGCCAGGCAGCGGCTTCCTTTACAAAGATGACAGAGAATTTAAGACAGCTCCTTACGCAGGTATCTCTGCACACGGAACAGGTAGCCGCTTCATCAGAGCAGCTGACAGCAAATGCAGAAGAAATGAGCAGTGCATCCGAGCAAATTGCCTCCACTGTTCAAAATGTCGCCTCTGCTACCGGCCATCAGGTACAAAGCGTAGATGAAATGACCCGGACAATCGAGGAAATGTCCAGCGGAATTCAGCATATAGCCGACCGCTCGGATCATATGTCAGTCAGTGCCGAGCAGTCACTCCGCAAGTCTGCGGAAGGAAATAAATCCATTCAAACCGCTGTAAATCAAATGAATTCTATACAGGATACAGTGCATCAAACAGCGGCATTAATAGAAGGGCTAAGCGAGCGGTCCAGCCAGATTGGTGGTTTTGCCGGAGTGATTACCCAGATAGCATCCCAAACGAATTTGCTGGCGCTAAATGCGGCGATTGAAGCAGCGCGGGCCGGACAGCACGGCAATGGCTTTGCGGTCGTAGCCGAGGAAGTCCGGAAATTGGCCGAGCAGTCTTCCGAGTCCGCTGACCAAATTAATCAGCTGATTACACTTACTCAAACGGAAATTGCCCGTTCGGTTGAATCGATGAAGCAAGTGACCGGGGAAGTATCACAGGGGATTGACACCGTTTACCACTCCGGCCTGTCATTTGAAGAAATTGAGAAAGCCGCCACAGAAGTATCCAGCCACATTCAAGCTGTTTCCTCGGCAGCAAAGCAGCTCGCGCTTGGAACGCACCGGGTTAATGAAGTGATTGAAGCGGTGAAAAGGAGTTCCTATGAAACAGCTGCCAGCACCCATCTGGTCTCCTCCTCAACAGAAGACCAGCTCGCAGCCATGCAGGAAATTTCCTCATCCTCCGCTTCTCTTTCCTCTATGGCCGAAGAGCTGCAGGTGTTAACTGGGAAATTTAAAATGTAAAAAAACCGCCCTGGACAAGTTCCAGGCCGGTTCTTCGAGTATTTACTCACAGCTTTTTCTGCTTCAATTAACCCATAAACTCTTTTCTATTTTACGATAGCAGCTTTACCCATCCAAAAAAAGAAATCCATAAAGGAATACTCAAGCCAACTCCCCACTGCAGCCCTAAAAATAAACCGCCTTCTTCCCGAATATGCTTCATGAGGGTTCAGCTCCCTTTCTATGAAAGCGTTTTCTATATTATATCCATTTGTCCCATTTCTTATACATGAAAGAACAACCCGGCAGAAAACAATCGGGCTGTGCCTGATTTATCCGTTCAGGTCAGGTACTGCGCGGAGAAGCTCACTGGCAGCTCTTATTTTTCATACAGCTCTATTGGCAGCCCGTCCGGGTCCGCAAAAAAAGCAAAAGCTTTTCCCGTTACAGGGTCAATGCGGACAGGTTCTACCTCTATTTCCTTTCTCTCAAGCTCCCTGACGGCTTCCGCTATACTCTCAACCTCAAAAGCGATATGCCGAAGCCCCCTTGCTTCCGGATAACTGGGCCGTTCCGGCGCATCCCTGAACGAAAACAGTTCAATTTGATAAATTCCTCCTACCTGTAAATCCAGCTTGTAAGAGTCACGATCAGCCCGGTACGTTTCTCCCAGCACTTCTAAACCCAGCACCTCCGTATAAAAACGCTTCGACTGTTCATAATTTGAACAAATAATCGCTACATGATGAATTCGTGTCAGCTCCATATGTTCTCCTCTCCTTCTTAATAAAAAAACACCGCGTTATAGGCGGTGTGAGCGTGCAGACAAAGTTAGAAAGCATTTGCCGGCAGGCGGAGCGGAGGCTTTGTTACCTGGCTCCGCGTTTCAGCACATCAATCAATTCCATACTCATAAATATATAAGCCTCGCCCCAGCTTTCGGATCCGTTTATACTCTGGCTCCAGTGCTCTCATAAATGCGCTCATATTGGTAATTTTCCTGCCTGACTCCTGCTCCACAAAGCGCTGGATTTCTACGGCGCGGACCGGCACTTTCTGTTCTTTTAAATACGCAACCGCGAGCTCCCGTAAACCTTCTACGCTTCTTTTCGGGCGGCGGCTTCTTCCTTTTTCCGGGCTTTTCCCCGTGCCGCTTTCTAAGTCCTGCAGCCGTACACGCAATTCCTCCCGCTCTGCCTGCAATTCTTCCATAATCTTTGATTCTATACTGTCAATCTGGCTCAACCGCTTCTCAATCGCTTTTTTTTCATCAAACATCACATTCACATTCTCTACATGCCTTTCTTTTAGAATATATACAGCGAGTTCCATTATTTTCTACTACTACATAATAACATAAAACAGTGAAAAAAGTACTACTTGAAACTACATCTTAGTTAATTATTTTTTTTGCGGTTATTTCTGCCCGATGTAATTGTTTTTTTTTTACAAATTGTAATAACGGAGCTGCTCATATAAAATAAAAGAATACATACCAAAGAAATTATCGTGAGTATTGTAGTTAGGAGAGACAGAGGATATGGCCCAACGCGGAAGAAAAAAAGGCTCTAACGGAGAAGAGAGCCGCGCGCTGCTGCTGCGCATCGCAGCAGACGAATTTGCCGAGAATGGCTACTATGAAACAAAAATCAGCGATATTGTAAAAAAAGCAGAGGTGACACAGCCAACTTTTTATTTATATTTTAAAAGCAAGGAAGCGATTTTCGAGGAGCTTGAGGATCTCTTTCGCGCCAGGCTGTCATCACTGACCATGAACAGCCTTTTAGAGGAAGGCTTAGATGAGGCCTCACTGCCTGAGCGAATAGCAGACGGGCTTTCAGCGATTTTTCACTTCTTTGCCGAGAACCGCAGTCTCGGGCGGATCGGCTTTTACATTTCCCCTCTTGCGGCTGATATTAAAGCGCAAATGGCCGATCAAATCGAACAAAACCTGTTCAAAGAAGCAAAATCAGGCTATTTTCATGAAAATGCCGATATGGGTATTGTAGCTGCCAGTCTCGTCGGCGCTATTGAATATTTAACCGCTGCCAGACTCTGGACCGGTGCAAACACCGCAGATGAACTGGCAAAAGAAGTCGTCAGCATAATTTTGTATGGATTAAAAAAATAAGAAGCAAAGGAGCGCCCTTTTTTCACATGCTTTGCCAGTGTGAGAAGGGTGTTTTTGTTTTTTGTTTGACTGTCTCATTCTATTACAGCTCATAACGATATTATAACAATTGATCAAAATTGGATTACATGTCTCTTTTTCCATTTTTTATCTGTTACACTGACCTTGAATTGAAAAAAGGAGGAAATGATATGTCGAGCGCTGTTTTATCCTTTATTACCATCACTGCTCTATCCGCCATTATCGGCGTACTGCTCAGCCGAAACAAAAATGCCCGTCAGCGGCTGCTGATGGATGCCGGGCTGGAGAAGGAAGTCCATGCCATGCTTGAGCAGAGTCAGGACAAAATCGCAGCTGTCAAACTGGTCCGCCGAAAAACCGGAGCCGGCCTGCTGGAAGCCAAACAGTTTGTAAACCGTGTCAAGGAGAACAAGGGGCCATTTTCATAAAAAAGAAGCAGGCGGGAGAATAGCCCGCCTGCTCTTTCATTTTCAAGAATCGCTTTTTTCCTCGGATCGCAAATACGTTTCCCGCCATTCCACCCGCTCCCGCTCTTCTATCTGCTTTTCCAGCGCTTCATCCCAGCGCTGCATCGCCGTATTCCAGACACGTGCAAAAAACAAATCCTGCTCCTTATGATACAAGCGGAATTCCAGGCAGGGAACCTGTTCTGCTGCACTTTCCTCAAAGCCGGCAACCTGCGACACAATGGTCTGCAGGCCGTCTTCCCCGGGTTCTTCCTCTCTGCCAGCCAGTGCCTGCAGCAGGTCCTCCGGCTGTACGGCCCGGCCGCCTGCGTAACGATACAAAGGCAGGTCTTCCCCTGCCTCCGTTATCCGGCATTCCGGCCAGACAGCGCCGTGAGCCGGACTGTAAAACAGCTCTGTTTCTTCTTCCTCCAGCTCTTCTTCCATAATGCCTTTTTCCAGATGCTCCCGGCCTTTTGCGGTCAGCTTGTAGCCGGTACTTTCCATGTGAATCAAACCCGTTCGCTGCATTTTATTGATTAAATCGGCAATAAACAGCTCTTCCACTAACAGCATCTCCGCCAGATTGGCGGCCCGCCGGATATCCGCTTTCTCAAAGGCAAGCAGGAGCATTTTCATCAGAATGTCCATCTTGGACCGCCGGACCCGCTTACATGTCACGCTGTACCGGGTAACCGGCAGCTGCCAGGCAGCCGAATCTTTTATTTCAACAGCCGGGTTTTCCAAAAGAATGGCCCGAAGCTGTTTTTCAAGTTTTTCCATTCCGCTTTACCTCCTGCTTTCCTGCAGGACCCGCAGGCCGTTTTGTTTTTTCACTGTGTCCAATACATGCCGGTACATGTTGCGTGCCGATGCCTGCTTCGTCCGCTCAGTAAACATTTTTGTGCTGCCGATTAAAACAAGCAGCTCTCTTGCCCGTGATAACGCCACGTTGAGGCGCCGGTAGTCTTTCGCAAAGCCGATGTCGTCCTGCCTGCTGCTGTGATTCCGCACCATGCTCAGAAGAATCACATCCATTTCCATGCCCTGAAACCGGTCGACGGTTCCTGTCCGAATAGTGAGATGAGGCAGCTGAGGCTCCTGCTGAATCAGGCGGTCGAGCCTTTTTACCTGCTCTCCGTAAAAGCTGATCACACCAATGCTTTTTTGGTCATCCAGCTTCATTCTTCCCGCCTGCTTCGCCCCGGCGGCCGCTTCATTCAGTTCCTTCAGCACTGACCCGATTTCCACGAGTTCAGCCGGGTTAAACAGACTTTTTCCGCCTTTCATCCGCTCTTCAAAAAAAGCGGGCTCATTCGGCATATCGAGCCAGAGCAGGTGATTATCGCGCTTCACAAGCGGCGACTCCAGCAGATGGTCACGGGCGGCATCCGAATCCGCCAGACCGCACTGCAGCCGGTCGTTTTCCTGCTCATAAAACGGCGTAATGGTCTCCATAATGCTTTCATGCATACGGTACTGGATAGCAAGCATCGTCTTATTGCTCTCCGGCAAGTTTTTAAACAGCCGTTCAAACAGCGATTCCTGCAGCAGCTCCTTCAGCTCCGCTTTCCCTGCAAACTCTCTGTTTTCCTCCGCCATTTCCTGCAGTGTTTCTTCCAGCGTATCATTTCCCAGAAGCGGCGGCAGCTGATGGTGGTCGCCGACTAAAATGATTTTTCTCCCCTTTAGCATCGGCAGCAAAAGCTCGGGCGGTGTCGCTTTTGATACTTCATCAATAATGACCACATCAAAAACAGGATAGTTATCCATAAAGTCTTTTCGTGCAGACGCCACACATGTTGTGCCGATCACATTCGCGTGCTTCACATACAGCTTGCGGATCTCATCCAAATCGTGTTCGCTCGCTTCATGAAGCAGCGACAGCCACTCGCCCTGAATGGCCTGAAAAAGCGGAAGCTTCTGCTTTTCCTGCTTTAGTGACTCGCGCGTAAACGAAAGGCTCGCCAGCTGCTTTAACAGCTTTTCCTGTTCCTGCTCCGGCTCAGTGAGCAAAATCTCATGTAGAGGCTCAAGCTCCTGTTTCTTTTCCTGGACCGCGTCTGTCAGCTTCTTCTGCTCTTCTTCTTTTTGGGCAAGCTGCTGCTTGGTGTCCGTGTGCACAGTCTCTTTCTGGACCAGCTCCTGCCGCTCCGCTGCCACCCGCTGCTCAACTTGTTCGTACTGCTTCATTTTCTTTTCTAACAGCAGCGCTTTTGTTTCATTCTGGCCGAGCACTTCTGCTGCATCGGGAATCCGTTCGGCTGACGCAGCCAGCTGCTCATATTTGCTTTGAAGAACCGCCAGCTCTGTCTGCCGTTTCTTTACATCCTGAAGCAGCTCCTGATGATAGTTTTGAGCGGAACGCTGTTTTTCGGAAAGCTGCCCGGCCACTTCCTGCTTTAACAGCTGAAATATTTCCCGGGCTATATCTTTATAAGAGTCATATGGCTTTAACCGTCTGGCCCTTCTCCAGACAAACTCCCTCCGGCTGTACAGGCCTTCTAAATAAGCGGCCAGCAGCTTCGGTTCGACTCGGGGATTTCCTTTTAACCGGCTTCTCAGTTCATCGAGGTACCGGTCAATTTGAACAGCCGTATAAGCAGAAGGCACCTGCACAGCCCGCTGCTGCAGCTGATCAAAAGAAACGCGGTAAGGCGCCAGCAGCTTCTCGACATAAGAAACAGCCCGGTTCAGCTGGTCGTTATACGCTTTTAATTTAGACAGCTGGTTCATTTCTTCACGGATATCATCCAGCCGGCTTTGCAGTTCCATAATACGCGGTGACCGCTTCATATTTTGTTCTAGCATAAGCCATTTTAAGCCGTCGATCCGCTGCACTGAGAAAACTCTGGCGTTTACCGCCTCTGCCTGCCGCAGAAGCTCCGCCTGCTTTTCAGCTTCGGCTTCTGCTTTTGCAATGGCCTCCTGCTTTCGGTGAATTTCCTGTTCCAGTTCCTCACAGGCAGCCGCTTCTCGCAGCTTTTGGATGGCCTGCTGAACCATCTCCCATTGTTTTTGAAGCTCCTCAATGTCCGGTTCATTCTGAAGAAACGCTTCATCTTCTTCAAGCGACTCACGCAGCTGCCAGATGGCCTGCTCCATTTCCAGCACCTGCTTTTGGAGGATCTCCTGCGTTTGTTCTATTTCCTCCATCTGCTTCTGAAGCCCGGCAATAAACTCCTGGCTCTCTTTGTATGCTTTTTGGGCATTCTTTTTTGCTTCAACCGCCGCTTTTATTTGCTCAAGAACGGGCTGGAGTTCTTCCAGCTCTCTTTCATTGGCAGACCATTCGGCTTCGATTTCCGTCTCTCGGACCTTTCGTGCTTCGAATTGAGCAGAAACTTCTTTCAGCGTATGGTCCTTCCAATACTGTCCAACGTTTTCTTCAATAAACTTCTTGCCTTCTTCTTCAATACTTTCTGTACGCCCGACCCGCAGAATACGGATATCCTTATTGGCTAAAAGCCGGCCAAGCGCATTATCGACTGCGAGATTAGACTGTGACGCTACCAGCGTGCGCAGACCCGCTCTGGCGTTTTGCAGACATATTTCCGAAATCACCGTTGTTTTTCCGGTTCCGGGCGGTCCCTGAATCACGTATAAATCTTCTGCCGCCATCGCACCCGCGACGGCTTTTTTCTGAAACTCGTTTAACCGGTTGTGAAAAACCGGTTCAGCCTGCTTTTTGGGCGGCCGAACCGGCGGCTTTTTCTCAAATAAAATCCGTTCCAGATCCGGATTTGCCGCAAGGCCGTTCTCGAGATGCTTAAACCCCTGCCGCAGCCGTTTCACCTGGCTCAGTGCCGCAAAGTTGCTGAAGATAACTTCTTTCTGGACCGGATTCAGCTGCTGCCGGCGCGCCCGCTCCGCCATCGGCCCGCTCAGCTCTACTTCCACCGTGCCGGCTTTCCGGCTGGCTTTGAGCACCTTGCCAATGTCCTGATCGATTCCTTTTATCTTCACACTTAAATCCTTTAGCGATTTCCATTCCGCTTCCTTCAGCTGGCAGCCGGACAGCACGGCCCGGCTGAAGTCGCCATTAAAGGTGAGACCCGAATAACGCGCGGTTATATCCGGAATATCGGCATCCCGCTCCTGGATCGTCAAATACCCTTCCCAGCTCGCAATTCGTTTTTTGACATACGCTGAACTTTCCTGCGCGACCGGCATGTCATGAATCAACCCAAGAAGGCCGGACGGTACGGATATTGCGTTTGGATCAAACGTGATAAAGGCCGGACGGCGCCAGTTCGTCTGCACAGCAGTGCGGCCTGATCTTGTTGTGATATTTGTGACAATCAAACGGTCTCTTTCCACCACGCAGTGCAGCACGATAACCAGGCCGCCGCTTTTCTCAGCCAGCCGCCTGTTCTCCAAAAATAGAGCCGCGGAAAGCAGCCGGTCCGCCTGCTGGGGATACTTTTCAATATAAACCGTAAATGATTCTTCCAACGAAAAAAACGAGCGCTCCTCCAGCCCGAGCTCCCGCATCTTTGTTTTTGCTTTATTGGTAAGTGCCAGTGGGCACCGGTATGTGTTCATGCTTGTTTTGATCACCTGTTCACCTGCTTTATTTGACCCTAAAAAGCTTTCTTATTGGATTATAGCACAGAAGGATAAAGAAAGGGCTTCTGTAAGCGGCTGTTTTATTATGGGTTTACATTACCGCTGCCTCCTTACGATTAACTGTTGTTTTTGCGCATATATATACTGACAGCCCCTGTTAAGCAACGCAAAAATCCTTCTTCAATATTTTGAAAACAATCCTTCTTCTTCCAGAGCGGGCGTGTTATGATAAGAGCAAAAAGAGGGCAGGAGGGTTCTACATGAAGGGAAGGAAATTGGTTTATTTTGCGCTGGCGTTTATTTTTGTTTTGGCTTCAGTATTTCAGACGCAGCCCGCTCCCACAGAAGCAGCCGCAAAAACCGGCTACGTGAGCATCAGCAGCGGCAAGCTGAATGTAAGAAGCGGCCCGGGATCAAGCTATAAAGTAATCGGCTCGCTTTCCAATAACGCGGCTGTTACCGTTTCCGGGCAGACGAAAAACGGCTGGTCGCAAATTACGTACAAGAAAAAACGTGCTTATGTCGCTTCAAAATACTTGCGCATGTACAGCTTTTTAATGGATAAAACAAAAGTATATACGTATAAAACAAACGGCGTGTCCTATACACATACGTATGAAGGAAAAAACAACGGCTGGGATGAATGGCGCGATTCCTCTACCCGCGGCACATTTGTGATCTCAGAAAACAGTAAGGGCTTGTATCTCGGCTGGCCGGAATCCGAATACTACACAGAAATCTCCTACCCGCTGAAAAGCGGAAAAACATGGAGACACGACTTTGACACGCGCATCACCTACAAAATCACCGGCACAAACGGCACAGTCAAAACACAGGCCGGCACCTTTAAAAGCATCACCACGGTTCAGTCAAGCGAGGGGTACATCAACTACTACGCTCCGAAGATCGGACTGGTCAAACAGGTATACAGAGGGAAAACCGTTTCTGAGCTTGTGAAGCTGGCGAAAAAATAACCGTTTCAGCACAAAAAGAACTGCCGGGCGAAAAGCCCGGCAGTTCTTTTATTTCTTTCTATCTGTCCATGAGATCTTCTTAATTTGTTAAAGAAGACTGGGGAACAAAACCAATGACATTGGAAGCGGATTTTACAAGCACCCAGCTTCCCACCTGATAAGCGATTTGAACCTTTTCCTGGTTTTGAAGCACTCCTGTCTGTGCATACTTTTCAGAAGGCCCTTTTCGTACAGGCAGAGATTCCATATTTACCTGCATTTCTCCGTTGAACGAAACCGCCGGGCTGTTGATCCGCAAATTGTAATCAACCGCCCGCGCCAGGAAGATCGCAAAGTCGGCCCGGATGATGCTGAGATGCCTGCCAAACTGTCCGTCACCCATTCCCTGGGCAATGCCTCTTGTGAGCAGTGCCTGCTCCGCCCCGGAAACGGCACTGCCGTATTCATAGCCAAACGCTCTGCTGATCATCAGAGCCATCTGGCCGCGTGTGACCTTCTCATACGGCTTAAAAGATCCGTCTTCATAGCCCGTAAGAATCTCTTTTTCCACTGCTGATTGAATGTAGCCCGAGGCAAACATACTTGCATTTACATCGCGGAACGTGCTGGTCCGTTTTGTCCCGTCGAGATTCAGCGCCCGGCCGATCATTGCCGCTGCTTCAGCACGCGTAACCGTCTGGTCTGGAGAAAAATAGCCATACTCATCGCCTTTGACAATGTCACCCTGTGCGAGGAACGTCACTTCCTTGTACGCACGGTGGGCAGAAGGCATATCGTAAAAAGTGCCATCGCCCGCCGGCTGGCCTCCTTCCCGCACCACAAAGGCGTCTTTGCTTTCAACACCGGACGCGGACAGGGATGTTACACCATACGTATACATACCGCTGGACTGAGCTGTTTTATCGAGAAACACTGTATTCCCGTTCGTGTTATACACAACATCAATAATGTTCCGCGGGTCTTCATAGGAACCTTCTTTATTTCCTGCAAAACGGTAAATCACATATTTGCGCGGCTGCTGGCCGGCTTGTTCTTTAATGGTGATCGTTCTTCCTGCCGCTTCCTTTTTCACCTGAACAGAAGCTGGCTTCGAAGGAATAGCTGAACCCTTCCACGGCACTGCCGGCGTAACAGCCGTATAATTGTACAGCTGCTGCTTCACAATTGTGGCATAGCCCAGTGCATTCCGCTGAATGCTTTTCAGTGAAAAGTGCATTTGTCCTTCTGCTTTGCCCGTCCGGTTTGCGGATATTTGATTCGGCAGCTCCATTTTATTATTCCACGTTGAATCAGAGTCATTGCCTACCTTGTAATCGGCCATGCCGATATAAAGATGAACCGGGTGAACCTGCGCATACGTGCTGACTTCATGGCTCCACCAGTTCAGAAGCGTACCATACCTCGCCACAGCCAGGTTTCTCGACCAGTAAATCTGCGGCGTAATGTAATCAATCGTCCCGTTTTTAATCCATGTTCTTGTATCAGCGTACAAATCATCGTAATTATTCACGCCGGCCCGCGTGTCGCTGCCCGTCGGGTCCAGTGATTTATTGCGCCATACACCAAACGGCGAAATGCCGAATTGAACATGCGGCTTTGTCGCCTTAATCGCCGAATATAGATTCTTAACAAGCTGATTAACATTATTTCGGCGCCAGTCGTCTATATTCTTAAAAGACGCGCCGTATTTTTTATAAGCCGCCTGGTCAGGGAAAACTTGATTTTGGAGTTTATACGGATAAAAGTAATCATCCATATGAACCGCATCAATATCATAATTGGATACCAGCTCTTTTACGGAAGCAATTAAGTAGTTTTGCACCTCGGGAAGGCCGGGATTCAAGTAATACTGCTGACCGTACTTTACAACCCAGCTCGGGTTTTTCCTTGCCGCATTGGTAGACGCAAGGCTTGTCAGTGACTGCCCCGGCATCGTCACACGGTAAGGATTCATCCATGCGTGCAGCTCCATCCCCCGCTTATGCGCTTCATCGACCATAATCTGCAGCGGGTCGTATCCCGGATTAGTTCCCTGACTTTTTCCTGTGATATACGCAGACCACGGAGCGAGCTTTGATGGATACAGGGCATCATTTGTCGGCTTTACCTGATAAATGACCGTATTAAACTTGCTCGCTTTCAACCCATCAAGCGTCTGGCGCGCCCAGGCGGTGTACTGCGCTTTACTCATGCCCGCCTTCATATCGCTGTTTTGCACCGTCGCAATCCACGCGGCGCGCATTTCCCGCTTTGGAAGCGTGCTGGCCGCTGCTTCAGACTGAGGGGGTACAAGAGACATACCTAAAACAAACACTATCACTGCACAGAGGACTGCTTTTAATCTACTGCTTTTCTTCACTTTGCTGCCTGCGCCTCCACGAACTTCTTTAAACATACTTTCTTCAACTTATTTCCTCCATCTACTTTTTTACCATCATACGACAAATAGCAGTCTAATTGGGAATTATTATTAAAAAATCACAAAAAGTTAACAAATCAGCAGGAAAAATAATAGTTTACACTGTGCTGGAAGTCCCGTATTTTCCAGATGCTATTTATAAAATAACAGAATGATATAACCTTGATTTAGTAGATCACCGGCCAAAACGGATTGAACAAAGAAAGAAAAAACAGTTTCTGGGCTGGTAAAGCTGACAGGAAAAGATGGAGACACAGGAAAAAGGCTGCCGAATAGAAACTCGACAGCCTTATGACCAGCTGTTTTAGTTTTGAGCCGGGTTGTACAGTGATTGAATTTCAGCTTCTGTTAGAGCGATGTTATGCATTTGAAAGTCATCCAGTGTGCCATAAATCGGATACCAGTCCGTACCGAACCTTCCAATTGTCAAGTCCTCTGAATTCGCTGATGTAAAATTAAATGACTGTGCAAAGTTCTCATTTGAAACTCTTTCTCCATTTATAAACATCTTCATATTGTTTCCTGAAATCACCTGGGCTACATGAACCCAGTTTCTTTCAGTAAATTCAGCTGGTTTGCTGACAGATTGTCCTTGCTCGCCTACATTCAGGTTGATATTCCCGCTGCTAGTAGTTAAATAGCTGAATAAATCTCCGTCTTTATCATGCCTTTTCGCGAAAATAGCATGTATCCCCTTATCCACGGTTCTACCATTTCCATCCTGGCCTTTATAACTATCTATTCTAACCCAGTAAGCCACTGTCATTTCCTGGCCAAATTGCAGTGATATATTATTTCCTACACTTATCCAGGTTCGGTTGTCAACGCCCTTGAATTGAATTCCCTGGCCCACTTTTCCCGGGACATATGCTACTCTTGCCGGGTTCTCGACAGTACCATTATTGTTGTAAATCGAGCTGTCTGCTGTGTTGCCTTCAAATGATAATTGTAAAACCTGTCCGCTCGCTGCCACATGTTTAATTTCAGAAGCAGGCTGGGCAGAAGAGGCTTTTTTTCGAATATGAATAAATTTGCCTCCTGAACCCGTTGGTATATTATCGATGGCTGTACTGCCTGTAAGCGATACAGCAGCCGCCTGTTCCCAGGCACTGTCCGTGCTCAAAATGTCTGGATTTTGATCGATTATATATTCATAACTTTCTCCATCGGTTAAGTTCGTCAGTTTTGTTCCATTCCCGGTTCCTTTTGCCTGTAGCGCTGCCGGGGCGGCTGCGGGCTTGATATGAGCATAAGCTGCTTCAATAAGTTGAATGTCTGAAGCTAACCGGTCCGTTGTAGCGCTTTTTCTAACGGCTATCCTATCACCGATGTTAACCGGGAGGCTGTCTACTGATTGACCAGTAATTTTGGTCCAGGCAGCCGCCTCATTGATTTTGTACTCCATTCCCGATGATACGTCCGATAATTTTACTGTTCCGCTTAAAGTTCCCTGCCCGATTGAAGCATTTGGCGGTTCTTCAGGAGCCGTTATCGATGCAACTATCCTCTGGTTTACGGTATTTTCTTTTTCCCTTACATATACTTTTCCTTCTGCAAAGTTAACGGCAGTGCTGTCTCCTGTGCAATCAATCCAGGAACCATCCCGGCCATTCGTTGAGTCGACACTGTACTGCATATGAGAAGTAGTGCCGGTCAGCAAATTTGCTGATACATCAATATTTACATTGTTTAAATTAAGGCTGTTTCCATCTTATACCCTGCGGCTTTCGAATGGACCTTCACCATGCAGGCGGCTTTCACCGCACACGGCGATCCGTCAGCAACTCTTTCTTCGCTTCCCCCAAGAAGCCATCGTTTTGCTTTTTCACTTATTTGGGGAATAAGCTTTTTGAGAATCTGCTGCTGACTGGGTTTCTTTGCTCCCGCCGGTTTTCTCCTCTCCCCATGTTGCCATGAGGATACAAACGGCCGGCGATCCCCGCTACTACAAACCCGCAGCCGTTTTTACGGCCTCTCCGGCGCTGATCCGCCTCTTCCGGAAAAACTTCAAACGTTCCGCTGCAGCCATCCCTTCGTTTGACAGCCGTAGGCCTCCACTATTCAGGTATGAGAACGGCCAGGTTAACAGTCAATTACTCTGACCGCCGGTGCATCATTTCAAATGCACGGGTGAATGCCGAACTCCTAGCGAACGATTCACAGCATTCACTACCTCACCCTGCCTGCATGGATTCGTCTTCCTGGCCATAGCTGTCTTTTAAGGAGTCCCGCCTCATATTATGAGTACGCCTTCACCTGACTTCACCCCTTCCGCGTATCAGCGCGTCACTGGATGCAGGAGGATTAGACTCGCGCATAAAGACTGTTCAGCACGGACCGGGCCTTCCCCGGTCAATTGGCTCGCAGCAGTTAGGAAATGTTCTTTCCCGCTTTTTTCCCCGGCATTTCCCGGGTTATAAAGCAACGTTTCGTTTTATTTTATTCAGGAGTGTTTGTCCAGTGGTACTGGCCGTCAACAAGATGCAGGTAATACCCCTCAAGCCCGGTGATACGATAGGCGCTATGAAGCTCTTCTGCTCTGCCATCCGTATAAACTGCAATGTCCTCCCCGAAGCTGTTCTCTCCGTCAAACTTCACTGAGATCGTATCACCTGATGCCCGGGCAGCAAGGCCAATCGCCGCATTTTCCAGGTTACCGGAGGTTGTTACACTGTTAAATTCCACATTCATCAGGCCTTTACTGTCGTTTTCAATATAAAAGCCTGCTTTTTTACCTCCGGTTACCTCTACATTTGCGAAAGCTGCCCCGTCTCCATACACTTCAATAAGATTGTCTTTATTTATATTGTTATCTTCTGTGGTTACCGTAAGGTTCTGCACAGCCACATTGTCTCCTGATATATAAATACCGTCTGATGCATCCGGTTCTTCAGAGACTTTATTTAAAAATAATGTGTGTTCCTGTCCGTCCAGCAGCTTATCCGTTTTTAATTCCACATTCTTGGAAGCAGCAATATCCTGTCCCAATTTCACTTCAGCAAGATGGTTATTTTGAAGAGCCGCCTGCAGCTGCGATTCATTCATTACAACCGCCTCAGCTGCGGCAGATTCGTTTCGATCTACAGCTACATCCGAAGCAAGTTCCGGTGACTGGCTTCCCGATAACGTAATGATTCTCCCCTGGCCCGAAACCTTTGAACCAGGGCTGTTATTGTTAAGTGATCCAACCGTTGCGCCGGCTCCCAGCTCAAGCCAGGCAGACTTATTTAAGTCAATGCTTTTTACGGAGGTGTTGCTGTCAACAGTTAATTTTGTATCCTCGTTCTGAGCATCCTTATCGTCAAACAATAGGCTGTTTCCGCTTGTTTTTTCATTCCATGTAGACCGGCTTACATCTTTAACTGTGATGGTTCCTGTTACAGAGGCACCGTTATTTACGGTTGCATTCGGTGTATCAATAAGTAAATCTCCCTGAATAACAATATTCCGCAGATCAATTGTACTGCCCGCATTACCGGAAATCGTTACATTTCCTTTAATGGTGCTGGTTCCTGTGGAAGGCCCATATTGAATACCGGAAGAACCGGTTGCCGAGATGGTTAAATTTCGTGTGTGTGTCCCGATCATATTTAAAAGCTGTACATCACTGTACGACACACCGCCGCCCGAGGAAGGAGGTGATGCAATGGTGAACGATGTTTCATTAGTAATTGCGCCTATGGAAATTTTCACCCGGTACGTTCCGGCAGAAAGCCCGGTAAAGTCCGTTTTTACATTTCCGTCACCTGTTTTTACTGTTGTCCTGGCAACAGGATCTGTGTGCCCATTCAAATAAAGGGCAACCTCCACCTCAGCGTCTGCTTCGGCATTTGTAATTTTACCTGTCACAGACGCTGAGCCATTGGCCCCGGAAGCAGAAAGGTTTGTAATCGTGACAGCCGGCCTGGCTTCTACTGTAAATGATTTTTCAGCCGCCGCTTTTCCAATCGTCACTTTGACTGTGTAAGGGCCAGCCGGAAGGCCGGTAAAGTCAGCTGTTATTTTTCCATTCACTACTTTTACTGTTTTAGAAGCGGCCGTTTTTCCATTCGAAACAATGTCTACTCTGGCCTCTGTTTGATCTGCTGCCCCTTGCACTGAAGCGGTGATTCCTGCGGTTCCTTCTGCCGCAGCCGTGACAGTTAAATCGTTGATAATGGCCAGCGGCGCCTTCATCTCGGCTTTATACAAGAAAATGGCAAACTCTCCACGCGTCAGTGAATCACTGGTGCCAAACACCGCTGTCGATTTTCCTTTTGTAATCCCACTGCCGACAAGCGCTGCCACCGCTTTTTGATAAGGCATACTTACATCCGTAAAAGAAAGCTTCTCGCTGCTTTCAGCCAGGTTATACGCTTTTTGTATAATGAGCGCAAACTCTCCGCGTGTAATATGCTGGTCGGAGGCGAAAATTGTCTTCGATTTCCCGTTTATGATGCCCGCCGCCTTTAAAGCATTTACATACATTTTAGCCCGCTCGGGTACATCCGTGAATCCTGAATCCGCCGCCTGCGCTGCATCAAGATGAAGAATCTTTGCCAGGATAACTGCTGCGTCCACCCGCTTAATCGGTTGCCCTGTACCAAATTGAGTGCTTGTTATGCCGGCTGCCAGGTTTTGATCGAGTAAATAATCAACTGCTTCCTTATATAAATCTCCTACATCTGTAAACGAAGTGGCCCCAGCCGGGCTAACATATGAAGCGGCCAGCGTTGCAGCTGCCGCAGCTGAAACAAACTTCCGATATTCACTTGATTGATGTCTCATAATTCCCTCCATTTTCCATTTTGGAATAATCCTAAAAATATCTTTAAACCTAAAATACAGTTTATTTTAATTAGTATAAAAGACCTATACATCTTCCTTTTTACCGTTTCCCACCGGATAAACAGCAAAAAACAAGCCTTTTAATCTATTAAAATATACATATAAAATGATATATTAATATTTAGTAGCATACAATGAATAATCTAAAAAATTTCTGATTTTTCTATCTACTATTTTAAGGCTGAAAACAAGAAAAAACCGTCTCAGGAAACCAGTTTTACCGGCAATTTGAGACAGCCTCTTTGTTGTTGCTCTTTAAAAAAACATCAGCTTATAAGTTGTTTCGCTTTTTAATCTTCTCGATCGCTGCCAGAACTTTTTCCAAATCGGAAAGCCCATTTTCTTCAGGGTTGGCAGTCGTTAATATATGGGCCACACGTCTATAGGACAGCTTCTCTCCGTAGCCCATCACTACATAAACAGCCCGCTGGAATTTGTTTTCTTCTCCACTGTCATCCCAGTCCACATCCCCATACCTGACCTCGTAGAAAGCATCTTTACTATGCTGCGGAGCCGGAATGCGAATATAATCGATTGGTTCCTTATGTATGGCCATTTTTCTCTCTCCCTTGTTTTCCTTAATAATCCGTGCTTAAAAATGTTTTGGATGCGGATTCATAGATATCGTAAATAACAGGCTCACTCTGGGTTTCATCAATGATCCAGTAATAAGGAGCTTCCCCTTTTAAAAGAACAGAGAGTCACTTTCTAACTCTCTGTTCCTTCACAGCTTCTATAGCAAGAAGCAAGTATTTACTGGCTTTCTTTTCTGTAAAGCAAAATCGCCATTTCGCCCCGAGTAATGGAATCGTTTGTTCCAAAGACTGTTTTACTTTTACCTGAAGTAATATGATTCTTCACCAGTGCTTTTACGGCTGCTTCGTATCGAGGTGAAACGTCCTTATACTGAAGGGTAATACCTGATCCGTCCAGCTGATAGGCACGTGTTAAAATCAAGGCCATTTCGCCTCTTGTTAACGGGTCGTTTGCGCCGAATGCCGTTTTCGATTTGCCGTTTAAGATTCCTTTTTCGGCCAGGACATTCACCGCACCCTGTGCACGGGCCGGAACATCCTTAAAGCCCGCATTTTTTGCAGACTGCGTATCAAGCTGCAGGGCTTTGGCGATCATGACGGCCGCATCGGCTCGCTTAATTTTGTTGGACACGCCAAACGCCGTATCTGATATTCCCCCGGCAATATTTTCCCGTACTAAATAATCAACAGCTTCTTTGTAAGCACCGGACACATCCGTAAAGTTTTTCATAAGCGAAGTATCCTGAAGAGCCAAGGTATAGACCCCTGTTCCTTTCCCCCAGTCGCCTTTTCCGATTTTCACAAAATAAGTGCCTGCCGGCAGTTCATATTCATCCGACCACTTTTTCGGGTCATTCTCTTTTCCATAAGTGATGTTTTCGTCCGCAAGCTTTTCTTTATCCTCGTTATACAAAACAAAGTCGATATGCTCGGTGTAAGAGGAAACATCCGCTTTGACCCTTGAAGATTTTGCAAGCGTGAACGTGTAGTAATCCACTGCGTCATTCCAGCTTAAAAAGCCTTTTACGCCAGTGCCGTTCAGCGAAAGAGTCTGCGCAATGTCGGTGCCGTTATTCGGCTCACTTTCATTGTTTCCAGCTTCCTTGAACTCTGCGCCGATTGTGTAAACACCCGTCGTATCGCCCCAGTCGCCTCTTTCTACCTTAATGAAATAATCGCCCGGCTCTAAATCAGCCGTGCCGGACCATTTTTTGGGATCATTTTCTTTTCCGTAGGTGATGGGGCTGCCCCAGACCTTTTCACCATCGGAATCAATCAAAGAAATTTTAACGTTTTCTAAGTAAGAGCCTAAAATGGCTGTAAGTGTTCCTGCTTTATGTAATTCTACTTTATAGTAGTCTTCCGAATCGCTCCAGCTCAAGAACCCTCTGACATTCCCCTGGTTCAAGGTCAGCAGCTCTGCAATCTCTGTTCCGTTGTTCGGCTCCTGCTCGGTGTTTTTCGCTGCAGTAAACTCGGTTGAAACCATGTAGTCCCCGATCGTCGTTCCCCAGTCGCCGCTCTTAATTTTAAGCGTATAAGTCCCGGCTTCTACGTTAACAGACTCTGTCCATTTAGCCGGATCATTTTCCTTCCCGTATACACTGGTCTGATTCCAGACCGTTTTCTGGTTCGCATCCAGAAGAGTAATCCGCACATTTTCAAAATAAGAGGAAACATTCACCGTCAATTTCCCTGCTTCTGATACTTGAACCTGGTAAATATGCTCGCGATCTTCCTCTGTCAGTGTACCTGAAGCTCCCTTGCCAGGAACAAGATTGAAGGAAGTGCTCGCTTCCGCCTGGCTCACAGCTGACAATGGCGTTGCCAGGCAAAGAATACCTGTCCACAGCAAAGCGGACAAAAACAATTTCTTCATGCTTTCTTCTCCTTTTGTTTTATTATTTGCTTGTTTTCTAAGGACATTACTATTCGGTACAAAGTTTAGTCAGATTAACCAAAACTTAACGACTAGTTAAAAGTTACTCAAAAGCAAAACAAACAAATCTATTGTATCATAAAAAAGGATTACCGAAAGCAATAATTAGGTACAAAGATATAATAAACAAATGATTAATCATATTATGTAAAAAAAATATTTTTAATTAATACGAATTTACAAACATTTGTTATTAAATCCTTTTTTAAAAAGGATCAGTTTGAAATGAGCATGATGCATTTAACTTGATTACTTTGAAATTATTTCTTTTATAATAAAAATGACTTTTTCTTGTTGTTCTATTGTTAGATTTGACCCGGAAGGCAGGCAGATCCCTTTTTCAAAAAGCTTCTCGGACACACTGTCTTCTTCCGTATGAGGGTAGTACTTCACATTTTTAAATAGCGGCTGTAAATGAAGCGGCTTCCAAACCGGGCGTGCTTCAATATTGTGCTCGGCCAGGCGGTTAATTAATTCTGCCGGTGTAAAGCCGACTTTCTCTGCTTCAATGATCAGTGTCGTCAGCCAGCGGTTATGCTTCGTACCATCCATTTCAGGCATAAAGGTAAACCCCTCTATTTCATTAAATGCTGAAAAATACCGGTTAAACACTGCACGACGCGCGGCAACTCGCTCTTCCAGCACTTCCAGCTGCGCCCGCCCGATGCCGGCTAAAATGTTGCTCATCCGGTAATTATAGCCTTGTTCGCTATGCTGGTAATGCGGAGCTGGATCGCGTGCCTGAGTTGCTAAAAAGCGCGCCTTCCGAAGGGCTTCTGTATCATTCGAAACAAGCATACCACCGCCTGATGTAGTAATAATCTTGTTTCCGTTAAACGAGAAGATTCCGTACTTTCCAAAAGAACCGCTTTTTTTCCCTTTGTACTCTGCCCCGAGGGATTCTGCCGCATCCTCGATGACTGAAACACCATAACGGTCACAGATCGACATAATTTCATCCATCTTTGCACTCTGGCCATACAAGTTCACCACAATCACCGCTTTCGGCAGCCTCTCAGCTTCACTCAAGGCCCGTTCTAGCGCATCCGGTGACATATTCCATGTATCCGGCTCCGAATCAATAAAGACTGGCTCGGCACCCTGATACAAAATCGGATTTGCACTTGCGATAAAGGTGAGACTCGAACAAAATACTGTATCGCCTGATTCCACACCTAACAGACGCAATGCCAAATGAATTGCTGCTGTTCCCGAACTGACTGCTGCTGCGTCCTCGGTACCCGTATACATGGCCACCTCACGCTCAAAGTTATCTACATTTGGTCCAAGAGGTGCGATCCAGTTTTGTTCAAATGCCTCTTTTATATACAATTGCTCCTGTCCGCTCATGTGCGGCGCAGATAAGAAAATCCTTGGTTGTTCTTCTGCCACTTTTGTCCTCTCCCAATAAAGAAAATAAAGTTTCTGCTCAGCAGAAACTTTGAAGCTTAGTTCTTAATAAAGAAAATATTGTACTTTATGAAGAACAATGTTATAATCTATCAATAAGTACTCTTACTTTATGAATACCTTTGTTTTTATCACGGCCGGGACACCAACAGCTGTTTGTTCATGTGGAATATCATTAATCACCACTGCACCAGCGCCAATTGTTGACCAGTCGCCAATTGTTTTGCCTGGAATTACTCTCGCACCGGCACCAACATGAGCGCCGATTCCGACAGTTACATTCCCGGTCATGACACTGCCTGGTGAAATATGTGCATAATCTCCGATAAAATTGTCATGCTCCACAATGGAACCGGAGTTGATAATAACATGCGAACCAATCACTGCCTCTGCATTAATCACCGTTCCAGCCATTACAACTGAGCCGGGACCAATCCGGGCAGAAGGACTGACAAATGAAAAAGGATGAATCAACGTCTCGAAAGTGACACCATAGTCAAAGAGTTTTTTGGCAATCTTCTCTCGTACCCGGTTCGTTCCAATAGCGATTGTAAAAACGGCATCTGTTTCCAAAGCAATCTGCTTTGAATAGGAAACCGGCCCGTAAAGAACTTTATTTCGCTCAAAAACATCAGGATACCGATCGTCAAGAACAGCTGCCAGCTCATAATTGCCGATTGCTTGAATAACATCCCGAACCACTTTTCCGTGTCCGCCCTGTCCAATGATTACAATTTTCCGCACACATTCACCGCCTTTTCCTTCAATCCTTTTATAACTATTATTCTATAATTTTTCCACCTATAATTCTAGTGTATCCTTTTCCCTTAAGCCGCTTTACTTACTCTCATTTTTTTCCGAACCTTTAAACTTTTCTGTCGTCACGTGTCCCTGCTGGCTGACACCTTCCGACTTAAAAACCTTTACAAAGGTCATCATCAGAATCTTAAGGTCCAGCCAAAACGATTGGTTTTCCACGTACCATACATCCAGCTTAAACTTCTCTTCCCACGAAATCGCATTGCGGCCATTTACCTGCGCCCATCCGGTGATTCCCGGCCGTACCTCGTGCCGTCTCGCCTGCTCCGGTGTATAAAGATCCAGATATTCCATTAAAAGCGGACGCGGGCCCACAAGGCTGATATCTCCTTTTAGAACATTAAACAGCTGTGGCAGCTCATCCAAACTCAGCTTTCGCAGCAATTTGCCAAACGACGTCAAACGAATATGATCCGGCAGCAAATCACCAAACTCATCCCGCTCGTCTGTCATGGTCCGAAACTTATACACAAAAAAAGGTTTGCCATGTAAGCCAGGGCGTTGTTGTTTGAAAACAATTGGCGAACCGAGTTTAATGCGTATCAAGAGAGCTATAATCAAAATGACTGGTGATAATAGAACAATGCCTAAAAATGAGCATAAAAAGTCAAATAGTCGTTTCATTACTTACATCCTTTATTTCTAGTCTTTAAAAATATTTTAGGATTCAAGTGTAAACACCTTATTCGAATTCAGCTTGCCAAAGTTGATATACTGAATATCATTGCTTTCAAGACGAACACAATTTTTCGTATCAAAGAGAATCGGCTCTTTCATAAATTGAACCAACTTTTCTTCATCCAGCTTCTTAAATTCATCATGATCCGTTAAAACAAGGACACACTCTGCACCTTGAATAGCCTCTTCAAAAGATGAAAGGTAGAAGTTTACTTGCTCCTGCTGTACATGCGGATCATGAATACCGAGTTTATTCCCTTCAGCTTGAAGCAGACTCAATACATCCATTGCTGGACTTTCCTGCACATCATTAACATTCCCTTTATATGTTAATCCAAACAATGCCACTTTAGAGTTATTGTCAGGAAGCAATCGTTTCACTTGTTCTACTACAAACGCTGGCATAGAGTTATTAATTCGGCGCGCATTTGAGTTAAGCACAGACTGCTCGGGTGCTTTTTCAATAATAAAGTATGGATCATCAGCCAGGCAATGATCCCCTACACCTGGTCCCGGAAGATGAAGATTCACGCGTGGATGATGGTTCGCTAGCTGAATAACTTCTAATGCATCAATCTTAAGCTTCTCTGAGATCTTAACCAATTCATTTACCAATGCAATATTTACATCACGGTACGTGTTTTCCATTAGCTTTGACATTTCCGCACTAACTGCACTTGTTAATAAAATATCTCCCGCAACAAAACTGCGGTATACATCTGCTGCTTTTTGTGCGGATATTTCGTTAATGCCACCTAAAATACGTGTATTTTCTATTAGTTCGATTAAGATACGGCCTCGCAATACGCGTTCCGGGCAGTGAGCCAAGTAAATATCTTCCCCAGGTTTCCATCCAGCTTCAGCTAGTAAAGGCGCAACTACATCATCGATTGTCCTTGGCGGAATGGTTGACTCGACGATAACCGTGTTGCCATCTTTTAAAAATGGCACAATAGCTTTCGTGGCAGATTCCACGTAAGTTAAATCAGCTGTATGATCCGCACGATGAGGTGTCGGGACAGCAATGATAAAGCAGTCTGCTTCAACTGGTGACAATGTAGCTTTTAAACGTCCAGCCTCTACACTTTCTTTTACCAATTCACCAAGACCGACTTCTTCAATATGAATCTCGCCGCGATTTAATTTCTCTACAGCAGTTGAATTCACGTCTACACCCGTAACGTCCCATCCAACTTTTGCAAACATAGCCGCAGTTGGAAGACCAATATAACCTAGTCCAACAACACATAATTTATTGTTATCCATACTATT
Organism: Domibacillus indicus; assembly: GCF_000970685.1. Lineage (GTDB taxonomy): Bacteria > Bacillota > Bacilli > Bacillales > Domibacillaceae > Domibacillus > Domibacillus indicus. Next base: position 471,082 of record NZ_LAJB01000003.1, read on the forward strand.
TTTTCAACTCCTCAATCTTTTGAATATATTTCAGCGCTAAACTTTCACGACTGAAATGCTCCCGTACATAAGACAAACCGCTCTCGCCCAGGTGCTTTTGAAGCTGCTCATTGTGATAAAGACTCAAAATCTTCTCTTTAAAATCAAGGGGATTCTCCGGATCAACATAGTATCCGCTGCCGCTTTCTTCTACAAGCTCTCTTGCCACACCATCAATCCCTAACAAAATCGGCCTCGCACACGACATATAATCAAATACCTTATTTGGATAAACCGTTTTGAACGTGTCAACCTTTTTTAACACGGCTGTGCAAACATCAGATGCGTTACAGAAATCCGGAACCTTCTTTTTCGGCTGTGAATCAACAAAGAGCACATTATTTAATCCTTCATTCTTGACTTGCTCCATCAAATGTTTCTTCTGCATTCCGTCACCAATAAGCATAAACACAATATCTTTATGTTCCTGGCATTCTTTCGCGGTATCGATAAGAGAGTCTAAATGATTCGCAACACCGTGAGCACCCATGTATGTAATGACAAACTTCCCGTGTAAATTATATTCATCACGCACCCAATTCTCTTTCGGGCCCGGCTGAAAAATATCAAGGTCTGCGCCATTTGGAATGAATATAATCTTATCAGGATCAACCCCTTTTTTATCAATGAGTGTTTGTTTAAAAGCCGGTGTCAATACGTTAATTCGATTCGCAAACTTATACGAGAGCTTCTCCACAAGATACGCTGTTTTGATTAAAAAAGAATTAGTCAATACACCCGTATCAATCGCAGATTCTGGCCATAAATCTCGTACTTCAAACACCATTGGCATTCTCTTAAACCATTTTGCAAGAATACCGGTAATCCCAACAAATAGCGGCGGAGAGGTTACAATCATCACATCATGTTTTTTCACATGAAACAAAATAGCCGAAAGCGAGGATAGCGTAAAAGAAAAATATCCCCACAAGCGGCCAATAAATGATTTATTATATGCTTCAGACACATACGTCCGATATAATGTCGTTTTCTCTGAATATTGTTCTTCAGAAACCCATTTCCCTTTATATTTCTCGTCTTTCTTACCCGTTATGTAGTGAACGTTTCCCGCTACAACGGTAATTTGATGTCCTTGTTCTTCCCAGTACTTAACGAATTGGTTGAAGCGAGAACCACCTGGATCGTCTTTTCCCAGGAAATATTGATGCAACACTAATATTTTCAAAAAAAACACCCTTTTATCTCAATTTAAAAATGGTTTGATTACCAATTTTATTTAACTTGATGGTACATTCAGCTAAAAAAACCTCTTCCTGCTTCGATGAAACAGCTCTTTTTAAGTGAGAAGGCCCCGCCACTGTTACAAAACGAGTGAACTTATCTGCATCCGCTTTTAAAACAGCTTGAGGAAACGGTTCCTTGTCTCCATAGTAAAGTGAACGCCACCCGCGCAATGGCTTGACATTCCCTTTATATAACTGAGAGTCAGTTTTCTGATTCGCAAAAATGTTTAATGACCATTCCTCATCATTTTGTAGTTTCATCAGCCATTCATTCGGTTGAGACTGCTCAACTTTTTGAATACCAAATAACCAACCAAGTGATATTTCTTCATTATTTAATGATCCAAAGATATCATCTACAATTATCCATTGTTCATCAACTTGGATAACACCACGTCTATGTGTAATTGAGCCATATCCATAATGTTCTCCTTCAAAAATTTGCATATTGTCGATCTTCTCGGCCCGAAGCGTTTTTGACTTCGTCCAGTTCAACCAAATAAACCTTGAAGCTTTTTTCATCTGGTCCTGATTATTCACCATTACCGTATTGTGTGAAGCAGTGCCGTTAAAGTACAAAATGTGATCCATGTCTGTATTGTAGGAAAACGTTCCGGCATCTGCTAAAATATTTTCCCCTTGATGCCATAAATCAAAATGCAGCATATCTGCCTGTGCAGGACGATGCTTGTATGTTGCACTTCGGATCACTCCAAACGAATCTTCCGTGCGAAGCGTATAATATCCTCCTAAAGGATAAGCTTGAGAGCTCTGCTTCATTTGTGTCACAGAATTCTCTGAGTCTCCTGAAAGCCAATATACAATTTCGTTAACTGATTGATCATCATACAAAAATGTTCCATTCAGCGTATGCCAGGCAACTTGAAGCGCTGGTCGATGATCTAAATAGTCACAAGACGTTAACGGATGAATATAGGCACCATCATTCATTCCATAATTGGGCAGGCGGCCCGATTGGAGATCTTGATGCTGATACATAAATAAAACCGTCTGGCCAAATCGCTTTAAAAACTCATCGTCAAATGAATCATTACTAATTTGAGATAACCGTACAACCCATGTTAAATCCTGAATCGCAAGTCGCTGATAGTTAAAAGAATGCTGAATGTAAGAACCATCCTCATATATTTGCCACATCGCTTCAGACCGAATATATTTCTTGCCGGTTTTTCGCCACTTTTCCGCTTTATCAAAGAAAGGAAAAAGAACTCCCGCTGTATACATACCAGCAGCTTCAGATAAAGAATGATTATTTTTCACCGATTTCAGCGCAAAGTCAAAATGTTTTTCAATGTGATCTGCATGATGATAAATGGCTTTCATCAACACTTCCAATCGCTTTTCAGTTGTTGATGGATGTTTTCGAAAAGCAAATAAGCCAAATGTCCACGCCATCAAACGAAATGACATTTCCTGTCCGCACTTATAATTAGCACCAAGTTCAGGTGGGTTATGCTCTACGAAATCCTCAAAGTATCTCCAAAATGTTTCTGCATATTGATCATTGCCCGTTGCAACATATGCGCGAACAAGTGGATAGACAAATGAAAAACGAGATAACTCCCAAATCCATTTAATATCTCCAAACTCACTTCCCAAATCCGCAATGTCAGTCCAATGCACGTCATGAGGAGCTGATTTTTGAGTGTGAGGACTATATTGCCAGTTTACACGTTCACAGGAAAAAGCATGTTTGCTGAAATATTGAAAAGTTCCATTACAAATCTCATCTGCTTCTTTAATGGCCTGTTCTATTTGAAACACATCTTTTAACTCTGCATAATCACTTGGGATTTCATTAAAGAAGTAATGGTGGGCAGCTTCTTCAACCAGCTGCTCAAATGATTTTTTACTCTTAATCACTTTATGAATATTCATTTCTTCATAAGAAAAAGCCGGGAACTGCTTTTTCAACAGCCCAAGCTTTTTCTCGATTTCATATTTCACTCGAAATGCTGTCCAGCTAAGCCCCATGTTTTGAACCATTTCTAATTTATCTTTCATGAGCAATCATCCTCTTAATTGATCGACAGCGTCAAACGTCGCTTCCGTCACTTCATAGATTTCATTCAACGGAATTGGTGCTTTCCCAGAATAAACGCCACTGAAGAAAGCTTCAATACCCTTTGCATGGCCTTTATCCTGTGACTTCGTTTTAAACCTGTTAAAACTCGGCCATCCATATCCAGTCAGCGTTTTAAAGTTATCAAGTTCCAAAATTTTGCCGCCAACAAAAACATCAAGCCGTTCTTTAGGGAATGATTTATGCCCATTTGCAAAATAATGAACCGTTCCAATCGATCCATCTTCAAAGGATAATTGTATGGTCACTTTATCTTCTAACCCCTCTTCGGATGGATCAGTTATGCTGACTGCTTGGAGATTCTTAATTGGACTGTCAGCCACATAACGAAGTAAATCAATAAAGTGGCAAGCTTCTCCAATAATACGACCACCGCCAACTTCCAAATCCTGCGTCCAATGATCAGCCGGAATCATGCCTGCGTTCACAGTCATAATCATCGCTTTTGGTTTTGAAGTTGTTTCAAGCAGCTTTTTGATTTGCTGTGTATGCGGTGAGAAACGACGGTTAAAGCCCACCATTATGAGCTGTTCATGATCAATGGCTTTAATCTCATCCAATTCATCTCGGGTTAAACAAAGCGGTTTTTCTACAAAAACATGTTTTTTTGCTTCAAGCGACTTTTTCACATAGTGTGCATGAGAATTATGTCTCGTCGTAACAATAACAGAGTTAATTCGTTCATCCGAAAATACATCATCCGCATTCGTTGAAGCTTTAATAAAATTGAACCGTTTCCCAACATGAACGCCGTTTGTACCACCGTTGCTCACAATCGTTTGCTTAAATACATCAAGCCCACTCATCACCGGTAAAAGTGTTTGATTCGTATAATTTCCTGCTCCAATAATACCGACAACCGGCTGCTCTTTCGTCGGACGAATATCATTCAACTGCAATGTCACCGTTGAATACCCCGCATCTGAAAAATCCTTTTCCGGGTACTTTAATACAATTCCGACTGCTGTTTTATCTTCACTTAATGTATTATAAGCCGATACCGCTTCTTCAAATTCATATTGATGGGTAACAAGCGGTTCCACAACCAGTTTTCCTTCGCTCATCATATCTAAAATCGCTTCAAAATTACGCTGCTCGGTCCAGCGCACGAAACCAATTGGGTAGTCCTGACCTTTTTCTTCATAATTTGCATCATAGCGACCGGGACCGTATGAACAAGAAACCTGAAACGAAAGCTCTTTCTCATAAAATTCCGAACGGTTCAACTCAAGACCTGTCACACCAACTAAAATAATCCGTCCGCGCTTTCGTGACATTTGCGCTGCCTGGGAAACCGGATCACTACTCTTTGTCGAAGCCGTAATGATCACCGCATCCGCACCACGTCCATTTGTTTTACTCATCACATAATCAACAATATTCAATCCGCCACCCGCATTCACCGCATCCACACCAAACGACTTGGCCAAATCTACTTTCTTTTGGTCAAAATCAGATGCAATAACTTTACATCCATGCGCACGAAGCAACTGAACCGTCAACAAGCCGATCAATCCTAGACCTGTGACTACAATGGTCTCACCTAACGTCGGTTTGGCAAGTCGAATACCTTGAAGACCGATCGAACCAATCACGGTAAAAGCAGCAGCCTCAGAAGAAACATCATCAGGAATCTTTGCACATAGATTCGCTGGGACCGCTATAACCTCAGCATGAGAACCATTCGACACAACCCGGTCTCCTACTTTAAATTGAGTCACGCCTTTACCAACAGCAATAACCCGACCAGCATTACTGTAGCCTAACGGAATAGGCTGATCTAGCTTCGTTTTCACCGCATTAATGGTTGGCTGCAGCCCATCTGTTTTCACCTTGTCGATGACTTGCTTTACTTTCTCGGGCTGCTGACGTGCTTTTTGAATATAATTAGATTTTCCAAAATCAACAAGCATACGCTCAGTCCCTGCTGAAACTACTGAAGTTTCTGATTGAATCAATAAAAACCCCGTTTTTATTGAAGGGGTTGGAATGTTTACTAGCTCAGTTTCGCCATTTTTTAAGTTTTGAAGTACTTGTTTCACTTTAACACCTTCTTCATCAAAATTTTCAAAGCTTTATTTCCCAAAAAATACTGAATTACTAAATATATAGTTAATGAAATAGCCAAAAGAAAAATATGGATTAGGTTACTTTCCGCGAATTTTTCCGCAAAATATAATATTAGTACCATTGGTATAGATGAAATAAAAGATATTGATAAGGCTTTTTTGTAGATTGTTCTCAAATTTTTATCTAAAAAGATAAAGATTGAGAAAAAATATGCAACTGAAAGTGATAGCGAATAAAGAGCTAAAGATTGAATTTTCAAAGACACCAAATTAAAAATTACAGTTAAAGAAATTATCATTAAAGCACTTAAGTAAATTCTTCTCCATACTTTTAGAACATATAAGATTCTTAGCTGTGCAGAATAAACGGCTAACATAGGTAAAAGGAAAGCAAAATACTTTAACTGAAATGATGTTAAAAATATACTTTGCTCATCAAAATTCCCTCTTTCAAATAAAAAACTTGTTATAAAAGAAGAATAATAGAAGAACACAATCGCGCAAGGAAACATTATTAAAAATATACCACTTACTAGGTCTTCATACATCTTATTAATTTTATCTTTTCCTCGTAGTTTTGTTATTTCCGGAAACATGACTGACAGAACCGCAAACAGGAATATGGAGATAGGCAAATTCATTATCTTATATGCATAATTTATTGCCGAAATTAAGCCTTCATATTCAAAGTAATTTGCAAATATTTTTTGTATTGAGATTAGTATTTCAATCAAGCCATAACCAAGTACTATAGAGAAAAAAGAATGGTAAAAATCAAAACTAAAGCCTTTCCTAAGTTGAAACACAATAAAAAGATTATGATGAATTATTTTACTTATCAAGTATACTATCTGTGCTAGTAAACTTATAAGAAGAGCTAAAACTAAAATTATATAACTCATATACCAATATGATAATAAAATTAAAATTATACTTAAAACAATTTGTATTATAGAAGATTTTGAACCTATATCAAATCTTCTAAAACAGTGAAAATAATAAACTAGTAATACTTGAACTAAAAAAAGCAGGCTAATTAAATAACTAAGGACCACACTCCAAATATTAGCTCCCCTATCTAAAGGCTGGGTGACAACGGACAAGCCTAGAAGAAAAATTAAAATTATTCCTAAAAAGATCACTTCATTTTGCCGAATTATAATTTTCTTTTTATTTAAAGAATAATACGATACTAAAATCATACCTAAAGCAGGCCCAATAGTATTTAATGATATATTTGGGGCAATCATTACTAGGTTGTACCTGTCTGCAATATAGCTCGTCCCATAAAAATATGAAATTTCTATTTCTTTTGCAAAATTTAATACTTTTATTACAACGGTAGAAGCGAGGAGTGAAGCAATTAATGAAAATAAGCTTTTTGAATTTTCCATTTTTAATCTCTTTCTTTAATTAATTTAGCTGGAATACCACCTACTATTGTAAATTCCTTTACATTTTTAGTAACTACAGATCCTGCTGCTACGACGGCTCCTTCTCCTATAGTCACTCCTGGCAATATAATTACATTAGCGCCAATCCAAACATCATTTTTCACAATAACTTCCTTATGAATATGACCTGAATAAAAAATTTCGCCTCTGTTTTGAGGAATAGTATGATTAGAACTTAAAATTTTTGTCCCATATCCTATTAGAACACGATCTCCAATAGTCACTTTGCCTCCTGTGGTAATAAGCACATCTTTTGCAAAATCCACATAATCGCCTACACTCAAATTTTTTGGAGGCATTATCCATACTCCTGGATAAAAAACTGGTTTTTTTCCAACCCTATTACCCATTAAAATTAGAAAGGTTTTTTTGAATTTATTTAAAAATCTAAATCTTGGTAGTTTAAAAAGACATTCCATAAAAAACTCTACACAAACAATAAAAAAGTACTTTATGTCCATACAACTCCTTAAAGAGCTTTAAATATTTTTTTGCTACTTTCTAAAAATTCACTTCTGCTGGTGTTTAATAGTACAAATATTGAATTTAAATAAAACCACGTAAAAATAGCTGGGTTAGTATTACTTATTGGTACGTTTACATTAAAATCCACAATCCATTGAATAAACAGTATTAATCCAAAATAAAGCAAATTCCTATCTCTTTTTTTGACATTTCCCCACAAAAAAACCGAGAGGTAAAATAGAATTGTTAAGACAGAAAATAGTAATAGTATTCCCCCTAAACTTAATAATTCTAAATATTGGTTATGAGCTGTAATTCCGTCTATGTCGCGATAAAAATCACCGAATAAAAAATCAACTATATTGAAATCTTCAAAAATCGCTTTCCAAATATCAGTCCTACCACTTAGGGATTGGACACCTTTTATATTACCAAATCTTCCAACTACTAACTCCAAGCCAAAATTATAAATTACTATGCAAAGAAATACTATTAGGAATAAAATAATATTAATCTTTTGAAGAACTTTAAATTTCACAAAAAACGCAATGAAAAGCATTAACAAAAACGATATAATCGCTCCACGGACTTGCCAACTCAATAAGTTCAAAAAGTACAGCCCTATATACGGATAGATAAACCAATTATACCTTTTTAAAATATATGGCAGACTCATGTATAAAACGGTAGTTAAAATAAATGGATAGTATACATGAGTTTGATAAATATCAAACAAGCCTATTGAAGGTCTTAATGCACGACCAAAACTTTCTAAACCAACTTGAGTAAAAGAATAAAGATAATTTATGGTAATAACCCCAAAGTACATTAAACCTAATTGTCCAAAGAATTTCTCAATATTTATTTTTTTGTATTCAAATAAATACCATGATATAGACACACCCACGAAACCTGTTATCAATTGAAAAAACCTAACATAAGCATTAATATCTGAATATATAATTGCTCCTGCTGATGCAATAAAGAAACCAATTATCCCAATAAATAAGACAACTTTTTTAACTTCAGATGATAGTACTAGTATTTTTTTCTCTCTAATAAATAAAACCAAAGCGTATAAAAATAGAAAACTTCCTATAAAAAAATAAATAGGAAAAACTAATCCTGAATCTCCGAGGTGAAGACCATCTTCAGTTACAAAACTTTGATATAATCCCTGTGGGGTTAGGAACAACGGTATAAAAAATAAAACTTCCCAATAAAACTTTTTTTCTGTTTTTTTTAATAATTGCATATTTATATTCCGCCTATGGATTCAAGAATAAAATATTCGTATAATTTTTGATGGTAACTAATAAAAGAAATGAGCCCTCAAAATGAACTTTTATAAATAAACTGACTTTCTTTTACATTAGAAAGACCATATTATTCTATACTAATACTTTTTTCATTACTTTCCCCAAATTTTCTTTAGTATTTGCAATTTCAATCAATTGCTCTCTCAGTTTGTGACTATCCTTGTCTTCTAGACATCCAATAAATCTCCAAAGAATCTCCCCTTCAACCACTCCCGCTTTCCCAATATGAATCTTCGGAAACACTTGCTCGGGATGCACTTCATTTTCATTAAGCAGCTCTTCATACATCTTCTCTCCTGGGCGCAGCCCTGAAAACTCTATACCGATTTCGTCTTCGGTGTATCCGGAGAGCTTTATCAAGTTGCGGGCAAGATCAACGATTTTGACGGGTTCGCCCATGTCGAGTACAAATAGTTCTCCTCCGCGTGCGAGTGCACTGGACTGGATGACGAGCCGTGATGCCTCCGGGATCGTCATGAAGTAACGTGTCATATCTTCGTGTGTAACAGTTAACGGACCGCCTTCTGCGAGTTGCTTTTTAAACAGCGGAATGACGGAGCCCCGTGAACCGAGTACGTTGCCGAAACGCACAGCGGTGAAGGTTGTATCCGACTCCCGGTCGAGCTGTTGTATGACCATTTCGGCGACGCGTTTTGTTGCGCCCATCACGTTGGTTGGATTGACCGCTTTGTCGGTTGAAACGAGCACGAACCGTTTCACACCTGCTGCGGCGGATGCTTCGGCCGTATTTTTTGTACCGAAGATATTATTTTTGACTGCTTCTTTCGGGTTGTATTCCATTAACGGCACGTGTTTGTGCGCTGCCGCATGGTACACAATATCCGGCTGATGTTCGGCAAGTACGTCAAACATGCGCTCACGGTCCTGCACGTCGGCGATAACTGGAACGATTTCAATTAGGTCTTTATAACGTTTGCGCATTTCCATGTCAATCTGATAAATGCTGTTTTCACCATGTCCGACGAGAACAATTTTTTTCGGCTGGAAGATGCTGATCTGCCGGCAGATTTCCGAGCCGATTGAGCCGCCTGCTCCGGTGACAAGAACGGTTTTGCTTGTGACGGTTTCAGCTATCGATTCGATATCGAGTTCAATTGGCTCGCGGCCAAGCAAGTCTTCGACAGCGACGTCGCGCAGTTGGCTGACGGACAACTTGCCGGTCATGACGTCTTCAATGAGCGGCATAATCTGCACTTTCGCTGCGGTTTTGGCGCATTGTTCATAAATGTGCTTGATTTGCTGGCGCTTCAGTGAAGGAATGGCGATAATAATGTTGTCAATAGCGTGTTCATCAACCAGGTATGGAATATTGCGTGTTGTTCCGAGTACGGTGATGCCGTGAATTTGCAGGCGCAGTTTATGCAAGTCGTCATCAACAAATAAAACCGGCTTGAATTCGGATTCGTTTGACAGCAATTGGCGAACGACGGTTGAGCCGCCTGCCCCTGCGCCGACGATCATCGTTCGTTTGCGCTGGTCGTTCGCCTTTTTTATGTAGCGGTCACGGTACATGCGCCATGAAAAGCGCGAGCCGCCGATTAAAATGACGTGCAGCATCCATGTGATCATTAAGACGCGGAAATAAATATCCTGGAACGCGGCCATTTGCACAATGGCAGTGGCGGCGATGGAGAACGAAACTGCTTTGACGATGGCAAGCAGTTCCCGCACGCTCGCATACTCCCACGCTTTGTGATAAAGTCGGTAAATAGCCGCAAACAAATGGTGGCTGGCAAGCAGCGTTAAGGAACTAATGAACAGCGTGCTCGGGCTGTAAATGTTCATATATGGATGTAAAATGAAATAACCGATGTAAATGGAAAAAAGAACGATGAGTGAATCAAGCCCAATCAGCAGGGAGACTCTTCGTTGATAATCCAATAGGCTGCACCTCTCTTGTTTGGTAATCTTAGATGTGAAACGTAAAACAGCTAATAAAAACACACACAATAAATGCGCTTTTATTAACTGTTTTTTAATTTTTTGAAATAATTAAAAATTGGGCATTTAACCCACCCTCACACCGCACGATTGACGACACACGTCTAAGCGCCCTATCTACAGAACACCACCGCGCAGCCGAGTGCCCCCATTGATACTGGTAAAGGAGACATTACCAAAAAAACGACTTTTTTCTACATTATATCATTGAATCACACACAAAATTAGAGAAACCTAAAAATAAAACGGTTATTTTGTCACAAAAAAAAGAGCCGCAATAGCTCTTTTTAATGTTGCTGCCCGGAACTTTTCCAATAGTGTCGAAACAACACGATACCTGTTCCAGCTATTAAACCAACTATAAGCGCTATAGCTATGTTTAAAAGTGGTTGTGGTGATACAGGGCCTTCACTTTCAACCGGCGCGGAAATGGTCAGCAGCTTATTGTCAACGCGAAACACTTCCGAAAACGCGCTTAACTGACGTTCTTTATTTGAATAATCCCGATAGACAGAAGCGGTCGTTTTCACTTCGTTACTTACTTCATTTAACTCAATTAAATCTTGTTCGGAAATATCCGTCATTTCACTTAAATGGTCTTGGTCAAAGTTCAAAATATATTGGTTGTTATAAGAAATAACGGCATCTAGGAGCAATGATTTTGGCAGATTCAACGCTTCTGCCTGCTGCCGGTATTGCTTTAACAGTACTTCGAGATTTTCTTTTTCTGTCTCGCTTTGAGCTGCATAATATTTAATATCTTCATGAATTCTGTCTTGAATTTCAGTCAATAAGGACTCTTGAATAGTCGTGAGAAGAGCCTCAAGCAGCGCTTTTGCATCTGAAGCGGAATTTGCTTTCATTTTCACTGTAACCAGGTTTGTATTCGCAATATTTTCGACAGTCATGTTTTCTTGAACACCAGTTACGCTATATTTATTTAGATTGCTTTTTTGAATGGCTAGATCTATTATTTGAGAAGATTTAATCCGTTCTATGTAAGCACCTGGAGTGATTACTTCATTGAAGTATGAATCTGTTGCTTGAGGCGTTGCCCCAGCAACTAGCCCGTTATTTACCGAAACGGTCGCTTTCGATTCATACGTTGGATCTATCACCCAAAAGCTCATAATGGCCGCAATGATTACCGCAACAATGGTGCAAAGAATAATAACCCATTTCCCTTTTAATACAATCTCAATCAGTTCTCGTAAGTCTATTGTTTCTTCCATTCCACTTCTCCCTTATTTTTCTTGGACACGGTCTTTTTGATCAAACAGCATAAAAGCAATACCGCCTAGTATAAACAAAGGCGCCGCAGTTCCAGGTAGTGTATCATTGAATAACGCCTGTATTAAAAATGCGATCCAAGCAAGACCAGGGACAGCAATCAATCCATAAGATTTATTGTAATGCCAAATGCCCGGTAAAATCAGCTTCATTGATTGAATAACAATTGCTATAAACAAAAGAAAACCAGCTGCACCTGTTCCGAACAAAATACCGATATACATGCTATGTGGTTTATCAACTACTACTAGTTCTGAACCTAGGCCACCGCGAATTCCAATGTCTGTTTGCGGGAAATGATACATTAATGTATCAAGTCCATACCCTAAGACAGGACGCTCTTTTAACAATTCGAGTGTTTTCCCAAAAATGTATATACGGCCTGACCCAGCTGCAATAGCCGACTCAGGAAGGTCCGGCAGCGTAAAAGCTTTTTCGTTTGCATATGCTACATTATTCAACCGGTCAAAATCACTATTTGACTTTTGGGATGTAACTTGTTCTTCTGCTGTATAAGGATTCGCCGGAATGAAAAATCCAACAGACTCACTCCAAACCCTTGAGTTATTCGATGCCAGTACATGCAGAATTGGGATTGTCAAAATAAAAAACAATGCCAAAGTCATAAGCCCTGTTTTTTTATTTCCGTATTTTAATATAAGAAGAATCAACAAAGGCGTCATCAGACATATTGTCAAAAATCCATTTGTCGAGATCGCCATGAGCATAGTCGCAACCGCTAGAAGTGCCATGAGGAAGTGCATCGCCTTTTGAATTTTGTTCGTTTCCATAGTGAATGCACCGATATATAGGACAGTCATAACAGCGAACATGCCACTCATATAATTCCACTGGTTTAATGTTCCAAGCAATATGGCCCCTTCCGACAGTGATTGGCCGTCTGGAAGCGCAAAGGTGACAATACTTTTTACGAAACTATAGGTAATTGCATCATGACCGGTAAAATTCATCGTTATAAGAATAAAATTTACGATAACAAGTGGATAAAAAGCAAAAATCACATATCGGACCGCTTTTTTAGGGTATTGGATATGCATAGCAATAAAAAACAGCAGCACATAGCATACATAAGACAGCGCACCGTCTGAACGGTTATACTGGCCATATAACGCAATCGTTTTATTTGGCGCCAATGTCGTCGATAGCGCAATCACAACAAACATTGATAAAAAAATCCATAAAATCGGACGTTTAGGTAATCGGTAATTTAAGAAAAAAAGTTTGTAGAAAAAAAGACAGGATATAAGCGCAGTTGCAATCAGAAGAACAATAAATTTAAAGTAAGTAAAAATATCCCCTTGTCCCCCGCTTGATAAAGAAGCCTGTTCCGAGATGATTGGGCTTATGACTTCCTTTACGTGACCACCGACCAGAAGCGGTATAACAATTAATGACACAAGCAATAGAAAAAAAATTTTTTTATCTGTTTGTTTTATTGATAATTCGTCTTCTGCTTCGTCACGATAAATTGATTTTTTTGAATAAATGATATTACTCATTTGACGCAGGCAACCTTTCTGTTACGAGTTGTTTTTAAGCTCTTTCATTTTCGCCGCCACTTGTTCCTGATAATCCGGCATGCTTGCCGGGACCGGCAAATTTTTGCATTGTGCCAAAACAGTCAAAGCCTCTTCCTTCTCACCGTTTAATGTTAAAACATCCGCAAACTGAATCATAAACAATGCATCTTCAATTTTATAGGGATTTAGCTCAACTACCTGCTTATATGCTCTAGAGGCCTTGCTAAGCTCATTTGTATTTACATAGGACATCCCCAAATAATGCGTGACAGGTACTGAATCCGGCTCTTCCGCTTTCACTTGCTCTAAAAGAGGCAATGCTTGTGCATATTGTCCCTGCTGCAATAATTCGAATGCTTGCTGGTATGTATAATAAATCTCAGTAACTTTTTCATCCTGCTTTTCCCCAGAAAAATGTGTATATATTAAAGCAATGGCCAAGCATAAAAATATTCCCGCCACTATATAACGTATAGACGAATCCGTCAATTTCATCACTTATTTCACCCTCCCTTATCTATTAAAATACTCATTCTTTTCCATTATATATGGGCATTCGACAAAAGTCATTGCTTTCTTTATGGTAAGTTAATCTGAGTATTTTTCTTTCTTTTTCTTTTAAAAAACATTAAAAAACCCTGGATAGGGACTCTTATAGACGTCCGCTATCCAGGGTATAGCTTTAACTAAAGCTATTTAGAAAAATTATATTAGTTATTAACGTGTTGCACTCACTAGTACATCAGTTGCTAGCAAGTTGCCTGCAGCATCTTTACCAGAAGTTACAGGAGCCGTTTTAACTGTAATTGTACCAGTTGCAAAACTTACGCTAGATGATGTAATAACAATTTGGTCCTCTGAAGAGCCTTTTTCTACAGCAATACCTGTTGCAGTAGTACCATTAACAGCTACGACAAAGTCGTTTGCATCTGGCGCTAATTCTTGGCCCCCGGTTACTGAAGCTCCATCTTGCTTACCATCAACATTTTCGCTGAATGTTAATGTGATTTTGCCATCAGTTCCTACTTTTGCAGAAAGCAGTGTAGGTGCTTTTGTATCTGTCAATGAAACTGTTTTGTCTACAGTATCAATTGTCGCACCGTTTTTACCTTGAACGTTCGATACAGTTAAGATACCTACATGTGTTTTTTCAACAGATCCAGCTGGCATTTTGATAGTAGCTACTCTAGAAGCACCATCTAGGGTAATAACTGTTCCAGATGGAAGTGCTTGTCCATCCAATTTGTAGTTAGCAACATCTGTAGCTGAACCTGCCACTGTGCCACCTTTTACATCGGCATCATACGTTACTGTTAACGTATCACCAGTTACAACAGGGTTGCCAATGATAGCTGGTTTTACAGAAGCATCACCAATTACTGTTACTTTTGTTGAAATTGCCGCAGATGTGTTAACTTTATTCAATGCTTGGTCGCTAAATGCGCCTTTTGCAAAGTTGAAAGTGTAGTCTCCATTTGCAAGATTCAGACCGCCTACTGTAGCATTGCTTACAGTCACTTTTTTATCACCAGCTGCAACAGCTAGTACTGCAGTATTGGGTACAACTTTTGTTTGACCTGTTGAATTATCAATAACCGTCAAGTCAGCTGAAAGATTCGCTGATGTATCAGCTGCAAGCTCTTCAGAGAATGTAAGAATAAAGTTTTTGTTTACTGCATCGTACTCAGACTTTACAAGCGTTGGAGCTGTAACATCCTTCGTCAATGGAACAGTTCTTGTAACAGATGTTCCAACGTTGTTGCCAAGATCTTTGTAGCCTGCAAATGTAACATCCAAGTTTACAGACGTTTCATTTTTAGCGCTATCGAAAATCGCATTAGGTGTAGTTCCAGACAAGTCGATTGTGAAGTTTACACCGTCTTTTGTTGTCGCTTTAAGTCCAGAAGATACGAGCGCGCCGTCTTTTCTTACTGACAAGCCGATTGCTGATTTAACATCAGTAAGGCCGTCTTTTTGGACAGAAGTAATACCTGCAATTTCTTCAGAAAAAGACACAGTAATCTTATTTTCGCTTTCAGCTTTTACATTCGTTACTTGAGGAGCGATAGCATCTGTAACTAGAGAGTAAGTGAATGTATTGTTATAAAGATCCATTGTGTTTCCAGCTAGATCTGTAGCTCCTGATACAATTACAGGATAAGATTTTGCATTTTCAAGATTTGCAACAGCAAGGTTTGCTTTTGTTACAGTAACCGTGTTATTCACAGGCGCACTAGCTGTTACGCTAACACCGTTGATTACAACTGTTGGTACTGTTGAACCAAGGTTTTCGCTAAAAGTGATTTTCACGTTACCGTTTTCAGATGCAACTGCACTTACTGTTGGTTTTACTTCATCAGCGAAGTACAAGCCAGTTGTGAAGTCGTTTTTAGTAGAAAGAGCTTTTCCTTCAGCATCTTGTAGATTTTTCTTTACAGTTACAGTATAAGCTGTGTTTTTTGTTAACGGCGCAGATAAAGTAAGCACCGCAGATTTTTTATCTTTGCTTAATTCTGCTTTAGTGACTGTAAGGCCGCCAGTAATTCCATAATTAGAAACAGTTTCAGCACTGTTTGCACCAGTTCCATCTAAAACTGGTTTGTTGAAAGCTACTTGTACATGACCAGCATCGATAGCAGTTACGCTGTTGATTGCCAAGTCAAATGCAGCAACAGTGAAGCTTGCTTGTGCAGATTTTTCGCCAACTGTTACTTTAACAGTATGGTTACCTGCTGGAAGATCGGGGAAATCAGTTGTTACTTTTCCATCTGCAACGTTAACAGTTTTCGTAGCTACTGCTGTTGTGCTTCCGTTTGCAAACACTTCAATTTTCGCTTGCGCATCAGCTTCTGCATTTGCAACCGTAGCATTTACAGTTGTCACACGGTTAGCAGTTGTCGCCGTAACACCAGAAACTGTTAGCTCAGGAGCAGTTAAGAAATCTTTTGCACGGTACATAAACAATGCAAATTCGCCACGTGTTACGTTTTGAGTAGGAGCGAAAATCTCTGAAGTCTTACCAAGTGTAATTTCATTTTCAACAAGTGCATCTACATATGCATCCCAGTTGCTGTTTACATCTGTGAATGTGTTTTTAGTGTCGCCTGCTTCAAGATTGTAAGCAAGTGTAAGGATTTTCGCCATTTCTTGACGAGTGATGTTATCATTCGGCTTGAATTCAGTTGATGTTTTACCGCTGATGATTTTCTCAGCAAATAAAGCGTTAACAGCACCTTTTACGCGGCTGTTTAGGTCAGTGAATGAAGAAGCCGGAGCAGTAGCTGTATCTAATTCAAGAACATTCGCAATCATAACTGCTGCGTCACCGCGAGTGATTGAAGCAGTAGTGCCGAAAGTTGTTTCAGATGTACCTTTAGCAATATTGTTATCTACTAAGTAGTCAACAGCATTCTTGTAAGTGCTGCTAACATCTTCGAAATCTGCCGCGAATGCAGGTGTTACTGCAGTTGCAACAAGAGTAGCAGTTGCCGCTGTAGCAACGAATTTACGATAAGACTTTGGTTGGTAAGCCATGTAATAGTTCCTCCTGTATGTGTGTGGTTTTTTTATGAAAGCGGTCAGCAGAGCCGGCCGTTCCTATAGTAGTTTCTGAGTTTAGTAGCTATTTTTCTCTTTCAATGCAAGGTTATGTATTGAAAGGAAATTTTAACATAACTGAAACTCAAGTAATATTCTATCAAACAAGGGTTTTTTTTCAACCATTTTTTATAGATTTCCATAAATTATTGAAAATGTAATGATTGTCATACTACTGAAAACATTTTTCAATATTTAACAAAATCTAGCGCTGGTTGAAACCTCCTTGTTTCATAGCTTATTCATTATATACCATATGCTGTGCAAATATAAAGTTTTTGCTAAACATTTTTTGTCATATTTGTATCAAAACATGATGATATAGGGGTTATTCTTCGAAACTGAGATTACAGTTTTATGTCAGCTGCTTCACTCAGTCAATTACTATATCGTCTAGTATTCATATTCTTTTACAGTTCTTTTATACTAAATATCTTCCACAATCATCATTTTTTTAGTTTATAGAGTATTAATTTTATAGATTTTGAACAAAAAGGTTCCGCCTGCAGACAGCTTGTTCTCTATCTTTTACACTTTGACATTCTTCTGCTCCTGAACCAAAATAAAATTATCTCTCCATTTTTTACTAATTTGAGTGTTCTGAGGAAACAGGAGACAAATCAACAGGAAGGTGGAGAAGCATGAAGAAGTGCTTGCTGACAGCCGGAGCGGCTCTTTTGCTTTTGGGCGGCTGCACAAATGACGAAGCGGATCTTCCAGACGGGGCGCATCCATCCTCAATGGGCCAGTATCATGAGCCTTTTCTTCCGGTTTTTGCAGAGGTGGTCAATAACGGCACGTACCGGCAGGCAACGGGAAACTTTTTTGTCCGCCACGGGCAGTTTCCTTCCGAACGAGCTGTTGAGGTGATGCCTGGCGGAACGTTTACGCCGGATTTGCCGGATCGAATTCCAGACGGGTCTGAGATGCGGATTTTGTTAGAAGAAGTGAACCGCCACGCGGAGCAGCCGAAAGAAATTGAGCGGATTACGACGGGTCAGGCAGCGGAAACAGCCGTTCAGCTGCCGGAAAAAGGAGGCAAACTATATCGCTACACAATTAAGGTGTATGATACGGCCGGTGAGTTTAAAGATGTGAATTATTATCCGCTCTTTACTTCGTTTCCGGATTACCATGCCGGAGTGACGCTGGTAAAGGATGAGGTAAAGCGCGGCGAGCCGCTTCATGTCGTGATTCATAATTTTGGCCCCAATCATTTAGCGGTGAATGAAACGTACCGCCTGTGGCGGCAAAGCGATGAGGGGCTGGAGGAAGTGTCCATCGAACCTTATGACGGACCAGTAGCCGAGCCTGCTTATATAGAAACAGCCTGGTCAATGGCGGAGCTGCGGATGGACCAGAATTTGGAGTCTCCCCTGCTGCCGGTTGATACGACCGTGACCGAAATGCTTGAGAGCTATACAGAGGAGAAAGGTGAGTTTCTGCTTGAAGTGGAGGTCGGGTCTGACCAGAACCGGCATTCGCTGTATGCAGACTTTACAGTGAAATAGCTCGTTGCATAAAAAAATCGCGTTCCCGACTTAGCGGGACGCGATTTTTGTGTATACCTCTTTTGTTGCTTTGTGAAGCTGTTCCAGTGAAAAGTGGGTCGAAGCGTGCTCGTACAGCTTCTCTCCCATTTGCTTGACATCGGCCTGCATGGCTTTTTGGATGGCTTCGGCGAGCGCCTCTGCCTCTCCTGTCGGCACGATCCAGCCGGTTTCGCCTTCTGTGATCAGCTCTCCGACTCCGCCCACATCAGTGGAAATAAGCGGAATGCGTTCATTGGCTGCTTCTAACAACGCGAGTGGAAAGCTTTCGCTGTAGGAAGCGAGCAGCGCGACGTCAGAAGCGGCATATATGCCTGCTACGTCCTGGCGGAAGCCGAGAAAGTGCACATGGCCGTACAAGTCTTTCGCTTTTTCGTGCAGCTCGTCTTCAATCGGGCCGTCGCCGACTAAAAGCAGCTGCGGCTTTGCTTCGAGGCGGCGGAGCGCCTCAAAGACAACCTCATGCCCTTTGATTGGGTGAAGCCGGGCGACCATGGCAATCACAAAGGAATGCTCGGGCACCGGGAGAGCCGCTGCTTCGGCCGCTTCCTCCGTAAAGTGAATGCCGTTGTAGACGGTTGTCACTTTTTCCGGACGGATGCCGAGCGAAACGAGATTTTGCTTAAAGCGGTCCGAAACGGCAAAATAATGGTCCATCTGCCGGATCGCATACAGGCTGATTCGGGTGAAAACCCGCCCTTTGATCCCGCCTTTGACAAAATCAAGCGCCGGGTCGCTGTGAACGGTTGTCACCCAGCAGATGCCGGTTCTCTTCTTTACATAAATGCCGAATAAATTGGCGCGCGGGCCGTGGGTATGCAAAATATCAAACTGCTCTTCCTTTATAAACGCAGACAGCCTGGACAAAACGGACAGGTCATAGCGCGACTTCTGGGCAAACAGGACCGTCCGGATCCCCGAGGCACGGGCTTCTTCTGCCAGTGCGCCTTCCTGGAAAACGGCAAGCGTTACTTCCGCCGGATCGAACTGCTCCAGCAGGGTAATCACATGCTTGCGCGAGCCGCCTGTTTCGCCGCCGCTGATTACATGGAGAACCTTCATCCGCGGCCTCCCCGCGATGTAAGGACCGCCGCCAGAAATTTCGGCAGCGCCATCTGGCGTTTAATCCGCTTCGGCTCCTTCATCAGCCGGTACAGCCATTCAAGGCCGGCTTTTCGGTACGCTTCCGGCGCGCGCTGCACATTGCCGGAATACACGTCAAAGCTGCCGCCGACGCCTTGAAATACTTTGACTTCCGGAAGCTTCGGCATGTTTTCGCGAATCCAGAGCTCCTGGCGCGGGCTGCCGAGCGCCACAAAGATAATTTGGGCGCCGGACTGGCGGATTTTCTCCAGCAGCGCCTCCTGGTCCTTTACATAGCCGTTTTCATAGCCGGCCACACGCAGATTTGGAATCGACGCTTCCAGGTTTTCTTTCGCTTTTCTCACGGTTTCTTCCTTTGCCCCGTAGAAAAACACACCGAGGTTTTCGGCTGCGGCCATCTCCAGGATGCGTTTCATCATATCCACGCCTGTAACCCGTTCCTTCAGCTCGCCTTTTTTCAGCTTTGCGGCAATGATCATACCGACGCCGTCTGCGATCTGGTAGGTTGAGTTGTTGATTAATTCTTTTACAAGCGGATCACGACGGGCCGTCATCACCTTTTCCGGATTAACGGCAATGACCGTTGACTGCTCGCCGGCTCTAATCCGCTGCTTCATATCTTCAATAATCTGGTCATAGGTGAGCGGCGAGACCGACACACCCAGGTACTGTTCTTTTTTCACCGTTCCCTCACCTTTTGATTTATTTATTTACGGCGTTTGCTTCGTTTCGTGCCAGGCCGCGCAGGTCCCCGATTTTATGAACGGTTAAACCGCCGCCGCTTGTAAGGCCGGTGCAGTTTTTCGTATCAAAAATTACCGGTCGGGCCATTTTTTGCATTAAGGCATGCGTATCAAGCGCCTTGAACTCGTTATGGTCAGCCAGGATCACGACAAGGTCTGCTTCTTCCACGGCCTGGTCAAATGAAGCAAGCGGGAATGACACTTGCTCATTGCGGACATGCGGATCATGCACCCGCACATCGAAGCGCGGGTTTTCAATCACTTTCTCGACAATTTCAATGGCCGGGCTTTCCCGCACATCATCAATATTGCCTTTGTACGTTAAGCCGAACAGGGCAACAGACGGACGTTCGATGTCGCCCGTCATGCGGATAATCTGGTCGACCACATAATCCGGCATAGAGTTGTTAATGTCACGCGACATTTGAATCATCTGCGCCTGGACCGGTGCTTTTTCTACGATAAAATACGGGTCTACTGCCAGGCAGTGGCCGCCGACGCCTGGTCCCGGCTGGTGCAGGTTCACACGCGGGTGGCGGTTGGCCAGCTCAATAACTTTATGGGCATCAACGCCAAGCACGCCGCAAATTTTCGCAAGCTCGTTGGCAAGCGCAATATTCACGTCGCGGAATGTGTTTTCCATCAGCTTGGACATTTCCGCAGTGACGGCTTCTGTAACCAGAATGTCGCCTGTTACCACACGGCGGTATACATCTGCTGCTTTTTCTGCTGCAGCCGGCGTTAATCCGCCGACAATCCGGGCATTTTCCACAAGCTCAATTAAAATACGGCCCGGCAGAACACGCTCCGGACAATGAGCCAGGTGAAGATCCTGCTCCGGATCAAAGCCTGCTTCACGGAAAATCGGTGCCACCACGTCATCAATCGTGCGCGGCGGAATGGTGGACTCTACGATCACCACATCGCCTTTTTTCACAAATGGCACGATGGTCTGCGCTGCGCTGACCACATAATCCACATTGGCTGTATGGTCTTCGTGGACTGGTGTCGGCACGGCGATAATAAACGCATCCGCTGCTTCCGGTTTAAGCGATGCGCGAAGCTTGCCGGATTCGACTGCTTCTTTTACCACTTCCGGAAGCCCGGTTTCTTCTATAATGATTTCACCTTTATTTAAAAGCTCGACGACTTGCTCATTCACATCTACTCCGACTACTTCATAGCCGGCACGGGCAAAAACGGCTGCTGTTGGCAGGCCAATATATCCTAATCCAATGATACAAATCTTTTGCATAAGTAAGGATCCTCTCTTTTCTTTCAATAGCTTTTCATAGTATAGCAAATTCAATTTGAATACGCCACGTTTCGATGATAAAATGAAGGTTAGTTTTCGAGAACAAACTAGGAGGAATACCCGCTTGAAAGTAGTGATTTCCGGTTTTTACGGGCTCGGCAACACCGGGGATGAAGCCATCCTCGAATCCATTGTCGATAACTTACGGTCAGAAGTTCCGAATATTGATATAACGGTGTTCTCGCTGTCGCCAGAACAAACAGCGAAAGAACACAATGTAAAAACAGTGTACCGCGCATGGCGGCGTGAAAACAAAGAAAAAATCCAGGCGCTCCGCCAGGCGGATGTGCTTATCTCAGGGGGCGGCGGCCTGCTTCAGGACACGTACCCGACCAAATTTTTATTTGGCCCGCTTCCTTATTATTTAATTATTGCCATGCTGGC
This sequence comes from Domibacillus indicus, assembly GCF_000970685.1. Classification (GTDB taxonomy): domain Bacteria; phylum Bacillota; class Bacilli; order Bacillales; family Domibacillaceae; genus Domibacillus; species Domibacillus indicus. The sequence goes on from NZ_LAJB01000003.1 coordinate 493,262, forward strand.
CAAAGCGTGCGGCGCAAAGGTTATGTTTTTTTCACAGGGCATCGGTCCGGTTACGTCCGGCTGGGGCAAATTTTTAATGCGCCGGTTTGCGAACAAAGCAGATTTTATTACGGTTCGCGACCAGTATTCAAAAGATTATCTGGAAAGCCTCCGTGTCACGAAGCCCGAAACAGTCGTCACCGCGGACATCGTATTCGCGTTCCAGCAAAAGCCGGATGATGCGTGCATGAAAAGCCTGCCGTTAATGGGCAGCGAACGGCTTGTGGCGGTATCGGTCCGTCCGTGGTTTGAACATAATGACTACGAGGACAAGCTGGCGTCCGCACTGGATGAATTGATTGAACTCGAAGGCATTACACCGGTATTTGTGCCGATGGAAGGGCATCATGATGTGGATGCATCCAAGCGCGTGCTGGCCAAAATGCAAAATGCCGATTCGTGCCATTTGCTTGGCGGCAATTTTACGCCGAACCAGTACTTGAATTTTATTTCTGCCTGCGATGTGACAGTCGGCCTGCGCCTTCACTCGCTTATTTTCTCGGCTTTATCCGGCGTGCCGCATATCGGCATCAGTTATGATAAAAAGGTAGAAAGCTTATTAAAGCGCAGCGGCATGTGGGACTATTCGTTCCGGCTCGAGGAATTAAACCGCGACAAGCTGGTGGAAAACACACGCTATGTATTGCAGAACCGGGACCAGCTGCATGAAGTGGTCACTGAAAATGCGGCTGTGATGCGCCGCGACGCGCTTGAAAATATCGAATTGCTGAAAAAGCGGTTTGGGCAGGAGATGAACTAATGAAGATTTTACTGGCAACCGTCTATCACTTTCCGCATACAGGCGGATTATCCGTTCATATGGCGACACTGAAAGCGGGCCTTGAAGCGCGCGGGCATGAAGTGGATATTTTATCGTTTACCGATATCCCAGAGTTCCAGCAGAAAGCGGTCGTCCGCGGCCCCGGCTTTTTGATGAACAAGGTGACAAAAGGCTCCGGCTTTGTCTACGGCCTGCAGCAGCGCAAAAAAATGCTGCAAAAGCTGATGGAAGCGCAAAAATCCAAAAACTACGATATTGTGAACGCGCAGGAAGTATACGCGACATTTGCGGCACTTGATGCCGGCCTTCCGGTTGTGTCGACCGTCCACGGCTATTTAACGTACGAAGCGCTGTCTGCCGGCAACATTTTAAAGGGCAGCAAGGAAGAAGCGTTTCTGCTTCAGCAGGAAATTGAAGCGTACCGGAAAACACGCGCGATTATTACGGTCGATACCCGCATTAAAAATTATGTTAAAAAAGAAGCCGGCATTGAAGGAACGGCTATCCGCAACTTTATCAATGTGGATGACTTTAAGCCGGATGCCGAAAACAAAGCGGCTTACCGCGAGAAGCACGGCGTTCCAGCCGATGCGCCGGTCTTTTTTGTGCCGCGCCGCCTGACAAAGAAAAACGGCGTGATTTACCCGATTCTGTCTCTTCCGGCTGTGCTGGAAAAGTACCCGAACGCAAAGCTGATTTATGCCGGAACCGGTGAAGCGATGGATGAAATGAAACGCCTGATGGCAGAGCGCAAAATTGAAGCCAGTGTTGAACTGCTTGGCGCGATTCCCCACGATGCGATTAAGGAATATTATGCTCTGGCGGATGTGGTGCTTGTGCCAAGTGTGTATTCAGAAGGCGTGGAGGAAGCGACCTCCATTTCGGCTCTTGAAGCAATGGGCTCCGGTTCACCGCTCATCGCCTGTGCCGTCGGCGGCTTAAAAGAAATCGTCGACCACGGTGTGGACGGCCTTCTTGTGGAAGAAAAGAATGTAGAAGAACTGAGCGCAGCCATGCTGGATTTGCTTAATCATCCAGAAAAAGGCGCAGAATACGCGGCGGCGGCCCGCAAAAAAATTGAAGACGAGTACTCGCATACCGCGGCGGCGGAAAAATACGAGGCTATTTACAAAGCTTCCCTTTGATAGGGGAGCTTTTTTGCTGTTTTTTTGGCGTGATTTGGGAGAAAAACGGCGCGTTTAGGATTCGGGACGGCGCAATTTCAGTCCAATCGCGCCATCTTCATACGCTATTGCGCCGTTTCGGCCGGAAAACGTGCCATAGCCTGGTTACTCGATAGGATTTTTTATTATGTGGGTATAATCTCTCGTCGTTCCTTCCGAGCTTTCCCTCCACTTCTTCAGCAGCTTTTCGCTGACCGATCTTGATTCGATACCCAAAAAGTCCCTCAGCTCCCTATTGGTGATTTTGGGTCCAAATAATAAAATGTATTCGTGCAGCGCTTTTATATGAGCGGTTTTAAATGACTGACGGCACGTTAAACAGGTCCAGCGTTTGGCCACTTTTTTTACTGTAAGAGTCCGGCAGGCCGGGCAGCGGATTCCTTTTAAAATCCGATCCTTTTCTACTCCAAAAACCGTTAACAGGCCGGGGTCGTACGGCCGGTGATTCGCTTGTAGCCGGTTCGCCAGTTCATGTACTTCCTTCATTGATAAAACGGGCAGCCGGCCGTTGAGTTTTTCATCCATTCTTGCTCCCAATTCTGCCGGATACGAAAGAAATGCACGATCCGGTGAATCCTCCGGAACAAAGTCCACCTTTGCCCGCGGATGGCTGATCACAACCAGCGGCAAAACGGGGATTGGCTTTGGGAGCCACGGCAGAAGAAAACGCTCCTGCCGCTGCACCTGCGCAATCGGGTCTCCAAAAACCTGATTCCCTCTTGTCAATTGATTCGTCTGGCGGTTAAAGGTGAGGTGGCCGGAAATATGTTTGATTTCGAAGATAAAAATGATGGATGGGCAGATAACAATGGTGTCTATTTGAAAGTGGGTTACGCCATTCGGGGATGGCAGGCGGATATCATGGAGAATACGGAATGATTCGTTCAGTTCAGACAAAAAATAATAAACTCGTTTTTCACCTTCCAGTCCGGCAACGCATCTTTGCAGCTCTTCTCTTACCCGGTTGTATTGCGGATCAGCCGGGCTCATTCTTTCATAGAGCACTTCTACTTTTTGATGCCATAATGACTTTTTCACTATTACACTCCCTTCAGCTTCCCCAGTTACTATTACACATTTTTTTCAAAATCCCTGCTTTTTTTGAAAAAAACTGGCTTGCGGCGCGATCTGGGAAAAATTCGGCGCAATTAGCAGCCGGGATGGCGCAATTTCAGGTAAATTGCGCCATCCTCATATGTTATTGCGCCATAAATTCCGGGAAATGCGCCGAGCCTGGAGACAGAGCTTGCCTTTTCTTTACTCGACAGGCGCCCCCTTGGTAATTTTTGCAATGCCAAGCCCCGGTGCACCCGGTTCTGACGTTTTGGCCTCCGGGCAGTACCGTTCAATCATTCCAATGCCGATGGAAGCACGGCGCACACGCTCCTGTGTCAGGGAAATATTTGTGCTTTCCCACTGTTTTCCTGACGGATACACATCCGGATGGTTGCGGAGCCCGAATTTAATGTAAACCGGCGCGAGCACCCGGATGATTTCTGGAATTTCGTAGTAGCGGAGAAAACCGCCAAAGTTGTCCGGCACTTCCACATACAGGTCAATCGGAATATCAATCGCCTGGCGGATTGCTGCGAGCTTCGAGAGCGTCAGGCCGGTCGGCACGTTATATGTATCTGCCCCGATATCCTGCATCAGCCTGACAGATACAGGATTGGCCGCTCCCATCTGTACCGATACTTTGACCACAAAATCCTCCGGCAGCTGTCCCTGTTTTTTCATTTCCCTGGTGAGCAGCAGCAGCCCTTCGTCTGCCACAAGAGCTCCCCGAAGACCGAGTGCCGCTCCCCGTTTTAAATCTTCCATGGCGTAGACAAGCTGGTCGGCGCCTTCGTGGCGGAGCGCCTGCGATTTGCCGGCAGCGGTGAGCGGACCCGCACTGATGTCCCATGTGCCGCGCGGACCGACAAACAAGCTTAATTCCATTCCGCGTTCTGCGGTGAGCTCGCACATTTCCTTGATTTCTTCATCCGTCTGCAGCATAATGCCGCTTCCCTGCGAAATGCGGTGAACCGTGAGGCCAAGCCGGTCTATTTCCGCCAGTGTCGCTTTTAACGCTTCCGGGCCTTCTACACTCGGAAGCTCAATCCGGTACTGCGCTCCATCCGGAAACCGTTTCTCAGATGACGGCAGCTCGCCGGGATCCGCTGAAGGATAGCCCAGTTTTTCTAAAAACTTGCGTGTTTCCTTCATCATTCAACACCTTCCTTCTCGCTTATCGTTTGCAGGAGGCCGGCTACTTTTTCTGATAAATCAGCCAGATAAACATCAAAAGGGGCACGATGGCCGGCGGGCTCAGAAAGCCAGCGCTGGTGAACCGCTTCTTTCATCGCCGTGAAAAATGCCGGTCCGAATGAATAAATGTCCATTAATTTCGACAGCCGCCGGTGCTGCAGCTCTGCTTCATGCAGCTCTCCCCGCTGGTACGCGTTGAACAGCGCCACGGAAACCTCCGGGATAAAAACAGCGGTTCCATTAATACTGCCGTCTGCTCCGATCATTTGAGCCGGAAGCAGATGATCATCAAAAGCAGAGAAAACCAGAAAGTCAGGACGAACCTTTTTAACAGAAGCGATAACCTGCCGAATATGGCCGAAATCACCGATTGTCTCCTTAACACCGGCAATATTCGGGTGATTCTCTGCAAGCTTTTGAATCAGCTCGACCGACAGCGTTTGTCCGGTCAGCATTGGGATATTGTATAGAAACACCGGCAGGCTCGTTTCAGAGGCCAGAATGGAATAAAACCGGTACAGCTGCTCCTCCGAAAGCTCCCAGTAATAGGGACTGACGGCCAGAACTCCATCTGCTCCATGCTCCCCGGCGTAATGGGTGAGTTCAATCACTTCTTTTAACGCCGAATGCCCGACTCCAACCATTACCGGCACACGGCCGTTAATATGCTTGATCATCTCGCGCACATACAGCTTTCTCTCTTCAACTGTAAGAGAGGAAAATTCTCCGGAGCTTCCCATCAGCAGAAGTCCGTCCACCCTGCGTGAAAGAAGCTCATCTATATACCGCTTGTTTAATGCCAAGTCCAGGTTTCCCGCTTCGTCAAACAGTGTAACAACCGGCGGGATTACTCCGCGAAAGCTCATGCTGCTTCCTCCTTTCCCGTTGCCGTTCTGCCGTGAAAGTGATTGATCAGCCTTTAATAAATACGGTTTTAATCGCAGTAAAGAATTCCTTGGCCGCTTCACCCTGTTCACGTGACCCGGTGCTTGAGGCTTTCATGCCGCCAAACGGAGCCTGCAGCTCTACCCCCGCGCTTTCCGCGTTAATCCGGACAAGCCCTGCTTCAATCTCATCCACAAATTCAAGCAGCGAGCTGATATTGGAAGTAAAGATGGATGCGCTCAGGCCGTATTTTGTATCGTTGGCAATACGGATCGCTTCTTCAAGGTCAGCAGCTTTAATAAGCGCAACAACCGGCCCGAAAATTTCTTCCTGTGCGATGGCCATATCCGGTGTGACATTTTCAAAAATGGCCGGTGTTACGTAAAAGCCGTTGTCATAGTCTCCGCCCGTAAGCACTTCGCCTCCGTGAATTAATTCGGCGCCTTCCTGCCGGCCTTGTTCAATGTATTTTGTTACGGTGTTAAACTGGCTTTCACTGGCACACGGCCCCATCCAAATCCCTTCCTGCAGCCCGTTTCCGACGGTAATATTACGGGCGGCTGCCACAAGCTTTTCTTTAAATTCCCCGTATACTGGATCTTCCACAATAACGCGGCTTGATGCTGTGCACTTTTGGCCAGAAGATCGGAAGCCGCCGCTGATAACCGCTTCGACTGCCTGGTCAATGTCCGCATCCTTTGTCACGATAACCGGGTTTTTGCCGCCCATTTCAAGCTGGAATTTAATGCCCCGCGCGGCTGCTGATTTTGCGACTTCCTGCCCGACTCCTTCTGATCCGGTAAACGTGATCGCGTTCAACAGAGGATGGTCAATCAAGCCCTGGCCGATCACCGAGCCGGAGCCGGTAACGAAGTTCAGCACCCCTTCAGGAAAACCCGCTTCTGCAAAGCACTCGATGACCTTTGCCGCCGTAACAGCCCCTTCTGTTGCCGGCTTTAATACGACCGTATTTCCGTAAACGAGAGCCGGAGCGATTTTCCAGATCGGAATCGCCACCGGGAAGTTCCACGGTGTAATAACTCCTACCACGCCAAGCGGCGCACGTTTTGTAAACATAAGCGCATCTTTATCGGAGGACGGAATCACATCGCCTTCCCTGCGCATTCCTTCGCCTGCATAATAGCGCAGAATCGCCACGCCGCGCGCTGTTTCTCCTTTTGCTTCCGGAAGGGTTTTGCCCATTTCACGCGTCATTGTTTCCGCGATATGGTCGAGGTTTTCCTCCAGAATATTGGCGGCTTTAAATAAAAACTGCCCGCGCGCTGCCTGCCCGATCCGGCGCCATTTCTTTTTCGCATTGTGTGCTGCTTCTACCGCTTTATTCAAGTCTTCTTCTGTCGATTTCTGGACGAGGCCGACCACTTCTTTTGTTGCCGGATTTATACTTTCAATCGTTTCACTCGAAGAGCCTGCTGCCCATTCGTTATTAATAAAGTTCTGGTAGGTTTTGATTTCAAATGCTGTTGCTGTCATTGTAAAATCTCCTTTTTTATTAATTTGAGATGGCTTGACTGCAAATTTGCAGCTAAAGTGGATTGGCTGGCTTCTTTTTAATTTACTTGAACCGCTGTTTCACTTTGCTTCACCGGGTTGTTTAAAATGCCGATTCCCGGAATTTCAATTTCAATCCGGTCCTGATCCTGCAGGGTAAATTCGTTTGGCGGTACAATGCATGTGCCGGTTAAAAGAACGGTGCCGTCAAAAATTTGATTATCGCGCACTAAATAATGAACAAGCTCATCGAGTGTCCGCTTAAGCTGATTCACATGTGCCGAGCCTTCAAATACTTTTTGATTATTGCGGTAAATGCGGCAGATAATCTGCAGTTCATATGGATCTGCCACGGCTTCTTTTAACAAAACAGCCGGTCCGATTGAGCAGGAATTTTTCCATACCTTTGCCTGCGGAAGATAAAGCGGATTTTCCCCCTCAATATCCCGGCAGCTCATGTCGTTGCCAATTGTGTAGCCGAGCACCTCTCCTTCTCTGTCAATCACAAGGCCAAGCTCCGGCTCCGGTATTTGCCAGTTTGAATCAGAGCGCAGGTAAACCGGATCATTCGGCCCGACTGTCCGGGCAGCCGTTGATTTAAAAAAGATTTCCGGCCGCTCTGCGTCATATACTTTGTCATAAAATGTTTCGCGGTCAAGCTTGCCTTGAGTGGCTTCGTAATTCCGTGCTTCCTTGCTTTTTTTGTACGTAACACCCGCTGCCCACACTTCCGGCGCATCAATTGGTGTTGTCAGCATGAGCGAATCAATCGGCTTGCCTGCTGTTTTCGACGCTTCTTGTTCGACAATATCAAACACTGTTCTGTTATTTGAACGTGCGGCAGCCACGAGCGATATAAAATCCGCATATGGCAAATCTACCGCCCGGTTTTCTTTGGTGACCGCAGCCAGCTGCTTGTCGGTTCCGTTTATGTATCGAATAATTCTCATTGTCATGTCCTCCCGGTTGATGCGGGGCATCATTTATACTTTTTGGTATTCATAGCCAAGCTCCTGCGAAATTTTTGCTGTGCATTCTTTCAGCATTTCTGTATATTTCTGCAGTGTTTCTTCGTTCATTTTCGAAGACGGCATGGACATGGAGATGGCGGCAATGGCTTTTCCCGAGTAATCTTTAATCGGAACGGCCATACAGAAAATTCCCGGCTCATTCTCTTCATTGTCTACAGAGTAGCCGTTGATTCTGACCTGCTCAATGACAGCCAGAAACTCTTCTTTCGACCGGATCGATTTTTCTGTCGGCCTGGTATACTGGTAGCCTTCAAGCAGCCTGTTCAGTTCTTCATCTGACTTTGTGGCCACCAGTGATTTTCCTACAGCACTTGTATGAAGCGGCACTCTCCGGCCGACTCTGGAATACACAACCGTTACGCCGCTGCCTTCTACCTTATCAATATAAACGCCTTCCTGCCCATCGAGTATAACTAAATGAAGGGTCAGGTTTGTTGTTGAGGAAAGCTTTTCAAGATGCTTTCTGGCAACATTTCGCAAGTCCAGATGACCCGCTGCCATACTGCCTCTTTCAAAAAGTTTTAGCCCCAATGAATATTTTCCTGTATCTGCATCCTGTTTAATATAACGCTGCACCTGCAGTGTTTTCAGCAATGAATGGACCGTGCTTTTATGCAGATTCATTCGTTTGCTTATCTCTGTAATTGTTAACTCGCGGTCACGCTCGTCAAATAAATCCAGTATTTTCAATGCTCGTTCCACTGATTGGATAATTGGCATGCTGTTCACTCCCGTTGTCATTTGCTTTAGTTTACCGAATTTTTGACGAGCCCGCACACAATTATTGCACCGGGATATTTTTATTAGACAGTATAATATCCTTCTCATAATCAAGTATTGCGTCTTCGACTATGGCAATGGGCACTACTCCATTTGCGGCGTCGGTGTGGCCAAACATCCGGTTGCTCGCCGCCACCATTTTCTGACGGATTTTCATCCGCTGCTTTCTTTCTGCCGCCAAGCTCATTCGCTCCTGCCTTACTTCTTCTTCAAATGAATGAACAACTTCACCCGCCCGGAGCTTGTCCGCCTGAACAAAATCAATGCGTTTTGCCCGGAGCTGCAGATGAATCACATCACCTGTCCGCAAAAGACCGATTCCGCCGCCTTCATAGGCTTCCGGTGTCATATGGCCAATCGCTGCTCCATACGTTACACCTGAATAACGGCCGTCACTGATGATTGTGGCCAGCTTTTTCATAACACGGTTTGCGTTGATATGCTGCATCGGTGTAAACATTTCCGGCATTCCAAAGGCCACTGGCCCCTGCCCGGCAATGATGACACCGATTTTTAAAATCCCTTCCGCCGCCATATAGTCAAACAGCTCGTTGTATGGCCTGTCCTGATGCTGTTGCCAGTTCTCTTTGCTGTTGTACTTCAAGGAAGCAATCAGCAGGTCATGAGCAAATAGCTGTTGATCGCGGATGGTGGATAAAAGCTCTGAATCAAGCAGGCTTTTATTCGCATCATCCTCGTTTTCATAATAGAGCACAAAGGCGAGCTTATCATCAAACAAGTCGAGCTGGGGCGTCGGCATGCCGCTGATTTTCACAACCGCGCTTTCAAAAAAGTTGCCTTTTAATACGTCCACTCCACTGAAGCTGCGGCGCGGCGCACTTAAAATAACCGGATTTTCTTTTACATTTGCCGCCTGCAGGCTGCGGGTAATCATCAGCCGCTCCCGCCATGTTTTGGCGGCGACAGTCGGTGCATCCTGATCCATCGGCACACCATGTTCAAGCAGTTCATAAAACAGCGTTTCCATTCCCCGGCTTGTCCCGCTGCAGCACTGCATGGCGAGTGAATAAATGTCCCGTCCTTCCGTCAGGCTGTAATCGAACAAGTCCGGCACCGGGTGATCGTGGTGAATCCGGTTTAAATCCCAGAGATTGAACTTATAGCCTGCATACAGCATACCTGCGACCATGTGCATCATTAAATTGGTTGAACCGCCGGATGCGCTGTGAATGCGGATCGCATTTTTAATGTTGGCACCAACTATATTGGCTGCGCCGTATTCTTCTTTATTTATCATGTAAGCAAAGCTGTCGAGCACCGAGTTGATCTGGCGCTGCGTTGGCGGATCGGTTAACAACTCCACCGCCGGGTGAACAAGACCCATGCCGGCTACCAGATGCCTTGAGCTGTTGCCTGTTCCATTAAAGGCACACACCCCTCCCTGCCCGTCGCATGTCGCCACTGCCAGCCGCATTTCAAAGTATTTATGCTGCTCCTTCGTTAAAATGCCTCGTTCATGAGCCCGCTCGAACACACCCTGAAAAGCAGTATTGGATGAGCATTGCAGAATATAGGCCATTGTATCGCGCAAATCGAGTGCAACATCCGCCGCTCCCTCTGTCTCCGCTTTTTTCGCTAAATCTTCAAGCTCTGTTATTACATCATCCGGAATAGAGCCTCCTTCTAACACATGAGCCGGCGCAAAGGTAGCGAAAAATGGGGCTTCCCCGCGTTCACGGCGGACACGGTCAACATGGGCCAGCGCACTCACCACTCCAAGAGGCTGCTTGTCGCATCCCTGGATAACAAACGCGCCATGATAGCTGTGGGCTTCAAGCTGATTCACAACCATCTGGGCAACCGCGTTCCTGCTTTGAAGAGAGTAGCTCATCCCTTGATTGCTTTGAGCGGTTCCATCACACATTACCGGCGTTGAAAAATAAAAAGGAACGCCGCCGTTCTGCCAGATGCGGATTGCTGCCCGTGCAGATGTCTGGTAATCCATAATGTGGGCCGGATGATCGGAAGAACCTCCGATAATGGCAATACGCGGTGCGTTTTTTTCCAGACGCATATAAATTTCTTCAAGTGTCCAGTCCGGCTTTCCGCCTTCATACGTAGAACCAAGCACCTGTTTTGACCGGTCAAGCAGCCCGGCCACTGTAATCGGCTCATTGGCTTTTCCCTGAACATTGTCCCGATATGGATTGACGTGATTATCAATTAATGGATATAAGGGTGCCATTACTATTTTCCTTTCTGTTTTAAATTAAAAGCGGCTCCGGGGGCGAAAAAATTTTTAAATTCGGATTTTTTCTGCTTTCTCAACAATAATGTGTGAAATCTGTATTTCAAGGGTACCCACTGATGCTTTTCACTCCACTTTGTTTTATATTATAAAACGAAGTTTTTATTTTCTTTGATAGCATTGATCCAATCTTTATATAATCGCCGTTAGAAGCGCTTACATAAAAGCCAGAGAATAGCTTATAGGATCAATAAACTCAGAAAACATTTGTTTTATAATATAAAACTATGTTTTACATTCCTGAAATTAAATTAATTATAAGTAGAGTTTGCAAAATAAGTCAATGGTTTTTTTACAAGTAAAATAAATCGGCAATGGATTTATTGACTGAATACGCCTATAAAAAGAAGCGCAATTCCGGTGAAATTGCGCTTCTTCTTCGGCTTATTCGCTACTACTCTAACCGGACGGCTTTTTCCTGAGCCAGCAGGCATAATTCGGCTGTTTTGAATACATGTGCCTGGGTCATGGCCTGTTCGGTCCGGTTCAGGCAGTCCAAAATAAGCTCTCCAAAGAAAGGAAAGCCCACTTTCCCCTTCACGTTTTCATGGAAGGTGCCTTCCTTGTTGGACCAGTAGACATGGTCGCCTCTCTCATCGCGGGCAATATCGATGTATTTGCGGATTTCAATATAGCCTTCGGTGCCGAGAATAAAGGTACGCCCGTCGCCCCAGACGCCAAGGCCGTCCGGTGTCAGCCAGTCAACACGGAAGTATTGGGTGGCGCCGTTTGCGCCCACAATCATGCAGTCGCCAAAATCCTCCAGTTCAGGATATTCTTTAACCGTATAGTTGGCGACCTGGCTGCGGACCACCTCGGCTTCGGTATTTCCCGAGAAATATAAATATTGTTCAATTTGATGGCTCCCGATGTCGCACAGGATGCCGCCGTATTTTTCTTTTTGAAAAAACCAGTCCGGCCGCGCCGGCGCATTTAATAAGTGAGGGGCAAAGTTGGATACCTGCAGAACCCGGCCGATGGCTCCCTGCTTGATTAAATCACCGGCGTAAATGGCGCTTTCCACATGGAGACGCTCGGAAAAATACACCATGTACTTTTGGCCGGTGCGCACAGCGGTTTCGCGGGCTTCTTTAAGCTGGGCAAGTGTGGTGAACGGCGTTTTGTCAGTAAAATAGTCTTTGCCGCTTTCCATCACACGGCAGCCCAGGGGACCGCGCTTATTTGGAATGGCGGCGGCTGCAACGAGCTTTACTTCGGGATCTGTCAAAATCTGCTCTTCACTGTCAGCCAGTTTCGCTTCCGGAAAGGCTTCGATAAATTTGGCTGCCCGCTCCGGGTCAGTATCATACACCCATTTGATGACAGCGCCGGCTTCGGTTAGTCCGTTGCACATGCCGTAAATATGGCCGTGGTCAAGAGCCATGGCCGCGATCACAAACTCTCCTTTTTCCACGACCTGGCTTCTTTTTCCTTTAGGCGCATAATTCATACCGTCTTTTGTTGACATTTACAACTGCCTCCTTTGAAAAGAAGAATTCTTTATTTTTTCCTGAAGCTTCTCATAATACAGGTCTTCATCAATCGGCAGCTCAATTCGCTTATCCAGCCATGCGGACAGATATATGGCATTGATGATCATCAGGCTGCTGATGCCCTCTTCACCGGGAGCGGCGAGCGGTGTTCCGTCCAAAACAGCAGCTGCCCAGTTGGCCATAATGCCGTGGTGCTCTGTTGATTGGCCATTGACCGGCACCTCGACCTTCCAGCTTTCCGGCTTTCCAAAAGGAACAGAGCATTCCCGGTTAAATTCGGATTCCGGCTGGCGGAGGCGCCAAAATGAAAGCTCATTGTTTTCCACGACGATTTTGCCCCGATCGCCGGCCACTTCAAACCGGTTTGTGCCGGGGAATTCCGCGACTGATGCAGTAAACAAGCCGTTCGCGCCATTTTTATATTCAACGTAAGCGGTTACTTCATCCTCTACTTCAATTTCACGCTGCCTGCCAAATCCGCAAAATGCCTGAACCGCTGACGGCATCATTCCGGTCATCCATACCCATAAATCAACCTGGTGCAGCGCCTGATTCAACATCACGCCGCCGCCTTCCCCCGCCCAGGTACCACGCCAGTCCTTTGAATCGTAATAGCTTTGCGGCCGGTACCAGCTCGTAATCGTCCAGTTGGTGCGCTTGATTTCCCCGAGTTCGCCGGTTTGGATTAAGTCCCGCACCTTCTGATAAAGAGGATTCATGCGCTGGTTCAGCATTAAGCTGAATACCTTTCCGCTCCGCTCTGCTGCTTCATTCATTTCCCGGACATTTTTTGTAAACACACCGGCCGGTTTTTCGCACAGCACGTGCAGGCCGCGGTTAAACGCCTGAACCGCAAGCTCCGGATGGCTGAAATGCGGGGTAACAATCAATACACCGTCTATATCCGCCCGGTCAAAAAATTCATCTGTTGATAAAAACCCCTGCACATCCGGGCCCAATTGCGTTTTTGCCCACTCGAGCCGTTCAGGTCCCGGGTCGCAGACTGCGGTTAATACGGCACCCTCGATTAATCCGGCTGCCAGTGCCTTGGCATGGCTTGAACCCATATTTCCCAATCCGATTATTCCTATTTTCACCTGCTTCATCCGTTTCGTTCCCTTCCGCTTTGTTTTTGCCGCCGGTATTCGGACGGAGTCATGCCCACTTTTTTCTTAAAAAAACGGCTGAAGTGCGCCGGGCTTTCAAAACCCGCTTCGACCGCTACATTGGTTAACACCTTTTCCGGATTCATTTCCAGCTCATATTTCACCTGGTTCAGCCGGCAGTCCATCACATACTCCATAACGGTTATGCCTGTTACTTCTTTAAAAACGCGTGATAAATAAAATTTGCTGATGGAAAGCGCCGCCGAAATATCATCCAGCGTTACTTTTTGTTTGAAATGCGTTTGAATATAAGCGGCTGTTTTTTCTACATGCAGATCCTTTTCACTTTTTGGCATGACGAGCTTCCCATTTGCTGTTTTGCTCAGCTTGAATACATGTAAAAGAATGGACGCCGCCAGCAGCTTCAGTTCCGCTTCCACTTCACTTTCATTGCTTGTCCGATGATCGGCCGTCAGATGGACAATTTGCTTGATACCGCCGTAGATCGCTTCCCTCTCCGGTCCTTCGCCGCCCCGCAGCAGACTGTTGTTCATTTCTTTAAACGGCGCCAGCCATTCGGACATGCCGAGTGATTCAAGCACCGGTTCAATCCACTGCGGGGAAAAATGAACGATGCTGCGCTCGTAAGGGGTGAACAGGGATGGATTGGCCCGGTGCGCTGTCAGGCCGTCCATAATAATAATGTCGCCCGGCTGCAGGTCGTAAATTGTATTATGAATTAAGTATTTGCAGTCGCCGCTGTGAAAGCAGTAAATCTCATACTGGGCGTGGGTGTGGAGTTCAAAGGAATGCTTTCCTCTGCCCATCGAGCGAAGCCGGTAATTCGCAAACAGCCATTCATTCATCCTTTCCACCTCGGTTTTCTTTTTATTGTATGAAAGATTTGGGCCAAATACATTAACCCGCCATGCTCAATCTGGTTTGTTTTTTGACTCAGCTTGCTCTTTTGAAAGCATTTACTTTATTTATCATATCAATTTCAGTCAATTTGGATATTGTTTTCCGCTGTTCCGGGGCGGTATTTTTTATTTTGGGGCGGTTTCCTGGCTGCTTGGGGCGGTATTTTTTATTTTGGGGCGGTTTCCTGGCTGCTTGGGGCGGTATTTTACTTTTCCGACCCTGGGAATCAAAATGCCGCCCTAAATTTGAGTTTTCCGGCCATAACTGCATAAAAACGCTCCGTTCTTAAGGCAACGGAGCGCATCTGCGAAATTCGGATGGGGTACAGCCGGTTATTTTTTTGAAGTTGTTGCTGAAGTACGCAACGTCTGCGTAGCCGATGTGTTCGGCAATCTCTGACATTCTCAGCGTTGTATGCAGCAGCAGGTGCTTGCCTTCCTCTATGCGCAGCTCTGTTAAATAATCAATAAATTTTTTATTAAGCTGCTGTTTGAAGAGCTGGCTGAGGTAGCTTGAATTTACATGAATTGCTTGAGCAGCGCTGTGCAGTGTGACTTCACTTAAAGGCGTTTTGCGAATATAATCCAAAACCTGCTCAATGGTAGAAGGGACCGCTTCCTTCTCTTTCAAATTGGAAGAAGAACCGGGTGCCTGTTTCTTCAGCCACTTTTCGAGGCTTGCCCGCAGGTCTTCTTCTTCAATGGGCTTAAGGAGATAATCGGTCACCCCGCTTCTAAGCGCCTGCTGGACAAATTGAAATTCATCATGCACGCTGATCACAACCACGTCCTGCGCTTCCTTAAATGTCCCCAGCTCTTTTACAAACGAAAGACCGTCCATTACCGGCATGCGTATATCTGTCAATACAAGATCGGCTTCGTTATGACCGATCCAATTAAGCGCTTCCAATCCATTCCCGCATTCCTGGACTACCTGCACAGGAAGCCCTAGTTTGTTAATGGTCCATTTCAATGCTGTCCGAACCCATTTTTCATCGTCCACCAGCAAAATCCGCTTCACCCGCTCGCCTCCCTTTTCTCCATTTCCATCGGCAGATGCATCATTACTTGAGTGCCGCATCCCGGCTGGCTTTGAACCTTTAAGCTGTACGCTTCTCCGAATAAACAGCTGATTCGCTGATGAACATTCGCAAGGCCGATGTGCTTTCCGTCACTGCTGCAGCTCTTTTCCTTCAGCTTCCGTTCAATTTCGTTTAACATTTCCTCCTGGATTCCTGAGCCGTTATCCGCGATTTGAATGACGCAGGAGGCTGGAGCCAGCTGAAACACGGAGATAGAAATCATTAATTTTCCGGTGCTCTGCCCGAAAGCGTGAACAAAGCAGTTTTCGATAATCGGCTGAAGCGAAAACTTCACAACCCGTGCATTTTCTGCCCAGTATGGGATGTGAAGCTGGTATTCAAAACGGTCGCCAAAACGGAATTTTTGGATTTGCAAATACATCTCGCAAAATTTAATTTCTTCCTGCAGGCTGACTGTTGGCGAGCTGTTTTTCAAATTGTAGCGGAGAAGCTTCCCGAGTGAGTTTGACATGACCGCAATGTCTTCCTGGCTTCCCTCAAGGGCCATTCCTCGAATCGTTTCAAGCGAATTGTACAGAAAATGAGGATTGATTTGAGCCTGCAGCATTTTTAATTCACTTTCTTTTTGCTTTAAAGAAAGCTCGGCTTCGTTCAGCTTTGAAACATACACCTCGTCCAGCAGGGCTGACAGCTTTTCGACAGTTCTGTTAAAGCCGATGGTCAGCTGGCCGATTTCATCCTTCGATTCAACCTCGACCCGGCCATCGAGCCGTCCCACTTCGACTTCTTTCATAAAATGCTGGAGCCGTTTAATCGGACGGACGAGCGCAGCCGCAAATCCGTAGCCGGCGAGATACGCAATACCGAGGGCAATGATGATTGTAAGGAAAATGGTTTTCCTGATCTGGCTGATTCCCATCGTTAAATTATCATATTGAACAGAGGTGAGAAACGTCCAGCCCAAGCTCGGGGAATTAGTATGCGTAATAAAGTCTTTTGTTTCACCCTCCAGCACCATGGAGTCACTTTCCTTCAATTTCAGCTTTGACAGCAGCAGTGAATCCGCATTTTGGCCGAGTCTGGAGTAATCAGGGTGATAAACATAATGCCCTTCTGCATCTAAAATGGAAAAAGAACCGTTCCTGGTGATTGTGACCTTATTGGCAATATCTTCAATACGCCGGAAATTAATATCAATGACAAGCATCCCTGCTGGCTGCAGTGTCCGGGAATTGTACAGCCTGCGCACGAGAGAAATGACCGGCTGCTGTTTATCTCTTGTTGTTAGGGTTCTGCTAACCAGACGGATCATCCCGTTTTGCGGGACAGACTCGTACCAGTATTCGTCTTTCATCTTAAGAGCTGGATAGTAGTTTTGACTGCCCAGTGTGTCAATCACCTTTCCCGAATTCGTCATAATGGTGATATTGGAAATATCGGGCCTTGAATATTCCTGAAGCTCTAAAAAAGCTCGGACTTCACTTTTAAGCGCCTCCTCGTTTCCGCTGTTTGTGTAGTCTGCTTGAATAAAATTGGCGGTTTCAGGAGAATTGGCGATTTTTAAGCTGGTAATTTCAAAATCCTGCAAATAGTATTCGATGTTTGCCTCTGCCTGGTCAATAACCTGCAGGCTGGAGAGCCTGACTTCTTTTTCGATTTCAGCAGCCGAACGCTGGTAAGAGATAATTCCAACCGCGAGAACAGGAAGAATGACCAATAAGCTTGAAAAAACAAACAGCTTGCTCATAAAGGACTGGTCTCTCAGCAAAACAAAGCGGTCTAATAACTCTCTCCATTTTCTTCGTTTTTTCTCCATCGCGGTCCCTCTTTCCGAAGCCGTTCCTGTTTGTTGAATGAGAAAGAACAGAACCCGGCACGCATCCGCATACCAGGCAGTTCCTGTTATCCTATGAAAAACTTAAGGGCGTGCTTCTTCAATCGCATCCATAATATCCTGGTAATCCTTTGAGTATTTTTCCACAACCGGCTTTACCGCATCCTGCAATGGTTTAATATCTTCTACTTCTGTAAAGGTAACTCCTTCCTCCTTCATTTTCTTTTCAGATTGTTCCTCCCACTTCGCCCATTCTTCTTTTTGTGTTTCAACTGAATCAATTGCTGCCTGTTTAATAATTTTTTGATCTTCTTCATTCAATTTACCCCAGATCGTGTCACTCATCAATAGCACTTCCGGTGTCCGCTGATGATGATCTAAAAGAACATGGGGCGCTTCCTGATAATGGTTCGCGGAGTCAAAGCTCGGCAAATTGTTTTCTGCTCCGTCAATCACTCCTGTTTGCAGGGCACTGAATACTTCTCCATATGGCATCGGCGTGGCATTTGCTCCGAGCGCGCTTAAAAAGTCGATGTTGATTTCACTTTGCTGGACACGAATTTTCAGGCCTTTTAAGTCATCCATGCTTTTTAATTCTTTTGATGAGTAAAAGCTGCGTGAGCCGGAATCGTAATAGGCCAGCCCTTTCATTTTGGCCTGATTCAAGCCATCCAGCAGTTCTGTTGCTTTTTCACTTTCAAGAAAGCTCCACATATGCTCATCACTTTCAAATACATAAGGCAATCCAAAAACGGAAAAATCTCCGTTAAATTCAGCGAGCGGGCTGGCGCTGATTCGCGTAAATTCAATCGCTCCGAGCTGCACCTGCTCAAGGACTGCTTTTTCATCCCCTAACTGCCCGGAAGGAAAAACTTCAATTTTGATACGTCCGTCGGTTCTTTCCTCAACCAGCTCGGCAAACTTTTCATCGCCGACAACCGTCGGGTAATCAGCAGGATGAACATCGGCCAGCCGGAAGGTATAGCTTGGCTTTTTCCCTTCACCGGAACCTGTTTCCGTCTCCGCACTGCCCCCGCATCCCGCCAGTATAGCGCTCATAAAAATAGCTGAAGCCAAAAATCCTTTTGCTTTCATGTGTATGTCCCCCTTTTTCATTTTCGTGTTTTCTTCTACTAATCTGCCAGCATCGTTGGAAGCCACATCACCACATCAGGAATATACGTGATGATTAACAGAACGACAATTAACGCATAGAAAAACGGAAGCATGGCTTTTGTTGCCTGCTGGATCGAAACCTTTCCAATGGCAGAGCCGACAAACAAAACGGTTCCAACCGGCGGGGTCAGGAGACCGATTCCGGCATTTAAAATGAGAATAATGCCGAAATGCACCGGGTCCATTCCGAAGTTGGTGACAACCGGCAAAAGAATTGGCGTCATAATTAAAATCATAGGTGCCATATCCATCGGTGCGCCAAGGAGAAGCAGCAGTATATTGATAATTAATAAAATGATGAGCGGATTGTCCGAGATCTGCAGAAACAAATCCGTGACCATTCCCGGAATTTGCAAATACGCTAACGTCCAGCCGAAGGAAGCAGAAGCCGCGATTAGAAAAAAAACCATCGAAACGGTTCTCATTGTCCGTTTCAGGATGTTCCATATGCTTGAGAGTGGCGCTTCTCTGTAAAAGAAGAAAGCCAGAATAAAAGAATAAAGGCATGCCAGCGCTCCCGACTCGGTCGCGGTAAACCAGCCGCTTAAAATACCGCCAAGAATGATCACTGCCGGACTCAACGATAAAAGTCCATGAATTAAAATCCCAGAGATTTCTGATTTCGGCACAGGCTCGGCTTTTCCATATCCCCGTTTTCTGGCAATCAGATAGCTTGTCACCATCAGGGCAGCGAGCATCATTAATCCCGGAACAATTCCCGCCATAAAAAGGCTGGCAATGGAAACGCCGCCGGCTGCCAGGGAATAAAGAACGAGATTATGGCTCGGCGGTACAACAACGCCTTGAATGGCAGAGGCGATGGTGACTCCCACCGCATAATCTGCTTCATAGCCATTTTTTTTCATCATTGGAACCATAACCGACCCAACGGATGAAACGTCAGCGACGGCAGACCCGGAAATGTTTCCGAAAAACAGGGCAGCCACACTGTTTACCATCGCCAGTCCGCCGCGGATTCTGCCGACCATTAAGCCGGCGAACCGGACAATTCGAAGCGCCAGCCCTCCTTCACTCATAATTTGCCCTGTTAAGATGAAGAAAGGAATCGCGAGCAGGGAAAATGAATTCACTCCCTGAACCATTTGCTGCCCGATTACAGGCATTGGCACTCCGAGATAGATGACTGTCATGAGCGCTGAAATAACGAGAGTCAGCGCAATCGGGAAACGAAGCAGGATTAAGCCAACAAAGCTAACCAGCAGAATAATGGTACCGACTGTATTTGTATCCACCCTACAGCTCCTCCTCTATGCCCTGGTGCCGGGTTGTACGGATGTTTATTAATTGCAGCACCGAATAGCCGGCAATCATTATTCCCGTAATCGGCATGGCCAGGTACGTAATGCTGCTCGGCAGTTTTGTGGCAGGCAGTGTGGAATCCATCATCAGAATCGTAAACTCCCACCCTTGAATAACGAGATACAGCCCAAAAGCGAGCGTGCTTATCATAATGACTTTGTCCCATACTTTATTGAATTTTTTTGAAAGAAGATTCGTGAAGGAATCAATCCCCAGATGAATATACTCACGAAATCCAATGGCAATAGACATAAAAGCGAACCAGGCGAGCAGCAGCAGCGTGACTTCCTCCGACCAGAAAAACACAAAGTTAAATAACTTCCGGGTCATAACCTGTGTGGTTACAATGAGGATCAAAGCCACGAGTGATACTAATGTTAATTTTTCAAAAAAAGAGTCAAGGAATAGACCGGCTTTTTTGACCAATTTCATGTTAATCCTCCTTCATTTGAAAGCGCTTTCCTGTTTTTCATTTTATAAATTATTGAAGGATTAAGATATACGTTTTTTTTAGAAGAATTTGTGATTTTTTTATATTTGTGAAAAGGACGGCGCGAATTCCATGACGCCGGGGCGGTATTTTTTCATTTTAAGGCGGTTTTCCGGCTGCCAGGGGCGGTATTTTATTTTTCCGGCCCTAACGATCGAAATACCGCCCCAAATTTCATTTTTCCGCCCATAACCATCTAAATTTTATTGCATCTCGAAATTCAGCCCTGTCTTACTCCCATTTCCATTCTTTCGGCAGCTGATACACTCTTCCCCTGGCTTCTCCTTCTTTTTGGACTGCCCACTTTCCCAATAATTTTTTCACAACGGATGCCGACTCGATTCCGGTAAATGCCCGTATTTGTTTATTTACTGCCGCAGTGCCAAATAGTCTGACGTATTCTTTTAAGGCTGGAATATGCGGAGCTTTTAGAGGAGCGCTGCAGCCGAGGCATATCCATCTTCGCTGCACCCGCTTGACCCGCCAGCACTGGCAGGCTTCGCATTGGATTCCGGTTTGAAGGTGCTCCGGCTGAACATGGAACTTTTTCATAATATCAGGATCATACGGGCGGTGGTGGTGCTGGAGTTTGCTGGCAAGCTGGTGGACTTCCTGGCTGGATAAAAGGATGGGTCTGTCCCGGTGGAATTCGTCTAGTTTAGCGGGGATTTCCTGTGCATACATGATGAGCGATGCATCAAGGGCATCTGGCGGAGTAATTTCTATGCGCACGTTCGGATGGGTAAGAGCGACGGCGGCCATAACGGGGACCCGGTGGCCAAGCCAGGCTTCAAGGCCTTTTTTCTGGCGTATTACCTGGGTAATAGGGTCATCATACATCGTGCTGCCTCTTATAAGCTGTCTGGTAGAACGGTCAAATATGAGGCGGCCGCTGAAATGTTTCGCGTCAATAACAATAATCATCTGTCGAGTAATGACGACGGTGTCCATTTGAAAGTGGGTGTAGCCTGTGGAGTACGGGAGGCGTATGTCATGAAGAACCCTGACTGTGCCTTCTAGTTCAGATAAGTAATACAACAGCTTTCTTTCTCCTTCAAAGCCAGCTTCACAGCGGGCAAGCTCTTCCTTTACTTCTTTTCTCGGTACAATGAGGCGCTTATCAAGTGCCGCCAGCTTTGCATGCAGGATGGATTTTTTCATTGGCTTCTCTCCCTTCCCTCCAAGCATACAAGGTTTTTTCTTAAAAATCCTCGCATTTACAATAATTTTACAAAAAGCGGATCATCCGGGGCGGTATTTTTCATTTTGAGACGGTTTCTTCTGTTCTTCGGGCGGTATATCACTTTTCCGCCCCTGGCCGCTGTCATACCGTCCCAAATCCGGATTTACCGCCCGGGACCGAGACAGCAAAAATCCCGCCGAAGGAAAAGCCCCGGCGGGATCATAAAAAATCTTATTTCATCCACTCAGTGTGGAATGTGCCTTCTTTGTCCACACGTTTGTACGTGTGGGCACCGAAGTAGTCACGCTGCGCCTGGATCAGGTTGGCAGGAAGTGTTTCGGTACGGTAGCTGTCGTAGTAAGCGACGGCGCTTGCAAAGGATGGAACCGGGATGCCTGTTTCCACTGCAAGAGAAACCACTTTCCGAAGCGATGTCTGGTAATTCTGTACGATGTCCTGGAAATATTCGTCCAGCAGCAGGTTTGGAAGCTCTGCATTGCGGTCGAACGCTTCTTTGATTTTCTGTAAGAACTGCGCACGGATAATGCAGCCGCCGCGGAAAATCATCGCGATGTCGCCGTAGCGAAGGTTCCAGTCGTACTCTTCTGAAGCAGCTTTCATCTGCGCAAAGCCCTGTGCGTATGAACAGATTTTGCTCATGTACAGCGCCTGGCGCACGGCTTCGATCAAGTCTTTCTTTTGATCGGCATCCACTTCTTTTGGTGAAGGGCCCGTAAGCTGCTTGCTTGCTGCTACACGCTCGTCTTTTAGCGCAGAGATAAAGCGCGCGAACACAGACTCAGTGATGATTGGAAGCGGAACGCCAAGGTCAAGCGCGTTCTGGCTCGTCCATTTGCCTGTTCCTTTCTGGCCGGCTGCATCAAGGATAACGTCCACAAGCGGCTTGCCTGTTTCGTCATCTTTTTTCGTGAAGATGTCCGCTGTAATTTCGATCAGGTAGCTGTCCAGCTCGCCCTTGTTCCACTCGGCAAATGTCTCAGCCAGTTCTTCTGTTGACAGGCCAACCACATGCTTCAGGATAAAGTATGCTTCTGAGATCAGCTGCATATCGCCGTATTCGATTCCGTTGTGCACCATTTTCACATAATGGCCGGCACCATCTGGACCAATGTACGTTGTACATGCTTCGCCGTCTACTTTCGCTGCGATCGCTTCAAAGATCGGGCGCACAAGTTCAAATGCATCGCGCTGGCCGCCCGGCATAATCGAAGGTCCTTTTAACGCTCCTTCTTCCCCGCCGGATACGCCTGTGCCGACAAAGTTGAAGCCAAGGCCGGCCAGTTCTTTATTGCGGCGTACAGTGTCCTCGAAGAACGTATTTCCGCCGTCAATGATAATATCCCCTTTATCCAGATGAGGCTTCAATGAATCAATCGTTGCATCGGTTGCGGCACCCGCTTTGACCATAAGCAAAATTTTGCGGGGCTTTTCAAGCGAGTCCACAAATTCTTCCACGCTGTAAGCGCCTTTGAAATTTTTCCCTTTTGCTTCTTCCTGTAAGAAAGCCGTTGTTTTGTCCGCTGAACGGTTGAATACCGCGACAGAGTATCCTCTGCTTTCAATGTTAAGCGCCAGGTTTTTGCCCA
Source organism: Domibacillus indicus (assembly GCF_000970685.1). Classification (GTDB taxonomy): domain Bacteria; phylum Bacillota; class Bacilli; order Bacillales; family Domibacillaceae; genus Domibacillus; species Domibacillus indicus. The sequence goes on from NZ_LAJB01000003.1 coordinate 516,165, forward strand.
TTACGGCTAACCCGATAACACCAATTTGCTGCTTTGTCATAAACAATTCCATCCTTTCTTTTTTCCCCTTAATTATGCATTATAGCGAAAGTCATTTTGAATTTAAATACTGTTCTTTACTTTCAATCAATTTCTGCAGAACAGGACTCGGACTTCCGCCAAGCTCCTTCCAGCTTTTAGCCCGGTGGCGCAGGCTTTGCAGCACTTTTAAATCATCGCCTTCCCCTGTAAAGGTTCCATCCCAGTGAATTCGGTGCCAGACGTTTCCATTAGGGCGAATCCACTTTTCTCCGGTCGACTTAAGCGCCGCGCGAATATTTTGCGCTGCCTCCAGATATTTTTTCTCTCCGGTTTCCCTGTAAGCCGCTAACAAAAGGCTGGCTTCGCTAAGAGCCTGGTCAAGTGACGAAGAAAGCATGGCTTTTTTTTGCTGCGATGAATAGTAGTCAGCCGGGTAATATCCTTTTTCCGCTGGAACGACATTGCCGATACTAATTAAGTTTAGCAGATAATCACTGTAGCTGGCTAAAACACCGCTTAGCTCCGGCGCGCTTAATTCTTCTCCAATTTGATGGAGATACCGGGCGATGCGTTCATTGTCCCGCATATCAACATATGGAGCCGTTATGCCATACTTGCTCTTTAAGGCCGTGCTCGTCACCTCTGTTTTCCAAACGACGTCATTTCGCGACTGGCGGTACGTCCATAAATTGGCGGCTGACTGTACAGTCAGGTTGTAAAAATAACGGTCTTTATTTTTTATAAACCGGCTGATCGCTTCTGATTCAATCATAGTGGAAAGCTCATAGCCATAGCTATTTTGTGCCACCGGTTCAACTCCAGCAAGCTTTTTAAGCGGGCCATCGACTGTAAACCAGTTATTTACCTCTGCTTCCTGTTCCTGCTGAAAGGTAATCCACTCATTTAAATGATCTGTATCATCAAAAAGCGGTTTTTCCGCTGCCAGAAACCATTGCTCCGCTCTTTGCCCCCGGCCGGCTGCAAGCTCCAGCGAAAGGCTATTTTTTGAAAGTTCAGCTCTATTCGTTTCAGCAATCAGCTCCTGCAATGCACTGATTCTTCCCCTGCCGTATAGTTCAGTCAGCGTTTTCGACACAAAGGTGTGGCTCAGCACAATTTCGTTTACAAATTGATGGTTTTGAGTGAAGCGCAGCAGCCCGACAGGCGGTTTTGTTGTGTCGGCTCCCGGCTCACGCTCAGGAATATTTTTTGTCCAATCAACCAGATAATAATCATCGGCTTCTGGAATAGAAAGAGTTCCTTTTACTTTTCCATTTCCATCAAGCCGAAGCATAACAAATTCGTCCCCGTTGTTCAGTTCACGAACCGTAATGGTGACATCTGCCGCGCCCGCATCAAGCTTGTAAACCGTGTCTTTGTACAGTGAAGCAATTCCTTCGGGGTGCAGTTCTTTTTCCAGCCGAAGCTCTTCTGCCTCTAAGCGAAGCGTCCTGCTGCCAACCGGGATATTGACTTTGTCTTTCTCTGGTTCCGCTCCTTCACTGGCTGCACAGCCTGCTGTTATAATCACCGAGAGAAGAAGAAAAAGAACTTTTTTCACGACAGAGCCCCTTTGTTGCGTTTTAGCAGGCTAAGCAGTGTGCGGAAGCCTTCTTTGTAAAAAAGAAACAAACCGAGCACATACAAAATAACACCTGCCGGGACAAGAATCGCCAGCTGCCAGAGTGAGTACAGCTCCTCTATAAATGGGCGCATAAAATAAAGCGGCACTGACATAAAAGCGGTCACTACTGCGGTCCGGAGAATAAGTCCAATCAGCCGGGCCGGCTCTGATTTGTCAAAGTCTTTGTAAACAAAAATCGTGCAGGTTGTTAAATAATAAAGAGACACAATGGAGGTTGTCAGCGCAAGGCCCGGATATCCCAGCGGCCCAATGAACAGCCAGTTTAACAGGGCGTTTAGTGCAATCGTGACCACACTGATCCGGAAAACGGTTTTTGTTTTCCCCTGTGCGTACAGCGCTTTGGCAACAATATACTGCATGCCCTGTGTAACAATAGTCGGCAAATAATAGACGAGCGCTACATACGTATTATGTGTATCTTCTGCGGTAAACTTCCCCCGCTCAAAAATAAATGACAGTGCTTCTTCACCGACTACCCACAGCCCTGCCGCAATCGGTGCCAGTGTCAGGAGCGAAATCTGCATGCCGCTGAAAAACGTATTTTGAAAACGGCGCCTGTCATTAATTTGCTCCGCCAGCAGAGTGAAAATGATAACGGCAATCGTTGTGGCATAAATCGTGTGCGGAATGGATGAAAGCAGCTGCGCATTGTTTAAGTAGGTGACAGGCCCTTCCTCTCCAAGTCCGGAAGCAAAGCGCTTGTTAACGAATACATTGATCTGCCCAACAACCGAACTCAGAATAGCCGGGGCCAGCAGAACGAGAAAGGAATGCTGAAATTCTTTATCACCCGAGAGAACCGGCTTCCATCGGTAATCGGTTTTAAACAAGTAATAGAACTGCACAAAAATACCGGCAATTGTCCCCGCAATGAATCCGTAAGCAAGACTCGCAATTCCCCACTGCTCCGCAAAAAGCAGTGCAAAGGACACGCCAAAAACTGTTTGCAGCAGTTTGGCAACCTGCGACGGGACAAAAATACGCCGGCCCTGCAAATAGGAATCTAAAATACTCGTTAACGCAATAAATGACATAAATACAAAGAAAAACTGCGTAACGGAAATAGCCGTTTCAGCTGTTGCCTCCTTCATATCTCCATAAATGAGAGGCACAAACCATGGCGCAAAAAAGCAGCCTAAAAACGAAACCAATATAAATAGAAGAAACGTGATATTCATAATTGCACTTGCTGTCCGGTCGGTACGCTCGGGATTGTTTTGCCTGTTTTTTACGTAAAGCGGTAAAAAAACATTATTAAAGCCGCCAGCGATCATGGCAATGACGAGAGTAATAAACGAAAAAGCGAGCAGGTAGCCGTCCGTTTGATGGCTGACGCCAAACTTGTAGGCCAGAATACTTTCCCGGACAAAGCCGGACAACTTTACGATAAGCGCAAAAAGGGCAAGCCAAAGCGCCGTTTTTTTCAAAGACATAATTGTCGTACACCCCAGTTTTCTTTTAATTCCCCTATTTATTTTACCTTATTTGTCTGCTTCTTGCGAGAATCCATCAAAAACCCTGTAAGATAAGCTGACAAAAGCACACATTTCTTTTTTCTTCTGTTCTATAGTAAAGATACATTAAAAATACATCTTCTATTATGAAAGGGGATTTTTTAAATGAACATTTTATCTTTCTTGTATGGAGTCTTAGCCAATGGCGATGCAGATAAACAATTCTCTCATAACCTAACCGATTCGTTCACGGGAATTGAATCATACTGGGTGCCTTCTTCTAAATAACAATGGTCATGAAAAAACCCGCTCTGGCCAGAGCGGGTTTTTTCTTTTATTAAGGCAGCGTTAGTATATTTACATAGTTGCTGTGAATATAGCCTTCTTTTGTAGACAGGTTGTCTGAAAGAACTTTATGCCATGTGCCCTGCTGAGAAATGGTCACAGGCATTCTGTTTAAGCTGTAGGTGAACTGAATAGCAGCTGTGCTGCTTGCTGCGCTTCTTACATTTAAGTCCGGCGCATTTGTAAAGCCAATAGAATATTTCTTATAATCTTTTCCGCCAAGCGCCTTGTCAATACGGTACATATGGCCGGCTACTTTGGCTCCCCAGTTTGGATCTGACGCATATTTAACATTTAATCCGTTTGCTTTTGTACCCGGTGCCGCTCCATATGCGCGCCATGTGTTTGGCATTAAGTAGCCGCCGCGCCAGTCCTTTGTTCCATTTAAGTAATCATTGGCTAAATGGTAGACGCCTTCTTCTACTGTTTTAAAGGAAGTTCCGGACGACGGTGAACTGTCGTAGACGGCAATGCCAAATAAGTTGTTATTAGTAAGTGCATGATTGCTGATGCCGTAGTCACTTTCATGAATAGCCATTGCTAATATAAGCAGTGCATTAACACGAGTCTCTGCTTCTACTTTTTTCAAAGTCGCGCCAAGGCCAATCAGCTTGCTTTTCTTTGTGATATCTTTGTATTTTGCCAGACCGAGAGACTCTCTTTCTGCCAATGTATCAATAATAAACTTGTCCAGCTCAGCTGCCGTATAGGAGGTCGCTGCACGTGCGGATAAGTACTGGAAGTATTGATAAGCCCGCCCGGCAAGAGTACCTTCTTCATTATAAAAAGCGAAGCCGTCCCAGCTGTAGTATTTCGTCCCGGCTTTCATAAATGATGGAGCTTTCCCAAGCGTATAAGAAGCATATTTATCAGTTTCTACCTGGTAGATGCTGTGAACAAGCTCTCCACCGCTGTTTTGGTAATAGCCGCGGCCTTTCGCTCCTTCAAACGGTACCATCAGGGCATCCGACGGCTTCATATAATAGGTTTCGCCGCCCAGGTAAACCTGTACGTATTGATCCGTTGAAGTAACATATTTTACTTCCGCTGTGGTATACGCAAACGTGGCTGCTGTCATAGAGTTGCCGGTTACATAGGTTTTATTATTCTTCAATTCGGGATCTGTATACAAATTAACCGTTCCGCCTGAACCGGTAAGCGGTCTTGTGAACACGACGCCGCTATTGTCTTTCATTTTAATAATCCGGCCGTTATGAAGCAGCAGCTCTGCTCCGCTGTTTGCCATAGCGTTTTTGGCCTGTTCATATGTTTCATAAGAAAACCATGCTGTTGTTATTTTTCCAGAAGCATCAATATTCGCTGTCTGGTATGGACGAAGCGGCGGCTCGATTTCTTCCGGAACCACTCCGTTTGCAACGAGCAGGCGGTAAACAAAGGCCGCTGCCTGGTCGCGTCTTGCGGTCGCAAACGGCTCAAATGTATCACTTGAAGTGCCTTTAATAATATTTAAGCTGACGCTTTTGCCAATTGCTGTTTTGTAGCTGCTGCTTAACGTTGAGATATCTGTAAAAGAAGGATCTGTGTAAGCCGCATCAATTTTCAGATAGGTAATCGCATTGCTGATCATCATCGCCATATCCTTGCGGGTAATCGTTTCTTTCGGCATAAATCTTCCATCCGACGTCCCATTCACAATTTTCGCTGCGGCTGCTGCTTGAATATATGGCGCGAGCGACGTTTTTTCAGATGTGGCGTCACTAAAAACAGCCGGACCTTCCGGAAGATTCAGAGCACGCGCTAAAAAGGTAGCAAACTCTTCACGGGTAACATTTCTTGAAGGGCCATAAATACCATTCCCGTATCCCCCCATAATGCCTGCATTGATAATCGCCCTAATCTCTTTTTCTAACGTGATGCCCGTGACATCGTCTTTTATTTCTTCTGCCTTTCCGTTTAAAGGCTGAAAAAGTGGGAATAGTAAAAGAAATGCCATCATAATTGAAACTGCTTTTTTCATCTAAGACTAAACTCCTTTCGATTCTGGTGGCATAATACACACTCATTTTCCATTATATCGTAAAAAAGAGCCCCGGAAGTGGGAATTCCGAGACTCTTGTAACTTTTTTCTTATTTTGCCGCATTATAGATGGCAACGGCGAACGCTTCACGCGTAGCATCTTTCGTTCCGTTGTATCTCGTGCCGGCATAATAGCCTGTACGGTCTGATGAGGCAATGGCGATAATGCCGTCATATGCCCAGTGTGTTGAACGGATATCTGTATATTTTACAGAAGCGGCTGCTGATTGAGTTGGCGCAAGGTTAAACGCCCGCTTAATAATGCTGGCCATTTCGTCACGCGTCATATAAGCGCCTGCTTTAAATGTTCCGTCAGAAAAGCCGTTAATGATGCCGGCTTCTTTCATTGCTGCGATATCTTCTGCAAACTGGTAGGATGCTCCTACATCGCGGAAATGCGAGATTTGATTTGGCGTGATGCCAAGAACCCGGTTAATAATTGCCGCTGCCTGTCCGCGTGTTACATTTGCGTCAGGGCGGAATTGAAGATTATCAAAACCAGCAATAACCTCTTTTTCTGTTAATGACTTAATTGCCGCGTATGAAACATCAGATTTCGCTACATCGACAAACCAATCCTGGTCTGTGATCACGCGTTTTGCACCCGCGTATTTAGGACCCCAGTATGAGTTATTCATTGATACAAGGGCGATACCGCTGCTTGAAGTTGCATTTAATACCATGTTTCCGCCTGCATATACACCGACATGCGAGATGCCTTTTTTATAGGTATTTGCATAGAAAATCAGGTCCCCTGGCTGAAGATCACTTTTCGATACTGCTTTGCCGACATTATATTGCTGCTCGGCTGTGCGCGGCAGTGAAATACCTGCTGCATGTTTAAAAATATATTGTGTAAATCCTGAACAATCGAACCCTCTAGGCGTTGTTCCACCAAAGACATAAGGAACTCCCATAAACTTTTTGCCATATGCCGTAACAACTTCGCCAACCGTTGTCGATGCTGCTTCTGTTTTATTGGAAACAAGCGGTGATAGTGTTACAAGCATAAGAGTCGCAATCAGTGCTGCGACGATTTTCTTACAGCTTTTCAACATAAACCTCCTAAAAGCTCTCACTTGTTTTTTTTCTCTCTATTTCTAATAAATTCATTTTAACAAATACAAACATTAAATAGTTTTACGTTTGCATTACATTAAAGAGTCATATTGTTACAGGATAAAGCTTGATTTTACGGGATTTTTTTGCTTTTTTTCAAAAAAAATAAGCCGAAAGTCTATAAAACTACCGAAAAGAAACATAAATGAAATAGTACTAAATTTTCAAACTATTTTATTTTCGTAAAATTACTCCAAAAAAAATGGCTTCTTTAATAAATATGTAGTTCAAATAAAAGGGAAAAACTACATATTTATTAAAGATAGCCAAAAAAGAAATAACTCTTTTATCTCATTTCTTTATTTATTGTTAAGGACAAAAACTTGGCAAATTCAGCACGGGTAATTTTTGCTCCAGGCCGGAACGTATTATCGGCAAAGCCGGACACAATCTTAGCATTCAGCATACCATTAATATACTGATAGCCTGTTACGTTTGTGCTGATGTCTTTCAAGGTAGAAACTGTGCTTGTTTCTACCTTATAGGCTTTGGCAACAAGAATAGCCATTTCCGCCCGGGATACTTCATCATATGGGTGGAAGGTTTTATCAGAAAAACCGGTGATGATCCCGTTTTTCGCCAGCTGTTCTATATAGCCCGATGCAAGAACCTGGTCAGTTACATCAGCAAAACGTGTGGCTCGCGGCGTTCCGTCATAGCCAAGCGCCTTGCCGATTAAAATAGCCGCTTCGCCGCGCGTAATTTTGCTTGTGGGGCGGATTTCGTTGTTTTGGTAGCCCTGCAAAATTTTCTCGTGATACAAATAAACGATAAACCGGTTATACCAGATAGACGAAGATAAGTCGGAAAGTACGGGTCCCGCATTGGCCACAACCGGCATAGACAGCGGCCGGTCTGCAGCGGCCCCGCTCTTCACTGGATAAAAGTGATAGGAAATAGATCCTTTCGATGCATAATCCGTAAATTGAGCAGCCGTTGCCCCTTTCTTAATCCGTTCTTCTCCTCTATAAACATCATACGATTCCCCTTTTTCTAAAAGCTGGGCCGTATTAAAGGTAATCTTTCCTCTTCCGTCCGTTGTGTAAGGCAGCTTTGCTTCTCCTGCAGCAGAGTATAGGTCTGGCTGCACCAGCCCGTAACCAAAGATGGAGTCTCTTCCGGCCGCGCCAAGGTCCGAGGCATTCGACTGAAGAAGCTTCCGTATTTGAACATTTGTCATCTCCGGATACTTTTCTATATAAAGAGCAGCCATACTCGCCACATAAGGAGCAGCCATTGATGTGCCTGTCGATTCTTCATAGCCGGATAGCGAAATGTCCAGAGGATAAGTACTGTAAATGCCTACGCCCGGCGCCGCCAGTTCCACTTCTTTTCCCGCTGCAGAAAGCGGATCGATGTTTTTAGCTGCATCAATGGACGAAACCCCGATGACACTATCGTATTTGGCCGGGAATTGAACAGTAGACCCTGAAGCTGCAGCCGGCGGGCCGTTATTGCCCGCAGCCGCTACAATTAAAATGCCGGCGTCATATGCTTTGGTAAGCATTGCTTTAAGTGCGCTGTCATGATCAGGAGTCGTAATACTGATATTTAAAATATCCAGCTTATTTTGAATGCTGTAATCGATCCCTTTCAGCATAGTGCTTGTTGTGCCCAGCCCTCTGCTGTCCAGGACTTTGATGGAATACAGTGTAGCATTCGGCGCAATTCCAACCGTGCCGATTGAATTATTGTTTGCAGCAATAATTCCGGCCACATGGGTGCCGTGGCCAAAATCATCATTGTAACCTGAAATGCAGGCAGAAGGATCCAGATCTTTCATTAAACAAACTCCGCCGGCTACTCTTCCTTTTAAATCGGGATGTGTTGTATCAATACCTGAATCTAAAATACCGATTTTCACACCTTTTCCTGTTAAAGAAGAAGGAATACGTTTTTCAGCGCCGACCAGTTTATAGCTATAAGGAATTTTCTGGGCCGACGATTCTACTTTTGTATCGTATTCGATGGAGTTTACATTGGGTGAGTCCGCTAAAAGCTGTTTTTGTTCTTCTGTCACATTCACGACCGCAGCCGGAATGGATTCATAAAAATGGTCTATCGACTGGGTATGCTGCTCCAGCAGCCCGCTGTCAACCGTTTGATCAAACAAAATGACTGCCGGCTCCCCTGTTTCTGTGTTTGCAAGTGATATAGACGGGGTACAGGCAATGAAGAAAAGGACAGCGATGCAAAATAGTCCGTGTTTAATAATAGTCAATATCAGCACCTCGTTCTTTTGAAAATAAAAATAAAGAGAGGCCCTCGAAAGGATCCTCTCTTTATTGTATCGTTTCTAAGCAAAATATTCTATGTGATTATTTAGCTACATTATATAAAGAGTCTACTTCATAGCCTTTCGCTTTGTAATAATCAAGGATGCCATAGTAAATTGCTTTAGAAGCAGAAGTCAGCCAATAATCGGATGCAAGTTTTGCATTATCACTTTTATTTGTAATAAATCCAAGCTCCGCCAAAGCTGCTGGCATATTGTTTTCACGAAGAACAGAATAGTTGCCCGATTTTACGCCGCGGTTTTTCAAATTCCATGCGGTAATCATGCGATTTTGAATTTTCGTGGCAAGCAGCTTGCTGTCTGCTACATACGGATTGGTTGCAGCAGAATAATAAAATGTTTCTGTGCCGGATGCACTGGCTGAAGCCGCATTGGCATGAATGCTGACAAAGACGTCGCCGCCCTGGGCTTTCGCAAAGTTAGAACGGCCAATCAAGCTGATAAATGTATCAGTAGAACGCGTCATTTTTACGTTAAATGGTGTTTTCTTTAACAAATTATTCACTTTAAGACCTGTTGTAAGCACAACATCTTTTTCTCTTAAGTTAAAGCCAATGGCTCCTGGATCAGTGCCGCCGTGGCCCGGATCAATGATGATTGTCTGGCCGGCAAGGCGTGAATCCGCACTTTCCGTCGGGACAGCCGGCTTCGCAGCGGTTGTCCGCGTATAAGCTGTGGCGACAAATCCTGTTGTACTGCCTGTTTTAATATAGGTCCAGCCGCCAACGGAATGAGCCGCTGACACCTGCTGGTCTTCACTCAGCTTGCCAATAGAAGCATATGCTGTAGAAGGTCCTTTGCGAATGTTCAGGTTCGGCGCATTCGACCAGATTGATTTTGAAAAGCCTGCAGAGTCCTTGGTGCGGAACTCCGGATTAATCGCACGCGCTAAAAAGACAGCGAAATCAGCCCGCTTAATCAGATAGGAAGCACCGAATGAACCATTGCCCATTCCGTCCGCTACCCCGCGATCCATTAACGCTTTTGCTGCGCCGGATGCTGTTCCTCCGTATGAATACTCAAATGCATTGGCAATCATAATCGCCATTTCGCCGCGCGTAATGGCTTTGTTTGGATAAAAATTTCCCTGGCTTACGCCGGATAGATAACCGAGAATAATTCCGGTATCTACTCCCGATTGTATATAACCTGCGGCTGTTGAGCTGCTGTCGACATCACGGAAAACCGTTTTTCTTGGTGTTCCGTTTAACTGCAGGGCGCGTCCGATAAAGATCGCGGCCTCCGCTCTTGTAATGGTCCGGTCCGAGTTGAAAATTGTTGTTGAAGAGCCTTTGGCAATGTTCCCGTCAGATAAATATGTCACTTCCTCTAAAGCACGTGCAGGCACATCAGTAAAACCCGCTGCGTGAGCAGGTGAATTTACATTAAAAAGAGGAATCATAACAAATAAAGCTATTAAACTATAAAACAACCTCTTCTTCACTAAATTGTCTCCTTTCTTAAAATTTACCACCTAAGTTTAGCATAGAAAATGTAATCTAAAAACCTCTCTTTTTTAATATATATCGACAAAACCGCTATTTTATTAGATTCATCCTAAAAATGTAATTTTTCTGTAACAGTTGTTATGATTGAGAAATAATAGAACTTATGTTCTTTTTTGTTGCATAAAAGGGACTGTTTCGTGCTATAATGAAGAAATCTTATAGAATCGAAAGGGTGCCATTTATTTTGACGAAGGCCAAATCGCTGATTAATGATTCATCTTCTTCGGAGCGGTTAAATTTGTTTTCTATTCCAGGGGTTATGAGGGCATCGGAGCTAAAGCCGGCTCCTTCGTCCAATATGTCTGCTGGCGACTGGAAAGAGTTCATGCTGTCTGCTTTTCGAAGCCGCCTGTCAGCTGAACAAATTGCAAAAGAACCGTACCAAACGGAATATATAGCGAAGGAGCTGTACCAGGCGCTTCTCAAAAAGGCACCCTCTGACCGGGAGTGGGCTGTTCTCTTTCGGTTATTTGCAGCGTTTTATTCATTTTCTGCTTTAGCTGAACAGCTGGACGAAGCGGATTTGTCCGTGGAAATATCCGAAAGAGCAGCTTATGATGTCCTTTTTTATTTTGCGGATGAAGCCTACGATGCCGCAAAAATAACAAGCAGTGCTCTTCCTTTTGCGTTTGAATCGTATATTGAACAATTGCGGATGGATACAGGACGCCTGCTGGGCTTTCCATTTAACCAATTCCCTGCAGCGCGTCTTGATGTGTACCGCCTGTTGTGGGATTCCCTTTTTATAAAAACAGAATGGCGCCTGGCGGAATTGGAGCGAATTACACCTGCAGCCGGCAGCAGCACTGTCCAGCACGCCGCCTTTCTTCATCAGCTTTATCTGCTCGGTGAAATGGAGCAATTCACGGCTAAATCGTTGGCCGCACCGGTCGAATTGTTTCCCTATTTCCTTCACTGGCTTCAAGACTCAAAACGATCTGACCGCTTTGTGCATGTGCTTCGCTCGGCAGCGTCTCTTGCTCATGACGGTCTTTTAACAATTGAAAATGAATACAGCCGGCGCCTGTTTGTGCGCCAGGTGATTCGGCTCGTCGAAGAAGACGATATATCCGAGCATGCTCCTTTGCTTGTAAAAGAGCTCTATACATCGCTGCTGCCATTCAGCTATGTGTCTCTTAGTTATTTTCTGCTTGAAAGAGGCGATTACGCTGAATGGGTTGACCTGCAAATGTTTATTGATGCCGATTTAACTGATCTGGACCGGGCCGGCTTAAAAAGTGCCATCAAGGAAGCACCCGAGCTCGCACTGCCGCTTCTCCATCACGGCATAGCTGCGTTTATTGCCGAACGAAACCGATCCTCTTATAAAAAAGCAGTGCGGTTTATCAAACGGATGCGGACCATTTATAAGAAATTAAAATGGACGGATGAATTTGACCGCTGGCTTCAATGGACTCTCAGTGAAAACAGGCGGCTTCGGGCGTTTCAGGAAGAATGCAGAAAAGGAGGGCTGCTGGATGATTAACCTGAAGATCATTCATCTTGCCACACAATTTGAACAGGGGTTTTTCTTCTTACGGGCAATGGATGCAGACGGTGCACCATTGCCTTTTGATTCGTGGACCCGCCTTTTATTTGGCGGCCACTCAGAAAGCTTTTATGGAACAAACTTGACATTTACCGATTTTGCCGGTGAGCCGGCTGTACGGCTGACACCTTTTGAGTGGGCCTCCCTTTTTAAAGCGGAGCATTTTAACCGTTTTGCCCGGTTTGAATGGGATGAAGCCGGGCATTTTAGCCTTGCGTGTGCACCGGTGCTTTATGAAGCTGCCTTTGAAGCCATGCCTGTTTTTTCAGAAGAAGGAATTCAATGGGCGGTTCCTGGGGATGTATATGAGGAATTCGCCGATGCATTCTGGCAGGAGCCGATTTTTAATGAAAGCCGCCGGGCATTTGCAGAGCGGATTTTCCCTTTCATCGCGGCAGAGGCGCATCCAAATCTTGCTTCTGTCATGGATTCAGCTGGCGCCGGACTGCTGACGCCGGAAGAGCTAAACCGCTACTTTGATCCCGAGCGCCTTCGTGCTTATCTTTCAGCCAGAGAAGCTGACGTTTATGAAGCGGGCCTCCGCTTATCCGAGCCCGAGGCGGAGGATGACAGCTGGATGCTTGAAGCGATTTTGCTGCGCCGGAAGCCGTCTGAAAAAGTATACGAGCTGGAGAAAAAGCTTCCCAAATCGGCTGAGCCGTTTGTTTCTGCTGCCCGGGAAGAAATGAACCGCTGGCTCCGGCTTTTTCCGGAGCTTAATGATCAGGGCGGGTTAAAGCGATTTTTAACTGAGGAAGAAGCTATTGCTTTTTTAACAGACCGTGGTGAAAAATTGACGGCACTTGGCATTCCAGTGCTCCTTCCGCCCTGGTGGGAATCGGTTCGTTCGGCAGCTGTATCCGTTTCTGCAGATGTGCGGGATGGAAACCGGCAGTCTTTTGTCGGCATGAATGCCATTTTGGACTTTGATTTTAAAGTGGCCCTTGGCGGAGCAGAAATAACCGAAGAAGAATTTTTGGCGCTTGCTGATGCAGGCTCCCGTCTCGTAAAAGCAAATGGCCGCTGGGTCCACCTTGATCCGGAAGTGATTAAAAAAATTAAAAACCTGATGGAAAAAGCAAAGCAGGAAGGAATGACAGTGATCGATGTGCTGAATCAGGAGTTTGCCAGCCCCGAGGATGAAGCACGTGTACACATCCGGCTGAATAGATCTCTTCAGGCAATGATCGACCGTTTAAAAAGTGGCGCGGATATTCCGCTTCTCCAGCCGCCGGACAAGCTTCACGGCAGCCTGCGCCCTTATCAGCTGGCGGGGATGAGCTGGCTGTTATTTTTGCGGGAGTGCGGCTTCGGAGCCTGCCTTGCTGATGATATGGGTCTTGGAAAAACGATCCAGCTTATTTCTTATTTGCTGTATGTAGAAAAAAAAGAACGCCCTGAAACACCGGCTCTTATTATTTGTCCGACATCCGTTCTTGGCAACTGGCAGCGCGAGCTTGCTTCTTTTGCCCCAGATCTGTCGGTTATGCTGTATTATGGAAAAGACCGCCCGCGCGGCGATGCTTTCTTAAAAGAAATTTCACATGCCGATGTTGTGTTAACTACTTACGGGCTTGTTCATTCGGATTTTGAAACACTGCAAAAAGTCGAATGGAGTACCGCTGCCTTAGATGAGGCACAAAACATAAAAAATGCAGGTACAAAGCAGTCACGCGCTGTACGGAAACTAAACAGCCGCCATGCGATTGCCCTGACTGGAACGCCGATGGAAAACCGCCTGTCCGAGCTCTGGACGATATTTGACTTTACAAATCACGGCTGGCTCGGTTCACTTGCCCAATTTCAAAAAACATACATGGCGCCTATTGAAAAAGAACATAATGCTGAACGTGTTGCTGCTCTTCAGGCTAAAATCCGCCCCTTTTTGCTGCGGCGGACAAAAACGGATCCTGAAGCGGCTCTCGGCCTGCCGGATAAGGTTGAACAAAAGGAATACTGTCCTCTTTCTAAAGAGCAGGCCGTTTTATATGAACAGGCTGTCCGCGGAACGATGGAGCAAATTGGCCAGTTGTCTTCTTTTGAACGGCGCGGCCTTATTCTCCGGCTTTTAAATGAATTAAAGCAGTTATGCAGCCACCCGGCTCTTTATTTAAAAGAAGATGACCCTGCTGAAGTACGGGAGCGCTCGTCAAAAATGGATAAGCTGCTCGAGCTGGCGGGGAATATTGTCGACCAAAACGAAGCATGCTTGATCTTTACACAATATATCGGCATGGGAGAAATGATTCAGCGTGAGCTGGCGGAGGAGTTCGGTATTCATGTTCCATTTTTAAACGGCTCTACGCCGAAGCAGGAACGCGACAGACTTGTCACACAGTTCCAAAACGGAGAATTCCCTTTCTTTTTGCTTTCGCTAAAAGCCGGCGGCACTGGCCTTAATTTAACAGCAGCCAACCATGTTATCCACTACGACCGCTGGTGGAATCCGGCTGTTGAAAATCAGGCGACAGACCGCGCTTACCGTATTGGCCAGAGCCGGTTTGTTCATGTCCATAAATTTATTACAACGGGGACGATTGAAGAAAAAATAGATGGGATGATTGAAGCGAAACAGGCAGCCAGCAGTGAGATTATTCAAAGCGGCGCATTTATCGCTGACATGAGTAATCAGGAGCTGGCAGAGCTGTTTACGTTAGATAAAAGCTCCGCCTCGCACTAGGGGAGAGCAGGACGGAGCGGCGGCTGGCGCCATTACGAGGATAAAAGAGGAAATTCGCAGCCGGCTTCAGGCCGGCTGTCCAGACTGTTGATAAACGCCCGCTCCCGGCATTACCCGCCAGATGGCCAGAGGCGCCAGGCGGGCGTTATCAATCAGACTGCTTTTTTACTTGCCATTTTCTTTTCCAATTTCTCAATTCGTTCTTCAAGCTGATAAATGACAGATTTTGCTTTGCCAAGCTGAAAAATCATATCTTCAATAACGCGTTCAACTCGTTCCCTCATACACTCACTCCTAAATTAACGGTACCGTCTGAATAGTTCCAGGCTGTTCTTTTGGTTCGAACTCGGATTGTTTTTTGCTTAGAAAACGCATTGTCTGAACAAGTACTTCCGTTACATAAGTCGTTTTTCCAGCCGGGTCTTTATAACTTCTGGTTTGAATCATGCCCGTTACTGCAACAAGTGATCCTTTTTCGCTGTACTTTACCGCTGCTTCTGCCAAGCGCCCCCAGACTGTACAGTAAATAAAGTCTGTGTCTGTCTCGCCTTTCGCGTTGCGGTATGGCCTGCTGACCGCTACTGTTGTTTGTAGTAGCGGTGTACCATCAGCCGTATGCTTGACTTCTGGATGCTTCGTCAGCCTGCCAATAAGTGTTACCTGGTTAATCAGCTTGCTTCCCTCCCTCCATCTGAATGAATTCATCATAAAAGAAATAAGATTTATAAACAATTCGCGCTTTTTATGGTTTTTCTCCATTTTTCCTATTAAAAATGGGAATTTTAAAAATAATCAGATAATGAAATCTTATTTTTCTGGACAAAAAATGATTTTTCACTTAATTACTGATATACTTTTTTGTAAATCGCTTTCGGAGAGGAGAATGGTTCGTTGAAAACCTTTAAAGTCGCCGCATTTTTTATTGAAAAAAATGAACAGCTGATTTCAATTCCACTCCAGGACGGCTTGATTATTAATCGGGAAGATGAGCAGCAATCCTGGCTCATTGAATTATTTTTAACGGAAGAAGGTGTACAGACTGTACAATCTTTTGAACAGGATAAACAGCTTGCTGTCCGCATTGCCATTTCTCATCGGGGAAATGACCCGGCGAGGTTCTATGCTGCTATTCGTTCTTTTCAGACGCTTCGAGAAGGCACCAGTGTCCTATTTGATGCACAGCTGCGCCAGATGCGAAATGAATATGCAAAGCAGCTTCTTCACTCTCTGGTGGAGGAGGGGCTGGAGGGCGAGCAGCTGGTCACTGCCTTTTCTGAAGCCATCCGCAAGCCATTAAAATCAGAAAGTTAAAAAAACGCTCCCCGCTAATGGAGAACGTTTTTTAATGGATAATACTTGAGTGCAAACCGTCATGACCCGTTACGATTGTTTGCTGGAGCATTTCGATAATATAATGGATATCCTGCTTTGTATAATTCCGCACCGGCATATCCTCATCATATAACTGGGCGTACAGAAGTGAAGCGAGAGCTAAATCCTGCTCACTGGCAGGGCTCAGTTCCTCGGCTTTTTTTTTTCGTATTCGGTTAAAAAATCGATATAAAAACGCGCTTCCGCTTTACACGAAAAGTCATAATCTGTCCCTAGTTTTTCCTGGAGCGCATTAACTGTTTCAATTTGTTCCTCTGTCGGTTCTTCTGCTAAAACCTTCGCAACGACCTGGTTGATTTTCCCGGCCAATTCTGTATGAAATTGCGGATCATTTCTCATAGTGTCCGGCACACTGCTGTACCATGAGGCATTTTTTTGAATATAACGCTGCCATTCCTTCATGAAATCTGCAGGGCTGTACATATCCTCATCCCACATAATATTAGCCATATATTGTTCAAACGCTGTCGTAATTGAACGGGTAATACTAATTTTAACACCTTGTGATAAACCATTTAATATTGACATTGCCAACAGGTACCTCCTGGAAATAGCCTCATTGACTTCTCTAAAATAATAACTCTTATACTCTATCATACTTTTGAACCGGTGACAAAATTTTTTCTATAATAAAAAAGCATCGAGGCGATCAAACAACCTGATGCTTTTCAATTATTGATTTAAGTTTTCAGGATCTTCCTCTTTATCCGGCCGGTTTTCATCATTTGTTTCTTCCTGGTTTTCCATTACATCTTCTTCAGGGGTATTTTCATCAATCACGTCTCCATCGGTGCCCAAATCGTCATTTTCCTCCTGTATCGACTCCTGATCCGTTTCTTCTTCCATCATAGTGTCGTTGTTTTCTTCCTGTGTATCCTCTTCCAGTACCGGCTCTTCAGCTGGCTGTTCTTCCTCGTTTCCACCGCCGCAGCCTGCTAAGAGCATAACTGAAAGCATTGAACCGCCCGCCAATTTCCATAGCTTCTCCTTCATTTAGAAAGCCCCTTTCATCCATTTTCGTAATCAGATGCTTACCTGCTGTATTGTTTCCCTCATTTGGTTAAAATACCCGCTTTTTTTATAAAAAGAGCCCCATTCTTTTTATCGATGCGGAAAAATATAATTTAGATAAGTTGAATTAAGCTTTTTTCACTGGCCGTTTGAGATCATATAGGGATCCCTTTTCAAAAGCAATATGGCTGTTTTGCATTTAATTTTGTTGATTCAAAAAAGACTGGCGGCAAAGCCGACAGTCTCAGACTGTAAACAAATGATTATCGACAACTGCACATATGAACAGGCTGGATCAGCGGCGTCCGGGAAAGCGCCTGTGGGATCTTTTTAAAAAACGAGAGACTTTGTTTACTCACTATTGAAATAAGCAACTGCCTGTCTCTTCTCCAGGTTACACCCCCCTCATTTGTAAACGTGTGGGTCTGGATGGATACTGTACTTACCCAGCCGTAGAAGAGACGGCATCTGCAGAGAGGGAAAATCAGCTGAAAAATCCAGCTGGTTCCCTTTTGCTAACGGGAAATAAAAAAGACAAACATGTTTGTCATGTTTGTCTTTTTAGAAAAACAACGGGCGGAGGGCTGCCGGCGGAGACTTCCGTGGGACGAGTGGGCGGGTGAAACAGACGGCGCAGCGTGCCGGGTGGTTCACCGTTCGCCCCACAGAAAAGCGCGGCCGGCAGATCGCAAGCCCCTGACTCTGCTTTTGGAAGAAAGAAACCCATTTCCATCTGCTAAAAAGAGAGCCACTTTAGCCCAAAACAGAATTTCTTCTTGGTGCCTCTGTCTTTTCCATACTGCGAGGCAATGCTTAAAACTAGCTAAGCATTGCCTTTTTCATTTTATTCTATTCCAGTGCAAACATTAAGTCTGCTTCACATACGAGCTCGCCTTCAACGGTTGCAACTGCCTTTGCTTTTCCGATTGAACCGCGCAGACGGGTCATTTCAACTTCAAGGCGAAGCTGGTCACCCGGAACCACCTGTCTTTTAAAGCGACAGTTATCAATTCCTGCAAAGAAAGCGAGGCGCCCTTTGTTTTCTTCTTTCTTGAGCATGGCCACTGCACCAACCTGTGCCAGCGCTTCTACAATTAAAACACCCGGCATAACCGGATAATCTGGAAAATGGCCATTAAAAAATTCTTCATTGGCTGTTACATTTTTAATGCCGACCGACCGCTTGCCTTCTTCCACTTCGAGAATTCGATCTACGAGCAGAAAAGGATAACGGTGCGGGATGGTTTCTTTTATTTCACGAATATCCATATTGACACCCACCTTAAAAAAGACTATTTACGACTACTTCATACAATTGAATCCATGTGTCCAGTTTAAATACATCTATCGGATCTCCTTGACCGATAACGCTGTATCCGATCAATGCACCGATTATGGCTGTCAGGACAATGAAAATTAATGAGAGCATAAATCTGCCGAGGGGGGTGAGGCGGGTTTCTTTTCTCCGCTTCCTTTCATGAGCCACTGCTATCCTTCCCCTCTATCTGACCCCATTAATTAAGCCAAGCATTTGATCTGCAATCGAAATTGCCTTCGATTGAAACTGGTAAGCACGCTGTGTGACCATTAGATCACTCATTTCTTTTGAAAAATCAACGTTCGACATTTCCAGGGCTCCCGCTTGCAGGCCCGCTTCCTGCCGTTCTGCTGCATTCAAGTTACGTAAAATCTGATTTTCGGCTGTTGGCGGATTTTCCGGCAGCGCAAACATAGTTGCAGAAGACCGCTCTAAAAATTGCGGTTTGTCCACTTCCACAAGGCCAATAAGGCCGGATGCCTGCTCCTCCATCTCCTCTGGCGCCAGAACAATCGGGTTATCATTTTCATCAAGTACCGGATAACCTTCTGATGTAACAAGCATAACATTGTTACCGCCCGCAGGAGTCACGGAAAAAGAGCCATTACGCGTATAATTCACACTGCTTCTGCCCTGTTCATCCTGGACAAGAACTTTAAAAAACTGATTGGGCTTTGATAATCCAAAGTCAAGTGTCCGCCCCGTTTGCTGCAGGGCGCCCTGCGTGCCGATCATCTGTGTCTGGGCCATCATTGCGCCAGCGCCAAGCCGGATGCCGGCCGGCGTCAATCTTCCCACCTCTTCATTCTCGCGGTACATATTAATAGCTTGCTGATGAATAAGGTCTGAAAACGTCGCCTCATTCCGTTTATACCCGACTGTGTTCATATTGGCAACATTGCCGCTCGTAACATCCATTTTCTTCTGAAGCTGTGACAGCGTATTGACCGAATTAATCATTGTTCTGTTCATGCTGCGCTCTCCTTTACGTTACACGTCCGATTTCGTTTGCTGCTTTTTCCATGCTTCGGTCATACGCCGTCAGCACTTTTTGATTCGCTTCAAAGGAACGATACGCTGCAAGCATATCAGTCATTGTCCGCGCCATATCTGTAGTTGAACCTTCTAAAGATGACTGTTGGACTGAAAATACGGCTTCGTCTGCTTCAAACGCATTTGGAAGTGCTGCCCCGTCAATACGGTACAGGCCGTCTCCTTCTTTAACCAGGTCATTTGGATTCTGGGCGTAAGCTACTCCGATTTGTGCAATAGCCTCGCCATTTTCTGTAATTTCTCCTGCCTCATTCACCTGGAACTGGTCAGACGTTAATTGAATGCGCTCGCCATTTGTATCCTGGACGTAAAAACCAGAAGCTGTTGTTAAATAGCCTTCGAGATCCAGCGTAAAATTCCCGTTTCGTGTGTAACGTGTTTCTCCCGATGCGTTTTGAACAGTAAAAAAGACGGATTCTCCCTGCAAAGCCAGGTCTGTTGAGAGGCCTGTTTCTCTCAGATCACCCTGCCGGAAATTCGGAATTGTTTCCTGTACATACACACCTGTATTTAAAGAGCCAATCTGCGGCTCTAAAGGCAAATTTAATTTATTTTCGACCGGTATAGAAGTTTCATCCATTCGCCGCAAGAGCATTTCTGGAAAAGCTCTTACACTTGTCTGGTCTGCTTTATAACCCGGTGTATTGGCATTTGACATATTGTTTGTTAAGATTTCAGTGCGTCGCTGATGCGCAATCATACCCGAAGCAGCTGTGTAAAACCCTTTGAACAACTTGTTCACCTCATTTTTAAGCATTTAATGCCATTCTTATTATACAATAGACCTTATCTGTATTAACAGAAAATAATGAGAAAACAGCCCAGAATGTGACAAAATAAATAGAGCTGCTTTTCCAAAGCAGCTCTGAGAGTGTAAATAAAGTTAGAAAGCAGGCTGATTGAAAACGTTTGACTCTTCAGGAACGCCGCCGGCTGGGAAGCGGAGTGACCTTTTGGGGGTATGAGCATTCCCAGCCGGCAAGTGACGCCGAAAGCAAGCGTTTGTCAACAGCCTAAGAACTTTATAAAATAGCTTTTATTTTAAAACCTTTCTTTTTTTGGAAGAAATTCTATCTATACTGTCAAGCATGCGGCCTGTTCCAATCGCTACACAGTCCATCGGGTTCTCTGCGATAAAAACCGGCACCTTCAGTTCATCTGCCATTAACTGATCAATACCGTGCAGGAGCGCTCCCCCTCCTGTCAGCATAACGCCCCGGTCAATAATGTCCGCTGACAGCTCAGGCGGCGTTTGCTCTAACACATTTTTAGAAGCCTGGACGATCTGGGCAACTGACTCGCGAAGTGCTTCTTCAATTTCAGCTGAATTGACAGTTAAAATACGCGGCAGGCCTGTCATAATATCACGGCCGCGGATTTCCATTTGTTCATTCCGCCCATCCGGATGCACCGTGCCGACATTTATTTTAATTGCTTCGGCCGTACGCTCTCCGATTAACAGCTTGTACTGCTTTTTCACATAGTTCATAATGTCCGCATCGAAGGTATTCCCGGCCACTTTAATGGATTCAGAAGTGACGATCGCTCCGAGTGATAAAACAGCTACATCTGTTGTGCCGCCGCCAATGTCGATAACCATATGGCCGCTTGGTTCAAAAATATCCATGCCGGCGCCAACTGCCGCCACCTTTGGTTCTTCTTCAAGATAAACCGTTTTCCCGCCGCTTTTTTCTGCTGCTTCCCGAATCGCTTTTTGTTCGACTGCTGTAATCTGTGTCGGACAGCAAATCAAAATGCGGGGCTTGGATAAAAATCCTTTTACATTTAATTTGTTAATAAAATGCTTCAGCATTGATTCTGTTACATCAAAATCCGCAATAACACCGTCACGAAGCGGACGGATAGCAACAATATTGCCTGGAGTCCGGCCAACCATCTGGTACGCTTCTTCTCCGACTGCGAGTACTTTATTTGTGGTGCGGTCCAAAGCCACTACGGAAGGCTCATTTAAAACAATTCCCTGGCCTTTTACATGAATTAAAACATTGGCAGTACCAAGATCAATTCCAATATCTCTAGATAACATTTTTTAATTCCCCCTGAATATTCTGTATCTATCTTTCATATAATGTTAGGTTTTCTGTTCCAAATACCTATTTTATCATATATGCAGGGAAGAATGGACTGTGAATACCCGTTTTTAACCATGAAAAAAGGACGCTCATGAACATTATGAGACGCCCTTTCCATTCTTGCTTTCGACTGGCACCTGGCATAAATAAAAGCGAGAAGCTCAGACTGGCCTTTTCCACTTTTGCCTGGTCGCTTCTCCTCCTCGAAGATGCCGGATCGATTTGTGATAATGCAAAATATTTTCGACGCGGGCAGATAGTTCTGGATTTACGTTCGGCAGCCGCTCAGTTAAATCCTTATGGACGGTGCTTTTTGAGATGCCAAATTCTTTGGCTATATCCCGGACGGTTTTGTTTGTTTCTACGATGTACTTGCCGGCCTTCAGCGCTCTTTCCTTGATGTATTCGCGCATGCACACGCCTCCTTCAGCGGAAACGGGATGAGCGGTATCGAATGGTGCGGCCACAGGTTTCATTGTATGAAAGTAGACCCATTTCTTTTTATTAACAATATGCGTATTGCCCGGGAAATATTCATTTCCATTCGCTGATGGCTTTTCCATAGAGCGCGGATGGATTTAATAATTCGCCATCTTTCGTTATCTCATAATGTACGTGGATGCCGGCTGACTCATTTAAAATGCTTCTTCCTGCTTCCCCGATTTTTTGCCCCTGACTGACTGTGTCGTCCTTTTTCACCGCAATATCCTCAACGGATTGGAACGTGCTGACTACTCCGTTTCCATGGTCAATTTCGATATAATTGCCCAGAAACGCGTCTTCTCTTACATCCTTTACCGTCCCCGAAAGTGGTGCTGAAACGGCAAATGTTTTTCCGTTTTCCAGAACGTAATCCACGCCTGTACTTTCGTAGTACGTATCATTAAATACAACAAGTGCTTCTTCCTGGTCTCCTGCTTCTGCTTTTGCATCATAAAAAGCTGTTTTCGCCACCGCTCCTTCAGCAGCCGGCATCATCATCTTTTCTTTTTCCGGTGTACCGCTTACTGTTTCTGCGGGCTGCTCCAATATGCCGCCTGCTTCTTCATCAGCCGGCTTCATTACTTCATAAAACATCAGACTCGAAATCAATAAAACAGCACAAGCCAGATAAATCGCAGGCAGAGCCCGTCTCTTCAGAAAGAAATCTTTCAATTTTGGGGGTAGTGTTTTTTTGCCGCCCTCTTTCATGGTTATCACCTCGAAAACCATTTTGGACAGGCAGATGTTTTTTTATACATCTATTCCAAAAAATTCCCCAAATCGTAAAAAAAACGCCACAATCAACGCTTTTCGCTGTTTACATAGATGGTAAAATCAAAGAGGATGGGGAGGTGTGGAAGTGAAGAAAGTAATTCGGTTTTTATCGATAGCAATGCCTGTTTTATACATGATGGCGATTTGGATCATGTCAGGACTTCCGCACGATACAATTATGGAGCTGCCGAATAATAAGGTGGATTTGTTTGTAAAGGAATCACTTCATCTTGTTGAATTTGCCATTTTATATGGATTGATTGTTCTCGCCTTTTTAACACACGGCAAATTAACGCCGCTTGTCAGCCTGGCTGCGGCTATGTTTGCTTCTGTATATGGGCTGGTCGATGAAATTCATCAAGTTTTTGTTCCCTATCGGTCTGCTGCGCTGATTGATGCCATTAAAGATGTAGCTGGCGTTACCGTTGCTTTTTTAGCTGTTAACTATATGTACTTTGAACGCAGATCACGTATTGGCCGCTGGATAGCTGGCTTAGGTGAATGGACACGTCCGCAGTAAGAGCGGACGTGCTTTTTCTTTTTTAACGGCTTAAAAATGCCTGGGCATCTGCAATCATCGTACCGGGATAATAATGAGCCGTGATATCCCGATAGTTTTTTCCCTCTTTTGCCATGCCGTTGGCACCGTATTGGCTCATGCCCACACCGTGTCCATATCCTTTCGTCTTAATAATAACATCCGCACCGCTTACTGTTATTTCAAAATCGGCAGAAGGCAGTCCAAGCGTTTCTCGTATCTCCCTTCCTGTAAATGACTTTTCGCCAATCACAAGTGACCCGACACGGCCTCCCGTTGTTTTTTTTACAATTGTGCCCGCAGAACCCGAGGCAGGCAGGGAGATATTTAACTTCTCCTCGACTTCCTGTTTGGGCAAAACAAGTTCCTGTTCAAAATTAGGTGCCGCAGCATCCCATGGACTGGCGACACTTTTTAAATATGGTTCTGCTGACTGCCAGTATTCTTCCGCATTTTCTGTTTGGCCGTTGCCCGATGAAAAAAAAGCAGCGGTAATAGGCTCGTCATTGTAAATAAGGACTTCTCCTTCGGTTTCACGGGCGGCCGCTTCAATTTTTTCTTTGTTTTCTTTGTAATCCGATCCCCACATTTTTTTCTGGTCTTCCTCATCTTTAAACACTTGATCGTCTACCGTGTCTGTTACATCGAGTCCTTTTAATGTTTGTGTTAAGATAAACGTCCGCGCGGCAACAGCCTGTGCTTTTAATGCTTCTTTTTCAAAAGAACCCGGCATTTCTGCTGATACCACCCCTGCCACATACTCTTCAAGCGGAACAGATTCTGTTTTTTGTGTACCTGACCGGACTACATCAACGGTCGGTTCCTCATCTGCAGGAGGGCGTGTCGTTTGTTGCTCTGTAAGCCATAAGCCAGCGGCGGGGACGACAATTGCAGCAATCAAAATAAAGAAAAAGGCAGACAGCGGCTTTTTCAATAAAATTCCCTCCTTGCTGTATAAAAAGAGATATGCATGACTATACTGAATATGACCAAACATAAAAAAACCGCCTGCATAAACAGACGGCCTTTTTGTAAAAATAAGATAAAAATAAATTCAGCTTTTCACCGTTACTGGCGTTTCCGCTTCTTCTGTTACACGTTCAATGTCTGCACCGAGCGCTGCAAGCTTGCCATGGAAATTAACGTAACCGCGGTCAAGATGCTTTAGCTCTGTAACACGTGTGTAGCCGTCTGCCACAAGTCCGGCTATAATAAGTGCTGCTGCAGCCCGCAAATCCGTAGCTGCCACTTCTGCACCCTGCAGGTCAGACGGACCGTCAATAATAACTGAACGGCCTTCGATTTTTGCGTTAGCATTCATGCGGCGGAATTCTTCCACATGCATAAAACGGTTTTCAAAAACAGTTTCAGTAATAACACCCGTCCCTTCCGCCTTTAACATGAGCGCCATCATTTGGGACTGCATATCTGTCGGGAAGCCCGGATGCGGCATTGTTTTAATATCGACTGATTTTAATTTTTCAGGTCCGATTACACGAATGCCATTTTTTTCTTCTGTAACCTTAACGCCCATTTCCCGCATTTTAGCAATTAACGAGGACATGTGTTCTGCCACTGCGCCCTCGACAAGCACATTGCCGCCTGTAATAGCAGCTGCTGTCATAAATGTTCCTGCCTCAATACGATCCGGGATAATGGCATGATCGGCACCTGTCAGAACATCAACACCTTCAATTCGAATCGTTTCTGTTCCAGCGCCGATTACCTTGCCTCCCATTTTATTAATAAGATTAGCAAGATCAACAATCTCCGGCTCTTTTGCTGCGTTTTCAAGAATGGTTGTGCCTTCCGCCAATGCAGCTGCTGTCATAATGTTCTCAGTCGCACCTACACTTGGGAAGTCCAGATAAATCTTTGCGCCTTTTAATCGGCCATCTGTTTCTGCATCGATAAAACCATTTTCAACGCGTACGCGGGCACCCATTGCTTCAAATCCTTTTAAATGCTGGTCAATGGGACGTGAGCCAATTGCACATCCGCCCGGTAATGCCACACGGGCTTTGCCATTGCGTGCCAAAAGTGCACCCATAACCAAAACAGAGGCGCGCATTTTACGAACGTATTCAAATGGTGCTTCGATTGAAAGTTCTTTTGTTGCATCAACTGTTACCGTGTTTTTTTCAAATGTCACTTCACAATTTAAATGGCGCAGTACTTCATTAATTGTATATACGTCAGATAAAGTAGGTACGTCACGAATGACACACTTACCTTCTCCCGCTAGCATGGTCGCTGCGATTACCGGCAGCACCGAATTTTTTGCGCCTTCAACTTTGACGGTCCCGTTCAATTGACGGCCGCCGCGGACGATAATTTTGTCCAAACTGTTCCCCTCCGCGTCCTTTTCTATTATACATATTCAAATCAGTGGACTGATGTTCCAGCCCGGTCCAATGTCTTTTACAAACTTCGACAAAACTTCTTAAAGTTTACCATCCAAATTGCGTATTTCACAAGTGAAATTAAGCACAAATTGTAGAGACTTTGTGAAATTATTCAAAAAAAACACTCTTTTTTGTTTTCCCATCTAAAAGGGCAACAAACCTAAATTGAATATTTTTTCACAATTGCCTTCATCCAATTTATATGATTTTACGAGAAAAGGCAAGTATCTCACCGGACGCTGAAAATTAAAATAGAAGAGGAAGCTGGCGGGCCCACTGCATATAGTTTAAAAAAAAGCTGCTTACTGCTGATCCGATTACAATGGAGAGCAGTAAATAAAGCATACGGGCCCGGGCAACCTGGTTTTTGCGAAAAAGCTGATCAAGCCGAAGTGACTGTAAAGCCCAAAACGACAGGCCAATGCAGAAAAGACTGAGAATCATGCTGATCAATGCTTCCTGTCCGAATGACTCAATCATGCGACTTCTCCTTTTTAATAGTGTAGTTGGATTTAATGAAACTTTAGCAGCTCTATTGAATTCTATTCTAAAACGATTTCTTTCGTGATTATGGAAGACGTCTGCCGCAGCACCAAACAGGAAAAAGCTGCCCGTTAATTTTAGCGAACGGACAGCTTTTCATTATAGCTTGCCTTGATGTACATTAAGGCGGTTGGTAGCGCGCCTCAATGCTAGTTCAGCGCGTTTAAAATCAATGTTATCCTGTTTATTCTGCAATCGCTGCTCAGCTCGCCGCTGGGCTTCTGTTGCACGGGAAACATCAATGTTTTCCGCTCTTTCAGCAGCTTGCGCTAATATCGTTACCTGATCCGGACGAACTTCGAGAAAGCCGCCGCTGATAGCGACCAATTCGGATTGCTTGCCGCCTGTAACTAACCGGACTGCGCCGATTTGTAAGGGAGCGACCATCGGAACGTGGCCGGCCATGATGCCGAGCTCACCGCTTTGTGCTTTTGCACTAACAAGTTCCACGTTTGTGTCGATGACCGGGCCGTCAGGAGTGACGATATTGACGTTAAGTGTCTTCATAGTTAAACCTCCTGATCCCTATATTAGACGTTTGCACCCATTTCCTGAGCTTTTGCTACTACTTCTTCAATGCCGCCGACAAGACGGAAAGCATCTTCAGGAAGGTTATCGTGTTTGCCATCCAGGATTTCACGGAAGCCGCGAACTGTATCTTGAACTGGGACATAAGAACCTTTCTGACCTGTAAACTGCTCCGCCACGTGGAAGTTTTGTGAAAGGAAGAATTGAATGCGGCGCGCACGGGCAACCGTTAATTTATCGTCCTCTGAAAGCTCATCCATACCAAGGATTGCAATGATATCCTGAAGCTCTCTGTAACGCTGCAGTGTTTGCTGTACAGCACGAGCTACTGAGTAATGCTCCTCTCCCACAATTTCCGGCGACAGCGCGCGCGATGTGGAAGCAAGCGGGTCTACCGCAGGGTAAATACCCATCTCAGAAAGTTTACGCTCAAGGTTTGTTGTTGCATCCAGGTGAGCGAATGTTGTTGCCGGAGCCGGATCCGTGTAGTCATCGGCCGGGACATAAATCGCCTGGATTGATGTAACAGAACCTACATTAGTAGAAGTAATACGCTCCTGAAGCTGGCCCATTTCTGTTGCCAGTGTCGGCTGGTAGCCTACCGCTGACGGAAGGCGTCCAAGAAGGGCAGATACTTCAGATCCCGCTTGAGTAAAGCGGAAGATGTTATCGATAAAGAACAGTACGTCCTGTCCTTGCTCATCGCGGAAATACTCAGCCATTGTCAAACCTGTCAGGGCAACACGCATACGCGCACCAGGAGGCTCATTCATCTGGCCAAATACCATCGCTGTTTTCGCGATAACGCCTGAATCGCTCATCTCGTGGAAAAGGTCATTTCCTTCACGAGTACGCTCACCAACACCGGCGAATACGGAGATACCGCCATGTTCCTGCGCGATATTGTTGATCAATTCCTGAATCAAAACGGTTTTCCCTACGCCGGCACCGCCGAAAAGGCCGATTTTACCACCTTTAATGTACGGGGCAAGAAGGTCAACAACTTTAATTCCTGTTTCCAAAATTTCAACTTCTGTTGAAAGCTGGTCAAATGTAGGGGCCTGGCGGTGAATAGCATCACGGCGGACTCCTGCTTCAATTGATTTCTCATCAATTGGTTCACCAAGCACGTTGAATACACGTCCAAGCGTAACATCCCCAACCGGCACTGAAATAGCTTTTCCTGTATCAATTACTTCCTGGTTACGCTGAAGGCCATCTGTTGATGCCATCGCGATCGCACGGACAGAGTCATCACCAAGGTGCGTGGCAACTTCGAGCGTAAGTTCAGTTGCTTTGCTGCCGGCTTCTGAACCGATTTGAACTTTCAAGGCGTTATAAATGGCAGGAAGCTGGCCGTTTTCAAACTTTACATCAACGACCGGACCCATAACCTGAAGAACGTGTCCTTTGTTCATCTTTTTCCCTCCTGTTTTGTTCATTTACATCAATTTATTTCTCTTTAAAAACATCTTAACGGGACAAAGTTACCCCGGCTAATCGCTTTATTCTAAAGCTGCGGCCCCACCGACAATTTCTGTGATTTCCTGCGTAATTGCGGCCTGGCGCGCACGGTTGTATTGCAGTGTCAAATTACGGATAAGCTCTTTTGCGTTGTCCGTTGCATTTTGCATAGCCGTCATCCGTGCTGCGTGCTCACTTGCTTTACCATCAAGAAGTGCTCCATAAATTAAGCTTTCCGCATATTGAGGAAGCAATACTTCAAGAATCTCTTCTGCGGAAGGTTCGAATTCATAAGAAGACAGACGGCCTCCTGTTGACTCAATTTCCGTTAAAGGCAATACTTTCTTTACGGTCACGTCCTGTTGAATCGCATTAACAAAGTGACTGTAGTACATGTAAAGCTCATCATAAACGCCTTCTGAGAAAAGATCGACCGTTTTGCGGACGATTTCTTTTACATCGGCAAAAGACGGCTGATCTGGAAGGCCTGTGACACTTTCGATGGCTTCGATGCCGCGTGCACGGAAGAAATCCCGCCCAACGCGCCCAAGCGCAATGACCACGTACTCGTCTTTTGATGTATGGCGTTCCTGTATTTTTTTATAAACAGAACGTAAAATACTGCTGTTATAAGCTCCCGCCAAACCGCGGTCCGATGTAATAACAAGGTACCCGGTTTTTTTAACGGGGCGGGAGACCAGCATCGGATGTGTTACATCTTTGCTGCCGAGCGCGATTGACGCAACAACTTCCTGAATTTTATTCATATACGGAACAAATGACTTTGCATTTGTTTCTGCACGGTTCAATTTAGAAGCAGATACCATTTGCATGGCTTTCGTAATCTGACTCGTTTTTTTCGTCGATGTAATACGTGTTTGTATATCGCGTAACGATGCCACTTTCTCTCACCACCCTTTTTGTGTTTGATGACGCAGACAGGGCGGACGTCCGGTAGACGGTACCGCCCTTCTTCTGCTTTTATTCGGATTTCACAAACGATTTTTTGAACTCGTTGATAGCTGCTTTCAATTCATCATCAGACGGAAGTTCTTTCGTTGTGCGAATATGATCGTACACATTTGTGTGGTTTTTATCGAGCCAGTGTAACAGTTCATCTTCAAAGCGGGTAATATCCGAAACCGGAATATCATCAAGATAGCCGCGTGTTAATGCATAAAGAATAACAACCTGGCGCTCAACTTTAAGCGGTTTGTTCAAATCCTGCTTTAATACTTCAACTGTGCGGGCACCGCGGTTTAATTTTGATTGTGTAATCGCATCAAGGTCTGAACCGAATTGTGCAAAGGCTTCAAGCTCACGATAAGCGGCAAGGTCCAGACGAAGTGTACCTGCTACCTTTTTCATCGCTTTAATTTGTGCAGAACCACCAACACGTGATACAGAAAGACCTGCATTGATTGCCGGACGAACACCGGAGAAGAACAAGTCAGACTGCAGGAAGATTTGTCCGTCTGTGATAGAGATAACGTTCGTCGGAATGTAAGCAGAAATATCTCCCGCCTGTGTTTCAACGAATGGAAGGGCTGTAATCGAACCAGCGCCAAGTTCGTCATTCAACTTCGCTGCACGCTCAAGCAGGCGTGAATGCAAGTAGAATACGTCACCAGGATATGCCTCGCGGCCTGGAGGACGGCGAAGAAGAAGAGAAAGCTCGCGGTACGCAGCCGCTTGTTTTGAAAGATCATCGTATACGATCAAAACGTGCTTGCCGTTAAACATAAACTCTTCTGCCATTGAAACACCTGTGTAAGGTGCAAGGTATAGCATTGGAGCCGGTGAAGACGCTGACGCCGTTACAACGATTGTGTAATCAAGTGCCCCATGTTTGCGAAGAGTTTCTACCGCATTACGAACGGTTGATTCTTTTTGGCCAATCGCAACATAGATACAAATCATATCCTGGTCACGCTGGTTCAAGATTGTATCAATTGCAACCGTTGTTTTACCTGTTTGACGGTCACCGATAATTAATTCACGCTGTCCGCGGCCGATCGGCACAAGGGCGTCAATCGCTTTAATACCTGTTTGAAGCGGTTCATGAACCGACTTACGGGCCATAACGCCTGTTGCCGGGCTTTCAATTGGACGTGTTTTTGTTGTATGAATTGGACCAAGACCATCGACTGGCTGACCGAGTGAGTTAACAACGCGGCCGATTAGCTCTTCACCAACCGGCACCTCCATGATACGGCCTGTGCGGCGTACCTCGTCTCCTTCTTTGATCTCCGTATAAGGACCAAGAATGATAATACCTACGTTGTTTTCTTCCAGGTTTTGAGCCATACCCATTACACCGTTAGAGAATTCAAGGAGTTCTCCCGCCATAACGTTGTCGAGGCCATGAGCACGTGCGATACCGTCCCCAACCTGGATGACAGTGCCGACGTCGCTAACTGTAATATCGGACTGGAAGTTTTCAATTTGCTTTTTTATCAGCGCACTGATTTCTTCAGCTTTGATGCTCATGCATGTCACCCCTCATTTTCTTTAAGAAGCCTGCTGCTTCTTTCAAATTTATAAATTCGTCGTTAATTGTTTTTCAAGACGGTTTAGTTTGCCGCGTAAAGTACCGTCAAAGATACGGTTTCCAATTCGGACTTTCAAGCCGCCTAAAAGATTTGGATCTACAATATTTTCGATGTTTAACGTCTGCTTGCCGACTTTACGGGAAAACGTGTGTGATACACTCGCCTCTTCCTCTTCCGTCAGTGGACGTGTAGAAAAAACAACAGCCTCGGCAATGCCGCGCTCTTCATTGGCAAGATGGATAAATTCCTCGCATACCGCTGAAATCTCATTGGCACGCCGGCGCTCTACAAGCAGCTTTAATAAGTTTGAAACCGTTACGGATGCATGGGCAGTCAGTGTATTCACAAGTGCCTGCTTATCTGCTAACGATAAGCTTGGCGCTTCCAATACTTTTGAGATTTCGCTGTCTCCATCGATAACCTCTTTAACAATGCGAATTTCCTGATCATACTTTGCAACCTGATTATGTTCTTGTGCCAGTTCGAAAAGCGCAATCGCGTAGCGTTTTGCCGCTCCGGATTTACTCATCGCTCTTCCCCTGCCTCTTTAATATACTGATTAATTAACTTTTCCTGATCCGCAGCTGAAAGATCTTTTTCAATCACTTTTGATGCGATCATTACAGATAAAGCAGCAACTTGTTCACGCAGTGAGTTCATTGCGCTGTCACGCTCCTGGGCGATTTCAAGCTTCGCCGCTTCTTTTAAGCGTTCAGATTCCGCGCGGGCTGCCGCGAGGATTTCCGCTTTTTGCTCTTCACCAATTTTCTTGGCATTCTCAACTGTATGTTGTGCTTCAAGGCGGGCTGCTTTTGCTTCCGCACGTGTTTGCTCTAATAATTGATTCGCTTCGACACGGCTTTTTTCAGCCGATTCGATTTCAGAGGCAATATGCTCTTCACGCTGCTGCATAATGCCCATTAATGGAGCCCATGCAAACTTTCTCAGCAATGCGAGCAGGATAATAAACATTACTAACTGGAACAAGATATCGCCGCCATTAAAGCCAGCTCCCGCCCCAAGTACGTATGTGTTTGTCGTCACGATCCTTTCACTCCCTTCAAGAGGTTCGTGTTCTTTCCTATTATAGAGAAAAAACATTTTGAATAAACGGTTATTGCGTTTTGCACATAAAGGAATGGCGAAGGCTCGCATGAGAATGTGATCTTCGCCAAAAGATATTTCTATGTCCAGCTGCGGGCGTTAGAGGCCCGGTCATAAGTCAGCCAGGCTGCATGGCACAAAACGCCATTCCGCCTGTCCGTCTTATGCCTGCCGCCTCTGAACGAACGCCCTCCGCTTTTCTTATTGACCTTGTACCATGAACGCGATTACTACCGCGATGATAGGAATCGCCTCTACTAGTGCTACCCCGATAAACATTGTTGTTTGAAGCATACCGCGTGCTTCTGGCTGACGAGCCATACCTTCAACTGTTTTTGATACGATTAGACCGTTACCTACACCGGCACCAATGGCCGCTAAACCAATTGCAATTGCTGCTGCTAAAAGACCCATGTTAATTTTTCCTCCTTATTTTTAAAAACATGATTTACTGAAAAAATGTTTGTCCAATGGCTGAACAGGTAAATTATATTAATGGTCATGGCTCACTTTATGTGAGATATAAACCATCGTTAACATAACAAAGATAAATGCCTGAATGGCACCAACGAAAACTGAGAAGCCCATCCATGCAAGTGTCGGAAGGACAGCTGCAAGATGTCCGCCAACACCCGTAGCAAGTGATCCTGCAAGCAGTGAAAGCAGGATTTCACCGGCAAAGATATTTCCATAAAGCCGGAGGCCGAGTGTAAGCGTATTGGCAAATTCCTCGATAATTTTCAGCGGGAACATAAACCACATTGGGCGGAAATAATCTTTTCCGTATTCGGCAAAACCTTTCATGCGAACTCCATAGTAATGAGACAAGCCCACTACCATAACAGCAAGCGTGAGTGTGACAACCGGATCGGCTGTCGGTGATTTCCACCATAAATAATCGTCATAAACAATCGCGAACGGAAGCCCGAGCATATTAGATACAAAAACATACATAATCAGTGTGATTCCAAGAACATGAAATCGCCCGCCTGTCTTCCAGTCCATATTGCTTTTAACAATCCCTTTAACAAAGTCCATGATCCATTCAAAGAAGTTCTGCATTCCTGTTGGCTTCAGTGCAAGCTTTCTTGTGGCCAGCACGGCAATCAGAAATACAATCACACTGGCTACTGTAATCATCAGCATATTTGCCAGGTTGAACGTCAATGTGATCCCAAATAAATCGAGATCATGTAATGGAGCTTTATGATCCAAATTATTTCACCTCTTTCCCGTTCTTGCGTTTTATAAAATGTTGGATTCCAAAATCTATCATAATCACTGCATAAGCAGTCATTAATCCAATAACGGTGCTGATCAAATGAAATTGATCCGGGTTTCGGAGAGCGATCATGGCTGCAAGAGCGGCAGAACCCATCCGTAAGACGGTGCCGAGAGAAGGAGTTTTCCGTCCATCTTCTACTGCTTTTCGGAATCGGTCTATCCTTCTGCCAATGATCCAGTGGTTATAAAGACTGAGCACTGTTCCAAGAATCAAGCCGGCGTAAACCTCCTGTGCGGATGTAAATCCCCAGCCGAGTACAAAGATGGCAAGCAGATAAATCAAATATTTTCGCTGTCGTTTAATGGAATGCTGGAGTTCGGGCATAGAATGCTAGTCTCCTGAATTGAAATGTTGAATTGTCCGCACCATGGCGTATACTCCTGCCGAGAGTCCTCCCAGCAGTCCGATGATTAAAAAAAGAGGCACTGTATCGAAATGATTGTCAAGCCACAAGCCTGCAAAAATACCGGCAATCATCGAGCCGGCGAGCTGAGCAAGAATCGCACTGTAAAGCGCCATTGCCCTAAAGGCACCGTTATTCTGATTCCGGTTCATTCACACACCTCAATCGCATGCTTGACAACATAAAAAACAGCGGCAAAAAAACGGTTACACTATGTATAAAACCCATTCTCCTTACCCTTTGTTAGCATACAATAGCCGTTTTTCAATGTCAATGTGTTGCGGGCGAAAACCTCAGTGCCTGACACGGATATTTCACAAAATGCTCATACTTTTTTCGTTTTTTCCGAACAATTCTTTTAAAAAGGAAAAAGGTCGTCCGCTGTTATGGGACGACCGGCTTCTACTACTTAGTTTACCTCAAAGCGATCCGGCTTGTTTGCGGCTGCTTTGAAATAATAGCGGATCGCATCGCAAATGCGCCGCGACGCTTCACCGTCTCCATAGGGATTCGATGCTTTTGACATTTTCTCGTAAGCCGCATCATCTGTTAAGAGTTCTGAGGCGAGCGAGTAAATGGTTTCTTCATCGGTGCCGGCAAGCTTTAATGTTCCTGCCTCGATTCCTTCAGGACGCTCTGTTGTATCCCGCAAAACAAGAACCGGCACACCAAGTGACGGGGCTTCTTCCTGTACACCGCCGGAATCCGTCAAGATAATGTGGGCCCGCTCCGCAAAGTTATGGAAATCAATAACATCGAGCGGTTCAATCAAGTGGATGCGCGGATCATTGCCAAGGATCGAATCAGCTGTTTCCCGGACCACCGGATTTAAATGAACCGGGTAAACAACCTGAATGCCTTTATGATCCTCAACAAGACGCTTAATAGCGCGGAACATATTTTTCATTGGCTCCCCGAGATTTTCGCGGCGGTGGGCAGTCATTAACACAAGACGGTCATTCCCTAGCTTTTCAAGAACTTCATGTGTGTACTCTTCTTTTACTGTTGTTTTAAGTGCATCAATTGCCGTATTTCCTGTAACAAAAATGGAATCTTCTTTTTTGTTTTCCTTTAAAAGATTTCGCTCAGACTGCGCTGTAGGAGAAAAATGAAGATCAGCCATGACACCTGTCAGCTGGCGGTTCATTTCTTCCGGAAACGGCGAGTACTTATTCCATGTGCGAAGACCGGCTTCCACATGCCCGACCGCAATTTGATTATAAAACGCGGCAAGGCCCGCCACAAATGTTGTTGTTGTGTCACCGTGAACGAGGACGATATCCGGCTTGACTTCTTTCATTACTTTATCAAGGCCTTCAAGCCCGCGCGTAGTGACATCAATCAATGTCTGGCGGTCCTTCATAATATTTAAATCATAGTCGGGTGCAATATTAAAAATGTTCAGCACCTGGTCAAGCATTTGGCGGTGCTGTGCGGTTACGGTTACGATTGCTTCAAATTCTGCCGGGCGTTTTTTTAATTCCAAAACGAGCGGCGCCATTTTAATCGCTTCCGGCCGTGTACCGAAAATCGTCATTACTTTAATCGGGCGATCCATTTTTTCCACCTGCTTTTCTTTATTTTGTTCCAAATAACCGGTCGCCGGCATCGCCAAGCCCCGGTACAATATAGCCTTTTTCATTTAGTTTTTCATCTAAAGACGCAATATAAATATCCACATCGGGATGCGCTTCTTTTAATAAGTCCACGCCTTCAGGAGCCGCAATCAGACACATAAATTTAATATGTTTGGCACCGCGTTTTTTCAAGGAATGAATGGCTTCGATCGCCGAACCGCCTGTAGCGAGCATCGGGTCCACAACAATAAAGTCGCGGTCTTCTACATCAGTCGGCAGCTTCACGTAGTATTCAACCGGCTGAAGCGTTTCCGGATCCCGGTACAGGCCGACATGTCCTACTTTTGCCGCCGGGATCAGCTTGAGGACGCCATCCACCATTCCGATACCCGCGCGCAAAATCGGAACGATCCCCAATTTTTTGCCGGCCAGCACTTTCGCTTTTGCATCACATACCGGTGTCTGAACCGTTACCTCTTCAAGGGGCAGATCACGTGTAATTTCAAATGCCATAAGTGTGGCTACTTCATCTGTTAACTCACGAAAGTCTTTCGTGCCCGTGTTTTTATCCCGGATCATTGTCAGCTTATGCTGGATAAGCGGATGATCGAATACGTAAACTTTTCCCATTATATTCACTCCTTATTTAACGATCATACAAAATCAATCCTATTTTACTTGAAAAGAGAGTGATGGGCAACAAACTGAGAAATCCCCCTTTCCATTTGGGCAGTAGAGCTCTAAGAGAGTTTTCTCACTAAAGCTCTTGCTCAGTTCCCATAAAAAGCGCAGCAGCACTTTATGTCTTTATGTAAACAATTCTATTCCCCGGGAAATTACACGAGGAGCCGCTAAAATAAAAACTGCCGGCGCTAAGGCCGGCAGTTTGGATTATACTTCCTGATATAAAGCGTATTTAGAGGTTAAAGCCACAACGCGCTCTGCCGCTTCTTTCAATACTGCTTCATCCTCGTGGTTTTTCAATGTTTTCGCAATAATGGACGCTACTTCATCCATTGCGGCAAGATCAAATCCGCGTGATGTTACCGCTGCTGTACCGATACGGATACCGCTTGTAACAAATGGGCTTTCCGGATCGTAAGGAATCGTATTTTTGTTAACGGTAATGCCGACCTCATCCAGTACGGCTTCGGCTACTTTTCCTGTTAAGCCAAGCGAGCGAAGATCGATCAAAAGAAGGTGGTTATCTGTTCCGCCTGAAACGATATCAATCCCTTCGTTTTTCAAGCCTTCAGCCAAACGGCTTGCATTGTCGATGATGTTTTGTGCATATGTTTTAAAATCATCCTGCAGTGCTTCACCGAACGCAACCGCTTTTGCTGCGATAACATGCATTAACGGACCGCCCTGGATTCCAGGGAAAATAGCTTTATCAAGCTTTTTGCCAAACTCTTCTGTTGACAAAATCATACCGCCGCGCGGGCCGCGGAGCGTTTTATGCGTTGTCGTTGTGACAAAATGCGCGTAAGGAACCGGGTTTTGATGAAGGCCTGCTGCAACAAGTCCGGCGATATGCGCCATGTCTACCATCAAGTAAGCGCCCACTTCATCAGCGATTTCACGGAATTTGGCAAAGTCGATTGCACGCGGGTAAGCACTCGCACCAGCTACAATCAGCTTCGGCTTATGCTCAAGCGCTTTTTGACGAACATCTTCATAGTCGATAACCTGCTCGTCTTTTGTTACTCCGTACTCAACAAAGTTATACTGAACGCCGCTGAAGTTTACCGGGCTTCCGTGTGTTAAATGGCCGCCGTGAGATAAATTCATGCCAAGAACCGTATCGCCGGTTTCTAATACTGTGAAGTAAACACCCATGTTTGCCTGTGCACCCGAGTGCGGCTGAACGTTTACGTATTCTGCACCGAATAGCTGCTTCGCGCGGTCACGCGCCAGGTCTTCCACCACGTCAACATGCTCACAGCCGCCGTAGTAACGCTTGCCAGGGTAACCTTCTGCGTACTTGTTCGTTAAAACTGAACCCTGCGCTTCCATTACTGCTTCTGAGACGAAGTTCTCTGATGCAATCAGTTCAATTTTCGTCTGCTGGCGCTTCAGCTCATCTTCAATTGCTGCAAATACAGCCGGATCTTGCGCTTGAATTTTACTCATCGTTGTTCCCCTTCCCGATCTATAAAATAATGTGTAGCAATAGTCGTTAAAAAAGCTTCTTTCATAATAACACTTTTTCCGAATCTTTCAACTCTATTTTCTGCTTTTTTGCACAATTTTCATAAAAAAAAGAGCTGTCTTCTGCAAAAAAGACAGCAATTTCTTAACATTCCGGGCCGTTCAAATCGCTTACATTCGTTTTTTCGTAAACAGCACGAGGACCGCCAATCAATTTCGGACGTGTTCTCGCCATTACGACATGTGCAGCTCCGACAGAATGGCTGGATGTGCGCACGGGCACGGCTACATGCTTTAAGTGCATGCCAATCAGTGTATCTCCAATGTCAATGCCTCCATCCGCCTTTATCGATTCAACGAGTATACAGTTCTTTTGCTTAAATGCGTATGCTGCCATGGCACCGCCAGCTGTACGCACGGGCACTGCAGCCACTTCATCATAGCCCAGTTTCTCGGCCATCTGAGCCTCAAGAACAACAGCCCGGTTTAAATGCTCACAGCATTGAAACGCAAGACGCACGCCTGTTTTTTCTGCAAAAGCATGAAGCTCCTCGTAAAGAGCGGCGGCTATTTCCTCTGTTCCGGCTGTGCCAATTCGCCCGCCGGCGACTTCAGAAGTGGAACAGCCTACAACAAACAATTGTTCTTTTTTAAATTGCGCCTGCTCCTGCAGTTCCGAAAGCAGCTCCTTCAGTTCCTGCTTGTACGTTTGAAGCTCGTCCATCACTGCCCGCTCTTCTCTTCGTATTCAGCAATTTTGCCGATTCGTGTTGCATGGCGGCCCGCTTCAAAATCAGTTGTCAGCCACGTCTGGGCGATTTCTCTTGCAAGGCCTGCTCCAATTACACGTTCTCCCATTGTAATGATGTTTGTATCATTATGCTGGCGCGTCAATTTAGCACTGTACACATCATGGACAAGTGCACAGCGGATGCCTTTTACTTTGTTTGCTGCAATCGACATGCCAATCCCGGTTCCGCAAATTAAAATCCCCCGGTCAAATTCACCGGCCGCTACTTTTTCCGCCACTGGAAGTGCATAGTCGGGGTAATCAACCGACGTCTGGCATTCACAGCCAAAATCTTCGTACTCAATACCGAGCTCTTCCATTAATGATTTAATTTCTTCCCGAATATTAATGCCGCCATGGTCTGATGCAATTGCCACTTTCATGTAACATGCTCCCTTCCATTTTATCTCTGTTGTTATTTTCTCATATTTCCCGTAAAAACTACAATTTGAACCGTGTAATCACAGATTTTAAATTCTCTGCCTGCTGCTCTAATGTTTGCGTCACACTGTCCATTTCCTGAATCATTTCCGATTGTGTCCGGGCTGCATGGGTTACTTCATTGGCACCGGCTGATGTTTGTTCGGCGATGGCTGCGACTTCCTGTGACTGGTGTGTTGTCTTCTCAATTTTGTTCATTTGCCCATCAACAAGCCGAGAAATTTCTTCTACTTCTGCCGCCATTTCTGTAATTTTGCTGCTTATTTGGCCGACGGCTTCCTGTGCTGATGCTCCTTTTTCAATCCCGTCTTTTGCTGCTTCCGCTTGAGCGGTGATTCTCTGGACAACATGTCCGACTTCCAGCTGGATTTGCTTCACAAGACCGGAAATGCCTTTTACCGCTTCAGCACTTTCATCCGCCAGCTTCCGGACTTCTTCTGCTACGACTGCAAACCCTTTCCCATGTTCACCGGCACGCGCTGCCTCAATGGAAGCATTCAACGCAAGCAGGTTGGTTTGTGCGGCAATATCTCCTACAAGCCCAATAACATTGCCAACCTTGCGCGCATTTTCTTCAAGCGAGCGAACCGCTTCAAGCGATTCAAGATTTCCTGCGGCTAATGAATCCATTCCAGAAATAAGCGATTGGAATGCTCGTCTGCTTGTATCTAATTCTTTGACCATTTCTTCCGCTTTGTCCGCAGACCCCGCTGCTTTCTTTTGAACAGATCCAGCAATTTCCGTTACTTCTTCCATCGCTTCTGCGGCAGCCTGCACAGCATGGGCTGAACCTTCAGCGCCGCCGGCAATTTCTTCAGCCGTCCCTGCCATAGTGCCTGCCTGGTGTGTCGTCTGCCTGCTGATTTGAGCAATACGGCCGACACTTTCATTCGTTACAGCAAAGTTGCTTTCAATGCTTTGAACCATTGTACGCAGACTGGTTAGCATTTCATTGAACGCCGCTCCAAGCGCACGGATTTCATCGTCACTTTTCGGCAGTTCCACTTCCTGTTTAATTTGTCCCGCTGCCGCCGCTTGAGCCGCCGATTGAAGGCGGGCAATCGGGTTGACAACGTACGAAGCAGCAAAATAGGCCAGTATCGCCGACCACCCAATGCCCATTGCCAGCGTCATAAACGTAAACAGCTTTTCATTTACCTGCGAGAAATAAACCGGGTATAAATAATACATAAACAAAGCACTAAACGAGTAGGTAATCACTGCAAGCAAGGCAACAAGCAGGACGAGCTTTTTCCGAATGCTAAATGAATATTTTTTTCTTCCGCTCATTTTCTTTTCTCCTTCTTAAGCCACCGGCTTATATAAAAATCCAACTCTTCGAATGTTTTCCGATAAGCTGAATCCGGACCGCCGAATGGATCTGCTACGTCTCCTTCTCCACCTTTAAGCAGCGTAACTTTTTCACGAAATTGAGGAAAATGAATATCAATTAATTGTTTATGGGATGAAGTCATTGTCAAAACGGCATCTGCCCACTCTAGCAATTCTTCGGTCACCTGGGAAGACGTATGGCTGTGCTGGATATTATTTTCTGTCAGCACCGTCATTGTTCCCTTTGAAGCCGGTTCACCCGGGTTTGCATACAATCCCGCTGACCTTACGCTCCAGTCCGGCCGTTTGCTGTGCAAAATCGCTTCTGCCATTGGACTGCGGCATGTATTGCCTGTACATACAAACAAAATATTCATAAATCATCACCTTCGTATCCGTTTTCTTTCATTATAATGGAACAGTTTACATGAAAATAGTCCTTTTCTGTATGAAAAGGACTTTATTAAACGAATATCCATTTCAACCCAATAACAAGCAAAAGAAGGCCGCCTGCCGCCTCCCCCGTTTTTCCGACAGCGGTACTCACCCGGCTGCTCAACAGGAGGCCGGCCATCGTTAAACAGGCTGAACATACACCAAAGCTCAGCACCGCCATGGACTTGTCCACACCAAGTACACCTAATGACAGACCTGTTGAAAAGCTGTCCATGCTTACCCCAAAGGCAAACAGGACAATTCCCAGTCCCGCCGGCTTTTTTTGTTCTTCCTTTCTAAAAAAAGACAAGATCATCTGCAGCCCAGTAAGAATCAATACCCCCCCGCCCGCCAAAATGAGAACATCGCCAAAACGTCCATGCAGTTCACTGCCTGCTGTTATGCTGGCCAGCGGCAAAATAATATGCATGATGCCGACTGCCGCACTTAATGTCAGCTTGTCTATAAGCCCCATGCGCCTCATTCCAACAGCCAGTGCCGCGCCAAATGCGTCTGCCGACAACGCCAGTGATAAGATAAAAATATCCATGCCTATTTATATGCCTTCTGAGTTTTTGTATACACGCAACAACAGCAGAAATATCAGCGGTCTTACACCTTCATTTATCGGTTTTTCAAAAAGAAAGATTCTCCAGCCGGCTGACTCCCGCTTTAATGAATAAAATCTTTTATAAAAAAAAATTGACGGCAAAGCCGTCAGTATCAACTATGGACAAACTATTAAATGATTAAATAGGCTGGAGGTCAGCTCTGACAATCACAAAATGAGCAGACCGGTTTCGGTCTGCTTATCTCATTTTAATCCATTTATGCCCGGCTGCTTTTTCCAGTCTGTTCATAATAGCGGCGCCGACTCCTTCTGCCGGAAAAGCTTCAGAAATAATCATATCGACCGGCTGCTCGTTAAACAGCCGGAGTGCGCTGTATAATTCTCTTGCGACAGAAGCCAGGTCGCTTCGGCGGCCGCATTCAATAACAGTATCTGCTTTGTATGAGGCTGCACTTTCTTCTGCAGCAAGCACGCCGACTTTTTTTCCTTCTGCACGCCATTCATCTATTTTTTTTTGAATAGCGGCAGACGTTCCTTCCATTATGTAAAGCGGAGCTTCCGGCGCGTAATGCGTGTATTTCATTCCAGGCGCTTTTGGAGCTTCCTCCGCTTTTTTCAGCGCTGTGTTTGTATCTGCATGTCCTGCAACTGCTTCAATATCCGCCTGGGTAATGCCGCCCGGACGCAAAATAACAGGATAGTCCCCTGTGCAGTCAACCACGGTTGATTCCAGGCCTACTCCTGTTTCACCGGCATCTACTATACCTGCAATACGCCCGTTTAAATCATCCAGCACATGTTCAGCAGTTGTCGGGCTTGGTTTGCCGGAGCGATTAGCGCTTGGCGCCGCAACCGGCACTCCTGCTTCTTTAATCAGTGCCAGCGCCGCGGGATGATCCGGCATACGAACTGCTACTGTATCGAGTCCTGCTGTTACCCGCTCAGACACCGCTCCTTCTTTCTTTGGCACAACAATGGTCAGCGGTCCCGGCCAAAATGCATTTATCAACAATTGTGCGTAAGGTGGAATCAATCGGGCCAATTCATCCACATGTGTCCGGTCTGCAATGTGGACAATGAGCGGATTATCGGATGGACGCCCTTTTGCCTGAAAAATTTTTTCCACAGCGCTATCACGTTTCACCTGTGCACCAAGCCCATAAACCGTTTCTGTCGGAAAAGCGACCACTTCCCCTTGTTGAATCAGTGCTGCTGCTTCCTTTATCTGTGGATATTGTTGATGAATTATACCAGAGTTATCCACAACCCAGTGTTTTGTCTCCATATCCGTCACCTTTGTTTCTTTATTTACAACTTCTAGAGATAATCCGTTATTTCTATACATAAATCGAATTTCCGCACTTTTTTATAAACAGGTTATACACAATATGTTGATAACTTATCCAATTATGTGCATAACTGTGTGGATGATTGTGTATGAATAAAAACAACCAAACTAATTGGCTATGCGTATTTCCCTATTATCGGAATACCCGCCTTTTTCCTGATGGTTGTCGTTCCGCAAATGGTCCCATAGCTCAACAACCGCCCATTTGTATTCCGAATCGTCCTCTCCGGATTCCGCTCCTTCCTCTGCTTCCTCCTCTGTCACAACTTCCGCCGCTTCTACCGTATCTTCTTCTATTACCCTCTCTTCTTCCCCTTCTTCGGGAAAACAAAACGATGGATAAAGCAAACACCACCAGTTATCCCCACGCCCAGCCCCAATGGTGACAACCAATGATTCATACTCTCCCGGGGGGTAGACGTAGCGGCCATACTGTTTAGCGGGAAAAGCTTCTTTGCCCAGTGTGACTTGTACATGTTCCCCGGCTGCTTCGGAAGCGCTTTGTTTGATTTCATTGATATTTTCCTTTACCAGCAGCCGCGCATCTTCAGGCGAATGTGCTTCCCCGGCCCAGCTGCTAATTTGATCTGCAACCGCTAAATGAACGCGCTCTTTTCTTTCCTGCTCCTGTTTGCTGTTATCATGTGCGACCACCCGGATGCGAATAGCTTCTTCTGGAATACCGCCTGCCGCTGGATCAGACGGAGCAAAATACATCATAAAGCAGGCAGCTGCCGAAATACCATATACATATAGAATAAGAATTTTTGTTTTCATTTGATTATCCCTCCCGGCAACCAGTATCACCAGGACAGGGCAATTTTAAACGCGTAAAAATACCATTCTATCTTTTCCATTAATGTCATGCAGAATTTCTGTTTTTGAACCCGGGCATGAAGCCCGGAAAATCGCTGCTACTTCTTCTGTTTGCCCGGCGCCTGTTTCCACGCCGACGAGCCCGCCTTTTTTGACAACGAAAGGAATCTGCTCAGCCAGCCTTCGATATAAATCCAGGCCGTCTTTTCCACCAAAGAGGGCCAGGTGCGGTTCATAATCTACCACTACTGTGGATAATGTTTGCTGTTCATCGAGAGGAATATAAGGCGGATTGGATAACAGAATATCCACAGCCAGCTCCCGCTCCGCCAGGGGTGCAGC
Organism: Domibacillus indicus; assembly: GCF_000970685.1. Lineage (GTDB taxonomy): Bacteria > Bacillota > Bacilli > Bacillales > Domibacillaceae > Domibacillus > Domibacillus indicus. Next base: position 559,569 of record NZ_LAJB01000003.1, read on the forward strand.
CAGGTCTCCTTCCAAAAAAAGCACTTCTGCTTCATGAGCAGCTGCATTCTGGCGGGCCGTTTTGACAGCGGCCGCTGATAAATCAATTGCATACACTTCAGCATCCGGTCTTTCCGCTTTTACGGTAACCGCAATCGCCCCGCTGCCAGTCCCGATATCAGCAATAATCGGGTTTTTCCATTCTTTTATTTTTTGGAGTGTATGGTAAACAAGCTCCTCTGTTTCGGGACGCGGAATAAGAACATCCCCATTGACGATAAATGGCCGCCCATAAAAATCTTCCGTACCGATTAAGTGCTGTACCGGTATTCCTCTGGCATGGTCCATAACCATTTGATAAAAAGCATGAGATTGTTCGTCTGTTAATACATCATGCAGCCGGGCCAGCAGATTAGAACGGCTTGTTTGCAGCAGATGCTTCATGATAAGCTCTCCAGCATTGGCATCCCGGCCGCTCTCTTTTAAACAAGAAGAAGCCCATTTCAAGGCTTCATACACTTTTTGTCCCACAGGTTTAGTCCTCCAGATTTTCAAGCCGGCTTGACTGGTCTTCTACGATTAGCGCATCGATTACTTCACCGACTTTTCCTTCCAGAACCTGGTCCAGCTTCTGGATTGTCAGGCCGATCCGGTGGTCGGTTACGCGATTTTGAGGAAAATTATAGGTGCGAATCCGCTCAGAGCGGTCACCTGTGCCGACTGCTGATTTACGCACTGCGTCATATTCAGCCTGTGCTTCTTTTTGAAACTTGTCATAAATACGCGCCCGCAAAACCTTCATCGCTTTTTCTTTGTTTTTAATCTGCGATTTTTCGTCCTGGCAGGAAACCACTATTCCAGTCGGCAGATGAGTCAGCCGCACTGCAGACATGGTTGTATTTACCGATTGGCCGCCCGGCCCGCTTGAAGCAAAAGTATCAACCCGGATATCCTTATCATGCACCTCTACCTCGACTTCTTCTGTTTCCGGCATAACTGCTACCGTTGCCGTTGAAGTGTGAATCCGGCCGCCTGACTCCGTTTCCGGAACCCGCTGGACACGATGAGCGCCATTTTCGTATTTTAGCTTCGAATACGCACCCCGGCCGTTAATCATAAAAATAATTTCCTTGTAGCCGCCAACTCCTGTTGTGCTGGCTTCAATCACATCAATTTTCCAGTTGTTCGCTTCCGCATAGCGCGAGTACATGCGATAAAGATCTCCGGCAAAAAGCGCCGCTTCATCTCCGCCCGCTGCCCCGCGAATTTCCATAATAACGTTTTTGTCATCATTCGGATCTTTCGGGATCAGCAAAATTTTCAGCCGCGCTTCAAGGTCTTCCAGTGTTTCTTCAAGCTCATTCAGTTCTTCTTTGACCATCTCGCGCATATCCGCATCGAGCTTGTCTTCCAGCATAGCTTTCGCATCTGCATGCTGCGCCTTTGCATCTTTGTACTGCCGGTAAACCTCAACTGTTTCCTGTATGTCCGACTGCTCTTTGGAATAGTCACGCAGCTTTGCCGAGTCGCTGACAACAGCCGGGTCACTGAGCAATTCATTCAGTTTTTCGTAGCGGTCTTCTACCGCCTGTAATCGATCAAACATCGTGTCTGCACCTCACCTTTATTAAAGCGGCGGATTCTGATGGCACTTCCGGCAAACCGGATAATAGGAATCGTTGCCGCCTATTTGAATTTGTTCTCCTGTATACACGGGTTTTCCTGCTTCGTCTACACGCAGGTTCATGGTTGCTTTCCGCTCACAGAACCAGCAGATGGTTTTCATTTCTTCTACTTTATCTGCGTAAATAAGCATATATTGGCTTCCTTCAAACAATTCATTTTGAAAGTCATTTTTTAAGCCAAAGCCCATAACTGGAATATTTAGTTTATCCACAATTTCCGCCAGCTGCAGTACGTGTTTTTTTGATAAAAATTGCACTTCATCAACCAGTATGCAGGATGGGCTCGATGAATCATTTTTTACTTCTTCAAAGATATCTGTATCTGCAAAAATCGGCCGTGCCGGGCGGCGCAGCCCAACCCGGCTTGAAATATAGCCTACTTCATCTCTGGTATCGAGTCCCGATGTAAACAAAAGCACACCTTTATTCTGTTCCTCGTAATTGTTGGCAACCTTTAAGATTTCAATCGACTTGCCGCTGTTCATTGCACCATATTTAAAAAAAAGCTGAGCCATCCCGTCTGTTCCTCCGTTGCTTTAAAAGATCAAAGACTAAATACAGCGTTAAAACTTTTTTGTCCTGCGGCATTCCACCAGGCTGAGTATAAATAGTCCGGCTGCATCGCCATTATCATCCTATGTCATTTACAATTATGCATAAAATAGCTGATTTCTTATTTTAAATACAAAAAAACAGGCAAGCAGTTTTCACTCCTTGCCTGTCCCTTTTATCATTATCTTGCTTGATCTTTAAGGCCGTATTTTTTGTTGAAGCGATCCACACGTCCGCCTGCGTCAGCAAATTTCTGACGGCCAGTGTAGAATGGATGGCATTCAGAGCAAACCTCTACGCGAATTTCTTCCTTTACGGAACCAGTTTCAAACTCGTTTCCGCATGCACATTTAACAAATGCTTTTTTGTAGTTAGGATGAATTCCTGCTTGCATCTTTTTTCTCTCCTTCCGCCCTGAGTCATTCCGAAACAGAGTTAAATATAATCGGGCGCTAGTCCCAATTATTTAATTCATTCACACGAATCATATTATAACAGGCATACAAAAAAATTGCAAATAGGTTACAGCATTTTTTTCGATGCGCCATTTTTCTTTGTTTCCGCAAGCAATTGAGCGATAAAGTCTTCATTGTTCTTCGTCTGGCGAAGACGGCGAAGAACCTTATCTGCTAAATCAGGTGCATCTGACATCGTTTTTCTAATAGCCCAGACCATATCAAGATGCTCTTTGCCAATGAGGAGCTCTTCTTTCCGCGTACCCGAGCGGCGAATGTCGATTGCCGGGAACACACGGCGCTCTGCCAGTGACCGGTCAAGGTGCAGTTCCATGTTGCCGGTTCCTTTAAACTCTTCATAAATAACATCGTCCATTCGTGAACCTGTGTCCACCAGCGCTGTTGCCAGAATTGTTAAGCTGCCGCCCTCTTCAATATTTCGCGCGGCACCGAAAAAGCGTTTTGGACGATGGAAGGCGGCAGGGTCAATTCCACCGGAAAGCGTTCGGCCGCTGGGCGGAATAACAAGATTATAAGCACGGGCAAGCCTTGTAATAGAATCCATTAAAATAATAACGTCGCGCTTGTGTTCAACAAGGCGCATAGCACGCTCTAAAACAAGCTCTGCGACTTTAATATGATTTTCCGGGACCTCATCAAACGTCGAGCTGACTACTTCGGCTTCAACTGACCGCTCAATATCCGTTACTTCTTCCGGACGTTCATCAATTAAAAGAACAATCAGCTCTGCTTCTGGATGATTCGCTGAAATAGAATTGGCGATTTCCTTTAATAGCATTGTTTTTCCTGCTTTCGGCGGAGCAACAAGCAATCCGCGCTGCCCAAATCCTACAGGAGATACGAGATCCATAATCCGGGTCGATAACTGCCGGGATTCCCGTTCCAGCTTAATTTGCCGATCCGGATAAAGCGGTGTCAGAGCCGGGAAATGAACACGCTCTTTTGCCGTTTCCGGGTCTTCTCCATTCACAGCTTCTACATGCAACAGACCGTAATAGCGTTCATTTTCTTTTGGCGGGCGGACTTTTCCGGAAACTTTATCACCATTCCGAAGGTCAAAGCGGCGAATTTGGGAAGCGGAAATATAGATGTCTTCTGAACTGGCTGAGTAGTTGATCGGACGAAGAAAACCAAAGCCTTCTGACTGGATAATCTCCAGGACACCTTCCATAAAAAAGTAGCCTTGCTGTTCAGCACGCGCCTTTAAGATGGCAAAAATAAGCTCTTTTTTGGTGAGCTTGCTGTAGTAGGAGATTTTATAGGTTTTGGCAAGTTCATATAGCTCTTTTAACTTTAAGTTTTCAAGATGATTGATTGTAAGTTCTTCCATTATGGCACCACACTTTTATTAAATTGATTTTTAAGAGGGAGGGATAGCGATAGCTCGCAATCTTGAACTTGAAGCATTTTAGACGAGTGGGCAGATCAAACAAAACAGCGGAGAACCGGACCGGCTGCACCGCTGTTGGCATGTTTTATGGTTTAATAACAAGGTTAGGTTTTTTACGCAAGCTATGGCGTCCATCAACAAAACGGACGGTGCCTGATTTTGCACGCATTACGATAGACTGTGTTTCTGCATAAGTGCCTTTAAATTGAACACCGCGAAGAAGTTCACCATCTGTTACACCGGTTGCGGCAAAAATGGCATCATCGCCGCGGACAAGATCTTCCATGCGAAGCACTTTATTCACATCGAGACCCATTTGCTTACAGCGTTCCATCTCTGCATCACTCTGCGGCAGGAGACGCCCCTGGATTTCACCGCCAAGCGCTTTCAATGCTACCGCCGAAATAACTCCTTCTGGCGCACCGCCTGAACCAAACAAAATATCGACACCTGTTTTATCAAACGCTGTATTAATCGCGCCGGCGATATCACCGTCATTAATCAGTTTAATACGGGCACCTGCCGCACGCAGCTCAGCAATGATATGCTCATGGCGTTCACGATACAAAATCGTCGCCACCACATCTTCAATGTCTTTATTTTTTGCTTTTGCGACCGCTTTTAGATTATCTGTTACAGAAGCATTAATGTCAATCATTCCGACTGCTTCCGGACCAACTGCAATCTTGTCCATATACATGTCGGGAGCATTTAACAGATTGCCATCATCCGCTACCGCAAGAACAGCTAATGCATTCCAGCCGCCGGCAGCGACAATATTGGTGCCTTCCAGCGGATCGACTGCGACATCAACCCGGGGACCGTAGCCATTGCCAAGCTTTTCACCGATGTAGAGCATAGGGGCTTCATCCATTTCTCCCTCGCCGATTACAACGGTTCCTTTCATCGGTATCGTATCAAATACATCACGCATGGCTGAAGTAGCTGCACCGTCCGCTTCATCCTTCAAGCCACGGCCCATCCAGCGCGCCGACGCCTGTGCAGCTGCTTCTGTTACACGAACCAGTTCCATTGATAAACTTCTTTCCATTGCTCTCCTACCTCCCATACAACGAACAAACAGCGGCTTTGTGCCACATATTCTCTTATATATTGTAACACATTTGCTATTTATTCAGCAGAATGTTATGAACTTTTTATTTCACTGTACTCTTCTTCGGTCATTTCTTCCCGCCAAATATTCGCTCCGAGCGCTGTGAGCTTTTCCGTAAGCTTGCTATAGCCCCGGTCAATATGCTCAAGTCCTGTCACTTCCGTTATGCCGTCTGCCATTAAGCCGGCCAGTACAAGAGCCGCCCCTGCCCGCAAATCGCTCGCTTTCACTTTGGCTCCCTGCAGCTGGACCGGCCCGTTAATAATTGCTGAGCGGCCTTCCGTTTTCACACTGGCTCCCATACGGCGCAGTTCATCAATATGCTTGAAGCGGGCTGGATAAATGGTATCCGTCACAATGGCTGAGCCAGATGCTTTTGTTAAAAGTGAAGTAAACGGCTGCTGCAAATCCGTTGCAAAGCCTGGATACACAAGCGTTTTAATATCTACTGTTTTAAGATTTTCTGATTTCCCGACAAAAATACGATCTTCTCCTATTTCAATCGGCACGTTCATCTCGCGCAATTTGGCTGTCAGCGACTCCAGGTGAAGAGGAATCACATTATCAATAATAATACCCTCACCAACCGCAGCAGCCATGATCATAAAGGTTCCGGCTTCAATACGATCAGGGATAATCGAATGGCGGCAGCCTTGCAGCCGTTCAACTCCGTCAATACGAATTACATCTGTCCCGGCGCCTTTAATGTTCGCTCCCATGTTTGACAATAAAGTAGCTACATCAATAATCTCGGGCTCTTTGGCGGCATTTTCGATAATGGTCTGCCCTTTTGCCCGGACAGCTGCCAGCATAATATTAATGGTCGCACCGACACTTACAACATCCAAATAAATCCGGGCGCCGCGCAATTCCTTTGCACGTAAATAAATCGCACCCTGCTCATTTGTCACTTCCGCACCGAGCGCCTCAAATCCTTTAATATGCTGATCAATCGGACGGGGCCCGAGATGACAGCCTCCAGGCAGGCCAATAACCGCTTTGTTAAACCGCCCCAGCATTGCACCCATCAGATAATAAGAAGCGCGCAGCTTTTTGACTTTTCCATTCGGCAGAGGCATTGCCGTCATATTGGTTGGATCAACCCTCATTTCACCGTCTTCAAACGTCACGTTTCCGCCAATTTCCTCCAAAAGACCTTTCAGCATATGAATATCAGAAATATTCGGCAGTCCTTCGATTGTAATCGGAGATTCTGCTAAAATGGCGGCCGGTACAAGGGCGACTGCGCTGTTTTTGGCTCCATCTACCTTGATCGTTCCTTTTAACGGATGACCGCCTTCTACTTTTAACTTTTCCATCATGTTGTACTCCCTTCTTCCTGCGCAAACGGAAAGCGGGAAAGCTTTCTTGGTAGTTGTAGTTTAACCGATAACAACCGTCTCATGTATTATTCTTACTTTGCTTTGCGTTTTTCCCAGTCAGCAAGGAAGCCTTCGATACCTTTATCTGTTAATGGATGTTTAAATAGCTGCTCAAGCACCTTGAATGGTGTTGTGGCAATATGCGCACCTTTTAAAGCTGCCGCCGTAATATGCTGAGGATGACGGATAGACGCTGCAATGATTTCTGTTTCAATGCCATGAATCGCGAAAATGTCTGCAATTGTTTCAATTAATTCAAGCCCATCATGACCGATATCATCCAGGCGGCCAAGGAATGGAGATACATATGATGCACCCGCACGCGCTGCCATCAATGCCTGATTTGCACTGAAAACAAGTGTTACGTTTGTTTTAATGCCTTCTTTCGCAAACACTGCTACCGCTTTCAAACCTTCCGGCGTCATCGGTACTTTTACGGTAATATTAGGAGCAATTTTTGCAAGCTCGCGCCCTTCTTCAATCATGCCTTCCGCATCAAGTGCAATAACCTCAGCGCTGACAGAGTCTGAAACAAGCTCGGTAATTTCACGAAGGCGGTCATGGAATGGGATCGTTTCTTTTGCAACAAGTGAAGGGTTTGTTGTAACACCCGAAAGAATGCCCCAGGAGTGTGCTTCGCGGATTTCGTCGATGTTTGCTGTGTCGATAAAGAATTTCATTAAATATTCCCTCTTTTCAGTTCATTTTATTATATAAACAACAACCGCCAATTCGTTAAAAAAGGCGGTTCTTGTCGTTATATCGTTGATTTGCCAGTCCGATTTGTGCGGATGGTTTTAAAGATTACGCCTGGCCAGAAGAACCAAACTCACGCATTTTGCCGATAACCGTCGCTTTGATTGCATCGCGAGCTGGTCCAAGGTATTTACGTGGATCATACTCTTCCGGTTTAGCAGCAAGCGTTTCACGAACCGCTTTTGCAGAAGCAATTTGGTTTTCAGTGTTTACGTTGATTTTAGCTGTTCCAAGTGAAATAGATCTCTCGATGTCTTTCGTTGGAATGCCTGTACCGCCATGAAGAACAAGTGGAAGGCCTGTTGCATTGCCGATCGCTTCCATTTCAGCGAAACCAAGGTTTGGTTCACCTTTGTAAGGACCGTGAACAGAGCCAAGTGCCGGTGCAAGGCAGTCGATGTTTGTGCGTTTTACAAGCTCTTCACACTCTTTTGCATCAGCATAAATAACGCCATCAGCAACAACATCGTCCTCTTGTCCGCCAACTGTACCAAGTTCTGCTTCTACAGAAACACCTTTTGAATGCGCATATTCTACAACTTGAGAAGTTGTTGCTACATTTTCTTCAAATGGATGGTGTGAAGCGTCGATCATAACAGAAGTGAAACCTGCGTCGATCGCTTCTTTACATTTTTCAAAGCTTGAACCGTGGTCAAGGTGAATAGCTACAGGCACAGTTGTACCGTAGTCTTCCATTAAACCTTCAACCATTTTTACAACCGTTTTAAAACCGCCCATATAACGAGCTGCCCCTTCAGAAACACCAAGGATTACTGGTGATTTTTCTTCTTCAGCCGCCTGAAGGATCGCTTGAGTAAACTCAAGGTTGTTTAGGTTAAACTGGCCTACTGCGTATTTTTTTTCTTTCGCAGTGTTTAACATTTCTTTCATTGATACTAATGGCATTTTGCTTCCTCCTCTAAGGGAAATGTTTGCTTCATGAAAAAAACTACATTAGTATCATAACAAATTCGTCTTTTTATTACCAACAGAATTTACGTTATTCCGTTAATGGGTTAAATGTTCTTTAACTGTTTTGCGAATTTCATCAATATCAAACGGCTTTGGCACATGCATAATAGCCCCGATGTTTTTGGCTTCCTGGATCATATCCAGCTCTCCATAAGCGGTCATGATAATGGCTCTGGTGTTTGGATTTTCCGATTTCATTCTTTTTAAAATTTCAATGCCATCCATACCCGGGATTTTCATATCAAGCAAAACAAGGTCGGGCATTTTTTCTTTCGCTAATTGAATGGCTTCAGGGCCGTTTGCCGCCTGCAATGTCTCATACCCTTCTTTTTTCAGTACTTCGTTCAATAAAATCCGAATGCCATATTGATCATCTACAATAAGTATTGTCGCTGACATTTCCTTTTCCTCCTATGTATCCCGTTTTCCGTTTTTTGTCTTTTAATTACATTCGACAAAGTCTTCTTAAATTCCTTTTTTCTTTTTACTTAAACAGGCGGCTTCTCCGCTGCACGCAGGACGTGTGCGTTTTTAGGAAAAGATATTTATAATGAAGAAAAAGAAATGAGTGATTTACGATTGTCTAAAATGTTTATGACGCAATTAAGCGGCTTGCTGAAACGAATCAGCGAAAAAGAAGAGTTTGCCATCGAGGATGCGGGACGGTTATTGTCTCAAAGTTTTCTGGGTGAAGGATCAATATATATGAAAGGCTTTGATGAAATGGCTGCTATTGAGATTGAAGCCCTGTATGGAGCTGAAGTGCTCAGCAGCATTAAAAGATGGACAGAAGGAGCCCCGTTAACAGAGGCGGATCGGGTACTTGTGGCAGCACGATTTTCAGATGATCCCAATGCCCTGCAGCTGGCCAGGCAGCTCCAGGCAAATGGTATTCCATTTGCGGCTATTGCTTCTAAAAAAGAAGAACCCGGTATCGAAGAACTCGCTGATGTGTTTATCGATCTTCGCCTGATCAAAGGGCTGCTGCCGGATGACAAAGGCGGAAGAGCAGGATTCCCTTCTTCTATCGCAGGCCTGTACGTTTACTTCTTAATTAAGATGACGATTGAGGAAATTGCAGCTGAATACGAGGACTAAAAAGCTGCACAAAGGGCCTCTCCTAAGCCAGATGAATTGAAAGCTGCCTCTTTAGGGGCGGTATAATCAAATTCGGGGCGGTATCCACTCTCTCCGGGCCGGTAAAAATAAATATCGGCCATTACAGCAGAAAAGCTGTCCTGTAAGCTCTCTTTAAAATGAAATAATATGAAAAAAGCAGAAATGTTGTTATATGAACATTTCTGCTTTTTATTCCTATTTAAAAAGACGGGCTTTTCTTAGCTATTTTTAATAGAAGCTTGAACAAACTCTTTGAACAGCGGCTGCGGCCGTGTTGGACGAGACGTAAATTCCGGATGGAACTGGGCAGCCACAAACCATGGATGATCTGCAATCTCAACGATTTCCACAAGGCGGCCGTCCGGACTTGTTCCAGAGAAGATAAAGCCTTTTTTCTCCATTTGCTCACGGAATTCATTATTGAATTCATAACGATGGCGATGGCGCTCATAAACAATCTCTTCATTGTATGCAGCGCGTGCCCGTGTTTCCGGTTTTAATTTACATGCATACAATCCAAGACGAAGCGTTCCGCCAAGGTCTTCGATGTCTTTTTGTTCAGGCAGCAGATCGATAATTGGATATGGTGTTTCCGGCATAATCTCTGCTGAATGTGCATCTTGAAGATTTAATACATTGCGCGCATATTCGATTGAAGCGAGCTGCATACCAAGACAAATCCCGAAAAACGGCACGTTGTTTTCGCGTGCATATTGAATGGCAGCCAGCTTCCCGTCAATGCCGCGGTCACCGAATCCACCCGGAACAAGAATACCGGCTGCATCCTTTAACCGTTCTGCCGCATTTTCCTGTGATAATTCTGCTGAATTCACCCAGTCAATTTCTATATCTGCATCAAACTGATAGCCCGCATGCTTGAGTGATTCCGCTACAGAAATATAGGCATCCTGCAGCTCTACGTACTTTCCAACAAGTGCAATACGTACTTTATTCGGCAAATTTCGCACTTTATCTACAAGGGCGTTCCATTCTGTCATATCTGCCTCGTGACACTGCATTTTAAGCAAACGGCAGACTAAATCATCCATGTTTTGCTTTTGAAGCATTAATGGTACGGCATACAGCGTATCCGCATCTGTTGCTTCAATTACCGCTTCTTTTGCAATATCACAGAAAAGAGCCAGTTTATCTTTCATGTCCTGTGAAATCGGCATTTCTGTGCGAACCACAATGATGTTTGGCTGAATTCCTAAGCTGCGCAGTTCTTTTACGCTGTGCTGAGTTGGCTTTGTTTTCATTTCTCCAGCCGCTTTTAAATAAGGAATAAGCGTACAGTGGATATACAGCACATTGTCCTGGCCAACATCGCTTTTAATTTGACGGATTGCTTCCAAGAATGGAAGCGATTCGATATCACCGACTGTACCGCCGATTTCTGTAATGACTACGTCTGCCCCGGATTCTTTCCCTGCGCGGAAGACCCGTTCTTTAATTTCATTTGTTATATGCGGGATTACCTGTACGGTACCGCCCAGGTATTCACCACGCCGCTCCTTGCGCAGAACAGTCGAGTACACTTTCCCGGTAGTAATGTTGCTAAGCTTCGTTAAATTAATGTCAATAAAACGTTCATAGTGGCCAAGGTCAAGATCCGTTTCCGCCCCATCATCCGTTACAAATACTTCTCCGTGCTGATATGGGCTCATTGTTCCCGGGTCAACATTAATGTATGGATCAAATTTCTGGATAAATACCTTTAATCCGCGATTCTTCAGCAAGCGGCCGAGAGAAGCAGCGGTAATACCTTTTCCGAGAGATGAAACAACGCCGCCTGTTACGAAAATATATTTCGTCAAGATGAAAAGCCTCCTCAAATGGTTTTAATTCTCTAAAAAATACAAAAAACGCCCCGCTTACTTCTCAGTAAGAGGAGCGTTATCGACTAAATTCTTCGTCTCATAAAGAGCCCAAATAACATACTACAATTCACGAATGAAATAGTCAAGGGAAGATTCCCGTTTATTTATCGTCGAGATCGTACTCATCCTCGGCGCCTTCTTCCTCGAAGTCATCTTCGTCTTCAAGGTCTTCCTCAATGTCAACGTCCAGGTCTTCTTCAAGGTCTTCATCCAGCTCATCATCATCATCAAGATCAAGCTCTTCCTCATCTGCTCCATCAAAATCATCTTCATCAAAATCAATGAGGTCTTCTTCATCTTCAATGACTTCCTCTTCGAAATCATCTTCAACTATCTTTTTGGCTTTTTTCTTACGCGATTTCACTGGTGCAGTTGTTGTTTCTTCTTCCAGTTTTTCAACCGGATACCAGGCACGCAGCCCCCACCGGTTTTCACCGAGAGGCAAAAAGCTGCCATCGATGTTTAAATCCGTATAAAATTGCACCATGCGGGATTTTACTTCTTCTTCTGAAATTCCCAGGTGGTTTTTGATTTCGGCCAGCAGGTCATGAAATGAAACCGGTTCGTGTTTATCAGCAAGAATCAAATGTGCCAGTTCGAGGAATGACATTTCTTTTAGTTCTTCTTTCGAATATTGTTGCAAGCTCACCATCCGCACTTCCCTTCTCTATTTGCACGCTCCCAAAAGAGCAAAACGTTTTTGGCATATTCTCCATTATAAACAAAAAATATGGCTTTACGCCATATTTATGTGATGATTTCTGCTTTTTTTCCTCCAGGAGCAGTGGAACGGCTTATTTCTTTGGCGGTCCGGCGTTTTTGCGCCCGTCCAGAAACCTCATCATATGCTTTATAAAAGAAAAAAATCGAAAGAAGCAGGAATGGAACAGCTCCCCATTGTTTTGTGTACATCCAGTAGGATCCAATTGAGACAATAGAGATCGCCAGGTAATTGATAACTTGTCTCACTTTTCCACTTCCTTTCGACATTTTTTCCTTAATCTTATCTTATTATTTCCATTATCCTCTCTTACTATAATGTGAATATGTATGTAATGTAAATTTAATTATAACTATTCCCTCTTTTTCAAAAAATAACTCGATTTCACACGAAAAAGAAACTTTCGGCACGGGCATGAATCGTTGTGACCATTTTTCTCCCAACACGTTTTCATCAGTGTGTACCGGGTAGATTTAAAAGCAGACACAGCATCAAAAAAACCTTTTAGGAGGACACACTACTATGGATACTAAAAAATTTATTGGCGTATATCACAATGAATCAGATTTATTGGCAAAAATGGATGAGTTAAAAGCAAACGGCTATTCAGAAGAAGATATGTATGTAACGGTAAAAGATGAAGATGCCGTTTCAATGGTACGCGGCCGGACCAATGTGGAAGTGGAAACAGCAAATCTCTCCTGGGGAGACCGTTTTATGTCATTTTTATCTGGAGTTGATCCAATTCGCGAAGGCTTCCGTAACATGGGCTTAACGGATGAAGAAGCAGACCGTTATTACACAGAAGTCGATAATGGCGGCATGCTTCTATATGTAGACCGTGAATATGGAGGCCGTTATGGCAGCGATTATGATCCAAGCAGCACGATCGGTATCGCCAATGGAAATCGGGCGGACCTCGATGGAGAACGTTTAGACCCGATTGATTATGACGGTCTTGACAATATGAACCGAACTGACCGAACTGACCGAACTGACCGAACTGACACTACATTAAATACCGGCTTGACTGATACAAACCTTGGCGGCAATTTGTATGAGGGTCGTGAATTCGATACATTAAGTGAAGAAGAAAAGCTCCGCCTGCATGAAGAGCGCTTAAATGTACGCAAAGAACGCGTTCAAACCGGCGAAGTTCATGTAGAAAAGGAAGTAGTGGAAGAAGAGCAGGTTATTGACGTGCCGGTTGAACGTGAAGAAGTATATGTTGAACGCCGTCCAGTAACAGATGGCAATATGACAGCAGACGATGATTTAACTGCTTTTAATGAAGATGATGAAACAATCCGCGTTCCTGTTACAGAAGAACGTGTGGAAGTTACGAAAAAGCCGGTTGTTACAGAGGAAGTAGTCATTGGCAAACGGAAAGTGGAAGATACAGAAACTGTCCGTGATACAGTACGCCGCGAAGAAGCGTATATTGAAGGAGAAGAAGAAACAACAACCCGCAAAGGCCGCAATTCGCTTTAAGGGAAAGAAGATCCGCTCTCAGGTGAGGGCGGATTTTTTTTCGTACCCTTGAATCCCGGCAAACAAAAGGTCCGTCTGCAGATCAATATACTCTTCAAGCGTATATGTTTTTTGCAGCATCCAGCGGCGAAACCCCCACATTTGTCCCTGCACAAAAATATTATGTGCCAGCAAATGTACGTGGGCTTTTTTCATATCCAGCTCTCCATGATCGACGCATCGCTGAATAAGCGCCTCAAACATTCCTGTCATTTCTGCCTCCTTTTTTAATACATATGGAAGAGCATCTTTGGAAAGAGACTTTGCTTCCTGATACATTACAAGCACTTCATCCTGCATCTCATCCATTACATAAAAATAGCTGCTGATGCCAAGACGCAGGTTTTCCAAGGTCCCCTCTTCAAAATCAATTTGCTGAAGCCGTTTTTTAACCTCGTCATAAATACTGTCACAAACAAGATACAGGACATCTTCTTTTGTCCGGATATACTCATAAAGTGTTCCAATGCTGAAGCCGGCTGCTTTGGCAATTTCACGAGTTGTTGTCCGGTGAAACCCTTTCTGTTTAAAAAGCTGCACGGATCCGCGAATCATTTCTGAACGGCGCTTTTCAATCAACTGTTCATCCTTTACTGATGTATGCACCGGCCGTTTTGTTTGATCCATTTTCCCCCCACCTTACTTTGTTAACATTCTGGAAATAACCAGGCGCTGTATTTCCTGAGTCCCTTCATAAATCTGGGTGATTTTCGCATCGCGCATAAACCGCTCAACCGGGTAATCTTTGGTGTAGCCATAGCCGCCGAAAATCTGAACCGCCTCTGTTGTCACACTCATGGCTGTGTCGCCCGCCATAAGTTTTGCCATTGCTGAGGCTTTTCCGTATGGCTCTCCTTTTGTTTCCAGCCATGCCGCCTGGTAGACCAGCAGCCTGGACGCCTCAATGGAAACAGCCATATCAGCCAGTTTAAAGGAAATCCCCTGGTTGGCGATAATGGGCTTGCCAAACTGCTTGCGCTCCTGTGCATAAACAAGGGCTGCATCCAGTGCACCTTGAGCGATGCCCACTGCCTGTGCCGCAATCCCGTTACGCCCTCCATCAAGCGTCATCATCGCAACTTTAAAACCGCTTCCAATTCCACCAATTACATTTTCCACCGGAACCTGGCAATTGTCAAAGATAATTTCTGTAGTGGGTGAAGAGCGAATACCCATTTTTCGTTCTTTCTTGCCGATTGAAAATCCTTCAAATTCTTTTTCAACAATAAAAGCCGTTATCCCTTCCTCCGCCCGTGCAAAGACAATATAAATATCAGCAATACCGCCATTCGTAATAAAAATCTTTGCTCCGTTTAAAATGAAATAGTCCCCTTCTCGCCGAGCAGTTGTCTTCATACTGCCCGCATCTGAACCGCTTCCCGATTCAGTAAGGCCGTAGGCGCCAATCTTCTTTCCCTCCGCCATCGGCTTCAAGTACCTCATTTTCTGATTCTCTGTACCGAATGTGTAAATCGGCCAGCCGGCCAGTGATATATGGGCAGATAACGTAACACCGGTTGACGCACAGACCCGGGATAACTCCTCCACTGTAATGCAGTACGCCAGATAATCACTTCCGATGCCGCCATATTTTTCAGGCCACGGAATGCCTGTCAGTCCCACTTCCGCCATTTTGTCAAAAATGTTTATATCGAACCGCTCTTCCTCATCTCGTTCGGCCGCGGTTGGCGCCACTTCTTTATTCGCAAAATCCCTCACCATTTTGCGAATCATTTTATGTTCTTCTGATAATGCAAAGTTCATAACCCCATCCCCCTTGCCAGGTGTTTGCTGATGACAATCCTTTGAATCTCCGATGTTCCTTCATAAATTTCCGTTACCTTCGCATCCCGAAAATACCGTTCGGCCTCTTTGCTTCCTCCTATTTTCAAAAAACAGGCACCCGCTATCTTCACAGCCGTCCTTGAAGCATAAAGTTTTGCCATCGATGCCTCCCCAGTACATGGCTGCCCCGTTGACCGCAGAAAAGCAGCCCGGTAAACAAGCAGGCGGGCCGCTTCAATGGAAGCAGCCATATCTGCCAGATGAATGCCTGGATGGCAGGCTTTTGTATATTCAAAAGCCGCCTCCGCAATTCCCAGCGCCTGGGCAGCAATGCCGATTCTTCCCCCATCAAGGTTTGCCATTGCAATCTTAAATCCTTCCCCTTCCTTTCCAAGCCGGTTAGACAGGGGAATATAGACATTATCAAGTGTAATGGACGCTGTATTCGACCCATAGAGGCCCAGTTTTTTCTCTGCTTTGCCAATGAAAAACCCGGGCATATTTTTTTCAGCAACCAGGGCCGTCACGCCTTTTTCTGTACGCGCAAAAACAATATAGGTGTGAGCAGCACCGGCATTTGTCACAAACAGCTTTGATCCGTTCAGCCTGTAGCCATTTCCGTCCCATTGTGCTGTTGTTTTAAGCGCGGCCGCGTCAGACCCGGCGGAAGATTCCGTTAAGCAAAAGGCACCAAGCCATTCCCCAGAAGAAAGCTTTGGAAGAAACCTGTGTTTTTGTTTTTCCGTGCCGAAATAAAGAATCGGATTTGTTCCAACTGATGTATGCACCGATAAAATAACTCCCGCCGCCGCACTTACTCTGGACAATTCATGGACTGTAATGATAAATGAAAGAAAATCGCGCTCCATGCCGCCATATTTTTTAGGAACAGTGAGTCCCATAAATCCCCGCCGTGCCATTCTTTGTATGAGCTTATAAGGAAATTCCCCCGCTTCCATTTGAGAAACAAATGATGCCGCTGTCCGTGCCGCAAAATCTTGGACAGACTGACGCATTTGCTCCTGTGCACTGGTCAACTGGAAGTTCATTCGGACGCCCCCTTACCCGTAAATATAAAATCCCCGGCCGGCTTTTTTCCCAACCCATCCTGCTTTTACATATTTGCGAAGAAGCGGGCATGGCCGGTATTTATCATCACCAAATCCTTCATGTAAAATCTCCATGACAGACAGACATGTGTCCAGTCCAATAAAATCAGCGAGCTGAATAGGCCCCATTGGATGGTTCATGCCAAGCTTCATGACTTCATCAATTGCTTCCTTGGTGGCAATTCCTTCGTACAGTGCATAAATTGCTTCATTAATCATTGGCATCAAAATACGGTTTGATACAAAGCCCGGAAAGTCACTTACTTCAACTGGAACTTTTCCGATCGATTTTGTTATATCTTCCACTCTCTTGTAAACGTCATCCGATGTTGCCAGGCCGCGGATGATTTCTACAAGCTTCATTGCTGGAACAGGGTTCATAAAATGCATCCCAATTACTTTTTCGGGACGGTCTGTTGCCGCCGCAATTTCCGTAATTGGAAGAGAGGAGGTATTTGAAGCAAGTATGGTATGGTCCTGGGCGATTTCATCAAGCTGCGCAAAAATCTCACGCTTTGTATTCATGTTTTCCACCACCGCTTCAATAACCATATCCACCCCTGCTGCATCATTTAGTGTTGCGGACTTTTGTATTTTCGCCATGACGGCTTTTTTTTCTTCTTCACTTATACGCTGCTTTTCCACCTGGCGTGTAAGATTCCTTTTAATTTCTCGAATGCCTTTTTCAAAATTTTTTTCTGAAATATCATAAAGAAGCACCTCATAACCAGCCTGGGCACACACCTGTGCAATACCAGCACCCATCTGTCCGGCTCCGAGCACCAGTAATTTTCGTATCTTCACCCTGCTTCCTCCTTTAAAACAGGAAGCTTAAAACGGCTTCCTGCTTCCCTCATAACGCTGTTACTGTCTGCCGCGCGCCAAAAACAGCTTTTTCTAAAATTTCTGCCACGTCATAGACGGCAACCGTTTCTTCCACTTCCTTTGCTTTTGTTCCATCACTCAGCATTGTCAGGCAAAATGGACAGCCGGAACTGATAACGGACGGAGCCACCGCCAGGGCCTGCTCGGTACGGGCAGCATTCACGCGATGTCCTGTGTCTTCTTCCATCCACATAAGGCCTCCTCCTGCACCGCAGCACATGCCATCCTGCCGATTCCGTTTCATCTCAGCCAGTTCGACTCCCGGGATGGCTTTTAAAATCTCACGGGGCGGATCATATACTTCATTATAGCGGCCGAGGTAGCAGGAGTCGTGAAACGTTATTTTTTCCTTCACGCTGTGCACCGGCTTCAGCTTCCCTGCTTTTACTAATTGATCAAGCAGTTCAGTATGATGGTACACTTCTGCCTGAAATCCAAAATCCGGGTATTCATTTTTAAAAATATTGTACGCATGCGGATCAATGGTCACAATTTTTTTCACATTGTTTTTTTCAAATTCCGCAATGTTTGCAGCGGCCAGCTCCTGAAACAAAAATTCATTGCCCAGGCGGCGCGGGGTATCACCAGAGTTTTTTTCTTTGTTCCCAAGAACGGCAAAGGATACTCCCGCTTCGTTCATTAGCTTCGCAAATGATAAAGCAATTTTCTGGCTGCGGCTGTCAAACGCACCCATAGAGCCGACCCAGAATAAATACTCCGGCTCTTCCCCTGCTTTTTGCGCTTCCTTCATAGTTGGAATATGCACATCATCGCGCAGGTTCCGCCACTTTTCTTTATCTTTTCTATTAAGTCCCCACGGATTGCCCTGACGCTCAATGTTCTGCATGGCACGCTGGGCGTCCGGGTTCATTCTTCCTTCTGTCAGCACAAGGTAACGGCGCATATCGATAATTTTGTCGACGTGCTCATTCATGACCGGGCACTGGTCCTCACAGTTGCGGCACGTTGTACACGCCCAGATCTCTTCTTCTGTGATAACGTCCCCGATCATCTGCGGGCTGTATGGGTCGATTCCTCTCGCAATTTTATTGCCCTGTGTATCCGCAAATGCGAACGCCGGCACCCATGGCTGCTGGGATGTGACCGCTGCACCGGTAAAGGTTAGATGGTCTCTCAGCTTTATAATCAAGTCCATCGGCGACAGCAGCTTGCCAGTGCCGGTGGCCGGACACATACTCGTACAGCGCCCGCATTCCACACAGGCATAAAAATCAATCATCTGCGGCTGCGTAAAGTCTTCTATTTTCCCTGCACCAAATGATTCCTGCGTTTCATCCTCAAAGTCAATTTTACGCAGGGTGCCAGCTTTAATCAGCCGGTGAAAATACGTATTGACCGGTCCCGCAATCAAATGCGCGTGCTTTGATTGCGGCACATAAACAAGAAATGCGAGCAGAACGAGAAGATGAATCCACCACATCGTGTAAAACAAGCCAATAACAACTGTTGAGGAAAGACCCGAAAATACAAGAGCAATAACGGATGCAACCGGCTCTGTCAGGCTGAAGCGGGCTGCTTCCTCCTGCCAGATGATCCACATGCCGTTGCCGATTAAAACCGAAAGCATTAACGCGCCGATAAACATTAGTACAAGCCCGCTTTTCCAGCCGCGCTTTAAGCGGACGAGCTTTTCAATATAGCGGCGGTAAAACGCCCAGATCACTGCCGTGAGAATGACCAGGGTCACAAGCTCCTGAAAAAAAGTAAACGGACCGTAAAGCGGACCGAGCGGCAAATGTGCACCCGGCACGATTCCTTTCATAATAAAGTCCAGCGCCCCAAGCTGAACCAGCAAAAAACCATAAAAAAACATAACGTGAATCGTGCCGCTTTTTTTGTCTTTCAAAAGTTTTTTCTGGCCGAAAACATTTACCAGAATGCTTCGAATTCGTTCATCTTTTTTTCGTTCAAATTCTTCTTTTTTACCTAATTTAATGAACTCATAGCGTGTTCTCAGTAAATATGTGAATAAATAAATTCCGTAAGCGGTTACAAAAACAGCGGCGGCTAAATTCATCCACAGCAGCCCATTCATAGTTACGCTCTCCCTTCCCTTTGTTTATTCTATGGTAATATATGAATGAACATTCAGTCAATTGTTTTTTAAGAAATTCCGGTGCGTGCGATCCCTTCACCAGCAAAAAAAAAAGCCCAGCAATAAGCCCGGCTTAGCTTGTAGACAATGTCATTTACTTCATAATGGAACAAATGATTTTACATATTGTTTCCCAAAAAAAGCGTACGAGAACAGCGCTTAGCCCGAGTTAGTGAAGCGGCATTCGCGGGGCTTCGCGTTCCATGAGGCAGGCGCTGGACCCATAGGAGTCTACACCCCACGCCTGCCGCCTTTGTGGGGAGTAAAAACAACAGGATTTGTTTCTCTTCTTTCTTGAAAAGGAACGGTCGGAAGGCTGCCGGCGGAGACTCCCGCAGGACGAGCGGACAAGCTGAAACAGACGGCGCGAAGCGATGGCTGGTTCAGCGTTCGCCCCGGCTGTTAGCGCAGCCGCCAGCCCGCAGCCACTGATACTGCTTTTGAAAGAAGACAATGCATTTTCGGCTGCTAAAAAAGGAAGCAACTTAGCTTAAAAACGGAAGCTTTTCTTAACGGCTTTATTTTTCAACACTAAAAGCCGGGCAATAAGCCCGGCTGCTTTGTTACATTTTTTCCGGTGCTGAAACACCGATTAATCTTAAGGCATTTTTTAGTGTGACCTGCACAGCCTGTACAAGGGCAAGGCGGGCATTTGATGCTTCTTCATTTTCTTTATCCACCACTTTGTGTGCGCCATAAAAGCTATGGAAGCCAGCCGCAAGCTCATGCACATAGTTAGTGATACGGTGTGGAATGCGTTTGTCTGCTGCTTCAGCCACCACCTGTGGAAAGTCACCCAGCTTTTTCAACAAGTCGATTTCTTTGTCAGAGGTTAACAGGGAAACATTCGCTTCTGCTGTGGCTGTTAAGCCCTGCTCTGCTGCCTGCCGTAAAATACTTGAAATACGCGCGTAAGCATATTGTGAGTAGTACACCGGATTTTCATTAGACTGCGAAACAGCCAGATCCAGGTCAAAATCCATATGCGTATCGCTGCTGCGCATTGCAAAAAAGTAGCGTACCGCATCAAGGCCTACTTCCTCCACAAGCTCCCGCATCGTTACAGCTTTCCCCGTCCTTTTGCTCATTTTCATTTTTTCGCCGTCTTTATACAGCTGGACCATTTGAATAATTTCTACTTCAAGCTGGTCCGGCTTCATGCCAAGTGCTTCAACCGCCGCCTTCATGCGCGGAATGTAGCCGTGATGGTCAGCACCCCAGATATTGATGACTTTTTGGAAGCCGCGTTCAAATTTATCGCGGTGGTAGGCAATATCCGGTGTTAAATATGTGTAAGAGCCATCCTGCTTGCGAAGAACCCTGTCTTTGTCATCTCCGAATGCTGTCGAACGGAACCAGAGAGCTCCGTCTTCTTCAAACGTATGGCCGTTTTCTTTCAGCGCTTTAAGCGCTTCGTCAATTTTTCCATTTTCATAAAGAGATGTTTCTGAGAACCAGACGTCAAAGCTTACGCGGAAATCAGCCAGGTCTTTTTGCAGCTTGGCCAATTCAAGCTTTAGGCCATGTTCCCGGAATGTTTTGTAACGCTCTTCTTCCGGCATATTCACAAACTGGTCACCGAATTCGTCGGCAAGCTTCTGGGCGATGCCGATAATATCCTTGCCATGATAGCCGTCTTCCGGCATTTCTTTTTCGTGCCCTAGTGCCTGGAAATAACGAGCTTCAACGGAAAGCGCTAAATTATGAATTTGATTTCCCGCATCATTAATATAGTATTCCCGGGTAACGTCGTAGCCTGCTGCCTCAAGAATGTTGCATAATGAGTCCCCAACAGATGCACCGCGGGCATGACCAAGGTGCAGGTCGCCAGTCGGATTGGCAGAAACAAACTCGACCTGAATTTTTTCGTTTTTGCCGGCATCAGATTTTCCGTATTCATCTCCCGCTTTTAAAACGGCCGGGACAAGATCGGTCAAATAACTGTTATTCATATAAAAATTAATAAACCCGGGGCCCGCAATATCAATTTTTTCGACTGAACCTTTTGAAAGATCCATGTTTTCCTGAATCGCTTCAGCAATCTGGCGCGGTGCTTTTTTGGCAATGCGTGCCAGCTGCATGGCCATATTGGTTGAATAATCCCCGTGTGCTTTGTCTTTTGGTGTTTCAAGCAGGACGGCGGGAATGTCACTTTCTGAGGCAAGCCCTGCTTTTAAAACAGCCTGTTTAATTTCTTCTTTCAGCTGTGCCTGCTTTTGTTCTGCAATGTTCACAATTGTTCCTCCAGTTCATAGTGGATGTTCATCGTATATATTCCGACCGCTTCACCCTGCATAAGCAGTTTATACACTAACTTCGCTCGCCCGGTGCCCGTGCTGGTCGTGTTATGGGTAAAGGTCTCGGTATCTGTTGTAACAAGGAGCGTGCCATACTGGCTCTCATACGAACCATTTAACCGCTGTCCTTCTTCGAAAATCATTCGCATTTTCAATGCGCCGCTCCGCAAAATAAGCGCACTGGCGTCTGCCAGCTTGACGATTGTATGCACAACCCCTTCTTCCTGCACTTCATCGTATTTTAAAAAAGTCGATCCATCCTTTTTAAAAAGCCGGCCGAATAAAGACAGCTCGAATGTCTCATTTTCCCCTTCGTGCGCCACATCCGTCTTCACCCGGATTTTCACCGGCATCTGCTCATCCGTCACGCCGAATCACTTCCTTGTCTTAATGTGTGTTTATTTTAACACAGAAAAGGCAGACGCTACACTTCTGTTTTTCCGGCCTTTCAGTGGCGCCCGCGGCCATTTCCTTTTTTGACAGCCCGATTTCAGCCTTCATGGGCAATCAGTTTATTATCATTAAAAAAAGTGTCCGGCGCAATGCCGGACACGCATTTAAAAGAAGCCAAGCAGCATTTCCCGAATCAGTTTCGAAGCGGTATTGGCTGTTTGCTCGGAGTTGTCATAGATCGGCGCAACCTCTACAAGATCGGCACCAATAACGTTTACATCGGAACCAGCGATGGCATGAATAGACGCCAAAAGCTCTTTGGACGTAATGCCGCCCGCGTCTACTGTTCCCGTTCCGGGTGCATGAGCAGGATCTAACACATCAATATCAATTGTTACATAGACTGGACGCCCAGAAAGCTCTGGCAAAATTTCTTTCAACGGCTCAAGCACCTCAAATTTTGAGATATGCATGCCATTTTCTTTCGCCCACTCGAACTCTTCCTTCATACCTGAACGAATTCCGAATGAATACACATTTTTCGGGCCGATATGCTCGGCTATTTTACGGATTGGCGTTGAGTGGGATAAAGGCTCGCCTTCATACTCTTCCCGCAGGTCCGTATGTGCATCGAAATGAATAACAGCAAGGTCTTTGTATTTTTTTGCCGCTGCTTTCATGACCGGCCATGAAACCAAATGCTCCCCGCCCATGCCGAGCGGTTTTTTGCCTGCTTCAAGAAGGCCGTCGATGTATTCTTCAATAATGTCCAGACTGCGCTGTGCGTTGCCAAAAGGCAAAGGAATATCGCCCGCGTCAAAATACGCCACTTCATGCAGCTCACGGTTCAAATACGCGCTGTATTCTTCAAGCCCGATTGATACTTCACGGATACGAGCCGGGCCGAAGCGTGAACCAGGACGGTAGCTGACTGTCCAGTCCATCGGCATGCCATACAGCACTACATCGCTATCTTCAAAGGATGTCTGGGTTCCGATAAATACATTTCCTGAATATGCTTCGTCGAATCTCATTTTACGTTAAATCCTGCACGAATTTTGGCAGAGCAAACGCCGCTTTATGCAGTTCCTTCGTGTAGTACTTTGTTTCAATATCATGGAAACGGCTGTCTTCCACTTGAAGCGGATCATGCTTTTTCGAACCGATGGTAAAGCACCAGAGGCCGCTCGGGTACGTTGGAATATTGGCTGTGTAAAGACGCGTGATCGGGAAAATTTCTTTCACATCTGATTGTACCTGGCGGATTAAGTCCGCTTTAAACCAGGGATTGTCACATTGCGCCACAAAAATACCATCTTCTTTTAAAGCTTTAGAAATACCGGCATAAAAGCCTTTTGTAAATAAGTTTACTGCCGGGCCGACCGGCTCCGTTGAATCAACCATAATCACATCGTATTCGTTTTCCGATTCGGCAATATGCATAAAGCCGTCGCCCACCTTGACCTCAACGCGCGGGTTATCAAGGTCTCCTGCAATTTCCGGCAGATATACTTTTGAATATTCAATAACTTTGCCGTCGATTTCAGCAAGCGTTGCTTTTTTAACAGAAGGATGCTTCAGCACTTCGCGGATAACTCCTCCGTCGCCGCCGCCTACAACAAGCACGTTTTCTGGATTTGGGTGGGTAAATAAAGGCACATGCGCCACCATTTCATGGTAAACAAATTCATCGCGCTGGCTTGTCATAACCATGCCATCTAAAAACAGCATATTGCCCCACTCTTCTGTTTCAACCATTTCCAAGTACTGAAAATCTGTTTGCTCTGTATGCAAAGTACGTTTCACTTTCATGGTGATCCCGTAGCTGCCTGTCTGCTTTTCGGTGTACCATAATTCACTCATGTTTACTGCCTCCTTGTTGATGTGAGGATGAAGAACAAAGGCGTTCTGCATTGCAGCGCCCTTATGACCTATACCCTCTAGGCCTCTAAAAAAAGAGTATAGAACAAATTAATAAAAAAGCATAGCGATTTTATGACAAGACGTTTAAAAAACCGTCATTTTTTTCATACTAAGGAAAAGAAAAAGCGCCTTGTTCAGCATTGTGTGGACGAAAGCGCCTGATCGGGATAAAAGAGTTTGTTCAACCATACATAATTTCTATTTTTCAAAGGAGGAAATGCCCCATGAAAAAGTGGATGATCGCGATACTTGTTTCAGTAACCGGTGCTGTTCTCGCTCTTTTTTATTCGATGCACGCGGGCGGCCCGCCGGACATGACCGTGCCGCGTTCCACTCTTTTTTATGCGGCGGACGGAACAAAAGCAGCTGAAACACATACTGGTGAAAAGCGGTACTGGGTGTCGCTGGATGACATTTCTCCCTATGTCATCGATGCCGTCATCTCGATTGAGGACAAAAATTTTTATAACCATTTCGGCCTTGATCCGAAGCGGATTGCCGGTGCCGCGCTGGCAGACATAAAAGCAATGGCAAAGGTACAGGGAGCAAGCACCATTACCCAGCAATACGCACGCAACGTTTTTTTGTCTCACGAAAAAACGTGGGGCCGTAAAATACAGGAAGCCTGGCAGGCACTTCGGATTGAAGCTTTTTATTCAAAAGAGGAAATTTTGGAGGGCTATTTAAATACTGTTTATTTTGGCCACGGTGCCTATGGAATTGAAGCAGCTTCGCAGTTTTATTTTGGCAAATCTGCAGATACGTTGACAGCATCAGAAGCAGCCCTGCTTGCCGGCATTCCGAAGGGCCCTTCTATCTATTCACCTCTGGCCTCCCGTGAAAAATCCGAAAACCGGCGACGCCTTATTTTATCTGAAATGAATTTGCCGGAGCATGAATACAAACAGGCAATAGCAGAAATCCCAAATATAACTGGAGCATTTGCCAACAGTGAAAGTGAAGCTCCTTACTTTATTGATGCGGCGAGATCCGAGCTCGAGTCACTTGGGTTTCGGGAGCAGAGCGGGTTAAAGGTATATACAACGCTGAATCCATTACACCAAAAAGCAGCGGATGAAGCAGTGGCAAATGGCATTTCAGCCGGTGCCGCCATTCAATCAGCTCTTATCTCCATCAATCCCGGCACTCATTATGTAACGGCTCTGTCCGGAGGGCGGGATTATAAGAAAAGCCCGTTTAACCGTGCCGTCCAAGCCTACAGGCAGCCAGGCTCTTTAATGAAGCCTTTTTTGTATTACGAAGCGCTCGACAAAGGATTCACCCCTGTAACGAAGCGAAAAAGCGAACCAACGACATTTAATGCCACGTATTCACCCAAAAACTTTAACAGCCAGTATGCTGAAAGAGGCGTAACGATGGCGGAGGCGCTGGCTGTTTCCGATAATATCTACGCTGTAAAAACCAACCTGCTGTTAGGACCTGGAACACTTGCCGACACAATGAAGCGGTTTGGCGTAACCTCTGAATTGAAAGCTGTGCCTTCTCTCGCGCTTGGCACATCGGGCATGACAGTTCTTGAGACCGCTAATGCTTATGCAACCATTGCCTCGGGCGGCGTATATGGAAAGCCCGTTTTCATTACCAAAGTAGAAAACATGGACGGGGAAGTGCTTTATAAGTATAAGAAACAGCACGAGCGGCGGTTTGACGAAAAAAAAATAGCCGTACTGACGAGGCTGATGACAGGCATGTTTGATGAGACCATAAGTGACTATGCCGCCCCGACCGGTGCAGCCATGGCTTCCTCCCTGACCCGTCCTTATGCCGGGAAATCCGGCTCTACTCCTTATGACTACTGGATGGCCGGCTTCACCCCTTCTCTTACAGCGGTTGTCTGGACCGGCTATGATGATGGGTCGGAGATTACCAAAACGGAAGACCGGTCGCGTGCAAAAGCGGTATGGTCGCAGTACATGGAAAAGGTCCATAAAGGCAGGCAGCCGGAATCATTCACATGGCCGCGCAGTCTTGTCGAAGTCGAAGTCGATATAAAAACAGGAACAGCCTGCAGCGGCGGCCATAAGCTGCTGTTTGAGCGGGGAACAGAACCGAAAGAGGAATGCCGGCAGGAAAATGAGCCAGCAGAAGATATACTGTTTCCAGAGCTGCCGGCATGGTTCCGATAGCATGCAAAACGCCCGGGGATACTATTCCCGGGCGTTTTGCATGTCCTAGCTTATGCAGTTTATGCATTGCCTTCAGTTTACTTCTTTTTCGCTGTCTCCGGCAACAGAAGAAAGCGTAATTTTAGAAACTTCACATTTCCGTCACATTTAAGCCATTCTTTAATTCGTCTGTTGAACGCTCCCACATCTCCGCATTATGGCTGATAAGGAAATCCTTTAAAATCCCTTTGGACCGGTCGTCCATTACATCGACAATAATATGGCGTTTTAGTGACTTATCCATCCGGTTTACATGCTCCGGCAGTGATTTATAGCCGCGGCGTATCTCACGGTTGACCGTCATTTCACAAGCTGTAACCCCCGCATAATAAGGTCCTTCCTCGTTCCGGTCAATGGTTACCCATACGAGCCAATACAGCTTTGCATCCGGCACCTCGTCTTTTTCCTTGAGAAACTTGATGCCTTTTTCGACTGCACTGCGCGCATGCATCGCCCCGATATCAATATGAGCGGAATTGTCTTCCACATCAATAATGACCGGTGATACGTTTTCAAGGCTGAGTGAGCCTTTTCCGAAGCCTTTATGTCCATCTGTCGGATCATTTTTAATGATATTAAAGCCGACTTTCTTTTTTTGTTCCATTATCGTTAGTCCTCCTTACAGAAATACACTAAAAATCGTTTGAAAACCATCTAGAACCCCATTCGTAACTACATTTAAAAAGGGATGAATCGTGTAGCGTCCAAGAGGAGTGATTACTAATATGAGAAAAAGCAGCACTCCGTATTGCTCGTACTGTGTCATTTTCACACGGAGATGCGGCGGTGCCAGGTCTTCTAAAATCCGGTAGCCGTCCAGCGGCGGGAATGGAAGCAGGTTAAATACAAACAGCAGCACATTCAGCCAGACCATCATATTTAACAGCTGAATGGCAAAAACCGGCGCGCTGCCGATAATGAAATACAAAAGGCCAAATGCGAGAAACGCAATCAGAAAGTTGCTGATAGGGCCTGCAAGCGAGACAAGCACGCCCGCAAGCTTCGGATTTTTAAAATTCCGGCGGTTGACCGGCACAGGCCGTGCCCAGCCAAAGCCGGCGATTAAAATAAAAATCGTTCCGATCGGATCAAGATGGTGAACAGGGTTTAACGTGAGCCGTCCCTGGTTCTTTGCCGTATCATCCCCAAATTTGTATGCTGTATACGCATGTGCAAACTCATGCACGGTGAAAGCAACCAGCAGCGCAATAATAACAAACGGAAGCTGTTCAAGTCGAAATGCTAAAAATTGTTCCAAGAAGTGGTCTCCTTTATTTACGATAGATTTCTAATATGTTTCTAATTTTCCGTTTAACGGTCCGGTTCGATGATTCATCACGCAAAACGTCAACCGGGAAATACAGCTTGTGATCTGTCCGGCGCTTTCCGGAAATAGCCTCTACAATATCTGAACGCCCGGATAATTCCTGCAATGTTTCATCATCCTTCATTAACAGGTAAATAGGCTGCCGCTCCGACTCAATACCCGGCCGGTAAAAGTCATACGGCAGGTCCGAGGATGAATCATGCACGAGGTAGTATTCAGGATCGATTCCTGCTTTTCGAAACAGCTCTTCCAGCTCCGCATATTTCTCCTGCTCAGCCGCCGGATCAAATTCAACATATTTAAATAAATTCCGGTTCATAAAGCGGCTGCATAAATCCCTCAAAACGGCATCCTCTTCAGCCTGCCATGCATGAAAATAAAACATGACAACCGATTCATCCAAATTCACATATTCCTCGAGCGAGCAGTCCCCTTCAAATAATGAAGTGAAATGAACCGGCTGCTGGCGAAAAGCATAGCCCTGCTCATATAATACTTTTGCCCGGTGGAGTGTTTTAGAAAGCAATACTTCCGCGCTTCGCGTTACGGGATGAAAGTATACCTGCCAGTACATTTGATAGCGGCTCATAATGTAATCCTCTACTGCATGCATGCCGCTTAATTTGAATACAGCCTGCTCCTCGCGGGGGCGGATTACCCGCAAAATACGCTCCATATCAAAATGGCCGTAGCTCACACCAGTATAATAGGCGTCACGCTGCAAATAATCCATCCGGTCCGCATCAATCTGGCTGGAGATTAAGCTTACTACCAGTTTATTCTCATATGTTTTATTAATAACCTCTGCCACTTTTTCGGGGAAATCTTCGCCGACCCTGCCCAGCACCCGGTTGATCGCTGTATCGCCAAGAATAATTTTTTTGGTATATTCCTCGTGATCAAGCCCAAACACTTTCTCAAATGAGTGGGAAAACGGGCCATGCCCTACATCGTGAAGCAGTGCAGCGCAAAGGCTGACAAGACGTTCTTCTGCACTCCATTCCGGCCTGCCGCGGAAAACATCATCAACAATCCGCCGGACAATTTCATAGACACCGAGAGAATGATTGAATCGGCTGTGCTCCGCTCCGTGAAACGTAAAGTACGTTGTACCCAGCTGGCGAATCCGGCGCAGCCGCTGAAACTCTTTTGTGCCAATTAAATCCCAAATCACTACATCCCGCACATGAACATAGCGATGAACCGGATCTTTAAACACTTTCTCTTCTTTCAACTTCTGCTTCGCGTAGCTCACATATGCGCCTCCCGCCTCTTTTTTTGTCCATTATAACGGAAAAATCAATGATTATGGGAAAATTCGCACTGATGAATGCATATACTGCTAGCAAATAAAAAAAACCACCTTTTTTCAAAAGAAAAGGTGATTGCGATTATGATTTTAGTTTTTTTATAACTTTTTCCATGAGCTCGTCTTCTGTTAATGCCGCAACTGGCCGATTGTTGACGAACGCAAACGTTTTTTTACGGCCGGGACCGCAATATGACTGGCATTTTATATCAATTGATGCGCTTGGATCCAATTTTTCAAGCTTTGGAATCAATGTTTTCAAATTCACTGCCTGGCAATCATCGCATACGCGAAACTCGTTAGCCATGTTAAACCTTCCTTTCCATTCATTCATCACGATATTTTACATGGAAAAAAGCGTGTTTGCAAGCTTACCACGTATAAAATGACAGATGTCCGGCAATCCTGTTGATAGAGACTATTTTCATAAGGAGAGATGATAACATGAAAGTTCGTCAAGATGCCTGGTCAGAAGAAAATGATTTGCTTCTCGCTGAAACGGTTCTTCGCCATGTCCGTGAAGGAAGCACCCAATTGAACGCTTTCGAAGAAGTCGGCGACCTGTTAAACCGGACGTCTGCAGCCTGCGGCTTCCGCTGGAATGCCGTTGTCCGCACCCAGTATGAAAAAGCGCTCGGCCTCGCGAAAAAGCAGCGCAAGCAGCGCAACCGCACGATGGAGAAAAAAGTACTTTACACGCCTCCTGCCGAAGGAACGTTAACAATGACAGATGTTATTGGTTATTTGCAAACCATTGAATCCATTGACGCTATCAAAGCGGAAAACGAACAGCTGCGTGCAGAAAATGAGCAGCTGCAGCAGCGATTAAATAAAATTGAACAATCTTCCGAGATTATGCAGGAAGACTATGAAACACTGATGAAAATTATGAACCGTGCCCGTAAGTTTGTCGCTCTTGACGATGAAGAAGGGCCGGCTGTGACGTTCAAAATGGAACGAAACGGAAACCTTGAAAAAGTAGCAGAGTAAGTTTAAACCAGGGCTTTATTATTTCGTTCAATAACCCGCTGCAAATATCCATCAAAGACCTCTGCTTCAAATGGTGTCATAGAACCTCCTGCAAGCGGGCCGCCGATCTCTTTCAGCGACTCCAGAAAGCGGACAATGACACTTTGAACGGTTAACGGCTCTCCAGTAAGTTCTGTTAACGAGGCCATTACATCCGGTTTAATGTCTGGATATACCCATTTTGTCTCAGTATCTTGTTTGGCCGCTTCATAAAAGGCGCGAATTTCTGCGGCCCGTTCCGCTCCGCTGCCATTAACACATAAATATATTTGAACAGCAACGCCTTTTTTTAAACGGCGCTGTGAAATTCCGGCAAATTTTTTCCCGCCGATGCTAAGATCATAGCTTCCCGGACAGTAGGAACCGACAATTTCATAGGCATCGATCCTGGCCTGCGGAAACATATGGCGGATAAGCGCGTACATCGCTTCATAGCCGCGGTCAATATCGATGCCTTTTTCTGTGTCCGGCATAATAAGCGACAGGTTCAATACACCCTCATCAAGCAGGACAGCGAGGCCCCCTGAGTTCCGGACTATGACCCGGTAGCCGGCATCTTCAAGTACTTTCACTCCGTCTTTTAAATATGGCAGCTTCGTATCCTGAATGCCGAGCACCACCGTGTCATGGTGAACCCAGGCGCGTGCGGTAGCGGGACTCCAGCCCCCACCAATTGCTGCTGCCAGGGCATCATCTGTTGCAAAGGAATGTATCGGGTTAAAGCCGGGCCCATAGGCGGATTGGTCAATAAACCGCCAGGACGGCCGGCATAAGAGCGATTCTGGTTGTTCCATAACTGTATCTCCTTTAAGAAGTGTTCTTTTTTAGCTGAAGCTTTTCAAAAAATCGATTCAAGCCTGGGCCTGCGGAACAGGGCACCGTATAGTTAGCTTTTGATCATTTTATGCTATATTAGAGACAGACTACAATACATAGGAGTGAAAAACATGAGTGAAGCAGCAAAAACGCTTGACGGATGGTACTGCCTTCATGATTTCCGGTCCATTGACTGGGCTTCATGGAAGATGCTGTCTAGTGACGAGCGGGAAAGCGCTATTGCCGAATTCCGCAAATTTTTGTATAAATTAGAAGCTGTTCAGGAAGTAAAAGCGGGCAGCCATTCCTTTTACAGCGTAATCGGCCAGAAAGCAGATTTTATGCTGATGATTCTACGCCCGACTATGGCGGAATTAAACGTCATTGAAACAGAATTCAACAAGCTGAAAATCGCTGAATTCACAATTCCAGCTTATTCATATGTATCGGTTGTAGAGCTTAGCAATTACCTGTCATCAGATGAAGATCCATATCAGAACCCGCAAATTCGCGCACGCTTGTATCCGGAGCTGCCAAAAACCGAGTATGTATGCTTCTATCCTATGGACAAACGCCGCCAGGGCGAGGACAACTGGTATATGCTCCCAATGAAGGAGCGCGGCAACTTAATGCGCAGCCACGGAATGATCGGCCGCCAGTATGCAGGGCTTGTCAAACAAATCATTACCGGATCTGTCGGCTTTGATGATTACGAGTGGGGCGTTACCCTTTATGCAGATGATGTGCTTCAGTTTAAAAAGTTAATTTACGAGATGCGCTTTGATGAAGTAAGCGCACGCTACGGTGAATTCGGTTCATTCTTTGTCGGCCATCTGCTGACAGACGATAAGTTCGCCCAGATGATGCATGTAAACTAAAGATAAATACCTGGTGTCTCCGGAGCACCGTCCGAGACTGGCGACTTTGTCGCCAGTCTTTATAGTGTTGAAAAAGATTCGTCCAAGAATCATTTCATACGTCCTTAAGGAATTTATATCCATAAAATTCACGAGTTGGCCATTTACATAAACAGAAGAACAGCGCTTGATCCATGTAAGAAACAGCGGCATTCGCAGGGCTCTGCTTTCTAGGGGGCAGGCGATAAGCCCGTCTTCCTCCGCTCCCTGCGGCTCTCCTAGTCTTTATCTGCCCGCTTGTTCCATAGGAGTTTCCACCCTGCGCCTGCCGCCTGTGCAGGAAGGAAAAACAG
This sequence comes from Domibacillus indicus, assembly GCF_000970685.1. Taxonomy (GTDB): domain Bacteria; phylum Bacillota; class Bacilli; order Bacillales; family Domibacillaceae; genus Domibacillus; species Domibacillus indicus. The sequence continues at coordinate 591,510 of NZ_LAJB01000003.1, forward strand.
CAGGATTTGTTTTTCTGCTCTTGTCAAAAGGAAGAGAGCCGTATTCTATTCTGTTTTTTTCTTGAAACGGAACGGGCGGAGGACTGGCGAAGAAGACTCCCGCAGGACGAGTGGACAGACTGAAACAGACGGCGCAAAGCGTCGGCTGGTTCAGCGTTCACCCTGCAGGAAAGCGAAGCCGTCAGCCCACTATGCTGCTTTTTAAAAGAAGTAGCTTTTCTTATCAATGAAAACGGGCAGGCGGCTTCTTCGAGGTGCCGCCTTTCTTGTGCCGATTTAGCTGAATTTGTTTAATGCTGAGCGTCCCGGCGCAGAGAATTCCTTGCTTAAAGCACAGTTTGCTCCGACTGATTATATGCGAGGCTGCACCTTCTTATCCCAATATGCATAAAGTGAAATGGGAGGTGTAGGAAAGTGGCTGTGGTTGCTCACACAGAAGAAGATGTCAGGCTGCTGGCAAGGCTTATGCGTGCTGAAGCAGAAGGTGAAGGTCCGCTTGGCATGCTGATGGTCGGCAATGTCGGTGTAAACCGGGCTCGTGCGGATTGTCTTGATTTCAAAAACATACGCACAATCCGGGCAATGGTGTTTCAGTCGCCCGGCGGATTTGAAGCTACACAAAAAGGTTACTTTTATCAAAGCGCGCGCCAAAAAGATATTGATTTAGCACGGAAAGTGTTAAGAGGCGGCCGCTATCATCCTGCTTCCAATGCACTCTGGTTTTTTGAACCGGCGGGTGCCTGTCCCGCTCAGTGGTACAATCAGCCGAATACCGGCCGATTTAAAGCACACTGCTTTTTCAGTCCGCTCCGTTCCGTTTGCCCATCTGTTTATTAAAAAGGAGGCGCTTTTTTTTATGAACCCGTATCAATATATGCCCGGCCAGGGAAGTATGAATCAAGGAATGCCGCCTCAGGGAATGCCGCCTGTGGCTCCCCCGGCAGCACCGCAGGCAGAAGAATCGTATATCGAGAATATTTTCCGTTTAAACCGAGGGAAAATGGTAACCGTTTATACAACGTTTGAAAACAATAAAGAATGGAACGCTAAAGTATTCCGCGGGCGTATTGAAGCAGCAGGACGCGACCATCTTATTTTAAGCCATCCTTCAACCGGCCATCGCTATCTGATCCCTCTTCTTTATTTAGATTATGCAACGTTTGACGGCGAGATTGCTTACGAATACCCATTTAACGGGTAAAAAAAGAGCGGCAATACGCCGCTCTCAGGCTGTTGACAAACGCCCGCTTTCGGCGTCACTTGCCGGCTGTGAATGCTCATGACCCCAAAAGGTCACTCCGCTTCCCATCCGGCGGCGTTCCTGGAAAGCCAAACGTTTTCAATCAGCCTGCGTTCTAACTTTGTCTACACTCTCAGAGCGGCAGTACGCCGCTCTCTTTTCTTACATATTTTTAACTGCAGCTACAATCACTAGAATCCACGCAGCCAAAAATGCCACCCCGCCAATGGGGGTAATAGCACCAAGCTTACTAATCGCGGTAATGACCAGAATAAATAAGCTTCCTGAAAACACCACAATGCCGAAAAACATTAGCCATCCTGCCCAATTAAGCGCCGAACTGCCCGGGAATTGGCCTGCTAAAAATCCGATGAGAAGCAAGCCGATTGCATGAAACATTTGATATTGAACAGCCGTTTTCCATATTTCCAAATATTTCGCTTCTACTTTCCCTTCCAGTCCATGAGAGCCAAATGCACCAAGCGCCACCGCCAGGAAGGCATTAACTGCACCCAAAATAATAAATAATTTCATGCTTTTCTCCTTTAAAAATCAAAAATAGATTCTCCATTTGATCCGTCCTCTGCCGCAATACGCTCCTGCTGTCCAACAACTTGAACAGGCTGCTGTGCCGCAGGAGGAATAACGGAAGGAGCCGGCGCAGCTGCTTTGGCGGATGCTGGTGTTTTTTCCAGCCCGAGTAACAAATCACATAACGATTTAATTGCATAAGCATGCCGTTCCAGCTCGGCTCCATTCGCGTGTTTGGCAGCAGCGATCTCCTGTTCCATCTTTTGAAGTATTTTTTCATATGAAACGTTCACTTTTTCTCACCCGCTTTCGGCGAAAATTGAAAGCATGGATGGCCTGATGACCTTTTCACGACAACAGACGGCATTTGCTTTGTTTTAAAACCGTACGCCCGGCAGCCACGTGGTGCTTTCGCATCCCATGTTACAAAGAAATTTTGGCATTTCATGCAGTTTGGTTCCGTTTTAACCACGTCCCTTCTTTACCAGAAGCCGATAAATGTGTTTGTTTCACGTGAAACGTTTACACACTGTTTTCCAGGCACCAATTAATTGGTTCTTCTCCCACAGAAGCAAGCGCCTCATTTGCTTTAGAAAACGGACGGCTGCCGAAAAATCCGCGGGAAGCTGATAACGGGCTCGGGTGCGGAGACTCAAGGATCACATGCTTCTCTGTATCAATGAGCGCTTTTTTACTTTGAGCCGGCCTTCCCCAAAGCACGAAAACAACTGGTTTATCACGGTCGCTGATCAGCTGAATCACCCGGTCGGTAAATGTTTCCCAGCCTTTTCCCCGATGAGAATGGGCTTTTCCATCCCGGACAGTTAAAACGGTATTTAACAGCAGAACTCCTTCGTCCGCCCATTTTTTTAAATAACCATGATTCGGTATCGGACAGCCCAGATCCTCTTTTAATTCTTTATACATGTTTTTCAGAGAAGGCGGCGGCATAATTCCCGGCTGAACAGAAAAACTAAGGCCGTGCGCCTGATTGGGGCCATGATAGGGATCCTGCCCGAGAATAACAACTTTCACATTTTTATACGGAGTAAAATGAAGTGCATTAAAAATATCATTCATATCTGGATGAATGGTTTTCGTTTCATATTCTTCTTTTAAAAAAGCCCGGAGCTTCTGGTAATAAGGCTTTTCAAATTCCTCCTCAAGCAGCGGGGCCCAGTCATTTGTTAAAATTGTTTTTGTCATACGGCTCACCTCCTCTCTCATTATAAAGGAATTGGCTTCTGTTTAAAAATAAAGCGGGCGGGTAAATCAATAAAAAATGCAGCACGGGGAGGTTTTTTTGTGTACGCAGCTCAAACAGCCAGGACCCGCACGGAAGCAGCAAGTGCTGCCACTGCTTTTTTGCAGGATGGTTTTAAGCAGGAAAATATTTTTATTTTTGTTTACGATAAAGAAGAGTCCAGGGAGCTGGTCAATAAAACCAATACTGGCAAGGTCGGAGTAAAAGAAATGGGCGTGTCCAAAACAGTCGGCAGCTTGTTTAAAGGCCGCCGGAGCCGGATTCATGATAAGCTGAAAAGCCTCGGAGTGCCCGAAGAAGAAGCTTCACAATACGAAGAACAGATTGCCCGCGGCTTAATAGTAGTAGTGGCGGCCGATTTAACAAATAATGAATAGCGGCAGCGCCCTTTACACGGGGCGTTTTTTCTTGTACATTTTGAAATAGTTTTTTACACTAAAGAAAGTGTAAACAGAGGAGGAAGATCATCATGAAAAAGACATTAACGATTGCTGGATCTGATACGAGCGGCGGCGCTGGCATCCAGGCCGATTTAAAGACGTTCCAGGAGCATGGCACATACGGCATGACAGCGTTAACGACTATTGTAACGATGGATCCGGATAACGGCTGGAGCCATGGTGTATTTCCAATAGAGATTGATACGCTTAAAGCCCAATTAAAAACAGCGATGTCAACCGGCATTGATGCGCTTAAAACAGGCATGCTTGCGACACCGGAAATTATTGAAACAGCCGCTGATTCTATTAAAGCAAACAATGTAGAAAAAGTTGTTATTGACCCGGTCATGGTATGCAAGGGTGAAGACGAGGTATTAAATCCAGAAGCAGCCGAGGCAACACGTGATTTGCTTTTGCCGCTTGCAACGGTCGTCACTCCAAACTTGTTTGAAGCGTGGCAGTTATCAGGCGTCGGTCCGATCCGTACAATTGATGATATGAAGAAAGCGGCCCAAAAAATCTATGAGCTTGGCGCGAAAAATGTCGTTATCAAGGGCGGCAAGCAGCTCGAAAGCGATAAAGCGATTGATCTTTTTTATGATGGCCAGGAATTTAAACTGCTTGAAGGCGAGAAGCACAATACTACTTATAACCACGGTGCCGGCTGTACATTTGCAGCTGCGATTACAGCTAACCTGGCGAACGGCCAGGATGTAAAAGAAGCCGTCCATAACGCAAAGAATTTCGTAAACGCAGCGATTAAATATGGCTGGAAGCTGAATGAGTATGTCGGCCCGGTTATGCACGGCGCTTACAACAATAAATAACAAGCAGAAGCCCGCCGAACGAGAGGTTCAGCGGGCTTTTCTTTTATTTCGTCCCCTTCAGGCCACTCACACTACATGGCGGCCTTTTAGCCGAAATACGTAATTTTTTCTTCAATCGGTGTTCGTTCTTTTGCTTTTGGGACTTCATCGCAGTAGCCAAATTGCAGCAGCGCTAAAATACGCTCTCCGGGCTTTACGTTAAGTGCCTGGCGGAATTTTGGGGCATCGAGCCAGGCCGGAGTCTTCCAGCACGTTCCAATTCCTTTTTCCCAGGCAAGCAGCTGCGCGTTTTGAATAAAGGCACTGGCAGCTGAAAAGTCTTCAAGCCGTTCTTTTTGGCGCGCATCTTCCGGCACAATAACAAATACGAAGGCACCCGGCAGCTTAAAGCCGGCTGTTTTCTTTTCCAGCTCTTCTTCGGACAACATTTCCCATTTTGGAATCGTGCACTCCTTCAAGGTTTCCCGGATGGCTTCAAGCCCCTTCTCCCCTGCCACAACAAAACGCCACGGCTCGCGGTTCCCATGATTCGGTGCCCACGCAGCATCATCCAAAACGGCGGTTACATCAGAAAGTGAAACAGGCTTGCCATTAAATTTTTTAATGGAGCGCCGTTCCCGAATAATCGTTTTCAGCAAATTAAACACCTCTATTTTAAAATGATTTCCTTTTCATCATACTGAAAAAGCTAGATTTTCGCTATCTCGATTATTTTTTAGTACAATGAAGCAATAATGGATCTTGACAGGAGGGCAACACGCATGGAACCGATTTTACCGGAAAAAGTGCAGGAGCTTATTAATAAGTTCGCCGGTGAAGAGGTATATCTTCATCTGGAAACAACAAACGGCGCCTACGCTTCGCACTTTAACGAAAAGTTCTTTTCGGCAGGAGCATATATCCGTAATGCAAAAATTACATATGAGCATGGGAAAATTGTTGGAGACGGTCCTTATCGCATCGGCTTAAAGCTTGCGATTGGATGGGTATATGCAGAAGGGCTGACACACTACGGATTTGATGAAGAAGGACATTTGCTTATGGCCGGCCATGACTTCGATGGAAAACTGGCTGTCGCTCTCGAAATGGGCAAAACGCCATTTAAGTAAGAGAAAGGATTGAAAACCATGACAGAAACGATGGAAATTGCACAGGAACGCCACGTACTCGTTGTTTTTCCGCATCCGGATGATGAAGCATTTGGTGTCTCCGGCACAATTGCCGTTCATACCGAACGTAAAACGCCCGTCACTTACGCTTGTTTAACACTTGGTGAAATGGGCAGGAATCTTGGCAATCCGCCATTTGCAACACGGGAATCACTGCCGGACATTCGGAAAGCGGAGCTGCAAAAAGCAGCGGAAGCCATTGGCATTCAAGATTTGCGCATGATGGGCCTTCGTGATAAAACCATTGAATTTGAAGATGACCGAAAAATGATGAATCTTGTGACAGACTTAATTAATGAATTAAACCCGTCACTTATTATTACCTTCTATCCAGGCTACTCTGTTCATCCGGATCACGAAGCAACGGCACGTGCCGTCATACGCGCCGTTCGCACGATGGAGGCCGACAAGCGGCCAAAGCTTCACTGTGTTGCCTTTGCGAATAACACACTTGAAGAAATCGGTCCGGCAGATATTCGCTACGATATCCGTCATGTATATGACAAAAAAATGGCTGCGATGAAAGCCCATATTTCTCAGACAATCTGGATGCTGAAGGAACTGGAGTCCGGTGTTGCGGCTGAAGGAAGCGAGCTGCACGACCGATTTAACTATGAGCACTTCTGGACATATACGTTTGGCGAAAAAGACAAAGTGAGTGAAATACAAAAAAGCTGACCTGCAGAGCGCAGGCCAGCTTTTCTTTTTTAAATTAACAAGTTAAATAATAGCGGATCGCTGTTAATTTCCATGTACGGGAAGCCATTTTCCTTCATCCTCTGGATAAGAGGCTCGTAATCTTCTTTGTGCTTCAGCTCAATACCCACAAGCACCGGTCCTTCATCGCGATTTGTCCGCTTCGTATACTCAAAGCGGGTAATATCATCATGTTCGCCAAGCACCTGGTCCATAAATTTACGCAGGGCCCCGGCGCGCTGCGGGAACGTGACAATAAAGTAATGCTTGAGCCCTTCATAAATCAGCGAACGCTCTTTAATTTCCTGCATCCGTTCAATATCATTATTGCCGCCGCTGACCACACAGACTACATTTTTTCCTTTTATCTCATCTTTATAAAAATCTAGTGCCGCAACTGAAAGAGCCCCTGCCGGCTCGGCTACAATGGCATTTTCATTATACAGCTGAAGAATCGTCGTACATACTTTTCCTTCTGGAATCACTGAAATTCCGTCTAATACTTCCATGCAAATATCCATGGTCAAATCGCCAACCTGCTTCACAGCCGCCCCGTCAACAAATGGATCGATTGTATCAAGACGGGTAACCTGCTCATTATTCAAAGATGCTTTCATACCAGCTGCTCCTGCCGGCTCTACACCGATCAGTTTAGTAGAAGGGCTGATACCTTTTAAGTAAGAGCCGACCCCCGCCGCAAGTCCGCCGCCCCCAATGGAACAAAACATGAAGTCGATCGGCACCTGGATATCATTTAAGACTTCCACTGCCACGGTTCCCTGTCCGGCAATAGTCCGGTAGTCATCAAACGGATGAACAAACATTTTTTCTTCTTCTGTGCAGTAGGCCATAGCCGCTGCATAGGAATCGTCAAATGTGTCTCCTGTCAGGACAACCGATACTTTGTCACCGCCAAACCGCTTTACTTGTGATACTTTTTGGCGCGGTGTAGTAGACGGCATAAAAATTTTCCCTTCAATCCCCAGCGCGAAGCATGAATAAGCAACTCCCTGGGCATGATTGCCGGCGCTTGCGCATACCACTCCCTTTTCCCGCTCTTCTGCTGTAAGACTGCGGATAAAATTATAGGCCCCGCGCAGCTTAAAAGACCGGACAATCTGCAAATCCTCACGTTTTAAATACACATTACAGCCGTAACGCGCAGATAAAAGTTCATTTTTTTGAAGCGGCGTTTTGATAACCACGTCTTTCAGCACCTGGTTCGCCACGACGATTTCTTCTACTGATACTTTTGACAAGGCGAATTCTCCTTCTAATTACGAATTTTAAGAATTATTGTATCATTTGACCATGCTTCGTTCCAGTGCATCTTCAATTGCCCTGGCTACGCCGCTGTCTTCATTTTTCGCTGTTTCAAACCGGGCAGCTTTTTTAATGTTTTCGTCCGCATTGCCCATAGCATATGAATAACCGGCACGTTCAAGCATCGATACGTCATTGTAGTTGTCTCCCACTGCAAGTGCATCTTCCATAGAAAGCCCTTTTGAAGTTAAATACTTTTCCAGCATAATCCCTTTTTGTGCCTTGTCATTCGTTATTTCCAGGTTTTCGTTACCCGAAGAACTAACGGCTATGCCATCAATTCCATCCAGATTATCTGATGCTTTTTGCAAAAGGCTGTAATCTGTTGAAAAAACAAAAAATTTATAAATATGCTGACTCGTGTCCCTGATAATTTCTTCATAGTTATCTACCTGCTTCACAAGGCCCTGCTTAATCCGGAGACTGGCCCGCTCGCGGATATCTTCCTCTTTTATTTCGGGATGGGCAGACAACACAATATCAATCAGCAGCTGAACCGCTTTTTCCGGATTGTCCGTATATGTCGCCTGATTTGTATAAATCTCAAAGTAAACACCAATGTCTTTCAGGCGGCGGTACAAGTCGTAAGCCACATCGTCTTCCAGTGCCGTAAATTGAATGATCTCGCCTTCTGCATTGCGTACTTCTGCTCCATTTACTGCAATAACCGGACATGCAATACCAGTGCCCTCAAGGGCAAAACGGGCTTCCTGATAAGACCTTCCTGTTGCCACGATCACTTCAATGCCAAGCTCCTGGGCCTTTTTAATGGCGGCTCGATTCGCCTCGCTTACTTCCATTTTCCCATTGAGCAGCGTTCCATCCATATCCGTTGCGATGCTTGTAATCATTCGGTCACCTTCTCGTTTATATTTAATCCCTTCTTATTTTATCACGAAAATAGTCCATAATCCGGTAAAATGCTGGAGTGCTGCTGCTAAAGCATTGTAAGCGCAATCAAAATTCTGTATTTTATGAATATGTGCTGAAACGTAGATTTTTAGGGCATAATGAATTAAACTGTGCAAGTAATGAATATTTATACAAGAAAGGGTTTCTATAAATGCATGAATCTCGTTCCCCGTGGCGGTTTATCCTTCCGTCCGCTCTAGGGGTTTTGTTGTTTATGACACCGGTGCCGATGGAAGATGGTATGACAATTCCGATTGCCGTTTTGTCTGGAGCGCTTCAAAATGCCCTTGGCGGCATGATTCCCGGCTTAATGACGTTCCTTATTGTACTTGCTGCTTTGTTTACTCTTATTGTAAAAGCAGTCCGGCCAGGATTTATACGCCGCTCCGCTTTTTGGGCCTCCCTGTTTGATGTTTCCGTTTTTTGGACGATTGTCCGTATTGCCGGAGCGGTTTTTGCCGTCATGACTTATTTTAAAATTGGGCCGGAGGCAGTTTGGTCGGAGGCAACCGGCGGAACACTGCTGTTCAGCCTGCTGCCGGTGCTTTTTTCTGTATTTTTGTTTGCCGGCCTGCTTCTGCCGCTTCTGCTTAATTTTGGACTGCTTGAATTTGTCGGCTATTCTTTAACGAAAATCATGCGCCCGCTCTTTTTGCTGCCGGGCCGCTCATCGATTGATGCACTCGCTTCATGGCTTGGCGATGGGACGATTGGTGTTCTGCTGACAAGCAAACAGTATGAAGAAGGCTTTTATACGAAAAAAGAAGCTGCCATTATCGGAACGATGTTTTCCGTTGTTTCTATTACCTTTTGCCTTGTCGTAATCGGCCAGGTTGGGCTTGAGCAGTACTTTATCCCATTTTATTTAACTGTTATTTTAGCCGGTATTGCCTGCGCACTTATTATGCCGCGTATTCCGCCGCTTTCAAGGAAACCGGACACTTTTATTAATGAAGCGCCGCGCCAGGCGGATGACGAAGCGATTCCAGCCGGCTATACATCGTTTTCATATGGGTACGAGCAGGCAGTAAAGCGGGCCGGCCGCAATCAGTTTACCGAAACAGCAGCGGACGGGCTTAAAAACGTGCTCGATATGTGGCTTGGCGTTATACCGATTGTTATGGCACTTGGAACAACTGCTTTAATTATTGCAGAGACTACTCCTCTTTTCCAATGGCTGGGCCTTCCGTTTATTCCACTGCTTGAACTGCTGCAGATTCCATTTGCCAGGGAAGCATCGGAAACAATTATGATCGGGTTTGCGGATATGTTTTTACCGGCAATTTTAGGCGAAAGCATTCAGAGCGAGCTGACACGCTTTGTTATTGCAGCTTTATCGGTTTCCCAGCTTATCTATATGTCCGAAGTGGGCGGACTGCTTCTCGGAACGAAAATTCCTGTTTCTTTTAAAGATTTATTGCTGATTTTTATTATCCGCACGCTTATCTCTCTGCCGATTATTGCAGGAGTGGCACATCTTTATTTTTAAAAAGCCGGAACTTCCCGGCTTTTTTTTCGTATAATCGGGTAATGATATATGTTGGTTTAGAAAGGACGTGTGTTTTTTTGACGAGTAAACTTTGGTTTCAAACGGGGGTCGGCATTCTGCTGGCAATGCTGATTATCTTTATGTTTCAGCAAATTCAGGAGGTGTTCAATCCGCTCGTTATTATTGCAAAAACAATTTTTCTCCCGCTTTTAATCGGCGGGGTGCTTTTCTATTTAACGCGCCCGCTTCTTCACTTTCTTGAAAAGAGAAAGCTCCCGCGCTGGGCATCCATTGTTTTCGTGCTTGTTGTTGTCGTGGCTGCTTTTTGGCTTATTTATGCGATGATTGCTCCTGTTATCAGCAGCCAGGCCGGTTCTTTAGCGAAAAACACACCGCAAATGATCCAGCAGGGCGAAAAATGGGTAGATTACTTGCTGAGCCACCGGGATGACCTGCCGCCTCAGGCTCAGGAATCCGTTGAAAATGCAATTAATAATGTTTCTAACAACCTGAATGAATGGACGGTCGGATTTGGGTCCTGGCTGTTAACGTTCCTTCAAAACTTTTTCCAGGGATTGTTCCTGCTAGTCTTAGCGCCATTTTTCCTTGTATACATGCTGAAGGATCATGAAAAATTCGCACCGTTTATTGCGGGCTTTTTCCATGGAGAACGCAGATCCTGGATCCGCAAAACGCTGCATGACCTGGATGTAACGCTCCGTTCCTATATTCAGGGACAGCTGTTAGTCAGCTTTCTTGTCGGTATCATGCTGTTAATCGGCTACTTAATTATCGGACTCGATTATGCGCTGCTATTGGCGCTGTTTGGGATGATCACGAACGTTATTCCGTTCCTCGGCCCGTATTTGGCCGTTGTGCCGGCTATGTTTATCGCCCTTCTGCAGGAGCCGCAGATGGCACTGTATGTAGCGGTCATTATGCTGATCGCCCAGCAGATTGAAAGCAATTTTATTTCACCGAATGTCATGGGAAAAGCACTCGATATTCATCCCCTCACCGTTATTACAGTGATTCTCGCTGCCGGCAACATCGCCGGGATCTGGGGCGTTATTTTAGCTATTCCATTTTACGGAATTGTCAAAACTATAGCTTCAAACTTATACCAAAAGCGCAAAGAAATCCGTAAAGCTGCCGGGAAAGAAATTGATTAAACAAAAAAAAACGCCTCTTATGAAGCGGTTTGAGAGTGTAGACAAAGTTAGAACGCAGGCTGATTGAAAACGCCTGTCTTTCCAGAAACGCCGCCGGCTGGGAAGCGGAGTGACCTTTTGGGGTCATGAGCATTCACAGCCGGCAAGTGACGCCGAAAGCGGGCGTTTGTCAACAGCCTGGGGCCCGGA
>NZ_LAJB01000030.1 GCF_000970685.1 Domibacillus indicus
TTTGTGTAGGTACACTTTTGCTTACTAAGTTATTTATCTTCTTGAACAAACTCGCTCATAAAGTAAAACTGTTTTTGTTGCCGTTCGGTCAACCTGTTTTCTACATAATTATCAACCAGCTCATTCAAGATAGCATATGTTTTATTCTCATCCATAAACTTCCCAAGCATATTGATCTGCGTATGAAGCAAAGAAGGAACTTTAATCGTTTTAGTCGAGTTATTTTTCCCAACCACTGCTTTACGTTTTTTTGTCTCTTTTGGAGGTTCTACCGACACAGGCACCCTGTCATGGTTTTTCTTCTGCGGTACAACCGTTTCTTCTTTTATAGAATGGATACTAGTTGTTTTTATTTCCGGCTTCTTTTCTGCCTTCTCCGCTTTTGGCTCTTCTTTTTTCGCTGATTCTTCCCTATTCTTTACTTGATTAGTAGATACTGAACTTTTTGCATTATACTTAAAAGGATCTTTGTCGTTAAACTTAACAGGCTGCGCTCTTAAATTATCCTTTTTAGGAACTCTCAGTAACTGTCCTTTTATGTTTTTCTCACTCACCGGCTTCTTCACCGCCTTCAATCTTTTCTATTTTGTCGAGCATTTCCTGAACAACATCAACGAAAACTTGATGCGCGCGATTGTCATGGTGATCTTTATATGTAATTCCTGTGATATCCCAGGCTTTTAGACGTTCTAAATGCTTCACGTAATTTTCGAATACGTTATCATCACCAAACATTTCTTTGGCTCTTTCTACAGTCGCATGGTCTACCCGCCCACCTGGACGTAATAAAACTGGAAGTACCCCTGCTACTTGGATATAAGCCTCGTACTCATCTATCATAAATTGAAGGTAGGAAATGTAGGTTTCTGCACCTTCCAGTGAAAGCTCCTGTGCCTGCAGAATAATTAAGACATAGTCGGCAGCCATCATCGCATTATCAGAGTAATCACTGATGGTAGGTGGTACATCAATTAAGATATAATCATAGTTTTCTTTTAACGGCTCCAATAACCGATTTAAATAAGAAACCTGGTCAAGATCTTCTTGAAATTTGCTGTATAAAAATTTTGGAAGGTTTTTAAATGAAACAGTGGCCGGAATAAGATCCAGATTGTCATTTACATGCATAACCGTAGAAGCCAGATCTCCCTTTTCAAACCCTTCAAAAATAGAAGACTTGATTTCTGTAATTCCTGCTGATCTAGCAATAAGAGTTGTCGCATTTGCTTGCGGGTCCATATCAATAAGAAGAACTTTTTTATTCAGTTCTCTCGATAATTCCCAAGAAGCCATTACTGCCACTTTCGTTTTCCCAACTCCGCCTTTAAAGTTACCTACTACTATCGTTTTTGCTGTCATCTAACCTTCTCCTCTCAATAAGTGCTGCTTGCAAAAGTATACCTAACATATTTCTACTTATTTTTATCTTATCACAGGTAGAAATTTGCGAGAAGCACCTTTTTAAAAATAATGTCCAAATTTGGCATTTTCGCGGCTAAATAATTTGTAACATAAATGTAATATTTCACACTTTTTAATCCTTCTCCCTCGCACAAGTAGAAATTTCTACTTTTCTACTTGTGCAAAAATCGTCGGATTTCCCGCACAGGTAGAAATTTCTACTTTTCTACTTGTGCAGAAATCACTGACTTTCTCGCACAGGTAGAAATTTCTACTTTTCTACTTGTGCAGAAATCACTGACTTTCTCGCACAGGTAGAAATTTCTACTTTTCTACTTGTGCAAGAACCACCGACTTTCTCGCACAGGTAGAAATTTCTACTTGTGTTTATTTTGCATTGCCATTAAATCCTTTTATATCAAGTATTCCGAAAATTCCTTTTTACTTCATATTCTCGCACAGGTAGAAATTTCTACTTTTCTACTTATACAGAAATCACTGACTTTCTCGCACAGGTAGAAATTTCTACTTTTCTACTCATGCAGAAATCACTGACTTTCTCGCACAAGTAGAAATTTCTACTTTTCTACTCATGCAGAAATCACTGACTTTCTCGCACAAGTAGAAATTTCTACTTTTCTACTCATGCAGAAATCACTGACTTTCTCGCACAAGTAGAAATTTCTACATGTGCTATTTTATTACCTCTGAAAACGCATTCTAGAGGGATTTACAAAGAATTAAAGGTGGTGTAGTGTAGGGGGCAATAAAAACAACAACTAAAAAATCCACATCTAAATAAACGTATTTCAACATAAAAAGGCAAAAGCGTGTTGATGAGTACTTGCAGCACTTCATCAGCCATTCATCGTAAATAGGCCACGATAAACACTTGCTTTCACCTGAAAACTTTGTGTTTTCATTAACCGAGAAGAGCTATGCCTTCTCGGTGGTGAAGCGAACCATTTATGGATCCTCACAGGAAAAATAAAGGCGTGTTTATCGTATAGCGATAGATACGCCTTTTATCTTTTCTGAAAGGAGATGAACCAGTATGGGGAAAAATAGAAAACTATCAATCCAGGAGTTTCAATTTTTATACAGCTATGAGCCTTACACGCAAAACCGCAGCCAGCAGCAAAAACAAAAGCTGAATCTTTTATCAAAAGTGATAACTGCGTACGGAGACACTTATTACAACTTAAAAGATAAAACCCGCCAGGTTATTGAAATGGTTTGCTGGTTTTCTGCAGAAAAAGGGTACTGCTTTGCAAAAGAAGATTACTTTTCAGATCGGTTTGGCCTTGCTCCAAGAACGGTCAGAAATATTTTCAAACAGCTTCGCGATGCTGGTGTTATTCTAACTGTACACCGCCATTCTACAACGCAGAACGGCCTAGGATCCGCCATACATATTTTTATGGATCATCCGTATTTTCATATCTGGAACAGCGCGTTTGAACTTGTTAAATGCCAAGCTGAATGCCAAGCCAAAAATTCCGAAATCCCTTGTGAGAGTAAGGGTGAAGAGCAGAAAAAAGTTTCTACCAAGAATTTATCCATTTCTAAAAATCTTTTAAAAATCTTACGTAAGAAAAACGGTCTGGATGAAACATATATCCCGGAAAATATTCCGCAAGAATTTATTTCTGCTGTAAAACCATTCTTCAGAACCGCCGAAGAGGTTTATCACTTATGGGGACGTGTAGTGATCAGCTACAAGCAGTCCAGCCTCAAGAATCCGGTAGAGTTTTACCAGAAGAAAGCTGTTGAAAGCTTTAAACAAGCGGTTTTTGCTTATAAGAACCGCTTAATTAAAAAAGATTTCTCCGGCTACTTTTATGGCATCTTAAAGAACAAGTTCAGCCAGCAAAAAGCTGAAGAAACATTTGAGACGCATCCAATTCTTTATAACTGGCTGGAGGAGGATATGAAACGGGACCAAAACATATCTCCAGCTAACGAAAATAGCAGCTGGCGTGAGGAAATTCAGCGATTGATGCAAAGGGATGAACAAGCACTGTCTATCCAGGAAAAAGCTTATTTACCGTATTGATGTTAAGAAACAAAAGAATCCATATTCTTCTTACAGTATTACAGTAAATCGCCGTGTCGAGACAGGAGCTTTTGGAGCTAAGCCGGATGATCCAACGAACTGCATAAGACGGGCACAAGTTATTACGCTCTGGATATAAGTCTGCTCCTAATCTGTATTCTTCGGGAGTAAGGCCAGCAAAGAGACAGAGGCCCTGAATAATTCATACTTTTAGATTTTCAACCTGATATTTGATGCCGTGTACGTTATTGATATTAGAAGCTCTTTCACTTTTTCGGTGTTTGGGTCAAAAATAATTTTGCTCAGTACAGGTTACAGTATTTAAGCAAGAGTAAAATAGCTTTTACTGGACTGGCTAGTACGGTCCTGTTTGCTGAAGGTCTTTTTAGAATAAATATTACTCGGCTCATTATTATCACTTTGAGTATCATCTCATTCTGAAATTAGCTAAAAGGGACAAGAACCAAGCAATATGCGAAAAGTCTGTCCGCTAGCTCTATGGCTGTACATCAATACTTTTATTTAAATATAGGCAGGTCTTTAGCTGTCATTGACTTTATTGTTTTTTCCCTTTTTAATTGCAACTCTTCTCTAGACATTCTTGCCTTTTCATTTAGAAAAAAACAAACTGTAAAACAATTTGCACTAAGTGACCTTAAGTCGGGAATCTCCTATGGGACAAAGCAACCAAACTTACGCTTAATCGCAGGGACATTTCTAAAGGGTGGAAATGGCAGTGAGCATCCCTCAGCTGTTCGATTTATTTGTGACAATGGAGCATTCAGGATTGGCTAAAAAAATGTAGGATAATTTCTTATCTCTGAATGATAAAGTATTAAGCGACAGTCAGCAAAAGTATACCTACGCACGTGTGTACCTAATCAAAAGTGTACCTAATCAAAAGTATACTTTTGATTAGGTACACTTTTGATAGTAATTTCTATACAAACTCTCCTTTATTGTTTAATATCCAGCCTTCTCTATACCAAATAGTTGAAGAGTGATTTTGGTTAGGCATCTCTGAAGTTGTATTTGTTTGTATCTTTTGGTATACATAAAATTTCAAATTGTCATCATATGTATGTATCAGTATACGAAAAGAGAGAAGGTAACAAAAACTGTCTAGAACAAGCCATAAGAAGGGAACCTTTCTCATTAATTGCAAAGTAATCTAAAGGAGTCTTCTAGTCGGTAATACGATAAAAAGGTAACACTTCCAACCATCCTTCCTGCTCACGAAAAAGCAGCAAGGATTCTTAAAGAAGACATAAGTGAATACCGCAAAGCATAAGATGTAGTTGCTGTGAATACAAATTCTTTCGTTAAACATACAATATTAATAATGGCGAATACAAATTGGTTCACTTTAGAATACAATTGCACTTTAAACACAAGAGGCAATTCTTCTTTTTACCAACTATTTTAAAAAGTCACTTTAAATAAAAAGCAAAAAATTAATGATGATGAGCGATGCTGTAATTTTTATCGTGCAGCCGGCTAAGCTCCATCATAGGGTGTTTCGCTTTCCACTACCGTTACAACCCGTAGGCATTTTTCTCATGAAATAACCCCTCACTTGCTAATAGTACATAAACGGTTACACCATTCAGGCTTTACGAATTTGCATAAATTACTTAAATTGACCAGATGGATAGTAATGTCCTGAAAGTCCCTCACTCATATTCGTCCCCTTCCTCTTCACAGGTATACCTAATCAAATGTATACCTAACAAAAAGTGTATCTAATCAAAAGTATACTTTTTGTTAGGTATACTTTTTGTTAGTGATTTTGGACAGGAATTTACTCAAAATCATTAAGCCATACCTGAAAGGAAATACAAAGCTTTCTCACTTTTTTAAAAGGGGGGACAAAGGCTTTGGTGATTAATCCTCATTAGAAAATTTAAATCAGGATTACAGACAAGTTCAGAATTGTATTCAGATGGAGATACAAATACGAGTATAAATACATCTGCAAGTTTGAATATAATTTAGATAAAGGTTTTAACATAACCCTCTTATATCTTTATAAACTAGGTCTGCTGATAAGTTAGTTGAATTTAAACTGTGTCACTGTCTGCAGATTACACTGCTTAGCAAATAACAAAAAGAACCTCGCTTTGACTAAGCAGAAGTTCTTAAAAGATGATCTGTTTAAGAATATTTTGTGAGCCTCATTACATCCATTGGTTTCTCTTTTTTTCCGCTAACACTGTATTACATTAAATATCTCGGAGACATAGGCGGCTGCCTTACATTTATCAGTAGAAAGCAGTAGCTTTCGAGCATGAAAGCCAAGACCCGAAAATGAAAAGGAAAGCGGGTAGATTCAATACTGAACACCGGAGAAGCCTTTAATGGATCCCCTTCTTTTTTAAAACACAACACAACTGATGTGCAAATTCGCTCCATTGCTTACATGATTCAAGGCGCCTATCTAAAAAGATCCGATAAACTCCTTTATAACGGCTGGACTCACTGGATTCATCCCACAAGTACAGACGAATATCGAATTTTTGGGCAATGGCAAACATGTTAATCTTTTCAGAAGTCCGAATAGATGCTAAAGAATACAGCCGGTCAATATACTCTTCTAGCTGATGATTATTCATAGAATCCTCCATTCGACTAAATTTTTGCTAGCATGTTAGTTTTCCTAAATCTTGACCTGCCGAAGAATGTTAAACACTTGTATCTTCATTTTTAATCGTTTCCCACATCTTTTTTAGTTTTCGCAAATCTTCTTCATTGGATTCGGGAAGTTCCCGGTACCATCTTTCCAGTTCAGGATCCCTGATAAATGAGTGCAGTTCCTGGTCGCTTGTGCTGTAGTGACTGCTTTCTTGGATGCCAAGCAGCCATGCAATCGGCGCTTCATACAATTCTGCAAAAAGAGCGAGCTTTTCATTGGTCGGTTTTCTTATGTTTTTCTCGTATCCCGACATGCTGGAGGTAGAAATATTTAATAAGTTTGCGACTTGAGTTTGCGACAGCCCCTTTCTGATCCTGCATTGATATAATTTTTCGCCTAGACTCGACATATGTCATCACCCTGCCCCTACAGTATTAAGAAAAGTATACCAAATTGCCACAAAAAGAGGAAATTTTCCTATTTTTGAAAAAACACATTGACTTCCACAAAATGTGGAAATATAATGTGTTACATAAAAAGGAAAACAAGTAATCTACTAACACCCCAGTCAATGGCATTCTATACATTCTTGTTTTAAAAACAAAGGGGGAGTGTGGCAGATGTCTTTCTTTGCAGTACAGGTAAAAAATGGACAGGAAATTGAAGCAAAGGAAATGCTGAAGTCTGTTTTGGAAGCTATGAGTAGTGTAGGAGTAAAGGCTATTTATGCGCTGGAGTCTTTTACCCATGTACTAAAAGATGATTCTTTATGCGATGAAGTTTCGGAATATTTAGACGAATGTGATGTCGCCCAGTATCTTGAGAGAAAGCGCATTAAAGATAATCTCAGTGCACTGCGTGCAGCACATGCTGAAATCTCATCAGACAGCAGTGAAGAAATGGAAAGTCTTCGGCTGTGTTACCAGAAAGAAATCAGCCGGCAGTCAAAAAACCTGAAAGATCTGCAGCTTTCAAAGAGAATTTACTCGGTCATGAAGGGCTATATTCTGCTGGAGCTGAAAGAAAATTTCTGCGAGCTTCCGAAAGAGCTTTGGCAGTTGGTGAAGAGAGTGCCAAAAGTATGCGGCATTGTCAGTCCTTATTCAATCCCGAAAGAAGAAGTGGAACATTTTTTTGACACAATAGACCTTACACCAAGCATAGAAATGAATGTCATTCAAGAAGAGGCAAATCTGCCGCAAGTGGAAGAACCTGAAATTATCCAGGAGGATTTGGACTGTGAGAAAGAGATTGTGAATTTCAAACAGGCACAAAATGATGGGCAAGAGAACGATCCCGAATGGCCGGGTGAGAAGCTGCCCATCCAAAAATGGATCCAAGCGTGCCATCTGTTTCTGCATGAGAAGAAAAAGACACTCCAAATGCCTTTTCCGTTGTTTACGTATTTACAAAAAAGAAAAGGCTTCACCTGCGCTTTTCTTACAGGAAAACTGTCAATCCATCTGCCGGTCCCAGGAGTTATCAGGCTGGAGAGGAGCGGGTAGACTTTTGTGCCTTTCTCTAGGAAGAGAGCTGGCAGATTCAAATAAAAATACCATGTTTAGTGGTTCAGGTAACAAAACTCCATAAAGGAACAAGCCTGGAAAGAATCTTTTGATCTCTGGACGGGATGGCGCAGCCATGCCTTTTTGTAAAAAAAATAAAGGAAATGAGTGATTCGATGGAAAAGGTAGCTGTAGACCTAGGTTATGGGTTCGTCAAAGCCATTTCTTCATCCGGGAAAAGAGTGCTTTTTCCTTCTCTCGTAGGCAAAGGCTATGAGCGGGCTCTTACAGATTTGTTCGGCCAGAAAAACCTAACACTCTCTAACATGCAGGTTGTCTATCAGGGGGAGGATTATTTTATTGGTGAGCTGGCCAAAGAATCCCGATCCGCTTCAAGAATTTTTGAGAGGGAGCGATTCACCCATGTTTACACACATGTTCTGCTCAATGCAGCTATTCAGGCGGTGACGGATAAGTCGACTAAAAACGTGCAGCTGGCTACGGGGCTGCCACTGGATTTTTATCACGCCCAGGCAAAAGAATTTCAACAGTCGATTACCGGGATACAGCCGAAACTGGAATGGAAAACAGGACCCTTCAGCCATGTAAGCAGAGCCGTCCATATTGAGCAGGCACTTGTGTTTCCGCAGGGGGCTTCAGCCGTTTTCTCTGCGCTGATCAATCATGAAGGAAGCTTTGGGTATCCGCACCTGATGAGAGAGGGTGCTGTGGTAGCCTTAATTGATGTCGGGTTCAGGACGACTGACTTTGTGGTAGTGGAAATGCAGTCCGGCGGTTCTTTTGCGCCGATTGCTCGTTTGTCAGGAACAGCGGATGAAGGAGTGATCAACCTTCACCGTGACATTCGTCAGGCTTTTAAAGCCCAGACAGGCGGTGCTGATATAAATGAATTCTTTATTGACCGGATATTGAAAGATAATGAGCTCAGCTATAAAGGGAAGCGGATTGATTTTGCCAATGTAATCGAAAAAAGCAAGCAGTCCATTTCCGCAAATATTGCAGACCGCCTAAAAGGGGTCTGGGCAGAAGAGTCAGACTTATATGAAGGAATTTTTCTTGCAGGCGGGGGCGGCGATTTGTTTGAATCTTATCTTCAGCCATCATTTGACCACAGATTAATTACGATTAATGAAAGCCAATTTGCGAATGCAATTGGTTATTTGCGTTTGGGAAAAGCATTGTTTAGCCAACAATCCACCCGGAACATGATGTGATCAGATGGAACAGAAGTGGAAGAAACGGTACAGCTTTCGGCTGAAAGCAGGCGATGATGAGCTGTATGAACTGCTTGAAGGGCTTGCAGATTCCAAAAGAAGTGAAGCCATCCGCCGGATGCTACTGTTTGCCTGCCGGACCATTGCGGAAGAAAAGCAAGAATCAGATAAGCATGAAGCCGTCTGGAAAGAACTGCAGGCAATGAGGGAAATGGCAGAGAATCATCATCAGGAGCTCCTTAACCAGCTGGCAAAGGAACAAATAACTTTTACACAGAAGAAGGATCCTGTGCCAAGGAAAGAAAATGAAAAGCGGCTGACTGAAAAAGCATTAAACGATAGTGCAGCAGCCATGATGACGTCCTTTGGCATAATCGACTAGAAAAGAAAAATCGTGCAGGAGAAATGTCTAAGAAAAGCGCAGGATACAACACGCTCAGCAGCGTGTTTTTTGTGTTTTTTCTTAAAGGTGGTGATGCTCATTCAAAATCTGTAATTCTAACGGAAGAAAGGATGGACCTATATGCTGAAGATTCTGCTGGGAGCCTTGTTAATGATGTTTTTGATTTTCGCCATTGGAAGCGTAATGCTGGAGGAATTCCCAGGTGCGCAGCCATTGTGGAATGAAAGCAAGGCACAGGCTGCCTCTTTGTATGAAACCTCTTTGGGAAAGTTTGGTGCAACGGGAACCATACTGCTGATTATCGCCATCTGTTTCCTGGCTGGAACAAGCAGGAAGTATTAAAGGAGTGTGTTTATACATGACAAGCAGTGTAAAAAGAATATCCAGGCGTGTTGATATGCTGAAGAAAATGCTCAGTCCGCCGCAGGCGGTCCGGAAAAAAGAAAAACAGAGCCGGCCTAAAGGCTATATGGCGAGAAGAGCAGGAGCCGCTGCTTTTTGGGTACTGTTCAGCTTTATGTTTTTAACCGTCGCTGTAACGCTTTTCTCAAAGACCGAAAAACCGTACACGCCTAAAGCCACAACGGTGGAAGCTGTAGAAAATCCCGCTGTAAAACCAGAAGCCGTCCAGTTTGCCAAAAGCTTTACCACCCACTATTTCAATTGGGGAAACAGTGAGGAAGAAAAGAAAAAGCGTCAGGAAAAGCTAAAAGCGTTCCTCGCTGAAGGACTGGACCCGCAGGCAGGCTTGAATATGGAAAAAGTAACATGGAATTCAGTTTACAAAAGCTCTGCAGTTAAACAGGTAAAAGAAAGAGGCAGTAACAAGTCGCTGATCACTTTTTATGTAAGTGCAGAGTTTTCACGTGAAACAAAGGATGAGGATGAGCCCGAAACGAAAAATGTATCAAAGTATTTTGTGGTTCCTGTAGCTTATGACGGGCATTCATATGGAGTCTATGAACTGCCGAAATTCACTTATATGAAAGAGCAGACGACGGTAAAAGCGGAAGAAACAGGGCTGCAAAAAGCTTCTTCCTCACCGGAAACATCTGCTGTACGCCGATTCCTCGATACGTTTTTTAAAAGCTACACAGAAGACTCAACTGACAAGCTTGCTTATATTTTAGAAGACGGAACCCGCATTGCCGGTTTAAATAAGTCGATGACATTTGTAAAAGTTGCATCTGCAGATATCTATGAAGGGAAAAAGAAAGGCGAATACAGTGTGCAAAGTGAAGTGATCATGCAGGACCCGGAATCAGACATGCAGTTTCATACGGACTATGAGCTGGCTGTCAAAAAAGAGGGCGGGCGTTTTGTCGTGTCTGCCATGAATGAAAGTGAGGGGGATGAGCAATGAGTTTAGAAGGAATTTTCCAGTGGTTTTCCGAGCAGGTTCAGTACATTTTGCTGTTTGTGCTGTTTATTGTGCTCTTGGCAGCTGCGTATAAACGGGCATGGCTGACCATGATCGGGAGCCTGATCGGCCTTGCGTTTATCGGCATTTTTGTGGTGAACCCGGAGGTACTGCTGAACTTATCAGAATGGCTTAGCGGACAGCTCAATATAGGAGCTTAAATATATTATATAGAAGAAACGAGTAAAGAAGGCGATAAAATGAACCGGGTACCCTTGTATGTGATCAATAACTTTTTAAAGTTCGACCGGAAAATCTACCAGCTTTTTGGCCTTCAGCTGGGAAGGCCAATACGCTTAAAATCCGTTTTTTATTTCTTCTTTTTTGGGGCAGTGGAGCTGCTGTGGTATTTCACTCCGGGACTGGGTGTGCTTTTGCACTGGATACCAGCCGGCATTCTCTTTGCTGTTCCGGTAACGCTCGCCTGGCTGCTGTCTGACATCGGAACTGAGAACCGGTCCCCTGTTTCCTATTTTCGCTCCTTTATCGGCTTCCATTGCCGGAGACTGGAGCGGGTGACGTACTTTAAGGGAAGGAAAATGAGAAAACCGAAAACATTTGCAGTGGACGTGGTCTGTACGTACAAAGAACCGAGAAAGAAAAAACATAGGTTTACACCTAGCATGTACGCTTTTAAAGGTTATACCACATACAAATAAGCGGCAAAGGAGTGCGGTACTTGATGAAAAGCATGATGGAGTTTCCGATTAAGCACATTGAAGGAAATCTGCTGTTTGGACGGGATGGCACAGTGTGGGCGTACTACCGGGTTGAAGGATTCGGCTATGACTTTAGAGAAACGGAAGAAAAAATGATACCATTTCAGCAGCAGCTGTCTTTTCTGGCCAACAACGGCCATGACCTTCATTTTGTGGTTTCTCCTTCCCCTACAGACACAGGAGCGGTTTTAGACGAGACGATTCAGGAGATGCAGCATCTGAGCTATCCGCTGAAAGAAAGCGGCGTGGCTTTTATGGAGCAGCTGAAAGATGTATTAATAAAGCAGCGCCAAATTAACGAAACGAGTGAGTACTATCATTACCTGGGTGTGCAGCTGAATCCGGAAAAGAACAAGTACAAAGAAGGAAATGCCGGCACGAACGCACTGGATGCCCTGCAGAAATTTTTGATTGGGTTTAAATCACCGGTGTACCGGGCGATGGGGTTAGAGCCGTATGACATTTTGCAGGAAGAGATCGATGCCTGGAAAGAACAGGCGGAGACTTTAATTACAACCGTTTCGAGCGGTTTTTCTTCCGCAGTTAAACCGATCAGCGCAAAAGAAGCTGTATACCTGGCTGAAAAAGTATTTGCGGTTACCAATTCAAATCATGACGTGAAACACCGGCCTGATTCTACGCCGGGCGAATATGTAGAAGGGGTGGAAGAGAACGGAGACATACACAAAGCGGTGCGTCCGGATGAACAAGCTTTCTTGGATCTGCAGAGTGCAAGTGTGGAAGAAGTAGGGCCGAAAATGCTTCTGATGAAAAAGATCATTGAAAATGATGTGGAAGAAATGTATGTGCAGTATCTTGTATGTGACTCAATGGATGAGGTGAATCATCACCCAGGTTTTGAATGGCTGTATAAAATTCAAGCGAAAATGCCATTTCCCGTGGGTGTTTCCATCCGGGCTTACCATCAGCATAACACACAGGTTCGGAAAAAGCTGAGCAACGCCCGGCTTGAATTTGAGGATCAGCGGCAGGAAGCGGTCAAAGGAGGCACAGGTGTAGACTTAAGTGTTTCAACTTCAGAACAGGGTGCCATCCAGATGGAAAATTATTTTAAAAGAAGCGGCCAGCCCGCCTACAGCTGCTCTTTTGTGTTCAGAGTCAATGCAAAAGACCAAAAAACACTAAAGTCCCGAGCAGACAGCCTGCGGAATGAGCTTTCACGATATGGGATCAGTGTACTTGCTCCTTACGGGGAACAGATTGCACTGGCGATGGAAACCATTCCGGGATCCAAGCAGTATCATACAGACTATAAAATTGAAGCAGCCCCGGGCGTCTTAGCCGGGGCTTTGTTTGGTGCTACGACCAATATTGGCGACAACCGGGGGCTTTTTATCGGTTATACAAAGCAGTTTAAACGGCCGGTGTTCATCAAGCCAGACCTCGCTGCCAAAGCATTTGAAGGGGTTCATAATGTCGTGGATTCGATTTCTGTTCTGGTAGCGGGCATGACCGGCAAAGGGAAATCGGTTTTTATGAACCTGTTTACGTATTTATCCGTGTTGAGCGGTTCACAGGCACTGATTTTAGATCCCAAGGGAGGTGCGACACGTTCCTAAGTGAAAAGCTTAGGCACTGTTGAACTCAACAGTTCAGCAGTGAACTGTCATTCTGAGAAGTCAAACGAAGGAGTAACGTCTGGAAGGGCTTCCCTTAATCCTCCGACATGCAGGAATGTCAACAAGTACTGAACTGTATGAAGCTCGGTGAAGTCGGTTGAAGGTTACCGTAAATTAGAATCTCTAATACGAAAGCTGTCCAGCGGTGGGTGGTGTAACTGATAGACCGGAGGTCTATAAAACACTCAAGGTTAGGATGCGCGATGGACTAGAGGCGATCGCTAGTAAGCGCAGACGAATCCCTGATGGTACGGGTCTATATCGGAAGGGAATCGAAAGGTTCTCTGACACAAATACGTGTCGCTACTGTGGGTGAGTAAAACTCTCCTTTATGAAAGCCCATATATCGTTACAGGCGTTATCAAGGTAGCAGGCTCATAGGGGAAACCTAAAAGTGTATGTGCAGATAAGAATGACGGAACGTGGTAAGCTGCCGGCATGGAGGGCTTGTTCCCTTTGAAGTGTTGCCAAGGAAAGTCACAATGAGATTAGTTGTCGATATAACTTGGCTTAACGGCAGTGAAAGTGGTGGCACAGTACCGATGAAACGTGTAATGAACGTGGAGGGATAGCCACTAGTCGATTGAAGATTGAATGTTACTATTGGTTGACATGGTTCCGGGTAAGACTAAGAGATGTAATACTCCAGATCACTAATGAGGTTACAGCCCATGTTAAAGAAAACCGAGCTAAGACATAGCGAATATTATGACACAAAAAGTGTATGACAATTTATATTCGAGCAGTCTTAACGGTAACAAGTTCTATTCAATTGGAATCGATGGAACGCCGCATGCCCGGAAACGGGCGCGTACGGTGTGAAGTGGGGGAAAAGCCGGAGATAACCTCAAAGGCTTACCTATCACTATATAGGAAAAGTTGGGAAGAAGGGCTGCCGTTTATTCCGAAAGAGCATCTTTCGCTGTGGACACTTGGCCGCAGCCAGAAGGATGCTGGGTGTCTCGACCCTTTCCGTACCAGTACCAATATCGAGGAAGCAAAAGATGTCTGCATGGATATTCTTTCATATCTGGCAGGCATTCATATTCAAGATGACCAGTACACCATTTTAAGTGAAGCGGTGGAAGAAGTTTCACACATGAACGACCCATGCATTGGTGCTGTCATTTCCTATCTTCAGGAACTGTATAAGAAGCGGCCGGAAAATATGTCGAAGAGCCGGCATGAGTCAGTTGAACGGCTGAAAGGCACGTTGGAAACACTGCGGCGCAACCAGCTGGCCCGTCTTCTGTTTGGAGAAGTTGGCCAGGATTACAGAGCGCTGGCAGTGGACAAGCCGCTTCAGGTCATGATGGTGCAGAATTTAACACTGCCGGATGCCCATACAAAGCAGCCGCGTCCAGCACATAAAATTTCGGAAGCAATTATGATTTCGCTGACGGCCTTCACCAAGCAGTACATGTTCAGCCAGGACCGGTCCCGGCATAAAATTATTCTCCAGGATGAAGCAAGAAGTGTAGACCGGAGTGCGGTGGGCGCTGAATTAATGAATTTTATTATCCGCCAGGGACGCTATTACAACACGACCCTTATCAAAGGGTCGCAGAATGCGTCCGACTACGGGGAAGATGTCGCTAACATCGGCATGAAATTCAGCTTCGGAATGAAAAAGACGAGTGAAGCAGCAGAAATGCTGGATTACTTAAACCTGCCACAGACACAAGCAAACATTGAAACGTTGAAAGGGCTCAACCGGGGCGAGGCGCTGTTTCAGGATATTTACGGCCGCTCCGCAGTGGTTAAAATTAATCCGGTGTTTAAAGACCTTCTCGATGCCTTTGATTCTTCCACTTCTACAGAAGAAGAGCGTAGGCGTGAAAAAGAAAGGGTACTAATGTAAGCGGAGGTGTTCGTGTGAAAAAATGGAAAAGTCGTTTGTTCGCTGGCGGGATGCTGTTGATTTTATTAATGATGGCGGGATGTGGAGATAAGCAAGATTTTGAAGCGGCGGATAAAGTAGCGTATGAGTATATTGCGTCAAAGGTAGAACGAGACGATGATCGTATGAAAAAAATTTTAACAGATCAAGGTATACAATATGCAGAAAGTACAAGTTTACTAAAAGACGGAGAGCATTTATATCCAGGTAAGGAAGATGAAATGGGAGACCGTTATGAAATTGTACGTTATGACGGTATCGGCGAAGAAAACACACTTTACTATCGAGTAAAGTATGAACTTACAGATAATAATCTTTCTGAAAGCACTGCAGAATATATAATGATAGTTAAAGATAATGAGGGTCGATGGAAAGTTACTAAGCCAGTAGGAATCTCCAACGAAGAAAAAGCAGATATATTCGCATCTGAAGAAGGCAAGGAAAAGGGTATTACCGTACATGAGTACAGAGAAAGTGAATAATAAACAACTCCTTTAAGAAGTAATTTAATGAAGGGGGGACAAGGCCAAATAACTCCTTATTTTGATAAGGGAGGGTTTTTTTATGCCTAAAAATATGTGTCGTATTAAGAAAAAGATCTTCTTGTTTATCTCGATTCTGCTAGTAGTTACCTATCCAGTTACAAAAGCGTTGGCAGAAGAGAATTCTGATAAACAGGAAAAACAAGAAATCATGAACAACTCTGAGGTAGAGGAAAAGGGGATTTTCTCTACATTATATTCAGTAAAGTATGGAGATCTGAGCAATGGAAACAGTCACTACTTGTTAGACATTGTTCCACTTGATAATGAACAAATGAAAGCTGAAGAAAATAAAAGTTGGTGGAAGAGGGGATGGAGTTTTGTTAATGGTTCTGCTTTAAAGAACGAAGTAATAAGCCAAATATATGAACTGGTGAATATGGTTAACAACTTTTTGTTCCAATTGAATATACGCCTTACCCAATTCATGCTTTCGACTTTAAATCTTGCGTATGAATTTAATTTAATTGACCAGCTTATAGAAAAACTTCAGGAGCTAATGTTAGACATTACCGGTATATCGGGAGCTACTTTAGGTAACTCAGGGTTATTTGGAAGTTTTGCTGGTGTAATCGCTGTGCTGGCCGTTGCTTATGCTTGTTATCTCTATGTATGGAAACGCGCAGCTGTAGAATCAATCGCTGAAATGATGAAAACGGTGCTGACATTTGCGATTGCGCTTCTATTTTTCTCTAATTACAGTGCATTTCTGTCAGGAATTAACCAAGTTACTAGTGAGGCAAGCCAACTTATCCTTTCTGGCTCTGTGAATGACACCTCTGTAAAAGAATCAAATAATACATCTAGGGGCACTAAAGAAATAACATTGAAAGAAAAGATGATGGATAATGTGTGGACTTTGTTTGTAGACCGTCCATATTTATTTATGCAGTACGGTACAGATGATGTCGATGAAATTGGAAGTGAAAGAATTCAAGAACTGCTGACACTGTCTCCGGGACAAGGAAGGCAAGACTACGTAACAGACAAAGAAGTACGAGCAGAGAGTAATAATATGATGACCTATGGATCTGTAATGGAGCGTGCGGTTTTTACCCCTTTGTATTTAGTAGTGAATGGCCTGTGCTCAATCCCTGTCTTTTTGTTGGCACTGCTGCTTTTGGTCTTCCAGTTTTGGTTCATGGGAATTGCAGCTGTTGCCCCTTTTGCTTTGCTGTTTGCAGCAATTCCAGGCCAATTCGGTGTGTTGAAAAAGTATTTCGTTGAACTGGGGCTTCCGCTGGTTTTAAAAATTATAGTCTCCTTTGGGGCAATTGTGGTTTTTGCGATATCAGAAATCGTGTACAATTTGAACAATATTGCAGTTGGAGGAGCATCTGAATACATTATCGTCTGTGTCCTTCAGTTCATACTTCTGGCGCTTATGTTTTTTCTCAGAAACCGGATTAAAAACATTTTCTCTGCCGGGTCAAAAGAATTTCAAGCGCTGCGGGCTGAAGTCGGGTCTCTTCAGGAAGCCGTCACCAGGCCGGTTAAAACAGGCGTGCAAAATACAGCCACAGTAGCGGGTGCAGTAGTCGGCGGTGTAATAGCAGGAGGAGCGGGAGTTGCAGCAGGTGCAAACATAGGTGGAAAGGTTGGTGAAATTGCCACAGGTGAAGGAAACATACAGAGTGTAACGTCCGGCATTGGCCAAGTGCAAATGCTGTCACACCTGCAGGGGAAACATGGAAATAAAAAGCAGCTGAACGAACCAGGCCAGCACTCTGCAGCCGATCCAGAGCAGACTATTGATAATACCGATATCCCGATCGGGGAACAAGTTTCATATGTGAGTAAAGTGAATCAAGATGAAGATCATACACTGCCGATGGAGCATTCTGCACACCATGAGGAGCCGGCTGAAGAGATGCAATTCACAAATTGGAGTGCACCTGAACAGAATGAAAACATAGAAAAACGAGACAGCAATCAAATGCCAGAGGATTCAGCAATGGATACTCCTTTTGAAGACGGCGATGATTCTTATGAGAATTTAGCCAGCCTTCAGCATCATATACCACCGGCACAGAACGAATTTCACGATGAAAAAGAAGAAGCAGTTTCTTCTTTTAAAAGTGAAAGGCATACCGAGTCTACAGAGGGTATTAAAGATACTGGGTTTTATGTGAATGATAACACCTATGTGCCCAATCAAGAATCAGCAGGGTACCCAATACTATATCCACTTGAAAGGGAAGAAACTAAAAAAGAGGATATGGAAACGGAAAAATGGACCGATGATGTACGCAACAATCCTAGAGATTATAAGCCTACAGAACATGAGAATGAACAAGAGTTGTATGACTTTAAAACGGATACGAAAAGAGATGAGTAACCGTGTTTCAGCAACTGGACAGCCGTATGAAGCAATGGATCGTAAACAGCGTAATGGGGATAGCCATTGCGCTATTAGTGCTGGGCTTTTTCACAGGGAGGAAACAGGATGGCCAGCCGCCGCACGTGAGAACAAAAGAGAACAGTCAGCATGAAACGAAGGAAGCCGCAAGCCGTGACAGCGAAGGCGAGCAGGAAACAACGGAGCATTACTATGGCGACGATTACGGCGACCTGGGGGAAATCCCTCCCACACCTGTTAATGAATCAGAACAGCCTCCATCAATGGAGGAGCATTTTACCAAAGAAGAAATAGCAAAATCTAAAGCCGCTGTTGAGAAATTTATTGCAGCTTTTTATCCGTACAATGGAAAAGATCCGCTTCAGAATATCAGAAACAGTAAAAGTACCGTAAGCAGTGAGTTGTATGGGTTCTTGATAGAAGCACCGGAGCGGCCTACTTCCATGACGGTGGAAAGAAAACTGATTTCCTTGGAAATCATTGAACCATTTGCACCAATGGCCGAAGTGATGACATGGAATGCAAAAGTGAATGGCGAAGTAACGGATGCGGAAGGAGCCAAAAGAGCAGAAACCGATTTATACAAACTAAAACTTGAAAAGATGGAAGGTGAATATAAGGTCGTTGATTTTCTGATTAATTATCTTGAGTAGTGACGCTACCGGGAGGGAGATGGTGTGAAAAAGTGGCTGCTTATCATTCCCTTGATCCTGAGCGCGCCGATCGTAATGGTCATCGGGGTGCTTATTTTTGCGCTTATCTTGATTGCAAACGTTGAAGAAGAAACGGTGGAATTTACCGAAACGACGGGTACCGTCCAGCTCAGCCAGCTTGGTGAAAACGAAGTGCCAAAACAGTTTATAAAACATTACCAGAAAGCAGGAGAAGCGTACGGTGTCCCGTGGACTCTTTTAGCTGCTATTCACCGGGTAGAAACTCATTTTAGCTCTAACCTGTCAGAAAGTTACGCGGGTGCCGTTGGCGCGACCCAGTTCATGCCATGTACCTGGACAGGCTGGAGTCATCCAACCTGTTCCGGCCTTGGACGCGGCAATATCGATAAAGAAACCATGCTCGATGTAAGCCAGATCAAGAAATACGGCGGCTATGGGGTGGATGGCAATGGAGACGGAGTTGCCGATCCCATGGACATTGATGATGCGCTTCATTCCACTGCCAACTATTTAGCCGCTTCCGGGGTGAAAACCGATCCGAGAAAAGCGGTCTTTACGTATAACCACAGTCAAAAGTATGTCGCAGATGTTATGGGGTTTTTTGAAAGCTATACAGGCGGGGTCACTGAAGTCAGCGCGGGGGCGGTCGAGATCAAAGGTGATACCGCCTGGCCGGTTCCCCACACCAAAAACGTCACTTCTCTTTATGGGCAGCGCTGGGGGAGGCTTCATGCCGGCATTGATATTGCAGGCGGGAACGATTTGGACAAGCCCATTGTGGCTTTTATGCCCGGTAAAGTGATTGTCAGTGAGCTGAATGGAGCATTAAAAGGAAAGGGATACGGCTATTTGATCATCATTGACCATGGAAACGGAATCACTACCCGCTATGGACATTTAAGCAAAAAAGGCATCCCGGCGGGCACCACTGTGGAAGCTGGCCAGCAAATCGGAACCATGGGTAATACAGGCCACTCTTATGGTGTGCATCTTCATTTTGAAGTAAGGATAAACGGAAAAGCGGTTGATCCGATGAGCTATGTGAAAGATTTTGGTCCGAAAGTAAATGAGTAGCTGTTCATGACGTTGGAGGAGCAATAAAGGCCGTTACAACAAGGATGGATAAGAAAACGTCTGACACAAATTTTTTGAATGTCCGACATATTTAACGCAGCTAACTCTTCATTCACATAGGTTCTCACCCAGATGCGTCAGACGTAAGCGGCTTTTCGCATGTGGACAAAATCAGTGTCTGACGTTTCTTTTAAATCCATTGTTCTCTCAGTCGCGAGAGGCTGGTTAACGTCATGAAAGGAGGTGAGTGTTATAAAGGAGAAAATCGAGCACTTAAAGGAATTACTCCAAAACATGGAGACGTTAAAAAGTGATGTAATGAGAAGAATTCATGAGCTGGAAGACTATTCGCCACAACAGCCGGTCATGACCGTTTATCCAGGTGCAAAGACAGAAGCTAAGCAGATAAATGGCTATCCGGTCTTTCAGTTCTCGTATGAAGGGACACTGCCGCTGTATCAGCAGGATGGAAAGTACAGATCTGCGGTGCGTTACTATTATTTCCGGGCTACTTTTGAGGCCTATGACCGAAACGCTAGTGATCTAACCTTTAGCAGGGCCGCTGTATTAATTATTCACTATTTTAAAGATCGTTTCGTGCGCGATCTTGATAATCGGAACCGCAAGTTTTTGCTGGATGCCATCCGCCAGACAGGATTAATACAGGATGACAGCTGGCGGGATCTGGCTGTGATGGAGGAGGGTTACCACGATCCACACAAAGATCATGTTCAGGCATATGTTTTAGCCCGTGAACATCTCGCGGATTTTCTTACTTATATGGAGCGTTATCACTCTCAGGAAATCATGGTGCCCCATTTGTCTAAACACGCAATTCTTGAAGAAGCGGAGGGCCAGCAATTTCAAACACAGGAAGAAAAAATGACAGGAGAAATAGAAGAGAAAAATACGAAGGAAGCAGCCGAATACCAAAACATGTGGAATTAAAAATTATGAAAAAACCGGTGACGTAGAGCAAGACAATGTACAGGTAAGAACTGGTAGCAAAAACAGCATAACCGAACCTTACCCAACTGTTCTTACCTAAAAAATACAGGCAAACCTATATGAAAAGCTATTGGAAAAGGGGGAGTTAGGATTTCCCTGTTCTTACCTGAAAGAGAAAGTAAATATATCGCTTTTATCCTGTTTTATCGACTGGCTGGTGGATTGAAGCAAAAAGGGAAGTTTAGTTGGAGCAATCCGGAAGCATGGAGGATTGACGGAAACTAAACAATCCCGGCCATGGACAAAAACGAGGTGAAGAAATTGGGCGGAAAACAGGTAGTCAAAAGAATTCAACCGCGGGATGTAGAGATGCTGCATATGCTTTATCAATACCGGGCGCTGAGTACCCAGCAGTTGATGCGCTATTTTCAAATGTCTGCTTATTATGCAAACAAGAAGACCCATATTATGAGGAATTCAGATTGGATTAAATCGCTGCCTATTCTTTCGGAAAAAACAAGGAAGATCGGTGCCTATCACTGTTTGACGGATAAGGGAATTTCCATGCTCCAAAAGCAGGGGATTCCTACAAACCGGAAAGCTGAAGATCTGAAAGTGACGCGCCGATTTCTTCCCTATCTTCTTTCAGCAAATGACCTGATGATTGATCTTGCCCCTTTTGGGTGGACAATGCGGGACAGCAGAGAAATTAAATCCATGTATGGACTGAATAGGGGAAATAATATTCATGGCTCTCTTACCAGTCCCGGTGGAACCGAGTATGGCTTTTATATTTTCATGAGCCGTACGCTTCCAAAATACGTCATGAAAGTAGTAAGAGAAATCAAGGAATCCGCCATCCACAACTTTATTATTTTTACGAAAGGACAGGCTTCTTTCCGTGATTTTATTTCAGAAGCAGCGTGCCCGGGAAAAGAGTTGATCACAGGCGGCTCTTTGAATGTCATGCCTTATACATTCGGGAAAGCGTATCTTCAGTTTATGGCTGATGAGCGAAATATGCTGCGTGTACTGTCGGAACATAACATCACATCGCTTTCGGAAAAGCCGCGGCTTTATACCACATTTGACCGGCTGGTGGAACACAATGGAGAGGAAAAGTATCTGGTTAGTTTGCTTGATACCGATTTGATGAAAGTGTACAGCCTGAAAAGGTACCGGAAAGAAGCATTTGACCGGGACCAGCGGCGGATTTTGATATTGACACATATGAAGCAGTTTCACCAGGAACTGCTCAAGGACGTTCATCATCTTGACTACGAAGAGGTACACCCAAGTGAAATCCAAGCCGTCGGTATGACGAAAACACAGGAGGGATGAATGGATGAGTTTGCTGCCTGAATTCCAAACGATTACCGGGCTGATTGATAATGGCCATCTGCTGCATGATGAAATTTCAGCTATGCCGCGCACGTCCCAGAGAAGAATGTACGGTCTCATGAAAGAGATCATGAAGGATGAATTGATCTTTGTCATAGAAGTGGAGAAGCGCAAACTGCGTGTGAACCATGAATGAAGCTGTTTGTTTTTTCACTTGTTGCTGCTGCAGCAGGAACAGCGGGATTCATTGGGATGTACCAGGAGTGGTATATTCCTCCTTCCAAGGCCCTTCTTATCACTACAGGTATTCTGGGGATCACTTGCATCGCAGCGGCTATGCAGCGTACAGGAAGAAAAAACGTAGTGTCACTTCTGCTTTTCGGCCTGTCCTTGTTTATGGTACAGACGGCCGGAGCCTGGATCTTTGAGAGCTGGACATTTGAAACCATCCTGTCTGCTTCAGGCATGATGAAAATTTCGATGATCCTTTTCGGGACAGGCGCCCTTGTATTGAATATGCTTTATTTTACTTCACAAAGAGCGGCGAAAAAACGCAGCACTCAGCGGACAGCTGCACAGGCTAAAGAAGGCTGGATCTTATTTAAGAGGAAACGAGCAGAAAAAACCGTTGCTATTATTCTGGGCGAATCGATTAAAGCAGGGCGTGAGTAACTGCTCTAGCTTAAAGGAGGTGGTTTCAATCGGACTCCCGATTACCTGGCAGGGAAACGACTGTTTCACCCATATGCTTGTGGTAGGTCCCACTCGTTCCGGAAAGACGGCTACCATTTTAAAGCCGATGATTTACCAGCTCCTTCTTCAAAAAAAACAGGGCATGCCTCTGGGATTATCGGTAGTTGAGCCAAAAGGGGATCTGGCAGGGATGGTAAAAGAAATGTGCACGGAAATGAATATTCCCTGTATCCATATTGACCCGGAGCTGCCTCACAGTCATGGTTTTAACCCGATGGAAGGCAGTATGGATGATGTAGCGGAAGCAACCGTTGTTGTACTGAAAGGGCTTTTTGGCAAACAGGATGCGTTTTTTGCAACTGTCCAGGAGCTGTCCGCCCGCAATGTCACCAAACTTCTGAAAGCTTTGCATGGAGACAAAATGGATATTATCGATGTGATGAACACGCTGCGGGATGAAAAAGAACTGGAGAAAAAGGTAAAAGAGCTGAAAAAGCGGGACGGTTTGACCGATCTCGTTCACTTTTTTGAATCCGAGCTGCTTGGCAGCATGCGCGAGAAATACCGGCAGTTTGTGATTGGGCTTCGTGCCCAGCTGGAAAACATCACAAGCAATGAATCACTGAAGAGAATTATGACCGGCAAAAGTGATATCAACATTGACCGGCACTTTGAAGAAGGCGGGGTCCTGGCAGTGAACACCGCGCTTGGCAAACTGCGCAAAGCAGGTGACGCTTTTGGCCAGTTCATGATCATGCATCTGCAAAATGGCACATTTCGGCGTCCCGGCACAGAACAGAGCCGTATTCCGCATTTTCTGATTGTTGATGAATACAGCCGCTACATTAATCCGGAAGTCGAGATGTTTCTGTCTTTGGCAGCGGAATACCGGGTATCCGGTGTTTTTGCCACGCAGTCACTGGGCCAGCTCGAAGTAGAAGCAGGAAAGATCAGTCCAAAAGCGATGAAGCAGGCCATTTTAACTTCATGCCGGAATAAAATCACATTCGGCGGCTTGTCTGCGGGAGATGCAAAAGAATTTGCGGAAGAATTTGGCCGGGACCGGGTCATCATGCGGCAGAGCACTTTCAAAAACCGAATACTGATCCCAAAACTCTTTCCGGAATCATACCGGGATACAGAAAACGAGGAGTACCGTTTTTATTACACAGACTTAATGGACGGGCTTCCTCGTTTTCATTTTGTTCATAAGCTTCTGCAGGACGGCACGCCGCAGCCGCCTGAACGGGCGAAAGGGACCTTTGTGCCGCGTGACTGGAAAGAAAAAAGAGAATGGGAAAGAAAGCGGCCGTGGCTTGTGCGGAGACTGCACTTTAGACAAAAAAAGCGCAGGAAGAAAGAAAAAGTTCTGCCTGTGCCTGAACCTCTTCAGCCTGTTGAAGCAGTTAAGGAAGAAGATCCATTCCTTGTCGAGGAAAATCTGCTGCAGCATAAAGAATTGGCGGTACGACAAGAAAAGAAAGCTGAAACGACAAAAGAAAAAACAAGCATTGAAGAGTCAGCTGGACCAGCTGAAGAGAAAAAGCCTGCTGTTCAGCAGGCTGCCCAAATAAAAAACGAGACACCGCTCAAAACACTAGGAAAAGAAATAAGCCATACGGAAAAACCAAAGTCTGAAACGGTAACGGCACAAAAGAAAAAAGAATTCACACCGCCGCAGTCATCTGATGGTTTTTGGGATTAACAGGTTCACAGCCAATTAAAAATGAAAAGGAGCGATGAAGAATGGCAGCAGAAAATCTCACACAGGTACTGATTGAAGGATTTGACCCGTCAAAGGTGCAGGCAACGGAAGTCGATGAAAACTGGAAGAAAGTATTCGGTGCTTATCAAAATCAGACGATTCTGCAGGCGCCGGTCATAGGCATTGAAAAGCAGCTCGATAAACAGTGTGCCGTTGTTTCAGTCGGCAGCATCCGCGGCTACATTCCGATGGAGCTTACCGGTGTGGAAACCATCCGCCAGCTGCGCAGCATGACGGGGCAGCCTGTCCTGTTTAAAGTGCTGAATTATGACCGGGATGCCGGCATTTTTACCGCTTCCCGAAAAGCGGCGGTAGAACAGGCCGCGTCCATCACACTTAAAAAAATTGAGCCGGGCGATATGATTGTTGCAGTAGTAAGCCAGGTGAATCCGACACAGGTGCGGGCAGATATTGGCGGGATTGAAGTGAAAATCCCGATTGAAGACATCTCTTACGGCTGGATTGATGACTTAACAGAGAAAGTAAAGTTAGGTGACCACTTAAGAGTAAAGGTCATGGAGATTGATAAAGAAAATGCTAAAGTAAAAGTCAGCGTGAAAGAAGCGGAAGGCAACCCATGGCCATCGTGTGCCGGCCGCTACCAGAAAGGCAATGAATATGTGGGCACGGTCTCGGGTGTCCGTGAATATGGTGTGTTTATTAACTTGGAGCCGGGTGTGGACAGCCTTTCGAGGCATTTAAAATTCCAGGATGTCAAAAAAGGGGACCGGGTGCTGGTCCGGGTACTCGAAACCGATGCAAAGAAACAGCAAATCCGCTCGCGCATTACGCGGGTGCTGTAAGGAGCAGAGAACCATGAGCCTTAGCCCGTTTTCACTCCAACATAACTGGAAATGTAACTGGACAAGAGTACCGGAACATATCAAGCCGGACAAATACGTAAACGGGGAATCACCAAAAGAAAGGCGGGCGCTTGAGGCGCTCGCCTGCATTGGCGTAATCGGAGGCCTGCAGCTTTCCCGGTTATTTTCTTTGGACAAAAAGCGGAAAAAGAAAATGGTGCTGGAGAAAAAGCTGGTCCGTCATGACATCCAAAAGAACAAGCAGGTGATTCCTGTTTATACATTGGGGATCAACGGAGCAAAAGCGGCTGGTGTTCCAGGATATGAAAACAACTACTGGCTGAAGTATGGGGCGGGAGATATGCTGGGAAAGCTGCTGTTTTTCCAGCTGTATGAATGGTTTCCCGGCTCGCGTCTTTCTCCAGCCATCAACCCGTTTGAAGGAGTTATTTTTCACAAAAACAAGCCGCTTTATATTTATTCCGCAAAAGGAGATATTCAGGACCTTTTAGTGTTTCTGAAATGGAACGAGTTCAATGAGCGGATGATCGTGATAACTGAATCATTCAAGCATTTGGAAGGCCTTTTACATTGTGGCGATATGAAGATAAGAGCTGTTTTGCAGCAAGAAGCACACTCTGCGCGGGAAAGGCTTGGTTTTTATGTGAAAAGCGGAAGTGAGTGGGTTGAAGAACAGCTTCCACAACAAAGCCCCGTAAACATGGCTTGAAAGAAAGGCGGGCAAACAGCCAGTATATCCGAAAAGGTCTAACATCTTCTTTTTTCGGAAGTGGCTTTTATTATCACTGTGCGGCTACAGTCCATTTTTTCCACTGATGAAGATCTTTTGTTCCTACCACTCATAAGGTCTTATGAATGCGGGTATTCCAGATAAAAGAACAGGAAAAAAGGAAGCACGAATTAGTCCGCGTGCTTCCTTTTGATATTTTAAAGAGAAAGGATGCTATCCTTTCTTCTAGTACACATCTACATCTATTATTTGGGCTTTCCACTCACTGAATATGTCTTTTACCGTTTGGTTTGAGATATCCTCTTCTGACAATGAAGGGTGGTTTTGCTTGTTTCGAACCGTTTCTATTTTGTCCAGCTCGGACATAACAGAGGATTTGCGGCTCTCGATAATTTGCTTAATATCTGCATCTGGGTTTTCCAGCAGCATTTTTTCATGTCTTTTCACGATTTGCTCAAGAGCTTTATTATCCCGTTCATTCATTTGTTTCAAACGCTGCTCTACCTGGCCGAGAATTAAATTGTAGAATGGATCTTTTTCTGTTTTCTCTGCCGGTCCTTTATAGTCAGCATAATTTTCTTTGACAGCCGATATAATATAACCGGCATGGTTCTTCTTCGATGAAGTGCTTGTGATCACATATCGGATGTTTGCGCGGAGGTAATCATAATGATATTTTCCTGCTAATTTAATCGCTGCATCTCCTCTTACGCCATTTTTTATCAGCACATTCACCAGTGACTGAACCTGCTCCATTGTAGAATCAACATCTGTTTGAAGATCTTGAAACCGCTGGCTTGGATTTATGTAAAAAATAAAGGATTCAATCCGTCTGCCTTTTTTGGTATGTACCTCATAGTCAAATTCAATATCAGTTTTTTCATTGAGTTCTTTTTTCGCTTTCTCCAGTACGGTCGCTCTAAAGTGTTTCATCAGTTTTAGTGTATCATCTGGAATATCGAGCAGCTGCCTCAATTCTTTCACATACATAATTCGATGGGATTTCCACTTCTTATTTGTCTCTTTCTGTATAATAGATCGGGATTTCCACTCATCTTCTTTTAGAAATTCATAAATTCTCCACGAATATTCGCTGTTTAAGCGGAGGACATTAATTAAGCGGTACTTTGTAAATTTTTCGAGGTTCAGCAGGTATTCAGCAAGAGCATCAGACAGTTTAATCTTCACTTGTCCGTTTCCATGAAAATAAGTGGCTTGCTGTACCCATTGAATTTTATCTACGACCCGCTGCTTTCCGTCTGTAGAATAGATGGTGATCTGTTTTTGCATAATCCCGTCAATCGCTTTTTCTACCTGGCTATAAAAACTTTTTCCTTTGTAGCCGATTAACTGGGCAAGGTCTTTTACGCTAAGGACATACGTTTTGAAATCACGATCGTCTGGCTGAATCAGGGCGATTAAAGAATAGATAATACGGCGCTCTGTCACTGTAAGGTTCTGAGCCATATTAATAAGGCTCGTGGACTGATTTACCCAGTATTCCGGTTTTATATTGGCTTCGAACATGTCATCTTCAAAAGACAGCTGACGGTTTTTCACAGCAGATCCACCTCCTCCGAAAAGCATGGTATTCTTTTTCTATTTTAGTCAGATTTTTTGAGAAGTAAAAGGCGGACAGGAAAAATGTAAACAAACTGCAATATATCCTTTATTATGGGGTCAGCTAAATCAGCTTCCAGCTTGCTGTTTTTTATTTTATATCTGTTTTAAAATGCTTTCTTTGTTTTCTTTGTTAAGAGAACTTTTAAAACGAGTCGTATCAAGGGATGGGAAGCCTATATGTCCCTTTGAATGGGGTCATGTATCCTTTTAAATGGGGTGGTATATCCCTTAATTTGGGGCAACATGTCCTGTGAATTGGTTCTATATGTCCTGTGAATTAGGGTGATATGTCCTCTTAAATAGGGTGGAGAATTAAAGAAATTGAGGACCATGTATTATATCCCTTTAAATGGGGTGAACGCCCAAGCACTTTTTTTGGTCCCTGAAAGAGAGAGTGCTGGTTGCTGCTGAACTGATCAGAAAATAATCCTGAAGTAAACAGGAGAAAGACAATAAAAATTCAAATATGAAGATGCAGAAAAAACACTTTTGTCTCTGGGACATCACTCTTTTTTTATAATGAATTCCTCTTCTCGAATAAGATCTGTATGTCCCTCTCAATGGGGTGCAGAATAGGAAAAAGGCATATTATATAGAATGCGTCCTTCTAAGTGGGGTCACAGGGTTCTTCATTCATTTATATATCCCTTTAAATGGGGTCAAAGTTCAAGATGGGTTCGTTTTTACAGCTTAAGTTTAGTTATTAAGAGGAAAAAAATAGCGTAGACATCACAATATGTCCCCTAATTTGGGGTAATGGAGCGCCTGGCTTGCTATGATGCCAGTCGTCTTAACGGAAAAGGTCAAGAAATTGATTACGCGAGTGCCTATACATATGGCTGACACCCTATTTTGAGGGACATTAAAAAATAAAAATATTTGGTTACGACTCCTTTATGTTTGAGATGAGATCGGCAAGTTGGTGAAGATTGGCGTGTCCGTTTTTGCAAAAGAGCTGTGTCATATTGAGGTGGTTCGTAATCTTTTAAATGCAGTACTATTGAGTAGGTTTATGAGCAGGAACCGTATCAACGGGGAAGTCAAGACATTTTGGATAACTCAAAAATGGCATTGGTTTTTAGATCATCAGGCAATAAGGTTAAAATAATGCATGTGAAGCGGCCAAGGTCAAGTACAGCTTAAAAGCTGCACAAAATAAAATTGAATTAACAAAGGAGGAAGTGGTTGCTGTATGATTCGAGTTGCCTTTTTGATGAATGTTGTTCGACCAGTATATACAGCGGATTTTAAAGAAGATGGCACTTTGGCTCGAAATCTTGACGGAGAGATATTAGATCCACGGCTTTCAGAAGAAGAGCTGGAGGTAACGTTTGAAGATAAAACCGTCATTCTATCCATTAAGCACTTTGGGAAGGAAACTGAATTGTGGGATGAAAGGGCTCGGCTAGCAAAAGAGCACCGGGTTTACAAAAGCCGTATTCAACTTCTTTTCCTCGATCCGAATAAAAAGCCTGTTTTACCGCCAGAGGAGGAAGTGGATCGAGAATAGTCAAAAGTAGCTGAAGCGTTCAGAGTGAGTTTTTTAGAAGATACCATCAGCCATAATTTATTCGTTGGTTTCCAAATTGAGCGACTGTTGGCAGATAAGGAACACTTTATTTACGAATCATTAAGGATGCGGCAGTAAA
The DNA here is from genome assembly GCF_000970685.1 of Domibacillus indicus. GTDB lineage: Bacteria > Bacillota > Bacilli > Bacillales > Domibacillaceae > Domibacillus > Domibacillus indicus. The sequence goes on from NZ_LAJB01000030.1 coordinate 29,134, forward strand.
GGTGACAATTGATGAAGAAGATAAAAAGCAGCCCCTAGTGAACTGCTCTGTAAATGTAGCTATACAACCCTAACACTTAAAAGGTATTTATTTGTTTTAGGCTTTATTAAAAGTTAGGGTTGGTTTCTGTTCCAAAGAAGCCCGAAAAGAAACTTTACAGCAAACGTTTAAAACATAACTGATTTTTCATTTCGTCCTAAAAAAGTTAGGCTTAGGAATGAGAACATCCCAAAAGCGTTAGAAAAAACATAAGAAGTGGTAGCTGTTTATTTTGTTCCTGCCACAGTATGTAAGATAAGGGTTGAATAAACTAACAGAAACCTGTGTTTTAAGTGTTTTATCAATAATTGTTTTTTATGTTTTAGGCCTGAAAAAAACCAATAGCACTAGGCATTGAAACGTCCTATATATAACGGAATTGAGGTAAAATATAACAAAATTAGGATGAACCATACCATTTTTAGGATAAACATATCATAATCTAGCGTATTTAGGACATGGTGTTTTGTGAAGGTTACTCCGACACCGTGCAAAATGGCATTTGCTTATTATGCTTAAGGATAAATGCAAATTCGTCCCCTTTTTTATCTGAAATCTGTTATCTTTTAAAGAAATCATCCCTAAATTGTTATGTTCTCTAAATGTGAACCGCTCCATCAAAATCTTTGATTTAGGTGGAACGGTTCACACACAAACTGCAAATGCTAGTAGTAATAAGCCTCTGTCATACATGGATAGTTTGCTGGAAGGCGCGTTTAAAGCACAACGTTATGCTCAAAAAGATCCAATTTACTATGGAGCCATGCTAAGAGAAGTTCAAGAATCAAAGAAGAACGTTTAATGCGTGCAATGCCCGTTATACATACAATGGAACCGCTAAAGGAGCATATAAATAATCAAATAACAAAATGCGATTGACAGGTTTAGTTAGACTTAAGGAGGGACAAGCTAATGGAGAGTATAAATAGAAAACAAATTAAAATAGGAACATTAAATGTCAGTAAGGCATTGATGAAGAAACTGGCTCTTTCAGGAGAACGAGAAGAATGGACAGCGCGTGCCCGCCGCATTATTGAAACGGGCATATACAAAGGAGTGTGTGAGACGGGTCACTTATTCGAAGGAGAGAATATAGCTGTGCAGCTTGATAAACAATTGAGAAAAATTGTTTCCTTAGATGTCCGTGAGCCTAAAAAAGAACAAAAGAAAAAGCCTGCATCCGGCAGTATACTGAGCCAGTCTTTTTCAGAGATTGAAATGTCTTTGCAGAAAATAACGATGTACGGCGAACAGCTGTCAGATGAATTAAGCCGAACAGACAAAGAAATTAGCGGGATTTATCATAAAATTGAAACAACTGCTTTTAATATGGCGCAGGGTTATCAATATGCAAAGCAGTTGCAATACCTTCTTCGCAAAAGACGTCTTGTGAAAGGAGAGAGTGCTAAATTTCATGTTATAAAAGAAGAGCTTAATCTTATGGACAAACAAATGAAGGCGGTCCGTCATAAAACAACACGTATTCAAGGCAAACAAGATGGCTATACGACCGGGTGGAATACATCTCTTTCTGAAATTGAGTGGATGTTCAAGAAAGAATGAACGAAACGGTTGAAACTGTGTCCAGGTGTTTAAGCAGGCGCTTTATTGACACTCCCACGGTTAAAGCCGCAAGTCCTTCACTTTGCGGTGAGACGGATGGGGTTCTGAAGTGCGAACGCGTTCATTGTTTAGAACTCGCCTTCAGTTAGGGGCAGTGTCATCAGCCCGTCCTGCTGTTACCACAGGACTAGGTTAAGCGGCTTGCTTGTTTTTCTTTTTGGAAAGGCCGCTGATGGCTTTTGAAATAGTAATGGCCGCATTCGCATCAGCATGAAGGGTATACTGACATTTGACACAAGCAAACGGGTGTCTTTTTCGATTCTTTTTGTCTGCGTGGCCACATTTGCATGTTTGGGAGATATGATGCGGATTCACATATTCCACTTGAATCCCTGCCATTTTGGCTTTGTATTCAATAAACTGCTGAAGCTGATAATGTGCCCAAGAGTGCAGATTTCTGCCTGCATCTTTTTTGACTTGGCTTTAAGGCGAATACCTGTCAAATCTTCCATTCGAATGTAGCGAACACGGTTCTCTGCAGCGAAACGAACAATTTGCCGGCTTATTTTATGATTCAGGTTTTTCATCTATTGGGATTCTTTATTTTTAGAGGCTTTACTAACAGAAAGAAGCTTATTTTTTCCTGAGTTTTTTCTCCGTGAAGAAAATGTTCTTCGAATAAAAGCAGCCTCATTTCCTTTGAAAAATAATGAATTTGTCCCTATTGAAGCAACAGCTAAATAATTCAGCCCTGCGTCTACACCCATCCCTTTAGAAAAAGAGGAAACCACCTACAGTTCAAAGGAAGCCGCCACAGACATATACTATTTCCCTTTTTTCCATAAAGATCGCTATCTAAAAGCCAATTTAGAGGTGTTTTTCTATAGGTACAATGGTCAGTTATCCAGAGGATGTAAAAAAGAAGCATTGGTATAACATACCAATCATTTAGTTTAAAACAACCTAATAAGAAATCCTTCTTTAAGGAAAGGGTTGTCATTCAGCCTTGCCAATGCCAGAATTACTTTTAAGGATTTTTTACTTTTATTTTGTTTTTTAACAAGTGAGGAGAGAATCAAATGAAGGATTCGGGATATGTTTCAGACGAAGGCTTTCAGGACACGGGGATGATATTTAAGTTCATACGCAAAAATAACAATTTTATCCATACATTTTCTGAAGGCGAATTACTTTATAAAATGAATTTTTACCCAGAAGGGCTTATTGGAAAAACATTATATGAAGTGTATCCAGACGACATTGAGATGGCAGCCTTATTAATTACATATTACGAAAAAGCTTGGGAAGGCCGTTTTGTCAAATACGAAGGTGTGTACAATGATATACAATATGTGACGTATTTAAGACCTTTGGTTTCAGAAGGGAAAGTGGTTGAAATAGTTGGAACGTGTATTGACATCACAAAAAGAAAAAAGATGGAAGAAGACATCCGACAAAAAGAAAATTTATATCGGACGGTTCTTGGGACAATGTCTGAAGCGGTACTGATTGAAATAGAGGGAGAAATCATCACGCTTAATGAAAGCGCAAACAAAATGCTCGGGATTAAAACAGGTGATTTTACAGAATCTTCTATGAAGGAATTAAATCAGGAGTACATAAAAGAAAATGGCTCAACGATCCCTTATTCAGAGCTGCCGGGGGTCATTACCCAGCGGAATGGCACTCCTATTAAAGATTTTATATTAGGAGTAAAAGATAAAAACAAGGAAACAAAGTGGCTTTCTGTTAATTCTAACCCGCTTACATTGCCGGGTAAATATGAACGTTCTGCTCTTGTGACACTTTCCGAAATTACATTACAAAAACAACAAGAAAAAAAATTAATGGATTCTTACGCTTTTCAGCGCAATTTGATTGATCGGCTGGATAGTGGAATTATTGTGATAGATCGAAATAAAAAGATTAGGCTTATGAACAAGAAGTTTTATGAAATGTTCAAGTTAGACGGCGGGATTGATTTATACATTGGACATCATGCTCCGGACCTACATAGCCTTTTTGACGAAGAAATGAATGAGTTGGAAACTGAAAAGCTCGGAAATCAGAAAAGCATAGCAAAAGAGATTGAAGTCCATCAAACTGTCACACTACGGTGTAACTGTGTTCCACTTAAAGAGGAAAACGAGGATTATGGTTATTTGTGGGGTTTTGAAGATGTGACTGAAAGCAAAAGAATGGAAAAAATGATTATTCACGCAAAAGAAGAAGCTGAAAAAGCAAATGTAGCTAAATCGGACTTTCTGTCTAAAATGAGCCATGAGCTCCGTACGCCGCTAAATGGCATTCTTGGCTTTGCTCAGCTTTTGGAAGTGGAAGAGGGATTAACCGAAACGCAGCAAGAATTTGTTCAGGAAATTTTAAATGGAGGAAGGCATTTACTAGAATTAGTAAATGAAGTATTGGATTTATCGAGAATCGAAACAGGCAATTTGAAAATTTCAATAGATGAGGTTAATCTTCTCACTGTTATGAACGAATGTATCCATATTGTTCAGCCGCTGGCAAAGAAAAAGAATATAAGCATTCATAATCAATTAACCCCTTTTCAAAACACCTTAGTTCTTGCTGATCCAATTCGCCTTAAACAAATAATACTTAACCTTCTGGATAATGCCATTAAGTATAACAAGGATTACGGAAAAATAAATATTGATTGCTATCAAAAAGGGAGCGAGCAGGTTGTTCATATCGTGGATACAGGTATAGGGCTTTCAAAAGAAGAATATACTAAAATATTTGTTCCGTTCTATCGAATCGAAGGGACAAAGGAAGCAGGAACAGGCATCGGCTTGTCTCTCGTTAAACAGCTTGTACACTTAATGGGAGGGGATATTAGTGTAACAAGCACTAAAGGAAAAGGAAGTGATTTTTCTTTTAGTCTGCCTGTTCCGACTAATTTAAAAGCCGCTGTCAGGTGGGGTGAACAAGTGGAACCACGTATTGTAAATAATGATACAGCAGAGCACTACCGCTTGCTCTATATCGAAGATAATAAGGCCAATTTTCATTTAGTAAGTAACATTATTGAATCGCAGCCTTCCTTTACGCTCTTATCAGCCCCCACTGGAAAAAAAGGATTAGAACTCGCAGCGAAGAAAAAAGTAGATTTAATTTTGCTTGATATTAATCTGCCCGATATTCATGGTTACGAAGTTTTTGACAGGCTAAAAAAGAATGAACAAACGAAGGATATTGCCGTTATTGCAGTCAGTGCAAATGCGATGCCAGAGGATATTCAATATGCCTTGGCTAAAGGGTTTGATAACTATGTGACAAAACCTATAAATGTAAAAGAGTTTTTAACAGTCGTGCAGGAAACGTTAAATAAAACAATTTATCAAAATATCCCAGATCATAAAATTTTAAGCACAGGACCTTACGGGGAAGAAGCTGTCTCCGCAAAAACACTTCAGTTATCTTTAGAAGATTTGAAGAAAATCAAGAAAAAGAACTACAAAGCAGCCATCGCCATGCACTATGGCGAAAGCGATTGGTCAAGGTCCCAGGTGGAAGGAGTAAAAGCCACTTTTGAAAAAATGGGGATTGAGATCATAGCGGTAACGGATGCCCAATTTGATTGGGAAAAGCAAGTGGCGGATATTGAAGCCATTTTAGCCCAAAGGCCGGATATTCTTATAAGTATCCCTGTAAAACCGGCACGAATGGCAAGCATATATAAAAAAGCAGCCCAGGCGAATACAAAGCTGGTATTCATAGATAATATACCAAAGAACCTGCAGCATGGAAAAGATTATGTTAGTATTGTATCCTCTGACAACTATGGAAATGGTATTGAATCCGCTCATGTTATGGCTGATAAATTAGGTGGAAAAGGCAATATAGGCGTTATTTATTATAAAGAGGATTTTTTTGCAACCAAACAAAGAACAGAAGCATTTGAAAAAACAATACAAGAAGCTTATCCTAAAATTCAAATTGTTGACCGCATTGGCATTAACGGTCCGAATGATGGGCAAAAAGCGGCAGCTTCCATGATTGGAAAACATCAGGACTTGAATGGTATCTTTGTCGTGTGGGATGTGCCAGCTGAAGGAGCCTTAAAAGCTGCTCATGCTGAAGGAAGAAATGATTTGGTCATTACAACGGTCGATTTAGGCTTAAATGTGGCAGTGGAAATTGCCCGGGGCGGTCTAATAAAGGGACTGGGTGCGCAGCTTCCATACCAGCAGGGAGTCGCTGAAGCCATTCTAGCAGGATATGCGTTAATTGGAAAATATGCGCCGCCCTATGTGGCTGTTCCATCTTTAAGAGTAACAAAAGAAAATATTCTGGACGCTTGGAAACTCGTTTATAACAAGGAGGCGCCAGCCATCATTCAAACAGCAGCAGCTCAAGAAGAAGTGTAAGGAAAGAGGGAAATACCGGATGAAAGTATTAATCGCTGAGGATGACGCAGCTTCAAGAAAACTGTTAAGATATTTTATCGGCAGTTTACCTGATTATAAAATTGTTGGAGAAGCAACGAACGGTGAAGAATTAATCAAGTATGTGACGAAAGAAAAACCGGATATTGCTTTGGTGGATATTGGAATGCCTCTAATGGATGGTATGGAAGCAGTTAAAGCATGTAAAGAACTTTTTCCATCCTTGCAGGTTATTTTTACTACCGGCCATGACGATTATGCACTCGAGGCATTTAATGTAAAAGCTGTTGACTATATTTTAAAGCCAATTGAACGAAATCGTTTATACAGTGCGTTAGAGAGGGCTGCACAAGCCGGTAAACTAAAAAAAGCCGGTAAAGAGCCGCCTGCTAAAAAAAATTTAACGATTAAACAGCACAAAAATATCATTTTTATTCCGCTTGATGAAATTATCTTTATAGAGAGAGAGGATCGCAAATCCGTCATTTATACAAGAAATAATAAATTCGAAACAAATGAAACGTTAGCAAGCTTAGAAGAAGCTCTTGACTCCAGGTTTATAGCGTCTCATAGATCTTGTATCATCAATATGAGGCTTTTAATAAAAATTGAAGCAGCGGGTCAAGGATATAGAGCATATTTTAAAGATTATGACCGGTCAGCAAAGGTTTCAAAGCATAAAATCGATGAATTGCAAAGATATATGTCATAAGAAGTTATGGAACTCAGCCTAGGTGCTGAGTTTTTTTATTTTTTAAAATTTATACTTTTTTTGTTTAAACGAATCATTTTTAGGTCTGAAACCTGGAAAATGTCTTGTCGAATGGAAGAAAACTGTGTTTGAAACCGGTTAGACACTCAAAATGAATACGTTTACAATGCGGTTATAGCAAAATAACAAGAAACAAAAAAGAAAAGAGAATCCTAAAATGCCAGGAATTAAAGAGGTAGCCAAACAAGCAAATGTTTCAATTGCTACTGTATCAAGGGTATTAAGCAAACCGGAAACGGTAGCGAAGGAGACCATCAAAAAAGTATTAGCTGTGATTGAAGACTTAAACTATCAGCCTAATGCCGCTGCCCGCCAGCTGAGAATGTCTGAAACAACTACCATTCTGGTAGTTGTCCCGGATATTACAAATACATTCTTTTCGAATGTGCTGAGAGGAATCGAGTTTGTCGCTCTTGAAAATGGCTACCAGGTGTTGCTTGGAGATGCAGACAATAATGCGGAACGTGAGAAGGGATACTTAAGCATCCTTCGCCAAAAAAAGGCAGCCGGAATGATTTTACTGACCGCGGGAATTGAAGCGGAAACCGTGGAAGAAATAGCTTCTGAATATCCGGTTGTTCTTGCATGTGAATACCTGGAGGGCGTTAATGTACCAACGGTTTCAATTGACAATGTCAGCAGCGCTCGAAAGGCAACCGAGTATTTGATTAATCTCGGACATAAGAAAATAGGTTTTATCTCAGGCCCTATGAATAGCGTACTGGGCCGGGACAGGATGAAGGGATTTTATCAGGCGATGGCACAGTATAACCTAAAGGTTGAGCCGGATTTGGTGCAGGAAGGTAACTTTTCCTATAAAAGCGGCTTGGATATGATGCACAAACTTTTAGCGTACAGCCACCCACCCACAGCGGTATTTGCAGCAAATGATGAGATGGCCTTTGGCGCGATCAATGCAATTGAGCAAAAAGGATTAACTGTTCCGAACGATATATCAGTGATTGGGTTTGACGATATACAGTTTTCATCCATCTTTAAACCGGCCCTAACAACGATCTCACAGCCGACTTTTGACATAGGCACAAAAGCAATGGAACTTTTAATAGGCCTCATGACAAAGCAGGAAATGGAGAAAACACAGTACATTTTAGAAAACAAGCTGGTTCTTCGGGATTCATGCTATAAATGCAGCCGCTAAAAATCATTTTTAAAAAGTCGATGTAAACGTTTACGGAACAACAAAAAAGCATCAGCAAAATTTTTGGTTGCAGGGGCTTGAATAAACAGGAAAACGGTGAAGCTTCAAATAACTTTGTAGATAATGTAAACGTTTACCGTGTCAGTAAGGCTTCAACATCCTTTATCCATAAGTTAGTTGGACTCAAAGGTTAAAAAGAGAGGATGTATGAGCGTTTAGGATAAATGCTTTAATAAAAGTTCTTGCTAATCTCTTTAAGGAGGTGTCGGGGCCGCATTCGCAATTGATTTTGGGCTTTTGGGAAATATTTCAAAAAGGGGGAGAAACAATGAAATTTGGATACCAAACAAATACGTGGGGTGGGGTCGTGGGTCATCCCGCCGGAGTCACTTCAATAAAAGATCTTTATTACCTGGCGAACGGCTCAACTGAGGAAGCTTTAAAAGAAATTTCGGAAGCAGGTTATGAAGGCTTTGAAATATTCGACGGAAACCTAATGCAATATAAAAGCAACAAAGAAGAATTTAAGGAATTGCTGGAAAAATACCAGCTAACATTGATCGGTGTTTATACAGGAGGAAACTTTATATATCCAGATGTTTTAGAAGAGGAGTTAGCGAAAATTGAGGAAGTTGCTGCTCTTTCTGCTGAGTTTGGTGCCCGCCACTTAGTAATTGGCGGAGGGGCAGTTCGTTCAACCGGTATCCGGGAAAGCGATTACGAAGATTTAGGAGCAGCACTTAATAGGGTAAAAGAAATTGCCGAAAAGCAAGGGCTCATTCCGACCTATCACCCGCATCTTGGAACGAATGTTGAAGCACCGGAACAGCTGGATAAGCTGATGCAGCATACAACTATCGGTTTATGCCCTGATACGGCTCATATTGAAGCAGGCGGTGGTGATCCGGTAGAAGTTGTTCGTAAATATGCGGACCGGATTAAATACATTCACTTTAAAGATTATGAGAATGGTGAGTTTCTGCCGCTCGGTGAAGGCCAACAGAAGTTTGATGAGATGGTCCGTCTTCTGAATGAAGCCGGTTACGATGATTGGATTACGGTTGAACTGGACAGCTATGAAGTGCCGAAGCAAGGCGCAGAAATCAGTCGTCGTTTCTTATCTTCTTTTGAAAAGTAATAGATAAAGAGAATTAACAAACAAAGGGGACGGGATTATGAAAAGAAAATCTTCACTATTAACAGCCATGTTATTAAGCAGTAGCCTCATGCTTGCTGCATGCGGTGGGGGAAGCGCTTCAAAAACAGAAGAGAGCCAGCAAAAAGCAGTGAAGCTTGAAGAAACGGGACCATTGACAATCAATCCGGAAATTTCATCCGAACAAGAAATTTTGAGCAAAGGTCCAAACGGGGAAGATGCTTTTTCAGCCATTAAGCTGCAATTGACTGAAGAAGAACTGGCAAAAATTAAAGAAGGTAAATACAAAGCGGCTATTGTCATGCACTACACAGGAAATGATTACTCGACAGCACAAATAAACGGCTTAAAAGCTGCTTTTGAAAGAATGGGGATTGAAGTAGTAGCAGTAACAGACGGACAGTTTAAGCCTGAAAAACAAATTGCTGATATTGAAACGGTTCTGGCAAAATCACCTGATATCATTGTCAGCTTGCCTGTAGATCCTACTTCTACTGCCGCTTCATTTAAAAAAGCGGCTGAAGCCGGCGTGAAATTAGTGTTTATGGATGTTCCACCAACTGGTTTAACTGCTGGGAAGGACTATTTAAGCGTTGTTTCTTCAGATAACTATGGAAATGGGGTAGCAGCTGCAGAAACAATGGCAAAACAACTTGGCGGCAAAGGGGAAATTGGTGTTATCTTCCATGATGTTGACTTTTTTGTAAACAATCAGCGTGTTGAAGCATTTGAAACAACAATCAAAGAAAAGTATCCAGATATTGAAATCGTTGCACGAGGCGGTATCACGAGCCCGAATGATGGTGAAGAAGTAGCTTCAGGCATGTTGACTAAACATAATGACCTGGATGGCATCTTTGCTATTTGGGATGTGCCTGCAGAAGGGGTGTTAGCGGCAGCCCGTGCAACAGGAAATGAAGATTTAGTGATCACAACAGTTGACTTAGGTACGAATGCAGCGCTGGACATTGCTTCTGGCGGAAGCATTAAAGGACTTGGAGCTCAGCTTCCGTACGATCAAGGCATCGCAGAAGCTATTTTAGCAGGGCAGGCTCTTCTTGGAAAAGAAGTACCGCCGTATGTAGCAGTTCCAGGGCTGAGTGTAACAGAAGAAAACGTATTAGATGCCTGGCAGTTAGTGTACCGTCAGCCGGCACCAGAAGTAGTTCAAAGTGCTGCAAAATAAAAACAATGACCATTTAGGAGGAAAATGAAATGAAAAAATTAAACGTAGGTATGATTGGCGGAGGATTTATGGGGAAAGCGCATGCACTTGCGTATGCAGGAATGCCGATGTTTTTCTGGCCGGCTCCAGTAACTCCACACCGTCACACAGTAGTAGACGTAACAGACGAACTGGCAAAAGATGCAGCGGCACGCCTTGGGTTTGACAACTATTCTTCAGACTGGAGAGAAGTAGTAGAGGATCCGGAAATCGATATTATCGACATTGTGACACCAAATGATTCCCATGCGGAAATCGCGATCGCAGCCGCAAAAGCAGGCAAGCATATTATTTCCGAAAAGCCGCTTGCGCGTGATGCAGCTGAAGCGAAAACAATGCTTGATGCGGTAAAAGAAGCAGGCGTAAAGCATATGGTTGCGTTCAACTACCGCAGAACACCGGCTGTTGCACTGGCAAAAAAATATATCGAGGAAGGCAAGCTTGGGAAAATCCTAAATTTCCGCGGTACATATTTGCAGGACTGGTCGGCTGACCCGAATTCACCCCTTTCATGGCGCTTTCAAAAAGACCGTGCCGGTTCTGGAGCTTTAGGAGATATTGGTACACATGTAATTGACTTTGCACGCTACCTTGTCGGAGAGATCTCTGATGTAAATGCGGTTGCGAAAACGTGGATTGGCGAACGTCCAATTCAAAGCGGAGGCGTCGATAAGCTTGGAACAGTAAAAGTAGATGGCGATGTACCAAAAGCGGAAGTTGATGTGGATGATGAATTTATGACACTCGTTAAATTTGAAAACGGTGCTATTGGAAGTATTGAGGCTACCCGCAACGCATGGGGACGCAATAACTTCTTAACATTTGAAATTCATGGTGAAAAAGGCTCACTCGTCTTTAACTATGAACGCCGCGACGAACTGCAAGTATGCTTCTCAGATGATCCGGGCGACAGCCGTGGTTTCAGAACCGTGTATACAGGTCCTGCTCATCCATACGGAGAAGGTTTATGGCCAATCCCGGCACTTGGTATTGGCTATGGTGAAACAAAAATTATTGAAACATATGACTTTATGAAATCCATTGCGGAAGATACAAGCGTTTCACCAGACTTTGAAGATGGATACCAAATCGCCGTCATTTCAGATGCAATCCTGGAATCAGCCGAAAAAGGCGAATGGGTGAATCTTTCTAAAAAAAGTGAAATGGTAGATCTTTCGAAATAAGGAATTCGAAAAAATAGATGGAGGCTGCAACTGCAGCCTCTGTTAAAAAGAAGGTGAATGAGATTGGAAAAGCCAATGCTTTCAATGAAAAATATCTCAAAAGCGTTTAATGGAATTACCGTACTTAATTCAGTCGATTTCTCTGTTAGAAAAGGCGAAGTTCACGCTTTAATGGGCGGAAATGGAGCTGGAAAATCGACACTGATGAAAATTTTAACAGGTGTATATACAGCCGATCAGGGCGAAATTTACATTGATGACCAGCTCGTTGAAATTAACAATACAGATGATGCAAGAAAAAATTATATATCTATGATTTTTCAGGAGTTCAGCTTAATTCCCACATTAACAGTGGCACAAAATATTTTTCTTACTAGAGAAGATAAAACATCAATGGGACTAATAAATGATAAAGAGTGTGTGGAAAAAACGAGAAATTTGCTTCAAGAGCTAGAAGTCGACATTGATCCAAACGAACTTGTCGGCAACCTCGGCGTAGGGTACTGGCAAATGACCGAAATCGCAAAAGCATTATCGCAGGAAACAAAAATTCTCGTCATGGACGAGCCGACCGCTTCTTTGACAAAAAAAGAAACAGAAGTTTTATTTTCCTTTATTAATCAGTTGAAATCAAAAGGCTATGCGATTATTTATATTTCGCATCGTATGGATGAGATTCTTGAAATTTGTGACCGTATTACGATTTTACGCGACGGAAGACATGTCGCTACTGAAGACTGCAAACAAATCGATCTAGACATGGTTATTCAGTACATTGTCGGATCGGGTATGGATAAAGCGTTTGAATGGAAAGAACGGGAGTATGCAACAGACGTTGCGCCGGTACTCCAGGTAAAGAATTTATCAGTTGGTTCAAAGGTACAAAATGTGAATTTTAACCTGTATCCAGGTGAGATCGTGGGCATTGCCGGATTGATGGGAAGCGGCCGGACTGAAACCGTAAGCGCTATCTTCGGGACGGGCCCGAAAGACAGAGGCGATATCGTTGTAAACGGCCAGCCTGTAGCGATAAAAAATGCATCGGATGCCATAAAAGCAGGATTAGCGCTTATTCCAGAAGACCGGCGTGTACAAGGGCTTGTTTTAGAACATAGTGTGAAAGATAACATCATCCTGCCAATCTTGTCGAAAATGCAAAAAGGTTTGTTTATTGATAATAAAAAAGCCAATCAAGTGGCTAATGATTTTGTAAAAAAACTAAACATTAAAACAGATGATATTTATAAAACAACCAATCTATTGTCCGGCGGGAATCAGCAAAAAATTGTTTTGGCAAAATGGCTGGCGAATGATCCATCTGTGCTAATACTTGATGAACCAACCATTGGTGTAGACATTGGAGCGAAAACCGAGATTGTGGATGTCGTGCGCGAACTAGCAGACAGCGGGAAAGCCATTTTGGTCATTTCCTCAGAACTTCCCGAGCTTCTCGCATTAAGTGACCGTGTACTGGTCATGCATGAAGGGCGAATGATCAAGGAAATGCAAAGACGTGATATTGAAACAGAGGAGGAGTTACAACATGCAATCCAAGGATTCTAATCTAAATGGCACAGTTGCTGTAGGCAGCCATACAGTTTCGCGCAAAAAAACATTTGACTGGCGAAATTATATTGTCTACCTCGCTTTTATTGGGGTCATCATTTATTTCTCAGTTACTTTGCATGACCAGGGATTTGTTTCAACGGACAACCTGCTGAACATTATTCGTCAAACAGCGATGATTTCCTTAATGGGCCTTGCGATGACATTTGTTATCAGCACCGGAGAAATTGACTTGTCTGTTGGTTCAATTGCCGCATTGTCTTCTTTAACAGCAGCATTAACCATCCAAGCCGGATTTGGCATGGTCGGCGGCGTAGCAGTTGGTTTAGGTACGGGACTTCTTGTTGGATTAGTAAATGGTTTATTAGTAACGAAATTGGCGATTCCATCTTTCCTAGTGACACTTGGTACGATGGGAACCGTCGCAGGTCTTGCAATGTGGATTACGGACACGGCACCAGTGCCGATTGTTGATGCAACATTCAACTTTGTATTTGGTTCAGGAGATATCGGACCGATTCCTATTCTTTTGATTTGGACAGTAGTAGCAACGATTATTGCTCATTTTTTACTGCGTAAAACTTCATTTGGAAGACAGACACTTGCAACAGGCGGAAATGAAAGCGCTGCAAGATTCTCGGGTGTTAAAACACAGCGCATTAAGCTTCTTGTGTTCCTTGGTTCTGGTTTTATGGCGGGATTTGCAGGTCTTCTTTACGCAGGCCGTATGCATGCAGGCCGTTTCACATTTGGTGAAGGGGACGAACTTTCTGTTATCGCCGCAGTAATCCTTGGCGGAACAAGCCTTTTCGGCGGCGTAGGTACAGTCATTGGTACAGTCATCGGTTCCTTAATGATCGGAACAATTAACAATGGATTGATCATTATGGGTCTTGATGTCAGCCAGCAAATGATGATTAAAGGATTAATTATCATCCTGGCTGTAGCATTTGGTAAAAAAGCAATTAAGCGTTAAGCCGAACAGGAGGGGCATAAATGAAGAAAATAAAAGTAGGTGTGATCGGCACTGGCTTTATTGGGCCCACTCATATAGAAGCCATTAGACGGATTGGTTTTGCCGAAGTGGTCGCGATTGCAGGGAACGGCCAGGAGTCGGCAGAACAGAAAGCAGCAGAGCTCGGAATTCCTAAAGCGTACGGGGATTACCGGGACCTGCTCAAAGATAATGAAGTAGAGGTGGTTCATAATTGTACACCGAATCATCTTCACTTTCCGATTAATAAAGAGATTATTTTGGCTGGAAAGCACGTTCTGTCAGAAAAGCCGCTGGCAATGTCAAGTGAGGAATCGGCGGAACTTCTTGCTCTTGCAAAAGAACATAATGTCGTTCATGGTGTGTGTTTTAATTACCGTCAATTTCCAATCGTGAAACAGTTTGCTTCCATGATTAAAAAAGAACAGCTTGGCAAAGTCAACCTCGTACACGGAAGCTACCTGCAGGACTGGATGTTATATGAAACAGATTACAACTGGCGTTTAGCACCGGAAGTCGGTGGAAAATCACGTACAGTGGCAGATATCGGATCACACTGGTGTGATACGGTTCAGTATGTGACAGGTAAAAAAATCGTTGAAGTGTTTGCGGATTTGGCGACCGTGATTCCGGTCAGGAAAAAGCCGTCTTCAATAGGAGAAACATTTGGCGGCCAATTATCGGCAGATACCGTTTATGAAGATATTCCCATTAATACCGAAGACTATGCATCAGTGCTTGTCCGCTTTGAAGATGGAACAAGAGGGGTTTTCACTGTGTCCCAAGTGAGTGCGGGCAGAAAAAATAGGCTAAGTTTCGAAGTAAATGGCAGCCAGCAGTCCGCTCATTGGAACCAAGAAGAACCGGAAAAACTTTGGATTGGCCATCGTGACAAACCAAATGAAATACTAATGGCTGATCCTGTCTTGTTTGCAGACGAAGCAAAATCCGCTATTCACCATCCCGGCGGACATAATGAAGGCTGGCCCGATGCAATGAAAAATATGATGATTAACTTTTACAGCTTTATCCGAGACGGAAAAGATCCCCACCGTAATGAAACACCATTTGCCACATTTGAAGATGGCCACATCTCCATGTGCATTATCGATGCGATTTTGCATAGCCATGAACAGCAAAAATGGGTAAAGGTGGAGTCAATTAAGGAGGTTTCCCTGTGAAGCTAGGTGTGTTTACCGTTTTATACCATCAGCTGCCTTTTGAGGAAATGCTGGACAAGCTGCAAGAAATGGGCGTGGAGGCAGTAGAGCTCGGAACCGGTAATTACCCCGGAAACAGCCACTGCGATCCGGATGAGCTTTTGGGCAGCCCTGAGAAAATAAAGGGGTTTAAAAATGCCGTTGAAAGCCGGGGAATGACAATAAGCGGGTTGAGCTGCCATGGCAACCCGCTTCACCCGGACAAAAAATTTGCGGCAGAATCTCATGCTGTTTGGCAGAAAACTGTGAAGCTTGCAGAACGTCTGGAAATCCCGGTTGTAAACGGATTTTCCGGCTGTCCCGGAGATCATCCGGAGGCTAAATTTCCAAACTGGGTGACGTGTTCATGGCCGCCGGAGTATGCAGAAATGCTGGAGTGGCAATGGAATGAAGTCGTTATTCCATATTGGAAAGAAGAAGTGAAATTTGCTCAAAAGCATGGGATTCATCAAATTGCACTGGAAATGCATCCAGGATTTGTTGTGTATAACCCGGATACGCTGCTGAAGCTGAGAGAGCATGCAGGAGAAGCCATCGGTGCGAATTTTGATCCGAGCCACCTCCTCTGGCAGGGAATTAATCCAGTAGAAGCGATTAAAAAGCTTGGAAAAGAAAATGCCATTTATCACTTCCATGCAAAAGATACATATTTAGATGGAGCGAATATTGATGTAAATGGCGTTCTTGATACAAAACACTACAGCGACATTTTAAACCGTGCGTGGACATTCCGTTCTGTAGGGTATGGGCAGAATGAAAAAATGTGGAAAGATCTTATGAGCGCGCTCCGAGCGGTTGGCTATGATTATGTGGTGTCGATTGAGCACGAAGATATGCTTGCTTCTGTTGATGAAGGGTTGGACAAGGCGATTTCTTTATTAAAAGACGTGATGTTTAAAGAGCAAGTCGGGGAAATATGGTGGGCTTAAAAAAGCTCCAGTATTGCTATTTAAAACAGGCAGGAAATGAAAGGGGAAGCCGCTATGATTAAGTATTCATATAATACACTCGTGTATGCAGGGGAAGACATTGAAACGAGCATCGCTAGATTATCAAAATTCGGCTATGACGGCGTTGAATTTGTGGGAGAACCTGAACAACAGGATCGTATGCTCATTAAAGAATTGCTTAGTAAGTATAATATCGCTGCTTCTACCATTTGTGCAATTTACAACCCAGAAAGAGATGTAATCTCCAGCAGAAAAGAAATTAGAAAAAACGCAGTAGAGTACATTAAAAGCTGTGTTGACTTTGCTCAGTTTATTGGTGCGACAGGCATTTCGCTAACACCCACTGCCTGTATGAAAATACATCAGGAGGCCGACAGAAAAACTGAATTTTCTTGGGCTGTTGAAGGAATTAAAGAAGCGGGAACATATGCAGGTGAACACGGAGTCAAAATTACAGTGGAGCCGTGGAATCGCTATGAAAATTATTTCATTAACCGTATGGAACAGTCTCTGGAGCTTGTACATGCCATCGATTTACCGAGCGTTGGATGCATGGGTGATACATACCATATGAACATTGAAGAAGTAGATATTGGCAATGCAATCCGCCTCGCTGGCGACAAGTTATATCATTTGCATATTGCGGACAGCAATAGAGCGGCACCTGGCAGAGGCCATATTGATTTTAACCTTGTAAAGAAAGCGCTTCAGGATATTAACTACAGCGGATATTTAACAATGGAACTATTACCTGCCTTTGCCGATCCATTTAATGGTGTGCGCTGTGAAGAGTTTTATAATCAATACACGGAAGAGTCGATCGTTTTCCTGAAAAACCTGTTTAAGGAGGAAGCATGATGACAAATGAAATGAAAGCAGCTGTAACATACGGAAAACAAAATTTAAAAATTGAACGGGTTCCTGTTCCTGAAATTAAAGATAATGAAGTACTGATTAAAGTGAAAGCATGCGGAATATGCGGTACAGATCCGCATATTTACAACGGTCATTTTCCTGCACCGATGCCGCTCATTCAAGGTCATGAATTTGCCGGAGAAGTTGTGAAGGTCGGCTCAAATGTAACAAGTGTTGCAATAGGAGACCGTGTAACAGCGGATATTAATATCAGCTGCGGAAATTGTTACTATTGCCGGACAGGACAAAAGCTTTTCTGTGAAAATATTACCCAGCTTGGTGTTCATGTGAATGGTGCATTTGCTGAGTATGTGAAAGCTCCGGAAAATAATGTTTATATATTGCCGGAGGGCATGTCTTGGGCAGAAGGAGCTTATATCGAACCGCTCGCTTGTGTCATAAGAGGACAGGAACGCGCAAGTGTCAGCATGGGTGACACGGTTGCCATTATCGGAGCTGGCCCAATGGGTCTTGCGCATGCACTGATGGCAAAGTTAAACGGCGCAACCAAAGTCATTATTTCGGAAATGAACCAGGCACGTCTTCAAAAAGCAAGAGATCTAGGTGTAGACGTTGTCATTGATGCCTCAGAAATGGATCCTGTTCAAGAAGTGCTTAATCAGACAGATGGACGAGGGGCTGATGTTGTATTTGAAGTAGTAGGTGCGATTCCTACTTATCAGCAGGCATTAAATCTAGTAAGAAAAGGCGGCACATTAGTTGCATACGGCGCCGCTCCTGCTGATCAGGCTATGCAAATTAAGCCTTTTGATATTTTCAGCAAAGAACTAACGATCGTAGGCTCGTATGCAGGTACGTACGGAACATGGGTAAAAGCAATTGAATTAATTTCATCAAAAAGATTTAACCCTCACAATATCTTCAGTAAAACGGTTGCGCTGGATCAGCTAGAAGATGGAATTGTAGAGGCCGACAAGAATAAGGATACGATTAAACTTCTAGTTACTGTAGCTGATTAAAAAACGGTGAAGCGGGATACAGGCAGAGATTGTTTCTGCTTTTATCTCTTTTCTCCCATATAGGTGGAGGGATTTGTATGTTTGAGTATAGTGCCACACAGTGGATTTACGGTAATGAAAACTTAGAAGACAGTTTAAAAAGATTAAAAAAATACTGTTATCAAGGTGTTGAATTAGCTGGAGAGCCTGATTCAATCAACATTGAAGCCACGAAGCAATTACTTAAAAAGTATGGGTTAAAATGTAGCTCGATCTGTGGAATTTACACACCTGAACGAGACCTTTCCTCCGCAGATGAACAAGTGAGAAAAAACGCGGTGGAATACGTGAAAAAATGTGTAAATTTAGCGAAAAGCTTACACGCTTCGACTGTTATTGTTGTTCCGACATGCGTAGGGAAAGTTCAGCCTGAAACGACTATCGAAGAAGAATGGAATTATGCCATTGACGGCGTAAAAAAAGCGGGGCTTTATGCAAAAGAGCACAATATTACATTGGCTCTTGAAACGCTAAACCGGTACGAGACCTATTTGGCTAACAATTTAGAATTAGGATTGAGGTTTGTAAAAGAAGTTGACTTGGAAAGTGTTAAGATCATGGCTGATTTGTTTCATATGAGTTTAGAGGAGCGGGATATGATTCAATCTTTAAAAAAGATTTCACCTTATCTTACTCACGTTCATATAGCAGATAATACACGTGAAGCAGCAGGGCTTGGCCAAACAGACTTCAAGCCCGTGATCTCTTTTCTAAAGGAACTAGGCTATAAAGGATATATTACGATGGAATTTTTACCGGCCGTGTCAAATCCGTATCTTGCGTCATCGCTTCAAGGGGAAGCGAATATTTTTGATCATTTTACAGAGCAGTCAATCAAGCATATGAAAGAAATAGTCCAAACGGTTTAAGCAGATGAAAATGAACATAAGAAGGAGGAAGTATCATTGATTATTATTCATGCATTTTTAAAAGTGAATCCAAAATACCGTGATGATTTTCTTCAAAAAGCTAAGCAGGTGGCAGTCCCGTCACAGGCTGAAGAAGGAAATATAAGCTATCAGTTTTATGAAAATCCAGAACGGCCAAACAGTTTTGTATTCTTGGAGAAATGGAAAGATAAAGAGTCTATTAACTATCATGAAGCAACAGCCCACTTTAAACAGTTTGCAGAAGAAGTACAGCTTGTTTTAAGCGAACCGATTCAGGTAGAAGTATTCAACGTATCTGAAGAGGGCTAATGATGGAGGCTGGAAAGGAAGTGAGAAACTGTGAATCTTAACCTTGTAAACAAAACGGTACTTGTAACCGGTGGGAGCAAGGGAATCGGCAAAGGGATTGCTGCAGCCTTGGCTGCCGAAGGGGCAAGCGTTATTATTTGTGGACGCGGTGAAGAAGCGCTGCATGAGGCTGAAAAAGAGATTAAGCAAGAAGGAGGCAATATTCTCGCAATAAAAGCTGATTTGTCCGAACAGGAAGATGTGGATCATCTTATTTCTTCTATTATTGAACGCTACGAAACGATTGACATTCTGATAAACAATGCCGGGGTCGTCAGCGGCTTTGATGACTTTGAAACTTTACAAATAGAAGATTGGCAGAAGTTGTTTGATGTGAACCTGTTTGGGACCGTACGGGTAACAAAAGCAGTCATTCCTTACATGAAAAAAGCAGGTTATGGGCGTATTATTAATATCTCTTCAGAGTCTGGCGTTCAGCCGGATGCTTTTATGCCGCACTATAACGCATCAAAAGCTGCTTTAATTAATTTTACGAAAAGCTTGTCAAAAGCATATGCGAAAAATGGAATTTTGGTTAATACAATATCGCCAGCGTTTATCATGACTCCGCTGCTTGAGACAGTATTAAAGGAATCTGCCCAAAAACAAAATATGACTTTTGATGAAGCTGTTCAGGAATTTCTTTTAAATCATCGCCCTCACATTGAGGTGAAGCGCCCAGGCACAGTAGAAGAAGTAGCGTCAGCAGTTTTGTATTTAGTATCCGATAATGCATCGTTTATTAATGGAGTGAATCTTCGCGTAGATGGGGGTTCAGTAGCAAGTCAATAAAATCATTTATAGAAATGTCAGTTTTTCGCATCAATAGGTTTTATTTCTTAGGATAATTTAGAAAGCGGTTTCAAATAATGGAGGGATTAACATGAAAAAAACATTTTTAATGTTCATCACAGTACTGTTAGGCGCTTTTCTTGCTCTTGCGGGATGTGGCAACCAAAACGCTGCAACTGAAGAAGGAGAAACAGAACAAAAAGCAGCTGAGCTTCCAGACTCAGGCGCTTTAACGATTAGTGAGGATATTCCAAGCGGCACGAAGATTTTAAGTAAAGGGCCGAATGGAGAGGGAGCAATTTCTGCCAAAACACTTAATTTATCAGAAGAAGATATCGCAAAAGTGCAAGAAGGAAAGTATAAAGCCGCAATCGTTATGCACTATGCGGGCAATGACTGGTCTAAAGCACAAATTGATGGGTTAGAGGCGGCGTTTAAACGGATGGGAATCGAAGTTATTGCCGTGACAGATGGCCAATTTAAAGCAGAAAAGCAAGTATCCGATATTGAAACAGTACTGGCGAAAGATCCAGATATTATCGTAAGTATTCCGGTAGATCCAGTTTCAACAGCGGAAGCGTATAAAAAAGCAGCGGCTGCAGGGGTAAAATTAGTTTTTATGGATAACGCGCCACAAGGATTAGTAGCAGGGAAAGACTACGTCAGCG
Source organism: Domibacillus indicus (assembly GCF_000970685.1). Classification (GTDB taxonomy): domain Bacteria; phylum Bacillota; class Bacilli; order Bacillales; family Domibacillaceae; genus Domibacillus; species Domibacillus indicus. The sequence continues at coordinate 50,003 of NZ_LAJB01000030.1, forward strand.
TTGTTTCTGCTGATAACTATGGCAACGGTGTAGAAGCAGCGGAAATTATGGCTGCTCAGCTTGAAGAAAAAGGGAAAATCGGTGTTGTGTTTCATGACGCAGATTTCTTTGTAACACGCCAGCGTACAGAAGCTTTCGAAAAAACAATCAAAGAGAAATATCCGAACATTGAAATTATTGTACGCAGCGGTATTACAGATCCAAACACAGGTGAAAAAATTGCATCTGCCATGCTGACAAAAAACCCTGACCTAGATGGGATCTTCGCTGTCTGGGATGTGCCGGCTGAAGGAGTGCTTTCCGCTGCCCGTACTGCAGGAAGAGAAGATCTTGTTATCACAACCATTGACCTTGGAACAAACGTTGCGCTTGATATTGCGCAAGGCGGAATTGTAAAAGGGCTTGGTGCACAGCTTCCATATGACCAAGGGATCGCTGAAGCGATTTTGTCAGGGTACTCCTTGCTTGGAAAAGAAGCACCCCCATATGTTGCAGTACCTTCATTAAATGTAACGAAGGAAAACATTTTGGAATCTTGGAAAATGGTTTACCACACAGATGCACCAGATGTTATTCAACAAGCAGCGCAATAAGGTTTAAAACAAATCAGGACCGACCCGAAGTCCATTCTCATTGCCTTTGGGTCCGGTCCTTTGCTTTTCTTAAATTAATCATTTTTACAATTCAGCGACTACACTATATGGATGGTGAAAACATGCCGAAGAAGAAAATACACTGGCCTCGCAAGAAAAAAGAACTAAAGAAACAAACAAAGAAAGGAATTTCTTTATTTAAAAATAAGCGCATCAGCCAAAAATACGGTTCAGTTCTTGCAATCGTTATTTTATTGTTTATTGCTGCAACCGCTATCACATCCTTTATTTTAAACGATTTGACGAACAAACTGGACGAGCTCGATCAAAAAGGAAAAAACGCTCTTGTCCTCAGCGAAATGGCATCGTTATTTCGCCAGAAAGATATTCGGATAAGCGATTACATTTTACTTGAGGACCAAACGGCTATTGATCAGTACAATGAACAGAGCGAACAGTTAAACACAATGTTAGAGCAGGCAAGAGTAGTAGCCCCTGCTTCAGCTCTCAGTGTATTGGACCAGGTACAAGCGAATGACAGTGAAATGAATCGTATTTTTAACGATCTGGTTATTCCTTCTGTTCAGCAGAACAATGAAGAAGAAACATTTTCGTGAACCTCTCCACCTAAATCAAAGATTTTGATGGAGCATCCCTTATCTTGAATACGGTACAACATCAGCTGGTTAAGCTTCCTGCGGAAGCCCAAGTGCATGATGGAGACTAATGAACGAAGACAAAGTCTGCGATGTCCTTATTGCCAGTTCAGGTACTTTTGCCTGAAGAGACAACCATTTCGTTTCCGAAATGGATTTCTGAAAAGCCCGAATGAAATAACGAGCCCCGATATTATACGAAGCGGACAAATCCGCGTGATAGACTTTGCCCGTTGAAAATATGGCAAGGTCTTTTTTCGGATTCCGTTCCACTTTTCCAGAGCCGTCGAACGCCAGGGCGCTAGTGTTTCGCGGATTGATCCGGGATATGCGCATGCCCAGGCAGTGCGCCATTTCTTCCACTTTGTTCTGGATACCTATCTTTCGCCACCCGTGAAGTTTGAAGCGAAGTCTCCTGGCTCCATAGAACCCCTTTGGGATTTTCATTCTGCCTAAGTACTCGAATACGATAACGTCACAGCCATGTTTTGCCGCGAACTTTACAATTTCATGGCTTGTGTGGCGGACAATATGCTGCTGGTACCCATTGATCTGCCGCCAAAAATTGGGTGCCTGAATGCGGCCGCTTGCCCGCTGGGCTTTCCGCAATTTGTTGGTTACTGTCTGCAGCCGGTCTTTTTCTTTAGGCTGGTTAATAAATGTCCGGCCTAAGACAGTGCCTGCTGCGTCGATAACGGAACAAACCGCAGAGTTCGTCAGTCCAAGGTCTACTGCACACACCTTTTGTTCTTGAATAGGGGCTTTTGTTAAAGTAACTTTATTTTCATAGCTGATGGAAAGGAAGAATTTCTTTCCCCGCTTAATCAGCTTAGGGTTGTGCTCTTTCCATTCCCAGACACCGCGTTTGTAGTGGTCCTGCTCTTTAAATTCGATATCTGTCCATATCCAGTCATTCTGGTGGAATACCTTGATTTGCGCAGTCGTATCAGATGTTCTATTAAACATATTCCCTCGATAAAAAACAGGAAATTCTTTATGTTCCACCTGTAGGCGGGGAGGCTGTTTCTTAAATCTTTTTCCTTCGGAAAGAGCGTATTTCTGCTCTTTTTGCCAGTTTTGATAGGTAGAGCGGAAGCTCTTCACTTTGCCGAAAGCAGAAGCAATCGCACTTCTGCGAAAGTAAGAAGGGAATTTGTAAAAACGCTCGTTAAAATCTTTGTATTTTGGGAGAGGGTTTGATTTGGTTGCGTGAATCAGCTTTTCCACCGCAGGTACAATTGATTTGGTTGTCAGGCCGTCGGTATGATCAAACTCTTTGTCAATCACCTGGATAATGAAGGACAGGGCCTCATTATAAATATCCAGCGTATTATTGAAGATTTCGGTCTGGTTTGTAATCTTGTGCAGCAGCGACTTCGCAACTTTCATCACCAAACCCTCCTTTCCATTTTTTAGTCCTTATGATACGTTGATCGTATCAAAGTGGAAATCAATTGTAAAATAAAAAGAGAATCAATAGGAATGATGATGAGCAAGAAGCAGCAATAGGTATAATAAAAAGATAGAAAAACAAGAAAAATCAAGGCTTTAGCGCCTAACCCCCACTAAATCAGAGATTTTGAAGGGGAATGCGGCGCTAATTTTTTGTTCAAATAAGAGATGCGCCTTTTTTGTTATAGGCCAGTTTGTGGAGGAAGCATAATGAGTAAGAGAATACTGATTAAAAATCATTTGCGAAATGTTTCACTATTCAACTAACAGGTGCTTCTATTTAATATCTCGGCTGTCATTTCGGCAGCTTTTTCTTATTCAGCTAACGAAGCAGGTTAGCTGTACAAGTTACAAATTTAATGGTTTAAAGTTATAGAGCATTTCTTTGAATGAGGAATGTTTTTTATTTTTGCTTAAAACAAAAAATACAATAAAAATATTATCCAAATTAATAAAAATTTATTGTAAAACGATAAAATATATATTAAAATCAAAATCAGAATAAATAAGTGAGGTGCTTTTTATGGAAAAAGTAACAACATTGTTTTTAAAAATAACTGTTATTTTTTTAGGAGTCCCAGTTCTTGCTCTGTGCATCTTTTTGGTGCCTGAGATGGCGAATCTTGCAGTAAAATTGCTTCCAGAGTTTACTTTTATAAAATATCTCGTTTTCATCGCTTTTGATGCATCGGTGATACCTTTTTACTTTGCTTTGTATCAGGCTTTCAAACTCTTGCGCTATATTGACAAAAATAAAGCTTTCTCCAATTTATCTGTAAAAGCTTTAAAGAAAATCAAATACTGTGCCATCACAATCAGTATTTTGCATGTGCTAGTTTGGCCGCTCTTCTATATCTTTGCGGAAGTGGACGACGCACCAGGAGTTATCTTTGTCGGATTGGTTGTTCCTTTTGCTTCGATGGTTATCGCAGTCTTTGCGGCTGTTCTCCAAAAACTTTTACAAGAAGCAATTAATATCAAATCAGAAAATGATTTAACGGTCTGAGGTGAATAACAATGGCAATTATAATCAATATTGATGTGATGTTAGCAAAAAGGAAAATGAGCGTAACAGAACTTTCGGAGAAGGTTGGAATAACAATGGCGAACCTTTCTATATTGAAAAATGGAAAGGCAAAAGCGATTCGATTATCCACTTTAGAGGCAATTTGTAAGGCTTTAGAATGTCAGCCTGGAGATATTTTAGAATACAAAAGTGACGAAGAAAGTTAAATATTGTGGAGGAAACTTAATATAACAATTATTAGGGGAGGTATAACTGTGGACATTAACAATTTGATTATTGAAAATATTGCTAACCCTCATGAGCTGGAGAGAATGTATAGAAAAGACCCGAAAGCTTTTAAAAAGTCATTCTCACACGCATGGGAACAAAATCCTGATTCTCAGGTTCTTGGTGTTTGGTATGAAAGATTGCATTTCAAGGAGACGACAAATACAGAAAAATCTTCCTTGCTTCAAAAAGGGTTCTTATTCATGGGCATTTTAGCTATTCTAGCCGGGATAAGCACCAGGATCATTTTCCATTTTGTCGAACAGGAAGCAATTGCTCCAATTAATCTGGCTTTTGGTATAGTTCCTTTTATTGCTGCCTATTTTGTTTATAATAATACTCCGAAAAAAAGTGTTATTTATTCTCTTGCAGCGTTGTTCCTAATTTCCGGGTTTTATCTTAATATGTTGCCATTAAATTATAAAGACAGTATTATCCTTGCTTATTTACACCTTCCCATATTCTTATGGGTATTGGTAGGGCTTGCGTTTACAGGAAATGAATATTCAAAAGGCAGTACAAGATTAGCCTATATTAAATTTAATTTGGAATATTGTATTCTTTACGCCAGCATGGCAGTTAGCGGAATGGTACTAGCAGCATTAACCATGCAGTTATTTAGCTTTGTTGGCTTGGATATAAAAGACTTCTATTTTAGTAATGTCGTTTTATTTGGTGCTGCCGCTCTCGCTATTGTGGCTGCATACTTGGTATCACTGAATCTTAAACTTGCTAAGAATATTACACCATATATAGCTAAAATTTTTAGCCCTCTTGTCCTGGTCACATTGTTGGTCTATCTTATAACGGTTATATGGGTCGGAAAAAATCCATTCTTGGACCGCAATTTCCTGATAGCCTTCAACGGAATACTCCTTGGTGTATTGGCCGTTACCATATTTTCCATTATTGAGAGCGACTCAGATGAGAAAAAGAACATTTCAGATTATATAAATTTTTCCTTGATTGTTTTTGCGCTTATCATTGACAGTGTGGCTTTGTCAGCCATCGTGTTTAGACTTTCTTCTTATGGGATTACGCCTAATAGACTTGCTGTTTTAGGGGTAAACATACTTATCTGGGCAAATCTAATTTGGATTATGCTCTCCTATATACGTTTTCTACAAAACCAATCCGGACCATCAACTATCCAAGATGCCGTTACTAAGTATTTGCCGGTCTACGGACTTTGGGCAGCTTTCGTTACATTTACTTTTCCTATAATTTTTAATTAGAAAGGCTCTGTTAATGTAACGAAGAGCTAATCTTCTATAACGTATAAATCCTTAGAGCCGATATTATGCAGCTTTTTATACAGAGTTGCATAGTTTTGGCTTATTTTCATTATTAAAGTTAAAAAGAGGGTATTCAACTAGAAGACATAATATATTGTTGTTGCAACTGGTTTCTTTAAAATATGTCCAGTTTCATGTGCCCAACGAAAAAGGACTTCATGAAACGTATTTGATAAGCTAAATTGCAGGTTTTAAGTTTGAGTTTGATTTAGATTAAATGTGAAAAGATGTACTTACACTAAAGGGGTGCTTTAGTTGAAGAAAAATTTTAAAAGTTAATTCTCTAATTAGGGAATCGGCTTTTTTTAGTTTTGGCGAATGATCAGTGTCATAAATTAAAAGTTTTGACACCTTTCTGGCTGCGTAGTAATATCAAGGTCTTGGTTAGTGTCTAAACTTAGTGTCATAAATAACGTTAGAAAGAGGAGCATTTTTTATGAAATATGGGTATGCAAGGGTGTCAACGGTAGGCCAAGATCTACAATCGCAAATTGAAACGTTGAAGTCGGAAGGGTGCAAGGTTATCTATAATGAGAAATTTACTGGCACAAGAACGGATCGCCATGAATTCCAAAAGGCACTAGCTGCTTTAGTGAAAGGAGACACGCTAGTTGTAACGAAATTGGACCGCTTTGCTCGTTCAGCAGGCGACGCAATACAAATCGTGAGGGGTCTTTTCGAGCGAGGTGTTAAAGTACATATTCTTAACATGGGTCTTATTGAAAACACACCGACAGGAAAGCTTATCTTCACAATTTTGAGCGGGTTTGCTGAGTTTGAGAGAGATATGATTGTGGAACGTACACAGGAGGGTAAAGCGATTGCCAGGCAGCGTTCGGATTTTCGTGAGGGAAGACCGAATAAGTTCACCAAAGCACAAATTCTACATGCCTTACAATTACTTGAGACACATTCTTATAAGCAGGTCGCAGAGAAGACAGGTATTTCAAAAAGCACGTTAGTAAGAGCAAAGCGTAAAGAAGCACAGGTTACAGAGTCGGCACTTCTTTAATATTGTGATCTTCTCAGTATATGAGTCTATTATTGGATCACTCAGCAAAAAAGTTTAAGAAATTTAACGGCAATGAGATATCTGAGTTTATACCTACAAATTAGGAACTCTTTGACTGAATTTTTAAGCATAGGTGGGGTATTGAAATTAACTATTTTAACAAGCAAATAAGAAAATAAAAAGTATCCGATTGTTGGGTCTAGATAAAGGTCCTAGAGTAAAATAAGGAGAGTAATCAAACAAACGGATAAAAAAGCTAAAAACATCCGATTGTTGGGTCTAAGGTTAGCTTTTAGAGTAAAACAAAGAGAGTGATCAAACAAACGGATAAAAAAGCTAAAAACATCCGATTGTTGGGTCAAAGGTTAGCTTTTAGAGTAAAATAAAGAGAGTGATCAAACAAACGGATAAAAAAGCTAAAAACATCCGATTGTTGGGTCTAAGGTTAGCTTTTAGAGTAAAATAAAGAGAGTGATCAAACAAACGGATAAAAAAGCTAAAAACATCCGATTGTTGGGTCTAGGGTTAGCTTCTAGAGTAAAACAAGGATAGTGATCAAACAAACGGATAAAAAAGCTAAAAACATCCGATTGTTGGGTCTAGGATTAGCTTTTAGAGTAAAACAAGGAGAGAGATCAAACAAACGGGTGAAAAAGCTAAAAACATCCGA
>NZ_LAJB01000031.1 GCF_000970685.1 Domibacillus indicus
TGTAAACGATAAACTAGACTAAACAGTTTTCCACAATTTCCATCAAGCAGAATTCCACAAATAAGATTCAACAGTTAGCGGAACAACTGCCACTTTCAATATACTGGAGCAAGTATATTGAAAGTGAGGAACGAGGAGTGGAAAAACTAATGATCTACAATGAGATTCACAGGCTGAAAAGCCAGGGCTTTTCAAACAGCCAAATTGCCAGAAAGCTTAGGATATCCAGGAATCGAGTGATTGACTATGGAAAAATGACACCAGAAGAATTCTTCGAATTCGCTTCTTCTCTCCAGAATAGAAGCAAAAAGTTAGATCCTTACCATGAGACAATTGTTCGTTGGCTAAAGGAACATCCGGACTTATCGGGAGCCCAGGTACTTGACTGGCTAGAAGAAAGACTTAACGTAAAGTCTGTGTCAGAAAACACTGTTCGAAATTATGTAAATGATATCCGGGAAACGTACCATATTCCAAAGCAGCTTCCCGAAAGGGATTTTGGGGCTGTTCCTGAACTGCCCATGGGGCAGCAGATGCAGGTTGATTTTGGTGAATTGAAAGTGCCAACCACAGCCGGTTCTTTCAAAAAACTATATTTTATCGGATTCATTCTCTCTCATTCTCGTTTTAAATATGTAGAATGGCTGGATCGCCCCTTCCAGACGACGGACCTTATACATATACAGGAAAATGCCTTCCGGCATTTTGGGGGCATGACACAGGAGATCGTATATGATCAAGACCGTCTACTGGCTGTAAGTGAAAATGCCGGGGATATCATCATGACGGCTGAATTTACAAAATACCAGCAAACACGAAAATTCAAGGTCTATCTCTGTAGAAAGGCTGACCCTCAATCAAAGGGAAAGATTGAGCAGGTTATCAAATATGTAAAAAACAACTTTGCCAAAAACCGTGTTTTTGATAATTTACCAGACTGGCAGGAAGCCTGTATGAAATGGCTGAAGCGAACCGGCAATTATAAAGTTCATCATAATACGAAAAAAAGACCTTCTGAGGTGCACGCCCTGGAAAAGCAACACCTACAGAAAGTCTTTGGATCTTACCTTTTTGAAAAGATCTTTGGCACAAGTATAACAAGAAAAGTGCATAAGGACAACGTCATCCGCTTTGGCGGGAATCGCTATAGTGTACCTCTAGGGACGTATCGAAAAGGATCACAAAATATCGTCCATGTTCAATCAGATGGACAGCATCTGACGGTCCGCCTTCATCCAAATGGGGCTGTTATAGCAAGACATGTATTGTCAAAAGAAGATGGCCTTATTATTACAGACCCTTCCCACCGAGAGCGCTCCAGGTCCAAACGAGACCAGCTAATCAAGCAGATCGAAGAGATGGTGCCGGAGAAAGAAACTATAGGATGGCTGATCAAACAATTAGCTGAAAGGTATCCGCGTCATTTAATAGACCAGCTTAAAATTGTACAGGCAGCTATCTTAACCTATCCTGCTTTTATCGAAGAAGCTCTCGATGAAATGAAGCGTCTTAAGTTAAACAGTGCAAACGATCTGAGAGATATCGCCATTTCGTTAGAGATACAGAATCGAAAGAAGCTGAAAAAAACAGGCATCGAAAACGAGAAATATAAAAACCTTGCCGCTCCAGAAAGAAAAGAAGACATTTACATTCGTGTTCTTCAGGGAGGCAGCGCACAATGAGTCAGCCGTATGAAAGACTTCAGGAACAATGCCGAACCTTACGGCTAGCTGAAACCGCAAAAGAGATACCAAGCCTCCTTCGGGAGGCTGAAGCAAAAGGTTGGACTTATCATGAGCTCATGCACGAAGTGCTTAGTTATGAATTAAAGTGCCGGGAAAGAAAAAACAGTGAAAAGCTAATGAAATGGGCTGAATTTCCCGACATATTAACATTTGAAAGCTTCCGTCTTGAGGAACAGTCCGCCATTGGAGAAAAGCAGTTGAATGTACTGAAGGAGCTCTCCTGGGTGGAAGAATGCTTTACCTTAATCATGATGGGCCCTACGGGTGTTGGAAAGACGCACCTCTCTACTGCACTTGGTATTCACGCAATTGAGCGTGGATACCAAGTATCCTTCATCTCGATGGAGCGCCTAATCTATGTCTTGAAATCGCAAGAGTATACCAATAAGTCAAAAACAAGGTACAAGCGTATCATGAAATCGGATCTGATCATTATCGATGATGTCATGTACATGGCGTACGAACCACAGGATGCACACCTGTTCTTTCAGTTTATTTATGAAATGTACGATCAGGCAGCCTTTATTTTGACATCTAATAAGGGCCCAAACGAATGGGGGAAGTTTCTTGGAGATCCAACTTTAACAACAGCGATCCTGGATCGGCTTCTGCATCGAAGTGAAATTTTAACTTTTGATGAGAAGCAAAACAGTATCCGAATGAAATACCGAAAGGTTTTATTTAAGGAACAAAGTGTTGAATCTTAATTGGTGAAAACTGTTGTGCCGTATTTTTGGAAAACTGTTGAGTTTCACTTGACGGTTACAGA
>NZ_LAJB01000032.1 GCF_000970685.1 Domibacillus indicus
AGAATGCGGGCAGGAAATAATATTTATGATGACAAAAAAACTTTAATTTTTAAAACAAAAACTTTAATTTACTTTGTTTTCTTATTAAACTAAGTTTGTTAAAATTTATAAATAGTAATAAAGTGCTTTCTTTAATGGTCTTTACGAAAGCGCTTACCGAAATGGAGGGAATAAAATGGGGCAAACAAATGAATTGGCACATCGAATGGCGGGCAAAACAATTAAATTTGTGGATGCATCCGGAAATCCTGTTGCAGGCGAAGAAATTGAAATTAAGCAGGCCAATCATAAGTTCTTATTTGGCTGCGGTATTTTTGATGCAATCGATGTAGCAAACAAAAATGTACCGGCAGACAGACTTGCATTTCAGGAAGCCAAACTGGATAAGTTCTTGGACGTATTTAACGCTGCCACACTGCCTTTCTATTGGGGAACGTTCGAACCTGAAAAAGGAAAACCACGCACAAAAGAATTAAAAGCAGCCGCTCAATGGTTAAAAGAAAGAAACATAGCCGTAAAAGGACACCCGCTTTGCTGGCACACCCTAACTGCTCCATGGCTTCTTGATATGAACAATGAAGAAATCCTTAAAGCGCAGTTTGCTAGAATTGAACGGGAGGCAGCAGATTTCAATGGGCTCATCGATATGTGGGATGTGATCAATGAAGTTGTGATCATGCCCATCTTTGATAAGTGCGACAATGGTATTACAAGAATCAGTAAAGACCTTGGCCGTATCGGCATCATAAAAGAAATGTTTGCAAAAACACGCGAATATAATCCAGATGCGACACTATTATTAAATGACTTTAATACATCTATTAACTATGAAATCTTAATTGATGGCTGCTTAAATGCAGGTATCCAAATTGATGCGATTGGTATTCAGTCACATCAGCATCAAGGATATTGGGGACGTGAAAAATTAGAAGAAGTATTAAAACGTTTCTCACATTTCGGTCTTCCGATTCACTTTACGGAAAATACATTGACATCTGGACATCTCATGCCGCCTGAAATTGAAGATTTGAATGATTATCAGCTTTCAGAATGGCCTTCTACACCAGAATTTGAAGAGCGTCAGGCAAAAGAAGTAGAAGAAATGTATTCTATTTTGTTTAAACATCCTCTTGTGGGAGCGATTACAACCTGGTCCTTCAGCGACGACGGTGCATGGCTTGGTGCTCCTGCCGGGTTTATCAGAAAAGATAACAGCTCAAAACCAGCATATGAAGTTTTAAAGAAACTGATCAAAGATGACTGGTGTACAAATATAACTTCTAAAACGGATGACAACGGAATGGTAGCATTTGAAGGATTCCTTGGTGATTACGACCTTTTATGTGGTGGTAAGAAGGTAAGCTTCAGATTAGAGAAAAATGCTGAAACAGAACAGTTTGTAATCTAAATAAAACAAAGCTATTCCATTGTTGTCGGGAATAGCTTTGTTTTGATTCATTTTGTTTGATAAAAATATGATTATGTCTAACAGTAAAAATCAAGGTTCGAGGTCATCTCCGATGGCATTCGAACATTATATTTTACTTTTATCTGCATAGGCCGCGGAAAGTACTGGCTTGCCGCGGCCTATGCAGGGTTGTTAATCTTTCTTTAGTTAAGAATACATTCTTAGTTTATTATGATATCGTCCGATTGGCACTACAGAAGGAGAATCCGAAACGGGGTCTTTTACCACAGTGCAGTGAAGACCAAAAACGTCTTCAATCAATTTGCTTGTTATGACCTTTGCTGGCTCGCCTTCTGCAACAAGCTTTCCATGATGAAGAGCAAAAATATGGTCTGCATAACGTGCGGACAGGTTGATGTCATGAAGAACCATCACAATTGTTGTTCCGTATTTTCGGTTAAGATCTGTCAGCAGGTCAAGAATTTCAACTTGATAGGTGATATCTAAATAAGTTGTCGGTTCATCAAGAAACAATATGTCTGTTTGTTGCGCGAGAGCCATGGCAATCCATACACGCTGTCTTTGGCCGCCTGAAAGCTCATCGATATTTCGGTCAGCAAATTCAGTGATGTTCATCATGTCCATTGCTTCAGCAACAGCTTCATAATCTTTTTTTGTCCAGCCTTTTAAAAACGTTTGGTGCGGATATCTGCCTCGTCCAACTAAATCTGCAACCGTTATTCCCTCGGGAACAATAGGTGATTGAGGCAAAAGTCCTAATACGCGAGCCAGCTGCTTTGGCGGAATTTTATTAATTGGTTTTCCGTCCAGCGTAACCTGACCAGAAGCAGGTTTAATAAGTCTGGCCATTGTTTTAAGCAATGTAGATTTACCGCAGCCATTGGCTCCGATAATAATGCTTATTTTATTACTTGGAATTGAAATACTTACATCATGCAGAATGGTTCTATTATCGTATCCGGCAGTGATTCCTTCAGATTGAAAAGTATGTGTCGGTTTCATTATAAATCTCCCTTACGATTCATTCGGATTAGCAGGTAGATCAAATATGGCGCTCCAAGAATGCCTGTGATGACACCTACAGGGTATCTAGCAGCGAATGCGAATTGTCCAATAAGATCTGATGCTAAAACTAAAATGATGCCAACAAGACCTGCTGGAATAATAGTTGAAAATCCGGCACCAACCAGTCTTTTTGCAATAGGCCCGGCAAGAAATGCGACAAATGCGATTGGTCCTGTTGCAGCAGTAGCTAGCGCAATAATAAGCACGGAACTGATAATAAGCGCAAGTCTTGTTTTATCAGTATTGACTCCAAGCGAGGTTGCTGCCTGCTCTCCAAGTTCTAGCATATCTAGTCGTTTCCCGAGCATAATGATAATTGGCCCGAAGATAAGAACGGTAATGATAAGAGGGTAAAGGTTCTCCATTTTAGCTCCGTTTAAACTGCCGCTCAGCCATCTCATTGCAGTAGGAATATCATGCTGCTGGCCAATAAGTAATAAGTAAGATATCACAGCATTCAGCATTGCTTGAATTCCAATTCCAATTAATATTAATCTGCCAATTGAAAAAGAAGCCCCTCTTGATAATAGAAAAATGACTATTACTGTGGCAAGCCCGCCAATAATAGAAGCAATAGAAACAAAGGCATTACTTGCATGAAGGACGATGATGCAAAAAACAGCAGCCGCACTTGAACCGGCTGTTATTCCGATAACATTTGGATTTGCCAGGGGATTACGAAGCATTGTTTGAAAGACAGTTCCGGCAACACCAAAAGCAAATCCAGCAAAAATACCTGCAACCATCCTTGGAAAACGTATCGTCCCAACTGCAAATGATGCCCCTTTTACTTTCTCACCCAGTAGAACACTTATTACATCTGAAAAAGGATAAATGGTGTTTCCCAGCATAAGCATCGTGCAGCAAAGAGCGAAGGAAATGATCGCAAGCAAGGAAGTCACAAGGAAAAAACGACGACGTCTCTTTGTTCTGCCTGCTATAATAAGATGCATTGATTCATTCATCATAACGTACGCATTTTCGCTTTCATAGTTATTAAGATTAAAATAGGTGCTCCAATAAATGCTGTAACTACACCAACTTCAAGCTCACCGGGACTTCCTAGAATCCGGCCGCATACATCTGATATAGTCAGTATAATTGCACCTGACAGAGCGGACATAGGGATAATATATCGTAAATCAGGACCAATAACGAGTCGAATCATATGTGTTGCCAATAAACCGATAAAGCCAATAGGACCTGCCAGCGCTGTTGCCGCCCCGCATAACAGCACTCCTCCAAATGCGGCCACAAGTCTAAGTGTTCCGGTACGTACACCCAATCCTGTAGCTGCTTCATCACCTAACGCTATGGCATTTAGTGCGGGTGCTGAAAACAGGGCGATTAGTATTCCAACAATAAGAAAAGGAATAAATACAGAGATAGAGTTCCAATTTCCGGCTCCAACACTGCCTACCTGCCAGAATCTAAATTGATCCATAACGTTTGAGCGGGGGATCATAATGGCCATTACGAGAGATGATAACGCAGCACTTGTAGCGGCACCCGCTAAAACGAGTTTAAGGGGCGTGGCACCGCCACTCCCCATGGAACCAATTCCGAATACAAAAATGGCAGTTATGATTGCTCCTGCTAACGCCAGCCAGATATATTGGCCCGCAGTACCAATATTGAAAAAGGAAATCCCGCAAACAACGAACAGTGCTGCTCCTGTGTTGACTCCTAATATACTGGGATCTGCAATAGGATTGCGGGTGACTGCCTGCATTAGAGCCCCAGAAACTCCTAATGCAGCGCCACACATAAGACTAAATACAGTTCTAGCAATTCTCTGGCGGACAACATTTGCTCCGTGGGACTGTACATCAGGATGAAACAAGCCATCCATCAGCTCATTCCATCCAACTGCACGAGACCCGAAGGCAAGAGAAGCCAATACACATATACCGAGTAGAACAATAGAAAGTATCAATACTTTTATGAAATTTTTCGGTATAAGCAACTGCTTATTTTCAGAAACGGCTGTATTATTCATTTATTTCACTTTGTTTGCAGCTTCTGAAAGTAAAGTTAAGTACTCATCAATTGAATATTCAATTGCAAGTGGACTTGGAGTTCCTGCTGCTGCAAGTGGAGTGTTATCCCCAATAATAACAACAGAGCCTCTCTCTACCGCTGGTATTTTTCCGAGAATTGGATCAGCTTGCAGGGCTGCAAGTGTTTTATCATCACCATATGATACCAAAATTTCAGCATCGTTAAGCATATCTGCATTTTCAGCACTTACTTCTATATAGAAACTATTTGGATCGGTTATTTCACTTGTAATACTTTCAGGATATTCCATCCCTAACTCCGTAAGGAACTCACCACGCGGGTCTGCTGGTGAATAGACGAAGAACTTGGACAGATCGGCGCCATCAAGGCTTATGAATGCAGCTTTTTTACCTTTAATTTCAGGATATTCACTTGCTTTATCTTCAATTAATTTCTCTGTATCAGCAATAAGTTGTTCGCCTTCTTTTTCCATGCCCATACCCATTGAATTGTATGTAACTTGTTCACGCCATGAAGCTACCCATGGGCTGGTTTGATAAGCAACAACTGGAGCAATTTCACTTAATGTGTCATATTCTTCTTGAGTAATACCCGAATATGCCGCAAGAATCACATCTGGATTAGTATCTGCAATGGCTTCTAAATCTAAACCGTCCGTATCCTGGAAGATAGTTGGTGTTTCTGCGCCAAGCTCTTTTAATTTCTCTTGAGTCCAGGGTAACATTCCGCTGTCGTCCTGAACACCGTAGTTTGCAGCTGAGAAACCTACAGGCACAACGCCAAGAGCAAGAGCAACATCGTGATTTGACCATGCAATCGTAGCAACACGTTCAGGCTTTTCTTCAATTGTAGATTCGCCAAATGCATGCTTGATTACGATCGGATATTCCGTTTTTGCATTTCCGGAATCAGCTGTTTCCGTTTTAGATGCTTCATCCGAAGCTGGTTCGGATTGTGAACTTGATTGCTGGCTTGAACAACCGGCTAGCACAATCATAAGCATAGCAACCAGTAATGTTGTAAATAATGAAATTTTCCGTTTTTTATTCATTTGTATACCCTTTCCTAATATAAGTTTATTTGATAATAATTATCATTATCATCAATATATATCCTATTTGATAGGCTGTCAATACATTATTGATAATACAACGCAGGCCATAACTATGAGAATTAAAGATCGTAGAAGGAATTCAATAAGAGAGAAGGGAGAATTCCTTCTATTAAGGAGAGCCTTCTTGATGAAGAGATAAATGAAGAAAAGAAAGATATAGGAGACCGTTTTAATAGAAGATCAACTGCATTGAGTAATCGGTATAAAACCGGATATGATGGGATTAATAGGGTCTATAAAGTAGTTCAGAGCAGAAATGCAGCTTCCTGCTCTGATTATTTATAAAAAGAAAGAGCCACTTTTTGCTATTTTACTTTGACATTGATTTTATCAATAGCATTATACCCGTAACCTTTTTTATTCCAAAAAGGTACTGCTGGCTGGGTTCGGCCATATGAATCCGTTGCTTTTGACATAATCATATACTCAGCTTTCCTTAATACAGTCCATTCATAAGACCATGCTTTCCAGCCGTAACCGGCATTTTTAGCAGGCTCTAATTTTGCATTCAGCCAGGTGCTCCCGCCGTCTACACTTATTTCTGTCTTTGTAACAAAGCCTTTGCCTGTCCAGGCGATTCCTTTAATTAACTGCTTGCTCCGCCTGTAAAATAATTTATTATCGATAATATCAGTCTTGATAAACTGAATAGGTGTCTCCTGGTTTTCCGGTTGCAGACTGCGTGTCAATAAATATGGATCTGCTTTATAGCGGCTTGAACGGTCCATAACTTCCTCCTGAGTAAAAAAGCTCATAAAGCATGTATATGAACCATGCATTCCAATTAGGTGAGGTACAATAAATTAAATGAATGCGTCACCATTTTTTATTTACATGAGAGATTTTTTGTTTTTTTCTGCCGCCAATGTTCTTTCTTCCAATACCTTGTCCATCTGTGATCAGGCTTTCTACTTCTCTGCTAACTGTTAAATAACTTATAATTATCAGATAACAGTAGATATTTTAACCCATAAATTATTATAATAGAATATGGTATGGTTATAATGGAAACAAAAAGGTGTGTAAACAGGCCGCGCCTTGCTTTTTGTGACGCCGAAGTTTTTTGCAAATATTAGGGGATAAGGAAGGGTATAATGAGCAGCATACAGAATAAAACAGACGTTATCTTAATTGGTGCCGGAATTATGAGTGCGACTCTGGGGACACTTCTAAAAGAATTAGCGCCGGACTGGAAAATCGAAGTATTTGAAAAGCTCTCAAAAGCCGGAGAGGAAAGCTCTAACGAGTGGAACAATGCAGGAACTGGGCATGCGGCACTGTGCGAGCTAAACTATACGGTTGAAAAACCGGATGGATCTGTAGATATTAGTAAAGCGATAAACATTAATGAGCAGTTTCAGGTTTCCATGCAGTTTTGGTCCCATCTTGTAAACTGCGGGCTGATAAAGAATCCCCAGGATTTTATTATGTCATTGCCGCATATGAGTTTAGTGATGGGAGAAGAAAATGTAGCGTTTTTGAAAAAACGTTTTGAAGCGCTCTCAAAAAATCCATTGTTTCAGGGGATGGAATTTTCTGATACTCCGGAAAAGTTAATGGAATGGATTCCGCTTATTATGCAAGACCGTCCAACGAGTGAACCGATAGCGGCAACAAAAATTGATTCAGGAACCGACGTCAATTTTGGCGCCTTAACGCGCATGCTGTTTGACCATCTTGCAAGTCAAAATGTCAATATAAACTATAAACATAGTGTCAATGATATTAAACGCACCAGCGATGGCCTGTGGGAATTGAAAGTTCGAAACCTTGACACGGGTGCGGTTGAACGCCATACGGCAAAATTCGTCTTTATTGGAGGCGGAGGAGGAAGCCTGCATTTACTGCAAAAATCCGGTATTCCTGAAGGAAAGCATATGGGAGGGTTCCCGGTAAGCGGAATCTTTATGGTATGCAACAATCCAGATGTTGTGGCGCAGCATCACGCAAAAGTATATGGAAAGGCGAAGGTCGGCGCTCCGCCAATGTCTGTGCCGCATCTTGATACAAGATTTATTGATGACAAAAAGTCACTGCTGTTTGGGCCGTTTGCCGGTTTTTCGCCAAAGTTTTTAAAAACCGGTTCAATGCTTGATTTGGTCACCTCCGTAAAACCGGATAATCTATTAACCATGCTGTCGGCAGGGGCTAAAAATATGTCATTAACAAACTACCTAGTCCAACAAGTGATGTTATCAAAAGAAAAACGAATGGAAGAGCTGCGTGAATTTATCCCGAATGCCAAAAGTGAGGATTGGGATTTGGTGGTAGCGGGCCAGCGTGTGCAGGTAATTAAAGACACGGAAGCTGGAGGCAAAGGGACGCTTCAATTTGGAACGGAAGTGGTCACAGCCGCTGATGGTTCAATAGCAGCATTGCTTGGCGCTTCTCCAGGGGCTTCTACCGCAGTTCATGTTATGCTGGAAGTCATCACAAAATGTTTCCCTGACCGTATAAAAGAGTGGGAAGCAAAAATTAAAGAAATGATTCCTTCTTATGGTATGTCATTAATGGAAAATCCGGAGCTTCTGCGCGAAGTTCACACATCAACAGCACAAGCCCTTGGGTTAAACGAAAAAAAGCCAGCTTTCAGCTGATTCTTCGAGTGTAGAAATAAAGATATAAAAGTAAAAAGTCGAACCTTTAATCTCTATTCCAGGATTGAAGGTTTTTTTATTTACAATTGGAAAAGCTGCGAAGAACCCGGCTCCAGGAAAGCCGTTCTGTTAAAGCGCCTGTATAATGCAAAAAAGTCCGGGGAAGCTAAAGAGAAAAGGAGGATTTAATCGATGAAAAAGTTTCTATTATCCCTTTTCTTAACCTTTTCTGTTCTTTCAGTGGCGGGCTGTGGAAATGATGAGAATCCTGATGAGGGAGAGCAAATTGAAGAGGAAGAAGATGAAATGGGAGACGGCGAAGTAGATGATGAATAATGGTTTGCCTGCTGTTTAATAAAGAAGCATGCCCCTCATTAGGCGCTGAAATAAAGCTGAGAAATAAACCGAGAAGAGCTGCTTGAGAAAAGGTCCTCAGGCAGCTCTTTTTCATTAAAGAATGATTTTTTATTCAATCCACTGAACGATGTCTTTCATTTCTTTTCTTGTTTTGGGGCGCGGTTCATTTTTCCGGTAGCCAAATGCTGCCATAACAGAGACAGCTAAATGCCCGTCTTCAAGCAAATTTTCTTCTTCTAACAGCTTTTGCACTTTTTCAAAGTGAAAACCTTCAATTGGACAGGAATCAATGCCAAGTAAAGCAGCGGTCGTCATCATGTTAGCGAGGGCAATATATGTTTGCTTTCCGGCCCAATCGAGCATGGTGCGTTCGTTTTCCAGCAGATTAAGGTCTTCTTCTTGAAATGATTTGTAACGGTCTTTGATTTTATCAAATACTTCAGCGGGGAATTTTTTCACATTCAGCATTTGATTTTTCACGTATTCTGAATCATATTTTGTGTCCTTGATTGTTCGGGCAAGAATGATCACGAAGTGGCTTGCAGTCGGCAGCTGCCCCTGTGCTCCCCAGGAAACTTCACGCAATTTTTCACGAAGGTCAGAATTCTGGACGATTAAAAACTTCCAGGGCTCATAACCGACGGAGCTCGGCGACAGGCGGGCTGCTTCTAAAATAACCTCAAAATCCTCTTTTGCTATCTTTTTTTTCGGATCAAATTCTTTGGTTGCGTGTCTAAATTCAAACGCATGTAAAATATCCTGTTTTGTGACGGAATGGTTCATAAATATGTAAAAACTCCTTTTGCCTTCATGTTTTTGCATACGTAGTATGCCCGCAGGTACTTCGTTTATAACAAGAACTAGTATAGAGAAGGAACGGGAAAAAGAAAAACGGTTTGCTTAAAAACGGAAAAGCCGTTTCATTTCCGTGTCCGCATAAGAGAAAAAGAGAATTTTAGTTTATGCCAGCAAAAGAAAGGGTAGGTAAAGGAAGGCCTATTTTACCCAAAACGTTACATACTGAAAAAGGACGTGGAAGCATGTCGGAAACGGATATATCAAAATACGAGAAAAAAATTATTGTCCGCAATATACGATATGAAGATATTGACGAGATTATGAAGCTCTGGAATCGCTGCTTTCCGGGCATGGAGCCGTGGAAGCGGGATCAGCTGGAAAGCCATATCAGGATTTTTCCAGAGGGCCAGTTCTGCGTAGAATACGAAGACAAAATTGTAGGCTCCTGTTCAAGCCTTATTGTGAACTTTGATGAATATGACGACCAGCATACCTGGAACACAATTACAGACGACGGGTATATCACCAACCACGATCCTGATGGATTCAACTTATATGGGATTGAGGTAATGGTAGACCCGGAATACCGCCGGATGAAAATCGGGCACCGCCTTTATGAGGCACGAAAAGAACTGGCCCGGCAATTAAATCTGCAGAGCATTATTATTGGCGGAAGAATTCCAAATTACCATAAATATAAGGACAGGCTGACACCGCGTGAATATGTGACGGCTGTTGAGAAGCACAGCATTTATGATCCCGTGTTGTCCTTTCAGCTTCTTGAGGGGTTTACGATTAAACGGATTAATACACGATATCTCCCGGATGATGCGGCCTCTGAATCATTCGCTACACTAATGGAATGGAATAATATTGACTATCTTCCCAAGTCGCGCCGTGTGTACCGTGCTTCTTTTCCGGTGAGAATTTGTGCCATTCAATACATGATGAAGAAAATTGATTCATTTGAAGATTTCGCCCGCCAGGTTGAGTATTATGTCGACGTGGCGGCTGACTTTGGGTCGGATTTCGCCGTTTTTCCAGAACTGTTTACGACGCAGCTGATGTCCTTCCTTGAAGAAAAACGGCCGGACCGGGCTGTTCGGCGGCTTGCTACATACACTGACCAATATATCGAACTGTTTACAGAGCTGGCTGTTCGGTACAACGTTAATATCATCGGGGGATCGCACTTCGTAGAAAATAACGGAAGTATTTTTAACGTAGCTTACTTATTCCGCCGTGACGGAACCATTGAGAAGCAAGAAAAGATTCATGCCACACCGAATGAGCAAAAATGGTGGGGCATCGCGGAAGGGAATAAAATCGAAGTGTTTGACACGGATTGCGGAAAAATTGCCATCCAGATTTGCTATGATATTGAGTTTCCCGAGCTTGCCCGTATTGCTGTTGATCAGGGGGCAAATATTATTTTTGTTCCATTCTGCACAGACGATCGGCAGGGATATCTCCGTGTCCGCTACTGTGCGCAGGCACGAGCTGTTGAGAACCAGGCATATGTCTGCCTTGCCGGAACGGTCGGCAACTTAACCCATGTAGAAAACATGGATATTCAATACGCCCAATCCGGTATTTTTTCGCCTTCGGATTTTGGATTCGCAAGAGATGGGATTGTTGGAGAATGTGATGCAAATGTTGACACGGTAGTCGTTGGTGATGTGGACCTTGAAAAATTGCGGCGCTCCCGGAACGCAGGTTCAGTGAGGCAGCTGCGCGACCGCCGGCGTGATTTGTACCGAATTGAGCTCAAGGAATTAAAGTCAGAATAAGCCGGGAACAGCTATGCTTGCAAAAAAAGACTGACGATAAACCGTCAGTCTTTTTCATTTTATTAAAAGAAGAGACTGTCTGTATCTTCTTCAGATTACATCCAAGCAGCAATACTCCAGCAGCTGTAAAAAGCTTATCAAGGCTTGTAAAGCAAAACAAGGTCACCGGGACCGATTAAAGCGACACCGACAGCAACAGCAATTAAAACAAAATTATATTCAAAGCCGCCATTATTAGCCCAGTATCCGTTTTTGCCGTGCACGGTGAAAATGGCATCGATCATCACAATAACAATCATGATCGCCCCCAGCCAGGAAAGAACGCCCGCTGCAAAAAGCAGTCCGCCTATCAATTCGAACAAACCTGCAAGTATCGCCCAGACCTTTGCGCCTTCTTTAATGCCTACTGCCTCAAGAAAGCTTCCTGTTCCGGATATACCCGTGCCTCCAAACCAGCCGAATAATTTTTGGGCACCGTGCCCTACAAAGGTTAAGCCAACAACGAGCCGAATAAGTAACAGTCCAATATTTACAGCCATACTTCTGCCCTCTTCCGTTGAATATATTTCCAAAAAGGAATTTCCGGCCTTCCAGGTAGATTATTTTAAGAAATAAAGGCCATTTTTATTCTAACGCTATTCGCCTTTTGAAGAAAGAAGGCTGCCTATTGAGGAGTGATTCATAATGCTTTATTTCGTCCCAAAGTATAAAAGTATAAATAATTTGTAAAATAAGCGTGACAGGTTTAACATGAATTGCAGTTAAGATTACTCAGATGCAAAGAGGAGATTTTCAGCAATGACTACACAAAAAACAAATGACTTCAATAAAATTGTCAAAGAGCGCCGTTCCATTAAAAATTATGATCCGTCCGTGAAAATCAGCAGGGAAGAGATGACGGAAATTCTTGAGGCGGCGACTACAGCTCCTTCTTCCGTAAATATGCAGCCCTGGCGGTTTCTGATTATCGAAAGTCCCGAAGCAAAAGAAAAACTGGCTCCGCTTGCCCGATTTAACCAGAACCAGGTTCAAACATCGGCTGCTGTAATTGCTGTTTTTGGAGATATTAATAACTTTGAAAAATTTGAAGAAATCTATGGTCAGGCAGTAGAAAAAGGATATATGCCTAAAGAGGTAAAAGAAGGAATCTTCAACTCGTTTTCCGGTTATTTTGAAACCATTTCACGGGAAGAGATGGAAGATGTTGTGCTGGTTGACGGCGGCCTTGTGTCAATGCAGATTATGCTTGCTGCCCGTGCATACGGATATGATACCAATCCTATTGGCGGGTATGAGAAAGATAAAATTGCTGAAGCATTTGGATTAGAGAAAGACCGATACATCCCGGTAATGCTTATCTCCATTGGCAAAGCAGCAGATGAGGGACATCAATCTGTCCGTCTTCCAATTGAAAAAGTGGCCCAGTGGAAGTAAAACTAGGCCGTATACTATGTTAGCAAAAGAAAAGGATGGTATTTTATGATTATTATTCATGCAGAGTTTCAAGTCGATCCAGCAAAACAGGCTGAATTCTTAGAAGGGCTTCAGCCGCTGATTGCGGCTTCACGCGAGGAAAGCGGAAATATTTCGTATACTCTTCATAAAGCTGTAGAAAAAGAAAACACGTTTACAATGGTCGAAGTGTGGCAGGATGAAGAAGCGGTTGCCTTGCACAATAAAAGCGAGCACTTTACATCGTTTGTCAGTCAGGCAAAGAATTTTCTGGCTGCACCATTATCGGTAAAAGCATATGCGGGGCAGCCGATAGAATTATAATTTTACAAAAGAGCAGTTTTGCAGCATCAGCAAGTTAGATAATGAAAGTGAAAAAAGTAT
>NZ_LAJB01000004.1 GCF_000970685.1 Domibacillus indicus
AGAGCAGCCTTTGTTTTTTAAGTCGATATTTTTTGATTTGGGGCGGTTTCTAACGTATTTAGCCCGGTATATACTTTTTCCGCCCGGGACATGCAGTATAACGCCCTGAATTTTACTTTACCGCCCCAAAAAAGAAGGATTTGGTTTATAAAAACAGTTCAAGCCGGTAGGCAGCTTCCGATTCAGCCACATTTCCTGTTTGAATCGGAATTTGCTTTTTAAACAAGGGCCCGTCATACACAAACGTATGATATTCCCCGTTTTCTCCCATAGGACAGCAGTCCGTTTGAATGATATCGGCTGCAAAAGACGCATCCAGCTTCCGGCCGAGATAAGCTGGCGTAAGCCGATCTTTTCGCACCCGGATGATGCTCGCTTTATAACCGGTGTTTATAAATTCCTGAAGCATTTTAAATGCTTCAGCGGGAGCGGCGCGAAGAGGGAACACGGCTTTTAAGCGTGACGCGCCGGCCGTGTTTTCTCCCCATTCAAAGTGAGCATCTGTGTAAATATCGCCATAGGCAATGCCATCCAGCGAGAAAGACTTTTTCAGCATCTGCAAATCTTGAATAAAATCTTCTGTGTAATGATCGTACCGGCAGCGGATAAAGTGGACGGGAAGGCCAAGGGCTTTTCCCTGTGCTTCAATCAGCTCCATTTTCTCATCGTGCCCAAAGGTGCGCCCGGTTTCAAGCGGCGCTGTTGTAACGAGGCAGACAACATCCAACTGCTGTTTTTTCAGCTTGTGCAAAGCCATCATGCAGTCTTTTCCGCCGCTCCATGACAGGGCATAGCGTTCAGTCATATATTACTCTCCCGTGTTCGCTTCGTATTCTGTATCAATTTCTTCGCGCACCGCTTCATAGTCATTTTCGACCTTGGCCCGTTTCGTTTCATAATCTTCTTCAGCCATATCTCTGATTGTTTCATAATAATCTTCAAGTTCATCCCGGACGCCATCGTATACATCCGGGTCCAGGTCAAATTCGTTGTTTGCTTGAATAAGGGCATTGACAGATGTATTTTTATACTGAATCATCCGGTTGACAAATTTATTTTTTAAATTGATTAAATCAGTGACATCATTATTTTTTTGATTAATCGCATCTGTTGTATTAGAATTACGCCAATTTATCCATTCGACCATTGCATCGTTTGATTTTTCAAACTCGGCCCGAAGCTCCTGTTCATTTTTTGCTTCGATAAACTCACCGCCGGCAGCATCCGCAACAGCTCTTAATGAGGCTTCATCCCCATCTTCGATAGAGAAGCCAATCACATTGATAATGGCCTGGATATCTGACTCGGCCAGCTGTTTCGCTGTCTGGGCCGGGTTGCCATCGCATGTTTCTTTTCCATCGGAAACAACATAAATAACATTGGTGGCTTCCTTGCCGGCTGAAGCAGCAGTCAGTTTTTCACCGGCCTGGGCGAGAGCAGCTGAAATAGGAGTCCAGCCGCTTGCCTGCACAGGCTCAACTGCTTGATTAAATGAAGACTGATTGTATGTGCCCAGCGGATAAACCTCTTCAATGGCACTGCAGGATAATCCTTTATCAGAATCATCACCGGTTCCTTTGTGGCCATAAACCGATAAAGATACATTTGTTTTTTCGGGCAGATTGGCAGCAAATTCGTTAATTGCTTCTTTTGCAATCTCCATTCTGCTTTTGCCATCGATTTCCGCCTTCATAGATCCAGAAGCATCCAGGACGATGGCGACATTTACATTTTCTTTTACTTCACGGCCGTTTAATTTTATGTTGGAACCGGTATCCAGCTCTTCAAGTGTCAGCTTCTCCTGAGGTGTAAATTCATTAATGGGTGGCAGCTCAGGGTGAAATGTGTCAAATAGAAGCTTGCTGACAGCTGCCTGCCGCGATTCTTCACTAGTATCCGCTTCGTCAATTTTGCCGATTTGCTGAACAATGGATGTTTTGTCTTCCTCTGTTAGTTCATCATCTTCAATTTTTTCCCACCATTTCCCTTCAGCCGCCACTGCTTCTTCCAATGTAGCCGGATAAGCAAAAGTCAATTCTTCGTCCACTTCCCCGGCTGCCGGCTCGGAAGCGGCTGCTTGTTCTGCAGGTTCTGTTTCAGCCGTTTTTGTTTTTGCTTCTTCTGCACCGCATCCGGCCAAAAGAGCAGCTGAAAATAAAAGAAACCATCCGTTTTTCTTCAAGGTTTTTCCTCCTAAAATGTTTTCCTCATTTTAGCGGAAAAAGTAATGAAGATGTGTCGGATACTGTCGAAAAAACGGAAAATAACCATAAAGACCCGATTCTTAAAAGACTTTTGTTGTCCAGGACTCGCCATTCCACACATCTGTTACCACATCCTGGTAAAAATCCGGTTCGTGGGAAATAAGCAAAACACTGCCTTTGTATTCTTTCAGTGCCCGCTTTAATTCCTCTTTTGCATCGACATCCAGGTGGTTTGTCGGCTCATCAAGCACAAGAATATTCGATTCACGGTTAATCAGCTTGCAGAGACGGACTTTTGCTTTTTCACCGCCGCTCAGCACAGATACTTTGCTTTCAATGTGTTTGGTTGTCAGCCCGCATTTCGCCAGAGCCGCCCGAATTTCATACTGGGTAAAGGAAGGGAATTCTGTCCATAGCTCTTCAATGCAGGTATTGCCTGTATCTGTTTTCATTTCCTGCTGGAAATACCCAATTAATAAATTTTCTCCGCGTTCAACCGTACCGGAAACCGGTTTGATTTCACCGAGCAGGCTTTTGAGCAATGTTGTTTTCCCGATTCCATTTGCACCGGTAAGGGCGATTTTTTGGCCTCGTTCCATTCGCAGGTTCAATGGGCGGGACAGCGGTTCCCCGTAGCCAATCACCAGATCACGCGCTTCGAAAATCAGCTTGCTCGGAGTACGGCCTTCTTTAAAATGGAATTCCGGCTTCGGGCGTTCTGCTGCAAGTTCAATAACATCCATTTTATCCAGCTTTTTCTGGCGTGACATTGCCATATTGCGCGTTGAAACGCGCGCTTTATTGCGGGCAACAAAATCTTTCAGGTCAGAAATCTCCTGCTGCTGTTTTTTAAAGGCCGCTTCAAGCTGCTGCTTTTTCACTTCATATACCTTCATGAAGTCGTCATATGTTCCGGAATAACGGTTTAGTTCCTGGTTTTCCATATGGTAAATCAGGTTCACGACACTGTTTAAAAACGGGATATCATGAGAAATGAGGATAAAGGCATTTTCATATTCCTGCAGATAGCGCTTCAGCCATTCAATGTGCTGCTCATCCAGGTAGTTGGTCGGCTCATCCAGCAGCAAAATTTCCGGTTTTTCCAGCAGCAGCTTCGCTAAAAGCACTTTTGTCCGCTGGCCGCCGCTCAAATCATGAACGTCGCGGTCTAAGCCAATATCATCTAAGCCAAGGCCGCGTGCTGTTTCTTCAATTTTGGCATCGATAATATAAAAATCGTTATTGGTCAGCAAATCCTGCATCGTGCCGGTTTCCTCAAGCAGCTTTTCAAGCTCCTCCGGCGACACATCTCCCATTTTGCCAAACAGCTCGTTCATCTCTGTTTCGATATCGAATAAGTATTGAAAGGCTGTCCGGAGTACATCACGAATGGTCATGCCCTGCTTAAGCACCGCATGCTGGTCCAGATAGCCGACACGGACGTTTTTTGACCATTCCACTTTCCCTTCATCCGGCTGCAAAGTTCCGGTAATAATATTCATAAACGTTGACTTGCCTTCGCCGTTGGCGCCAACGAGCCCGATATGTTCACCTTTCAGCAGTCGGAAAGAGACATCATTAAAAATAGCACGGTCACCAAAGCCATGGCTCAGCCGGCTTACTGATAAAATACTCATGTAAATAAAACTCCTTGTCATTTTTGATCATTATATCATTTCCGTGAAAAAACGGGGCAAAACTGTTAAACAGGCAGTACTTCATTGTAGAATAAAAGCATGAGGAATTTCGGGAGGGATTTTTGGATGGAGCAAAAGCAGGAAATGAAGATCAGCGGAACAAGCCTTCAATGGGACAGAGAGGAAGGTGTATTTCAGTTTGAAGGAGCAGACGTGGTCCTTTTTTGGACGAAAACAGCTTTGAAAACCTTCATTGATACGATCGAAGAAGTAACAGGTGCTGAATCCGTCCGGGTCGTAATGGAAACAGCAGGGTACCGTACTGGAAAAATTGTCAGCAGTTTTTATAAAGAAAAAGGGGACGTGGAGAAAACACTGCAATTTTTACCGAATATTTATGCGGCGGCCGGCTGGGGAGCAACCGAATTCAAGAAGCTTTGCTTAAAAGAAAGGCGTGCGGTTTTATCCATCCGAAACGACTGGGAAAGCAAAGTTGTTCATGCACAGGGAAAGGAAAACGCCGGAACGTTTCTTGGCGGACACTGGGCAGGTGTATTCAGCGGGCTGCTCGATGAAACAATCTGGTACAAAATAACTGATTATTCACTGGCGGAACAAGGATCATACAAGGAAATTGAATTGTTCCCGTCACCTAAAACACCGTCAGAAAACGTCCGGGAGCATATTCAAACACGAGAGCAGCAAACGATCGTACAGCTGGAAGCAATGGTTGAACACCGGACACTCGAACTTCGGAAGCTCATCCGTGAATTATCGTCTCCGGTTATTCCGGTGCTTGATGGCATTCTTGTAACACCGGTAGTAGGACGGTTCGACCAGGAGCGGTCGGATGTTTTTACTGAAAAAGCACTGCAGGCAATTGTTGAGCATAAAGCAAGCATGCTTATTCTTGACGTAACAGGCATTCAAGCAATGGATAATTTAATTTTAAGTACGATTGAAAAAGTAACGCAATCCGTACAGTTAATCGGTGCTGTACCGCTGGTAGCCGGGATTTCTCCAGAGCTCGGCATGGAGATGGCTTCAAAAGGCATTTATTTGAATGATGTAAAGTACTTTGCCACTCTTAAGCATGCTGTTCACTATGCCATTGCACTGGATGGAATGCAAATTGTCAAAAGAAAAGGCGAATAAGTTTCTTTAGGTAATTTTAATTTGGTATGATAAAAGGAATAACGGGTATAGAAAAAATTTATTTGTTGCCCTGGGAGGTGAGAGGGAAAAGCAGCCAGTCTGTTTTTTCCGCATTTTGATAGCCGTTAATTTATTATTATTTGCTTTGCTTATTGTATTAACCGGCTTTTTCGTTGCAACGGAATTTGCCATTATTCGCGTGCGCCAGTCACGCATTAACCAGCTTGTTGAAGAAGGCAATAAACGGGCAATTGCTGCTCAAAGGGTCACATCCAACCTGGATGAATACTTATCCGCCTGCCAGCTTGGTATTACGATTACTGCGCTCGGCCTCGGGTGGCTGGGGGAGCCGACTGTTGAGGAAATTCTGCATCCCGTTTTTGAACATTTTGGACTGGCACCGTCTGTTTCAACTGTTTTATCATTTGCGATTGCGTTCTCGGTTGTTACGTTTCTGCATGTAGTAGTGGGTGAACTTGCTCCGAAGACAGTCGCCATTCAAAAAGCAGAGTGGGTTACACTGACCTTTTCACCGCTTATTGTTGTTTTTGATAAAATAATGTATCCGGTTATTAAAGCACTCAATGGTTCTGCACGGGGGCTCGTCGGACTTTTCGGCTTAAAGCCGGCGTCTGAGCATGAAATGGCCCACTCGGAGGAAGAACTGCGGATCATTTTATCCGAAAGCTTTAAAAGCGGCGAGATCAACCAGTCTGAATATAAATATGTTGATCGTATTTTTGAATTTGATGAGCGGGTTGCCAAGGAAATCATGGTGCCGCGGACAGATATGATTACATTATCAAAAGATTTAACATGGGATGAAATCACTTCAATTATTGAGATTGAAAAATATACACGCTATCCGGTCGACGACGGAGATAAAGATAACATTCTCGGCATGGTCAATATGAAAGAGCTGTTGTCTTATTACTTAAATAGCAGCAACGAACGAAACCGTCCGCTGGAAGAATTTGTGAAGCCGGTGATCCGGGTGATTGAAACGATTCCTATCCATGATTTGTTGCTGAAAATGCAAAAAGAGCGGATTCATATGGCTGTATTGATGGATGAATACGGCGGAACATCGGGTCTTGTAACCGTTGAAGATATTCTGGAAGAAATCGTTGGAGAAATCCGTGATGAATTTGACGCAGATGAAAAACCGGAAATTCAAAAACTCGGGGAAAAGCATTACCTGCTGAATGCCCGGCTGCTTATTTCCGAAGTAAATGACCTGCTTGGCACCGAATTATCAGATGATGAAGTTGATACACTCGGCGGCTGGGCACTGACAGAAAATATTGATGTGAAACTTGGCGACGCGATTGAACAGGACGGCTATGAATTTATTATCCGGGATGCAGAAGGCCATCATATTCACGCAATTGAAGTAAGAAAAGCAAAGCCAAAAGAAGAAATACCAGCTGAAGCTGATTAAGAAGGAGGGCCTGCGGCATAGCTGCAGGCTCTTTTTTATTCAAAGACTTGTTTCTGCCCGGGCAGATATTCATTTTTAACCAACAAAAAACCTGCGGCTGAACCGTTCAGCTGCAGGTTTTATTTTATCTATTAGTCTAATGTTTTTGAACCGATATAACGCTTGGTCCAATAAGAGTTCGATGTTTTGTCAATGGTTACACCTTTTGAAGAAGAGGCGTGGATAAACTGGTTGTTGCCAAGATAGATGCCTACGTGTGAAGCACCTTTCTTATATGTTGTAAAAAACATTAAATCGCCTGGCTCCATATTCGCTTTTGACACGGCTTTTCCTTTTTTGTACATTTCAGCAGCAGTGCGGGGAAGTGAATAACCCGTTTTCTTGTGTGCATATTGGATAAAACCCGAGCAGTCAAAGCCTGATGGTGTAGTGCCTCCAAATCTATAAGGGGTTCCAATATATTTTTTTGCTTCCTGGATTGTTGCGTCAGCCGAGTAAGCGGCTTCCGTTTTTTGTGCCGGCAAAAGCCCGCCGAACAGCATGAAACAAATACTAAAAATGATTAATAACCCTTTTTTCAATGTATTCCCTCCGGTCAAGTTTGCCGCCTCTAAACGGTTTTCTATGTATTTATTGTAAGCTGATGTAAATATATCAAAAAAACGAGTCTAGTGAGTTACGATTTCATGTAATTAATATTACAGTTTCATAACAAAACCGTCTGGAGACATTCCAGACGGTTTTTTAGCGTAAAGTTTCTAAGATTGCATCTCCATTTTCAGCAATGCGGATAATCGCATGAGTTTTTTCTTCCCATTGTGTTCCGGTATTCTCGGGAATAAAGAAATGCTCAATGCCAAGCGTCAGTGTTCCATACCGTCCCCTGCCTTTTATGGCTACTCCTTCGCCGCGGCCGGATGAAACAAATTCTTTCGCTTCATATACAGGTATTTGTGTTCCTCTGTATGAGACTGAATTTCCGGAAGGAGTTAGTACAACCTCTATTTTGCCTTCAGGAGGAGCAGACTTGCTGTTAAAGAAGCGGTCATTATACTCATTTTGGATTTCATACCCAAGCTGAACATAATCTCCCTGTATAAGAGACCTTGGATCAACCGGTGCCAGTTCCAGAGCCGCTATATCTCCTTTTTGAAGGAGCTGTTCTTTTTGCCAGGCCGCTGCCAGAACAAAAACCGACTGGGCCAGGATAACGGCCGCGAATAAACCGGCACTCCACTTTTTCACTGGAACAGGAGCGGTATGCTTTTGTCCCCAGATAAACCAGATACTAAAAAAGAGTCCGCTGAGCAGAAGAAAGGTAAGCGATTTGTGCAGCAGCAGCCAGGCGTATTCGTAATACTTCCAAATAAAGAAGCTGATAAAAGCAGCCCAAACCGGCCAGCGATAAAGCCTTGTCTGAAGAACCGGCTTAAACAAATGCCAACAAATATAAACAAGAAATACGATATGCAGCAGCAATGAATCCAGGCCTTTTTCTGTTAAGGAATAAAGCATAAAGATAAGAGAGAGCCAGAATGCGGCGAGGCCAACCGGCTGCCGCTGTAATGAAAGAAACACAGCCGCATTTCCAATCGAAGCCGTAAACAACACCCATGTACTAACAGAAAGTGAAACATCATTCTCAGCAAGCAAATGCAGAATACCATACAATAAAGCGGCATTTGCGGCTGCATAATACAAAATAGATTCTTTTTTTTGAAATAAAAACCCGGTGAGCAAAATAAACGGAACAGCGATGAAAAAAGCCGGCCATGTCTGCTCCCATTTTGAAACAACATACGAAAATGAATAAATGAGTCCGGTAATTTGCAGGGTCATTCGTACAACGAGCCAGGTCTCTTTTTTTACAGCAAGCCCCCCTCCAATACAAAGAACGGCCAGCACAAGAAAGCTGAGGGAAAAATTACCGCTGAAGCCAAACAGGATGCCTGTAAAAGAGCTAAGCGTAAAAATGGCGATCAGGGTGCCAATAAAAGCAAGAGCTCCGGTAAAAAAAGCAATCATGTACCGCTTCCATTTCCGGTCGCGGCCATCAGCTAAAGCGGCAATCTTCCGCAGGCCTAAAATACTGAAAGCGAACAAAAGCAGCAGCATAGGAAAGCCGGCATAAAAAATAAAGTCGCCTACTATTTGAAATGCTATATAAAAGACATTTGGCACGGCATATAATCCGAAAAAGAAAAGATGTATGCCAATCTCAAATGGATGACTTTTCTGCGTTTTCATAAACGCTGTCCAAAACACGATCATGAACGCGATATAGACGAGATGGAAAATGAGAAACACGGGCCAGAAATCGACGTTGCCGGCAAGCACCTCATAAAGCAGATGTGAATCCAGCAAATAAACAGCGCAAAACTGAATAATGGCCAGTGCGGCAAAAGAAAGCTTCTGCTCCTGCAGATTGCGCCAGAAAAAATAAAAGAATCCGTGCAGCACGATAGCGCCAGCGTAGATGAGAAGCTGTTCTCCGTCACTGTATGTTAAAAAAGTGCCCGTTGGGTAAAGCTTCAGCCAGAATGCCAGCTCAAACAGCAAAAATGACAGCCAGTAAAGCGGACGATAGCGGGTAAAAACAGCCAGTATTACCGCCGGAATGAGTGTAATAAGAAATAAAACATATGAATCCGCATGCGAATTATACATTTGCCCAACGAGGGCAGTTGCCACTGCAAATGCAATAACAGATAAAAAAAGCCACCAGTTGCTCAAGTAAGCGAAAGTATGGCTGCGCCGATAAAAAAAAGCAGCCGCCGCACAAAAAAGCAAAATGAACAGGCTCAGCACAATTTTTACCGGCCGTTCAAAGCCGGGCCAGTTTGATGCAAAAAAGTACACTGCTGCTGTGATAAAGAAAATAAGACCGAGCAAATAAGGAATATCTCCCCGCTTTTTCGTAATCATATAATCCCTCCCTTTTTCTTCCTTACTAGTATACTATTTTTTCAAAAAAGAAGAGAGCAGCATCAGGAAGTCCAGCATCCTGATTTAGAAAAAATACAGAAGGACAAGAAATTGAAAAAATGGATTTCGTTGTGCTGTCCTTTTCTTTTACAAGCTATGCGTAAGTGCCTGTCCTTTTTCTATATGCTATTCTGAAATAATTTTAGAGGGTATGGTATAATAAAAGGACTGTATCAGCAGGAAGGAATGGTTAAATGAGCAAAACAGTTGTACTTGCAGAAAAGCCGTCTGTTGCCCGCGATATTGCCCGCGTGCTGGGATGCAGCAAAAAAGGCAATGGATTTTTAGAAGGAAATCAATATATCGTCACCTGGGCTCTTGGCCACCTGGTTACTCATGCAGACCCGGAAGGCTATGGCGATCAATATAAAACCTGGAATATTGCCGACCTGCCGCTTATGCCGGAAAAATTAAAAACGGTTGTTATCCGCCAGACGAGCAAGCAGTTCCACGCAGTAAAGGCCCAGCTGAACCGCAAAGACGTATCGGCTATTGTCATTGCGACAGATGCGGGGCGTGAAGGAGAGCTGGTTGCCCGCTGGATTATCGACAAAGCCCATGCGAAAAAGCCGGTTAAGCGTTTATGGATTTCATCGGTTACGGACAAAGCGATTAAAGAAGGGTTTAAAAAGCTCCGCGATGGCCGCGAATATGAAAATCTGTACCGGTCTGCTGTTGCGCGTGCTGAGGCGGATTGGCTTGTCGGCATAAACGCTACACGCGCTTTGACAACAAAATACAATGCCCAGCTTTCATGCGGGCGCGTTCAAACACCAACGCTTGCTATTATTGCAAAGCGGGAAGAAGAAATTAAACACTTCCAGCCAAAAAGCTATTATGGCATTCAAGCATCCGCAGGCGGGATGAGGCTTTCCTGGCAGGATGCGAAAGGAAACAGCCGGACGTTTTCCAAAGAAAAACGGGATGAACTGTTAAAAGTGCTGGAAGGAGAAAAAGCGCTGATTACGGATGTGAAAAAAACAGCGAAAAAGTCATTTGCTCCCGAACTGTATGATTTAACGGAACTGCAGCGGGATGGGCATAAGCTGTTTGGCTACTCGGCCAAAGAAACATTAAATGCGATGCAAAATTTATATGAACGCCATAAGCTTGTTACTTACCCGCGGACAGATTCCCGCCATCTGCCGCAGGATATGGTTTCTACGTTGAAAGAGCGGGTGGAAGCAGTGGATGTGCGTCCGTATGCACCGTTTGCAGCGAAAGTCCTGCGCCGCGGGATTCAGCCAGGCAAGTCTGTCGTTAATGATGCGAAAGTAAGTGACCACCATGCCATTGTGCCAACAGAACAGCCGCCCATGCTTCAAGAGCTAAGCGATAAGGAACGGAAGATTTATGACTTGATCGTCAAACGGTTTTTAGCCGTTTTGCTGCCGCCGTATGAGTATGAGCAGACAACCGTGGAAGCAAAAATCGGCGGTGAAACCTTTACGGTAAAAGGCAATGTAGTGAAATCAGCCGGATGGAAAGAAGTGTACGGCCAGGATGAAGAAGCAGAGCCGTCGCTGCCGGATGTGGAAAAAGGCCAGCTGCTGCCTGTCAGCTCAATAAAGGCAACCGAAGGAGAAACATCGCCGCCGCCGTATTTCAATGAAGGAACACTTTTATCGGCGATGGAAAACCCGGCGAAATTTATGAGTGTAGACCAGGATGTGAAGCAAACGCTGACCGCTACAGGCGGGCTCGGAACCGTAGCGACACGGGCTGATATAATCGACAAGCTGTTTAATACATTTTTAATTGAAAAGCAGGGGCAGCATATCCGGGTGACATCAAAAGGACGGCAGCTGCTTGACCTTGTGCCGGAAGATTTGCAGACACCGTCATTAACCGGCGACTGGGAGCAAAAGCTGGATGCAATCGCCAGAGGAAAGCTGAAATTCGACACGTTTATGAAAGAAATTCGTTCATATGCAAAGGATATAACAAACGAAATTAAAAACAGCGATGCGAAGTTTAAGCATGATAATATTACCGGAAAGCAATGCCCGGAATGCGGCAAGTTATTGCTTGAGGTCAACGGCAAAAAGGGCAAAATGCATGTTTGCCAGGACCGTGAATGCGGCTATCGGAAGCAGATAGCCCGGGTAACAAATGCCCGCTGTCCGAACTGCCATAAGAAAATGGAAATGCGCGGAGAAGGAGACGGCCGCCTGTTTGTTTGCAAATGCGGCTATCGGGAAAAATTATCCGCTTTTGAAAAACGAAAGCAAAAAAGCGGAAAAGGCGCTGCCAATAAGCGGGATGTAAATCAGTACTTGAAAAAACAAAATCAGGATGAACCGATCAACACAGCCCTGGCAGATGCTCTGAAGAATCTAAAA
The DNA here is from genome assembly GCF_000970685.1 of Domibacillus indicus. Lineage (GTDB taxonomy): Bacteria > Bacillota > Bacilli > Bacillales > Domibacillaceae > Domibacillus > Domibacillus indicus. The sequence goes on from NZ_LAJB01000004.1 coordinate 11,765, forward strand.
TTATAATCAAAACCGTTCCCGATTATTATTGGAAAATAATAATTGGGAACGGTTGTTTTTTTATAGAAAAGGTGTCTATAATTATTTGACAAAGAAATATCTTGTTTTAGAGGGAGGAACATTATGCCGATTAACATACCGCATCAGCTGCCGGCACGCGAGGTTTTAGAAAAAGAAAATATTTTCGTAATGGATACGGATCGTGCCAGAATGCAGGATATCCGCCCGCTCAATATTTTAATTTTGAACCTGATGCCGGAAAAAGAAAAAACAGAAGCTCATCTTTTGAGACTGCTTGGGAACACACCACTCCAGGTAAATGTTTCGTTTTTATATACAGCGACATACGAATCGAAAAATGTCAGCAAGTCACATCTTGAGCAATTTTATATTACACTCGAAGAAGCAAAAAGCCGCCGTTATGATGGCTTGATCATTACAGGCGCCCCGATTGAATTGATGGAATTTGAGGATGTTAATTACTGGGCGGAGCTGCGGGATATTATGAGCTGGGCGAAAACCAACGTAACGTCTACTCTTCATATTTGCTGGGGAGCGCAGGCGGCGCTTTACCATCATTACGGCATCGGAAAGTTTGAGCTTCCAAAAAAATGCTCGGGTGTTTTTAAGCATACGATTACTGATCCGACTGTAAAGCTGCTTCGCGGTTTCGATGATGAATTTTTCGCGCCGGTTTCCCGTTATACGGATGTAAGCAAGGAAGCCATTGAAGCGCACGAGGATTTGATGCTGCTTGCTTCTTCACCGGAAGCCGGTCCACTGCTCATGATGTCAAAAGATGCGCGGAACATTATGATTACCGGCCATCTTGAATATGATGCGACAACATTGGCGGAGGAATATGAGAGAGACTGTGCAAAAGGCGTGGAAATTGACCTGCCTGTAAACTATTTTCCTGAAAACAATCCTGCTAACCGTCCGCCAAACAAGTGGCGTTCACATGCGCATTTATTGTATTCCAACTGGCTCAATTACTATGTTTACCAGGAAACTCCATACGAGTGGAAATGAAAGGGAAAGACCGTCCATGTATAATGGACGGGTTTTTTATTTCTAGAAGATTCAATTTAACGGCGTGATTTTGCTGAAAAGCGGCGCGATTTTTTATGAGATGGCGCAATTCTTTCCTAATTGCGCCATTCTTCTTTAAATCGCGCCAAAGCTGGTAGAAATCACGCCGTTTTCACTTAAAATCGCGCTGCTCCAAAAAAGCTGCCCTAAAAACAGATAGACCAGACTTTCAGGACAGCTGTTATTTTTAATAAAACGATGCTCTTCTATCTTCAAAAACCGGGATGCGGCTGCGGATTTCATCGATAGCTTCAAAATCCACCTCGCCAATAAGCATTTCTTCATCTTCACCGGCTTCTGCGATTATCTCACCCCATGGGCCGATAATGAGAGAATGACCGGCAAACTGGTTATCCGGGTCCGCTCCTGAACGGTTGCAGGCAACAACATAGGCCTGGTTTTCAATCGCGCGGGCAATAAGCAGTGTACGCCAGTGATCAAGCCGGGCAAGCGGCCATTCCGCCGGTACAAACAGAACGCGCGCTCCGTTTAAGACCTGCTTTCGAAACCACTCCGGAAAGCGGAGATCGTAGCAAATAAAACCGGCCATTGTTTCGCCGGCAAGCTTAAACAAACCATCGCCATCACCGTCAATTAAGTATTTTTCTTCGTTCATCAGGCGGAACAAATGCAGCTTGCTGTATTCATGAACAATGGTGCCTTTCTTATCGGCAATGATCATCGTATTTTTAACGCCGCTGCCGGTATCATTGGCTACAGAGCCGCCAACAATATGCAGCCCGTATTTTTGTGCCGCTTCTGATAAAAATTGTTTTGCCCGTTCAGCGCCGCGATCCGCAATCTCATCAAGCCTCGTTAAATCATAGCCGGTTGTCCAGAGCTCCGGCAGCACGGCCAGTTCACAGCCGGCTTCACTTGCCTTTTTTAAAAAGCCTGCCGCCCGTTCATAGTTTGCTTCGGGATCGCCAAATTTTATATCCATTTGCAGGCATGCTATTTTCATGTTGTCATCTCCATACTCTTTTTCAAAAATTGTAACACGGTTGACAGCGAAAATGAAACGTGTCATAATCCTCTTTAACAAATAAACGGACAATTACATATATCTTATCAAGAGCAGGTGGAGGGACAAGCCCGATGATACCCGGCAACCGACCTATTTACAGGCACGGTGCTAATTCTTGCAGTGAAAGCTGAGAGATAAGAAGAGTAACAAAAACCTTTCTTCTTATTTCGTGAAGAAAGGTTTTTTTATTTTCTAAAAGGAGGCGCCGGCATGGCCGTTACTGAAAAAACAAACAAACTATTAAAAATTGAACAAGGCAATTTATATGCCACTATACAACCAAAGCAGGGAGAACGCATCATGATTATCGGCGGCTCCGAAATACTGACAGCCCGCTGCTCAGATGCAGGTGCAGCTGTACTGCCGGCTGTTTCGTTTTCCCAGGTGAAGCAGAATGAGTTTGATGTGGTCACGGCTCCGCTGTCCGTTCACTCTTATGCAGATGGAGCACAGTGGACTGCCAAAGCATACGAAGCACTGCGGGACGGAGGCTGGTTTGTGGCTGATTTTGCGGAGGCTGATTCTCTTCCATCTACTACCGATTATCCGTATGTGGAAACACTCGCGGGTTACTGGGAGCGGCTGAAGGCGTCCGGCTTCACCACCATTCTTTTTCAGCAGCTGTCAGCAGACTCACCGAAAGAAGCTGTCCTGAACGGCTGGACGGAGCTTATGTCATCGAAATACCCGGTCACCGTCAACCGGTTTATTGCGGTAAAATAGTCTGCCCATTTTCAAAACGGGTGCCCCCGTATTATGATGGAATCAACAACACTGAAAGGTAGGCACCCTGTGAATATTTTTTATCGGAAAACCAACTATACAAAAGAACAATTTTTTCACCAATATACCGTTTTATCGGCGAATGAAACACACCATGTATTCTTAGAAAGCGGCCGTGGCGGGCGCTACAGCTTCGCAGGCATCACACCCGCAGCCACAGCGCTTTCCAATGAAGAAGGGCTTTTATTTACGCAAGATGGCGTGGAAGAACAGATCAAAGGAAATCCAATTCATGCGCTAGTGTCTATTTTAAATAAAAGGCATATGCCGAAGCAGCCGGGACTGCCGGATTTCCAGGGTGGAGCGATTGGCTGGATCAGCTATGATTACGTTCGTTTTATTGAGGAGCTGCCGGATACAGCTGAAGACGATATGAAGCTGCCGGATGTGTGTTTTTTATTTTTTAATGAATGGGCGGCATTCGATCACGAGACAAATGAATTATATGTTATGAAAATCGCCGAGACAGATGAAGGATTAGATGAGCTGCTCAAGCGCTGGCAGGTGCCTGTTCAAACGATTCAGCATCCGGCAGGTGCAAAAGCAGATAAAACAGATGTGTCTTTTCCGGAGGATCAATTTAAAAGCGCTGTTGAGAAAATCCGCGAATATATTGCAGCCGGCGATGTATTTCAAGTGAACCTGTCTGTCCGGCGCGCTCAGCCGCTGACGGTGCCGCCGCTTTCGGTTTATGCTGCACTGCGGGAGCTGAACCCTTCTCCGTATATGGCGTATATCCAGACACCGGACTTTCAGGTTGTATCAGGATCACCGGAGCTTCTTATTAAAAAGAACGGACAGCGCCTTTCCACAAGACCAATTGCCGGTACGCGGTCCCGTGGAAAAGATGACACAGAGGATGAACGGCTTGCGGCAGAGCTGATCAATAATGAAAAAGAACGGGCGGAGCATGTTATGCTTGTAGATTTGGAGCGTAATGATCTCGGGCGTGTTTCCCGCTATGGTTCTGTTCATGTAGATGAATTTATGGTGATTGAAAAATATTCGCATGTTATGCATATCGTTTCAAACGTATGCGGCGAGCTTGCGGAAGGAAAAACGAACGCAGATGTGATTGATGCTGTTTTTCCAGGTGGAACGATTACCGGTGCTCCAAAGGTACGGACCATGGAAATTATTGAGGAGCTTGAGCCGGTTCGCCGCGGAATTTACACAGGCTCTATCGGCTGGATGAGCTACAATGGAGACATGGAACTCAATATTGTGATCCGCACGATGCTGAGTACAAAAGGATATGGCTACGTGCAGGCTGGGGCGGGCATTGTTATTGATTCAAAGCCGGAATATGAATACAAGGAGTCGCTAAAAAAAGCGGCTGCTATGTTAAAAGCGATGGAATTGGCGGAGGAAACCCGATGATTTTAATGATTGATAATTATGATTCATTCACATATAACCTTGTTCAATACCTTGGAGAATTAGGGGAAGAGCTGGTCGTCCGCCGGAATGATGAAGTGGCTGTTAAAGATATTGAAGCCATGCAGCCGGATTATGTTATGATCAGTCCCGGGCCCTGTACGCCAAATGAAGCCGGTATTAGTTTAGAAACAGTCGAAAAGCTGTCCGGCCGTATTCCGCTGTTTGGCGTCTGCCTGGGCCAGCAGTCAATTGCCCAGAGCTTTGGCGGCGAGGTGGTGCGCGCCGGCCGGCTGATGCATGGAAAAACGTCACCGGTTTTTCATGATGGAAGAACGATTTTTAAAGATCTGCCCAGCCCATTCCGGGCAACGCGCTATCACTCTTTAATTGTTAAAAAAGAAACGCTGCCTGACTGTTTTGAAATCTCTGCCTGGACCGAGGAGGGTGAAATTATGGCGATCCGCCATAAAGAACTGGCAGTTGAAGCTGTGCAGTTTCATCCAGAGTCAATTATGACGGAGTACGGAAAAGAAATGCTGCAAAACTTTATGGAAACATACAGAGGCGCGCCATGTATACGTACGTAAACGGGCAGATCATCCCGAACGATAAAGTGCGTATTTCGCCGTTTGACCACGGCTTCTTATATGGAGTGGGCGTTTTTGAAACGTTTCGCACCTATGAGGGAAAAGCTTTTTTGCTTGATGAGCATATAAACCGCTTAAACGAAAGCCTGCAGGAGCTGAATATTGAACTTGCGGTACCGCTCAGCGAGGCAGAATCCATTCTGGCACAATTATATAAAGCAAATGGATGGAAGAATGCTTATATTCGATTTAACGTGTCAGCCGGCGAAGGAGAAATTGGCCTGCAGACAGCATCCTACCGGAAACCGAACATGATCGTTTTTCAAAAGGAATTGCAGCCGGCCGGAGCCATGGCAGAGAAAAAAGGTGTCTGGCTTGAAACAAAACGCAACCGCCCTGAGGGAGACCGCCGGCTTAAATCCCATCATTATTTAAATAACATTTTTGGGAAACGCGAAGCGGGAAGTGATCCTTCGGTAGAAGGACTGTTCCTGACAGAAGACGGCTATGTAGCGGAAGGCGTTGTTTCCAATATATTTTGGATAAAGGAAAACACGCTGTATACGCCGTCTCTTCAAACAGGCATTTTAAACGGCATCACCCGGCAGTTTGTTATAAGCATTGCTTTAAAAGCAGGCCTGCGTGCAGAAGAGGGGCTTTATCCGGCAGGTGATCTTGAAAAGGCGGAAGAAGTATTTGTCACAAATTCGATTCAAGAAATTGTCCCGCTTCGGCTGGTCGGAAAAACCGCTTTTCCCGGCAGAGAAGGCAAAGTGGTGCAGCAGTTATTTACACATTATCGAGGAGCTGTTCGTCTGTGACAAGCAGCACTTTTTCTTTGGCAATTTCTTTATGATATTTTTCCGCCTCTGTTTCTGGCAGGCCAAAATCCACAAGTGCGTCCTTGACCGGCTTCTCACGTGTGAAAATAGATTTTACTTTTTCTTTTACAGAGGGGCCGGCCGTTTCGACATTTGCTTCCGTCCGTCTTTGAATCGTTAAAAAAACATCGGCATCTTTGGTGATGGCCGTCATTTTAGACGGATCATACCCCGCCACTTTTAAATCCTCGATTTTCCGGATAACATCAATTTCTCCATCAAACAATCCAAGAACATATTTCATCGCTGATCCTCCCGGCCGATTTTTTTTACTGTTCTTTTCCCTCTGTAATCTGTTCAAAAACCTCGTAGATAATCCTTGCTGCTTATCGATATAATAGAAAGCAAAGGAAGAAGAGGGGGGCAATCCATGACAATCGAATTGTGCAAAGTGCTGATTGTAGATGATGAACTTTTAATCAGACAGGGGATTAAGCATTATATCCAGTGGGAAGAGGAAGGCTTCGAGATTGTCGGCGAAGCGGCAAATGGACAAGAAGCGCTGTCAATGATTGAAGCTATGCATCCTCATATTGTAATGACAGACATTGTTATGCCTGTTATGGATGGAGAAGAACTGACAAAAATTATTCGGACGATCTACCCTGAAATACAGGTCATCATCTTAAGCAGCTTTGGAGAATTCGATTACGTAAGGTCCACCTTTCAGCAAGGAGTGACGGATTATATTTTAAAGCCTAAATTAGAAGGCACCTTGCTTTTGAAAGCGCTGCAAAACGCAGCCGCTAAAATTCCTTCTTTTCAGCTGGTTAAAACAAACCAGGCTGAAGAAATCTCAGCATTTGCTTATATAAAAAAATGGATGGCCGGTTATTGCGTGGAGACTGATAAAAAAGAAATACAAACAGCTTTTCCTTATCAAGCTTTTTTCATTTTGAATGCACAGTTTAAAAGGGGAATGGAGAAAAGCGGCGATTCAAAAGCAGCGGCACAGCAATACCTGCAGGAACATCTGCCTGATTCTCTCGTTTTTCTTATCCAATCCAGTGATAAAGAGGCGGGCTTTTTAATCAATATTGATTTCCTTCATGAAAAACATCTGTGGCTGTCAGCCGAGCAAATAGCCGCCAGACAGCCTGAATGGTCCTGGTCCGTCAGCCATCCATTTTTGGAAGTAAATCAAGTAAAGCATAGGTACGAGCAGCAAAGTGCTGCTTTAAAAAAATATTTTTTTTACTTTCCGGACCAGACTTTTTTTCACTCTGACTGGCTTCCGCCAATCGAACCAGATAAATCATTCTTTCAAATAACAGCATTTACGGACAAAATTAAACGCCTGCAGTGGGACGATGCCATTGAGAATCTGCTCATGCATGTGGATAAATTATCAAAGGATTACACAAGTGATATTCAAGAATTTAAGCGGTTTTTAAGCAATATTATTTTTAATGTCACCCTATTGGCAGGAGATTTAGGCTATGAAAATACAAAGTTTAATAAAGATAAGTATGGCTGCTTTGCGTCGATTGATAATGCAGATCGTGCAGATGAGGCGGTACGCCAATTAACAAATTTCTTAACAGATATGAAACAAACATTTCAGAGTCAGCCGGCCGGCAAACGGGACCCGGGCATCAAAAAAATAATGAACTATATAGATCTGCATTACAATCAGCCATTAACCCTGACAGAAGTGGCTAACCATTTTCATTTTAACCCCTCCTATTTCTCTACTTATTTCAGCACACACAGCCGTGAAGGGTTTAGCGAATATGTCACAAAAGTCCGGATTGAAAAAGCGGTCGACCTCCTTAAGCAAATGCATATTTCTGTTTCTGAAATAAGCGGAAAAGTCGGTTACACAGACCACAGTTATTTTTGCAAGGTTTTTAAAAAGATCAAAGGGATGTCACCCAGTACTTACCGGAAAAAATTTTTCTTATAAGAAAAGAGGAGGCCGATGGGGCGGATTTTAGAGAAATTTAATTACCATGGGTTATTTTTCAAAATGTTTTTAGTAATGGTGGCCAGTATTGTAGCCGTTTCTATTATCATTACCTACAGCACGATCCACATGTCGGAACGGCTCTTTCTTGACACTTTCAGCATTACAAATTCAAAAGTAATTCAGCAGGTTAAATCAAACTTTGAAACATTCAGCAATTCGGCTGCAGCAGCGGCAAACGAAGTCCAGCAAAGCGGCACGATTAAAAATTATTTATCAAAAGACGATACCACTTCTTTGGAAATGTCAAAAGATTATTATAATACTCATGTTCAAATGGACCGGGCTCATTTGAACGTAGATGATTACGAATTAAGTATTATGATTACTGGGATGAACGGAAGAAGTTTTTCAACAGACCGAAATTACTGGATGATTGATGAAGAAACGCTCGCTGCGCATGAAATCACCAGGAAAATGTATGCAGAGCCAAAAAAGCTGCTTTATCAATTAGAGCAGGAAAGTGCCTCTCCAATGATTGTCATTACAAAATCATTGATAGAACGGACAACAGACAGTATATACGGCGCTTTTTATCTTTCCATAAAAGAAAGCGAATTTAAAAAGTTTTATTCCAGCTTTACAAGTGAAGGGAATGACATTCTTGTGATAAATTCCAGCGGCCAGATTCTCTCAAGCAACCGGCCGGAAATGATTGGCAGCACATCGGCTTTTCTTTTAAAGCAGGCGGAAGCTCTTGAAGAACAGGACGGTTACAAGGAGATTGCCTGGATGGAGACCAATCAAATTATGCTTGCAGAGTATCTCCCTGCTCTTGATATGCATATTGTCAATTTAATTGATAAAGAAAGTGTGCTGGATAATCTTATTAATACCAAAACGATTGTATTCAGCAGCTTTGTCATTGTTCTCATTGCTGTCTCGATTGTTTTTCTTATATCCAGGCGCATGACAAAGTCTTTGTCCCGGCTTGTCAAACAGATTTCTTCTTTGCCAAAAAAGAATTTCGACCAGTATGTAACGGTTACCGGAAGCTACGAAACCAAACAGCTTGCCTATGCTTTCAATGATATGCTGGACGAGCTTCATAATTATGTGGAGGAGCTGGTGCAGACTCAAAAAAAGCAGCGGAATGCTGAGCTGGCTGCACTTCAAAGACAAATCAATCCTCACTTTCTTTATAACACGCTGACATCGGTAAAAATCATGGTGCAGCAGGGCCATAAAGAAAAAGCCGGAAACACAGTTAATGCCCTTATTTCCCTTTTGCAGCACGCGACAGGAAACGTGCACGAAACCATTACGATAGAGGAGGAAATTGAGAATTTAAAAAGCTACGTTTTTATTAACCAGGTCCGCTACGGTGAGCGGATTCAGGTAAGCTATTTTATTGCACCTGACTGCAGCAGTCTGCATGTTCCAAAATTAATTATCCAGCCTTTTATTGAGAATGCTTTTTTCCATGCCTTCAATCAAAAATCGGAAGGGTTTATTCATATTATTATATTAAAGGAAGAAGATACATTAATTTGTGAGATTATTGATAACGGCGATGGAATGCAGATAAAAAGCGGGCATTTTCTCCCTGACTCAAGGAGAAACCGCCAGTTATTCAGCGGAATCGGTGTGAGAAACGTACACGAGCGGATCAAGCTCTTATATGGAGAAAAATACGGAGTGCATATTTCAAGCAACCCGGGCGCAGGAACCCACATCCGGTTAGTCCTGCCAGTTATAAGATCTGGGAATAATTCAAAAATATAAAGAAAGTACAAATATTTATCGAGAAATTGACAACCTTCTGAAGATAGTAATACTTTTTGTAAAGATCGTCCTAACGGTCTTTTTTTTCATGGTGATAAGATAAAACTGTAAATAAAAGCGCTTACAAAAAAGGAGGAGAAGTAAGTGAAAAAGGTATTGATGCTTTGTCTTTCCGCTGTTTTGTTTTTATCTGCCTGCTCATCATCGGATTCGGACTCATCTACTAGCGACGCAGGAGCAGACAGCAATAAAGTGACCATTTGGGCATGGGATCCAAACTTTAATATTGCCGCTTTGAATATGGCCAAAGAAATATACGAGAAGGAAAACCCGGATGTAGAAATTGAAATTATTGAAAATGCCCAGGCGGATATTGTCCAAAAGCTGAACACAGGACTCAGCTCCGGCACCTCAAAAGGGCTCCCGTCCATCGTCCTGATTGAAGACTACCGGGCCCAAAGCTTCCTTCAGGCTTATCCGGATGCATTTTATGAAATGTCAGGTGCATTTAATAAGGATGACTTTGCTGAATATAAAATTGCACCAACAAGTGTAGATGGAAAGCAGTACGGTCTTCCGTTTGATTCGGGGGTAACGGGCCTTTATGTGCGGACGGATTATTTAAAAGAAGCGGGATATACACTGGATGATTTACAGGGGCTCGACTGGCAGCAATATATTGAAATTGGGAAGAAAGTAAAGGAAGCCACTGGAAAAGACATGATTACCCTGGACCCGAACGACCTGGGTCTTATTCGGCTCATGATTCAAACAGCAGGCTCATGGTACTTGGAGGAGGATGGTGTAACACCATCGCTGGCAGGCAACGAAGCATTAAAAGAAGCGTTTGAAATATACAAAGGCATGATGGATGCAAATATTGTCAAGCCAAATTCTGACTGGAGCCAGTTTGTTGCGAATTTTAATAATGGAGATATCGCTTCTGTTCCGACCGGAAACTGGATTACTCCTTCTGTGAAAGCGGAAGCGTCACAATCAGGCAAATGGGCGGTCGCACCAATTCCTAAGCTGTCAGTGGAGGGAGCCGTAAATGCTTCGAATTTAGGCGGAAGTTCATGGTATGTATTAAATGGTGACAGTGCGGAGCAGGCAGCAGATTTTCTGGGTAAAACATTCGGGTCAAACAAGGAATTTTATCAGCAGCTTGTCACGGAAATTGGCGCTATCGGTACGTATAAACCGGCTGCCGGCGGAGAGGCCTATGGAAAAGAGGATGAGTTTTTTGGAGGACAAAAGATTATCTCTGATTTTGCCGGCTGGACGGAAGAGATCACCGGTTTAAACTATGGAATGCACACATACGCCATTGAAGATATTTTGATTGTTGAAATGCAGAACTATTTAAATGGCAAAAGCATTGATGATGTTCTGAGTGATGCCCAGGCACAGGCAGAAGCACAGTTAAAATAACACCGGGGAAAAACATCCCTGCCTATTGCGAAAATGCTGCAGGGGTGTTTTTCTTTTCAAAAAAGCGAGGGGTGAGAAGAATGAACAGCAAAACAAAAGGTACGATGGCCGGATCGTCTTTATTTCCGGGAAAGCTTTCGATAAACAGCCGGACAAAAAGTACATTCATCGGCTGGTCGTTTGTCATAACGGCCGTTATCATGATATGCACCTTTTATTTTTATCCAATGATCCAGGCACTTATATTGTCTTTTCAGTCCGGAACCGGGACGAATTTAACCTTTGTGGGGTTTAATAACTATACAAGGCTGCTATCGGACAGCACATTTATAACCGCTGTAAAAAACACATTTATTTATTTGATTGTCCAGGTTCCTATTATGATTATCCTTGCGCTTTTTTTGTCTGTTCTCTTAAATGACCGCACCTTGAAATGGAAGGGGATTTACCGGACGGCCATTTTTCTGCCGGCAGTCACCTCTCTTGTTGCGTATTCGGTTATTTTTAAATATTTATTCTCAAATGATGGCCTAGTAAACACAATGCTGCTGAAATTTTCCATTGTGCCGGAAGCAGTCAACTGGCTGACCGATCCTTTTTGGGCAAAAATTACGATTATTATTGCCATAACCTGGCGGTGGACCGGCTACAACATGATTTTTTATTTATCCGCTCTCCAAAATGTCGACCAGGCTATTTATGAAGCAGCAAAAATAGATGGCGCTTCGGCTGTACAGCAATTTTTTAAAATTACGATTCCCATGCTGAAGCCCATCATCTTATTTACCTCTATTACATCGACAATCGGTACACTGCAGCTGTTTGACGAGATTATGAATATTACAAAAGGCGGCCCGGGAAACGCGACAACGTCCATTTCACAGTATATTTATAACTTGTCATTTAAATATACGCCGGACTTCGGCTACGCAGCGACTGTTTCGTACTTTATTGTTATTTTGATTGTTGTTTTTTCCATTATCCAATTTAAAGCAGCAGGTGATCGGAATGGTTAAACTAAAAAGAATAGCCGTTTATGTTTTTTTAACAGCAGCCGCTCTTGTTTCCGTTTTTCCTATTGTGTGGATGGTTGTCAGCGCAACAAATCAATCAGTGGAGGTAACGAAAGGAAGGCTTATCCCGGGAGCGTATGCGGCTGAGAATTTTTCGAATTTAATTCAAACGATTGATTTAGTGCCGGCTCTTATAAACTCGATGAAAGTCTCCATTTCTACAACCGTTTTGTCATTGCTGATTGCATCCCTGGCAGGGTACGGATTTGAAATATATAAAAGCCGGGCAAAGAACATTGTATTCAATATTCTGCTTCTATCCATGATGATTCCATTTGCTTCTCTAATGGTGCCGCTTTACCGGATGTTTGGTTCCATCTCGCAAACCATTCCGGCCATTGGGATTGACACGCTGACATCAGCCGTTCTTCCTACAGTCACCACAGCTTTTTTAATCTTTTTCTTTCGGCAAAGCACTAAAATGTTTCCAAAAGAACTGGTAGAAGCGGGACGAATAGACGGATTAAGCGAAATTGGCGTGTTTTTCAGAATTTATGTTCCAACAATGAAAACGACCTATGCGGCAGCAGCCATTATTACCTTTATGGCAAGCTGGAACAATTATTTATGGCCGCTTGTTGTCCTGCAGTCGCCGGAGAAAATGACCATTCCTCTTCTTATTTCAAATTTAGGATCAAGCTATTCGCCGGATTACGGCATTATTATGATGGCAATTGTGATTGCCACCTTTCCGACCGCTCTCGTATTCTTTTTAATGCAAAAATATTTTGTGGCAGGTATGATGGGATCAGTAAAATAATATTCAGATAGGAGTACGATAAATGAATTCACCGCAGGTAAATTGGTTGCATGACGTCTCTGTATTTGAAGTAAACAGACTTACTGCTCATTCCGATCATTTGTATTATAAAACAATGGAGGAAGCGCGCCGGGGAGGAGCAATGAACTGGCGTTATTCATTGAACGGCAGCTGGAAATTCCATTACGCGGCAAATATAGAAAGCCGCCCGGCTTCTTTTTATAAAAAAGAAGTGGATTGTTCCGGCTGGGATACGATTCAAGTGCCAGGCCATATTCAGCTGCAGGGATATGGAACTCCCCAGTATGTGAATACGATGTATCCATGGGACGGGATATCCTCCGTCCGGCCTCCTGATATTCCCCAGGACAGCAATCCGTCCGGCAGCTACGTGAAAACGTTTACGATACCGGAGAGAATGAAAGACAGCCCCCTGTTTATTTCTTTCCAGGGAGTTGAATCCGCTTTCTATGTCTGGCTGAACGGCCAGTTTGTCGGCTACAGCGAAGACAGCTTTACGCCGGCTGAATTTGAATTAACCCCATTTATATCAGATGGAGAAAACAAGCTGGCCGTAGAAGTATACCAGCGGAGTACAGGCAGCTGGCTTGAGGACCAGGATTTCTGGCGGTTTTCCGGAATTTTCCGCGATGTGTATTTATACACTGTGCCGGAGGGGCATATTTGGGATGTAACGGTTAAAACAGAACTGTCCGAGTTCTTTGAAGAAGCGGTTCTGCATGTGGAAGCCAAAACGGAAGCAGATGTTTATTTTATTTTAGAAAACCGGGACGGACAGATTGTGGCAGAGGGCGCCTCTCCGCTAACGATTGGGCAGCCGCATTTATGGAGTGCGGAATCCCCGTATTTATATCAGCTGTTTATCCAGGTACGCAATTCATCAGGAGAGATTGTTGAAGTAATCCCGCAAAAAGTAGGATTCCGGCGCTTTGAAATGAAAAACAGAATTATGCATTTAAACGGCAAACGAATTGTTTTTAAAGGCGTCAACCGCCATGAATTCAACTGCCGGAGGGGCCGGGCTATTACAAAAGAAGATATGATTTGGGACATTAAAACAATGAAGCAAAACAATATAAATGCTGTGCGTACGTCTCATTATCCGAATCAAACAGAATGGTACCGTCTTTGTGACGAATACGGTCTTTATGTGATTGATGAAATGAATCTTGAAACTCACGGATCATGGCAGAAGATGGGGAAGGTGGATACGAGCTGGACAATACCCCGAAACAATCCGGAGTGGCAGGAGATTGTGCTCGACCGTGCCAAATCCATGTATGAGCGGGACAAAAACCATCCGTCCATTTTAATCTGGTCGTGCGGAAATGAGTCCCATGCCGGCGAAGTGATTTTAAATGTGTCTAAATTCTTTAAAGAGACAGACCCTTCCCGCCTTGTTCATTATGAAGGGGTTTTCCATGACCGCAATTATAACGAAACAAGTGATATGGAAAGCCGGATGTATGCAAAGCCCGCGGACATTGAAAACTATCTGTCCAATAATCCGGATAAGCCATATATAAGCTGTGAATATATTCATGCGATGGGCAATTCGCTCGGCGGTATGTACAAATATACCGATCTGGAAGAAAAGTATCCGATGTACCAGGGCGGATTTATTTGGGATTTTATTGATCAGGCTCTGGTGAAAAAAGACCGTTTTGGCCATGAATTTTTAGCATATGGAGGGGATTTTAACGATCGGCCGACTGATAATAATTTCTGCGGAAATGGTATTGTCACAGCAGACCGGACGCTTTCACCCAAAATGCAGGAAGTAAAATTTCTTTATCAAAATATAAAGCTGGTGCCGGATAAAAAAGGTGTACTTATTAAAAATGAACAGCTTTTTGAAGGAACAGCCGGCTATAAACTCGCTTATACTATTACGCAAAACGGTATACCAAAATATATGGAAGAGATAGAGGTAAACATAGAGCCGCTCGAGGAAGCGTATATTGCGCTCGATAATCCTTTTGCCGGGGAGGCGGGCGAGTATGCAATGAATGTATCCCTTCGTTTAAAAGAAAACACAATATGGGCGGATGCCGGCCATGAAGCGGCATTTGGCCAGTATATTTATACAGAGACTCAGGCAGCCCGAAAATGTCCGGGGAAAATAAAAGTGGTTGAAGGGGACGTTACAATCGGCGTACATGGCTCACATTTTCGGGCTCTTTTTTCAAAAACAGCCGGTACGCTTGTTTCCCTTCAGTATGCCGGAAATGAAATGATTGCCTCACCTCCATATCCGCTGTTCTGGCGTGCGATGACGGATAACGATCATGGAAACCAGTTTGCATTTAAATCAAGCGGCTGGTATACATCAAGCCTTTATAGAAAATGTACAAATGTCGAGCTTGCGGCGGGTGAAGAAACAGCTTCGATCAGCTTTGACTATTTGCTTCCGATCAGTGAAGCGGTTGGAGTAAAAGTCACGTACACCGTCTGCGGAGACGGTTCGATTTATGTGAAAGACGAATATAAAGGAGCAAAGCAGCTTCCTGATCTGCCGATTCATGCTCTTTCTTTTAAAATGCCGGCTGATTACAGCAGGCTGGACTGGTATGCGATGGGACCGGAGGAAAACTATGAAGACCGTGCGAAAGGCGCCCGGCTTTGCCGTTTTCAAAATACAGCGCCGGATACAATTTTCCCTTATCTTGTTCCACAGGAGTCAGGCACCCGTACCGGTGTCCGATTTGTAAACATAACCGATGAAAATAACAGGGGAATAACCATTCGCTTTATAAATAATCCGTTAACATGTACAATTTCTCCATACACCGCATTTGAGCTTGAAAACGCTGCCCACCATTATGAGCTGCCTTCGGCTCACTATACAGTTGTAACGGTGGCAGGGCGTCAGATGGGGGTAGGCGGAGACGACAGCTGGGGGTCGCCTGTACACGAAGAACATCGGATTCAGGCAGAACAGGATCTGGCATTCGAGTTTATCATCCAGCCATTTGAACAGGGGGAGTAAAATGGTGAAAACAGCCGATTTATGTGATGATCACGCGGATAAGCTGACGCTTGTCCGTCTGGAAATGAAGTCGTACGGAGGGAAGAAACAATTTGACGGCCCGATTTCAACGGTAAAAGTGTTTGAAGACAATGTGCTGGTAAAGCAGGCCCTGCAAACAATTCCAGAAGGGCATGTTTTAGTCGTGGATGGAGGCGGTTCAAAAAACTGCGCGCTCATCGGGGATATGCTTGGTGCTATTGCGGAGGAGCGCAAGCTTGCCGGTATTATTGTAAACGGCTGCGTTCGAGACACAGCAGAGCTGGGCACGCAGAATATCGGCGTTCTGGCCCTTGGCAGCAATCCATTTAAAAGCATTAAAAAAGGTGAAGGAGAAGCAGGCATTCCTGTTACATTTGGCGGAGCAGAATTTGTGCCCGGGCAGCACGTATATGCTGATGAAGATGGAATCGTTTTAGCCAGGCAGAAAATAACGCAATAAAGAAAAGCACGCGGAAGTCCGCGTGCTTCAGCTTGTGGACAATGTCATTTACTTCATAATGGAACAAATGATTTTACCTATTGTTTCTCAAAGAAAGCGTACGAGAACAGCGCTTAGCCTGGGTAAGTGAAGCGACAGTCGCGGGGCTGCGCGTTCCATGGGGCAGGCGCTGAGCTCGCCTCCGCCTGCCGGCTCCACCGATCTCAGCTGCCCGCTGGTCCCATAGGAGTCTACGCCCCGCGCTTGCCGCTTTTGTGGGGAAGAGAAACAGCAGGATTTGCTTTTCTTTTTCCGTTAAAAGCAATAAAGGGCTATTGGTTATTTATAGCTGTTTTTTCTAAAACGGATCGAGCGGAGGGCAGCCGGCGGAGACTCCCGCAGGACGAGCGGACAGGCTGAAACAGGCAG
Source organism: Domibacillus indicus (assembly GCF_000970685.1). Taxonomy (GTDB): domain Bacteria; phylum Bacillota; class Bacilli; order Bacillales; family Domibacillaceae; genus Domibacillus; species Domibacillus indicus. Next base: position 28,369 of record NZ_LAJB01000004.1, read on the forward strand.
CGCGCAGCGATGGCTGGTTTAGCGTTCGCCCTGCAGGAAAGCGCAGCCGGCAGACTGCAGCCCCTGACACTGCTTTTAGAAGAAAACAGCCCATTTCTAGCCCATAAAAAGAAGACGATTTTAGCCCGAAAACGGTATATCTTCTTAAGGATTTTCTTTTTCAATATAATCAAAAAGCACACGGAAGTCCGCGTGCTTTTTGATTATAATTTTTCATCATGTGAGTGATCTCGTGGGTTAATAAAGCTGTCATGGTCGTCAGGAAGTTTGTCAATCCGGTGGGAATCAGCTGAATCAAAAGAGCCGCGTATAAAGTAAATAAGAATTAAGCCGATCGCGATAAGAATAGCAAAAAGCAAAAAGACCGTTAAACCGTCCACTTCAATCCGCCTCCTCTATTTACCTCTTCCACTTATTTTATACAATAAACCTCTTTTTCAGCACTACTATAAAACTGAATTTTCTAAAAATAAACATTCTCTCTTCATTTTTGTGTATAATAACCCATGATAGAGAACATGTATATGAAACAATTCGGGTGAAGCTGCTTTCGGCAGTTTCTTAAAAGGGAAGCTGGTGAAAATCCAGCGCGGTCCCGCCACTGTAAATGGGAGCGAACGACAGACTTGCCACTGTGCGCCACGCATGGGAAGGCGTCGTTTGCGATGAACATGAGCCAGGAGACCTGCCCGGTTGGTACACCAGGAGCCTGCGCGGATAGGTGGTGTGAAAAAAGCGGAATTCCGGTTTTTCACGCACCTTTACGCCTGTAAAGGTGTTTTTTTATGTTCTAAAAAAAGGAGGAAATACATATGAGCAAAAAATGGGTTACATTTGGCCTGGCAGCGGCACTTTTGGCCGGCTGCGGGTCACAGGAAGCAGAAGAGCCGGCGCAAACAAGCGAGCAGGCAGCAACGGAGGAAACAGCAGCGTTTCCTGTAACGGTAACAGGAGCGGATGACCAGAAAGTAGAAATTGAAGAAGAGCCGAAGCGAATCGTAACGCTTGTGCCAAGCAATACGGAAATCGCCTATGAGCTTGGGCTTGGCGAAGAAATTGTCGGTGTATCGGATAATGATACTTATCCAGAGGATGTAAAAAATAAGGAGAAAGTCGGCGGCATGGAATTTAATGTAGAAAAAATCATCAGCCTGGAGCCGGACCTGGTATTGGCGCATGATTCTGCCGGTGCGGCAGCCGAAACAGGCCTTCAGCAGCTGCGTGACGCAGGTATTGATGTGCTTGTTGTTAATAACGCGGCCAGCATTGATGAAATGTATCAGTCATTCGAATTAATCGGCGAAGCAACCGGTACAACAGCAGAAGCAGAAGCGGAAGTGGAAGAGATGAAGGCCGGCTTTGCGGAGCTTGAAGAAAAAGCAGCTTCTATTAAAGAAGAAGATGCAAAAAGCGTATTTTTCGAGATTGACCCAACCCTGTATACGGCAGGAGGCGACACTTTCTTAAATGAAATTTTCGATCTTATTAATGCTGAAAATACAATGGCAGACCAGGAAGGGTGGCCGCAGGTAACAGAAGAAGCGGTCATTGAAAAAAATCCGGATGTTATTTTGTTAAACTACGGTTCTTATGTAGAAAATGCGGTTGACGGCGTTTTAACACGCGAAGGCTGGGAAAACGTGAATGCCATTAAAAACAAGGAAGTTGTTGAAGTGAACGGGGATATTACGAGCCGCACAGGCCCGCGTCTTGTAGAAGGGGCTGAAGCCATTGCGGAAGCGGTCTACCCGGAAGTTTTTGCCAAATAAAATAACGGCATACGGGGCGGCTTTATTGTTTTTGCTGGCGGCGGCTTTTACCGGAACGGCAGCCGGAACCATTCACGTGCCGTTTCGCGATATTGCAGCTATCCTGGCGCATCATATTATCGGAACAGGCCTTGATCTGGATGCGTCAGTAGACAACATCGTCTGGAAAATCCGTTTTCCCCGAGTTGTGCTGGCCGGTCTGATCGGGGCTTCTCTGGCCATTGCGGGAGCTGCTTTTCAAGGGCTGCTCCGCAATCCGCTTGCTGATCCATATACACTCGGTGTTTCTTCAGGAGCCTCGGTTGGTGCGGTGCTGATTCTGTTTTTTCACGTCTCAATTCCGTTTCTCGGCGGATTTACGCTGCCTGCGGCCAGTGTGATAGCCGCTATTTTCACGATTTTTGGTGTTTTGCTGTTTGCACGGGCGGTTGAGCGGTCGATGAAGCTGGAAACGATTATTTTAACGGGTATTATTTTCAGTTCGTTTCTTGGCTCGTTTATTTCATTGATGATTGCTCTTACCGGCGAAGAGCTGCGGCAGATTATTAACTGGCTGCTCGGCAGCGTTTCAATGCGGGGCTGGCCTTATGTTCAGCTGCTGCTGCCGTTTTTTGTCACCGGTGCATGTATGCTGATGTATATGGCGCCGGAACTCAATGCCATGTCGTTTGGTGAAGAAAAAGCAAAGCACCTCGGTGTAAATGTACAGCGGAAAAAAATGCTGGTTCTGGTTGCCGGTTCTATTCTGACAGGAGCAGCGGTTGCTGTGTCGGGGACCATTGGATTTGTCGGACTGGTTGTTCCGCATCTTATCCGCCTTTTAGTGGGGCCTGACCACCGCCATTTGCTGCCGCTGTCCATGATTGCAGGAGCCGGATTTTTAATTTTGGCTGATTTAACAGCCCGTACGATTATCTCACCGACAGAGCTTCCGATCGGCGTTATTACGTCATTAATCGGTGCGCCGGTGTTTGCGGTTATTTTATTGAATAAAAAACAAAAAGGGAGCGTCACGTGATGCTGCAGGTAAACGAGCTTTTAGGGGGATACGGAAGCGGGCTGATTGTCCGCGGCGTATCCTTTTCTGTTAAACAGGGGGAACTATTCGGCATACTTGGGCCAAACGGAAGCGGGAAAACAACCCTGCTGAATATGATCAGCGGATTAACAAAGCCTTCAGGCGGTACGGTACTGGTAAAAGAAAAGCCAATTCAAGCATACCTGCCTAAAGAACTGGCCCGTGTGATAGCCGTGCTTCCGCAAATGACATCAAGCCAGTTTGCATATACCGTCAAAGAAACCGTGTCACTTGGGCGGTATGCACACCAGAAAGGCTTTTTTAAATCGTGGACAGCAGAAGATGAAAGAGCTGTACAGGAGGCAATGAATCAGACAGGCACGGCCGGTTTTGCGGAAAAGCCGCTGTCGGCTTTGTCCGGCGGTGAGCGCCAGCGTGTGTTTTTAGCCCAGGCGCTTGCCCAGGAGCCGGAAATTCTGCTGCTGGATGAACCAACAAATCATTTAGACCTATCCTATCAAAAAGAGCTGCTGGATTTGCTGAAAAAAATGGCTGCAGACGGTTTAACAGTTATTTCGATTTTTCATGACTTAAATCTGGCATCGCTTTATTGCGACCGGCTGCTTTTAATGAACAAAGGTAAAATTCATACCCTCGGCCAGCCCGCTGATATTATGGTTGAAGAGCATATTCATAATGTATACCATACGAACGTTCAAAAGCAGCCGCATCCAGAAGTGCCAAAGCCCCAAATGAGCCTTCTGCCGGAATGGCCTGTCCAGCCGGATATTGAAATTGATGAAACATTTATAGAACAGCATAGTGATTATCTGGCAATCAGGCCGCCTGTGCCGCTTAAGGCGCTGTCCTCCGGTGTAATCGGTGCCGGGTGGGGCTGGAGAAGCGCTTTTGTAAACCGCCATGTTGACCAAAACTATCAATTGGACAATTTCGAAGAAGAAGCTGCCGCTTATTTTTCAAATAAAGGCTTCGACTTGCAGGAAACGGTTGGAATGATGACTGCTGTTAAAATGGAAGACGCGGCCTGGAGAAAAGAAACACAGGAAAGTGTGTCGGTGCTGGCAGTGGCTACAGCCGGCGCCGGCAATGCTGTAGATGTCACCCGGCCCCGCACAAGCTGGAAAGAAAAACAGACGCCCGGAACGATCAATATTTGGGTATTTGCCAATGGAAAGCTATCAGAAGAAGCGTTTGTACAGGGGCTGATGACCGCAACGGAAGCCAAGGTAAAAGCGCTGGCAGATGCAGGAATAACAGACAGGGAAACGGGCACAATCGCAACAGGAACTTCCACGGACAGCACGCTGGTTGCCGCAACACAGCGGGGGGCCTATCAGCAGTTTGCCGGCTCGGTCACGCCGCTTGGAATTGCCATCGGGCGGGCCGTTTATGAAGCTGTTGCCGAATCACTGCAAAAAACAGCCCGGAGAAGAGCTTCTTTATGACAGCCCACGCACTGGCTATACTCGCAGCACTTGTGCTGGACCGCCTGATTGGTGACCCGCGCAGCTGGCCTCATCCCGTCAGGTGGTTTGGTTCACTGATAGCGTTTTTGGATAAAAAATGGAACCATGGCGGCCGCCGGGTTGAAAAGGGGCTGCTTATGCTCCTTGTTGTGCTGCTTGTAACAGGTATTTGTTCTGTCAGCTTTCTCTGGCTGGCTTATCATGTTCATCCATTTTTTTCGTTCTTGCTCGAATCCGTCATGATTTGGGCAGCTATTGCGCCAAGAAGCTTAAAAGAGGCGGGGCTGGAGGTATATAATCCTCTGGTGACAGGTGATATAAAAGAAGCGCGCAAAAAGCTCTCTTGGATTGTAGGGCGTGATACCGAACAGCTGGATGAAAGCGAAATTACCCGCGGCGCAGTGGAAACGGTAGCTGAAAACACATCGGATGGTGTGATTGCCCCGCTTTTTTGGGCCATGATAGGCGGCGGGCCGGCTGCGCTTTTGTACCGCGCTGTTAACACGTGCGATTCCATGGTGGGCTACCGGAACGATCAGTATAATCTGTTTGGCCGGGCATCGGCCCGGCTGGATGATCTCGTGAATTTCGTCCCTGCCCGTTTAACCGCGCTGCTGCTTATTCTGGCGGCCCAAAAGCCGCTTTCTGTCCGCCGCTATGCATGGGGAATTATAAAAAGAGATGCGAAAAAACACCCGTCTCCAAACAGCGGCTGGTGTGAAGCAGCAGTAGCCGGACTTTTAAAAATTGAATTGGGCGGCCTCAATACATATAAAGGCGTTGTATCTGACCGGGCACGGATGGGAGACCCGATTTGCAACCGCGAGGCTGAACATATTGTTGAAGCCGCTACATTAATGGAACGCGCCGCCTATTTATTTGTGCTGCTGTTCCTTGCAGGAGTGATTGTTTATGAACTTGCCGTCACATGGGGCTAATCCAGCCCATTTGTATGATGCTTCAGGCATGGTAAAGCCCTCATCTATTATTGATTTTAGTGTGAATACAAACCCGGATGGCCCGCCTGGCTGGCTCAAAGACAAATGGCCATCCTTTCTTGAACTGGTGGAGGATTATCCAGATCCATCCGGCCAGGCCGCGGTTAACGCAATTGCCCGGCGCCTGGCTCTTTTACCGGAAAATATTCTGCCAGGCAACGGCGCCGCAGAAATTATTCATTTTATCGCCCGCCATGCTTCCGGAAAAAAAGCGGTGATTGTCACTCCGGCATTTTCTGAGTATGAAGATGCCTGTCGTGCTTACGGCTGCATGATTGACTATGTACCGGTCGATGTGGACAGCTGGGTCTTGCCGGTCGAAACGCTGGAGGAAAAAGCAAAAGAAGCGGCGGTCATTTTTATTTGCACGCCAAATAACCCGACCGGACAGGTGTTTCAAAGGAAGGAGCTTATCAGGCTGCTTGAAAAAACCCGTGCTTTTGGAACAATAATTGTTATCGATGAAGCATTTTATGATTTTGCCGGAGAAGACTCGATCGTTTCCGAAATTCGCCCGTTTCCCCATTTGGCGGTTCTGCACTCAATGACAAAAATGTATGCAGTGGCAGGACTCCGGATTGGTTATATCGCTGCTTCCCCGGAAATCATTACAAGGCTGAAACGATATCGTCCTCACTGGAACGTAAATGCAATCGCACTGCAGGCAGCCCAGGAAATCGCTTCGGATACACAATATGCCGCCCGGACAAGAACGTGGATCAGGGAAGAGCGGGAAAGAATGATGAAAGAAATGAAGAAAATCGGCTTTTCTGTACTTCCGTCTTCAGTGAATTTTTACTTATTAAAAGATTCATCGCTCGATGAACAAAAACTGCTGCTGCGCTTCCTGCTCAAGCGGGGCATTGTCCTCCGCCATACCGAAAACTTTCATGGGCTGGATGGGCGCTGGCTGCGTGCCGCTGTGAAAAAAGAAAAAGAAAACAACCAGCTGTTATCTGCTTTAAGAGAGTGGGAAAGCCAGTGCTGATTTTTCTTTCTGGAGGAGTCCGGAGCGGCAAAAGCAGCCTGGCAGAAAAACTGGCGGCGCACCATCAGTCTCCAGGCGGGAGGCTTATATACATTGCATGCGGACAGCACACAGACCGGGAAATGGATGAACGCATTGAACACCACAAGCAGCGGCGGGCAGAATCAGGACATCATTGGATAACAGCCGAAAGGCCGGTTGAGGTGGCGTCGGTTGACGTAAAAGCATCCGATACTATTTTAATTGATTGTGTAACGACACTTTTAGCGGGTGAATATTTCCGAAAAGACAAGCCGGCTTCCGGTGCGGCGAGCCGGATTATAGAAGATATTCTCATGCTTGCCGGCCGGGCCCATGCAGTGGTGGCTGTCTCAAACGAGCTGTCATTTGAAGCGCCAGCGGGTGAATTAACAGCTGATTATACGCGGAAGCTTGGTGCAATTCATCAGCGCCTTGTACAGGAAAGCAGCACGGCGATTTTAGTGGAGCACGGCATTCCCATTATAAAGAAAGGCGGGATTGAATGCGGGGGATTATGATTCAGGGAACGTCATCTGATGCTGGAAAAAGCTTTATATCAACCGCTCTTTGCCGTCTGCTTCTGCAAAAAGGCTATCGGCCGGTTCCATTTAAGCCGCAAAACGTCTCGAATAATTCGTACGTGACAGCGGATGGAAAAGAAATCGGCCGGGCACAGGGGCTGCAGGCGGAGGCGGCCGGGCTTGAAGCCAGTCCGTTTATGAATCCGCTTTTACTGAAACCGGCAGGAAACGGTTCATCGGAAATTGTTTTATTCGGCGAGCGTCTTGAAGTGATGTCTGGCATGGCTTATCGAAAATCGTATTATGAGCAGGCGGTCAATGCGATTAAAACAGGTTTAAAAGAAGCAAAAAAGCTGGGGGATACACTGGTCATTGAAGGAGCCGGCAGCCCGGTGGAAATGAACTTGAAAAAACGGGAAATTGTCAATATGAAAACGGCAGAACTGGCGGATGTGCCGGTTGTGCTGGTCGCCGATATTGACCGGGGCGGCTTGTTTGCTTCCGTAGTAGGGACGCTTGCTCTTTTAGATGAAGCAGAACGCCAGAGAATCAAAGGAATCATCGTCAACCGTTTCCATGGAGACCCTGCTTATTTTGAGGAAGGAAAGAAGTGGCTTGAGGAGTATACAGGTCTTCCGGTGCTCGCAGTGCTGCCCTTCCTTCCCGGCCACGCGCTTGAAGGAGAAGATTCACTGTCCATTCGTGATGTCCGCCGCGACGGAGCCGGCCTTGACCTGGCAGTAATCCGGCTTCCGTATGTATCAAATGGCAGCGATATAGAGCCGTTTGCCTTTGAAGAGGATGTGAATGTCCGCTGGGTGCAGACGGCGGATGCATTCGGAAAGCCTGACGCAGTAATCGTCCCGGGGACAAAAAGCACCTTTGCCGATTTGCAATTTTTAAAGAAAACCGGATTGGCTGATAAACTGGGCGTGTATGGAAAGAATGGCGGCACCGTTATCGGTTTGTGCGGCGGATTTCAGCTGATGGGGAATACGCTTGCTGATCCAGAGGGCAGTGATACTGGCATTGCCGGCTCTGTGAAGCAAGGCTTGGGACTTATTCCGGGAGAGACGGTCTTCAGAAAAAACAAAACGATTATCCGGACAGAAGGATCAGCAGCTGGAATTCCATTGGCCGGATATGAAATTCATTTTGGAGAAACGGCTGTAGACGGTCCTCCTTTTTTAACGGACGGCCATCACCGGGATGGGTACCGTTCAGAGAATGGGCGAATTTGCGGCACGTATCTGCATCATTTGTTTTACAATGATTTGTTCCGGGCGGACTGGCTGAACCGAATCCGCCGGGCAAAGGGGCTGGCTGAACGGCCGCCGGCAGCCATCAATCGGGCCGGCACCTATGATGCGATTGCCGCACATGTTGAGCAGCACTTAAACTGGCCGTTGTTCTACGCTATTTTGGAGGGCCGCCAATGAAGTCCTATTTCTATGCAGCCGGAATTATCATTCAGTTTTTTACCATTATCCCGCTGCACCGGACACTGCCGATGGATAAAGCGGAATTGAAGGGAGTGCTTCATCTGCTTCCGCTGCTTGGGCTTGTCAAAGGCCTTCTGTACGCTGCTGCTTTTGGGAGCTTGATTGAATGGAGCCCGTTTTCTTCTCTGTCAGCTGCGTTTCTTGTCTGGCTGCTTCCTGTTGTTTTGACCGGCGGCCTTCATTTAGATGGATGGATGGACTGGGCGGATGCTCACTTTTCTTATCGTGACAGAGAGAAGCGGCTGGCCATCCTGAGTGATCCCCGCGCCGGGGCATTTGGCGTGCTTGCGCTTGTTCTTCTGCTGGCTGCTAAATTTGTCTTTGTTTATGAAGCGGTAAAAGCGGGCAGTGAATTTGCCCAAATTCTTGTATGCATTCCGTTTTTTGCGCAAATGCTGACAGGGCTTTTTTTACAGTACGTGGCGCCCGCCAAAAAGAAAGGACTTGCTGCTTTTTTTCAAAAGGGCCATTCGAAAACGCTTCCCTTTGTGTACAGTATTTTCTTTATCGGCGCCACTTTTTACTATGCAGAGGAGCCATTATTTTGGGGCATGGCCGGTGCTTCATGTCTTTATTTTGTTTTGGTTAAGCGGGGAATGCAAAAAGAATTTGGCGGCGCAACAGGAGATCTGCTTGGCGCAGCCCAGGAAGGAGCAGAGCTTTTATTATGGGCGACCGTGTGGTTGTCGGCCTCTATCGCCACGGGCTGACGGATGCAAATAAAAAGCGGCAGTTTTGCGGCTGGACAGATGTTCCGGTTAATGAAGAAGGACTGGCTGCGTTAAAGCAGCTTACGGTTCCGGATTATGATTGGATTGTATCCAGTGATCTGGCAAGGTGCAGGCAGACCGCCTCTGTTTTTTGGCCGCAAACTCATGAAGTATCGAAAAAGTTTCGCGAATTTCATTTTGGAGAATGGGAAAAGAAAACGCATGCTGAATTAGAACAGCAGCCCGAGTATATCGCCTGGCTGCGTGATTTCTCTCTTCAAGTGCCGGGCGGTGATTCCTATGCGGCTTTTGCCGGGAGGGCAGAAGAAGGATTTCATGATCTTTTAAATAGGATGACGGAAAAAGGGATCGAACGGGCCGCCATTGTTACCCATGGAGGGGTAATCCGCCATTTGTTATCAATATGGGCACCGGAAGCCAGGCCATTCGGCAGCTGGGAGGCAGAAAACGGGCAGGGATACGAACTGTCCGGAAGCTTATCAGCAATGAGGAGGAAAGAGAGATGCACTTTGTTACGGGCGGTGCCTTCAACGGCAAAAGAAAATGGGTAACCGCTTTTTATGAATTGAATAAAATCAAGCATCAGTGGCACTCATTTTATGATAAAAAAGAAATACCGGATTTCACAGCAGATCTCGTTGTGCTGGAAGGCATTGAACGTTATGTCCGCGTACTGCTTGAGCAAACAGAAACACCGGCCGGTGCCAGGACGTTATTTAAAGAGAAGCTGGACGGCTGGCAGCGTGAAGACAGGACGATCGTTTTGATCGGGACAGATATAACGAAAGGGATTGTACCCATGAACGCATTTGACCGGCATTTCCGGGATGCGGCCGGCTGGTGTTTCCAGGATACAGCCAAAGCGGCAGATCGTGTTGATACGATCTGGTATGGGATTGCTGAAACAATAAAGGAGGAGAAAAAATGAGATTATATACGAGAACAGGCGACAAAGGCGAAACAAGCATTATTGGCGGCAGGGTAGGAAAAGATGATACGCGGGTTGAAGCATATGGAACCGTGGATGAGCTGAATTCAATTGTCGGTATGGCTGTGACTGAATTGGCTCCAGAGAAATTCCAGGATATTTTAGCTGATCTGGAGATTATCCAGCACGAGCTGTTTGACTGCGGAGGAGATCTGGCGACGATTAATGGGAAGCGGGGATTTAAACTTCAGCAGGAATCAATTGATGAAATGGAAAAGAAAATTGATAGATACATTCAGGAAGCGCCGGAACTGGAGCGGTTTATTTTGCCGGGAGGCTCAAAAGGGTCCGCTCATCTCCATCTTGCCCGGACTGTCGCACGGCGGGCAGAGCGGCTTGTTGTCGCGTTAATGAGAACCGGGGAAGAAGTTCACCCAGTTACGCTGAAGTATTTAAACCGTTTGTCTGATTACTTTTTTGCCGTTGCCCGCGTTGTAAACTTTCGTGAAGGCGTAAAAGATGTGGAATATGTCCGCAGTGCGAATGTATTTCGAGGCGGCAAACGGAAAGAGGACCGTTAATGGATACAAAGAAGCTAAGCTGGCTGGCACTGTTTACCGCCTTGGCGGTTATCGGCGGAATAATCAAAGTGCCGGCTCCTGTTTCAAGCATAGCAATGGATACTTTTCCAGCCCTGATCGCCGCTGCTTTGCTGGGACCGGCAGCCGGAGCAGCGGCCGGCGCTTTCGGCCATTTTATGTCGGCTCTTATCGGCGGCTTTCCGATGGGGCCTCTGCACGGAATAATAGCGGCTGAAATGGCTCTCATGATGTGGGCTTTCGGAAAGCTTTACAGATCGGGCCGCAAATGGCTGGCGCTTTTATTATTTGTTTTCTTAAATGGCGTGGTTTCGGCGGCTCCGTTCATTTTATTTATGGGAATTCCGTTTTATGTAAGTGCTGTACCGGCGCTTTCAATAGCTGCAGCGTTCAATGGAGCAGCTGCTTATATTCTGCTCCCGCGTATTGCACCGGTATTTTTCAAACGGTATGGGCAGCATCATGTTTGATGCAATTCGGGTAAATGGACTCGTTATTGCTGCGGATAACAGCGGATCAATAGGAGAAAAAGAGCATGACGCTGTTCAGGTACCATATGAAACAGTCGGTTATTTTTCTGCCCGGGTTGCATTGATGGAGTGCATAGCGGCCGGGGGAAATCCGTTTGCGGCGGTGCTGCATAACTTTTCCGGAGATAAAGCATGGAGATTGCTTGTGAAGGGGATCGAGAAGGCAGCGGCTGAAATGGACTGCGAGCTGGAGCTGACAGGCAGCACTGAGTCGAATTTTCAGCTGCGTGAATCGGCAGCCGGCCTCGTTGTTATTGGCCGGCATGTACGGAACATGGATCAGTTTGAACGTGAACAAGTAAAATACGCTGTCATTGGAAAGCCGCTGGCAGGCCCTGAAGTAATCACACAGCCAGAAAATGTGGCGCCGCTCTCGGTTTTTCGGGAGATGGTGCGAATGGAGGGTGTATGCGCCGTTCTTCCGGTCGGTTCAAAAGGGATTGCTTATGAACTGATGCAGCTTGCCGGAAAAAGCGGGCAATGTGAATTGGATATGGAAAAATCCGCCGGGCCGTCCACCTGCTTTATTATCGCTGTTAAGGAAGAAGCCTGTAAGGAAATCGAAAGAGCAGCCGGCCGGGTACACTGGCTGGAAATGATTGAATAAACCCGCCGGCCAAACGAGCCGGCGGGTTTTTTTATTTTTACAGCCTTTACAAAGCCGGAATGTGTGAAAAGAGTGAATCTATTTGCCGCGCTTATTCGTATACAGTGTATAGAACGAATAGGAGGAAAAAGGATGATCAAAAAATGGATTGCCACAGCGGGAGTATCTGCCGTTCTTTTGAGTGGGTGCAGTCTGCTTGATGAAGCCAACAATACATTAACATATGCCAGTGAGATGACAGAGTTTTTAAATGAAACACAGGAGTTTGCAGCAGAGGTGCCAGCCCTGCTTGAAAATGCCGCCTCGGACCCGGACATGGCTGAAAATGCGCAGAACCAGCTTCAAAGCCTGCAGCAGGACATTGAGGAAATCCAGCAAATAGAAGTTCCGGCCGTTGCAGAAGGCGTGCATGGAACGCTGATTGATTACAGCACACAGCTGGAATCAGGTATTAATGATGTGCTGGCTAAAATTGAAACAGGCCAGTTTGATCCAGAGGCCCTGTTGGAAAATACAGAATTGCTGCAAACCGTCCAGGAGATCCAGGAACTTCGAACAAATATTGAACAGCTTGGCCAATAAAAAAGAGTTTATAATTGTGTTGAGACTGCCCGCTTTGCCGGCAGTCTCAGAGTGTAGACAAAGTTAGAAAGCAGGCTGATTGAAAACGTTTGTCTTTCCAGGAACGCCGCCGGCTGGGAAGCGGAGTGACCGTTTGGGGGTCATGAGCATTCACAGACGGCAAGTGACGCCGAAAGCAAGCGTTTGTCAACAGCCTGAGACTGCCCGCTTTGCCGGCAGTCTTTTTTGAAGTGTTAAAAAATACACTTGCCAGTGCGCTTACTCTCTTAAAACCGCTCCTGCCTTTTAAACTTCTACAGTACATATAGAAAGACACTTAAAAAGTGAGCCAAACTTCCAAACAAAATGAAAACATGAAAAATTTCATGAAAGCCCAATTGCTTAATTTGCATCCAGTCAGGCTTAAGGGCGTAGATAATGCCGCCAATTGTATAAAGGATGCCGCCGGCAACGAGCAAAGCAAGCCCGCCGGTTTCCATGCTTGAGGCAAGAGGCGAAAAAACAAAAACAGCCATCCAGCCCATAAAAATATATAAAGCTGTTGATAACCATCTCGGACAGTTAAACCAGATCATTTTAAAAGCGATACCCAGCAGGGCAATAAGTGATACGGCTGTAAAAAGTGTCCAGCCGGTTTTATTATTTAAGCTGATTAAACAAAAAGGTGTATAAGAACCGGCAATCAACACAAAAATCATGGAGTGGTCCAGCCGCCTGAAAAAAGCAATAACGGAATCACGGGCGATGATCGAATGATAAAGAGCAGAAGCGGAATACAAAAGAATTAAGCTGATGCCAAAAATAGTCACTGCCGCAAGCGCGGATACTGAATGAGTATCAAGAGCTTTTACTATCAGGGCCGCCAGTGCTGCGATTGATAGAACAGCTCCTGCCAGGTGGGTTAAAGCGTTAATAGGTTCTCGGATGACGTGCTTCATCTTCATACCTCCAAAATGTAAAGTGGTTTTAATAACTACTTTATATCGTATAACTACACTGAGATATAGTCAAGTTTTACATATAAGCAATATTCGCCTATAATAAAAGGAACATAACTATGTAAAAAGCAGGTGTTTATATGGATAAATTAGCAGACATTCTAAGTGAACTTCATCTTGATAACCAGCTAACACCGGATAACGTACCAAATATTGATTTATATATGGACCAGGTGATCCAGTTATTTGAACATACGTTTGAAAGCTCGACTCGAAACAAAGAAGAAAAAGTACTGACAAAAACAATGATTAACAATTATGCAAAAGGAAAGCTGCTTTTCCCTATAAAACAGAAGAAATATTCAAAAGAACATCTGCTGTTAATCAGTCTTATTTATCAATTAAAAGGAACCTTATCTATTAACGATATTAAAACAACGCTTACAGATATTAACGAACAAATTACTGAAATTAATCTGGATTCTTTTTATGAAGAGTTTTTAAAAGCGGCAGCTGATAACGTGGAGCAGGGGAAGAAAGATATTAGCGGGCGGATCAATGAACTGGCAGCAGATACCGAAGAGCTGGAGCATGTATTGAAAATTCTGGCTTTGGTCCATATGAGCAATATATACAGAAAAACAGCTGAAAAGCTTGTTGATCAGCTTGATAAAAAAAAGAACCTCTAGTGAAAAAAGAGGTTCCTGCTGCTTAATGGGCGGTCATGCTTTCATCGCCGGAATATGGACTTTCTATAATAGAGGAACTGTCATTCAATGCAAGGCCTAAAACAAGCTTGGCAATTTCTTCTGATTTCCCGAAACGGCCGGCCGGAGTTGATTTTGCGGCAGCTTCCATTCCTTCTATGCTGTGAAGGGAGTTCACGCCTTCTTCAAGGAAGCTCATTATTTTTGCATTGCCTGTGGAGGGTGATGCAAAAATTAAATTAACATGTATACCGGCTGCAGCCGTCTCAAGCGCAGCTGTTTTAACCAGGCCCGCTACAGCGTGCTCAGAAGCTGCATAAGGGGCCGAATCGGGACTGCCTATAAAACCGGCTGCCGACGAAAGAGTGACAATATTGCCGCTCAGCTGTTTTCTCATCACCGGAATAACATACTTTAAACCGAGAAAAACACTGCGTGTATTTACGGACAGGACTTTGTCAAAGTCTTCTGCTGTTTGTTCTGCAAGAGGTGCTTTTTTTCCTTCAATACTTGCATTATGGAAAAACACATCAATCCCGCCAAACTGACGGACCGTTTTTTTAACATAATTTTGCACATCTTCTTCTTGTGATACATCTGCCTGTACGGCGATAATAGGACCGAATTGCTCAATGGCTCCGGCAGCTTCTTCTAACGAATCCCTGAATAAATCGACTATGACTACATTGGCGCCTTCCTTTAAAAAAAGCTCTGCAGCCTGCCTGCCGATTTTATTAGCCCCGCCTGTAACCACAGCTGTTTTTCCCTGTAATCTGTTCATGCTTGTCCTCCTCATATTGAAAGAATAATGAGTGTCTAAGATGCAGAAAATACCTTACTTTTATCCTACGCTTTATTTTTAAAACGTCAACTTATTCTTTTTCCAGGATAACAACCAAAACAGATTTAAAGTTTTAAGCATGATTGCAATCAAAAACAGGAATGCTGATTAATGTGCATTCCTGTTTTGGTTCATTTTATTTTATGCTTGAGAAGCCAACGAGCGATTCAGGTGTCCGTCCAAGGACAAGAAGGCTGATTTTTGCATAACCGGTTTCTTTAAAAGTGGTAAACAGCTTTTTCAGCGCTCCGATATGCTCATCATTTTTAAGTGTCTGCACTTCTTTTTTATAAAGGCGCAGCACGGAACTGTAGGGGATATTCGGCAGGCAGTCTGCAGAATCTTCATCCATTATCAGGCAGCCCATATATTGATACTTCAATTGTAAGGAACGGGTTAGTCCAGCGATATGAACCATTTTATCGAACAGCTGAGGATGAGAAGCCTGCAGCTGGTCTACGGCTTTTTTTGCTTCTTTTAATTCGTCAATACTGCATAGTGTAGCAATCATTCTGTTTCCTCCTTTATCTGTCCCATGGTTTTTTAACAGTCATGTATTCTGCAAGCTCTTTGCTTTTTGCTCTGCGGAGCCTGCGCATTTCCGCCCGGTCTTTTGCCGATTCAAACAAAAACTTTTCTTCTTCCGTTTCAGGAATAACGCCGGGTACTTCCACTGGCTTTTTGTTTTCATCTAATGCCACAAACGTTAAAAAAGCAGTAGCGGCAATCCGGCGGTTTCCAGTCGCGATGTCCTCAGCAATGACTTTGCAGAAAATCTCCATTGATGTTCTTCCAGTGTAAGAAACAAAGGATTCCACACAAACAGAGTCGGTTTCACGGACTGGATCTAAAAAGTCAATGGAGTCTGTTGAAGCTGTTACACATTCTTTGACGCGTGAATGGCGCCGTGCAGATAAGCAGGCTGCGCTGTCAATTTTTTTCATTAGCACGCCGCCGAATAATGTTTGATAGTTATTTAAATCGCATGATAATACCTGGTCAGTATGAACAATGCGGCTTTCGCTTGTTTTGATAGCTTCTTTAACAGTCATATTTTTTCATCCCTTCTATGCTGTCAGTGTACGACCGTTTGAAAAAGAAGTAAAATGGTTATTTTTCATTTGATATATAGCTTTTATCTATGTAAATGCTTCCATATATGGCTGTTATGAATAAAAAAACAGCTTCAATTAATAGAAGCCGTTTTGACAAACTGGTTTTTGGTAAAGTGAAGCCACTCCTTGGCAGCATAAGACAGGTAATGATTTTTCCTCCAGATGATTGCTAAATTCCAGCTGATAGATGGATTGACTACTTTTACGGCGCACACATTCTTGCTTAAATGCCGGCAGATGCTCTCCGGTAAAAGAGAAATGCCAAGCTTTGATGCGACCATTTCTTCAATAAAAGACCATTGCGAGCTTTCTGAAATTACACGTGGATGAAATCCCGCATCGTGACAGGAGGAAGCAATTTGGTCATTCAGCGCAAAATCTTTATTAAATAGGATAAACGATTCAGAAGAAAGGGATGCCAGGTCAATCTCCGGCTGTTTTGCAAGCGGATGAGATACCGGCAGAACGAGCATTAAATCTTCTTCCATAAACGCAAAGTGGTCGAATAAATCGTGCTGGGTAGGAAGAACGACAACACCGACATCCAATTCATTTTGCTCAATGGCTTCTTCAATTGATTTTGAACCTTCTTCCTTAAGCTGAAAGGTAATGCCAGGATACTGTTCATGAAACATTCCGGTTACTTTTAAAAAAAAGTGTGCATCAAAAATGGGCGGCAGTCCGATCCGAATATGCCCTGTTTTTAATTCAAGCAGATTATCAAGTTCTGTCTCCAGGTTGTGAAAGGATTTATCAACAAGCTTTGCCTGTTCTAATAGAATTCTGCCGGCATCGGTTAGAACAAGCTTTTTTTTAGAACGGTCAAACAGCTCCACGCCCAGTTCGGCTTCTAAATTTTTTATCATTTTACTGATGGTCGGCTGTGTGATAAATAAATGATCAGCCGCTTTTGAAAAGCTATTAAATTTTGATACTTCAATAAAATATTGCAGATGTTTAATATCCATTTTTCGCACCTTTTTTACTTTTATTATACACATGGCCGCTTCCAGAATGAAAAAGGAGCGGTTTTTTTTCTTTTTTCTGCTATACTGACAGAGTATTCTGAATGAAATGGAGGAATAAACTTGGCTTATTACGCTGCGTTTTTACACATGATTGATCCTGAAAAAAACAAGGAAGTACGTCCGCTTCACCTCGATTACCTGGCGGAGCTGGAAAAAGAAAACAAAGTATTTGCAAAAGGTCCTTTTGCAGACGGTTCCGGCGGTTTAGTCGTCTATATAGCAGATACATATGAAGAAGCATGGCAATTGGCCGAAAACGATCCAGCTGTCACTCATAAAGTAAGAAAACTAGAATTAAAAGAGTGGAATAAATTTTAAAAGAGGTACCTGGCACAAGGCATTTTTAGCTGTTATGGGCTTGTTTTATTTCTAGAAAGCACCAACAAGCCAAAAGATACAAAATGAAACAAAAAGCATCATAAAAATATGGATAAAAAGTTTCATTTTGGAAAATAAGATTGACTGAATAGAAGCTCATTCACTATACTTTTTTTGAAAAGAAGGATAGGAGCTTCTTTTTTTGCTTTAAAATGCAAACGTTTGCACAAAATGAAAGGGGTTATGTCAAATGAAAAAAGCAGTAAGCGGACTGCTGATGGTAATTCTATTTATTATCTCAGCAATCGGGGGAACGGGTTCGGCCCAAGCAGAAGTAAAAAAAGATTACAAGCTTTATGTAATGGCGCCATTAACGGAAATTACCGACTGGAAAGACTTCGAAGAAAAGCTTAAAATAATGAAGGAAAATGGTGTTTATGCGCTGACAACAGATATTTGGTGGGGAATGGTAGAAGGCAAGGCGGATAATCAGTTCGACTGGTCCTATTATGAAAAGTATGCAGAGGTTGTCGAAGCATCGGGCCTTAAATGGGTGCCTATTATGTCCACCCATCAATGTGGCGGGAATGTTGGCGACGATTGTAATTACCCAATTCCGTCATGGCTATGGAAAAAAGATAATATCGAGAATATGGCGTTTAAAAGTGAAAGCGGTTACTTAAATAAAGAAGCGCTGGCACCATGGTGGAAAGGCGCTGAAAAGCAATATGAAGAATTTTACCGTGCTTTTGCCAGGGAGTTTAAAGATGAAGAAGACTTAATTGCAAAAATTTATTTAAGCGGCGGTCCAGCAGGAGAGCTCCGCTATCCGTCCTACCAATTCGCGGACGGCTGGGAATGGCCGGAACGAGGGCAGCTGCAGGCTTATACAGAGGGAGCGAAAAAGAGCTTTCAAGGTGCAATGCAAAAGAAGTACAAAAACGTGAAGAAGCTTAATGCAGCCTGGGGCACATCCTATAAAAAGTGGGAGGAAATAGAGCCGCCGGCAGGAGGCGATGAATTTTTTACAAGCGGTGAAGCGTATGATACAGCATATGGACAGGATTTTATGAGCTGGTATCAGAGCGCTCTTGAAGCACATATGGCTTCCATCTCAAAAGCTGCCCATAAGCAGTTTGACCGGGTATTTGATGTGCCGATCGGTGTGAAAATTTCAGGCGTCCACTGGAAAATGAATGATCCGAAAATGCCGCATGCGGCCGAGTACAGCACAGGTTATTTCAATTACGAGCGTTTGCTGGATAAGGTGAAAGAAGCAGATCTTGCTCTGACGTTTACGTGTTTAGAAATGGATGACGCCAACGCCCACATCGCTCCATATTACAGTGCTCCCAAAACACTGGTAGCGCAAATTGCCACACTGGCAAATGAGCGGGGGATTTCTTTAAATGGAGAAAATGCACTGGCAATGATTAATAATGAGTGGGGTTTTAATAATTCCGCTGAAATGGCATTCAACTATGGATTTGATGGTTTTACACTGCTCCGGATGAATTATTTATTTGACGAAGCAGGAAATCCAACAAATGAATTTAAAATGATGGTCGATAAGCTCGCCCTGATACAGATGCCAGTACAAATGAATGCAGCAAATGTTCCAAAAGAAGCTGAGCGGGTCTATGTGATTGGTGACCGTGGAGAAATAGGCCGCTGGAACCCGGATGCTTATCGATATAAGCTTATGAAAAAAGCAGATGGCACCTGGAGCGGTACATTTAATTTGGCAGCCGGCCGTTCTTATTCCTTTAAATTTTTATATGAAACGGCATCGGGAAAACGCGTTTGGCAGGATGGAGAAAATAATTCCTATATAACGCCTTCAGCCGGAGAAGCGTTTTTTAACGGTGAATGGTAATACTAAAAGCGGTCAGAATCTTTTCTGACCGCTTTTCATTTTTCTTGCATCCCAATTTTCCGACAATTATAATATTTCTATATTCCGAAAAAGAGAATTTAAGTTCCGATATTCGGAACAAGGCGGTGAATGAGCACAATGAAAAAAGAACGAGAAGAAATCCATATAAAGCCGTTAGGAGAGTCGGCGGTAACGGTTCAGTTTGGAACAGAAATCAATTCGTTTATTAATAAAAAAGTGAAAGCGCTGGCAACGAAACTGC
This sequence comes from Domibacillus indicus, assembly GCF_000970685.1. Taxonomy (GTDB): domain Bacteria; phylum Bacillota; class Bacilli; order Bacillales; family Domibacillaceae; genus Domibacillus; species Domibacillus indicus. Next base: position 47,735 of record NZ_LAJB01000004.1, read on the forward strand.
AAAATGACTCATTTTCCGGATTCATTGAATGTACACCTGCTTTTTCCAGTGTAACGGTTTTTTTTGACCCATTTGTCGTTAAACAAGCATATGGAGAAAAAGAAAAAACGTCTTTTCAAATTGTCCGTGCCATCTTAGAAAGGATGCTGAAGACATTTGTTGAAGAGAAAGAAAGCACACCGCAGATTGTAGAAATTCCTGTTTGCTACGGCGGTGATTTTGGGCCTGACCTTGATTTTGTCGCAGAACATAACGGCCTTTCAGCCGATGAAGTGATTCGCTTGCATGCATCGGCCCAGTATCCCGTTTACATGATTGGCTTCGCACCGGGCTTTCCATACCTTGGCGGACTTTCGGAAAAAATAAATGCCCCGCGCCGTCCGTCGCCGCGCACCTCGATCCCGGCCGGCAGTGTCGGAATAGCAGGCAGCCAGACAGGCGTATATCCGATTTCCACACCGGGAGGATGGCAGCTGATCGGAAGGACGCCGATGGCTCTTTTCCGCCCGGACCGTGATCAGCCAAGCGTGCTGTCAGCGGGGGATATTGTGAAGTTTGCGCCGATCACAAAGGAAGAATATGAACAGTATCGGGAGAGATTGCAATGAGTGTACAAATCATCCGCCCGGGACTTTTGGCAACGATTCAGGATTTAGGACGGTACGGGTTTCAGCAATACGGCGTCGTTGTTGGCGGCGCAATGGATTCTCTCTCGCTACGCCTCGCAAATATACTGGTTGGAAATGAAGAGGGAGAAGCAGCCATTGAAATAACAATGATGGGCACATCTCTTCAATTTAAAGAAGATGCACTGATTTCCATTACCGGCGGAAACTTAAGCCCGGTCATTGATGAAAATCCTGTTCCTTCATGGCGGCCCATTTTTGTAAGGAAAGATGCCATTCTTTCTTTCACCGGCTGCAAACTTGGGTGCCGGGCATATGTTGCAGTGGCGGGCGGCTTTTCTATTCCAGAGGTAATGAACAGCAAAAGTACGTATATGCGCGGAGAAATTGGCGGCTTTAAAGGACGTGCCCTGCGGGAAGGCGATTTGATTCCGCTGGCCGAGGAAAACAGCTTTTCCCGAAAAGTAAAAGAAGCATATCAAAGAAAGCTGAAACAAAGCTCCTTTGCGGCAGCTGACTGGCATGTTCCCTTTGAACGCTATGTAAACAGAAGTGTTGTCCGTGTTTTAAAAGGGGCAGAATTTGAGAAGTTTTCAGATTCATCCCAGAAGCAGTTTTTTGAGCAGGAATTTCACATTACCCCGCAGTCTGATCGGATGGGATACCGTCTTTCAGGTGCATCTTTACAGTTGAAAGAACCGTTTGAATTATTGTCCGAAGCAGTGGCGAATGGAACGATTCAAGTGCCGGGTGACGGAAATCCGATCGTACTGCTGGCAGACCGGCAGACAACCGGAGGTTATCCGAGAATCGGGCAGATTGCAGCAGCCGATTTACCGGTCATCGCTCAGATGAAGCCGGGAGACCGCATCCGCTTTCAAGAGATACCGCTTTATAAAGCGGAGCAGCTTTATATAGAACGTGAACAGGAAATCGCACAAATTCGAACCGCTCTTTTGTTAAAAAAATGGTCCTTTGAATGAATGCATATGGACACAGCAGTCCATTTACCGGAACAGGGAGAAGGAAGAAAAGTGAATAAAACGGTTCTTAAATCAATGGAAATCATTAAATTGTTTTTTACGGAAGAAAAATTAACGTTGCTGCAAATAATAGAAAGAACAGAGCTGCCGAAAACATCTGTTTATCGGATGGCGGAATCATTGCTTGAGCTCGGATTTTTGGAGAAAGATAAGGAAGGTGCCTACCGGTTAGGGCTTGTTTTTCTGGAGCTTGGCAGCCTTGTTGCTGAACGGCTGGATATCCGGTCGATTGCATTGCCCTACATGCAAAGGCTTCGGAAAGAAACTGGAGAGGCTGTAAATCTTGTGATCCGGGACGGAGATGAAGCGGTTTACATTGAGAAGGTTGATGCGCAGGAGCGCGTCCGCGTTTACACGCAAATCGGCCGCCGTGCTCCTTTATATGGAGGAGCATGTCCGCGCATACTGCTGTCTTTTATGGAGGAGGCCGAACGAGAGAGGCTGATTGAATCATTTCAAATCACGCAGTATGCGAAGGGAACACCGAAAACGAAAGAAGAGCTCCGGCAGCTGATTGAGCGAACAAGAAAAAATAGCTGGTCGATCAGCCATTCTGAGCTGGAAGACCATTCCTCCGCCATTGCTGCCCCTATTTTTAATCATAAGGGCGATGTGATAGCCGGGCTCAGCCTGGCAGGGCCTGAAGTCCGTTTTCAGGACAAAGCACATGTAAAAGAGATGATTGAAAAATTAACAGAAGCATCACGGCAGATTTCTGCTGAACTCGGTGCCGTAGACCGCTAATCTTGGGGGGACAGCCTGTGAAAATTGATATTAATTGTGACATGGGAGAAAGCTTTGGCGCATATAAGATTGGCCGCGATGAGGAAATTATGCCATACATTACATCAGCAAACATCGCCTGCGGGTTCCATGCCGGCGATCCCGATGTGATGAAAAAAACCGTTCATTTAGCGATGGAGCATAATGTTAAAATGGGTGCCCATCCAGGCTTTCAAGACCTGGCGGGCTTTGGACGCCGGAATATGACTCTCTCGCCGGAAGAAGTATATTCACTTGTTGTGTACCAAATCGGTGCTCTTCAGGCGTTTGTCAGCATAGAAGGAACTGTCCTGCATCATGTGAAGCCGCATGGTGCACTTTATAATATGGCGGCTTCGGATGAAGCTATGGCTTCTGCTATTGCCAAAGCCGTTAAGGATGTAGATGCATCCCTTATTTTATACGGACTGGCTGGAAGCAAGCTGATCCAAGCGGGCCAAAAAGCAGGCCTGAAAACAGCAAGTGAAGTGTTTGCAGACCGTACATACACACGGGAAGGCATGCTGACACCGCGCCGTTTGTCCAATGCATTAATTGAAGACTCAGAAGAAGCGGCAGCTCAGGTGATCCGCATGGCAAAAGAAAAGAAAGTACGTGCGACAGATGGGATAGATGTCATGATACAGGCTGACACCGTCTGCATACACGGTGACGGGTCCCATGCGCTGTCTTTTGCCCGGCTGATCCGGACAAAGCTGCAGGGAGAAGGGGTTGAAGTGCGTTCAATCGCCAGGGAGGAATAGAAATGTCAAAACAACAAGAGTTTCAACAGCAGGAAAAATCAAATTGGAGTATTCTTTTAGGCGCCGCCTTCTTAATGGCTACCTCTGCAATTGGCCCGGGATTTTTAACTCAGACGACTGTTTTTACGGAGCAGCTTGCTGCAAGCTTCGGCTTTGTCATTCTTGTGTCCATTTTGCTTGATATAGGAGCCCAGATGAACATATGGCGTATTCTGATTGTGTCGGAAAAGCGGGCCCAGGAGGTGGCAAACCTTGTTTTGCCCGGACTTGGCTACGTTCTTGCCGCTCTCATTGTTTTGGGCGGGATCGCATTTAATATTGGAAATATTGGCGGGGCCGGCCTCGGGGCAAACGTGATTTTTGGTATTTCACCTGTTACAGGGGCTGTTGTCAGTGCCGCGATTGCCATTGCCATTTTTCTTGTAAAAGAAGCGGGCCTGCTTATGGATAAGTTCACTCAAATTATGGGATTTGTAATGATCCTTCTTGTTCTGTATGTAATGTTCCAGGCGAACCCTCCTGTCGGGGAAGCGATCGTTAAAACGTTTATACCGGATACAATTGATACACTGGCCATTGTTACGCTTGTTGGCGGGACCGTCGGCGGCTATATTACATTTGCGGGCGGGCACCGTCTTTTGGATGCAGGAATTAAAGGAACAAATGCTGTTCCACAGGTAACCAGAAGCTCAGTGTCAGCCATTGGGATTGCCTCGGTGATGCGGATCTTTTTATTTTTAGCTGCACTGGGCGTGGTGGCCCAGGGCCTTGCGATTGATCCGGCCAATCCGCCGGCATCCGTTTTCCAGCTCGCTGCCGGAAATATCGGCTATCGTTTATTCGGTGTTGTTATGTGGTCTGCCGCTATTACCTCTGTTATCGGCGCCGCCTACACTTCAGTTTCATTTATTCGCACATTTCACCCGGCGATTGAAAAGTATCATAAAACAATCATTGTTTTGTTTATTATTGTATCAACCGGAATTTTCGCCACGATCGGCAGGCCGGTTAAGATGCTGATTCTGGCAGGGGCGTTAAACGGACTTATTTTGCCAATCGCCCTTGCTGTTATGCTGATTGCGGCTTATAAGAAAAATATTGTTGGAAGCTACCGCCATCCTATTTGGATGACAGGAGCGGGCATTATTGTCGTGATTCTGATGGCTTATATGGGCGGCTATACGCTTATTAACCAGCTGCCGGCATTGTTTGAATAAACAAGAAGGTAACAGGGCAGCCGGATCAGCCTGCTGCTGGATATTCTAAGCAAAAAAGCACCTGTTTTTCAGGTGCTTTTTTACTGCCTGGTAAAGTGATACTCTTTTCGTTCAATGAGCAGGCTTCCTGCGATATATAAAATGAGTGAAAGAACAACAGGCAGGGTGACTGTGTGAACATCAAGCAAGTTGCCGTGGGCACTGTTATAAAAATGCAGGAAAATATAAGACGCAATACCGGAGATCATGGAAAAAAGAGCTCCCCATTTATTTCCGTATTTCCAGTAAAGGCCAAGCACGATCGGCCAGATAAAGGCTGCTTCTAATCCGCCGAAGGCAAACAAATTTAAGAAAATAAGCAAATCAGGCGGATCAAGGGCAAGAAAAGCTACAGCGGTTCCCAGCAGGGCTGTGACCCCGAAGCTGATTTGTTTAATTCTTTTGTTAGAAGCATCAGGCTTGACATAATTTAAGTAAATGTCTTTCACAATGGTTGAGCTGACCAAGATCAATAGCGAATCGACTGTTGACATAATGGCAGCCATTGGAGCCGCCAGCACGATTCCTGCCAGCCAGGAAGGCAGCACGTGAAGTGTAATAAGGGGAATGACTTTGTCGCCGACGTCAATCCCTGGCAGAATCGGGCGGGCAAATACGCCGATCAAGTGCATATTCAGCATGATTACTCCCGTGACAACCGTTCCGATAATCAGCGCCCGGTGCATCGATTGCGAATTTTTGTAAGACATCGCTCTTACGGCAATCTGCGGCAGGCCTACTACCCCAACTCCTACTAATATCCAGAAAGACGACACATACGCAGCTGATAAATTTGCATCAGCTCCATAAGGCGTCACCAGATTCGGGTTTTCAGCAATTAAGCTTTGTACAATTGCTGGAATTCCTCCGCCTGCCCGTATAACAGCCACAAGCAAAATGAGCGTGCCAATAACCATAACAGCCCCCTGCACGGCATCCGTCAGGGCAACCGCCCGAAAGCCGCCGATTGTAACGTAAACAAGAACCGACACGGCAAATAAAAACAAAGCAGTGTTATAGCTGAGGCCCGTAATGGATTCAATTAAACGGGCTCCGCCAATCCATTGAGCCGTCATAGCCGAGAACAAAAAAATGAGAATACTTACGGCGGAAAGAAGAACCACAGCGGGGCTGTTATATCGTTTCTTTAAAAAATCAACCAGCGTAACCGCATTATACAGCCGCGTTACAATGGCGAATTTTTTTCCGAGGATCATTAAAACGAAATAGCCGGTTACCACCTGTGTCATAGCCAGTAAAATCCATCCGAAGCCCATTGTATAAGCGGTGCCGGGTCCCCCTAAAAAGCTTGAGGCACTTCCATATGTCGCTACCATCGTCATAGCTAAAACAAAGCCGCCAAGCTCACGCCCGCCAAGAAAATAATCATGCAAAAAATGTGTAGACGCTGTTAGTTTTGTACTCGCATAGTAGCCGATGAAGAAAATCAGGACAAGAAAAAGAAGGAGAGGAATTAAAACAGCCCAGTTCATTCGCTGTCACCTTCTTCCTCAAAAGAAACATTCTTGAAAAAAAGAGCCACAACGAGCCACACCAGAAAAGTCATTATAACAAACCCAACAATGCAGCTGTAAAAGAACCAGTCGGGCAGCCCCCATATATACGAGTATTCTTCCATGCTGCGCCCCCCGAGGCCATAGGCAAAGCCGAACCACCAGATGAAGTTAAAAAGAGCAAGCCCAATACCGATCCAAGCTTCACGGTGGGCAATTTGAAATCGTTTATTCATACAATAACCTCCCAACGCTAGTATACATGGAGAATGAGCAGATCGGGCAAAAAAATACCAGTTTCACAAAAAGTGAGGAACGGGAATAAATTAGGAAGAAATAAAAGAGGAAGGAGGGACGGAAGATGGCAATGAAAAAAGAAGCAGCTTTAAAGGCGCACGAGGCGAAGCCGTGGATTCGCCGATTCGGGAGGTTTGGCCATATGGCAAAAGGGACCGTGTATGCACTGGTTGGCTTGTTGGCACTGCTTTCAGCGGCGGGAATGGGCGGCGGAACAACCGGGACAAGCGGAGCATTATCAACTGTGGCAGATGAACCGTTTGGCCAGCTGCTCCTCTGGCTTATTGGCATTGGATTGATCGGATATGTAATATGGGAGCTGCTTAAATCGATTAAGGATGTTGAGCATAACGGGACAGACGCAAAAGGAATAATAAAACGGATCAGTTACATTGTGAGTGCTTTTATTTATGGGAGCCTGGCTTTAACAGCGATTAAGCTGGCGATGCATGCAGGCAGCAGCGGCAGTTCCGAACAAACGATATCGGCAAAACTGCTTGCCCAGCCATTTGGACAGTGGATTGTCGGACTGATCGGACTGATTATTATTGGCTATGGATGCAGTCAATTATATCGTGGATGGAAAGAAAAATTCATGAAGCATTTTAAAATATATGAAATGAACGAGAAGGAAATCCGCCTTGCCCGGAGCGCCGGAAGGGTCGGACTCGCAGCGCGCGGAGTTGTTCTTATAATAGTTGGCTTTTTCTTTATTGAGACGGCGATTACAGCGAACCCGAACGAATCAAAAGGACTGGGCGGAGCACTCGCTGAGCTTGCCTCTCAGCCCTTTGGCCAGTTATTGCTTGCTATTACAGCGGCAGGCCTTGTCTTATACGGTGTTTATGAAATGATTCGAGGGCGCTATCAGAGAATGAATTTCGGCAGAAAGTAAAGCACCCATACCGGGTGCTTCAGCTTGCAGACAATGTTATTTACTTCATACTTGAACAAATGATTTTATCTATTGTTTCTCAAAAAAAGCGTACGAGAACAGCGCTTAGCCCGGGTGAGTGAAGCGAAGCCGCCAGCCCGCAGCCTACTATCCTGTTTTTCAAAAGAATTCTTACAGGACAGTAAACGGCCCATGAAATAAGCTTCATTCAACTTCTATAGTTTGTCGACAGTCTGAAGCACCCATACCGGGTGCTTTTTTCTTTGAGAACGAATCTCAATGTGCTACATTTGATCTATTAACATTGGGAGGTGCCTGATGCTTTTTATTGATAACAAAGGGATAACGGATCCCCGCATCAATCTGGCCATTGAAGAATACGCCGTAAAGCATTTGAATATTGAAGAGTCTTATTTGCTTTTTTACATTAATGAGCCATCCATTATTATTGGCAAAAATCAAAACACCATTGAAGAAATAAACGTTGATTATGTAGAGGACCATAACCTTCATGTGGTTCGGCGCCTGTCCGGAGGGGGCGCAGTTTATCATGATCTTGGCAATTTAAATTTCAGCTTTATAACAAAGGACGATGGTGACAGCTTTCACAATTTCCGCAAATTTACCGAGCCGGTTGTAGCGGCGTTGAACAAACTCGGCTTAAATGCGGAGATGAGCGGGCGCAACGATTTAACGGCTAATGGTTTTAAAATCTCAGGAAATGCCCAGTTTTCCACAAAAGGACGTATGTTTACCCACGGAACGCTGCTGTTCGATACCAATATGGATGAGGTAGTGTCTGTCCTCAAGGTACGCAAAGACAAAATTGAGTCCAAAGGCATTAAATCAATCCGCAGCCGAGTGGCGAATATATCTGACTTGATTGAACAAAAAATGACTATTACCGAATTTAAACAATTTATTTTAAACCAGATCTTTAACGGCGAAGAGCAAGTAAAGGAATATGTGCTGGGGGAAAAAGACTGGAAAATGATTCACCGGATTTCAGCCGAGCGCTACGGAAACTGGGATTGGAACTACGGCAAATCGCCGGCGTTTAATATCGAACGCTCTCACCGATTTCCGGTCGGGCTTATTGATGTGCGCCTTCACGTAAAAGGGGGAGACATTCAAACGGCGCGTATTTTCGGCGACTTTTTTGGTGCCGGGGACGTAGCCGAAGTCGAGGAAGCGCTTATCGGAATAAAGTATGAAAAAAGCGCCGTTCGCCAGGCACTTGAGCAATTGGATATGAAGCATTACTTCGGAAATGTTACCACTGATGATCTCGTTGACTTAATTTATTGATAAACAAAACAGCGCCCGGCAGAAAGCCGGGCGCTGTTTGTGCTGTTAACGAGAAAAGTAAGAGGCCAGGCCGTCTCGAATTCCGGCTGCCGCTTGCTGCTGGTATGCAGCTGATGCAATTGAGGATTCTTCAGCAGGATTCGTCAAATAACCGAGCTCAAGCAGGACGGCGGGCCGCTGATTTTCACGAAGAACGTAATAATCGCCGTACTGTGTGCCCCGGTTTGCATTCGGCAGCGTCTTATTTAGCCCTTCATTTAACGAGCGGGCAAGCTCCTTGTGAGCCGTATGATAGTAATAAGCTGTATGGCCGGCTGCCTGCCGGCTCTGTGCCCCGTCGTAATGCAGGCTGATAAAGGCGTCTGCCCCGTGCTGGCGTGCGGTGTCTGTCCGGGCTGGCAGCGGCACATATTGATCACCGGTCCGGGTTACCACAACGGTTGCTCCACTCGCGGCTAACGCATCACGCAGCTTCTGAGCTGTTTGGAGCGTGACACCTTTTTCAATGGTGCCATATAAACCAGATGTTCCGCCGTCAACTCCCCCGTGCCCTGGATCCAGAACAATCACTTTTCCCTGCAGGGCTGATGCGGCTGTTTCTTTTGAAGAAACAACCCAGCCTGCCACATAAGCTTCACTGCCGCTGGCCAGTCGGATTTTAATCCAGTCACCGCTCCGGCCTATTACAGGATAACGCTCCCCGACAGACCCTTTCACAATGACAGAAGAGGAAGTGGAGGGTCCGCTCCGCAAGTTTGTTCCTTCCGTTTGAATCCGCACAAATTGGCTGGCTGAAGCCGGCTGCTTTCCGCCTGTGCGAATGAACTGGCCGCTTACCCACGCCGTTTCACTTCCGTAAGAGATCTGAACCCAGCCATTTTGAGAAGAAAGAATGGATACTTGTTTTCCTGTACTTACCTGCCCAAGAATCGAAGCTGAAAGAGAAGGAGATTCCCGGACATTAACGCGGTCACCAGTTACTGTGCCTGTTTGGGAATGGGCAGAAGCAGAATGCCCGGCTGCCAGGACAGAGCCCAGTAAAAATACGCAAAAAATGAAGACTTTTATTCTTTCCATGATCCACCGCCTATTCGATAAATTCCCTTATATCGTATCATTTAGCAAAAAAGGGCGCATCAGCAAAAATAATGATTCATTTTGTAAGAATATTGGGCTGAATAAAAGAAAAATTTTGCTTATTGTGTTGAATTTTTTAGGAATATTGTTAAAGAAAATGAGTGAGCTGGCTGTTTTAATAATAATCATTAAATTTTAAAAATAATTCTAAATGAGTTGTTTTGATTATTTCGAAAAGTGGTACGTAATGTAAGAATGTGATATTTATGCTACTAAGAAAAGGGGGCTAAAGCATGGCGATTAATGAAAACAGCAAAAACAAGCAGCTTGATGAGTTCCGTGTAAAAGACCAGGGAGAAAAGCTGACTACGAATCAAGGGCTTCGTGTGTCGGAAGATGAACATTCCTTAAAAGCGGGAGAACGCGGGCCCACATTGATAGAGGATTTTCATTTTCGGGAAAAAATGACTCATTTTGACCATGAACGTATCCCTGAACGGGTTGTGCATGCCCGGGGCTTTGCAGCGCATGGTTATTTCCAGGTATATGAATCAATGAAAGAGTATACAAAAGCGGGGTTTTTACAGGACCCTTCTAAAAAAACACCGGTGTTTGTCCGTTATTCAACAGTAGCTGGATTCCGTGGCTCGGGTGATACAGTACGTGATGTCCGCGGCTTTGCTACAAAATTTTACACAGAAGAAGGCAACTATGACCTTGTCGGCAACAATATCCCTGTTTTTTTCATTCAGGACGCTATTAAATTTCCCGATTTAATTCATGCAGTAAAACCGGAACCGCACAATGAAATCCCGCAGGCAGCGAGTGCCCATGATACATTCTGGGATTTTATTGCCAACAATCAGGAATCAGCCCATATGGTTATGTGGCATCTTTCAGACCGTGCGATTCCCCGCAGCTATCGAATGATGGAAGGGTTCGGTGTACATACATTCCGGTTTGTAAATGAAGAGGGAAAAGCCCGGTTTGTTAAATTCCATTGGAAGCCGGTGCTGGGCATTAAATCGCTTGTCTGGGATGAAGCGCAGAAACTCGCCGGAAAAGACCCGGATTTCCACCGTCGTGATCTGTGGGAAGCGATCGAGATGGGCGACTATCCCGAGTTTGAGTTTGGCGTTCAGATGATTGATGAGGAAGATGAATTTAAATTTGATTTTGATGTTCTTGATCCGACGAAAATTTGGCCGGAAGAAGACGTGCCGGTTAAAATCATCGGAAAAATGACATTAAACCGCAATGTGGATAATGTGTTTGCAGAAACGGAGCAGGCTGCTTTCCATCCGGGCCATGTGGTGCCGGGAATCGATTTCACCAATGATCCGCTTCTGCAGGGACGCCTTTTCTCTTACACAGACACACAGCTGATCCGCCTGGGCGGCCCGAATTTCCACGAGCTGCCGATTAACCGGCCGGTCTGCCCGTTTTTTAACAACCAGCGTGATGGATATGGGCGCCAGACGATTAATGTCGGGCAGGTGAGCTACCATAAAAACTCACTGGCCCAGAACACTCCGTCGCCGGCTTCAGAAGAAGAAGGCGGCTATGCCCACTACCAGGAAAAAGTGGAGGGCCGGAAAGTAGCGCGGCGCAGCGACAGCTTTAAAGATCATTTTTCACAGGCGGCGCTGTTCTGGAACAGCATGACTGACATAGAGAAAGAACATATTATCAAAGCGTTCAGTTTTGAACTTGGCAAAGTGAAAAGCAAAGATATCCGCCAGCAGGTTGTGAATATGTTCGCAAATGTAAATGTGGAGCTGGCGACAACTGTAGCGGAAGCCATCGGGGTGCAGGCGCCGTCGGATGTGCCAGAATCAGCGGTCACAAAATCCTCTGACGCATTAAGCCAGGAGAAAAATCCGGTGAAAGGCGTCGCAACACGTAAAATTGCCGTGCTTGCCGGTGAAGGATTTTCAGGAAAAGAAATGACAGAGATCTTTAAAGCCTTTGAAAGAGCGGGAACCCGTCCTGAAGTAGTAAGCACAAAGCAGGGAATAATCAAAGGAGACGACGGAGCAGAACTTGAAGTCGACCATACTTTCCTGACAGCGGATTCTGTGTTGTTTGACGGTGTTTATGCGGCGGGCGGACTGTCAGCTGATCCGAAAGCCAGAAAGCAGGCAAAAGCCTTTTTAACGGAAGCATACGAGCACTTTAAAACGATTGGTGCAACAGGAGACGGTGTTGATCTGGCTGCAGATTTGACAGCAGACGCAGGCGTTATTTCAGAAGCGGTCCCATCAAAAGACTATGCGGACAAGTTTTTGACAGCGCTGGCTGAGCACCGCCACTGGAACCGCCAAGTATAAGGAGATTGTTAACTGCCGGAATGCTTCGCCGGCAGTTTTTTTATGTTTTGAAAACGTAAGAAATCGAGAGGCTGTCCGGGACTGCCTGCTAGTTAATAAGGCTCTGGCTTGTTTCAGCGATAGCAGCATCGACCTTTGCCTGCTCATGTAAATCATAAGGGTGATAATAGCCGTTTTTGATCATATAGTTACTGATGCTTCTGTGGGTGGAAATGCCTGTCATTAATTGCTCGCGCAGCACAGAACGCAATTCAGGGGTTGCTGCTTCTGTAAGGGCGAACGCCGTATCTTTTATGCCGCATTTAACCGAAATTAAAAAGTCAGATGCAATGACCTGATCAGTCAGGCTCCCCATTCCTGCTGCACTTTTAAATAAATCATTCATTGCTTCACTCCTCCTTCCGGCAAGAACTGCTTCAGCTGCTCCAGATGCTGATGGCCCGTCCGGGCATCTGCATCCAGCAGAGCTTTTAATTCAGGGTCTTGTGCCAGCTTGCTCATCGTAAAAGCCTTTGTTGTGCAGATGCTTTTAAAAACGACTAATTCATGCACGTCCAGCGTTTCGTGCTGCCCCAGACTTTTTCTCACGTGTATCACCTCTTCAATTATTCATGTACCTGTTTATTTTGGCTGATTGTCTTTTGCTTATTCACAGCTGTCCCGTCGGTGAATGAATAAAACGCAATAGCGAAGGAAAAATGAATATGGTGACTAACATTGGGGGTGCCGGATATGAATCAAGAAAAACTGGCTTTTCACGAAACAATGGAGCTGCATGAGCTGGTGAACTTTAAAACAGTCTCATTGCTGAAGACGAAAATGATGCAGGGTGTTTGTTTTGACAGTGATTTAAAAGCCATGATGGAGAAGGATACACAGCAGTCGATTCATCAGCTGAATGAATTATTAGAGCTGTATAAAGGAGCAAGGACATTTTAAGCCTGTGGAGGTGAATGCAATGAACGATTATTTAGATCCCATTAATTCGGTTGGAATGCCAGAGCTTGTCGATTCTGCCATTGCTCTTGAGTTTTTGATGACTGTTAAAAACGGGATTCGAAACTGTGCGGCTGCTTTGACGCAGTCGGCTGATCCAGAAGTGCAATTAGCCCTTATGGAACATTTAGAGCAGGGTATTGACCTGCACGGAGAAGTAACCGAATTGATGATGAATAAAGGCTGGTTTTATCCTTATGACATGGACAAACAAATGCAAATAGACAGAAAATCTGCCGAAACAGCTTTGGATATCGCCCGGCTGCCGCTTTTCCCGAATAACACTAATCGAAAAGGGCTGTTCCCGACCCCGCCAAATTAACCGACCTTACAGGAAAGGAGGAGAAAAAAATGAAAGCTGTCACGTTTCAGGGAGTTAAAAACGTAGCGGTAAAAGAAGTAAAAGCACCTCAAATTCAAAAGCCGGATGATATTATCGTCAAGCTTACTTTAACGGCCATCTGTGGATCAGATTTGCATTTGATCCATGGAATGATCCCTAATATTCAGCCGGACTACATTATCGGCCATGAGCCAATGGGGATTGTAGAAGAAGTGGGTCCTGCTGTGACAAAAGTGAAAAAAGGGGACCGGGTCATTGTTCCGTTTAACATCAGCTGCGGAGAGTGCTGGTTTTGCAAGCATGATCTCGAAAGCCAGTGTGACAACTCTAATGACAACGGAGATATGGGCGCATTTTTTGGGTATTCCGGCAGTACAGGAGGATATCCCGGCGGACAGGCAGAATATATGCGGGTTCCTTATGGAAATTTCACTCCATTTAAAATTCCTGAAAGCAGCGAAGTGGAAGACGAAAAACTGGTTCTCCTCTCAGATATTATTCCGACCGCTTATTGGAGTGTAGATAACTCCGGCTTAAAAGAAGGGGATACGGCGATTATTCTTGGCTGCGGGCCTGTCGGGCTGCTGGCACAGAAGTTTGCCTGGCTGAAAGGCGCCAAACGGGTAATAGCAGTCGATTATGTGGACTACCGGCTGCGCCACGCCCAGAAAACGAATAGAGTTGAAATTGTCAATTTTGAACGTGAACAAAACATTGGCAGCTACTTGAAGGAAATGACAGGCGGCGGTGCCGAGGTTGTCATTGACTGTGTCGGAATGGACGGGAAAATGTCACCGATGGAATTTCTTTCTGTAGGCATGAAGCTTCAGGGCGGGGCGCTTGGCGGTCTGGTCATTGCCAGCCAGGCAGTGAAAAAAGGCGGTACCATTCAAGTGACAGGCGTCTACGGGGGCATGTATAATGCGTTCCCGCTGGGAGATATTTTTCAGCGCAATGTCAACATTCGAACCGGACAGGCGCCGGTTATTCACTATATGCCTTATTTGCACGAGCTGATTGCGAAAGGGAAATTTGACCCTTCCGATATTGTCACCCACATCCTGCCGCTTGATGAGGCGGCGAGAGGGTATGAAATGTTTGACACAAAAACACATGACTGCATAAAAGTTATTTTAAAGCCTTAAAAGAAAAGAAGCGGCCTATTAAAGCGCCGCTTCTTTTTTGTAGCCGTCCACTACAAGATCCAGCTTGCCGGTTGAAGGATCAATCACAAGCCCGTGAACCGGAATCGTGTTTACCATAAGTGGATGGGATTTTACCATGTTTACACTGTGGGCAACACTTTCTTCCACACTGCTGAAGCCGCTCAGCCATTTATCCACTTCAATTCCCGAGTTGCGAAGTGTGTCAACCACTTCCTGCTGAATGCCCCGCTCTTTCATTGCTTCAATGATTACATCGCTTGAAAGAGAACTCATGCCGCAGTCATGATGCCCCACGATCAGCACTTCATCGGCCTGAAGCTGATACACAGCAACAAGCAGGCTGCGCATAATGGAACCAAACGGATGGTTGACAATCGCACCGGCATTGCGGACAATTTTAACATCTCCATTTTTAAAGTTCATTGCTTCTGTTACGAGCTCAACAAGGCGTGTATCCATACAGGTTAAAATTACGACACGTTTATCGGGGAATTTTGTTGTCGCAAACTTTTCATACTCCTTGGTTTCTACAAAGGTTTCGTTAAATGACAAAATATCATGAAGTAATGACAATGGTAATCGCTCCTTTTATAATCTTCTTTATTATTGTGAAGCATTTCTTAATTTTTTGTCAAATCATTTTCAATGCTTGTGTAATATTTTCTTTCAGTTTATCAATTGGGACAAAACGTGCCATGCGGAAGATTTCTTTTCCCCGAATAAAAAGAAGAACAGCCGGGGCAGAGAAAATAGTCAGCTGGCCGGCAAGCTCTGGCAGCTCTGCTGTATCGGCATGAACTGCTGTTACGTGAGGAAAATCAGCCAGCAGGGTCTCCACCCGGGGTCTTAAAGCGTGGCAGACAGAACAGTCAGGCATTGAAGTATAAAGCAAAACCGCTTCATTGGAAGCGACGGCGTCTGAAAATTCTGTGTATGAGGAAATAGGCTTCATTTTGATCACTCCTTTATTCCATTGTAATGCGGCTTTGGTATAATAGAAAAGAAAGAAGCTTTGGAAGGAGGAATCTTGCAATAATGGCAGGACGCAATGAAGAAGAACTAAAAGACATTACACTCCTTGGCAATCAAGGGACCAAATATGTGTTTGACTACGATCCGTCTGTTTTAGAGACGTTTGACAATAAACATCAAAACCGGGATTACTTCGTAAAATTCAATTGTCCCGAGTTTACCTCTCTTTGCCCAATGACCGGGCAGCCGGATTTTGCGACCATTTATATCAGCTATATTCCCGATGTCAAAATGGTGGAAAGCAAATCACTGAAGCTGTACCTGTTCAGCTTCCGCAATCACGGTGATTTCCACGAGGACTGCATGAATATTATCATGAATGACCTGATTGAACTGATGGACCCGCGCTACATTGAAGTATGGGGCAAATTCACGCCGCGTGGCGGGATTTCGATTGACCCGTACACGAACTACGGGAAGCCTGGCACGAAATACGAGAAAATGGCCGAGTACCGCATGATGAACCATGATCTGTATCCGGAAACGGTGGATAACCGGTAAGAGGGACAGAAACGAGCGTGGTCGCATGAAATGTGACCACGGTAATCTGCTGAGAAAGAGATGTCTTAATAAGACGTCTCTTTTCATTTTTTCAATTGCAAGATGTCTTTATCTAATTTTTGCAGAGGAGTTACACCATTTAATTTACAGGCCAGCTAAAATAATACTCTTGATAAATTTTTTAACTGTTGTTTGTTTCCTCCGCGTATTTTTTGAAGTTATTTAGGATTGCCTGCCATCCTTGTTGCTGGTACTCAACCGGATGTGTGGGTTCTGCATCAAAGGTTTCCATTACTTCAGTTTGGTTTCCTAGATTTTTAAAAGTGATTTTAACTTTTCTTCCATCACTCATACTATAAGCGATAATCTCATGTAATTTTACTTCATCATAAATTCCGCCAAAATCGAAGCCGGCACTGCCATCTTTAGCTTCCATTCTTGAAACGAATGTTCCGCCTTCTCTTAAATCATTCTCAGCAAATGGTGTGTGCCAGTCATCTGAAGCATTGTTCCATTTCGTTATATGATCTGGCTCTGCCCAATACCTCCATACCTTTTCTACGGGTGCTTCAACGATTGCTTCTACGGTGATTTTTTTAAATTCTTGCATTTGACTTACCTCCTGTATTAATATCAGAATTTTTATGATAAGTCCTTCATGGGTGCCTGACTTCATTATAAATGCTTTAATGAGGTTTTCATATTCCGAATACTGAGAATTCTTGAGAATGATTGGAGGCCTGTTACTCGTGCTAAATTAATAATTTAATGTGAGCAGTTAAGGCTGTATCTCTAGTTAGTTCGATATCTATATTTGGAAAATAAAGGAAATGATAAAAGGCAGAATAGAAGTGTATTATTTGGAAGCCGCTCTTTTAAAGAGGCGCTTTTTATTTGAAGAAATGTACAGGAAAGGATAAAAAAAACGGTTCTCCTATTCCTTGAAAAGTGTTTCGTTCAAAAGATGGTGGACTTTATTCATACGTGGTAAAATAAAGAAACTTAATTAACACGCTGGCCTTTGTCAATGAAAAAAGCAGCAAAGAAGGTGAGAGAATGGAAGCGGGCCGGGAAATTATATTTATTATTGCAGCAGTTCTGCTCATTTACATACCGGTTGCAGGAAAGTACTTTCGCCTGCTGAACACGCTGCTGCACGAAATCGGCCATGTGCTGGCGAGTCTCGTCTGCGGCGGAGGCATTTACCAGGTCCGCCTTTTTTGGGATACAAGCGGTGCAGCTTATACAACTTATTCTCACCGGCTCGCCGCGATTATTACGTCACTTGCCGGCTATCCTTTTGCGTCCGTGTCGGCTTTTGCGGCTTACTGGGGATTGAGGCATGGCTATACAGAGTGGCTGTATGGCGGGTTGTTTGCTGTGCTGGGTGCGAGTATGGTGCTATGGGTGCGCAACTGGTTTGGCTTTATCTGGCTGGCTGCTTTTTTGGCGGGCACCATGGCGGTCTACCTGTACGCCTCTGAGACGATCCAGCAGGCGTATGTATCTTTAGTTGCGGCTGTTTTGCTTGTCGAGTCCGTCCGAAGCAGCTGGGTAATTTTGTTTTTAAGTATTAAGTTTCCCAAAAACGCCGGGGATGCCTCCACCTTAAAAAAGTCTACCGGTATTTCTTCCCGGATATGGGGGCTGCTTTTTTTTCTTCAAGCTTTGTACTTCGGCATTTATTTACCCGGCAAATTGTTTGCCGGGTAAATAAGCAGGCATGTTAGAAAACGCCATGAAACAAATGCGGAGACAGGGCACTTGTTTTATCGATATGAATAAAAGCGTCATACCGGTCCGAAAGGCGGGAAGGGACATAGTTTCCGAAGTGTTCCATTTCGGGGTGATACACAACCCCGATTGCCCGATGCCCGACGGTTTCTTGAAACAATTTTCGGTTATCTGGTGTAAAGAGAATGTATTGATTGAAGGGGCCTGCCTGGTGCATCATATCCTCCCAGCTTCCTGGCAGCCCTTCCGGCACCGCCATAACCTCTAAAGGGGAGCCCCATCTGTCAGCTGCTATCACTGTGCCGCGATGGGTGCCAAAGCCGACTGCGTAGACTTGATCCTGGCCGTATATTTCACGGGTAAGCTGGCCGACATTGACCATTCCTTCCTGTGCCATATCCGTTGCCCGGGCATCTCCGATATGGGTGTTGTGCTCCCAAATGATTCCTTTTGACTGTGCTCCGTAATAAGCACCTATAAATCCAAGTGCTTCCACCATGTGGCGGTCCCGAATGTTCCACGATTCATTTCCGTTGGTGACCATAGCCTGGTAGTAGGCTTCCGCATTTCTTGCCACCAGCGCGTTGACCTGCATATTAAGAGAAGCTTCTGGATCGCGGTTATATGTTTTCCTGTTTTTCTGAATAGCTTTTAACAAATCCATAACTTCTGCCAGGCAGCTCTCTCCATAAATAGCGGCTGAAATACCATATTGCTCCGGCTCCCGGTGAAAAGGCTCAAAGCATTCAAACGCTTTTTTCGCTTTATCCACATCAGGCGACTGAATCTTTTCCAAATAGTCAACAACTGCTTCCATTGATTCCCACAGGCTGTAGACATCCATTCCATAAAAGCCAATTTGCTTATTATGCTCACGATTGTACTCATAAAGCCAGTTAACCAGGCTGGTGATTTCATCGTTGGCCCACATCCAGGATGGCCAGCGTTGAAAAGAGCGGAGAACTTCCTCCGCATTTGCATACTCGGGCGCCTGGCCTTTAATATAGCGGTTTACTTCGAAGCAGGCAGGCCAGTCTCCTTCCACTGCAATAAATGAAAATCCATGCTCTTGAATGAGTTTTTTGGTGATCTCGGCACGCGTTGTATAAAATTCGGATGTGCCGTGTGAGGCTTCGCCAAGCAATACGTATTTTGCCCTGCAGGCCGCCTGGATAACAGGGGAGAGATCGTCAATTTCTGAAAAACGTACGGCATGCTGTTTGATAAGGGCTGCATATTGATCGGTTTTAATCATGTTTTCACTCCTTATGTTTCTATTATTTTCCACAAGGAAGAGCGTAACTGCCTCTAATAAATTCTGCCCAGTTTTTTATAAAGGCAAACAAAACAGCAGGTCTCGATTTGGGTTTTAAACAGTTGTGTGGTTTACATTTTCAAAAAAGGGAAATACTTAATACTAGAAAATCAAAAAGGAGGTAAAACAAATGAAAACCTTGGATACCATCGCTCTTATCCTCTTAATTGTCGGCGGTATAAACTGGCTGTTAGTTGGACTGCTCCAATTTGATTTAGTAGCTTCCATTTTCGGCGGACAAGATGCTCTCTTATCAAGAATCGTTTATATTCTTGTTGGATTGTCCGCTCTGTATTCATTGAAATTCCTGCCGTTGATCAATCGTGATAATGTTCGTCAAACACACACTCGTACGTAAATCATTGCAATGGCAGCTATTGTGCAAGTAATCAAAAGGCATCTCTCAACGGAGATGCCTTTTGATTTTGCTCATAAAAAAGAAAAGAGCGAATGCTTAAAAAATGATACACTATAAAAAACGAATAAAGGAGGGAATAATCGTGGCAGAAGAGAAAAAAATGTCGCTGCAGGAAGCAATGCTGAAAAAATTAGAAGAAAAAAAAGCTCAGAATGCAGGGGGCAAAGCGAAAGGCAGCTTTAATACTTCAACGAAAAAACTGCAAAGCCAGCAGACCAAAAAGGTAAGCAATTCACGCCGGAAAATGGGTGTGTAATGCAGCTTAAATATATATGCCTCTTTATGTTTGAACGCAGTTTTTAAAAAAGAAAATAAAAAAACAGGCTCTCGTGGGAGAGCCTGCCTCGTGAAAAAGCGAAATTACGCTTTTACCACGTTTGCTGCTTGAGGACCGCGCTGGCCTTCTTCAACATCAAATGTTACTGCCTGGCCTTCTTCTAAAGACTTATAGCCTTCACCTTGAATCGCTGAGAAGTGAACGAATACATCGTCGCCGCCTTCACGCTCGATAAAGCCGAAGCCTTTTTCTGAGTTAAACCATTTTACTGTACCTTGTTCCATGTGTGTTTCCTCCTTGTGTGCTTTGCACACGATGTGTTACTATCCTTGCTCACTAATTCCAGATGGAAAGTGTACCACTTAACAATCTTTTCCGAACAAAAATAATTCTTCCCCATACTAACAGGAAAATATACAGAAAGCAAATTTCTTTTTTTAAAAAATAAAGAGAATTTTCAAAACCTTTGTCAGTCTTTCTAACAAAATTCAAGACAAACTTTCTGTAATTGTTTATTCTTTAGCTAGAACCAAAGAAATAAACAATAAACGAAAGGAAGATGGAAATGGAAATCACTGCAATCGAAAGCCAGCAAGCCGGAGCTGTACCATTGGAGACGGATGTATGTATTGCAGGAGACGGGCCGGCTGGAATGATAATGGGGCTTTTTCTGGCAAAGCAGGGCATGGACGTTATCGTTTTAGAAAAGAGCACGGATTTCCATCAGCCATTTCAAAAAAAGCAGGGCGGCGACCCGTCTTTTACACAGCTCATGTACGAGCTTAAGCTGCTTGATAATGCCGACCGGCATGTGAAGCCGGCTATGCAGGAGCTGATATTATTTCTTGAACAGGAGAAAGTACAACAGCTATTAATGAAACCACTATATAAGCAGGACGGGCATATGAACCGGATGGTTATCATGGCCCTCTACCGGCAGACAGAGTCTTTTCCAAACTTAAAGCTGCTGAAAGGCGCTGCTGTTAAGGGAGTTATTTATAATAATGATCTTGTGGCCGGTGTATTTGCCGAAACAGAGCAGGACCGTTATTTGATTCATTCCAAAATAACGGTCGGAACTGACGGTACGCCGTATAAGCAGATCGACAAAACCCGGTTAGCAGATGAAAGCCTGCTGTGGATGACAGGCGGCGAACAAGCTGACTTGCCGGAAGTAATTTAAGCGAAAAAGAAAAAAGCTGGCGCACAGTCGCCAGTTTTTTTGTGGAAAATATAGAAAACGAAACGGGTATTTCAGCAATCAGAATTAGAAAGCAGCTCAAAGTCCTTTCCCTGAAAAACCCCGGCTATGGAATGAATAAATTCCTCATGATACACTTAAAGAAAGAACCAGGGTAAAGGAGCGGTCATCATGGGGCGCAAGCGGGCGTTTACAGAAGATGAGCTGCTTGACACAGCAGAAGCGCTTATCGTGCAGCATGGCTACAGCAGCTTTCATTTAAAGCTGCTCGGAAATCATCTTCCAGGTGCAAGAAGCACTATTTATCAATATTACGCAAACAAAGAAGAGGTGGCGGCCGCTGTGATGAAGCGGGCGATGGTTCGGGCGCTTATTAAAGCTGGCGCTATCCAGGAATCGGAACCAGTCGAAGCACTCCGGCAGCTTCTCCGTGTATATATGGAGGAAGCAGATCTTCATTACTTTTTAGGGGATGCGCGGAAAATAGACGTATCACAGTCAAAAAAAGCGGCACAAAATGTAAAAGAAGTGCTGTCTATGCTGAATCATTTGCGCGGACAGCTCGACCGGATTTTTCAGGCGGCTCAAAAGCAGGGCGCCATTCGACGGGACATGCCGGCTGTCGTACTGGCCGGCTTGTTTTTCCAGCTCATCAATACACCAAATACCTTGGAGCTGCCGCCGCATGAATGGGCGGATTATTTATTTACATTATGGTATGAAGGAAGCGGAGCGCGATAACGCTTCTTTTTTTACACTTTTAATTTGACATAAGTGTCAGGAATAGATTTAAATGAAAGAATCACGGATGCTTTAGGAGGGAATTAAGATGAGAAAGGTGCTCTGGCCTTTGACAGATTGGGCCGCCACAAAAAAAGGCATGTGGACTGTGCTGGCTGGCTGGTTAATTATTATTGTATTGTTAAGTATTTTTGCGCCGGCGGCACGTGATTATGGAACAAGTGCATTTGAATCCCTGCCGGATGATGCAGCTTCGATTGAGGCAGCAGAAAAAGTGGAAACGTATTTTCCGGATGACGGCGGCACACCGGCTATTCTTGTATTCAATGAATCAAAGGGAAAGGTAGATGCAACAGAGGCAGGGAGAATTCTTGAAGAAATTGAGAAAGAAATAGACGGAATCACAAGTATAGCTCCATTTGCCCAGCTGCCGCCGCCTGCTCAAGCTGAGTTTTTATCGGAAGACGGATCTGCTGCTGCGATCCCGATTGTTTTTCAAGAAGGTTTCAGCAGTGAAGACTTTGAGCCGCGTATTGAAGCCATTACAGATATTGCAAAGAAATCCGGCAGCGAAGTTTATGTAACAGGGCCTGCCGGCATTGCGACTGATACAACGGCACTGTTTTCACGTGCGGACATTGTTCTTCTTTTATCTACTGTCGTTTTGATCCTGGTATTGCTTATTGTGATTTACCGCTCTCCGCTTTTAGCATTTATTCCGCTTTTCGCTTCCGGTATGGTTTATGCCGTAACAGACCGGATTTTAGGGTTGTATGGAGCCGCCGGCTTAGAAATGAGCAGCCAGGCGCTTTCTATTATGACGATTTTATTGTTTGCAGCGGTAACTGACTATTCTTTGTTTGTACTGGCGCGTTTTCGTGAAGAATTAAAGCGCCATGAGAACAAGTTTGAGGCTATGAAGTACGCAATGCGTGAAACGGGAGAACCGGTCTTTTTCTCGGGCGGAACCGTTCTGGCAGCGATGCTTGTTTTATTTTTCGCCGCGATTCGTGACTACCAAAGCTTTGCACCATTGTTCGCGACAGTTATGGCCGTTATTATGCTGGCATCTATTACACTGGTACCCGCTTTGTTTACACTGTTTGGCCGCCGTTCCTTCTGGCCGAGAGTGCCGAAAGCGGGAGAGGAGAGTAAAAAAGAAAACGGCTTATGGAGCCGCGTGGCCCGCTTTGTTACGAAAAAACCGGCCCTGTCCGGAGGAATCGTGCTGGCATTTCTGATCCTTTCCTCGTTGAATGTTTTTAATTTGAAGTATGAGTTTGATACGCTTAAATCATTTCCGGAAGATATGCCCTCGCTTGTTGGGTACAATATCATTGATGAAAAATTTTCAGCAGGAGACTTATCACCAACAACAATTGTATATGAGGGAACGGGTGATCCTGCTGCTGTTGCCGAAGCCCTCAGTGAGCAGGAGGGAGTGCTTTCAGCTGTTCCCGCGTCCTCAACAGCATCAGGGAATGCTCATGAATTGACTGTTGCCTTTGAAAAGAATCCGTATGCGGCGGCTTCACTGGATGCTCTTGCCGGGCTGCGGGCTGGCAAAGAAGCTGTATTGCGTGAGGCGGATGCTGAAGGGAATTTATATTTCGCTGGCGAAACAGCAGAAAAGCTTGATGACAGGGAACTGAATGAGCGTGATACCATACTTATCGTAGTAATCGAGGTAGCATTGTTATTTGCCATGCTTATCGTGCTGACACGTTCCTGGAAAATGCCGCTTTATATGGTTGGGACGATTGTTCTCTCCTTTTTGTCGGCGCTTGGCCTGGGACTGTTTTTAACGAATGCCCTGTTTGGAATTGATGCAATCAGTACGAGAGTGCCTCTGTATTCATTTGTTTTTCTTGTGGCTTTAGGGATTGATTACAACATTATTCTTGTTTCCCGTTTTTTAGAGGAAAGAAAAAAACACCCATTGAAAAAAGCGGTTGAAATTGCAACTGCTAAAACCGGTGGAGTGATTTCATCGGCAGGGATTATCCTGGCTGCCACGTTTGCTGTTCTAATGACTCAGCCGATAGAAGTGCTGTTTGTTTTTGGCTTTATTGTGGCGGTAGGCATTTTGATTGATACATTTTTTGTACGGGGGCTGCTGCTGCCGGCATTGATTTTGTTTTTTGAGAAAGAGGAGAAAAGCGACGTTCCGGTGAGCCGCGAAGTAAGATAATGGCGGCTAAAGGGGGCATCATTAAAAAAAGCAGTCCTGCTTTATTGGCAGGACTGCTTTTTTTGTTAAATCACATTAAAGTATCTTGCATCAGGATGAGCAAATACAATAGCAGAGACGGAGGCTTCCGGTTCCATCATAAAGCCTTCTGTGAGGCGGACGCCGATTTCCTCGGGATGAATAAGGCCGAATAACTTTTCCTGATCCTCCAGGTTCGGGCAGGCCGGGTAGCCGAATGAAAAACGCTGCCCCTGGTATTTGGCCGCAAACCGTTCACGCATCGTGAAATCAACCGGATCGGGGATGCCCCATTGATCGCGCATTTCCTGGTGAATTCGTTCAGCGAATCCTTCCGCGAGTTCCAGTGCTGTTGCCTGGATCGCATGGCTGTCCAAAAATTTTCCTTCTTCGCGCAGCTTCATTGCCGCATCGCGGACACCGAACCCGGCCGTCACAACAAAAAATCCAACGTAATCCATTTCGCCGCTTTCGACTGATTTTACATAGTCTGCAAGGCAAAGAAATGGTTCCTTTGTCTGGCGTGGAAAAGTGAAGCGTTCAATTTCTGTTTTTGCGTCGGATGGATCGTAAATAACAACATCATCGCCCTGCGACTGTGCCGGGAAAAATTGATAAACGGCGGAGGTTTTAAATGAGTCGTCGTTTAAAAAGCCATTCACCGTTTCATGCAGCTGGATTGCTTTCTCATTTTTTTCTTCGAGCAGCTTTTTGACATTGCCTTTCATGCCGAGGTGGTGGCCGATCAGTGTCTGCATATTTACATACGGCTTCAAATGCGAAATGGAATAATCCTTTAAAATGCGGCGGCGAGTATCGCGCGGCACATAAACAGGCGCATCCTGACGAACCGTTTTTACCGGCTTCGGTGCTGTGGCAACAGCCTGCTCCTGTCTTTCTTCACGGTACGCTTCTACTTCCTTCCGCTTTTCTTTTTTTGCTTCAAGCTCTTCTAAAAGAACGGCCTTCTGCTCGGCATTTTGCAGGCGGTTGGCAATATCCAGCCCGTCCATCGCATCTTTCGCATATAAGACGGGGCCGGTGTATTCCGGCGAAATTTTCGTTTCGGTAAAGCGGCGTGACAGAGCGGCACCGCCAACGAGAATCGGAACATCGATATCGGCGGTTTTAAAATCCTGTGCGGTGATTACCATTTGCTGGGCAGACTTAACGAGCAGTCCGGACAGGCCGACCATATCGGGCTTTTCTTTCCGAATTACATCAATTAATGCCTGTGGTGTTACTTTGATACCGACATCAACTACTTTAAACCCATTGTTGCTTAAAATAATATCGACCAGGTTTTTGCCAATGTCATGAACATCACCTTTTACAGTAGCCAGAATCACTTTGCCTTTTCCGGAGTCGTCTTCTTTTTTCTCCATAAACTGTTCCAGATAAGCAACAGAGGCTTTCATCACTTCGGCACTTTGCAATACCTCCGCTACGATCAGCTGATTGTCATTAAACAGGCGGCCGACTTCTGCCATTCCTTTCATAAGCGGCCCGTTAATAATATCGAGCGGATCGTCATAGAGACCGCGCGCCGCTTCAAGATCAGCCAGCAGGCCTTCTTTCGTTCCTTCAACCACATAGTAGCTTAAACGCTCCGGCACCGTTTTAGGGATGTCTTCTTCTTTTTTTTCTTTTTTCTTGTCCCGGTAAAAGTCAGTGAATACAGCCAGCGTTTCGTCTGTTGTGGTAAAGAGCAGGTCATCTGCAAGCTTAATTTCTTCTTTCGGAATTGATGCATAGCGCTCAAGCTTCTCTGTATTAACGATCGCATAATCAAGGCCTGCCTGTGTGCAGTGGTACAAGTAGACCGCATTCAGTACTTCGCGCCCGACAGGAGGAAGGCCGAATGAAACATTGCTTACGCCGAGAACGGTTAAGCATCTGGGCAGCCTCTCTTTAATTAGCCGGATTCCTTCGATTGTTTCAACAGCTGAACCGATATACTGCTCATCACCGGTGCCGACAGGGAAAACGAGCGGGTCAAAAATAATATCTTCAGGGGCAAGCCCCCATTTTTCGACGAGCAGATCATGTGAGCGAATGGCGATTTCAAGCTTGCGTTCACGCGAAACGGCCATTCCTTCTTCATCGATCGTTCCGACAACGACGGCAGCGCCGTATTTTTTTACAAGCGGCATTACTGCGTCAAAACGTTCTTCGCCGTCTTCAAGGTTAATTGAATTAATGATTGCTTTCCCCTGGGAGAATTTCAATGCTTCTTCAATAACTTTTTCATCTGTTGAGTCAATAACAAGCGGCACTTTCACTTTTTTAACGACTTCCTTCATAAATTCCTTCATGTCGTCAAGTTCTTCACGGTCCGGGTTAGCGAGGCATATGTCAATAACATGGGCACCGCCTTTAACCTGGGCACGGGCAATTTCGGCTGCTTCTTCAAATTTTCCTTCAACAATCAGCCGCTTAAATTTACGGGAGCCGATAACATTGGTCCGCTCACCAATAAAAAGAGGGCGCATCGAGTCGTCATACAGGAGCGGCTCAATCCCGGAAACGGCATGTCCATGCGGGTTTTCAGGAGAGGTGCGCGGTGTTTTTTCTTTGACTGCCTCGCGCATCGTGCGAATATGCGCCGGTGTCGTTCCACAGCAGCCGCCGACGATATTCAGCCAGCCCTTGTCTGCAAAAGCCGCCAATTTTTGCGCAAGAGATTCGGGTGATTCATGGTAATTTCCTTCTTCATCCGGAAGGCCGGCGTTCGGATAACAGCTTACATAGCTTGTTGCGAGCTCTGACAGGGAACGGATATGGTCCGTCATAAACTCCGGCCCCGTCGCACAGTTCAGCCCGACAGACAGCGGTTTAATGTGCTCGATGGAAATATAAAAAGCTTCAATATTCTGTCCGGCAAGGGTGGTGCCCATTGGCTCAATCGTGCCGGAAATCATCACTGGAAGCTCAATGCCGGCTTCATCAAACGCCCGGCGGATACCGAGGGTGCCGGCTTTAACGTTCAGCATATCCTGGCTTGTTTCCATCAGGATTAAGTCCGCGCCGCCTTCAATCAGGGCTTTTGCCTGCAATTCAAAATTGTCGACGAGTGCATCAAAGGTAATGCCGCCTGTAACAGACAGGGTTTTCGTCGTTGGCCCTATCGCTCCGGCTACAAAACGCGGCCATTCTGGAGTAGAAAATTCGTCAACGGCTCTTCTTGCAATCTGAACAGCCCGCAGGTTAATTTCATATGCTTTACTGCCCAGATCGTATTCATCGAGAACGACCGGCGTTCCGCCAAATGTATTTGTCGCAATAATATCCGCACCGGCTTCTAAATATTCACGGTGAATGCGCTCAATCACATCAGGCCTTGTAAGCACAAGATTTTCATTACAGCCGTCATATTCTTCACCGCCGAAATCATCCGGTGTTAAATTCGCATTTTGAAGCATTGTCCCCATTGCTCCGTCAATGAGAAGAATGCGCTTTTTCAGTTCCTGTTCAATTCGATGTGTGGTCATGCAGAGCCTCGCTTTCTTTCTGTGCATCAAGTTCTTTTATATAGTGAATCAGTTCCACTGACATATCATAACGCAAGAATGGAGTAATAATGTAAAGTCCGTTAAAGAGTTCCGCCGCCGTATCAATTAATTCTTTGGCTATGTTCACTCCTTCTTTTGCCGAAGCTTCTTTGTTTTCGCCGCATGCGCGCATTCTTTCCAATGTTTCATCGGACAGCTTGATGCCCGGCACTTCATGGTGTAAAAATTCTGCATTGCGTATATTCGTAAGCGGCATAATACCGATAAAAATCGGTGTAGACAAATGCTTAGTTGCTTCATAAACTTCAATAATTTTTTCCTTTGTGAACACCGGCTGCGTAATAAAATAATCGGCCCCGCATTCAATCTTTTTTTCTAGCCGCTTTACGGCCCGGTCAAGCACCCGCACATTCGGGTTAAATGCCGCCGCAACGGAGAAATTTGCTTTCTTCTTCAGCGGCTTTCCGGAAAAGGAAATGCCCTCGTTTAACTGCTTGATAAGCTGGATCAATTCCAGGCTTGATACATCATAGACACTTGTCGCCCCGGGAAAGTCGCCAACTTTGGTCGGATCGCCGGTAATGGCAAGCACATCATGGAGGCCGAGCGTATCAAGCCCCATCAAGTGAGACTGCAGGCCAATTAAATTGCGGTCTCGGCATGTAATATGAACGAGTGAGCGAACGTCATGATTCATTTTTAACGCTGCGCCCATCGCCATGTTGCTGACACGCGGGGAAGCGAGAGAGTTGTCCGCCATGGTAACCGCATCAATGCCTGTTTGATACAATGCATTGGCACCTTCAATAAACCGCTCTGTCATTAATGTTTTCGGCGTATCGAGCTCTACAATGATTGTCCGTTCCGTTTTGGCTTTTTCGCAAATAGAACGTTCTGTCGCAGGGGCCGCTTCTTGAATCACAATCGGTTTTTTCGTTTTGACTTTTTTCTCTGTTAAAGGAGGAAGGCCGGCCAGCCGTTTTTTGGCCGCTTCAATATGCTTTGGTGTTGTTCCGCAGCATCCTCCGATTAAGCGGACTCCTTCGTTGCGAAGGAGAACAGCAGCCCGTCCAAAGTAATCTGCTTCTGATTCATAAACAATCCGCCCGTCTTCTACGTCAAGAAGGCTTGCGTTAGGATAAGCGGATAAAAATGCTTTATCCGGCAGTGTGACATCCTCAAATGCCTGGATGGTGTGGTAGGGGCCGAGACGGCAGTTCACACCGACAACATCCGCTCCGATTCCTTCAAGCTTTCGCAGCGCCTCATTTAACGGCAGGCCGTTTTGCAAAACACCGGGCTCATGCATCGACACCTGGGCAATGATCGGCACATCGCTCATTTGGCGGAGCTGAGTCACAGAATGACAAAGCTCTTCAAAATCATAATAGGTTTCCAGTAGGAGCCCGTCTGGATTACCTGAGAGCAAGCTTTCCGCCTGCTCGCGTACAGAGGCCAGAATCTCTTCATTTGTGGCTGTGCTTTTCCGGATGCCGCGAATCCCGCCAATTGTGCCAAGAACAAATTGGCCTCCCGGTGCTGCCGCTTTTTTCGCGATGCGTATAGCGGCTTCATTTAATTCACGCACCCGGTTCTCCATACCATAACGGGAAAGCTTCAATGTATTGGCGCCGTATGTGTTTGTTTGAATCACATCGGCTCCCGCTTTAATATAATCAGCGTGAATTTTTTCGATTACTTCCGGTTTTGCTGTATTCAATTCTTCGTAGCAAAAATCAATTCCATAAGAGTAAAGAAGGGTACCCATTGCTCCATCCGCGGCCAGCACGTCTGTTTTTAATTTATCGAGCAGTGTCATATCATAATATCCTCTCTATAATAAAATAAAAAAGCCTTCCTGATGGCAAGAAGGCTTTTTCAACATGTATGTGTTGTCCGTTCCTTCTCATCTTCCAGACTGCAGGAGTCTGCTGGATTTAGCACCTGACCATCGCGGCTGGTTGCTGAAGCGTCATAGGGCCAGTACCCTCGGCTTCTCTTGATAAGAATTAGGTATTAAATTGCAAGAATAATTAAAAATATCATACCGTTTCAGGTACGCTCAGTCAAGACATTTTTAAAGCAGATTAAGAGCGTGCTTGTTTTTGGTACAAAAGGTAAGACTGGAAAAAAGGAATAACGGTAATCATAAGAACAACGGCTATAAAAGCCATGATTCTGAGTGAAACCGGTAGAAAAGCGGTGATAACAATCACGAGCCCGCCGATAACAAAAAGAAATCCGCCCAGCCGGTGTGTCCTGGTCCAGACATGGTCATCGGCTAATGTCCAGGGCGTTCGGAAGCCAATCATGTAGCTCGGCCGGATACGCGGCAGGTAATTGCCAATAACTATAAATAACAGACCGATTAAGACAGGAATGGCTGTACCCATTTTAACCGGATAGCCGAGGCCGTTTGCAAGCGTTAAAAGATGTACAATAAATAGAAGAGTCACGGCAGCATTAACGATAATATGATAACTTCCTATGAATTTTTGGTAATTTTGCCGGCGTGGATCTATTTTAGGAGAGACGATCAGCAGCCCGCCTACGAACAGAAGCATAAGAGGGCCGAAAAAAGCGCCGAACCATTTGGAGGAGTATCCGTCCGCTTCTCCGGAAGGCCCCCAGTGGGTGGCAATTTGATCAGGTAAATACGGAATCGCAATAAAGCCAGCAAGAAATGCAATAAGGGTAATAAGCCAAAGATAACGGGAATTTTTCATTCTTTATTCTCCTTTCCGGTTATGTTCATCATCCACATCATAATGTCTTGAAAAACTGTTGTATTTAATGAATAAATAATGTGCTGGCCGTTTCGTTCTGATAAAACAAGTTCGGCTGTCTGCAAGGTTTGCAGGTGATGGGAAATGCTTGGCTTTGTCATATTGAACTGCTCAGCAATTTCACCGGCTGTCATATCCCGTTTTTTCAGCAATTCAATAATAGAACGTCTCGTCGGATCAGCGAGCGCTTTAAAAACAAGGGTAGCGGTCATGCTTAACCTCCTTATTTAGATATTTGTCTAACTATCTAAATTATAGAATATGGACACGAAACATTCAAGGAAAATGAGCACGGATCTTGATATACTTTTTTAAAAGAGAGGGATTATGTATGGAAAAACAGCTATGGCAAAAAGCAAAGGAATTTATTACTGGCTTTTATAAAGAAACCGGAAAAAATAAACATGCAGCAAAAGAAAGGCTGCAGCTGATTCATGATGAAATTGAGCAAACCGGTACGTACACTCATACATTTGAGGAATTGGAATACGGGGCAAGGGCTGCCTGGCGCAACAGCAACCGCTGTATTGGCCGCTTGTTCTGGCAGACACTTCACATATTTGATGAACGCAAAGCCAAAACAGAAGAAGAGGTACTGAAGGCGCTTGAACGGCACGTTGTGTTTGCTCATAATGAAGGGAAAATCCGGCCGGCTATTACCGTTTTCCGGCAGAGTACGGGAGGGCAGGAGGAGCTGCGCATCTGGAATCATCAATTGCTTCGTTATGCCGGATATGAAAACAAGGGAGATCCGCATTCCCGCTCTTTCACGAAAAAATGTGAGGCACTCGGCTGGCAGGGAGCGGGAAGTGACTTTGATTTGCTGCCATGGGTGGTGCAGATAGGTAATCAGGAACCGGTCTGGAAAGACGTCCCTGATCATTGCCGGATAGAAGTCAGGCTTTTCCATCCATTTATCCAGGCCTTTAAAACGCTGCAATTGAAATGGTACGCGATACCGATTATTTCAGATATGCGGCTGGAAATCGGCGGAATAGAATATAAGGCGGCTCCCTTTAACGGGTGGTATATGGGAACAGAAATTGGGGCCCGCAATTTAGCCGATGAAAGCCGCTACAACAAGCTTTCCGCTGTGGCGGATTGTATGGGGCTTGATGGCACAGCACATGCGTCTACGCTTTGGAAGGACAGGGCTTTAATTGAGCTGAATGCAGCGGTGCTGCACTCTTTTAAAGAAGCCGGCTTAACAATCGTCGACCATCACACAGCAGCCAGGCAGCACCGTATATTTGAACAAAATGAAGAAGCAGCCGGAAGAGGGGTAACGGGAGACTGGACCTGGCTGATTCCTCCTGTTTCCCCGGCTGCCACCCATATCTTTCACCGTTCATATGAAAATACAGTGCTGTCACCGAATTTTTTTTATCAAAAAGCTCCTTATAAAAAGTAAAAGCAGGCTGTTAAACTCAGCCTGCTTTTGTTTTATGAAGTTACTTTTTGCAGCTTTTTCAATACATGGAGGGAACGTCCTGTTCCAATTGCCACCGATTCAAGGGGATTAGGAGCAAGGTGGACAGGTACGATAATTTCCTGTGCAAGCCACTCTTGAAGACCGTTTAGTAAGGCACCGCCGCCGCTGATTACAACACCGCGGTCTACGATATCACCACTTAACTCCGGTGGTGAGGACTCAAGCGTAACACGAATGGTTTCTAAAATAGCCAGAAGAGATTCGCGAAGCGCCTGCTGAATTTCATAAGAGCTTATATGAACCGTTTTTGGCAGGCCGGTGACGAGGTCACGGCCGCGCACATCCATATGCACTTCTTCATGTTCGATTGGAGCGTAGCCAATTTCCATTTTCACTTTTTCCGCTGTGCGTTCCCCGATTAACAAATTATATTCTTTTCGTACATATTGAACAATATCTTCATCTAGCTTATCGCCGGCAAGGCGGATAGAATTGCATGTTACGACACCGCCATATGAAATAATGGCTACTTCTGTTGTGCCGCCGCCAATATCGACAATTAAATTGGCGATTGGCTCATCTACGGGAAGATCTGCCCCGATTGCCGCTGCTACCGGCTCTTCAATTAAGTGGACCGTTTTGGCACCGCTTGATTTAATGGCATCTTGAATTGCCCGGCGCTCGACACTTGTTGCGCCAGAGGGCGTACAAACGACTACTGTCGGCTTTCGGATCGCAAATCCGGCTGCTTTCCCCGCTTTTCTCATTAATTCTTTTAACATTTCAGACGTTACATCAAAATCGGCAATGACGCCATCTTTCATCGGCCGTACTGCTGCAATTCGCCCTGGAGTTTTCCCGATCATTTCCTTTGCGTCTGCACCAACCGCCAATACTTTTTTCGTATCCATATCAAGGGCAACAACAGAAGGCTCGTTTAAAATAATACCTTTATCTTTACTGTAAACAAGCAAATTTGCTGTTCCCAGATCAATTCCAATTTCAGCTTGTCCAAACATATCTCCATACCTCCAAACGGCTTTTTTCCGCCTTCGCTTATTATAAGGAAGAAAAAGAATAAGCGTCATGGGACAAATAGATGAATCTTTATTTATTACAGACATGACACAAAAAAAAGCCGTTATAACAAGAAAAAAGAACAAGACTGTTACGGAAATTTAAATTTTGTTACGAAAAAGAGGGGGAAGATTGTCATAACTTTTTAAAGAACGAAGATAGTTCTTTACTATGATCTTTCCTTGTTTTCCGGTAAGCCGCCCGTGCGGGAGCTGTATCAAACAGCCATCTTTCTTCTTCTGTTTCCGGTGCGACATTGCCGACTTCTACCGGCCTGCCGTTTTCATCGATAGCAACAAACGTTAAAAAAGAAAGAGCAGCTACTTCCTCCTCGCCTGTAATGAGATTCTCAGAAGTCACACGGACAAATACTTCCATGCTTGATCGGCCAGTGTGGGTAACCATTGCTTTTAGCGTAACGGTATCGCCAACTTTAATGGGGCGCAGAAAATCAACAGAATCTGTAGAAGCAGTCACAGTTGGATTACGGGCAAACCGTGTAGCGGAAATAGAAGCAACGTCGTCAATATGCGCCATTAATTTTCCGCCAAACAGCGTCCCGTAATAGTTTGTATCCGGCGGAAAAACCTGGGCGGATTTTATGGCCACTGTCTCGGCCATTTTCTTGGTTTTTTTCATTTTTATCACCTATTCCTTCTACAACCTAGTATACCCGATACAGGCCAAAGCAAAAATATTTTCCATGACAGGAGAAAAAATAGTTGCATTTTAATTCTTTATTGTGTATAAATATAAATATAAACATGGTGATGACAGGTTGGGGTGACGATTATGATCACAATGGAACAAGTAAAAGAGCTGGATTTAAAAGGAAAAGACTTTTTAAAGCTCCTTGATTTTAGTGCTGAAGAAGTTGAGGCGCTAGTCGTACTTGCAGACGATATGAAAAAGCAAAAAGAAAAGTATTTTGATGCCTTGAAGGGTCAGATTCTTGGAATGATTTTTGAAAAAAACTCGACCAGAACGCGTGTCTCCTTTGAAACGGCGATTCTTCAGCTTGGCGGCAACGGCATGTTCTTAAGCTCTGATCAGCTGCAAATCGGCCGGGGTGAAACAATTGAAGATACAGGAAAGGTACTGTCAGGCTACCTGGATGGAATTATGATTCGTACGCATGGCCATGACCGAATTGAAACGCTGGCAGAAGCAGCATCTATTCCGGTTATTAATGGACTGACCGATTTATATCATCCATGCCAGGCACTGGCTGACCTGTTGACTGTTTACGAGCATAAAGGCGGCTTTAAAGGAAACAAAATGGTTTATATCGGCGATGGCAACAATGTCGCTCACTCTCTTATGATAGGCGCCGTCATGATGGGGATGGATTTTGCTTTAGCAGCGCCAAAAGGCTACGAGGCAGACAGTGCAGTGATCGAAAAAACAAAACAAATCGCTGCCCGAACGGGAGCGGCTGTAACGTTTACAGAAAATCCGATTGAAGCTGTACAGGGTGCAGATTTCATTTATACAGATGTCTGGACCAGTATGGGCCAGGAAGAGGAGTCTGCTCTTCGTTTAAAGGCTTTTGCCCCATACCAGGTAAACGAAGATCTGCTTGAGCAGGCAAACGCAGGCTGCAAGTTTATGCATTGTCTGCCGGCACACCGCGGAGAAGAGGTTTCAGCTGGAGTAATGGATGGAGCAGCGTCAATTGTTTTCCAGCAGGCTGAAAACCGTATGCACGCCCAAAAAGCAGTTCTATACAGCTTGATGAAAAAATAATGTTAAAGGGCGGAAAAAAGAGCTGAATAACAACACAACGTGCCTCTTTCAAGAAAGGCAGCGGCCAATGGAGGGCTGCTTCTGAAAGAGGGTGTTTATGAAAACAGCCGAAAACACCCTGTCCAGCTGTTAGCGGAGAATGGCTGGACGAAAGGAAATACTTATTTCAGCCGCTATTGGAGAGCGGCTGATCCCTGCAAAATTAGAAAAGCATTCGAATGTCATTGGAGGACACCGAATGCTTTTTTTGTTTGGTTTCTTTTCTCCTGCACCCTTTTCGGGATTGTTCATGCTAAAATAGAATCAGCTGAAGACAAATAGAAAGCAATCACGTATGATGGTGGGCGGATATGGAACAGAAATTAAAAGTTTTTTTAACGGTAGTAAAGCATATGAATTTTTCAAGAGCAGCAGAGGAGCTGTTTATTACGCAGCCTGCGGTTAGCCAATATATCAAATCCTTTGAAGAAGAGCTTGGCATTAAACTTATTGACCGGACTCATAAAAAAATCCGCTTAACGAAAGCAGGCAGCCTGGTTGCCTACTATGGCGGAGAAATTTCTACATTAAATGAAAAAATGAAGCAGGCAGTAGAAGAATTGGCAGGCGAAGTGAAGGGGAAGCTGGCTGTTGGAGCAAGCTACTCGTTTGGTGAGTATATTTTGCCCCATATTGTAGCGGATTTTTTAGAGAAGTTTCCATCAGTAGACCCATATATTACAATTGGCAATACACAGGAAATTGCTGAAAAAGTTATTCATAACGAAATTGATCTGGGCGTCGTAGAAGGAACCGTCGCCTCAGATAAACTGATCGCTGAGAAAATTGCTTCAGATAAAATGTATGTAATTAAAGGGAAAAAAGAAAGTACGGAAAAGCGTGTTCATTTAAATGAAGAAACCTGGATTGTCAGAGAGCAGGGATCGGGTACAAGAGAAGCGTTTGATTGGTTTGCCGCTAAGAACGGGATCCGGCCGGCAAAGATACTTGAATTCGGAAGCACGCAGATTATTAAAGAAGCAGTGGAAGCAGGCCTGGGTGTAGCGCTTTTATCCGAATGGACCATCCGTAACGAACTGGAGCTGGAAAAATTGAAAATAGTGGGCGGGGGCAGCCTTTACTACGAGCGGAATTTTTACGCAATTGTTCCGGATGCACCATTTATAACCAAAACAGCTGAAACCTTTTTACACTTTTTGCGAAGAGACTAGCCGGTGCTGGTCTTTTTTTATGCGAAAAAAGCGCCTCATATCAATATGAGGCGCTCAGGATGCTGGCAAACGGCCGGCTTAATCAGTCTTTCATGCTGCTGAAGGTTTAAGGAAGCTTTGTTTCACCCATTAAGAAACGGTCTGCTTCACGTGCTGCTTCACGGCCTTCATGGATAGCCCAAACAACAAGGCTCTGCCCGCGGCGCATATCGCCTGCCGCAAAAATGCCTTCTTCATTTGTTGTGTACTTTCCATACTTTGCAAGAACCGTATTGCGTGCAGTTGTATGAACACCGAAGTGGGATGCAAGCGGCATATCCGTTCCGCTGAAGCCAATTGCTACAAGAACAAGCTCAACAGGCCAGACCTGTTCGCTTCCTGGAATTTCTTCCATTGTGTAGCTTCCATCTTCAAGGTATGTTTTTTCCATCCGGACAGTATGAAGCTCTTTCAGCCTGCCATGCTCGTCTGAAACAAATTTTGTTGTTGCAATCAAGTATTCACGAGGATCTTCTCCATACACAGCAGCTGCTTCCGCATATGCGTAGTCAAGCTCAAACACATGAGGATACTGCGGCCACGGGTTATTCTTGCTGCGCTTCAACGGCTGTGCTTCGTGCTTGCCGAATTGTACAACGCTTTTCGCGCCCTGGCGAATCGCTGTAGCCACACAGTCAGCACCTGTGTCACCGCCGCCGATTACAATAACATTTTTGCCTTCTGCTGAAATTACGCCTTCTTCAGACTCGTTCAGCAGGCCTTTGATGCTTCTTGTTAAGTAATCCATTGCAAGGTAAATACCTTCTGCTTCGCGGCCTTCAATGACGATGTCACGGTGTGTTTGCGCACCTGCACAAAGAATCACGGCATCATATTCTTCCTTCAGCTGCTCTTTTGTCACATCTTTGCCGATTGTTGTGTTCACAACAAATTCGATACCTTCATTTTTAAGAAGGTTTACGCGGCGTTCAACAGTTTCTTTTTCAAGCTTCATGGAAGGAATCCCATACATAAGCAGGCCGCCGATTCGATCATCACGCTCAAAAACAGTAACAAGGTGGCCGGCTTTATTCAGCTGGTCCGCTGCAGCCAGGCCGGCTGGGCCGGAGCCGACTACCGCCACGCGCTTGCCTGTGCGGCGTTTTGGAGGATTCGGCACGATCCAGCCTTCCTCAAATCCTTTGTCAATGATTGCTTTTTCAATCGATTTGATCGCAACCGCAGGATCGCTGATCGCAACAGTACATGAACCTTCACATGGAGCAGGGCAGACCCGGCCTGTGAATTCTGGGAAATT
This sequence comes from Domibacillus indicus, assembly GCF_000970685.1. Classification (GTDB taxonomy): domain Bacteria; phylum Bacillota; class Bacilli; order Bacillales; family Domibacillaceae; genus Domibacillus; species Domibacillus indicus. The sequence continues at coordinate 84,601 of NZ_LAJB01000004.1, forward strand.
ATTTGTTTTCAATAAACGGTCTAGCGCCTCTTTCCAGCGGCCGCGGTAAACAAGGTCATTCCATTCGGGAATAAGGTTGTAAAGAGGGCAGCCAGATGGTGTGCCCCCAATCATCTGGCCGGTATGGCAGAAGGGAGTCCCGCAGTCCATGCAGCGGGCCCCTTGAACTTGCAGTTCCTTTTCAGGAAGTACTGTTGTATACTCTTTCCAGTCTTTTACCCGTTCAGCCGGGTTGCGTCCTGGTGCTGTTTTACGCTCATATTCAATAAAGCCGGTAGCTTTCCCCATCAATTCATTCTCCTTTCTTACACGTTTTCAACGACTGGCATTTTTTTCTCTGTAAATGCGGCATATTTTGCGTCAGCCGTTTTCATTCCTTGCTGCTCATAGTAAGAAATGGATTTCATCATTTCTTTATATTCATAAGGGATAACACGGATAAAGTTGTGTTTTTCCGCTTCCCAGTTTTTAAGAATAGATGCAGCCAGTGGACTGCCTGTCCAATGCACATGGCTTGTGATAAGCATTTTTAATTCCGTCTCTTCCCGGATGCCGTCCAGTGATTCTGTTAAAACCATTTCACGATTTATGCGGCTTTCTGCCCGTGCACGATCTGGAGCATAAAGGTAAGCAATACCGCCTGACATACCTGCGGCGAAATTACGGCCTGTTGCACCAAGAATGACTACGCGGCCGCCTGTCATATACTCACATCCGTGATCGGTAATACCCTCAACAACAATGTCTGCACCGCTGTTTCGCACTGCAAAGCGGGTGCCGGCGCGTCCATTGATAAACGCTTCGCCGTTTGTTGCTCCATATAAGTTGACGTTTCCGCAAATTGCATGCTCATGCGGCACAAGGTCTGCGTTCTGGTGTGGACGAACGACAAGACGTCCGCCTGATAAACCTTTTCCAAAATAATCATTGGCATCGCCATTTACAGTGAATGTCAATCCTTTTGGAAGGAATGCACCGAAACTTTGTCCGGCAGATCCATTAAAAGTGAATTGGACTGTATTATCCGGCAGGCCATCTGCACCGTAAGCCAGTGTGACAGCTGAACCAGTGATTGTACCGGCAGCCCGGTCTGTGTTAATAATGTCAAATTCTCCCGCAACAACTTCTTTGTTTTCAAGCGCAGGACGAACGGCATCTAACAGGAGACGGCGGTCAATTGTACGGTCTAATTTGTAATCCTGTTCCGTTGTTTTGTACTGTTTTTGGCCTGGTTTAAGCGGCGTCATATACAGGAGAGGGAACAGGTCTAAATATCTTGCTTTTGGATGCAGTTCTTTCCGAGCGTGTGCTTTTAATACTTGCTTTTGTCCGATCAACTCGTCGATTGTACGGAATCCAAGCTCTGCCATCAATTCACGGATTTCACGTGCAACAAATGTTAAGTAGTTAACAACGTGATCAGCATTGCCGGTAAATTTCTCACGAAGCGCCGGGTTTTGAGTAGCGACACCAACCGGACATGTATCCATGTGGCACACGCGCATCATGACACAGCCGAGAACAACAAGAGGAGCTGTCGCAAAACCGAATTCTTCGGCTCCGAGAAGAGCTGCTATTATAACGTCACGGCCGTTCATTAACTTGCCGTCTGTTTCAAGCGTTACTTTTTCACGAAGGCCGTTCATAAGAAGAGTCTGGTGTGTTTCAGCCAGGCCGATTTCCCAAGGAATGCCGGCGTGTTTAATACTTGTTTTTGGAGAAGCACCTGTACCGCCTTCATAGCCGCTGACAAGAATAACATCTGCCAGGCCTTTTGCTACACCGGCTGCAATTGTGCCAACACCTGTTTTTGCTACAAGCTTTACATTAATACGCGCATTGTGATTAGCGTTTTTTAAGTCATAAATAAGCTGGGCCAGGTCCTCGATTGAATAAATATCATGGTGAGGTGGAGGTGAGATCAATCCAACTCCCGGCGTTGAGCCGCGTGTTTCCGCAACCCAAGGGTAAACCTTTTTGCCTGGCAGGTGTCCGCCTTCACCCGGCTTCGCACCCTGTGCCATTTTAATTTGAATTTCTTTTGCTGTATTCAAGTACTCACTTGTTACACCGAAACGGCCGGATGCAACTTGTTTAATGGCACTTGAACGGCTGTCTCCATTGGCATCCAGTGTATAACGGTCAGAATCTTCGCCGCCTTCACCGCTGTTGCTTTTTCCGCCTAAACGGTTCAAAGCAATTGCCAGTGATTCATGCGCTTCTTTACTAATTGAGCCATAAGACATTGCGCCTGATTTGAACCGTTTAAAAATGTTTTCAAGCGGTTCAACTTCATCAAGCGGAATGGACGGGCGTGCTGTGAAATCAAGATCCAGTAGGCCGCGAAGGAACATAATGTTTTCATCGTTTACCAATGAGGAATATTGTTTATACAGCTCATAGTCATTTGTGCGTGATGCATGCTGAAGCATGTGAATTGTTTTTGGGTTAAACGCATGTTTTTCACCTGTGCGTCTCCAAACGAATTCGCCGCTTGAATCAAGCGTCGGATCGCTGAATTCACCTTTGCCAAACGCATTGTAATGACGAGCGAGTGTTTCAGCTGAAATAACATCAAGGGTAATACCGCCAAGCGCTGAAGTTGTGCCGGTAAAGTATGTTTCAATCACATCATGCCCGATGCCGACTGCTTCGAAAATTTGTGCACCGCGGTAGCTTTGTACCGTTGAAATTCCCATTTTCGCCATAACTTTAATAATGCCGCTTGTTGCTGCGTAGTTATAGTTTTTCTCTGCTTCTTCTGCTGTCATATTCGGAATTGTGCCATCTGCTACCATTGAGCGAAGAGACGCAATGGCAAGATACGGATAAATGGCATCAGCACCATAGCCGATTAAGCAGCAGAACTGGTGTACATCGCGCGCTTCCGCTGTATCAAGAACAAGGCTGACATTCGTACGGCGCCCTGTTTTAATTAAGTGATGGTGAAGGCCGCTTACCGCCAGAAGGGCAGGGGCCGCTGCTTTTTTGCTTGATACGCCCCGGTCAGACAGAATCAAGATAGAAGCACCGTCCTCGATCGCTTTATCTGCCTGTTCAAACAATTGTGACATTACATCTGATAAATCGACTTTTTCTTTTGCATTAAACAGAAGCGAAAGGGCGGCTGTTTTAAATGCCTCTTTTTTATTTAAAGCAATTTTATTCCATTCTTTTTCACCAAGAATTGGTGTCTCCAAGCGAATGCGGCGGCTGTTTTGGGCAGAAGGAGTTAAAATGTTTCCTTCGTTGCCAAGCAGAGTCATCATTGACACAACATTGTCTTCGCGGATTGCGTCAATAGGAGGATTCGTTACCTGGGCAAACAGCTGCTTAAAGTAGTTATATAAAAGCTGCGGACGTTCTGATAAAATCGCCAGCGGCGCATCGTAACCCATTGAACCGATCGGGTCTGTTTTTTCAGTAGCCATTGGCGTGATTTGCTTTGCCAATTCATCATACGTATAGCCGAATGTTTTGTGAAGGTTCAGCATTTCAGCTTCGGTAAATGACTCTTCTTTAGCGTCAGCTGGGTCCTCAAGATCTGTAATGTGCGCCAGGTTATTGTCAAGCCATTCACGATACGGCTTGGCTGTTGTAATTTCCTGCTTAATTTCTTCATCAGATACAATGCGGCCTTCTTCTAAATCAACAAGAAGCATTTCGCCGGCACTTACTGTTTCTTTTTTCACGATACGCTTTTCATCCACTTCAATTGTACCGACTTCTGAAGAATAAATAATATGATCATCATCTGTTACGTAATAGCGCGCTGGACGCAATCCATTACGGTCAAGAATCGTACCGATTTTTCTTCCATCTGTAAAAGAAATGGAGGTTGGTCCATCCCATGGTTCCATTAAGCAGCTATGGTACTCGTAAAATGCAAGTTTTGGATCTGCCATATGCGGATCACGGTCCCATGGCTCAGGAATAAGCATCATCGCTGCATGCGGAAGTGAGCGTCCTGATAATGTTAAAAACTCAATTGCGTTATCCAGCATAGCGGAGTCACTGCCGTTTGTATCAATGATTGGCAGAAGATCTTTATATTGATCGCCGAATAATTTTGAGTAGCCGGCTTTTTCGCGTGCCTGCATCCAGCTTACATTGCCACGGTTCGTATTAATTTCCCCGTTATGAATCAGGTAGCGGTACGGATGCGCACGTTCCCAGCTTGGGAATGTGTTTGTACTAAAGCGTGAGTGAACAAGTGAAAAAGCTGACTGGTAATCTTCTTTCGCAAGATCAATATAATATTGGTCAATTTGCTCAGGCGTCAGCATTCCTTTATAAATAATTGTCCGTGTTGAGAAGCTCGGAATGTAAAATGTGCCTTTTACGTCTGGGTTGTGGCCAATTTCATTCTCGATGCGTTTTCTCATTATATAAAGAGCGCGCTCAAAATCTTTTTCTGTTTTATGCTGCTTGCTTTTTTCGACAAATAACTGCATTACATATGGGGCGATAACAAGGGCTTCTGGTCCCGCTGCTTCCGGGTTGACCGGTACGTCACGCCAGCCAAGCAGTTTTAAGCCTTCTTCATGAATAATTAATTCAGTTTCTACTTGAATTTGTTCCCGTTCTTTTTCATTTTTCGGCAAGAAAAACATTCCAACCGCATACTCACATGGAGCAGGCAAAGTAATGCTCAAGCTTTCACATTCTTTACGGAAAAAATCATCGCAAATTTGCAGCATAATCCCTGCACCATCGCCTGTTGTTCCGTTCAAATTGCCTCCGCGGTGTTCAAGACGGCAAAGCATGTGAATACCATCCTGCACAATTTTGTGGGATGGACGTCCTTTTATATTAGCGATAAACCCAATACCGCATGCATCATGTTCATTTTTAGGGTCGTATAACCCCTGCTTTTCAGGGTAACCGTATAGATTCATGTTGTGCACCTCCGCGTTCAAATCATCTTTCTCTATTAATATTTATTGTAAAGACGATAAATGATACAATCAATATATTGTTAACAAGTTATTCATCTCAAACTGATATGATTCGAGTCGAAGGGAGTGGATAAAAATGGAGATGAGGCAGCTGAAATACTTTATGGAAGTAGCGCGACAGGAGCATGTGACAGAAGCTGCATTTTCTCTGCACGTTGCCCAGTCTGCGGTAAGTCGGCAAATTGCCAAGCTTGAGGATGAGCTGGGGGTGGAGCTTTTTGCTCGGGAAGGGAGAAGTGTACGTTTAACGCATGCCGGCCGTATTTTCTATGATCACACGGAAATAGCAATGGAAGCGATTGACAAAGCCGTGCAGGCAATTGAAGATTATCTGAATCCGGAAGCAGGAAAAATCCGTCTCGGCTTTCCTAACTCACTTGCCACGAAAACGTTGCCCCGGGTTATTTCCGCTTTTCGAAACCAATATTCGGATATAGGCTTTGACTTTAAGCAGGGCTCAAACCGTGAGTTACGTGAACTGGTGGAGAAAGGGGAAATTGATCTGGCATTTGTATCGCCTGTGCCGGAGTCAACAGCAGAAATTAATACTCATATTTTTTTCTCTGAACATATGAGGGCGCTAATCCCAACCCACCACCGTCTCGCTAAGCAGGACTCCATTAACTTACGGGATTTAATGGACGATCAGTTTGTTTTGTTTAGAACGGGCTATGATATGAGGGCGCTCGTTATTGATGCCTGCAGAAAGGTGAATTTTGAGCCTGCTGTCGCATTCGAAAGCGAAGACATTTACACAATTAAAGGGCTGGTTGAAGCAGGGCTCGGTGTCAGCCTGCTGCCGGAAACACTTTTAATTGACCAGACTCCGATGGGAACAGTCAGTATACCGGTTAGTGTACCGAGGGTGACGAGAACAGTCGGTGTTATCATGACAAAGTCCCGGGCGCTGCCGCCATCTGAAAAATTGTTTTATGAATTTCTTATCAAGTACTATAACAGGCTGAACGAATTTAGTTTTTAAAAAAACAGCGCTGCGATGCAGCGCTGTTTTTTTTATTATGCCCAGTTCCCATTACGAAAAACAGGGACTCGTGTGCCGTCTGCTTTAATGCCGTCAATATGCATTTCAGCGGAGCCGATCATAAAGTCAACATGGGTAATGCTTGTGTTTAAACCGTTTTTCTCCAGCTCGTCCTGAGACATTTCTTTACCGCCTTCAATGCAAAATGCGTAAGCACTGCCAATGGCTAAATGATTAGAAGCATTTTCATCAAACAGCGTGTTGAAAAATAAAATACCCGCGTTCGAAATAGGGGAGTCATGAGGAACAAGTGCAACCTCACCTAAATAATGAGAGCCTTCATCCGTATCGACGAGCTGTTTTAATACGTCTTCACCTTCTTGAGCCGCCACATTTGTAACCCGTCCGTTTTCAAATGTAACGGTGAAGCCATCGATAATGTTACCTGCATAGCTGAGCGGTTTCGTCGCTGCCACATGGCCATTGACACCTGTTTTAACAGGAACCGTGAAAACCTCTTCCGTTGGCATATTGGCCATAAAGCTGTGTCCGTGCTCGTTCGTGCTGCCTGCTCCTACCCATAAATGTGTGTCAGGAAGATCAATCGTCAAATCAGTTCCCGGAGCTGTATAGTGAAGAGATGTAAAATGATGCTCGTTTAAAACAGCCACTTTTTCACGAAGACGTTCATCATGCTCTTTCCATGCCTGGACTGGATCGGCCTGGTCGGCACGGACCGCTTTGAAAATTGCTTCCCAGAGTGCTGGAACCCGCTCTTCCGCCGGCAGTTCGCTGAATACTTTATCTGCCCAGTCCCGGGAAGGAGCCGCTATAACTGTCCAGCTTACTTTATCAGATTGAATGTATTCGCGGTATTTCTTCATCGCGGTGCCGGCCGCTTTTTGGTAAGCTGCAATCCGCTTTCCGTCGACTCCTTTTAACAAATCCGGCCCGGAGGAAACAATCGACATAAACGCTGCTCCTTTTTCGGCAAGCGACTCCATCATCTGTTTATTCCAGTCAGGGAATTCATGAAAGGCTTCATCAGGTGCAAGCGTATACTTCAGCTTAGAGACAGTGTCATCGCTCCAGTCAACATAAACATGTTTTGCACCGGCTTTGTAGGCTTTTTCGACGATGAGGCGGACCAGCTCGGCCGAATCAATCGCTGCCCGTATAACCAGAGTCTGGTCTGGCTGTACATTCACACCTGTTGTAACCGCAAGCTGTGCGTATTTTTCTAATTGTTCCTGAAAAGTAGTCATGAACATTCTCCTTTATAAAGTAGTTTATTTGCTTTATGAAAAAACGCTTCCCTAAGTGCTGGAAGCATCGGCTTCTAAAAAAATCCGAAGCATATCTTTATCCGCCAAAAAGTCATTCAAGGTGTACCGGTCAAGTACGGCAAGGAATGCCTGCATGGCTTCTACAAATACATGCCGCAGCCCGCAAATAGGCGTAATCACACAGCGCCCGGGATCGACAAAGCATTCAACAAGATGGAAATCATCCTCTGTTTGCCGGACAACCTCTCCAATATTAATGTCCGAAGGGTGCTTAGCCAGCCGGATGCCTCCGTTGCGTCCCCGGATTGTTTCAATATAACCAAGTTTGCCAAGTTCATGCGTTACTTTCATCAAATGGTTTTTTGAAATGTTGTATGCATCAGCAATTTCTTTAATATTAGATAATTCATCTTTTTCTTTTGCACCAAGAAAAACAAGCATCCGAAGAGAATAATCCGAATAAAGTGTTAATTTCATTTTCCTCACCCGTCCTATATACCTATTATGGCATGTTAAAAGATGGCTGTGCAATTGTGAACAATTTTTTAAACATATATTTTAAATATTGTTTTTGTGAAAGATTTAACATATAAATAAGATGTATAGAAAATACATCTTTAAAGAAATGGGGAGAACAATTATGCTTTCACAAAAAACAATTGAAATTGTTAAATCAACTGCTCCAGTTTTAGAAACCCATGGTGTAGCCATTACTACTTATTTTTATAAAACAATGTTTGAAGCGCATCCAGAACTTCTTAATATTTTTAATCATGCCAACCAGTCAAAAGGGCGCCAGCAGACTGCGCTTGCCAACACAGTTTATGCAGCAGCAAAATACATTGATCAATTAGAAGTATTGCTTCCGGCGGTAAAACAAATTGCTCATAAGCACCGGAGTCTTGCTATTAAACCGGAACATTACCCCATTGTAGGAGAATATCTGCTAAAAGCGATTAAAGGAGTGCTCGGTGATGCCGCAACAGACGATATTATTGAAGCATGGGGAGAAGCATACGGCGTAATTGCCCAGGTCTTTATTGATGTAGAAAAAGAAATGTACGAGAAAGCCGAGCAGCAGCAAAACGGCTGGAAAGATTTTAAAGATTTTGTTGTGGATAAAAAAGTGAAAGAAAGCTCGCTCATTACTTCCTTTTATTTGAAAGCAAAAGATGGGGTGCCAGCACCGGATTATTTGCCCGGCCAGTATATTACAATCCGCACCGCAATTCCAGACGAAGAATTTTTATTGAACCGCCAGTACAGTTTGTCTCAAGCTCCAGGAAGTGATTTGTTCCGTATTTCTGTTAAACGTGAAGCAGATCATGATCCTCAGGGAAAAGTATCGAACTTTCTGCATGATCAGGTAAACGAGGGAGACACTCTCGAAGTAAGTGCACCGGCTGGCGACTTTTATATGGAACCGGGAACTTCTCCGGTTGCTTTGATTGCAGGCGGTGTGGGCGTAACACCGTTAATGTCAATGCTCGGCTTCATTGCAGAAAATGAGCCGGGCCGCAAAACAGCTTTTATTCAAGCAGCCCGCAATAAAGAAGCACATGCATTTGGCAATGAAGCAGCCGCGAAAATCAGCCAGTTATCAGCTGGAAAGCTGTACGTTGCTTACGAAGAGAAGAAAAGCGAAACAGACGTATGTGATGTAACCGGCTATATTAGCAAAGACTTTTTAAAAGAGAACATTGATCCGGACAGTATCTGCTATGTTTGCGGACCTGTGCCGTTTATGCGGGCGGTTGTCCAGCACTTGACGGAGCTGGGCTTTGATGAACAAAGCATAAAATACGAATTTTTTGGCCCGGCACTTGTGTTACAGTCATAACTGAAAATGGGAGAGTCCTTTTAGGACTCTCCCATTTTCATTCTGGTGAAATAAAATCCTGTTTATATCTCCATCAGATTAAATCCAGCATATTTATGAACGTCCGGGACTTCAGCAAGAAGGAGAGCGTACCGAGCTTGGCTCAAGCGTAGAAGAGGCGGTATCTGCGGGGCTCCGCTTTTCGCGGCGAAGCCGGATCTCACAGTCCCGCAGAAGTCTGCGCCCTGCGCCAGCCACCCTGGTCGAGAGAGAAATTCAGCTGGTAATGTCCAGTTGGTTTTCTTTTTCTAACGAGCAAGAGAAGAACGAATATGTTTTTTATGCCGCTTTTTAGAAACACAACGGTCGGAGGAGACTTCCATGGGACGAGCGGGCAGGTGAAACAGACGGCGCAGCGTGCCGGGTGGTTCACTGTTCGCGCAGCCGGCAGACCGCAGCCCTGGCACTGCTTTTAGAAGAAAAGAGCCATTTCTAGTCCATAAAAAGAAGGCGGTTTTAGCTCGAAAATGGAATATCTTCTTGACGATTCTCCGGTTTCTGCTTAAGATCCGTATTTTTTCTCCATATAACGGGCTTCTAGCGTATCAGGACATTCGGGCCGGCTGATTAAATAGCCCTGAATAAAGTCACAGCCTAATTTTTTTAAGACATTCATTTGCTCCTGTTTTTCCACACCTTCTGCTACAACAGATAATTTAAAAAGCTTCGCCAGCTGAATAATCATTTCTACCAGTGCCTTATCCTCGAAAGAATCATGAACCCCATCAATAAATGATTTATCAATTTTAAGCGTATCAATAGGAAGCTTCTTTAAATAAGTAAGTGAAGAAACGCCGGTGCCAAAATCATCAAGAGAAATAGCAATACCTGCTTTTTTTAAGTCTGCAATAATGTCGAAAGCAGCTTCAAACCGAGACATAATTGCTGTTTCCGTTATTTCCAGCTCCAGGCACCGGGCATCAAGTTGATAATAATGAAGAAATTCACTAATCATTTTGGGAAGACGGTCCGATAAAAACAATGGGGCTGAAATATTAACGGCAACTCTCTTAATTGGATGCTCTATTTGTTCCCAATGTTTCATTTGACGGCAGGCTTCATTTAAAGTCCATTTAGTTAAGTCAAAAATAAACCCGTTTTTTTCAGCAATTGGAATAAATACAGCTGGAGAAACAGCGCCATGAAGCGGGCTTTTCCAGCGGATAAGAGCTTCAGCAGAATCGATAAAGCCTGTATGAACATTGAATTTTGGCTGGTAGCTCAAATGAAATTCACCCTGTTCAAGAGCACTTCGGAAGCTCATCGCAAGCTGGCGCTCTAAATCTTCTTGATGAAAGGATGCATGATACAGGGCAATGTCGTTTTTTCCATGTTTCTTTATATGATCCAGTGCCCGTTCGGCATGAAGCAGCAGTGTATGAGAATCAGCTCCATCGTCCGGAGCCAGAGCAACGCCTGCTGAGTAAGTAAGATGGACCGGCTCGCCACATATATGAAAAGGATTTTGTAATGATAAAAATTGATCAGAAAGCATTGAGTAAATTTCCTGTCTGCTATATGTACCGGGAATAGCGAGGGCAAACCTGTTTCCCTCTATCCGTGCAGCCAGGCTGTGGCCGGGAGCCGAAAAAACAAGACGCTGAGAAAATTCAGCTATTAATGTATTGCCGCTTTCATATCCGTATTTTTCATTGACCCAGCTGAAATTGTCAATATCAATTAAAACGACAGCAATCGGCAAATTAAGCGGGGTAGTCCGGGCATTAATAAACTTTTGCAGGCTTCGGCGGTTTGGAAGCCGGGTCATAGAGTCTATTCTTTCAAGGCGAAATGAAATTTTTTTATGAATGAAAAACGAAACTGTTACAAAAAGGAAAAAAATAAAAAATATAATTGGAATCATAGGATAAAAGACCTCTTTGGATTTTGAATGATTGTATTTTATCAAATAAATGTAAATACAGTGATAAGAAATTATTAATTTTTAAACGTTAAAAAATGTAGAATGTAACAGTTTTGCCATACTCTTTTTTTGTCGAAACGTGTAAAATATTCCTTAACTGAATAATAGTAAAAAAGTCTATGGAGATAAGGAGCTAGTATATTATGGATAAATCTTCTCTGATTGGTATTATTTTAGCCATCATTGCGGTCGGAGTCGGAATGGTTGCCAAAGGAGTCAGCCCGGCTGTTCTTATAAATCCGGCTGCGTTTTTAATTATTGTGCTTGGTACAGTGGCAGCTGTAACAATTGCATTTCCGGGTTCTGATTTAAAGAAAGTGCCTAAATTGTTTGGCATTTTGTTTAAAGATCAAAAAAGCTTAAGCCCCCAGGAAGTGATCGGGTTATTTACAGGGTGGGCCGAGCTTGCCAGAAAAGAAGGCCTGCTTTCGCTTGAACCAAAAATGAATGAAATTGAAGATGATTTTTTGAAAAACGGCATGAGCCTTGCAGTAGACGGCCAGAGTGCGGACTACATCCGTGATGTGCTCAGTGAGGAAATTGCCGCAATGGAAGACCGTCACACAGCAGGAGCTGCCATTTTTACTCAGGCCGGGACGTACGCACCGACACTCGGGGTACTCGGAGCTGTGGTCGGCTTGATTGCCGCACTTGGCAATATGAGTGATACTGACGCGCTCGGACATGCCATTTCGGCAGCATTCGTGGCGACGCTGCTCGGTATTTTTACCGGTTACGTATTATGGCACCCATTTGCAAATAAATTAAAGAGAAAATCGGCAATGGAAGCGAAAGTAAAAGAAATGATGGTTGAAGGTATTCTTTCGATTCTGGAAGGAGAGGCCCCTCGCGTTCTTGAGCAAAAGCTTGCTTCATACCTGCCGGCGGATGAAAAAAGAAAACTGCTCAATTCCGATGAAGGAGGACAGGGAGATGGCCAAGCATAAGCGGCATAAAAAGCATGAAGACCACGTTGACGAATCATGGCTGATACCGTACGCGGATTTGCTGACCCTTCTGCTGGCTTTGTTTATTGTTTTATTCGCGAGCAGCTCTATTGACGCTCAAAAATTCCAGGCAATTGCCTCCGCTTTTAATAATGAACTGGAAGGTGGAAGCGGTGTGCTTGATTTTCCAAGCCCCGTTTCAAATCCTTCTATGTCTGAAACTGAAGAACAGGAAAATTTAAAAGCGGCCGACCGGAAGGAACTGCAGGAAATGCAGGAAAAAATGACTGCTTATATCAAAGAAAATAATTTAGAAGATAAAGTGGAAACTGCGTTAAGCGGTGAAGGGCTGCTGCTGCGTATTCGTGATAATGTTTTATTCAGCTCGGGCGATGCTGAAATCCAGTCTGCCCAGATTCAAAGTGCGCGGGATATTTCAAAGCTGCTGATTATGGATATTCCGCGGAATATTATTATCAGCGGGCACACAGATAATATTCCAATCAGCACGGTGCAATATGATTCGAACTGGGAATTAAGCGCCATGCGCGCAGTTAATTTTATGAAGGAAATTTTAAAGAATGAGCAGCTTGACCCGCGCCTTTTCAGTGCAAAAGGATACGGTGAATATCAGCCGATTGCCTCCAATGATACGGAGCCGGGACGAGCGCAAAACCGGCGGGTGGAAATTCTGATTTTGCCGCAGGGAGAAACGGATCAATCAACAAATTCATCAAGCCAAAAATAGAAAGGGGCACACTCCCTTTCTATTTTTTTGTTTAAAGGCTGGAAGCCCGGGTAAACTTTTTATTGTAAACAAAAAGGAAAGTAAAAAGAAAGGGGAAGTCGATACAATGGGTAAAAAAATTGCTGTACTAATAACAGATATGTTTGAAGATGTAGAATACACGGAGCCAGCATCCGCTTTTAAAGAAGCGGGCCATGAACTTGTTACTATTGAGAAAGAAACTGGAAAAACGGTAAAAGGAAAGCAGGGAGAAGCGTCAGTTACAATCGATAAAAGTATAGATGACGTAAGCTCGGCTGATTTTGACGCACTGTTACTTCCAGGAGGATTTTCTCCCGACCAGCTTCGTGCCGATGACCGTTTTGTCCAATTTACAAAAGAGTTTATGGATGCAAAAAAACCTGTTTTTGCTATTTGTCATGGACCGCAGCTGCTAATCACAGCAAAATCGCTTGAAGGGCGTGACGCAACAGGATATAAATCAATTCAGGTAGATCTTGAGTATGCCGGTGCGAATCTTCATGATAAAGAAGTGGTTGTCTGCCAAAATCAGCTGGTTACAAGCCGCCAGCCTGATGATATTCCGGCGTTTAACCGTGAATCGTTAAAGCTGCTTGCTCAATAACAGGCAATATTCGTTCAAAAAAGTCCATTACGCAATCCTTAAGACTGGCGACTTTGTCGCCAGTCTTATTCTGTTTGAAAAGGGATATGTAACAGTTCTTATTCGGCTTTTATAAACGATCAATTTATGAGATTTTTAACCGGATATTCTCCAGGCGAAAAAGAACCCTGTTACTGCTTTTTTCAAAAAATATCATTTTTTTAATGTCAATTATATGTATAATAGGTTATAGGAACTATTATTTTTTTCTCATAAAGGAGTGTCATCATATGAAAAGCTTACAGGGGAAACTTTTATTAAGTTTCAGCATTTTAATTTTGTTAGCAGTCCTCATTTCAGCTGTGAATTTCTTTTCACTGTCAAACTCAAATAATAGTATTGAAAGTTTGACGCGATTGCTGAATGACGAAAGTATTTCAGCTGAACAAGTACAGCAAGCAGCGGCAGAGAGTGAAAGCGCTATCGATTCTGGGCGGCGGGCAGTAGCAGTTAGTTTGATACTGGGAATTTTGTCAGTGGCCGCCGGACTTTTATTAATAGTGAGAAATGTCCGCACTGTTACTCGTCCGTTGAAAGAAACCGCTTTTCAAATGAAAGAGATGGCCGCCGGGCGTTTTGAAAATGAGCCGCTTCAAGCAAGAGGGAATGATGAAGTGGGCCAAATTATTTTAGCAATGAATGAATTGAACAGCCAGCTTGGCTCGATGTTTTGTAATATAAACAGCGTCTCTGAAAAAGTAGAAAAAGAAAGCGCAGTGCTGCATCAGGAGTCAGAACGGGCTCAAGAAGAGACGGGCCAGGTTGCGGCAATGATGGAGCAAATGTCGGCGGGTGCCGAAGAGCAGGCACGGTCGGCGGCTGCTTTAACAGAAATGTTTGGGAAGTTTGTAGAGGATATTTCGGTTGCCGCTATGAGCGGCGAGGAAGTAAAACAAAGCGCCACAGATATGGTCTCTCTAACCAATGAGGGAGAGAACGAAATGAAGCAGTCTGTGGAGCAAATGAATATTATTTATCAAAACATGACAAATGCCCTTGAAAAAGTAAAAGGGCTTGATGACCGTATGAAGGATATTACAGAGCTTGTGAGCATTATTCGGCAAGTAGCAGAACAAACCAATTTGCTTGCCTTGAATGCAGCCATTGAAGCGGCTCGTGCAGGCGAGCATGGGCGGGGCTTTGCGATTGTAGCGGATGAAGTGAGGAAGCTTGCCGAGCAGGTGGCTCAGTCCATTACAGGGATCAATCATATTATTGAAAGTGTGCAGCAGGAGTCAACAGAGGCGGTTGTAACACTTGAAAACGGTTATGGCCTGGTAGCTCAAGGAAGCAGCCAGATTACCGGCACTGGCAGAAAGTTTAGCGAAATAAAAGAACGAATCGGCCAGGTAAGCTCGAATATCACTTCTATCTCAGACTCGCTTTATATAGTTATGGATCATACAGTAAAAGTAAATCAGTCTATTGCGAATATTGCTGCCGTTTCCCAGGAGTCAGCAGCAGGAATTGAGGAAGCGGCAGCCAATGTCCAGCAGACAAACCGGTCGGTGGACGCTATTTCACATATTGCTGCCGAGCTTGACAAGCATACGGCTGAATTAAGCGGACATGTTGAAAAAATCAAATCGGAAAGCCGTCAGAAGGAAGACAGTGTTGTCAAGGAGTTGGAAGAATCAGAGAAACAGCCGGAGGAGGAATAATATAATAGAAAAAGATACCTGCTGTGCAGGTATCTCAGGCTGTTGACAAACGCTTGCTTTCGGCGTCACTTGCCGTCTGTGAATGCTCACGACCCCAAAAGGTCACTCCGCTTCCCAGCCGGCCGCATTCCTGGAAAGCCAAACGTTTTCAATCAGCCTGCTTTCTAACTTCGTCTACACTTTCAGATACCTGCTGTGCAGGTATCTTTTCTTATTTGCGCAGATTGCCAAGCTCTTCTGCAATTGCCTGCATTTCGCTCGGGCTGAACGACTGTTTGCGGATGACTAAGTCGTATATCTCCCTTAGGTCTTCATACGAGGAAGTGCTGAAGTGTTCAGGGCTGATGGCGCCGGTGTTTACCATTCGGAGCTTCGTGGTAATCTGGTCGACCATATATTGAATGTTTTCTGCTGATTTTACGCTTAAATCCACGATAATGCCACCTTTTTTATTTTTTATCATCATTCCATGTTTTGCAGTACTTGTCAATAAAGCGGAAGTGGCTGCTCAGCTGCTTCGATAAACCAGGCAATCTTAAAATAAGGCTTATTTTTATAAATATGCGTTTTAATTTTTTTCATTAAGGGAAAAGCTTCAACATCTGAAAAGGAAAATCGGCTCGGAAAGCCGAATAATAAACTGTACTTATATACAGAAACAGAAAGGATGACCATTCAATGGGAAAAAGTAAATTTTTTGTTAGTGTAGCAGCGGGTGCCGCAGTAGGAGGCGTAATTGCACTTCTTGACAGCAGAACACGCCAGGAAATGGCGTCATGGGCAAGCTACATCGTAGCGCTTGCCAAGGATCCGGAGCAGTTAACAGAGTCATCGCGCGAGCTGATTGACCGTGCGACGGAAACCGCGCAGAAAATTAATCAAGATGTATCTTTTATTAAAGGAAAAGTAGAAGATTTAAAAGAATTAACGCCGGAAGTAAAAGAACTTGTTGATGAAACAAAGTCTACTTTTGTACCGGATGAACAAAACCCAGCAGCATCGTCAGCAAGTGCACAAAATCCGTCATCATAACGGAGGAGGGTATTTTTGGTTGAACAAGCAGATAAAAAAATAGAATTTCGCCGCTTTTTTAAGCATTTGCTTCGGCGGGTGAAAGCATCGGATGTACCGGGTGTGGCTGCACAAATGGCCTACTTTTTTCTGCTTGCTTTATTCCCGCTGATGATTTTTATGGTTACCTTGCTCGGGTACCTGCCCATTGACCCAACTGAAATCTTTGATATTGTTAAGAACTTTGCGCCTTCTGAATCGCTGAATCTCGTGCAGGATACACTGAGGGAGGTTACATCAAACCAGAATGGCGGCTTGCTGTCAGTTGGGGTCATCGGGACGATCTGGTCAGCGTCTAACGCGATGAATGCTGTAATTAAAGGGTTAAACTATGCGTATGATGTAAAAGAAACAAGAGCTTTTTACATAGCGCGCGGATTGTCCATTTTATTAACGTTTGCGTTTATCCTTGTGATTGGCACAATGCTCATTCTTCAAGTGTTTGGCCAGCAAATCGGCGAATTTGCATTTAATTATCTTGGAATGGGCGATGAGTTTTTAAGCATTTGGACATGGATACGCTTTTTGCTTCCACCGGTTGTACTGTTTCTTGTATTTGTGGGGCTGTATTATTTAGCTCCAAATTTGAAAGTAAAGTATGTGACCGTTTTACCGGGAGCGCTTTTCGCTACAATCGGATGGATTCTTGTCTCACTTTGCTTTTCGTTTTATGTTAATAACTTTGGCAATTATTCCGCTACTTACGGAAGCATCGGGGGCGTGATCATTTTAATGATCTGGCTTTATTTATCCGCAATGATTATTTTGATTGGCGGAGAAATAAACGCACTGCGCAATGACCAGAAACGCGGCCCGGCATAAGCAAAACCCGCTCGAGAAAAAATTCTCAAGCGGGTTTTTTTATGCGCTTTTTAATAAACGCAGGCCATTTAAGATAACAAGAATAGTGCTTCCTTCATGTCCAAGAACGCCAAAGGGAAGATCGAGAACTTGAAAGAAATTGGAGATAATCAATAAAACAATAATGGAAATAGAGAAAATAATGTTTTGTTTGACAATGCGCTGCATTTTTCGAGACAGCTTGATTGCCTGGGCGATCCTTGATAAATCATTTTTCATTAAAACAATATCCGCAGTTTCAAGTGCGACATCGGAGCCTTCACCCATGGCAATTCCAACAGAAGCTGAAGCAAGAGCGGGAGCATCATTAATTCCGTCACCAACCATAGCAACGGTTCCGTATTGTTCAAGCAGTTTTTTTACGTGGACAGCTTTTTGTTCTGGAAGACATTCAGCGATATAGGAGCCAGGCGCCGCCTCTGCAGCAATCGCTTCAGCGGTTTTATAGCTGTCGCCTGTCAGCATAACGGTAAAAATGCCTTCATTCTGCAAGGCCTTTAATGCCATTTTTGTTTCCTCACGAATAACATCCTTTAGGGCGATAACAGCCGCAATTCCTTCCTCGTCAGCTGCATAGATAATCGTTTTTCCTTCCTCGGCAAATTGAAGAGCGGCGCCATCTGCGAATGCAGCAGCGGCATCTTCACCGACAAATGCAGCTTTGCCGACTTTCCATTTTTTTAAACCGACTACTCCTTTTACTCCCCACCCTGCCGCATCTTCAAGATGATCAGGAGGCGGGAATGAAATGCTTTTCTGCTGTGCATACCGGACAACCGCATGAGCGAGCGGGTGGTTCGAACGGCTCTCAAGTGATGCAGCTGCTTGAAGCAATTCATTACGGCTTAAGCCGTCGCGAATTATAATATCGGTTACTTCCGGTTTTCCATAGGTTAATGTTCCTGTTTTATCGAAAGCAATAACTTTCACATGGTTTAAATTTTCAAGGTGGGCGCCGCCTTTGAACAATATGCCGTTCCGCGCACCGCTGGAAATAGCGGAAAGGGAAGCCGGCATAATGGAGGCGACGAGCGCGCATGGCGATGCCACTACAAGCAGAACCATCGCCCGGTAAAATGTTTCAGTCCAGGACCAGCCGAGCAGAAAATGCGGCAAAATCATCATCGCTCCAACGACAGCCAGAACGATTTTTACATAAGTACCTTCGAATCTTTCAATAAATTGCTGGGAAGGGGATTTTTCACTCTGGGCAGATTGAACAAGCTCAATAATTTTTTGAAACAGAGTCTCATTTGCTTTTTTTGTTACTTCGATATAAACGGATCCTGTCATATTCACCGTGCCGGCAAAAACATCTTCACCTGCTTTTTTGGAAACGGGCATCGATTCACCTGTAATGGCAGCTTCATCAATTGTCGTCCGGCCTTTTGAAATAAGGCCGTCTGCCGGAATGCGCTCGCCAGGTTTTACGATAATCACATCGCCGCGTGATAATTCGGAAACGTGAACCATTTTTTCGATTCCCTCGCAGAGAAGAAGAGCCATATCAGGCTGGATCTCCATTAATGCAGAAATCTCCCGCTGGCTTTTATTCATTGTATAGGTTTCAAGTGCACCACTTACCGCAAAAATAAAAATTAAAATGGCGCCTTCTGTCCAGTAACCGATCGCTGCTGATCCAGCGGCTGCTAAAATCATCAGCATCTCGACGTTTAATTCTTTATCTTCAAGTGTTGCTTCAATGCCTTCTTTTGCTTTAGCGTAGCCGCCGATAAAAAACGCTGACAAATAAACCAGGGCAGATGCTGTTTCCATTTCATTTTGAGCGAGCAGCCAGCCTGTTAAAATAAGCACACCACTGAACAGGGCAGCAATTAATTCAAAGTGCGGCACGAGTTTTTTTAATGTGCTATTTCGTAATGAGATACTCTCAATATATGCAGTCATTTTACCAGTCTCCTTATCTAATTGAGAATTAAAATCAAGTTAATGATGATGATTATCATTACCAAATCCTTTATTGAAAAGGAATTTCAATTAGAATGAATTAATTTTTATTTTATAATAATTATAATTTAAATCTATCATAGCATATCAATCAAAAGATGCAAGTATCTTTTTTTGGGCAATTTTAAGAAGGTTCTGTACAATAAGGAGTAAAAAAGGAGAGAGAAAATGGAATTTAAAATGAAAGAGGGCGGATTTACAGCCGATTTCCCATTTGGGGAGCTGCATATTTCTGGAGATGAGGCGCATGGATTCCGGCCTTACCAGCTTCTTGTTTCTTCGATTGCCGTATGCAGCGGCGGAGTTTTGCGTAAAATACTCGCCAAGCAACGAATTCATATTGAAGACATTACGATTCAAACAGATATGGTGCGTAATCCCGGTGAAGCAGACCGCGTTGAACAAATAACCCTTCATTTTATTATTAAGGGGAAAGAGTTAAAGAAGGAGAAGGTGCGCAAAGCAGTTGAATTAACCCGTAAAAACTGTTCGATGGTTCAATCCGTTTTGCCGGCTATCGAAATAAAAGAGACATTTGAACTGCAATAGTTCCAGGGCCAGTGTTAAATAAAAGTAAATAGCGGGTATGATGATTACGTATTTATGCTGTTTATTTTGATGTATTAGGGAGTGGAACTATGGGAAAAGTGTTCGCGGTTATGATTGCAGCGGGTATACCGCTGGCGGTTGCAGGATCACTTTTACACTGGCCCAGCGTGGTCATGTTTGTTATTTGCAGTGCAACAGTTATCGCACTGTCAAGCTACATGGGAAGAGCAACGGAGAGCCTGGCAATTGTAGTGGGGCCGAGGGTCGGCGGACTGCTGAACGCCACGTTTGGAAACGCTGTTGAACTGATTATTTCTATTTTTGCGCTAAAAGCTGGACTAGTCGGCGTGGTCCTTGCCTCGCTTACTGGTTCGGTGCTTGGAAACCTGCTGCTTGTCGCGGGTCTTTCTTTTTTCATGGGAGGCCTGAAATATAAGCGCCAGAAGTTTAGTGTTCATGATGCCCGCCATAATTCAGCGCTGCTTATTTTTGCTGTAATTGTCGCATTTGTCATTCCGGAAATTTTTTCAATGTCGATGGATGAAGCAAGAACGCTAAACCTGAGCATTGGAATCTCGATCGTTATGATTGCTATTTATTTAGCCGGACTTTTCTTTAAGCTTGTTACTCATCGTGGTGTGTATGCATCTGAAGGAAAGGAAGGGACGCATCAAGAAGAAGTGCCGGAATGGGGAAAAAATAAAGCCGTCATCATTTTGCTTTTGGCAACTGCTGCGGTGGCTTATGTGGCTGAAGGACTTGTGCATACATTCGAAGCGGTTGGAGAACAATTTGGCTGGTCTGAATTGTTTATCGGTGTTATTATTGTAGCCATCGTGGGCAATGCTGCCGAGCATGCTTCAGCCATTTTAATGGCGATGAAGGACAAAATGGACATAGCAGTCGAGATTGCTGTGGGGTCTACTCTTCAAGTGGCTATGTTTGTCGCACCGGTTCTTGTACTTGTATCACTGCTGTTCCCAACGCCGATGCCGCTCGTATTTACAGTACCGGAGCTTGTCTCCATGATAACGGCTGTGCTTCTGTCAATCAGCATTTCAAACGATGGAGATACGAACTGGTTTGAAGGGTTGACGCTCCTTGCTGCATACCTCATTATGGGTATTGGCTTTTATTTGCTGTAACAAAGAAAGGAAGAGCTTATTTGAAACCAATTCAAGACAAAGAAAAGCAGGTTGTTTATTTAAAAGAACGGCTGAATATTTTTATGGAAGTGCTCGATTCAATTGACCCGGAAGAAACAGAGGTAGAAGATATTGACCGCCTGATTGAGATGATCGATGATATTGAATTGAAGTGCGAGCAGTTCCGCAGCCGCGGATAATAAAAAAGCTTAAGCTGGTGTTGCCGCTTAAGCTTTTTTATATAGATGAGCTAATAAAGGATGTTAAGGGCAATTAGTACAAACCAATCAAGAGATGCCGCTGAAACCGTTTGCGATTTTTTCTTTTAAACGCTTTGGGACAGGCGTATAATAAATATGTTAGATACATAAGAAAAATCCTGAGGGGGAACTGCAGAATGAATTTGGAAACACTTCAGCAAAGCATGTATACGTTGATCGTTGAAACATCGACCAATCTTCCGAAAGACGTCCGCCGTGCCGTGAAAAAAGCAAAAGAGCGGGAAAATGCCGGAACACGGGCCGCGATGAGCCTTGACACGATCACCACTAACATTAAAATGGCGGATGATAATATTTCGCCGATCTGCCAGGATACAGGGATGCCGACTTTTAAAATTAAAACACCGGTTGGCGCAAACCAAATACATATTCAAAAAGCAATTTATGCGGCTATTGAGCAGGCAACAAAAGACGGAAAGCTCCGCCCGAATTCCGTTGACTCGCTTGATGGCTCAAACAGCGGCAATAATCTTGGGCCCGGCACACCGGTCATTAAATTTGAACAATGGGAAGAAGACTATATCGATGCGCGCCTTATTTTAAAAGGAGGCGGCTGTGAAAATAAAAATATTCAATACAGCCTTCCCTGTGAGCTGGAAGGAATCGGGAAAGCCGGCCGCGACCTGGACGGCATCCGCAAGTGCATTATGCACTCGGTTTATCAGGCACAGGGGCAGGGCTGTTCTGCCGGATTTATCGGTGTCGGCATTGGCGGCGACCGTTCGTCTGGATATGATCTGGCAAAAGCACAATTGTTCCGTGCAGTTGATGATGTAAATGAAAATGAAGAACTGCGCAAGCTGGAAGAGTATGTTCTGGAGCATGCAAATGAGCTTGGTATCGGAACAATGGGTTTTGGCGGTGAAACGACGCTGCTTGGCTGTAAAATCGGTGTGATGAACCGCCTGCCGGCCAGTTTCTTTGTATCAGTTGCGTATAACTGCTGGGCGTACCGCCGCTTAGGTGTGGCGGTTGATGCGGAAACAGGCGGGATTAAAAGCTGGTTTTACCAGGACGGGGATAAAGTTTCTCTTGAAACAGACCAGCAGCAGGAGCAGGAAGTAAAAGCAGAAAGCCGGGTTGTAACACTTCAGGCACCGATTACCGAAGAACAAATTCGCGAGCTTAAAGTTGGAGATGTCGTACAAATTAACGGTATGATGTACACCGGCCGTGATGCGATTCACAAGCATTTGAGCACAGCCGACAGCGCACCAGTTGACCTGAACGGGCAAGTCATTTACCATTGCGGCCCGGTTATGCTGAAAGATGAACAGGGGCAGTGGCATGTGAAAGCAGCAGGCCCGACTACGTCCATTCGTGAGGAGCCTTATCAGGGAGACATTATGAAACGGTTTGGCATTCGCGCGGTCATCGGCAAAGGCGGCATGGGGCCAAAAACATTGCAGGCACTTGGTGAGCATGGCGGTGTTTATTTAAATGCGATCGGCGGGGCGGCACAATACTATGCGGATTGCATCAAAGGTGTAGAAGGTGTTGATTTAATGCAGTTTGGTATTCCGGAAGCAATGTGGCATTTGCGTGTAGAAGGCTTTACAGCCGTTGTAACAATGGATTCACACGGAAACAGCCTTCATGAAGAAGTGGATAAGTCCTCACTTGAAAAATTAGCAAAGTTTAAAGAACCTGTTTTTGCTTAATCAAAAGCCCGGCGGCCCTGCCGGGTTTTTTCATTGCCTGGCCGGGAAGCAGAGAAAAAACGGCCAATTAGGGGCGGTAATCTATTTCTCCGCCCCTGGCATTGAATGTACCGCCCCAAATGAAGAAATATCGCCCTAAATAAGAAAAACGGTCCAAAACCCGGCAGGCGCCTGGCCTGATTTCGCCTGCCGGGTTTTTTTTACCTTGAAATATGTTTCCACGGATGAAGGGTCTTTATGCAGCGCATCTTAAGCGTAAAAGGTGGTGCTGAAATGAAACAGTTTATTTTATTTGTTGTTTTTCTTTTTATGCTGCCGGTTATTGCGGTCTCATCGGAAGCCGTTCATTGGGGATTTCAAAAAGGAACAGATGGACGCCAGGCGGAAGCCGGCGAACAGCTTGATCAAATGCTGGAGAAATACGATTCATTTTATAAAGGCAGCCCGAAGAAAAAAGTGCTGTATTTAACATTTGATAACGGCTATGAAAATGGCCACACGAAAACAATTCTGGATACCTTGAAAAAAGAAAAAGTTCCGGCTGCTTTTTTTGTCACCGGCCATTATGTGGAAAGTGCGCCTGAATTATTGAAGCGAATGGCTAAAGAGGGGCATATTATCGGCAATCATTCCTGGCATCATTATGACTTAACAACAGTGCCGGGCAGTACAGTAATCGAGGAAATGAAGCTTGTTGAAAAAGAAGTCGCCAAAGTAACCGGCCAGAAAAAAACGAAATATATTCGTCCGCCGCGGGGTATTTTCTCGGAAAACGTATTAAAAACTGCACAAAAAGCAGGCTATACACACGTTATGTGGTCCCTTGCGTACGTAGACTGGTATGCGGACCAGCCAAAAGGAAAGCAGTATGCGTATGATGAAATTATGAAACAGATTCATCCAGGTGCTGTTATTATGCTCCACAGTGTTTCAAAGGATAATGCTGAAGCGCTGCCGGATGTAATTCGTGACTTGAAGAAAAAAGGGTACACATTTAAATCCCTTGATCACCTTGCCGGCGCTTAACGCCGGCTTCTTTTGATTAAAAGGGTTGTATGATACAGTAAAGCATGAGGTGACTTGAATGAAAAATGGAATAGAAATGAAACCGGGCCAGACGTTCCCGCTTACGATAAAAAGAATTGGCATTAATGGAGAGGGAGTCGGCTATTTCAAGCGAAAAGCGGTATTTGTACCGGGAGCTCTTCCAGGAGAGGAGATTACTGCAGAAGCGATAAAAGTAATGCCCAAATTTACAGAAGCTGCGATTAAAAAGCTGCGCAAGCCATCGCCAGACCGTGTGAAACCACCCTGCCCAATTTACCATGAATGCGGCGGATGCCAGCTGCAGCATCTTTCCTACGAAGGCCAGCTGGCCGAAAAAAAGGGAGTAATTGTTCAGGCGCTTGAACGCTATACTTCTTTTAATGTCGAAAAGCTGCCCATTCACGATACGATCGGCATGGATGACCCATGGCGCTACCGGAATAAAGCCCAGTTCCAGACAGGAATTCGCAGAGGAAGAATGATCTCGGGACTCTACAGTTCGAATTCCAATGAGCTGGTCGACATTGAAGAATGCATTGTGCAGCACCATGCCGTGGATGAAACGATTCATCAGTGCAAAAAAATATTGAACAAGCTGTCTATTCCGGTGTACAGCTCGAAAAATAAGCAGGGTGTGAAAACCATTGTGGTCCGGTATGGATTTGAAACAGGGGAAGTGCAGGCGGTTATTGTCACGGGCGATAAAAACTTCCCGAAAGCGGGCCAGTTTGCCGAGCAGCTGATGGCGCAAAAGCCGCAGGTGAAATCAGTCGTTCATAACGTGAATCCGGGAAATACACATCTGGTAATGGGAGACGTTTCTAAAACCATCGCCGGCAGTGACACGATCACGGAAAAACTAGGTGAGTTTGAATATGAGTTATCAGCTCGTGCTTTTTTTCAGCTGAATCCTGTTCAAACAAAAAAGCTGTACGATGAAGTAAAAAAAGCTGCGAATGTAAAGCCGACAGATAAAGTAGCGGATGCTTACTGCGGTTCGGGCACGATCGGTCTCTGGGTCGGCAGGCAGGCAGCGGAAGTGCGCGGCATGGATACCATTGCGGCTTCTATTAAAGATGCCCGTGCCAATGCAAAGAAATATGACGTCAACGCTGTCTACGAAGTGGGACCTGCCGAAAAATGGCTGCCTGCCTGGAAAGAAAAAGGATGGGTGCCCGATGTGCTTGTAACCGATCCGCCGCGCGCCGGGCTGGACCGGAAGCTTGTTCAAACGATAAAGCAGATTAAACCGGCTACTTTTGTTTATGTTTCCTGCAACCCATCCACACTGGCAAAGGATTTAATGGAGCTTGCCTCTGTTTATAAAATCGAAAGCATTCAGCCAGTGGATATGTTTCCGCAGACAGCGCAGGTAGAGGCGGTAGTCACGTTAAAGAAAAAATAATGGAACAATAGAAAGCTGCGCTGAACATATTTTGTTTACGCAGCTTTTACGTTAGCTTGAATATAAATCAGCAAGTGCCCCGCGGATAAGAGGGAATTCAAATTGAAACCCGGCTTTCATTAGCCTGTCCGGCAGCACTTTTTGTCCGTCTAACACAACCGTGCTCATTTCGCCAAGAGCAAGCTTTAAGGCAGGCTCAGGAACAAACAGCCAGTGAGGGCGGCCGAGCACTTTTGCAAGAGTTTTGCCAAGATCGTTCATTCGCACGGGATTTGGCGCAGTAACATTAAGAGGACCTTCTATTGTTTCATTTTCAGCTGCAAACCGTAACGCCCGTGCTGTATCTTTTACATGAATCCAGGACATCCACTGGCGGCCGGTGCCGAGTTTGCCGCCCGCTCCCAATTTATACGGCACAGCCATGCGAGGAAGCGCCCCATCCTCCGTTCCTAAAATAACACCAAACCGGGCGAGGACGGTTCTTATGCCGGCTTTGTCTGCTTCAATGGCTTCCTGCTCCCAGATGTTGACGACACGGCTTAAAAAGCCAGTGCCGGCTGTACGTGTAGACTCTGTAAAGACTTCCATTTCCGAAACAGGATAAATACCGATAGCGCTTGCGTTTACAAACACTTTTGGCTTCTGTTCAAGTGCATTCATGATCCGAACGATTTCACGAGTGGCGGTAATGCGGCTGTCTAGTATACGTTTTTTTCGTTCTGTGGTCCATCGTCCGCTGTTGATCGATTCGCCGGCTAAATTAAAGAAAAGATCTGTTCCGCTTAATTCTTTTTCCGGTTGTGCGCCAGATGAAAGCCATTTCACATAGTGAAGATGTTCTTCTTCTTTCTTATTTTCCGTGTTTCGCGTTAAAATAATAACATCGTATCCATGGCGGATAAGTTCAGCTGCCAGTTCTTTGCCGATAAAGCCAGTGCCGCCTGTAATTGCAGCTTTCATAATGAAAACCTCCTGACTTTTTAATATATTATTATTTTACCTGTTTGAATCATAAAAAAACTATTCGGATGTGCAAAGGAGGCTGAGTTGTGGGTATTATTACCAAAATAGCGATGCAGCAAAAACGAGTGGACCGCTATAATATAGAAATTGACGGGAATTACGCATTCAGTGTGGATGAAGCCATCTTGATTGAATTTGATTTAAAAAAAGGAAAGCCTGTGACAGAAGCAGAAATCACCGAAATTAAAATTCGTGATGGTGTACAGCGCGGGATCAATACGGCTGTCAACTTTTTATCCCTCCGCATGCGTTCAAAAAAAGAAGTGCTTGACTATTTAAGAAAAAAAGAAATCGATCCGGGCTCCTGGGAGGAAATTATGAGCCGGCTGGAATCGATGGGCTATTTAAATGATGAGCAGTTTGCGGATGCTTATATTAAAACACAGATTCAGACGACAGAAAAAGGCCCGGCTGTTATTTTGCGTGAACTAAAGGAAAAAGGCGTTGAAGACCATATCGCTTTTTCACTTATTGAA
Organism: Domibacillus indicus; assembly: GCF_000970685.1. GTDB lineage: Bacteria > Bacillota > Bacilli > Bacillales > Domibacillaceae > Domibacillus > Domibacillus indicus. Next base: position 111,137 of record NZ_LAJB01000004.1, read on the forward strand.
CAGTTTACAGAAGAAGAACAGGCTGCAAAGGCAGCATCTTTATTTCACAAGCAGCGAAAAAAATACAAGCACGATTCCGCTTTTTTACAGAAGAAAAAAGCAGAGCAGCATGTAATGGCAAAAGGATATTCAGCAGATATTTTAAAAAAAGCATCAACAGAGCAGGAACTGGATGAAGAAGCAGAAATGGATGCGCTTATGCATCAGACGGCAAAAGCACATCGCCGCTATCGCTCACTCGAAGAGCGGGAATACCGCCAGAAAATGAAGATGGCTCTTTACCGAAAAGGCTTTGATTTATCGGATATTGACCGGGCGATTGACTCTTTGCTAGAAGAAGAATACGAGGGGAAGAATAAATGATGGAGCATGAAAAGCGATACAGTGAAATGAGCGAGACAGAATTAAAGGAGGAAATTGCACAGCTTCGGGAAAAAGCGCGTAAAGCAGAACAGCTTGGCATTATTAACGAGTTTGCTGTGTATGAACGGCGCGTATCGATGGCGCAGGCGTATTTAATCAACCCGGATGATTTCAAGCCGGGCAGGCTGTATGAGTTAAAATCAGATCCAGGAAATTATTTTAAAATAGAGTATTTGAACGGCGTCTTCGCCTGGGGATACAGATTAAATGGAGATGGAAAAGAAGAAGGGCTTCCAATTTCGCTATTAAACAAGGGAGTGTGATAAACATGGAAGAAGTATTTCAAAAATTAACAGAGCGGCTGCTTCAAAAAAACAGCCGCCTGTCAGTTGCCCGCGCGCGCACGTGGGTAGAGCTTTTATGGGAGGATTTTGAAACAACCTATGCAAAAGCAGGCCACGACTACAGGGGCAAAGAACTAACTGAAAAAATGGTCACCCAGCTGATCGAAAGCTATGGAAGCAATCTGCATGAATTCGCGGCCCGCAATCCAAAGTATAAGCATTTGCTCGATGACTCAAATGATCTCACCCATTAATCTCCGGGCAGGAATGTTAATTTCTTACGCAGCTTCTCTTCACTAAAAATCCAGCCGGTGTACGAGCCGATAATGTTATAGTTTAAATCCAGCTGTACCACCGCGACAAAAGGATAATAATTTTTGCTGCGGTAACGAAGGTCAATGAATTTCACTTCGTAGCAGTCATTGTATTCGGCCATTTCCCATCGGTAAACAGGAGAAAAGTGAAGAAAGGCAGCCAGGTTTTTATCTTTTTTCGCCGCATTAAATAAAATTGTTTCCGGTACGGGCACCCGCTTGTATTTATCCAAAATTGTAACGGACCGGCGATAGCCTCTCGCTACATAAAAATAGTCAGGAGATTTTACGGCAATACGCCATTGATTAAAACGGATGGTTGGTGCGATAATAATTTCTTCCGCATCCGGAATAAGCCGGCGGACGGACTGGCGTATAGCTGCCTGCATTTGAAAGCGGAGCACGTAGTAAATAAACAATACAGCATAAACGGCAATAAAAGTAAATGCCGGGTCAAAGCCAGCAAGCCACCAGAGCAGAAGGCCAATAACGTGCATAACGAAAATAAACCAGTCGAACGTGTTAATAATGCCGAGTGCGACCCATCTTGATGAAAACGGGCGCAGGGCCTGCGTGCCATATGCGTTAAAAATATCAACAAACACATGGAAAAAAACAGCGATTTGCGACCAGAGCCAGAGATGGAGAACATTGGCATCCGGAAAAATAAGAAACAGCGCTCCGGCAATAAGAAGAGGCCAGAGAATAACAGCTGGAATAGAGTGCGTAGCACCCCGGTGATTTCGGATATAAACCGCGTTGTTGCGGAGTTTTAAAATGGTATCAATATCTGGCGCCTGAGAGCCGATCAGGGCGGCCGCCATTACTGCATATTTTGTGGCGGGTTCTGCTGCAACAACAGGGTCAATTGTTGCCAGGCCGCCAAGAGCAAAGCCCATGACAATGTGAGTGCCTGTATCCAACGGACAGCCTCCTTTATGAAAAAATCTAACTTCTATTTGGTATTCCCGATTTTCAGTCTATTGTAACATGCAGAAAGCGGAGGAAAAATAATTTGCCCGAAAACAATGCACTACAGAAAATAAATGTTCAAAAGTTTCAAAAGGACCTGGTCAGCTGGTATAAAGCGGAAAAGCGTGATCTGCCGTGGCGGCGTGAACGAGACCCATACAAAATCTGGGTATCGGAAATTATGCTGCAGCAGACACGTGTCGAAACCGTTATTCCTTATTTTAACCGATTTATTGAGCAGTTTCCCACTATTGACGCTCTTGCGTCAGCTGATGAGGAATCAGTTCTGAAAGCGTGGGAGGGTCTCGGCTATTACTCACGCGTCCGCAATTTACAATCGGCTGTGCAGGAAGTGGCAGAAAGCTACGGAGGAACAGTGCCGGCTGACAAAAATGACTTTTTATCCTTGAAAGGCGTTGGCCCATACACAGGAGGAGCGGTCCTAAGCATTGCCTACGGGCTGCCTGAACCGGCTGTTGACGGCAATGTAATGCGGGTTATGTCCCGTATTTTAACGATTTGGGATGACATTGCTAAGCCGTCTGCACGCAAAGTATTTGAAGAAGCAGTCCGGCAGCTGATGTATAAAGAAGACCCTTCTTCGTTCAATCAAGCATTAATGGAGCTGGGGGCGATGATTTGCACGCCGACCTCACCGGCCTGTCTGCTATGTCCAGTGCAGAATCACTGCCAGGCATTCGAGGAAGGTGTGCAGCGCGAACTTCCGGTAAAAACAAGAAAGAAATCTGATAAGAAAGTCCGAATGGGGGCTGTAGTGCTTGAAGCGGCCGATGGGACGGTTCTCATTGAAAAGCGCCCGGCATCAGGCCTGCTGGCCAGCTTATGGCAGTTTCCAAATATGGAGCTGCCGGCCGGGGTAAACCCGCGGGCTGCTTTGGAATCATACATCAAAGAAAGATACGGGCTTACTGCCCGCGTCTATTCAGAAAAAGTAACAGAAATTACTCATGTGTTTTCCCATTTAACATGGGAAATTGATGTATTCGTTGGAACAATTGATTTAAAAACAGAAAAAGAACCGGCTAAACTTATTTTAAAACAAGATGTTGAAACGTTCGCATTTCCGGTTTCTCACCAAAAAATCTGGCAGCACGTGAAAGGAATGGAGAAATGAAAACAGCATTAGTAACAGGATCAAGCCGCGGTGTCGGCAAAGCAATTGCACTTGCACTGGCTAGACAGGGATATGACATTGTTGTGAATTATGCCCGCAGCAAAACAGCGGCAGAAGAAACAGCAAAAGAAGTTGAAGCACTCGGCCAGCGTGCTCTTGTGATCAAAGCCAACGTGGGCGACACAGATAAAATTAAGGCAATGTTTGAAACAATCAGCCGTGAATTTGGACGTCTCGATTTATTTATTAACAACGCGGCATCCGGCGTACAGCGCCCAATTATGGAGCTTGAGGAAAAACATTGGGACTGGACTATGGACATCAACAGCAAGGCACTTTTATTTTGCGCACAGGAAGCAGCAAAATTAATGGAAAAAAACGGCGGAGGATCAATCATCAGCATTAGTTCGCTCGGCTCGATCCGCTACTTGAAAAATTACACGGCAGTAGGTGTATCAAAAGCAGCTGTAGAAGCGTTAACCCGTTATTTATCAGTAGAGCTGGCACCGAAAAATATCGTTGTCAATGCGGTTTCAGGAGGAGCGATTGACACCGATGCGCTGAAGCATTTTTCAAACCGGGACGAAATTCTTGCTGACGCAAAGGAAAACACGCCCGCCGGCCGGATTGTTGAAATGGAGGATATCGTTCAAACCGTCCTGTTTTTAGCATCGCCGGGAGCTTTTATGATCCGCGGCCAGACGATTATTGTGGATGGAGGACGTTCCCTGCTCGTTTAGGATTTTCCCGAATAACTTCACCCCTTTCCGGTCAATATAATCAGCGTGGAGAACAACGCCACAAAAAAAACGCAGGGGTGAAAAAAATGACTAACAATCGCAATAAAACAACAACTGGTACAGACCTCAACAAAGTACAAAAGCAAAACGCAGCATCTGCTCAAGGCCAGCAGTATCAAACAGAATTTGCTTCTGAAACAGATGCACAGCAGGTAAGACGCCAGAATGCTGCTTCTGCTTCTGCTCAAGCGCGCCGCAGCGCACGCGGTGGTATGTCTGCAAACTCATCCCAGCAGTATGCGGAAGAATTTGCGGCTGAAACAGATGTTCAAGAAGTGAAAAAACAAAATGCACGCTCACAAGCAAAAGCGGGTAAAAATAGCTCAACAAACCAATAAGGTGGAAACAAATGAAGCCCCG
>NZ_LAJB01000005.1 GCF_000970685.1 Domibacillus indicus
AGTCTAGTTTATCGTTTACATGGTCCCACTTCTAGCTAATTTCAAAGTACACCAGCTTTTCCGTCATGCTATGTTCCCTGTTGCTTTTCAGCTAGAGGTTAGACGGCTAGTCAATTAGATTTCTCTTTAATCTAATACCATTTAATGGCGATACTAATATACCCTTATGGGCGCACGGCAAAGAAGGATTTCACGTCAATGCAAAATATATCCCTGCGTGGCAAGTGTTCATCATCAGTCGGCTTCACCATATTCATTGTCTCCCGTGGCAAATGAAATCGACACCATTTCCTCTAATCGAAACCTGGAACTGTACCCTTTCAGCTTTACATATGGACGTTGGCCGGGCAGCCGGCAAAATTCTAAGACAACCCCCTTTACCTGCAGCAGGTCATGATCGCCAAAAGTATTCATGTTAAACACGACTTCTCTTTCAAGGTGGAGTGAGCTATGGATGATCCGGTCGAATTCCTCCAACTGCTGTTCATCAAACAAAATCTCCGTTTTCACCGGTATGTTTCTTTCTCTTTCCATCATTTCAGCATGCTCGGATAGGATGAGTCCCTGCCATTTCATCATTCCCCGGTCATTGTACAATTTCTTCATCTAAGATAACTCCTTTCAACGAGAATACACGTTCGCATATACTATATAATTCAGTATAAGAACAAATATTCCTGCTGACAATGAAAACTTTTTTTATGATTCCTCTCCTTTCTCGAAAGTATGTTTGGTTTTTGTTAAATTATGAACATTTGTTCGGTGTAATAAGATTGTAGAGAGGAGGCTGTTAAAATGAATGGCTTGTTTACCCTATCGCTGGAACAAAAAGAACCCATATCACTTATATACATGGCCGATGATCATACAATTACAGACCGAAGTATCATTGTAAGGAAAATAGATGAAATTCATATCCACGCTTACTGCTTGAAGAGGCAGCAAATGCGGAAATTTAAGCGGGCCAACATTTTAGCAGCGGGAAAAGCACTGCAAAGGAGAAAAGCGTATGCTTAAACAACTGTCTGCACGCCAGGAAGAAATGCAGCAGTTTATAGATGACTACGCCAGTGCCAAAAACTATCCCCCGTCTATTCGTGAAATAGGCGACGCGGTTGAGTTAAAGTCTTCTTCCACAGTAAAGGGCCATCTTGATCGTTTAAAGGCTTCCGGATACGTAACCTGGGAACAGGGAAAGCCGCGGACATTGAATGTGGTGAAAAGAAACGCCATAACCCCATTGAAATTAAATGCTTAATAGATAAAAAGAGCAATAACAGCATAAAGACTGTTATTGCTCCTTCTTTTTTAACTTGCCAGATTCCAAAAGTGGAACTGGCATTCATGTACACAATGAAAAAAGGTGTAGTTTATCAACCTTTTGAGAATTCTGGCACCACACTAGGAACTTAGATAACATGATTTTGGATTAACATATTACGTAATATATAATCAATTATCCTAGTGGAAGTGTAAGAGCAATATTCTTGGTATTCATCAGATTTAGTATTATCAGCAAAATCAGAAACGGATTTAAAAGCTATAAAATCTGGTTTAGGGTTTTTGGATAGTAAACAACTTCTGTATAAACCGTATATCTCCATATCTATCCCTAATAATCTTCTTTCATTTTTTTTTATACCTTTTAAGATGCTTTCATTTGCAATAACGGCATTACCACTACTTACAGGTCCAATATGAATAGTGGGGGAATGATCAGGCTTTGAACCTTCATAATCAGCATGAATTTCTTTCATTAGTTTACTATTGAAAGAAAGTTCTTGAGCTAATGAAAGTAAATTAGTACTAGGTAAAACATGCGTTGTAGTAGGCAGAAATTCCGGTGCGCCTAATTCAGATTGAATATATTTGCCGCTCTCGTGTGAATAACAAGGGTTTGCAAAAATAATATCACCAATATTAACTTTTGACTCTATACCTCCCATTATTCCTGTCATAAAAATACATTTGGGTTTGAAATTATCAATCATTTTTAGAGTAGCTATTGTAGAATCCGTAATTCCCATTTGATCAGGCGTTGAGCATACTATTTTGATTCTCTTTTGGTTAATTTCTAATGAAGTAATGAAATAAATTGTAGTAGAATCAGATGGACTTCTAAATAATTTCCAATCAAAGCCTAACTCTAAAATAAAATCTAATTCTTTTTTCAAAGCACAAAGTATTCCAACGTGGTAATCATAGCTAACCATTTTTGTGCTAGCAGTTTCGTTTATAGCATAAATATGATCTATGCATTGCTGAAGTAGAGATTGCCATGAGTCAGTAAAGCCATCATATTTAGCAATTCTAAAAATTGAATCATCGAATTGATCTTTGTATTGCATTATGCTGTCTTCGTGCTCTGTTAAAACTAATATGATTGAAGGCCTGTTAAGAATTCTTCTATTACGGTTAATGTTATTTCTAGTTTCATAAGTTAATTCAGATAATAAACTTATCCCAGCGTCAGCTCTTACAACTGTATTTTCGAATTCTGGTAATTGAATATCTAGAATAAGTAAATCATAGGACTTTTCCATTAATGCTGCTCTAGCATCACGTATATTAGTCTTTACAATGATTTCACTGCAATTAGTTATTTGATTGGATAAATAAGCTTTTATTGAGTTAGTTTTTTCTTGACTATCATCAACTAACAGAATTTCTAACATACATTAAAATCCTCTAGTAATTTTTTTATTTCGATCTCCCAATCAGACTTACCTGCTTCATAATAAATCATGTCCAATAAGGTTGTTGAGAACTCTTCACGAAGTTCTTTAAGCATTTCATCAAAACTTTTTAAAGTATCATTCTCACCGAAACTAGCATATTGTGTAATCATTATTACCGGTATAAAAATCTTTTTCCTTTTCATTTGAGACAATATTTCTTTACCAGCAAATTGAACTAATTTTCCACCCGATGAAGAAGATGTTTTATCGAAATTAGGCATAGTCATGTCCAATAGAACTAAATCATATTTGTTAAACAATATTTTACGCAATCCACTATTGTATGAATTTGCTTTTTCGATTTGAATATTGATAAATTCGGATTTTAAAAATGACTCTATTTTAGCTATTTTATTAATATCATCTTCAACTATTAGGATTAGCAACTGCGAACCCCCTTGTATTCAACTTGATTTCTATATAGAAACAGTTGTCATCTGTTATACCAAAATCTAATTTAGGAAGATCCGATTTTATATCATATTTTAAAAGTTTTACTATTTTGTAAAGCCCTGAGCCACCTTCCTTAGAAGCACGAGATATTAAATCTGATTCTTCATGATTAGTTATTAATTCTATTTCTTTTGCTTTTTCAGTTAAAAGTTTCTTTCTAGCTGTAATTTCTTCTTCAGGTAAATCTAAAGGGTTTGTACATGAGATTATTAGTTGATTATTTTCATTTAAATAAGATTTTAAATTTATTGTAAAGGATGTCCTGAACCCACTTCTTTTCAGGATATTATCAAATATAGTAATAAATAATTCACTGAACCATTTAAGATATTTTCCATCGATTTGTAAATCGGTTTCGAATTTAAATTGAGGATTAAAATCAGCGTTTACATTAATACTTTTAATAAATTCTAAAGCAATATTTATAGGGAGGTCGATGGGAAAATTATCTATTTCTATAACTTTTTCTTTTGTGAACCAATCAGAAACTTTTTCAATTTGATATTCTAAATCAGTTTTTAAATCTATAGTTTTTTGATCAAACTCGCTTAAATGTAATAAATTATTTTTTTCAAAGTTAATTTTTTCAATTGACGAGATAAAATCATTAATTTCAGTCAGTAATAATTCTCGAAATTCATTTTTTAAATAACTTCTTACTTTTAAAAGATTGGCCTCTGTGATATTCCATAGTTTATCTATAGTTGTATTTATAAAAGAGTCTAAATTTAAATTCTTATCCGCAGAGTCTTTTGAAAACATTACAAGTAGTTCTATTGGAGGAATGTTGTAATTAAACAAAGCAAGACTATTAATATCTGTGGAAATTTGTAAAGTTTCATCCTTTAGATTTAATAGTAATTTATCGATATTGTTATTGAATTTTTGGAAAGCATCATCAATCTTTTCTTTTGTATCTGGACTAGTTACATTCATTTTACTTAGCCAAAAATCATTTCTTTTATATCTATTCTTACTCGAAACAAACAGAGTTAAAAAATTATCCTTTTCAAACATCTTTCTTAACTGACCGAAAATCGTTCCATGTCTAATTCCCAAACTAAGATAAACATCTAATCCGTATTCTTTACTCGAAATAAATGTATCCCTTACTTGATTAACCAGTTCATTATATATATCTGAATATCTATTTCCTTTTATTGTGTTTAAAGTGTCTTCAGAATTTCGGTCAAAGGTAAATATAATTGGCTCACCTTTATTTCTCGCACTATTAAAATACTCAACTATTCGATTGAAGTTTTCTTCAATTTTTTGCGAAGCCTGTTTTTTTATTCCATCTATATCTACGTAAATTTTACTCTTTTCAAGTGCTGCACTATATTCTCGAATTTGGATTTTTTGAGTAATTTCTTTGATTTCATCGTTGTAAATCTCTATATTTATTGGGTCTATTTCAGTGAGTATAATACAAATTTGTATTCTTTCTTCTTCCACCTGTTTTTGGCTTTCAAAGTAAAAATATTTAGCCATATTATCAACTGTACAGTATTCTCTTAATACATAGATAAGTTTTTGATTATCATACTTTGCACTATTAAAATCTAATTCACTTATTAAAGAAATTTGATTAGAGAACAAGAACTCTTCTAAGAAATCATGTTTTTTTATTGGGAGATTTGAACTTATGAATTTAGAAAAAAGTTCAATGAAAACTAAAACATTGATATTAGAATTATCATATTCATCATTTAATAAATTTGCATAAAGTGGTTCAACATCTACTTCCAAAAGTAAATTGTTTCCTGAGAAGTATGAATTGACTATGATATCTATTGCAAGCTCTAATTCATTTAATGCTATATAGGATTTCACTTTACCGATATTGATTTCTGATTCATAGATCTGAGCGTTTTTATTATCAATTTTATTAAAACATGATAATGCATGACTGTATTTTTGTTTTATGAGATAAAGGTTTCCTTGTAATCGTAAATTCCTATTTTCATCAATATCTAAAGTGTTAATTAATTCGATGTTTAAAGAATTATAAGCTTCATGCACTTTTCTAGTAATACTATTTGCAGGAAAAGTATATGAAATATATTTATCACGTTCTATTGATTCATTAAATAAATATGAGAGGACTTGTGGTTTAATAAAATGTGATAATTTATATCCTTTTTTAAAAGAAGAGATACTCTCCAGTATATTATTTCCAAACTTGAGAGTAGTACAAGAACTTAATAACTTCCATGCCCACTCATTTGAAATATGATCTGAACAGATTTTAATAAGTGTGTTTATTAATGACTCGGAATTTTCTTCACCTTCCCTATAATAATCTAAGATCAAACGCAGGATTTCTTTGTAAAATACTCCTATCTCATTTGGGATATGATTAATGTCTTTCGTTAAAAGAGATTTTAAATATATCTCATAAATTTCTACTTCAAAAGGACTATCTTCTAATATACTCTCACAAATTGAAATTGTTTGATCATAATTCCCAGCGGAGTATTGGTCCAATGCATTAGTAAGTAAACTAAATCGTTCATCATCCTGGAATTTTAATGTTGTTAAAGATTTTATTTTAAAGTATGGTGTAAGCTGAGATTGAGAAATATTATTAATTGTACTGATAGATTTATCTATAACTTTAGAATTCAGAGCTATGTTTGATGTATCTATCGAACATTCGATTAAATTAACTAATGTATAGAATCTATCAATAATTGATAAATTTTCTTGGATCTTTAAAAGTGCCAATAAATCTAAACTCTCAGGATTAACACTCAATGAAAATTTAAAATTAATATAATCACTTAATTCATAGTAGTTGATCAAACCCCAATTATTTATAATTCTGTCTAATTCTATTTCGAACCTTGCTGGTGAAACCATATTATCTGATTTCATAAATAATATATAGCCGAATATCTTGTAATAAATGTTAGCTTTACTGTTGATTAAATCATCTATGTATTGTTCACTTAATTGGAATGATTCATCAATTTTTTTGAATAAATTTATCTTACTCTCTATCAACCAGATACTTAAACCAAACTTAGTTTCTATTGAATCTAATATGTGTTTACACTCATCAAATTCAGACTTAAAATACGAAAGAGTGTACATATCTTTTAAATGTAAGAATTCTTGAATGGAGTTTTTATAAAAGGAAATCCATTGTATTAACCATTCCATCTCGAAAGCAATAGATGATTTTTGGTTTCTAAATAAGAATGGGGGACTTACTGTAGAGCTTGGAAAAAGTTGATTGTAAAATATTCTTTTATGATGTGGATTTCTATGAATTTCTAATAATTTAACTTTAATAGATGAGATTTTTGTTTTTTCTTTAATTTTATAAAGATTCAAAACCGGAGTTTTATTCATATTCATAGTATTTACCCCTTAAGTGTTTTATCATTAATAAATTGATGAGGAGATTGTTTTATGTTTCAAAGTTTTGTAAATTTAGCAGATGCTCAAAAGATATCTTTAATTACTACGTTGATTACTGCTATGGTTGCAATAGCGACTTTATTTTTCACTATTAAAATTAACCGAAATACAGTTTATTCAAATTCAGTTACTAAAGAAAGGATCGAATCGATGAAGAATTTAAAAATAAACTCATCGAAATTCAATGGACTTATTTATAACTTTTTAACTAACCCAGAAGCGCCTATCGACCGGAAAGAGTTATATAGTCTAAAAAACCTTATTGAATATCAACTTAATGATACTCGATCAAATGAAAGAGAGCTACTTATAAAAATTAATAATTTAGTAAGCATTCACGATTATTATTTTGACGAAACTATTACCCAATATTCTGATTTGAAAATGGAATTGAATAAAAAAGGAATTACTTATACAGATCAATTAATTTTTATAAATAATAAAAGGTTTCTATTATGTATATTAAAAATTGAATTTGCATTATTTGAAGAGGGTATTAAAAAACATATTAAATCGGAATGGGATAAAATTAAATCAGAGGTTAAATTTTAGGTGTTCATTAAAAAATATAAATTATACGTGACAGTTTACTAAATTAGTGGTGATTTTGTTCCAGGATATATGTAAAAAGGTTGGTATCAGATGAGAAATATTTTATCGCAATTTTTTAAAATTGCATATAGCCATTAAACAAATCAGAATGGTCATGAAAGAGTTTATATCAGGGGTAAAGAAACGCCCACTGGTTCTTCTAGTTTTATTTTTTAAATTTCCCATTGGAATAGAATCTATTCTGCTATACCTTTTGAATCTTTTCCCTTTTGATATAGTGACTCCCCTTCAAAAGAATCTTGGTTGGAGCACCTATGCTTATCTGGATAGAAAAATTAAGATCATGTACACTCGACCTAAAACAGATGAGCAGCTCCAACTATAATAAAGCAAGAACGTCGCATATTCATGCCCGAGTTCAAAAAACAAATGGTGCAGCTGTACCAGAATAAAAAAACGAAACGAACCATTATTAATGGATACGGTCTGACTCCATCATCTTTTAACCGCCAGATTCACCAAGATGAAATCTCCAATTGATTACTTACAAAGGCTCACTTCAAAGTGAATATGTACAAATTTTATTCATCAATTTTAGAATCCAAAAAGAAATAGAGCTTGATGTTATAAATCCATAAGGAAAATTTGATATATCAGAAACACCTACCCTAAAACAATCATTTGAACTATATAAAAAAGAATTTAAAATGTTAAGGTCATTATTTTTGATGAAATTGTTTATGAAAAATAGCCACTTAATAGATTTACTATTAGTATAAAGAGGGAGGCTATTAGCTCTCCCTCTTACCGAGTTTCTTCTATTTATATATACTTTCCCAACGTGTTATCTTTCCATTGATGAACCACATGCTGTTCCCGCTCCATAATCTTCTGCAAATAGATCATCGTTGTCTCTATTTTCTCATGGCCAAGTGCACGCATAATCGCATACACGTCACTGTTGTTCATGTAGCTAATAATCGCAAAGCTATGTCTAAACTCGTGTGGTGTAATTCGCTTTTTCCGCGCCTGAATCGATAAGATCGGCACCTTCTCAATTTCATCCCCTAACATCGTCGAAAAGTAAGATGGGCGGAATGCTTTCCACCGGCTGTTCGGAAACAAAGGTTCATCACTATTGCTGGGGAAATCAGCCGACAGAAACCGGGTTTTCCGGTATAGCACAATGCTGTCCAGTACCTTGTCTCGAAGCGGAATATCCCGCTGTTTGTTCCCTTTTCCGATTACATGCAGATAAAAGCCCCCAAGGATTGGATCAAATCGGACGTCCGATACCTTTAGTCGGCATAGCTCATCATTCCGCATGCCGGTTCCCACCAATATATGAATCAAAGTAAACATAATGGGATTACGGTCCTGATAATAGTCGAGCAGTTGAATCACTTCACCCGGTCCCAGGTCACGGTTCGGCCGGTCATCTTTCCGAACCGTTGCCGGGCGCAAACCTTGGTGAATCGGCTGCTTGAGATAGCGATTCTCGTGCAAAAAACGAAAGAAACTCTTAAGGATGGTCGTTTTACGTGCAAGAGTTGCCGCTGAATAAGGTCCTTTTGTTTTTACACGCGGGCTTTCTTCCGCAAGCCAGGTCTGGTAACGCCGCAGGTGCCGTGGAGACAAACTTTTAAATAAGGATCCTTCTTCAATCTGCTCAATATCCAGCCCGATTTCCTGAGGAAACTGCATCATGTTCCGGATCATTTGGGACAGCTCCCTTTCATACTCTTTCAGCGTGCGGTCCGAACGCTCGGCTTCCTTATTCAGGTTTATACTGCGGTATAAGTAGTAATGAAGCGCGTCCCTGTCATCGAAATAAAAAAATGGATCTTCGTTTTCTTTTTCAGCCCGGTCTATCCGTTCAAGCAGTTGCACGGCTGCTTCCGTCCAGTCAGCCGGAAAAAGCGGCTGGCTGATTGGCTTAAGTTCAAACATATGTCTTCCTCCTATCTCTCCGGATGAATGCTCCCTCTTTTTTACCTACAGTAAATTTCAATCTTTGTTCTATGTAATTATGTCTATTTGCATGTAATTAAATGATCATCCGAGAAAATCTATACTTATAGCCCTTTTTATTTAGTGCCATTTCATTTTTATAATTCATCTTATTATTTAATTATATCATTTTTTGATAAATATCATTTTTTATTTAGTTGAAACTAGTAAAAAAAATGGTCTCTTTGTTTCAATTTTTATATTTATTTAAAAATACATATGATACATATTTAAAATAAAATTATTAAATTGATCAAAAACAGTAAAAATGATAAAATTATTTTGGTTGTTAAAAGATAAGATTAAAATTATATGTTCAATTATCGAGATAAGAAAAGAAAAACATTACTATACATATGCGCTGTGAAATAAGAAGGGATATAGAAAAGAAGCAGATAGAAGGATGGAATGGGGCCTTTCTGGATTTTCTATTCGAAGTGTGGACTATTTTACATGTTAGTTGCGTAGACCCGTGTGAAGGAACAAAGTATTCAAAACTAAAAACAGTCAGGTTTGAACCTGACTGCAGAAATGGTTTCGCGTAGGAGTTGGATTTTAAAGTAATGAGTACGAAACAAGATCAGTATGCACAAAATAAAATCCTGTTATACCCATCATACACAGTGTACGTACATAAATCTTTTTTGAAGAAAGGATAAAATCATGCAAATAAAACAGGAAAAATACTATTCAACAAAGGAAGTCGCAGAGATGATTAGCCGATCTGTTTCTACAGTCCATGCGTATGTTCAGGAAGGAAAGTTAAAACCTGTGGAGGATCCGTGGGGAGGTCACCAAGGGCTGCTTTTTTCTAGAGAAGAAATTGAGCGGCTTATCGAAATGATGCCGAAAACGCCGGAAGGATTAACGTTAAACCAAGCGGCAGAATATCTGCAGACGAACCGGAATTTTATTGTGGCTTATATTAAAGAAGGTCTTCTTCCTGCCTCTGAAGGACAAATAAGAGGGCGAGTCATCCCACTGATTCAAGAAAGCGACCTTAAAGAATTCAGCGAGCTGCATGAAAAGAAAATTTGGGAAGATCGGCTTTCCCAGCGGCAATACTATAATAAAAAGGCAAAAGAAGCGGTATACCAGCGCTTTTCTTCTCCTTCTATTCCGGAAGCAAGACTTATGCGCAAAGGTTTAGGGGACTGGTATTTTATTGTACCGGGAACGGATGACACTTTCAGCTATATGGAAGGCATCTATACACATAGGTTAACACCTGACTATTCCATTGGGATGGGCAAACGCAGTACGAAACCTGGGTACGCAGTGCTCAATCTGCCAGCAGTCTATTCCCTCACCTATCAAGTAATGGATCTGCTTTATCAGCAGGTTCCTGCGGCCAATCTGTATATGGAGCGGTTAAAGGACCGATGGGTGATTCATATGAAAGATACCCGGTTAAATGGTGTTTCGGATGAGTTAGCGGACTTTATTAAACGTTCGGCTAAGCAAGGACGTGTGCGGTTTGTACCAGAATATGAGGCACTCAGCATTGAGTCGGAGGAGGAATTGCTGTCGGTTTCTCTTTCCGTGGATATTAAGGATTGGCTACGGAAAAAAGGAGAACAGACCAGTAAAAGTATGCAGGACATTGCTGCAGAGATCCTGGAAGAAGTATATAAAAGCGAAAAAGACCGAGGTAATCATTTTCAAGTACTCAATCAAAAGCAGAGCTGACTTTTCTAAGTCAGCTCTTTATTTTCATACCTTAACATTATAATTATCTATTTCCTGTTTCCTTATTAAACAAGTGAAAAACCTTCTTCAAAAGCTATGTGGCTTCTTACACATAGCTTTGTAGTCATTAAGCGCTCGATATATTTCTACAGAAAGGCTATGCTCTGTATCCTTATCGACTGCAAACTATGGTGATACATATTTTGATAATATATATTTGAATTTAGCATATAATGATAATAACTAACATTTAGAGTGTAAGCGTCTATATATGTGAAATAAGGAAGTATAGATTTTGAGTAAGATTTTGAGACACTTCATTCTCCTGTTACTTACCACCTTTAATCAGCAACTTTACATCTCAATATTCTTACTCTTTTATTAAGTGTCTTATAATATGAGCTACACCGTCTTTATCATTACATGCTGTTATATAGCTAGCAGAAGATTTCACTTTTTTATCCGCATTCCCCATTGCTATTGCCATGCCAGCAAAATTAAACATAGAAAAGTCATTTTCATCGTTTCCTATAGCCGCAATCTTGTCATTTGATACATTTAATTTCCAAGCTATATGCTTCAACGCATTACCTTTTGAAACGTCAGCATGTGTAAATTCACATAAGTACTTTCCTGAACGGAGAGCTGTAACAGTCTCTCTTTTCTTGGAGCCCTTTAAGACGTGCGTTAATTTTTCTGTATGAAAAGAAACGCCGAAAAGCGCATAACAATTCTTGGCTTTTTCTAACGCTTCTTCAGTAGTTGAAAACAGGTGAACGTTCTTCTGGCTAAATTGTCTTTCAGCTACTTCCTCTAGTTTTCGCAAATTTATTTTTGGATTTCGATTTTTTAATTTATACATTTCAATTGTTAATAAATCTATTTTTGATTTTACTGTATAAATGTCTTCGCGAGATGATATTTCATAGTACATATTTTCTTTGTCGATGTAATGAATAATATCTTCTGCATCCCGTTGTTCAAGAGATTTTTCAAAAAGCAACTGTCCTTGAGAGCTATGAATAGTTGCACCATTAGCCCCTATAATCCAGGCAGAAATTCCATTTCTGGCCAGAATCGACTGTACATCAAAATAAGCTCTTCTTGTAGCGATAACAATTTCTGTTCCTTTTTCTTGTGCCCACTTAATTGCCTCAACATTTTTTCTACTGATTGTATTTCTTCTATTTAGCAACGTACCATTTAAGTCTATCGCAATTAACTCCATCGTTCTTCACCACTTTTAAGATAAGAATAAATAAGAAAAAGCGCCTATCTTTATAAATAGACGCTCTTTAGACTGGCTTTTTAGTGAGTATTTAACAAGCTGTCACTTGTTTCCCCGTATGAAAGCTTCCAGTCATGAATAAATTGTTTAACGTTTGATTCAGTAGAAGGGTGCGAAAGCAAAGATTCAATAACATCTGGCCCCGCCGTTACACCGTGAGCACCCTCTAAACACACTTGATGAACTTGCTGTGTATTTTTAAAGCTGGCGGCCAACACACGGCAAGGAAGCTGATGCTGCTCAAATATATGGACAATCTCTTTTACCACTTGAACACCATTTCCTGACAAATTATCGATCCGGTTTACGTAAGGTGCAACAAAATCTGCCCCTGCCTTGGCGGCTACAAAGGCTTGCATAGGCGTGTAAATGGTCGTAGCCAGTGTTTTAATATTCTGCTCTTTCAATTGTTTAATGGCTTTAATACCTTCCACAGTAACAGGGATTTTTACGTACATATTCCCGCCGATTTCTTTTTTTAAATATAAAGCTTCTTCTACCATCTCTTCTGCTTTTTCCTGCAGTACTTGGACAAAAAACATTTTTTCTTCCCCAATAATAGAGCGGATTTCTTTTATTAATGGCAGAAAAGGCTTATTTTCCTTGGTTATAATGGTCGGGTTTGTCGTTACTCCATCTATCGGAAAAAATTCAATAAGTTTTTTAATGTTTTCAGTATTTGCTGAATCGATCACTAATAACATGTCTCCACCTCTTTAAAAAGAGAGAGCAACTTCTCAGTCACTCTCTAAAAGTTTTTCCTATTATCCGCGGGATTTCCCACCTGAAATGTTTACGGTTGTCCCTGTTACATAGCTTGCGCGTTCAGATGCTAAATACGTAACCAGTTCACCGATTTCATTTAACTTACCAGGGCGTCCAAGTGGAATAGCTTTACTATAATCTGTGTTAAGACCCGCTACCGTTACGCCACGTGTATAAGCCAATGCTTCATTATAAGCGTCTGTTGTTAAGCCTGTCTGTTCATTAATTCCAGGGGCCACTCCCACAACGCGGATATTGAATTTTCCTAATTCCTTTGCCCAAGAACGGGTAAAGCCATTGACGGCTCCCTTTGTTGCCGAATAAGCACTTTGCCCAGCTGATCCTTCCATGCCTGCTTCTGAAGAAACGTTAATAATTACGCCTTTATTGTTCTTCACCATTACTCTCGAAGCTGCCTGAGCACAAAGGTAAGGACCTTTTTGATTGATCGCAACCATGAAGTCAAAGTCTTTTTCATTCAATTCGTATTCTGGCTTTTCACCCCGAGCATCTACCAACAATCGCGGCAGGTTGACCCCTGCATTATTGACTAAAATATCAACCGTTCCTAATACTTCAGTTGTTTTTGCAACCATGTTTTCGACGCTTTCTTTATTAGTTACATCACATTGAATATGATATGTACCATCTGCTTGTTCACCAGTCGTTACATTAATATCAGAAACCACTACTTTCGCGCCGTTGCTTACCAAACTTTCTGTAATTTTCGCACCAATGCCAGAGGCACCGCCAGTCACAATTGCTACCTTACCTTCTAATTGAAGCCATGATTCACTCATTCTATTTCCTCCTTATTATGTTCCGATACATTTTTATGTTGTTTCTGTTTATTCTTACTGTAATAATTTTCAGAGGATTTTCGCTGAATACATCAGGAGAAATTCCCTATTATTGAATTGCAGATTAAAATTTAGCTGTATTATTTTTTTGTGATTTGAATAGTTGTTCCTGCTGCAGGCACTTCAATATCTGATTCTTCAAGATGCAGGGTGCCTGGTAATTCCGCTGTTTCTAACCCATCAAACTTTAAAGTAATGTGGCCGAGAGAACCTAGATTTTTTTTCACTACATCTCCTACAGCAGTAATCGTGTATTGCTGGTTACCTAATACAAGAGTATCGCCTTTTTCAATTTCACCATTAATTTCATTTACATCAATTAATAAGCAGTAGTCTGCCAGCTCACTTGGAGCATTTGCACCAAATAAGATAAACATTTTTTCTCCAAGAAAAGCCGACACATCGGATCCTAATCCGTTAATTTTAGTTTCATAAATTGTTTGCATATAAAACGCCTCCACTTTTGGTTATCTATGTTGGTATAAGAATTTTGTTTTTTTGTTTATTCGTATAGGCCAAAGCTGGCAAGCCAGGCAATAAACACGGTTGGTGCTCCTGTTAAAAAGCGTCCATATAATACAGATGGCACACCGACTTCAACGGTTTCTGATTCTGCTTCTGCTAAACCAAGTCCCACTGGAACAAAGTCAGCTGCTGCCTGCGAGTTGATCGCGAAAAGAGCCGGCAGCGCAAGATGCGGAGGAATGTTTCCTTTTCCAATTTCCACACCAATCAACGTTCCGATTACCTGCGAAATAACTGCTCCCGGACCCAAGAAAGGGGACAGTAATGGGAATGAGCAGATGAGCGAGATCAAAAGAAGGCCAGGTAAAGAGCCTGCATATGGCGATAAATAGCTAGCAAACACGTCGCCGATTCCAGATGATTTGATTACACCAATTAACATGGCGACGAATGCCATAAACGGCAGAATCGTTCTAAGGACCGTATCAATCGCGTCACGGCCGGCCTGGTAAAAGACATTTACAATAGAACCTATCCCCATACCAATCTTGGCTAATAAGCCTTTAGGCTTTTGCTGTTCACTAATTTTCTTGTCTGCGCTATACTTAGGTTTAGAAGTGTTTTTTTCTGTTTGTCCGTTAGCAGAGCTGTTTTCGGATACAGATGGTGTTGCAGCACCTTCTGTATGCAGCTGAATGTTTTGAGGCTTTACACCAGAAACATAAATGTCTTCAGTAATGTGTTTTGCTAACGGGCCGCTTTTTCCAGTCGGCATGATATTGATCGTGTTAATTCTTTTTTGCGGATAAAGCCCACAGCGGAGTGTTCCGCCACAGTCAATGATGACACAGGCCATTTTATTCTCAGGGACACTTGTTTTAAAGCCATCTACTAACTCACACCCTGTTAACTCCGCGATCCGATCTGCGATATCCGGCTTTGTGCCGCCTGTTACATAAACTACTTTGTTTTTTTCTTCTGTTGGTGTGATCACTAAAGGACCGCCAAATCCGCCTGGTCCTGCTTCAACGATTATTGGATTATATGTTGTTGCTGCTTGGGCCATTATTTTCCCCTCCTTATAAATCTACTGTTTCTTTCAGTTTTACACCCTGCTGTTTGGCAACAAAATGGGTTGTCAGGTCTGTTACCCAGCCTCTTAAGAAGTTTGTAAAAATACCTACCAAGAAATAGCGTAGCGCCAGTTCTGTGGTTTCAAACCCAAGTGTAGTAATCCCAGCGGCAATACCTAAGAATACAAACAGTTCACCTGGATTTACGTGCGGGAAAAGCCCGTTGTGCGTGTGGCAGGAATAAGAAGCTGCGGCGTAATAACTTGGCTTGTACTTTTCCGGTAAAAATCTTCCTAATGACAATGTCATCGGGTTAGCCAGCATGAATGTTCCCACAACTGGAAGCATAAAATAGCGTGTAAATGGATTTTTTCCTGATTTTCTCGCAATACGTTCTACCTTTTCTTCCCCAACCAATCGAATAAGTGCATTCATTGCTACTAAAAGCATGATTAGAAGCGGGACAATACCTGTTACTAAATCCACAAAGGTTTCGGCACCTGCTCTAAATAAATTCATGAATCCGTCTGCTGCTTGTACAAGCCAATCCATATCATTCACCTCGTATTATTTATTTTTTTCTTAGATAAAAGTAAATCAATCCAGCCTTTCTTAACCTTTAACTCACCTCCTTTAGAGATTATATGATAGCTATTTAAAGCATCTTCTATCGCTAATCGAGTAAGCTTATTGACTTTATGAAAATCTTCTTCACCAAGGTGCAAAAGGTTCTTGCCTTCAAATCCTTTTAATGTTCTAACTCGCGAAAGAACGGTTACTCCTTGCATCTTTGTTGCTTTCAAAATATTGTTTCTTCGGTCAATCGCAAACATAACAACCGTTCCTGCCTTAAAAAGCCCGATTTTTTTTCCAATGGCTACTCGGCCAAGCTGCCGCATTTCTGCATATTTCTTGTTAAAGTGCTTAATTTGCATAAAACCAAAAAAGCTTTGAAGGAGCCAGGACAAACCAATTAATAAAATAACGTACCAGAGCATTGTGAGTTCCTCTTTCCTTGTTGAGATAAGCTGAGATTGTTGTATATCCGATTTCAATAAAAGATTGTTCCCTGATTAGGTATTTAATTATCAGACAGCACTTTCTCTTGTTGTTCCAAAATCTTCAGCATTTCATTTGCCGTTTCTTCTGTTGTAATTAACGTATTGATATACCGGCCTCTTAATCCCCCTATAATTGAAGGAGCTTTTTCTACCGATTCTGCAATACCGATTGAATAAGAGATATGTTTTAATTTCTCCAACTCAACAGCAATCGTTCGGTCAGATAAGTCAGAATGAATTAGACGCCCATTTATGTCATAAAATCTTGAGCAAATGTCGCCAATAGCGCCCTGCTCATTTAAAGCTTCAATCTCTTCATCTCCACAAAACCCAGCCCAAACTAAGTTGGAGGATTGACCTGGATTCCCAATTCCTACTACAGCAACCGTTAAGCTATCCCACAATTCTGTTATTTTTTTGAAATAATGAGAATGAATAATATCATCTTTTGTCTCTTTTTTTTCTACTACTGCTGCGGCGTCAATAAAATAAGCAGTTCCATTAAAATCTTCAGCAATGTTATAAACAATCGTGTTTACGTGATGCTTTGTATCCATTGGCCCAGGTCCACCTACTAAGGGAACAAAATGTGCATCTTTTTTGCTTACACCCGGAAACTCGCCAATCATACTGGCCATTGTACTGCCCCAGGCAAAACCAATTACATCGTCATCTTGAATAATTTTTTTAAGCAATTCAGCGCCGGCTATTGCGACCGCTTTCTTCTTTTCTACTTGAGTTTGGTCTTTTTTATCTGGAACAATGATGACTTCTCGCAAGTTAAAAAGTTTTGTTAAGCGTTGTTCTAAATCAAACGTTTCATCAATATCCGTATTGATCGTGATTTTGACAATTCCCTCTTCTCGCGCTTTCTTAAGCCATCTGCTAATAGATGTACGATAAATACCCAATTCTTTTGATATAGCACTTTGCGTCATGTCTTCTTCATAGTACATTTGGGCTATTTTCACTAGAAGCTTCTTTTCTTCTCTACTAGTCATTTTATATCCCTCACTTTTATAAACACCTGCTAACCATTTGCACATTTGTGCAATAAAATAATAATTTAGGTCATTCGTGCTTATCTACGGATGAGTATACGCTTTCATTAAAGATACGTCAACAAGAAATTTATCATTTGTGCATATTTTTAAAAAATTTCATCATTTGTGCAATGCATTTCCCTCTCAATAAGAGACAAACTTGAGGAAATCCGTATGACGGTGAAAGAAGCCGCTAACTATGTGAATGAAAGTGCTGGTGGGTACGTAATTGGATGAGGGAATTAAAAGCGCATATCCCGACTGTGCAAAGAGATAATGGGTACCATTATTTTGATAAGCCAGCATTAGAAAGGCTCCTGCTGATACGTAAATTAAATCGAGAGCAGAATTACTCCCTTAAACAGATTGAATATTACTTTGCAATCGGTGAACCCGTAAAGCCGGAACCGATGAATGAGGATTCTTCAAGCTTGATTCGGGAGGACTTAGCTGTGATCATGGAGCGGCTGCACCGGCAGGAGCAATTTAATCAGGCGTTGGTGACAAAATTAGATGAACAGCAGCAGTTTAACCAGGAATTAGGGACAAAGCTAGATAAGCAAGAGCAATATATTAAGGATTCACTAAAAAAGCGGGATCAGCTTTTGCTCGAATCCCTTAAAAACGCACAAGAGGCCAAGAAAGCGGTGTTAAAGAAGAAATGGTATAAATGGTGGTAAACCTATGTCTAAACCTAATGGAAAGTTATCACACAGATATCGTTTTTTTGATTCGACTCTGACTAAAATCCAATTTTTTAAAGCGAAAACTTCCCCACTAAACCTAAGCGAAATGAATCACATATGTTGAAATCGATTTCTAGAGAACTTTTATTTTCAAATAAAAAACCTCAATTTACAAAATTTTGGCTCAGCTTGTACACAAAGTTCTCATTTTGAAGAGAATGTCTACAAGCTGAGCTATGTGAAAGACTCTTTATAACTTTTTAGTAATTAAATCCTCATTGGTTTTAACTCAGGCAATTCCCGCAATGGTGCTTATTTCCGTATGCTGCACACTGAATATGGAGATCTCCAGCTGACGATCCCGCGTGACCGCAATGGAGAATTTAAACAACAGACCATTACGCCTTTACCAGCGCTCCAATGATACGCTCAAATCGTTTGACATCCACCTGTTTTAAAAAGGCGTCAAGATGACTGAAATTTCCGATTTAATTGAGAAGATGTATAATCATCACTACACGCCGCAGACGAAGTCCTTTTGTTTATTTCCGATGGCCTCAAAGGCATCACGGACAGTATCTTTCATGTCTATCCCCATGCTCAGTATCAGACATGCCTTGTCCATCTTGCCCGCACCATTGCCCATAAAGTCCGTGTTTCAGACCGGCCTGAAATCTGCAGGGACTTCAAAGCCGTTTATCGCGCTGCGAGTGTCGAAGAAGGGCAACAAGCACTGGAAACCTTCTGCACCAATGGCAGGTGGTTTATCCAAAAGTGACGAAGTCACTAGCTGAAAACCCACATATCTTTACGTTTTACAGCTTCCCAAAATCCATTTAGCGAAGCCTTTATTCAACAAACCTAATTGAATCGTTCAATAAACAGATCAAGAAATACACGAAGCGCAAAGAGCAGTTTCCAAACGAAGAAGCGCTGGAGCGCTTTCTCGTTTCACAGTTTGAGGACTACAACCAGCGTTTCGCTTTACGGTGCCATATTGGTTTCGACCAGGCGCGAGCAGAACTCGCGACCATGTTTAAAACCGCTGATTAAATGACAGTCTACAAGAAAGGGGATTCGTCATTTACACAAAATTATTGACGGCCCCTTTACTTCAAAAAATAACTCATGCTAGTGTTCTTTTTACTAGCATGAGTTATAATTTATTAGTTTTTAAAAATGTAAGGGACTTCATAACTTAGATTAACTTCTTCTTGTATCATAAATTTAATTTCTCTAAAGTAAAAGGATGGGTTATCTTGTTTGGCAATAAACTGAGATAAGTGAAGTCTAAATAAACTCAGCCACTGCTTCAATTTCAACAGGGCAACCACCCGGTAAAGAAGAAACGCCTAATGCTGCCCTTGCGTGCTTAGCATCTTGGCCAAAGATGTCATTTAGTAAATCCGAAGCTGCATTAATTACCAAGGGATGTTCAGTAAAGTCTTTTTCAGCTGCCACGTAACCATTAATTTTTACAATTCTCTTCACACGATTTAAGTCCCCTAATAAGCTTTTTAATGCAGCTAATAAATTTATTGTGCAGATTTTGGCTGCTTCCTGCGCTTCTAAAGTGCTAATTGTCGAGCCCACGGTTCCTATATACTTCATTTCACCATTTACCGTCGGTGTCTGACCTGAAAGATACACAGTATTTCCGCTTAGAGCCCCCATTCCAAAAGGTTTTCCTTTATCTGTAACTGTTGGTAGTTCAATATTCATTTCGGCTAATCTTTTTTCAATATCCATTTGTTCATTCCTCCTAGTAACATTTATATATGTCATTAAATCTCTTTTTTTAGAAAATGAATGTATTCCTTAATTCCATCTTCTAAAGAATAATTTATTTCGAATTGTAAATCATTTTTTGCTTTAGAGCAGTCAAAAGGACCAATCATATCATATCCAAGAGTGCCTGGACCTATTTGAATAGTTGAATTCGGGAATAGCTTTTCAACTATTTCAGTAATTTGTGCTAGGGTTACAGAGCGCCCACTGCCGATATTATAAACTCTCCCTTTTATGTCTTGTAATTCAATAACCTTTTCAATACACTGAATTAAATCTTTTATATAGATAAATTCAAGCTTTTGCTCCGATCCTTGTATATCATTTACATCTATGCCCTTAACTAATCTTTTAAGAATGGATTGTAGTGGGTCCGGCGTTGTACGACCTGGACCATATACAAAACAAATTCTTAGAGAAAGAATTTCAATTCCGTAAAGCTCGCTATACATTTCGGCAGCTTGTTCCCCGGTTAATTTCGAAATACCATAGATGGAAGTAGGTCTCAAAGGAGATTCTTCACTTGTAAAATCTAGTTGGTTTTCGCCATAAACAGCGCCAGAACTTAGATTGATTACGCGTTTAATATTGAATTTTTTAGCCGCTTCAAAGATATTTATCGTACCAGTTATATTAGCCTGTATAATATCCGAAATCTCCCCCATTTTTGGATGAGAAATACCTCCACAATGAACAATACAATCAATTTTGTATCTGTTAAGAATTGAAATTAATCTGTAGCTGTCACCTAAATCTCCTTCTTCAAAAACAAAGTGTGGAGAATCGTATTTGGGCTTGCTCCTATCATATCCAACAATGTCGTAGCCTTTGGCAGCTAGTGTCTCTATTAAATGGGATCCCACAAGCCCTGAGCAACCCGTAACTAAAATTCTCATTTAAATACACCTTTCATATCAAGTTTTGAATTAGTCAGTTTTTCACTAATTCAAACTTTGAATCTATTTTATTGAATGTTTTTCGGTGTAAATACTCTCCATGTCCTTTTTCGCCTTTGAAAATATTATTTTCCACAATAATTTTTCCTTTGGATAACACATGAGAAATTGATCCTTCTATTTTCGTTCCTTCATAAATGTTGTAGTCAGTGTTTTGCGCTTGAGTTTCAGCAGAGATGGTGCTTGATTTTTGCGGATCAAAAATAACAATATCAGCATCACTGCCTAGTGCTATTTCTCCTTTTTTAGGATATAATCCGAAAATTTTGGCCGGATTGGTACTTGTTTTTTGAACAAATTGCTGTAAAGTTATACGGTTGCCCTGAACCCCATAGTGATAAAGTAAGCTGAAGGAGCTTTCTATTCCAGGACATCCATTAGGAATTTTAGAAAAATCATTTCTGCCACGCGTCTTTCCGCCCTCAAATGGAATAGATGCATGATCAGAACCTATTGTAGAAATAATCCCTGTATATAATCCTTCCCATAACGCATTCTGATCAGATTTTTCACGTAATGGTGGGGAACAAACATATTTGGCCCCCTCAAAATTCGGTAACTCTAGATAGCTGCGATCCAAAACTAAATAGTGAGGACAAGTCTCGGCAAATGCATTAATACCATCCTCTAACGCTCGCTTCACCTCATTTAGTGCTTCTTCACATGTTACATGAACGATATAAACGGGTGCTTTTGCTACATTTGCTATTTTAAGAGCTCTGTTTGTCGCCTCGGCTTCTAGAGAAGCTGGACGTGTATCAGCATGAAATTTAGGTGCTGTATACCCGGCCTCTACTTTTTCCTTAATTAACTCATCTATTACATCGCCATTTTCAGCATGAATATTTGTCACTACACCTGATTCGCCGGCTTTTTTCATTAATTTGTATAACTCTAAATCATTTACCATTACTGTGTCTTTGTAAGCCATAAACAATTTAATTGAAGTTACCCCTTCTTTTGCAAGAAGAGGAATTTCTTTTAAAGTTTCATCGTCACATCTATTAATTATCGAGTGAATGCCATAATCAATATAGGAAGGCTTTGCTTTTTTCTTCCACTCTTGAAGTGTCTCTATAAAAGATTTTTCCTTAACGGGATCTGCATAATTAATAATACTTGTTATACCACCAAGTGCAGCTGCTTTGGTACCGGACTCAAACCCATCCACAGTCCCTGGAATATCTAAGTGTACATGGGCGTCAATTCCTCCAGGGAAAACGTATTTATCGGTGGCATCAATTATGAGGTCATCCTGTTTTTCAAGAAATGATTCTGATAATGATACAATAGTACCTTCTTCAATTAATACATCTGCCTTGAATTGCTCTGTAGAAGTTATTACAAATCCATTTTTGATAATCGTTCTTCCCATATTGTGACCTCCTAATTTAGAAAAAGGATTCCTCTTATATAAGTATTAATAGTCCCTATCTTATCGAGCTAGCCTTAGATTATACTTTGTCCAGTAGAATCAACCGGCATTTTTATAAGATAGTGAATTGCGACCTCCGATAAGAGTTTAGTCCCTAGAGTAATGTCATCAATTTTAGCTGATTCCTTCGGATTATGGCTTCCTCCCGTTGATCGAACAAAGATCATGCCCATATCAGCCAACTCGGCCATCAGCTGAGCATCATGTCCACCACCACTGACAATTTCCTGACATATAATTCCCGCTTCTTTTGCTTTGGATTTCATTAATTCCATCACTTTTTCATTACATGGGGCTGGATTTGCCTTTAACTTTAAATTGAAATCAACGTTAAGACCACGCTTCTCACTTATTTCAAGGGCTCTATTTCTTAGTTTTTCTAATATGGTTTCTCTTCTCTCAATATCTACATCTCGGACATCAACTGTTAAAATTACTTTTCCAGGAACAATATTTACTTGATTTGGATATACATTCATACTTGCCACAGTTCCTACCGCCGGAGATCCAAACTCTTCACAAATTTCCTCAGTCGCAATTGCAAATTCACTAGCACCAAGTAACGCATCATTGCGCATGCCCATAGGAGTCCCACCAACATGGTTTGGGGTGCCTTCAAAAGTAATTTCTGTTAATGATAACCCTGTAATTGCAGTAACAATTCCCACAGGAATTTCGGCTGCTTCTAAAATTGGACCTTGCTCAATATGCATCTCTAGATACAATCCAATTTCGTCCTTTTTTCTAATAACTTCGTTAAAGATCCCTTCAGGGTCTAAACCAAAATGGATTAATGCATCTCTGCGTGAAATACCCTTACTGTCTCTTACTTCCAAATCTTTTCTTGTGATTTTGCCTGTCATAGCTCGACTGCCAAAAATACCTCCTGATTGAAAGCGTGAACCCTCTTCTTCACAAAAAGCAATAACTTCAACGGGTGATTTAATCTCTATTCCTTCTTCTGTAATATGCTGCACAACCTCAATGCCACCAATTACTCCGATTGTGCCATCTAATTTCCCACCATTGCCAACTGAGTCTATGTGAGAGCCCATTACAATTGTCTTTGCCCCTGGTTCTTTCCCCTCTTTTCGGCCAATTAGATTTCCTGCCGAATCGCGTCTCACTTGCATTCCGGCTTCTTTCATCCAGCTTGACACTAGCTCCTGCGCTTCCCTGTCTTCTTTTGTAAGGGCAAGTCTGGTTACACCGCCATCTTCAGTGGCACCAATTTTAGCAAGAGTCTCTATTCTTTCATAAAGCCTATCTTTATTAATCATAGTAAAATCGCTCCTTTACTTCTAAAATATGCGGTTATTTTTCAGCATAAGAGGTGTCTAATTAGACACCCACTTTTTAAACAATTGTAGTTTTTTCTTGAGTTGTTTTCTGATCACTTGTATTTATCAAATTGCTCCGATTATTAGCCATTAGAATAAAATAAGATAAACCTCCAACTCCAACTCCTAAAAACCAGTTATAACTGTATAAAAAGCTCAAGCTTGGAACGATTAGTCCAAGAAAAGCAGCAAATACACCAATCCCAAATGCTGCAAATGCTTTTTTGTTGTAACCATCCTTATAAGAGTAGGCTCCATCTCTCACATAAAAACTTTTAACGTCATAGTTTTTGCGGCGAATGAAATAAAAATCCACTAGCATAATGCCTGTGACAGGTCCCATAGTTGAACCAATCGCTCCCATTACTGCTTCAATTGAATTTGTGTTATCATACCAGAGCCACGGTGCTGAAAGAGCACCAATAATAATAGCAATCATACATGATCTGCTGAAATTCAACTTTTGTGGATAAAGATTTGTCATATCAAAGCCAACTGAAATACCGTTTGTGGCAACGTTTACCGAAACAGTTGAAATGAGTATTGAAAAAGCCCCGACTAATACAATGACAGGATTGTCAAAATGAAGTAAAATATCTATAGGGTTTGTAATTGCTTCCCCAAAAGCAATTACAGTTCCGGAAGCAACTAGGATACTCATCATTGAAAAGATGAGAAACATAAGTGGCAGCCCGATGCCTTGGCCAATAATATGATCTTTTTGGCTTTTCGAAAATCTTGTTAAGTCTGATATATTAAGAATGAGGGTCGCAACTGTTCCTAATAAAGCAGACATTGACAAGAAGAAGGTTCCCCAAAACTCGGCGCCTGAAATTTGTGATGGCGCCGAAACCAAAGGACTAAACCCATCAGCAATATTCACTGCCCAAATGACAAGTCCGACTGCTAAAACCATAATTGAAGGACCAGCCCATAATTCAAAACGTCGTACCCGCTCTATACCGTGATTAATAACATATGCGTGTAAGAGCCAAGTGACAACAAATGAAATGAAACTATTTAGCCCCATTCCCAATACATTTATTTCCCCGAGAGATTCCCAAGCCGGAAAAGCTACACTTAAAACTGCATCGACTGCTTTACTCCCAATATACATATGAACGCCAAACCAGAATATAGCGAGCAAGGCACGCAAAAGAACGGGTACTTGCGCTCCCTTATCACCGAAAGCTGCTCTTATTAGGACAGGGAAAGGTACGCCATATTTGGCTCCCGCAACACTATTAAACATAATAGCTATGAAGGCAACTCCATAAGCTAAAGTGATTACACCAAGAGCTTGCCAAAAACTCATACCAATACGAATTAAGTTGGCTGCGACTTCCCATGCTACAAGGTTATGCACAATCCCCATCCACATAGCAGAATAACTCCACCAATTCCAATTCCTTTGATCCTTAGGCGTTGGAGCTAGATCCTCATTATATAGTCCAGGATCAAATGTAAATTTTTCTTTTGCTTTTTCCTCCATAAATTTCCCTCCCTTTTAAATTTTTCAAAATTACCCATTCTTATAAAAATCTTTAAAACCGTATCACCTCCTTTGAGGTAATCTCATTTTTATATTTTATTGCATTACATCCCCTAAATTAGGTCCAAGTGTCTGACCAGTATAAAGATTTCCTTCAGGATCAGAGGCTAAGAAGATTGCAGTTGGCACAACTTCTTCCACCCTTCCGAATTTTGGTATAACTAATTCTAATCGTTTTTTTGTTTTCCAATCCTCACTAACCTCGTCCATCATTTGAGTTTCGATTGGTCCGGGGGCAATACAGTTAGCTGTAATGCCGAACACACCGAGCTCCAATGCAATTGATTTAGTAAAACCAATTATTCCGGCTTTTGCAGCTGCATAATGACTATGTTCTTTCCCACCTTTTTGAGCAAGCTGTGAGGAAATATTGATAATTCTACCTCCGTTTTGCTTAATCATATATGGCACCACATACTTTGTAGTTAAAAAGACACTTCTAAGATTTACCTCAATCATACGATCCCACATTTCAGTTGGCATATTTTGAATGTGGCTCAACGTTGATATAGCTGCATTATTTAACAAGATATCAATTCGTCCAAATGCTGCAATAGCTGTTTCTACTAACTCCTTTACCGTTTCTTCTTTCGAAATATCACCATGCACTAGAATAACTTTCTTGCCAAACTGTTCTAATTCTTTACGAAACTTTTCCATTTCATTTTCGTCTTGGGAATAATAGTTTAAAACTAAATTTGCTCCCTCTCTTGCAAACCCTTCAGCAAATCCCCTTCCCATTCCGTGCCCATTACTGGCTCCTGTAATAATAGCCACTTTTTCACACAGTTTCATATAATTCCTCCTAAAATTCATGATTATATACAATTTCATGTATAACTAGATTTATTAATAGTGAGAGTGACAAAAATATCACATTAATCGATGTTAAAACTTTTTTATATAAAATAGGTGTTGTTAATTACGTGACCTTTATAAATAAGCTATTTTCCAACAATACCTATTACTATCTAAAACATTTATATAAGGTTTCCTTTTTCCTCTTTCTCCTTGCGCTTAGTACGTACTTCTTCAAGGTAGCTATACAGAGTGAATTTTGAGATATCAAATCTCTGACAAACTTTATCTCCAGACTTCTTAACTAGAAATGCTCCTTTAATATCGAGATAGTCAATTGCTTTAATTTTTTCTTCTTTTGACATAAGAGATATGGGCTTTCCAGCTTCTTTTTGGCATTCATTTATTAAGTAATCCAGAAGATCGTTCACATCGTTTACAAAAACTTCATTGACTTCCTGATCCAGGCTGTGCATGGTAATCGATTTAATGGTTTGTTCCGCGGCTAAAAAGTCTGAGATATCAAGATTAATGCATATAGAACCAATGGTCTTACCTTGACTGTTTTTCAAATAAATTGAGGTTGATCTTAAAATTTTCCCATCTCTCGTTTGAGTTACGTAGTTAAACTTATCACCTTGTTCTACAGTGCCTCTAAGAACTTCTAAACCGAGGTTACTTCCACAATCACCGACTTTCCTTCCAGTTACATGACCATTCATAATCGCTATAATTGTACTTTCGTAGTCTTGAGTTAAATCATGTAAAACCACTTCACATTTATCTCCAAATTGCCCCGTAATTCCTGACATGATAGAAAGCAGCAAAGGCAGCTCATCTTTAATGTTTTCCATGTTAATCAACCTTTCCATTTATGTAAATGTTAGCGCTTTCGATTCCTTTAGAAACAATCGAACAAGATTATTTCCGTCCTATCTGCAAAGTGACCTGTAATAACTACCACAGTAGAAATCAGTGAAGGCAATTCATCTTTAAATTTCTTCATATGTATCACCTTTATATGCCTCTTCTCAGACTAAATTCATTACTTTTTTTTAGGCAATATTAAAAATTTTTTTCTTGTTACCTAAAATATTATTATACAATGAAAAAATCGTCAATATTTTTTTGTATTTTCTGAAATTTATCTTGTTAGATTTTCTCACATTTACATAAGTACTCCTGCTTCAAAGTATTAGGTAGAATTATGTTTTTTTCAGAAAAATAAGATG
Organism: Domibacillus indicus; assembly: GCF_000970685.1. Taxonomy (GTDB): domain Bacteria; phylum Bacillota; class Bacilli; order Bacillales; family Domibacillaceae; genus Domibacillus; species Domibacillus indicus. The sequence continues at coordinate 27,211 of NZ_LAJB01000005.1, forward strand.
TTTTTTCGGTTAAAATCTAATTATTTCTAGTAAACGTTTAATTCATTGGCATTTTTAAAAATCATTTTGATGCTAATAATTGGATAATACAGAAGAAGCATGAAACTTCTTTGAGACACTAAAACTTCATTTGTGCCTTAATTGTCAGAGCATGATAAACCGAGCATAAAAAATTCTTTATAGTTCTTTGATATAACTGGCTCTCCAATTGAGTTTTTCTTTATGGTTGCTTTTTTCATATCTATCTATTGCTCATCCTCTCTTTGAAAACATTCTAAATAACTCGTTGGAAGCTTCATAATCATCTCGAAACAACCTTTTCATTTTTAAAGGATATTAGGAAGGAACATCGAACTGTAAACATAAGTGAATAACCTGCTCTAAAACCTTAGCGAAGCGGTTCACACACCTTGGGAAAGGCATAACAACGGGTTGCTGTTCAGTCACATGCGTTGAAACCTACCTTGAAAGGGTGATTAAAATCGTAAATCAAACGCAGGATCTACATGATAAAAACCTAACGGAAAACCTTGAGGAAATCCGCATGACGGTGAAAGAAGCGGCTAATTATGTGAATGAAAGTCCTGGTGTAGTACGTAATTGGATGAGGGAATTAAAAGCACATATCCCGACTGTACAAGGAGATAATGGGTACCATTATTTTGATAAGCCAGCGCTGGAAAGGCTTCTGCTGATACGCAAATTAAATCGAGAGCAAAATTACTCCCTTAAGCAGATTGAATATTACTTTGTAACCGGTGAACCCGTAAAGCCTGAACCGATAAATGAGGATTCTTCGAGGTTGATTCGGAAGGACTTAGCCGTGATAATGGAACGTCTGGAACGTCAGGAGCAGTTTAATCAGGCATTGGTAACAAAGTTAGATGAACAGCAGCAGTTTAACCGGGAATTAGGGTCAAAACTAGATAAGCAAGAGCAATATATTAAGGATTCACTAAAAAAGCGGGATCAGCTTTTGCTCGAATCCCTTAAAAATACGCAAGAGGCCAAGAAGGCGGAGTTAAAGAAGAAATGGTATAAATGGTGGTAAACCTATGTCCAAACCTAATGGAAAGTCACCATTTTTTAATGCGGCTCTGGCTAAAATCTTCTGGCCAAAATCCAATTTTTAAAGCAGAAACTTCCCCGTCAAACCTAAGCGAAATGAATCACATATGTTGAACTCAATCTCTAGAGAGCTTTTATTCTCAAATAAAAAACTCAATTCACAAAATTGTGGCTCAGCTTATACACAAAGTTTTCATTTTAAAGAGGATGTCTAAAAGCTGAGCTACATAAAAGAAACTTCTTAACTTTCTAGTAATAAAATCCTCTATCTTCACCTCAGTTTTTTATAGAAGTTGCTTGTAAACTTATGTTGGTATATCTTTTATATGTTTATTATGTGAATTTAACAAATAGTGTTAATACAATAAATTGCCCTATTAACCGAAATCGTACTAGTTTCTATGAGCTGGGCGTTCATCAATACACTGGGCCAGATAGCCTCAGAAAAGTTGAATTTTATCATGCTCCGGCTATGATGCCTCTTAAGTTTGATTATTGTATCATGAATCTTCTAGAATGCCTAAGAGAGCATCTGCTTTATATAAATAGTCCTTGAATTCGGACAGGAACACTTTTTTCTTTAGTCTGCCAATTTTAAATGAAGATGAATGGTCCAGTAATTCGATGTAATGGGCCAGTTCGACAGCTACAAGGTGTGGATCAGTATATTTGATTCCCTCGTATACATCGTCATAATCCCCATCGATAGAACGGGATTTTTGAGAATTCCTGCTTCGCTTATCATTCCCTTCTAGAGAGGCCTGGCGTTTTATCTCTTTAAAAACAACGAGGATATGCTCCATAAAGAATTCATATGTTCCAAGTTGGGCAGCCGCTTCTGCTAGATACTTGATGTGAGGCTGATAAAGCACGTTCAGTCTGCTTACCAGAGTTTCGGTAGTTTGGTATTCGTAGTAAAAATAAAACCGCTCCTGCACAAATTGTTTTTTGCCGAGAGCATTTTTCACCCCCGTAAAACATCATCCAAAAAATGTTTTCTAAAATGGTCAGACAACTTGCGGCCAGCGGCGGATTTTTGAAAGAAAAGATGAATGTTTTCAATGTTTTTTTCAAAGAAACCGGCCTGGTAGTCAGAAAGGAACTGATTTACTTCTTGCCTGTGTTGCTGGTCAAATAGCTCTTCATCGATGTATTTTCGTGCAAGAGGGGAATTCCCATTAGCGTTTTGCTCCGGCATATGAAAACCTCCATGTACTATTTAGTATCCATAAATAACGAGGCTGCAAATGTATCATAACATTAAAAAAAGATTAATTTTCGCATTTTGGTTAATATTAACACTCGTTTAATAAAACTTGTAATTTATATTTGTGCCTTTAAAATAATGGCGTGCTTTGGGAAAGGTTGATTATAAATTAATGATGATTTAAGTACTTAACTGCATTCTTTTCCTCAATAATTTTAAGCCTGTGTTGGGGAACAGTTTCTTTTGCGATCATCTTTTTCAGCTTTCCATGCGTTCTTATGGATATAATTTGTTTTGATAATACTTTTGATAAAAGAAAAACAGGTTTTTAGTCTGTTTTCGTGTATTACTCTTTTCTTCTCTTAAACGGTCGTTTTTGATAAAGAAATTAATGGCGAAGAGAATTATTTTCTGTAATTTGTAAAATTCATACAGTATTTAAAAATGTTAAATCTTAGACGGTGAAAAATCTGATGTATAAATACTTAGACAAATTAAATGGGTTTTACTCCATCGGGTTACCTCTTTTTTCTATAAATATACGTTTTATATAGAACTACACATAGACGAGTAAATAGACGGAAACAAGCATTATAAGCCCCCTAAAACTTTAATTTTAGGGGGCTGGCTATTTTGTCTATAAAACGGTGGTTAAATAGATGCTTGTGTAAGACTTTGTATTACGAGATCTATTTAATTAGATTATATAAACATCTTCTGCATAAAGCTTTTTTTCTGTCCTTTTAATACTTTGAGCTTTGCTTCTTCCTTTTCAATTTTTAACTCAAGTTTTGATAAAAAATTAGAAATCTTTTTTTGCTCATCAATAGTGGGTAAATTAATTTTTATTGTACTCATTACACCATTCATTAATTTTGGATTCCCTACATATGAGACATGTTTCGGTGTTTCTCTATTAAGAGCTTCTGAAACTAACTTATTTGCCCAGCCTTTGGTATCTTCCTTTTCAACTAATAAGCCACATACATTTGTACATTTGAATTTACCTGAACGTTGAAAAACTTTCCCTGCGTTTGCTCCATCGGTAGTCCATGTTAAATAATTCCCTTCAAAGTCGTATGAATTTGTCCATCCAAGTATGCCATTATTGGAGGTTTGGGAGGAATATACAGGATATGGGCTTTCGTTAGAATATTGTGCAGCTAGTGTAGGCTTAGCTATAACAACACCTCTTGTTACATCAAATATATCTCCTATTTTGTACTCATTCCATTCAGGAAATAATTCACCGTTCTCGTCCCTAAACCGAATTTCCTGGCTAAAAATCTTCTGCACAAGCCCTTTTTTCTGTGCTTTCAGCAATTCAATTTTTTCCTGTTGTTTTTCGATGCGCTGATCAAGCAGGGTGAAAAAATCAGCAATTTGTTGTTGTTCTTCTAAAGTAGTAAGACTAATTTCTACAGAACTTAAGATTCCTTGACTAACATTAAATCTAGTACTTCCTCCGGCTTTTGATCCAATCTGATTTCTAATTTTAGGGGTTTCTAAATTTAACTTTAAAAAATAAGGATTATACTCAGCGATTTTTTTACCTCTAATTACAAAACCACCATAGAGTGCATAATCTGATGAATCAAGGTAAACGGAACTCTTTCCGACATCTTCTCTAGTTTCGGAACTTCTCAAAAATAAAATATCTCCATATTCAACTTTATTATTAGCCTCTACTTGTAAGCTCACTGAAACAGATCCGATAATTTTATCGTAGGTAATGAAATTATTATTAAGAATATCCAAAACATTTATAAACTTTCGCCCATGCCCATAACTATCTTTATCGGCATTAATTCCATTATTAAATGCAAGCAATTCACCTAAAGTTACTGAAGTCCACGAGTTCACATTTCCTTTGAGTCTTAATTTTGGTGCATTCATCCCTTTACACTCCTAGCTCTTCGAAATACTTTGCTAATTCCTCGTCGATGTCAGCAACCTCATCATCAATTTCTTTTAAACGTTTTGAAATAAAATCTAAGTCAATTGCTTCTTCTTCTTCAAATGTATCAACGTAACGAGGAATATTTAAGTTATATTCGTTTTCTCTAATCTCATCTAATGTTGCTGCGTAGGAGTATTTGTCAATCGTCTCACGATTAGCATAAGTTTCAATTATCTTTTGTACGTTTTCATCTGTTAAATTGTTTTGGTTTTTTCCTTTTTCAAACTCATTAGACGCATCAATAAAAATGACATTATCTCCGGCTTCTCTGCATTTTTTAAATACTAAAATACATGTTGGGATCGTCGTTCCAAAGAAAATATTCGCCGGTAATCCGATTACCGCATCTAAGTAATTCTTATCTTCAATTAAATATTTACGGATAACACCCTCTGCAGCTCCTCTAAAGAGGACACCGTGAGGAAGGACAACAGCCATCGTTCCGTTATCATCTAAATGGTGAATCATATGTTGAACAAAAGCAAAATCGGCTTTAGATTTTGGTGCAAGTTTTCCATATGCACTGAATCGCTCATCATCTAAAAATTTTGTATCGGCACTCCATTTAGCACTATAAGGAGGGTTGGCGACCACAGCTTCAAATTTCATTTCAGTATGATAAGGTTCCTCTAGTGTATTTGCATTTTGAATATCAAAATTTTGATACGATACATCATGAAGCAACATATTCATTCGTGCCAAGTTATACGTGGTAGAAGTAAGTTCCTGTCCATAAAATTTGCGGACATTCGTTTCTTTAGCTACCCGCAAAAGCAATGAACCTGATCCGCAAGTTGGATCGTACACGCTTTTCAAATCGGATTTTCCATGTGTAACGATTTTGGCTAAAATTCTCGATACTTGCTGTGGTGTATAGAATTCGCCTGCTTTTTTCCCTGCATTAGCCGCAAATTGAGAAATCAAATACTCGTAAGCATCTCCTAATACGTCAATATCTACGTCATCATGCAGGAAGGGAATGCTATTTACGCTTACCATAATTTTTGCGATCAGCTTAGAGCGAGATTTTACGTCGCGGCCTAATCGAGATGAAGCTAAGTCTAAATCATCAAATAAGTGTTGGAAATCTTCCTGGCTATCTGTTCCAAGTGTAGATTCCGTCACGGTATTAACTGCTTGTTGCAACGTTTCTGTGTCAAAATTGCCTTGTTCGCCTTTTTCAATTTCTTTCATCAGGTTGGAAAAAAGGTATTGTGGCTCAATTACATAGCCGATTTGCTCAAGCAGTTCTTCCGTTAATGCTTCTTTCATTTCATCATCTTCCCATGCTTCTGCATAAGAGACCTCATCTTCTTCTAAAAGCTTCGCTACACGATCTTCTGTTTTTTCGGATAGGTAACGATAGAAAATCAAACTCAAAATATAATTTTTAAACTCATAGGCTTCCATTTGTCCGCGGAGGTCATTTGCCATATCCCATAGTTTCTTATGTAAGTCAGCCTGCTGTTTCCGTTGCTTTTCACTTGTTGTCATGATTCATATCTCCAATCGCTTTGATAATCCTACAATTCATAAATTGTTCTTCCAAGAGGTTGCGTTCCATCTGTAAAGCTTGTTTCTTTTTAAGAGCTCTATACATTTTTCCAACCAGCTCTTGCTTGTTTGGAGGAGGCATCAATATGTCCAGTTCACGCAGCATTTGAATGGATAGGGTAGAAATGCTCGTTCCTTGCCGGGCAATCAGCAATTGCTTTCGGCAAGAAGGATGTTCGTTAAAATACCATTCAAAGTATAAAGGGGACATAGGCTCGTTCCATTCGATAACAACAAAGTTAGATGGAATGAGTAACCCCGTATGTTCTTTTCGAATGGCAGCCGCTTTCTGCGACAATAAATTGACCACGACCATTTTTTCGGAGGCCAGTTTTAATTTTGCGAACCGCTCTGATGCAACGTGGATGGTGGTGACTCGGTCATGGTCCCCTCTATAATCCAGACCCAGGCTTTTATTCAATTCTTTCGTGGTATAGAGCTTGACGATCTGAGCTGCTGTATCTTCTGGGCTTGTTTCTATACGGGATAAAAAGGCTCCGTGCGTGACGGTTGCTATTGTTTGTAGCTGCACTCACACTCCTCCTTTTTTTGATATTTTTTATAATATCTACAAAAACAATACGCTATCTCAATAACTTCGTCAAATGATATTTTTAAAAATATCAAAAGAAAAAGGATATCGAATGATATCCTTTTTCTTTTGATCAAGCAAATCGTTTGGTATGTTCCCGGATAAAATCGACAATTCGTTGAGAAAATCTTCTCTTTTTTAGAAGACCGCCTTTTATCGAATCGCTGATTTCAGATTGTTTAATGATATTGCTGTATTCATATTCTTGAATGAACGTCTTTAAGAAGTTGGTTTCAAGTGTTACTTCTTCGGCAAATGATTTGATTTCCTTTTCACGTTCTTCTTCTTCATATGCCTGGTACTTCTCCTCTACAGAATCCTCATTTGTTAGAGTAGGTACGACACGCTGAAGGAATCCTTTGATTAAATCTACTTTTAAGCGCAATTCCTCATTATCCGCACGCTCTAATTCTTCTTTGATGAACTTGGTTTTTCTCTTTACCTCTTCGGCATTTGTAAAATCAATGTCTTTAATGAGGTTCATGATATAACTGACATTAATGCGGTCGGTATGCATGAGTTCTAGTGCAAAATCGATATCTTGCAGAATAGATACTTTATCTACTTGTTTTTTTGTTTTTTCATATAACATGAGGTATTTACTTTTGTAATCCTCATACTCTTGCTGGGCAATATTCAGTTCCTCAGGATCAAACGTGAATTCAGTGAACGTTTGTAGCTTCACCAGCACTTTTGTTAACTCACGGAAGCGTTCAACGTATGCTTTTTGATCTTCTTCCCTCTGCAACTCATCTACTGCTGACGGGGTAGCTGCCATGTCGCGCAATTTCTTCAGATTAGCCAAAAACTCACTCAGGTACTCCTGGTAGCTCCTCATTAGAACATCATCTGTCGAATTAGTTTGAGAGAATAACCGGATCGCTTCATCCGTTTGCTTTTTTAACTGGCGATAGCAGACGACATTGCCATATGGTTTTGTTGCTTTTTCTACCCGGTTTGTACGACTATATGCTTGAATCAAATCATGGTACTTTAAGTTTTTATCGACATATAAGGTGTTTAGCGTTTTACTATCAAACCCCGTTAAAAACATGTTCACAACCAATAAAATATCAATTTGAGCTGACTTCACCCGTTTTGACACATCTGAAAAGTAACTTGGGAACGTATCGGTTGTATAATTGGTTTCAAATAAATGGTTATAGTCTTTCATCAAGCGTTCCAGACTATCTCTCGAATGCTCATCTCGCCCTTCACTTTCTTCATTCGCTCCGTACGTGAAAATGCCGGCAATTTTAAATGAATGATCATACGTTTTTAATAGATCATAATATTTGATCAGCATGGGGATGCTTTGGACTGTAAAGATGGCTGTATACCCTTTGCTGCGTGCTTTGCGTTCATGGTTATTCAAGATATTCTCCGCGACTAGCTTCATTCGATCTTCATGGAACCATACTTCGTCAGTATTAATAGCTTCCACTCGTGTCTGATCTTCTTCATCTACATTTTCTTTAAAGGTTCGGTGGTACTCTACTGAAAAACCAAGAACGTTCCCATCATGGATGGCGTCTTTAATTAAGTAGGTATGTAAACACTTTTCAAAAAGGTCTGCCGTCACACGCCCATCCTGGCTTTTGTTTTCTTCAAAGCGGGGAGTTCCTGTAAATCCAAAGTACTGAGCATTTTTAAAATGACGGGAAATCGCCTTGTGCATGTCTCCAAACTGGCTTCGATGGCATTCATCAATGATGAAAATTACACGCTCATCTTGATAGGACTCCATAATGGCACCATACCGCGGATTTTTTACGGCATTCGCCATTTTCTGAATGGTGGTCAGGATAAGAGGCTTCGTCATATCCTGGATTTGCTCGACCAGTTTATTCGTATTATCTGTTGTATCAACCGATCCTTTTTCAAACTTATCAAATTCTGCAATGGTCTGGCTGTCTAAATCCTTTCGGTCCACTAGAAAGAATACTTTCTTAATGTGTGGCTCATTAGACAGGATTTGGCTCGCTTTGAAAGAGGTTAATGTTTTCCCAGATCCAGTAGTATGCCAAATGTATCCGTTATTTTTCGTTTCTAAAGCTCGTTTCACAAGAGCTTCCACAGCATATACTTGATAAGGCCGCATGACCATTAAGGATTTATCGCTTTCATTCATGACCATATAACGTGAAATCATTTTGGCCAGGTGACATTTTTCTAAAAATGAATCCGTAAAGTCATTTAAGTTGGTAATCCGCTTATTCTTTTCGTCCGACCAAAAGAATGTGTATCCGAAAAGAATATTGCCATCACTGTTTGCGAAATACTTGGTGTCTACGCCATTGCTGGCCACAAAAATCTGTAAATAGCGATACAGGCCTTTGTAAGAGTGTTTTCGATACCGCTGAATTTGGTTAAATGCTTCCTTAAAATCAAGCCCACGCCGCTTTAGTTCAATTTGAACAACAGGCAAGCCATTAATGAGGATCGTAACATCATACCGATTCAAGTAGGTTCCTTCTACTGTTGTTTGTGTTGTGACTTGAAATAGATTTTGACACCATTCCCGCGTATTAAATAGTTCTAAATAAACCTCTGAATCATCATCCCTCTGCAAGATGACTTTATCGCGTAAAATCTTAGCCGATTCAAAAATACTCTTTTTATCAATGCGCGTCATTAAGCGAGTGAATTCCGAGTCGGATAAAGGATTGCCGCCGAGTTTCTTTTCGTTGAATTTATTCAGCTGCTGCCTAAAGTTTTCTACAAGTGCGTCATAATCAGGCAATACGACAGGCTCATATCCTTTATTAATCAATTGTTCATACATATTTTTCTCAAGCTGAGCCTCGCGTTGATAAGACATGATAATTCCTCCAGCCGTTCTAACAATATTGTTACTATTTTACCATATTTATAAATTTTATGTAGTTGCAACTTCTGGGATAAAGTCGTGCCCTTGTTAAAGGAGTCGCCTAAGATAAAAGCAAATGAGTTAATGAACATAGAATAGCGAACAGAGTTTTATAACAAAAAAGATAATGAAAAAACGTCCTTTTGAGAACCGGTCAACCGTGTTCGGAAAAGGACGAGTTTTTGTACATAATCGATCGTTTTTTTAAAATAAGAAATGTAATAGACGTAACCTTTATTTAATTATAATATTTAGAATAATTTCAATTTAATTAGTATATTCAATCTCTATTGGAATGAACATTTAATCTGTTGTGCCTATCATTTTTTTCCATTAATTACAAAAGTGATTAAATTCCTGATATACTGGTTTATACGAGGAGGGATCTTATGAAGTTATATTGGCCTTTTGGTTTATCATTATTTGTGATTTGGATCATCATCTCTCATTTTTATCCTGAGCCAAGTTGGTGGTCTATTTTTACATCGAATCGCTCAACCCATACTCCTCTCATGGAGCAAATTTCTTTGAACAAAGTAGCCTTTGTATTACTTATTTTTTTAGGATTGGCCTATTTGTCAAATCGCATAACAACAAAAAGCAATTAAAAAAGTCAGTAAGCTGCGATTAATGCTGCTTACCTTTATGGACGAACCCGTAAAGGACTACGTATATTGATTTAGTTGAAAATGTTCACATATCCCGCCTGTTTGCTTCGCTTCATCAGGGTTAGAACAAGGAAGCCGCTTGCGCTGACCTCCCAGTAAATAATAATTAGAATTGTTTACCACTAAATAAGAGCTCTCTTGTCAAAGTTAAGAATGACCTACAAGTAGCATAGAACAACCACCATTTCCTTAAGGATAAAAATAGTTATTTCAAAAACAATCATTTAAAATTAATTGATTAAATAATCCCAGGATTCTGAAACATTTTTTAATCCTTCTTTAACCGATATCTCTTTTGATAGAATTTGGGAAAGGTTAGTTGTGAAGTCACCAAACAGAAGTGAACCTTCGGGAATAATGGGACGAGATGTTGCTACTTCTAACTGCGACTTAAAGCCTTGAAAAACTTCATTGTTAAGCAAGTCTTCATCCTCATAAGCGCTTTGTCTTGTTGGCAAATTACCCAAGTTTTCTGCAAAATACACCTGGTTTTCTTTGCTGTTTAGAAAATCAATAAACTGGTAAGCTTCATCCGGTGCTTCTGTATATTTTGAAATAACTAAGTTGTGGCCTCCAACTGGAGAACCTTGTCCGCCCGGGCCTGAAGGGACAGGGGCAACACCCAGATTGCCCGAGTCTTTAAATTCCTCGCTGCTTAAAATGTCCGAAGTGGCCCAGGGACCATTAATGATCATAGCTACTTTGCCAGCCTTAAAATCATTCATCATCACTTCATTCCAGTTATCAAAGGTAGGATAAGGCTGTGAAACCTTCTGATTTATTAACTGCATCATAAAATTGATCCCGTTTATTGATCCCTCGTTGTCAATTTGAATTTCGTTATTGTCTGATATCATTCCGCCTCCAAAAGCCCAAACATATGGAAGAGCATAATAAGAATCGGGGGAAATAAAGATCCCATATTGATTTTTATTTGTAATCTTTTTAGCAACGGTCAGTAATTCGTTCATGCTTTTAGGCGGACTGTCGTAGCCGGCTTCTTTCAGGATCCTTTTGTTATACAATAAAGCGGGTGAGTCCGTGACCATGGGAATTCCATAAATATGCCCTTGGTACTCGTTATATCTGAAAGCAGATTGAAAGTAGTCTTTTTTATCCTCTTGAGAAACTTTATGATCTAAAGGCAATAAAACGCCTAAATCGGCAAGTTCGGTTGTCCACCCTATATCACTTCTTAAAATATCAGGAGCTTCGTTCAATAAAGTGGCTGTTTTAAATTGATTGCCCGCTTTGGCAAATTCGACTTCCTTCACCTTTATTTTTACGGACGGGTATTTCTCTTCAAATTTTTTAACTACTTCTAAAACCGCAGCGGTTTCATTCTCTGTTGTGGTCGTCCAAAAATCCAATGTTACTTTTTGGTTTTCATCATTTGCTGATGAGCACCCCACTAGCAGCAAGGAAGTTAATGCAGTAATTAGAGACGCTTTCCAAAACACTTTGTGTCCTCCTTCCTAATACGTAAACTTTCCAATTAGGTTTTTTAATTCTTCTGCTTGGATGGCAAGAGCAACGGTAGAAGAAGCAACTTCTTCCATTGAGGCCATCTGCTCTTCTGTTGCTGCGGAAACATTTTCAATTCCCGAAGCATTTTCATTAGAAATGGATGAAACAGCGGTCATCTGTTCATTGGCTATTCTTGCATCCTCACTTACTTTAACAGTGATATTGCGAATAACCTCATTTTCCTCTGTTATATCTTTAATCAATGATTCAAGCCGGTAAAAGGACTCATTCGCAATTTCAATAAGCTGTAAACCTTTTTCAACTTCCCCTTTTCCTGTTTCCATTTCTGTAACGGTATTGGCCGTTTCCTGCTGAATGGTAGCCACAAGATTTTTTATTTCATCAGCGGAGGCTCTTGACTTCTCCGCGAGTGTCCGGACTTCAGCCGCAACCACAGCAAATCCTTTTCCATGTTCACCAGCTCTTGCTGCCTCAATCGAAGCGTTCAAAGCCAGCAAGTTGGTTTGCTCTGCTATATCCGTAATAACGGAAATGATTTCACCTATTCGGATTGAATGATGATCCAATTCCTGTATCACCCGGCTCATTCTGTTTGTACTGGTTTCAATTTTTTTCACTTGATTGGTGGCATTGTTCAAATCTACTTTTCCTTTCACCGAAGTCTCATTGCTTATCTGTATGGACTTAGTCATATCGTCAGTGCGCGTCATAATATTTGACATGCCCGCAGACACATTTTCAATAATTCCTTGATTTTTCACAATGTCTTCCACTTGCCGTCCCGTTCCTGAAGCGATTTCCTGCATAACGGAGGAAATATGCTCAGTTGCAGAACTTGTCTGCTCCGCACTGGCTTGTAACTGCGAGGCAGAAGCGGCCACCTGGCTGGAAACGGAATCCGCTCCTCCAATTAATTCTTTAAGAGACATAACCATGGTATTGAACGAAGAAGCTAGTAAACTCAATTCATCCTGGTTCTTTATCTCAATGGGATCCACTACTAAATTGCCATTGGCTATCTCTAAAGCATGGTCCTGAATGGTTTTTATTCTTCTCGTTATCCGATTGGAAAAAACGTTGGAGATGGTCAGAGCAACTATAATGACGAAAATGGGAACTATAATGTTTATGTATTTAATCATAGACAGATAGTTAGAGATGGCCTTCTCTTTTTCACCAATTAATTCTTCCTGACCAAAACTATAAGACAGCAGAGAGAAAGCGACTGGATCAAATGATTTTTTAGTAAAGGATTGCTGGGCTTTAACTGTGTCACCCGCATCATACAGAACGGACAGCCTTTCTACGTTCGCCGTAAAAGCATTCCATTCATCCGTAAATTGTTTAATCTGCTTTAATTCACTTTTGTCAGTAGTTACTGTTTTCAAGGTTTTGATTTGGTTTTCTACCATTTCTGCATCAGACAAATATCTTTCTTTAAAATTGGACTGCAGGTTTTCAGGCGCTAGCAAATACTGTGCTGCATCTCCGTTTGCACTCTTAGCAAACATATTCACATTTTCGATTATCTTCATTTTTTTGTTGGCCGAGACAATATCATCTGTCAGCTCGCTAATTCGATTGTTCATTATGATAGAAATAGCTAAAGCCGCGGCAAATAAAATAATAACCGATATAAAAGTAAGGATTAATTTTGTTTTTATGCCAAATTTAGATACCTTCCCATTTTTTTCAACACGCAGCGGCAACCCCATTCTTTGTTCCTCCATTTTTAACATTAAATCCCTATTTGAAGATATAATGATTTAAGTATATAGTTCTGTTAATGTTATCGTCAAAAAAACAAAATAGTTTAATAATAACTGACTTTCCGCATGTAAACTTCTTACGATAAGCATAGTATTTTCATTTTGAGGGTATGATTTTAACTTCGCTTGATGGGTATGTGACGCTACCTCATATTCAATTTTTTCAGGTTCTTCAACGGTCAGTCTGACTTCTGCAATTAGTTCATATGAATCTGCAAGCTCTTCTAGAGTTGGATAAATTAACTTTACTTTGCTAACGTTAAAGTTCCTACACCCTGTTTTTTTCCATCCATACAGTTGCCCAGTCTACCAGCGACCGTTGCGCAAGAAATCGGACTTCGGCGTTTCCGATTTTATGAATCTTGATATTCATTTCTTTATCATATTCGTCCCCCAAGCGGACAAAATCTCCATCGTCCACAGCCTGGGTTTCGTAAGTCACCCACATGCGCGTTCCTTTCTTCATAATTGCACTACTTTCATGGACAACCTTCTTGCCAGGAAATTTGGCTATGGTTTCAGCCAGGTGCAGCGACGTATTCTTATCATAGCCGACGCCTATTAAGAGTACATAACCATTCAGATGATACAATTTATCCAACGGGGAGCCCTTTCCGAAGATGTTGCATAAATCATGGTTTTGCGTTAGATATTCCGCATGCTTGCCTACTGCGGTAATTGATCGTACTGGGTGATCCGACCTTTTTGACCCTGGCCACGTGCGGAACATTTCAGCCACGACACCCATACCAATCGCAGGGGTTATTTCTTTATCGTAGGCTGGCCAGTGTTCTCGAATTATCGGCCACCATGCCGTAGGCTCTTCCCAGTGGACTCCCGTTGAAGGATCAAGATTCTTCCACGTCTGGGACGGCATCATCAAGGTCCCTTCTGCACCGACAATTTCAAGAAGGGACCGGATTAAGATTTCGGGTCCGCCTACAACAAAACCCAACTTGCTTAAAGAAGTATGTACGAATATGTGTTGACCTTCTCTTAATCCGCAGTTTTTAAATGCATGGATTAGATCTTCTTTGGTTAAGATGGCTCTTGTTTCTTTTTGTTCAGTCATGTTGTACCTCCGTCTTTAATTAAATTTAGCTACAAGTATCTTCTTATTGTTTTTGGGGGTAATTTGCTTTTTTAGCTTGATGGGCATGTGACGCTACCCCTTATTGCTAAGGCAAAGCCGATTTTCTTATCTTCAATTTTAAACTTAGCTTCAAACGGTTTCTTGGATTTAGATTTAAAGCCTTTTATTACGGATGTTATCCCTTTTTCTAGTAAGTCTTTAATATTTTTCTCTGTTAACTTCTTGGAAGCAATGTTTTTTTACAGAAAACCTACAGCTTTTCAAATCATGTTGACTAAATTACATAACAAAAAGGAGAGCGCAGAAAGTAGTCAGTCAACGAAAGTGACACTTAAAGCAGCTCTCCTACGAGATAATAAAACTCTTTATACATTGGGTAGGCATCACAAGAAGAAACTTTATACCTCGTCATTCATGCAAATTTTTTATATTAATTTGAGGTTCTTTATTACTCACCTCCTCTTTTTGCTTCGCTTAAAGTATCTGGAAGAGTTAAGTCTTTTGTTTTTATCTGATTTAAGGGACATCTATTGTTCATCCTAAACTTTATATAACAAAAGATAAGAATGAGTAGGTTATTGAACATAGAATAATGAACAGATGTAACCGCGCGACAGAAAGGAAAAGTTTACAATGAGTTTTGGAACATATGTTACTTAAATACTCAAAGGAATGTATCTATTCCTAATGTGCACTAAGACACTCTTTTTAAAAGAAGTGCCTACAATTTGTATTTATTCATCAAATTCATTGATAAGAATACCACTGAGTACAGTAACGGCTTTTTCTTCATCAATACCATCTGCGATTAAGGTAACACTATCCCCTCGGCAAATCATTAAGACCATAATTCCTATAATACTTTTTGCAGCCATCTTTTTTTCATTTTTCATTAGAAAAATATTACTGCTGAATGAAGAAGCTTTTTGGACAAATTGAACTGCCATTCTTGATTCAAGTCCTGGTATTAACCCAACGATGAGTTGTTTTTGTATCATAGTTTTCCTCTCTTGTTTAAACTGAAGACGGTTTCTGTATAGGGTTTACTTTTTAACGAAATAGTTTTTTAATCACTATTATGTCTCTTACTGTGAAAATAAAGTGAAGATATGCTCTTACAGCTGTATCTTCACTTTTACGTTTTACTTAATGAACTGCTACATCCTTTCTCGTACATACAATTTGTTTTGTCTCATGTGATTGCAATGCTGCTAAGATCACTTCTAATGATTTCATTCCTTCTTCACCCGTAACCAGAGGGTCCTGATCATAAAGAATTGAATTCACAAACTGTTCCACAACATACGAGTTATGTTGAGCTCCTTCTGCATTAGATTGAATTTGACCAAGCTCATATTTAAGCGTTTCTCCATTTGTATATTGCACTACCAATGAATGGGCTGGATCATCTTCTAAACGAAGAATCGCTTTTTCTCCGTAAATAATCGTCGCGTTATCTTCTCCTCTGTTATAAGCCCAGCTTGCCGCAAGTGTACCGATAATGCCACCCTCTGTTTTTAAAATACAGACAGCATTATCATCTACATCCGCAAAGTCCTTGGCGCTTGTTTCTACAAATGCAGCCACTTCTATAATTTCTTCTCCTAAGAGATAACGCATTAAATCTGTTTTGTGAACGCCTAGATCTCCCATGGCCCCGATAAATGCTTGTTCCTTTTTAAAGAACCATGCTTCTTTTCCATCTACACTCCAACCTTCCGGCCCGCCATGACCAAACGCCGTGCGGAAGCTGTAAATCTTCCCAATTTCTCCACTTTCAATGATTTGTTTTGCTTTTTGGTGAGAGGGAACAAACCGCTGGTTGTGTGCAATCATTAATTTTTTGCCGCTTTGTTTAGCTGCTTCAATCATGGCCTCTGCTTCTTCTGCTGAAGTAGCCATCGGCTTTTCGCATAAAACGTGGACTCTTGCGTTTAAGGCTGCAATCGAGATTGGTGCATGAAGATAGTTTGGTGTACATACACTGACCATTTCTACTTCGCCGCTTTGTAGGAGCTCCTTGTAGTCAGTGTATGCTTTTACTCCATATTTTTGGGCTATTTTTGTTGCGCGCTCTTCATTAATATCGCAAACCGCTACTAACTCTACATTTTTATTCATTTTATATTCTGGCAAGTGACGATACTGAGCAATACTCCCGCACCCAATTACCCCGACTTTTAATTTCCCCATTGTTTCTTCCTCCTTCATATATTCTGCTTATTGGTTTACCTTTTCTACAATGTTCTCTAATGGCTGTGCATTTCCGTAAACTGGACGGCTACGCTGGACAGGCTCGGCCCATTTCACTGCATTTACAATGACACGTTGAATATCTTTGTTATGATAGGTTGGATACGTTTCATGTCCTGGTCTAAAGTAAAAGATCTTGCCGTTTCCACGTGTATATGTGCAGCCGCTCCGGAACACTTCCCCGCCTTCAAACCAGCTTGTGAAAATAAGCTCTTCCGGCGCTGGAATGTCAAAATGCTCGCCATACATTTCTTCTTTTTCCAGTTCAATGTATTCCCCGATGCCTTCCGTAATCGGATGATTCGGCGCCACAACCCACAGACGTTCTTTTTCATCCGCTTCACGCCACTTTAAATCACAGCTTGTCCCCATCAGTGTCTTGAAGACCTTGGAGAAATGAGCGGAATGAAGAACAATCAGTCCCATGCCATCTAGAACGCGCTGTTGTACTTTCGCTACGATTTCATCGCTTACTTCCCCGTGTGCAAGATGGCCCCACCAAAGAAGTACATCCGTATCGCTTAACACCTCATCTGTTAATCCATGCTCAGGCTCGTCTAAAACCGCTGTTTTTGCATCAAATCCTGCTTTTGTTAAAAATTGTGCAATAGCGCCGTGAATCCCGTCCGGGTAAACCTCACGGACCGCCGGATTTTTCTTTTCATGCCGGTTTTCATTCCATACTGTTACCTTAATCATGTTTTTTCCTCCATTTTTTAAATGTACAAAAGTAATAATATATAATTCTAATTAAAGGATAATCAGCGATATAAGTGGCCCATCCTGTTATACTAGTTTACTTTTACAAATTGACCACTTTCAGCAGACTGAATAATTTTTTCAAGTACTTTTTGGTTTTGATAGCCATCATAAAAATTTGGCATTTCTTGAGCAGACTGACCCCTTATTAAATCTGCAAAATCCTGCAACTGCTGTTTTTCATAGCCATCAGGCACTTGTATCGTTTTGAATGCTGGTGCTTTATCTTCTGCATCTTTCACGCAAATGTCTACTTCATTTGGACGTTCACAATTGAGATGAATCGTTCCGAAGTCACCATACAGTGTAATTTCAAGCTGATTCCCAGATCCCACAGCATGGCGCGTTGTAACGAAATTACCAATTACATCGTGTTCAAGTACCGCTTGAAAACTAGCATAATCATCTACTTCGACCTTTACCATTTCTCCACTGATTGGATCTTTTCTCTCTTGAACAAATGTCTTTGTAAGTGCAGATAAAGAATGAAATTCTCCGACAAAAAACCTGGCGCTGTCAATCATATGTGAACCTAAATCTCCTAACGCGCCTGTCCCTGTCAATGCTTTGTTAAAACGCCAAAGGTATGGAACTTCAAACAAAGGCGCTCCAAATGACTGTAAATAGCGCACAGCAATATGGCGGATTGAACCAATTTTTTCTTTTTCCAACAGCTTCTTTGTATAGCGGAAGGAAGGAATGTAGCGATAGGAGAACCCCACCATGCAAGGTATTGGCTGTTTTTCATACAAAGCAGCCAGCTCTTCCGCTTCATCAAAATTTAACGTAAACGGCTTTTCTGCCATAATTGGTTTCTTGTGTTGAATACACAACTTTAAAACATAAGCATGCAAGTGATTAGGTACAATAGAAATAATGGCGTCGACTTCAGGATCAGCGACTAATTCTTCCATCTTGGTATACCGTTTATTTTCTCTTATCGCTTCTTCATCACCTATTTTGTTTAAAATATCCTCATCTACATCACAAAGCGCTCCCAGCTGCAAACATTCTATTTTTCCCATTGCTTTTCGATGAGCCTCTGCCATTCCGCCAAGTCCAATCATTCCGACATTCATTACCTTGCTTTTAATCAAGTCTGCTCCCCCATCCCTTAATCAAGCTTCATATTTGATTGTTCGCACACTTTCTCTTTCAATAATTTCATGAGGCATAATGCAGTTGTCTACCGGACTTTCTGTGGCTAACACTTCAAATAATTTTTCTGCTGCTTTTTCCCCCATTCTTTCGAGTGGCTGGGCAACAGATGTTAATTTTGGAATCGACATTTCTGCAATACTCAAGTTGTCATATCCAATTACAGAAATATCATCAGGCACTTTTATTCCCATTTTGTGAGCAGCTGTTAAAACGCCTACTCCAACTTCGTCACTTATCGTCACAACAGCAGTTATATCGGGTGCCTTCTTCATCAAAATTTGAAAATGTTTCACTCCATCTTCATAACTGAATCCCCTGCTATAAGTAAGCCGGTTACTTTCAAAAGGAATATTGTAGGCCTTTAATGCTGCCTTGTAGCCCTTAACTCTAGGCACTCCGGCAATAGGGTCTTCCTTATTCCCAATCATGCCAATTTTCCGATGCCCTTTTTCTATTAAGTATTGGACAGCCGAATAAATAGCCGCCTTCCCGTCAACTTCAATATAAGGAACCTTAAATTGATCTGATTTTGTTGATAAAAGCACGAGTGGCATTTCTATTTTTTCAATGTACTCATAATATTCCTTCTCCAAAACAGAGCTGATGAAAATAAGACCGTCTACCCGTTTCTCATTTAACACCTGCAAATACTTCATCGTTTTGATACCAAAGGATTCTGTTTGGCAAAAAATCACGCTTGATCCAAGTTCATGGGCCTTTTTTTCAATTCCATTTAACAACTGAGTTGCATAGGAGTTTAAAAAGTGCGGAAGAATAACTCCAATGGTATGTGTACGCCGATTAATGAGCCCGCGCGCCAATGCATTGGGCTGATAGTTTAACTCTTTTATCGCTTCAAGTACTTTCTTTTTTGTTTTTTCAGAGTAGCCAGGCAGATTATTAATAATGCGTGATACTGTAGCTGTTGATACATTGGCTTTTTTGCTACATCTTTAATGGTATACATCATTCCAAGCCCTTCTTTCTATTTACGTAAATACCGTATCATGGGGCCAGGGTTTTAGCAATTTCACTCTGTTCAATATTCGTTTTAATTTTCCGGTAAAGAATTTTAAATCCTTTTCCTTCGAGAAAAACTTTTGTATCTTTTATTTCTTTACACGACCATATATCGGTTTCATTATAGAAATCTGATGGTATAGAAAGATCGAGCGGTTTATCGCCAGGGTTTAAAATGAATAAAAGCTGTTCCTGCTTGTTAGTCTTTGTATAACTGACTGCTTCCGGATGAACATCATAAAAAGAAAACTCTCCTTCATTCCCGAACACTTTGATTTCTTTGCGCATGGCAATAAGGGTTTGAATTGCCTTCCATAACTCACGGTCCTGCTTTTCTTGTTCCCAAACCATACACTTGCGACAGCCTGGGTCCTGCTCCCCTGTCATGCCAATCTCATCTCCATAATAAAGGCAGGGAGAACCGGGGAAAGACAGTTGAAACAAGTACATCATCAAAAGATTTTTTTTGTTTTCTTTCGCTGTTGTTAATATCCTCGGCGTATCATGACTCCCAAGTAGGTTGAATGCAACTTGGTTGACTGGCTCCGGATAGGACTGCAAAACATGGACAATTTCGTGTTTAAACTGCTCAGTTGTCCGGTCCCCTTTTGCAAAAAAGTCTATTACCGCGTTTGTAAACCGATAGTTCATCACTGCGTCAAATTGGTCTCCTTGGAGCCAGGGCATCGAGTCGTGCCACACTTCACCGAGTATGTACACATCGGGCTTAACGGAATGAACCGCCTGCCTGAATTCCCGCCAAAATTGGTGGTCAACTTCGTTTGCCACATCAAGACGCCATCCATCAATATCAAATTCTTTAATCCAATACTTCGCTACTTTTAATAAGTATTCTTTCACTTCTTGGTTTTCAGTATTTAGTTTTGGCATGGATTTCGCAAAAGCAAATGTGTCGTAATTGAGTTTCTCGTTTTCTATTAAAGGAAATTTCCGAACATGAAACCAATCTTTATATTTTGAGTTCTCCTGATTTTTCAAGACGTCTTGAAACGGTGGGAAATGGAAACCACTATGATTGAAAACAGCATCTAGCATCACTTTGATGCCCCGCTTGTGACATTCCTCTACCAGTTTTTTAAACGTTTTTTTATCGCCAAACTGCGGATCAATCTCCATATAGTCGGTAGTATCATATTTGTGATTGGTTTCTGCCTTAAAAATAGGAGTGAAATAAATTCCGTTAATCCCTAGCTCTTCTAAATAATCTAAGCGATTCATGATACCTTGGAAGTCGCCTCCAAAGTAATTGATTGGCGACGGCTCTTCTCCCCATGGCAACGTTTCTAACGGATTTAGGTTTGCATCGCCATTTTCAAAACGTTCAGGAAAGATTTGATACCAAACTGTTTTTTTAAC
Source organism: Domibacillus indicus (assembly GCF_000970685.1). Taxonomy (GTDB): domain Bacteria; phylum Bacillota; class Bacilli; order Bacillales; family Domibacillaceae; genus Domibacillus; species Domibacillus indicus. The sequence continues at coordinate 48,049 of NZ_LAJB01000005.1, forward strand.
CCAGCTAGGCACCTGAAATAAGTCTTTGGCGTTCAAAAATGGAAAACAAAAATAATAATCACTGCGTTTTGGTTCTTCGTGATCAAATCCACGTTCTGTATAGTAGATGGTCTCCTCTCCATTTATACATTTAAACCCATAACGCAAACGTCGAAAAGGCGGCTTTAGCTCAGCAAACCAATAGTCAAACAGTTCGTCCGATCCAGCAAGCTTCATTTCTTTCTTCCCGCGCTGCCACTCTCCATTTGCCCACATATACGGATCTCCATGTATCAGTTCAACTTTTGTCAGATCATTTTTTTTAGACCTCATACGAACGTGAATTGTCTCTTCATCGTATGCATACGCAAAATTATTTTTCGGACGGTGATAAATCGCTTCTTTTAACATGAAACTCCTCCTGTATATTATCCTTTATTGGCGCCTGCTTTTAATCCATTTACAAGCTGATCTTGGAAAATAAAAAATAGAATAGTAATAGGCAGTGCCACAAGTACGGCTCCTGCCGCAAAGTTCGTAAATTCTGTATTTGCACGTCCTGAAATCATTTCAAACAAGCCAACGGCCAATGTTTTCTTTTCGTCCGAGCGCAAAACAAGTCGTGCAAAGATAAAGTCCATCCAGGGACCGATAAAGTTTGTAACCGCAATGAATACTAAAATTGGCTTAGAGAGCGGCATCATAATTTTATAAAATATTGTAACGTCACTCGCTCCATCAATTTTTGCTGCTTCTTCTAAGCTTCTTGGAATTCCATCAAAATAGCCTTTTACAAGCCAAGCGCCAAACGGAATCGATCCGCCAGCATATACAAGGATTAATCCCCAATGATTATCCAGTAGATTGACTTGAAGCAGAAGAATATAGATCGCGATCATGCCCATAAAACTCGGGAACATTTGCAGTACGAGCATAGCCATCAATCCCTGTTTTCTGCCCGGGAAACGGAAGCGAGAGAAAGCATATGCAGCTGTTACCACTAAAACAGTCGATAAGATCATATTCCAAAAAGCAATTTTAAACGTATTCCAGTACCAAAGTGGATAATCTGTTTCAGTAAATAAATACTGATAGTGCGCAAATGAGAGCGTATCCGGAATCAATCTTGAGGAGAATAATGAATCTCCTGGATTTAAGGAACCCGCTACAATCCAAACAACTGGATACAAAACGCAGAGAGCGGTAATGATTAAAACAGCGTACATCAACATATTTCCAACTTTCCTGCTTGAACTCATGCTCGTCATGACATCATATCCTCCTCTTTAAAGGCTCTCGTCCGTCTGAAATTCCAAATCGAGAATGTAGCAATAATAATAAAAATTAAAATGGAAACGCACGAAGCAACCGCAAACTGGTTGTTGTCGAGTGTTAGTTTATAGATCCAGCTAATCAAAATATCGGTTGATCCTGCATAAGCATAATCAATGTTGACCGGCCCGCCTTCTGTCATTAAGTAAATGATATTGAAGTTATTGAAGTTGCCTGCAAATGACATAATGGCAAGCGGCGCAGTGGCAAACATAATAAGCGGCATCGTAATCTTCCAAAACTTTTGGGAGCTTCCTGCACCATCTACATCCGCTGCTTCATATAATTCTTTGTCAATACTTGTTAAGACACCGCTCATCAATACCATCCAAAATGGGAAGCCAAACCACATATTCACGCCAATGAGCGTCACTTTAGCCAAAAATGGATCAGAAAGCCATGGAACTGCTTGATTGATGATACCTAAATCGATTAAAAACCGGTTAATGGGTCCAAATTCGCCATTAAAAATATTTCGCATGATTAAAATAGAGACAAATTGCGGAATGGCCCATGGCAAGATAAATACGCTCCGCCAAAAACGTTTAAACCGGATGCCTTTTTGGTTTAAAATCACAGCAAAAACAAGACCTAAAAAGAATGTCGTCACTGTAGATAAAATCGCCCAGATTACAGTCCATGAAAAAACACCATAAAAAGTGGCACTCCACGTTTTCATCTGGAACAACTGTAAGAATGTGTCCAGTCCCACCCAGTCTACCAGGCTTTTAGGTGCCAAATGGTTCGGTGCTGAATAATTTGTGAAAGCGATCAATACTCCGAACAATAAAGGAAGAATAGTCAGAAAGGCCGTAAATACAATAGATGGCGTCAACAATAAATAAGGAAATCCGTTTTCCCAAATGTTTTTAAACATTTCTTTTGCATTGTTTGGTTTCAAGCCTTTTTGACTTTTAATTGCAACTTTGTATGCATCACGGACATTAAAATAATAAAACCAAAGGAATAGAAGGAAAGAAATTAAAAACAAAATCCCTTCAATTAATAAAAAGATAGAATGATCCCCTTGTACAATCTTAAATCCATCCCGGCCCTGTGGCGTTTCACCGAGTGTAGTCAACCCCCACATGGCCCACTGGAATGGCACCGTCCAAAAAATGAGAAGATACAATTCCAGTGCAGCAAAGCTGAGCCCTTTTAAAATTTGCCGGTTATACAGCTGTCCAGCCCCCATAAATAGTAGAGACAAAACCGCCGCTATTTTAGGATTGGATCTATCTACTTTAGTTGGCGAAACAGACGATTTGAAAGCCACTTTTCTTTTGGCTTTTTTAGCCGCCGTATCAGGCACACTATACTGTTCTTTGTTCCGTAAAGAAGCCATATCGAATCCTCCTTAAAATAGGGAGGATTGTCTGAAAAAGACATTCCTCCTGTTTCAACATTATTTTGTTTGCGAAGCAATTGCCTGTTTGATTTGCTGTACTCCTTTATCAAGAGCTTCCTTAGGATCTGTACCATTATTCCAGATGGATGTAAAAGCCATTTCCATCCCCGCCCATACTGCCTGCATTTCTGTAATGTTTGGCATAGGAACTGCCTCTTTGATTTGCTTAGCAAAAGCCTTACTAGTCTCATTTTCTTGAACAGATTCATCTTCTAGAAGTTCTGGAGTTGGTGGCAACTGGCCAGTCATTTCGTAACGTTTCATTAACATTTCATCGCTTGTTGCAAATTTTGCTAACAGCGTAGCAGCTTGCGGGAACTTACTGTACGCATTTACATAGTAAGCTTTAACGCTAGAAAACGGCGTTGGCTCTTCACCATTTGGAAGTGTTGGAATCGGTGTAATTCCGAAGTTTACACCCGCATCCTGTAATCCTTTTACTGCCCATGGACCTGTAATATTGTAAAGCAACTTTCCTTCCTCAAAGTAAGATGTCACGACATCGCCTGTAATATCTTCTTTTTTGAGTGGTAATATTTCATCACGGATTTTTTTGACAAAATTGGCCGCTTGTACAGAGCCTTCATTGTTCAAACCGATATCACTTGGCTCAGTGTTGTTTTCACCGAAAATGTAGCCGCCCATTCCGCCGAGGAACGCATAATTAATGTAAAAGTTGCCCGGTTCGATCATTAATCCATAGGATCCTTTGTTCGCTGCCATAAATTCTTTTGACTGCTGGATCAGCTCATCCATCGTTTTAGCCGGCTCAAAGCCCATTCTGTCAAGCAATTCCTTGTTATAAACAAGCGCTACACTCTCTACAGAAGTAGGGAACCCGTACAATTTCAGTTCGCCCTCTGCGTCTTTATTTGAGACCGCCGAGACTGCATTTTCTAGAAACCGCTGCGTATATTCGTCTGCATAATAATTATCATAAATAAGTCCTGCCGTATTCATCGTGCCCACATGGTCACTGGCTGAACTAAACACATCTGCTCCAAGACCCGCCGGCCCATCTGTTTGTAGTTTAGCAGCTGAAGCTGTGTGCTCTACCACTGCAACCTTAACCGGTATTTCATATTCTTCCGTGAATTTTTCAGCAACATATTTCGCCCATTCTCCTTCTGAGTCGTCGTTGTCCCAAAGAAGCAGCTCTGCACCTTCTTCTGGTTGAATTTCTTGGGTAGAGCTGCTGTTGTCTTTGTTACTTGAAGTTTCTGGATCTTGCGAGGGTGCTGTCTGCTGGGTGCCTGGCTTGCTACAAGCCGCCAAAACAAAAACCAATAATGCAATGATTGAGAGGTTAAGCAATTTCTTCAATGAAAATCCCACCTTTTAATGTTTTTAGCTTTTTTACACAACTGTTATGAGATTAGCAACAACGTAAACGTTTACGTAAATGCACGAAATTATTATCAACGTAAACGTTTACGTTGATGTCCGAGTTTATTAATATTATTTTTTCAACCCCTTTTAATTCTTTTTTGTGGTAAGTAGTCAACCTGAGCAAACGTTTGCATCAAAATCTAAAATACCCCCTTTGGAAAGCGGTTTCATTGCTTTCGCTTATTATAAAAGTCTTTTAAATAGAATACAAGCCTTTTTTAAAAAATAATGATATTTCATATATGGTCATAATCGATAACATTCGGCTCTCCTTAATTCGTTGGAGAATTTTTTCTAGGTAATAATAATCAAAAAATTTTTAATGTTTGAAATTTTTAATTTTGGTGATACATTATATTTTGTAACAATTCATGCAACCGTTTTTATTAAAACGAAAGGGAGATGAGAGAGTATGAAAACGAAAAAGTGGAGTGCTGCCGCAATGTCACTAACGTTAGCTATTAGCTTATCAACGGAAGTAAACGCTAAACCGGTAGTGGAAAGTAATAGCAAAAATGGTGTTTATTACGAAATTTATGTAAACTCTTTTTATGATTCAAACGGTGACGGCCATGGAGATTTGAAAGGGATTACAAAAAAGCTTGATTACTTAAATGATGGAAAACCAAACACTAAAAAAGACCTACAAGTGAATGGCATGTGGTTAATGCCTATTAATCCATCGCCAAGCTATCATAAATATGATGTAACCGATTACTATAGTGTTGATCCTGAATATGGGAGTTTAGCTGATTTCCAAAAACTCACAAAAGAAGCTCACAAACGAGATACTAAAGTCATCATAGATTTAGTGGTTAATCATACAAGCAGTGAACACCCTTGGTTTGAAGAAGCTAGCAAAGATCAAAACAGTAAGTACCGGGACTATTATGTTTGGGCTGATGAAGATACAGACCTTAATGAAAAAGGATCATGGGGACAACAAGTATGGCATAAAAATCCAAACGGTGAAGGATATTTTTACGGAACATTCTGGTCCGGGATGCCCGATCTAAACTTTGATAACCCAAAAGTTCGTGAAGAGATGATAAATGTCGGTGAATTTTGGATCAACCAAGGAGTTGATGGTTTCCGGTTAGATGCAGCTTTGCACATTTTTGAAGGGAAAACGCCAGAAGGTGAGAGAAAAAATATTGAATGGTGGAATGAATTCCGTGATGCGATGAAAAAAGCAAATCCAACTACCTATTTAGTAGGTGAAGTTTGGGAACAACCCGAAGTTGTGGCACCTTACTATCAATCTCTTGACTCTCTTTTTAACTTTGATTTAGCTGATAAGATTGTTAATTCGGTTAAAAATGGTACAGATCTAGGCGTAGCTACAGCTGCATCGTCGACGGATGAATTATTTAAAACATATAACCCAAATAAAATTGATGGAACGTTTTTAACGAATCATGACCAAAATCGTGTAATGAGTGAGTTAAACGGTAATGTGAATAAAGCAAAGACAGCAGCTTCTATTCTATTGACTCTCCCTGGCAATCCATTTATTTATTATGGTGAAGAAATTGGTATGACAGGCGAAAAACCAGATGAGCTAATTCGCGAACCGTTCCGTTGGTATGAAGGTGATGGAAAAGGTCAAACGAGTTGGGAAGCGCCAGTATATAACGTTGGTCATAATGGTATATCAGTTAAAGCACAAGATAATCAAAAAAATTCACTTCTAAACCATTATCGTGAAATGATTCGTGTTCGTCAGCAACATGACGAGCTTGTTAAAGGCGATTTAAAGTCGATACAAGTGGATAATTCACAAGTCGTTGCCTATAGCCGTTCTTATAAAGGTAAATCGCTACAAGTCTATCATAATATTTCAGACGAGCCGGTCAAATTTTCAGTGTCTACAAAAGGAAAATTGATTTTTGCAAGTGAAAAAGGGGCAAAAAAGGTTAAATCAACGCTAGTAATCCCTTCGAATACGACAGTAATAGTAAAATAAAAAAAGATAAACGTCCTGATAGGTTAGCTAATCAATTCTTCCATTTTAGGGCGCAATTGCTCAACAATAAGCATTTACTTTTTTGCTAAATTGTGAGAATAATTCTATAAATGATGGGATGAATTTATTAAGAAACCCAGCTAATCTTCTAATATGAAGTTAGCTGGGTTTTTAAAGTTGGATTTGCAAAATAGCACTTAAAACAAATGCAAATTATCGTTTAAAATTACACACCTGTTTTTGTATATCTCTATATTCTTATCAATAACGGTCGTTTTTGTTACAGTTACCACAATATTCTCCTCACATTTAATAATCTCGGTCCTCTAGTAACAACTATTCATTGTTCATTCAAAATCATTTCAAATTCACTTTAAATGTAATTTACTGTTCATCTTCCGTTCATATTCAATCTATAAACTATGGATGTAAAGAAGAGATTGGAGGAAATGAAAGATGAACATTGCGTGGAAAGAAATCAAGAAAAATAAAGTGCGGTTTTTGATTTTAGGTTCAATTGTTTTTCTCGTCAGTTTATTAACATTTATCATATCCGGTTTGGCGAATGGATTGTCCCAGGACAATGCCGCCCTCATTAAAGATTTGCCGGAAGGGCAATTTTACATGAATAAAGATGCAGATGAAACATACAACCTTTCAAGAATTGAAGGTGATTTGCAAAAGGAAATATTAATCAAACAAAAAGATGCTGCGGCATTTTCTATCCAAATGGGTTTTTTAAATGACAAGGATGAGAAACAACAAAGTGTAGCTTTTGTTACATCTACTGATTCAAAGTTATTTAAAAATGTTAAACAAGGAGAAATTATATTAGATAGATCATTGAAGGATAAAGGTATAAATGTTGGAGATACCTTAACGAATAATCAATTTAGTGGCGAATTTATTGTAAAAGGTTTTGTTGATCAAAAGAAATACAGTCATGCTCCCGTTGCTTATATCAATATGGAAAATTACAAAGAAATTTACAGAGTCAAAGAAATGCAATTGGTATTCATCCCAGGCGAGGATTCTTCGACAGAATTCACGGGATTGCAATCATTTTCAAATAAAGATTTTCTCAATACAATTCCAAGTTATAACGCAGAACAAATGTCTTTAAATATGATTGTTTGGTTTTTGGTTGTCATTAGCGGCATGCTGTTTGCCATCTTCTTCTACATGATGAACGTTCAGAAAATCGGTTTATACGGTATTTTAAAGGCAATCGGTATAAAAACAAGCACACTGTTCAAAATGATGTGGACACAGATGCTCGTTATTACAGTAATTGCACTTATAATGTCTATTGCGCTCAGCCAGGCGTTTAATATGATTGCACCTGAAGGGATGCCCTTCTATTTAACCTTTGAAACGACAGCACAATTATCGATCGTTTTCCTAATTATCGGTTTTATCGGATCTACACTTTCGGGTATACAGATCAAAAAAATCGAACCATTACAAGCAATACAGCAAGGAGAGGCTTAATATGACGATATTTTCACTTAGTGAAGTAAGAAAGACATTTACTAATGGCGAAGTAGAGGAAGAAATATTAAAAGGAATCAACCTTTCTCTTAAAGAAGGAGAGGTCACAGCGCTGGTCGGTGCATCGGGCTCCGGTAAAAGTACACTCCTTACAATAGCAGCAGGACTACAGCCTGCATCAAATGGGCAAGTTATATTCGAAGGCCACAATATGGCTGCCATGAGTTCTGAAGGGGTCCGAAAAATACGGGCAAGCAAATTCGGTTTTGTTTTTCAATTTGCCCACCTTGTCCCTTTCCTCACGGTTGAAGAACAGTTGATGCTCATGCTGGACGTTTCCGAATCAAAATTAAGCAAACAAGAACAAAAAAGAGAAGTTAACAGAATTCTGACATCAGTTGAAATGGACCATCGGAAAAATGCCTATCCCTCTTCACTATCGGGCGGGGAGAAACAACGGGTTGCAATCGCCCGCGCAATAATCCATAAACCTAAAATTCTTTTTGCCGATGAACCAACTGCAAGTCTGGATTCAAAAAGGTCCAAAGACGTGATGGCGCTAATTCGGGATTTGACCAAAACATTGAATATTACTACATTAATGGTTACCCATGATGAAGAGATGCTTTCATATGTCGACAATGTTATTAAAATGAGTGATGGAATGGTTCTGCAAAATGGCGTTTAACTTTCCGCAAATATTTGAGATGATATTAATATAGGGAAAATGGGGATAAACAGCCTGCAAATTTACGGGGCTGTTTATTTGTTATTGTTTGTGCAATACACTTTTAATTAAAATAATTCCAAAAAATAGGAGAAGCAAAATGGCAACTATTCTAATTGTAGATGATGATATCAATATTTTACAGCTGGTCAATATCCACTTATCCAAAGCCGGGTATAAAGTATTTCAGGCAAAAGATGGTACCGAAGCATTGGGAGTCCTTAAAAGAGAGACATGTGATTTAGCAGTAGTGGATGTGATGATGCCGTTTATGGATGGCTATGCGTTAACAAAGGAGATTCGAAAGGAATATGATATTCCGGTCATCCTATTAACAGCGAAGAATCAAATTGAGGATAAAGAAAAAGGATTCAAATCAGGGACGGATGATTATCTCGTCAAGCCGTTTGAACCAAAAGAGCTAAACTTCCGAATTGAAGCTTTACTGCGGCGATATGATAAACAGTCAGATGAATCAATTATCCGCTTAGGGAGCACAACTGTAAACAAAAAAAACTATGAGGTCCAGATTGGCGATCGAACGATTCTTTTGCCCTTAAAGGAGTTTGAACTGCTTTATTTCCTTGCTGCAAATCCTATGCGGGTACTATCCCGCGATTACCTGATAGAGCATATTTGGGGTTTGGATTACGAGGGGGATGAACGAACTGTCGATGTTCACGTGAAAAGATTAAGGGAGCGTTTTTCAAAATTGACGGATGATTTTCAAATTAAGACCGCGCGCGGGGTTGGATATTCGCTGGAGACGAATCGCAAATGAAATCTCTTTATGTGAAGTTTGTTGTGATTACAGTCGGCATTATGATTTTCAGCGGAGTCTTTTCTTTTTTAATCTCCAATACGTATTATCAGCAAAAATTAAAACCTTACAACGATCAGAAAAACACAAACATTGCATTGGATGTTGCGGAATTTACGAGCAGCCATCCTGATCTGAATCTTAAAGAGTATTTGGAGAATATCTCCTCCATCGGATACCAGATTTTCCTCATTGATGATGCTGGAAAAGAATCTTATTTTGGTGCACCTTTCAGGGAAAATACCCTGTCTGATTCCACTAAAGAACAAGTATTAAACGGCGATATTTTTCATGGTATTCTCAATTTCCCGAAGGAAACATTTGTCACAGGCTTTTTTGCAAATGAATTGAAGAACACGATTGGTGTCCCGTTAACACATAACGGAGAAAAGTATGCTCTTTTCCTGAGACCGGATATTAAACTCCTTTTTAACGAGATGCATATTTTATTTGGGTGGCTGCTGGCATTAACGATTATTCTGAGCATCGTCATGGTTATTTTCAGTACAAAATATTTAATTCATCCAATCTCTAAACTTACAGCAGCCACAAAATCACTCTCTGACGGCAATTTCAATGTTGATCTTGATATTGCACGTCATGATGAATTGGGCGAACTTTCGCATAGTTTTTTGCGGATGGCCAATAAACTGGAGCGAATGGATGATATGAGGAAAGAGTTCATCTCGAATATTTCCCATGATATACAGTCGCCTTTATCCAATATAAAAGGATATACAAACCTATTGGAAAGTGAAGCAATAAGTCCCGAAGAAAAGAGCGATTACATTTCCATCATCAACGGGGAAATTAAGAGGCTCTCTACATTAACGAAACAGTTGTTACTTCTTGCTTCGCTCGACCGGGATGAAGATATTATAAAAAGAAAATCATTTAATGTTGGGAAGCAAATGAAGGAACTGGTACGAAATTATCAGTGGCAAATGAGAGAAAAAGACATTACGATCGGGTTTTCATTACCGGATGTAGAAATCACTGGGGACCCGTCTTTACTTAATACGGTTTGGGATAATCTGTTAACTAATGCCATCAAATACAATAAAACGAATGGCAGTATCGAAATATCGATTGAAGAGAAAGAAAAATCGGTATTGGTAACCTTTGAAGATACGGGGGTAGGAATGAATGATAAAGAAAAAGAAAGAATTTTTGATCGTTTTTATCGAGTAGATACCGCACGGACGCGTTCAGTTGAGGGAACAGGATTGGGGCTATCAATTGTTGCTGCCATTGTTAAACTTCATGGTGGACTGATCCATGTGAATAGTATGGAAAATGAAGGAACTACCTTTGTTGTTGAATTGCCTGTAAGTTAGTATTGTCTTTTATTTGTGTCATGCAAATCAATCAATTGGTTTGCATCCCCCCTTTTATAATCATCTGTTCATATTCCGTTTATATTCAGGAAGTACATTATAGATGATTGATTTAAAAAGTTGGATGAACAAATGGAGGGGAATTCTGTATGAATAAAAATAGTAAAACTCTATTACGATTTGCCGGAGTTTTTGGGTTGATTGGAGCAATATTAGGCGCACATATGGCTGGTTCTGGTTCATATGCATTTCGTGCAGTTCATGCACATATCCTCGTTGTTGGCTGGTTAACTCTTTTCGGATGGGCAGTTTTCTATAAGGTTTTCCAAACAACAGAAACAGTTTTGACAAAGTTGCATGTTTGGAGCGCAATTATAGGCTCTATAGGTTTAACAGTAGGAATGTGGTTATATATGGTTAAACCATTTAATCTACCTGAGGGCGTTACTTTATTCATTTATATTGGTGGTGGAGTTGCATTACTTGTGAGCTTCTTACTGTTTTTCCTATTAACATTGTTTATTAAGGGAGAAAAATAGGCATCTTCGAATTACATTAGTAATCGATCATATGCTCAAGAGTAGAACAAATTTACTGAGAATATATAAAAGGATTATAGATATTAGTTGACTAATATCTATAATCCTTTATTTATGTTATTAATGCAAAACAGGATAGGGATATGCATGTTGGAACTATTAAACTAAACAACTTATTATATTCTTGAGATTTCTTTATTGCGGTTGGTAACAGCTTCGCTGGTACTACCCCTTTAAACAAATATTTGAATTTAGCACATGATATAAAAAACATATATACAGAGAATATGAGTACATATTATGTAAAAAAAGTATGGTACATTAAACAGCATCATACTTAGCAGAGAGCGTACAATATCTTGTGTAAATGAATAAATACAAAAAGGAAGACCTTTTCTTGTAGAATTGAGTTACCACACACCAATTCAAAGAAAGAAGGTCTTCCCTATGAACCAGTTTACAACAGATATTGTCGAGGCTCTAGTAAAAAAACAAGATATTACGGAAGTATTTCGCACTCATTTAGAAACAGCAGTTAATACGCTGCTCGCGACTGAATTGACCGCTTTTTTAGATTACGAGAAATACGACCGGGCTGGCTTTCATTCGGGCAACTCCCGCAATGGTGTTTATTCCCGTACGCTGCACACCGAATACGGAGACCTCCAGCTGACGATCCCGCGCGACCGCAATGGTGAGTTTAAACAACAAACCATTGCGCCTTACCGGCGCTCCAATGATACGCTCGAATCGTTTGTCATCCACCTGTTTCAAAAAGGCGTCACGATGACTGAAATTTCCGATTTAATTGAGAAGATGTATGGCCATCACTACACCCCGCAGACGGTTTCCAACATGGCCAAAGCAATGACAGGACAAATTGAAGCATTTATCCGCCGTCCCCTTAGTGACCGATATGTCTGTGTCTATTTAGATGCTACCTACATTGCCGTTAAGCGTGAAACGGTTTCGAAAGAAGCCGTCTACCTGGCGGTCGGCATCCGGGAGAAGACGGGTCAAAAGAAGTTCTCGCCTATACGATCGCTCCCACCGAGTCGGCGTTTGTCTGGAAAGAGCTGCTTCTTGATATTAAGGAAAGAGGCGCAAGTGAAGTGCTTTTGTTTATTTCTGATGGCCTGAAAGGCATCACGGACAGTATCTTTCATGTCTATCCCCATGCTCAGTATCAGACATGCCTTGTCCATCTTGCCCGCAACATCTCCTATAAAGTCCGTGTTTCAGACCGAGCTGAAATCTGCGGGGACTTCAAAGCCGTTTATCGTGCTGAAAGTGCCGAAGAAGGACAGCAGGCACTGGAAACCTTCTGTTCCAAATGGCAGGCGGTTTATCCAAAAGTGACGAAGTCATTGGCTGAAAACCCGCATATCTTTACGTTTTATGGTTTCCCAAAATCCATTCGACGGAGTCTTTATTCAACGAACCTGATTGAATCGTTCAATAAACAGATCAAGAAATATACAAAGCGCAAGGAGCAATTTCCAAACGAAGAAGCGCTGGAGCGCTTTCTCGTTTCTCAGTTTGAGAACTACAACCAGCGTTTCGCTTTGCGGTGCCATATTGGTTTTGATCAGGCACGTGCGGAGCTCGCAGCCATGTTCAAAACCGCTGATTAAATGACAGTCTACAAGAAAAGGGATTCGTCATTTACACAAAATTATTGACGGTCCCAGCTTATCGCTTTTAAATCTTTATTGGATAAAACTATAAATTAGTATGTTTTAAAAAAACATGTAAATATACTAATGTACAGCTGTTAAATAATGTATTTTATTTTGAGTTCTTCTTTAAGATTTCAACCGCTATTCAATCTGCTTTATCACTTTTGCAGGGTTACCGCCTACAACCACATTGCTTGGAACATTTTTTGTCACCACGGCGCCTGATGCAACAACCACGTTGTCTCCAATGGTAATGCCCTGGTTAACAATAGCCCTTCCACCAATCCACACATTATTCCCAATTGTTATAGGTTTACCGTATTCTATTCCTGAAATGCGGGCTGCTGTATCTAAGGGATGGGCAGCTGTGTAAATATGTACACCTGGAGCTAGAAGGCAGTTATCTCCTATTCGCACTTCACAGATATCCAGAATGACACAATCAAAATTGGCATAAAAGTTTTCTCCAACATGAATGTTGTAACCATAATCACACCGAAAAGTCGGCTCAACATAAAAGTTGCTCCCCGTTGAACCGAGCAATTCCTTTAGAATTTTTCTTCTTGTTGCGTCCTCTATTTCTATGGTTTGGTTATATAGTCTGGTTAATCTTCTTGCGTTTTCACGATCACTTACAAGTACAGGGTCACTCGCATTATAATAATCACCATTCAACATTTTTTCTTTTTCTGTTTTCATCAGTTTTTTCATCTCCTTTTTATGGTGGTTTTACCATGGTTGTTTATAGAAAAAAGACCGGCGTTGCCGCCGATCGCCTTTTCACTTAACACTTTACTTCCTTAATAAACTCACTCACATCACGCAAATACGGAATGGCAGGAATCGCCCCTTTTTTCGTCGTTCCTAAAGCTGCTGCCGCATTGGCAAAGGTAATCATCTCTTCAAGGTCTTCTGTTTCAAGGGAACCCCAGGAAACGTCCTTCATAATGATTTGATGCAGAAAGGACCCTAAAAACATATCCCCTGCCCCAGTTGTATCAATGGCATTTATTTTAAATCCATTGATATGGCCGGTCCCTTTTTCAAACCGGTAGAAACATCCTTTCTCTCCTAAGGTAATCAAAACCACTTTAAGCCCAAATTTTTCACATAAAAATTTTGATCCCCGCTCAAAATCACTCGTACCCGTAATAAACTCTAATTCTTCCTCAGATATTTTTAGGATATCCGCATAATGCATGCCCTCAATAATCGTTTCTCTGGCATGCACTAAACTTTCCCAAAGCGCCGGTCGCAGATTTGGATCGTAAGAAATACAAATCCCTTTCTCCTTTGCCGCTTTAAGCGCTTTTATCGTTGCGGCTTTAGCTGGTTCATGCGTCATAGAAAGGGATCCGAAATGAAAGACCTTTGCACTCTGAATTAGAGTAGCATCGACTTCCTGCTTGTCCAGCATCATATCTGCCCCGGGAGAACGGTAAAAGTGAAAAGACCGGTCGCCATCATCACTTAAATGGACAAAGGCCAGCGTTGTATTGACATTTTCTGAATAAACTAAGCCCTGCGTATCGATGTCGCTTCTTTTTAATACATCCCCTAAGAAAGCGCCGAGCTGATCATTACCTACCTTCCCTATAAACGCTGTTTTATGGTTGAATTTAGATAGAGTAGCCAAAACATTTGCCGGAGCCCCGCCTGGGTTCGTTTCAAACAGGGCATTTCCATTTTCAGATTTTCCTGCCGGGGTAAAATCGATCAGTAATTCGCCAAGTGCTACAACATCGAACATATAAAATTTTCTCCCTTCGATTTTCCAATGATGTTCTCCTGCCTGTCCTATGGGTTAAAAAAATCTGTTTGTAATAAAAAATTTCGGATCACAATTAGTTATAAAATCAACCACTATATGTTTTAATTTTTTAAACATTGATCCTCATCCCCTTATCTAAGGTAAACGCATTTACAGTAGAGTGAAAGAAAAGAGTCCAAACGAATGTTTAGGACTCTTTTGTGTCTGCTAAACTTCTCACCATGAAACGGTTACGCTGATTTAATTCCAGGCAGATTGAAGTTTCCATGTTTCAAAACGATCTATTTGGGCCTTTCCACCCTTTGAAAAAACATTAAATTGGGTACTTTGAGCATCCGGGAAAATCCGATTGGTAATGACTTGTTCTCCATCGTTTATAAAGACCTCAACTGATGTAGTATCCATAAAAATGCGAAGGTTGATCTTTCCATCCTTTTCAACCAGCGGTGCTTTGCTAATCCCTTTTTCTCCGATTCCAGAATATTCCCGATCCATTACAATTTCTTTCTTGTCCAGATCAAGCAAAATTTCTGTTTTTTCTTTTCCATCTTGCGAACATCTTAGCTGAATACCAAAAACAGAAGCATCTGTTTCCTTTACATTAACATCAATGATGGTCTCAGAAACTGGTTCGTAGGAGTTGCTTATTACACGAAGATCCGTTACTTCAAAATTCGATAAATTGTAATAATCTGTTCTTAATGTTTTTAATTCATCCATAGGCTTTTGCTTTAGAATATTGCCGGATTCTATAACAAGTTCTCTTGGAATGGTCATTGCTCCAGCCCAGCCATGTTCCTGGGAAGGCATTTTTGTCAGCCATTTTTCCATCCAGCCAATCATAATTCTCCGGCCTTTCTCATCAATCAGCGTCTGCGGCGCATAAAAATCGAAACCATAATCTAATGTTTTATAGCTTTTCTGTGTGAAGATCCCCTGATCATAATCCATATCACCAACAACATAAAATGGCTTTTCATTCTGAGTGCCATACATCGGTGAAACAATTAAAACGTGGGTATCATTGATCGGGAATAAATCCGGGCACTCCCACATGTCTCCTTGAGTGCCGTCACTTTCAGCAGTCACGCCTTTGTATTCCCAGTTCTTTAAATCTTTTGAAACATATAAGACAGCTTTTCCCTTGCCGTCTTTCTTTGTGCCAACAACCATGTACCATTTGTCCTCATGTTTCCAGACTTTCGGATCTCTAAAATCAGGCGACCCATCGACTGGAAATTGAGCAATGACAGGATTTTGTTCGTATTTTTCAAAAGACACACCGTCTTTGCTTGTTGCAATACATTGAACCTGCATAGGTGAATTTCCATCTACGTGCCCTGTGTAAATCAAAACGAGATCATTGCCGTCTACCACAGCACTTCCTGAAAAACAGCCATAACCCTGCACATCTCCAGAATCATAGGGCTCAGACGGCGCTAGCGCAACAGGTAAGTGCTCCCAATGAACCAAATCCCGGCTTTTGGCATGCCCCCAGTGCATAGGTCCCCATTTTGAATCATAAGGATAGTACTGATAAAATAATTGATACTCACCGTTATATTGTACAAATCCATTAGGATCATTAATCCAGCCAGTTGGCGCCATAAAATGATAGTTTAATCGGTACGGGCTTTGTTTAATCCAGTCTTTTTGTTTTTCTATTTCATGATTTGCTTGATCAAGGGCAGCTTGATGTTTTGTCGTTATCATCTATTTTAGTCTCCTTTTTATCATTAATACATTTCCAGAATAGAATAGGGGGTTCGCTTAGAACTGCCGAGACAGTAGTGATCAATTAAATAATGTTTCCCTTTATACTGAGCAAAGACATACGGATCATTAATCCAATCAGTTGGAGCTCTGAGATGATTATTCAAGGAATAAGGACTTTGTTTAATCCTCTCTTCTTGTTGTTTTAGTTTACGGCTCACTTTACCGCCAGCCTGACTTGATGTCACCATTAGGTTAGTCTCCTGTTTTTATTGATACATTTATCTAAGAGAATGAACGAATTAAATGAATCATTTAACTCGTTCATGAATGGTGGCTTTACAGCGTACTTTTTACGCGTTCTGCATGTTCTTTGTTTCCAACTGAAGATTCTCTTGTTTTATTAAATTTGATCTCCATTTGATTTTTCTTTTCAGTGACATACGATTCTTCTAACTCTTTTGCAGATTCGTATGCTCTTTGCTGCTCTTCCGTTAATGCCGGCTTTGCTTTTTGAGTCACAGCTGCCATTTCCGCAACATGTGGAAGTCTTTCTTCTACTGGAAGAATATCAAGTTTCGGTGACGGCAACGTTTGATACCAGTATGCAGTTGAAGACCAATCATCAGATAGATGGTTTGCGTGGCCGTGCTCAAGGGTTACTTTAATGCTTTCAGAGAAATGAACTGGATCAGCAATATGGAAGCGGTATGACACCTGATAGCCCGGTTTTTCACTCTCATGAATAATGGACCCATTGTAAAGGAACGCGTTTTTCTGCATGCCCCATGCATGTCCAAAATAATCTTCACTGCCTGTTCCATTAATACTTGGCTGTTTTTCTCCATCGATGAAAATCATGTCATCCCCTTCACCCCACCAGCTTCCCTGGAAGTGATTGACGGATAAATTGCAGCCTACATAATGGCCTTTTCCTTTTGTTTCTAAAACAACATAGTTTTCATCACCAGACAGGTTGGCAACGCTTTGTACGGCTGGGCTGTTCACTTGAAGATCATTTCCCCAGCCTTCACAAGGATTTTCACGATGCCAATTCGCATGGAAATAGACTGTATCTTCAGGCAGTTCTTCTTTGTAAAGTTCATAATCGATATAGAAGTACAGGCCAAATGGCAAATCATTTTCGTTTACAATTTCAATTTTTGCTTTTTTATTAAATGGCATTGGAAAGAAACAATTTAATGCTGCAGGGGCACCAAATTTATTTGCTTCCTCTGGCTTAACTGATACATTAAATGGCGCTGATTCAAAGTTTCCAGGCAAGGAATGGCCGACACAGAAGAAATCGCCAAATGGGGCCAGCACGCTTGGTGTATCCTGGTCATCCCATGTAATTTTAATCAATGCTTTTCGATAGTAGAATGGATCTTGCTCTTCCCATGTAACACCAAGTGCATTATGGATTTCATTAACTGGTGCCACATTGCTCCCTAAAGCTGGGTCGACAATGCTTGGCCCCATAATTTTTCTGCAGAATGAAGTCATCCAAAAATGTGTTAAACAACCTGGCCCTTCAATTTCTCCTAATACGACAGACTCGTTCGGTGGAATCAGCCAGTAATCCTGATTTTTTCCTGTTTGGTCCGAACTCGAAACCCGTGCAGATCGCACATCTTTAAATGTAGTTAAGTTTTGCATAAATCCGTTTGAAAGTTTAGACATAATTGTATTTCCTCCAAAAAATAATTTTTTTATCCTTTAACTGCTCCAGCAGTCATTCCCTCAATAATGTGTTTCTGGAATATTGTATAGAAAATTAATTGCGGAATGATAAACAGCAAACTTGCTGAGACAATTCCGCCATAATCAATATTGTATCTTCCTTTAAATTCTGAAATTGCTAATGGAATCGTCATATGCGATGGGTCACTAATTAGCGTCACCGCAAATGGGAATTCGTTCCACACGTATAATATATTGAAGATAAATATTGTCATGATTACAGGTTTAACCACTGGAAAGACTACTTTTGTACAAAGCGTAAACAAGTTACATCCGTCAATCACAGCAGCTTCTTCAATTTCTGTCGGAAAGTCCTTCAAAAATCCTATAAACAACAGCGTGTTAAAAGAAATAGTGGTTGCAATATAGGGCAGAATCAAAGACAGATAGGTATTTTCAATCCCAAGTGATATTGTAATTCGATAAATTGGGAATAGTAAGATAAATGGTGGTATAGCAAGACCCGCTATTAAGAATAAATACAGGCTGTTTTTAAACTTTTCACGTTTAAATATCATTCTGCTTATAGCAAATGAACTCATGAATGTAATCACTAATCCAAGTAAAACGGAAACAGCCGCAATAAAAAATGTATTCTTGTATAGCAGTGCCATATCTAATGTTTCGAATGCTCTTTTGTAATTATCTAAGTTAAAACTTTCGGGCAAGGACAACGGGTTTGAAAGAATAGCTTGATTGTCTTTAAATGAAAGCAAGATCATCCAGAGAAAAGGAATCATGACCAAAAGCGTAATAGCAATCGTAAGAACCCGGGATAACACTTCGATTGTCCTGCTTTTACGCTGAGCTGAAGGCAAGGTGTTTTCTGATGTTGGTGACGCTAAAGTTTTCATAATCTTACACCCCTTCCTTGTTGCTTACTCTTTTTCCTAACGTGAATAGTCCTAAGAAGGCTCCTGCAAATAGAATTGTTGCAACTAGTGAAGCTACCGCAATCGCCATTCCATAGCCATATTCTCCAGCAGTAAAAGTCGTGCTATACATATACGTAACTAGTACGTCTGATAAATGATTTGGCCCGCCATTTGTTAGCTGGAGAACGGTTTCAAATATTTTAAAGCAAAGCGTTATCACTAAAATGATATTTAATTTAAATGTTTCATTAAGGAGTGGAATCGTAACATGGATTAGCTGCTGAAATTTACTCGCTCCATCAATATCAGCGGCTTCATATAAATCCTTTGGAATTAGCGTTAATCCAGCTAAAAAGATCGTTGCAATATAACCTAAGCTTTGCCAGCTCTGTACAATCGCAACAGAAAATGGTGTTAATGTTTCTCCACCTATCCACTGAAAAGTCAGTTCACCAAGGCCGATCTTGGTTAAAAAAGTATTAATTAGACCAATTTGCGGATCTAAAATAAACACCCAAATCAAACCAACCATAATAGGTGCAATGATTGAAGGAGAGTAATTAATCGCACGAATTGTTCCTAATCCTTTCATTTTTTTGTTGAGTAATAATGAAAGAAGGAATGCGCCAGGTATGAGAATTAACAAAGTAACGAATAATACAATAAATGTATTTTTTAAAGCTATAATGAAAATGGGATCGCTGAAAAGTCGTTGGTAGTTAGACATCCCTACATATTGAGGTGTACCTATGCCCGTGAATTTTGTAAAACTATAATATATGGCGATTACAATCGGCATCAAAATATATGCTAAATATAAAAGCACCGTTGGCAATAGCATCAATAACTTATTTTTGTTACTACTAAACCATCGCATTCTTTCACCTACTTTTTAGTATCAGTTCACGCAATTTCATTTTTGAATTGCATGAACTGATTATTGAAAATTAATTAGTTTCTGAAATTTTATCTGCTACTACTTTTGCTGCTTGCTTCGGCGTATAAGTTCCATTAATTACACCATAGATACTGTCATACATAGCGTTTGCAATAGCTTCGGGTACTACAAGATCCGGCTGGTTTGGCTGACTTTCCCATCCTTCAAGTTGTATTTGATCTACTAACCTCTTAAATAATGGATGCTCTTCTTCATTGATGGTTACTTCAGCATTCGTCATAGGCGGCACTTGGTTTTCCGCCATAATTTGTGTTCCTTCTTCGCCATAGTAAAATTTGAACAATTTAAGGATCGCTTCTTTTTTAGCTTCATCCTCTCCCACTTTTTTGCTGACTAGCAATGGTGCAGCTGGAACAACAGAACTTACTTGTTGGTTTCCTACACCATCTTTAAATGTTGGTCCCCACCAGAACCCTACATCTTTTCCAATCTTGCTTTGCTCAATTTTTTGCACATCCCACATACCTGAATCTAGCATTGCTGCTTGGCCATTGAGAAATTGTTCAACTGCTTGGAAATAAGATTGAGTTGAAACGTTATCTGGAAAAGCCCCAAGTTTTCTCAACTCATCAATTTTCGCATAGTAGTTTACAAAATCCTGGTTGTTATAGCTTTCTTCTCCTGCAAGAATGGCATCGATTTTGTCAAAATATCCATATCTTGAAAGCATCGTTAGAAATGCCCACACAGAATATTCATCTTTTGCTCCTTTAGCAATTGTCGTAATACCATTTTGTTCAAATACTTTTGTTACTGCTGTCAATTCTTCATAAGTTTGTGGAACTTTTACTCCGTATTGATCAAAGAGTGCTTTGTTATAAAACAAGCCTGTAACAAGGGGTTGATACGGCAAGCCATATTGCTTGCCATCGGCGACATACGTGTTTAACATATTTTCATTAAGTGCATCTTTGATATCGGGATTTCCATCAATAAATTCATTTAATTCCATTAACATACCAGCATCTTGTAACTCAGCTGCTGAAGCTGGCAGCATCCAGAAAACATCCGGAAGCTTATCAGATTGTGACATCATCTTGATGCTTTTCACATGCTCTTGTTGCTCTTTTCCAATCAGGTTGATTTTAATGTCAGGGTTTTCAGCTTGAAATTTTTCTATTAACTGATAAAACGCTGGCTCCTGCTCAGCTGGATTGGCTACATGAATAGCAAAATCAATCGTTGTTGTTCCATTTGCTGATTGTTCGGAATCATTGTTGCTGCATCCTACTAAAAATGCACTGATAAGCAATAACAAGCTAACAATAATTTTAGATGTTTTCATGTCAAACCTCCGTCTATGTTATTTTGGATTCACTTACAAGGAATTACGAATAATTATTGAAGATTCAATACAGATTTCTTTTGGCTCATGTGACTTGTTTTCCAACTTCTCCAGTAAAAGCTCTGCAGCTGCTTTCCCCATTTCAAATGATGGCTGCTTAATAGTGGTTATTGTTGGATCTGTTAGTTCCATCCAATTAAAATCATCATAAGAAAGAAAAGAGACCTTTTTTGGTATTTGAATATTTTCTTCTTTTAAGTATTTGTACACGCCCATGGACATTGTATTATTGACTACTACAATGCCATCAACATCCTGAGTGGTCAAAAGCTGGTAGGCTATTTTGTAGCCAGATTCAAAAGAAGATTCTCCTACAAAAATTAATTCCTTTTCCATTTCAATTTGATATTTTCCTAAAACATCTTTATACGCTTCGAAACGCTCAATTGTACTTGACACATCAATCGGGCCAGAAATAAAAGCAATTCTCTTTCTATTTTTTTTTAACATCATTTCAATGGCTTCATAGGTAACTGAATAGTTATTCGTGTAAATAGTATCTACCTTATCTGTCGAACTCAGCTTTCGATCTACATATACTACTGGGTACTCGATCATCATTGGATCATCTGTTTCTTTTCCGATTTCAGATGTGGGAGCAATAATCATGCCATCCATATAATCAACAAACTCCGTATTAAACATTTCGATTTGATCTAACTCGTTATTGATGTTTTCGTGAGAGTTGCTAATAACTAATTTATATCCCTCATTGTTTAAAACGCTTTCAATTCCGTTAGCTAAAGAAATGAAAAAGTCTGCTGAGGTATCACTTTGCTGGATAGGAATGATAAGACCAATTAATTTTGTATTTTTTCCCTTCAGAGACTTGGCCGCTGTATTAGGCCTGTAATTCAACTCTTCCATTGCTTTAAGCACTTTTGCACGTGTTTCTTCTTTTACATATCTAGAAGCATTCATGACATTTGAAACAGTTGCTGTCGATACAGTTGCTACTTTAGCAACGTCCTTTATGCTTGGTTTTTTTTCCATTACACTCTCCTCCTCCAAATATTTTCTCTAACAAACATAAAGGAAAATATTATCCATTTAATCGTTTAAATGAATGTTTAAATAAAAAGCAACACTTCATTTAATCGTTTAAATGAGTGCTTAAATAAAAAGCAACACTTCATTTAATCGTTTAAATAAATATTCAAATAAAAAGCTGCACTTCATTTAATCGTTTAAAAAACTTTTAAAACTCAACTTACCAAGAAAGCATTTTATTTGATACCATCATAAAATATCTGTTTAGAGATGTCAACATTCTTTTTAGTATTTTTTTCTCATTATTTTTTGTTCTGTAAAACACAAGAACCAGCTGGAAACCGATCCAGAGAAAAAAAAGAATAGCCCAGCTACATTTACAGTTAAAGAGTATAACAATGATAATCCGATCAAAATATAAATATTTGTAACAGGATTATTCAATAAAATAAGAATAGCTTTTTTGATCATTTTTTTTATCCCTACATCACCATCGATATAAACCAAAAGACTATACAATAAAACCATAATTAATAAAAATAGGAGTAAATAAAATGACTTTATTAATATGCCGCTATACTCAAAATTTAATAGTGAAATAAACCGGATATCCATAATTAGAATAACACCAGCAATTATAAACGGATAAAAGGATTTATTGCTTTTTTTGAATTCCTTTTTGAAAAAAACAGTGAATTCATTTTTAATATTGAATTCATTTTTTTCTAAAATTAACTTTTTGGTTACAAAAAGCATTGCTATTGTTGCAGGAAAAAATCCTAGTATTATTCCCCCAAAGACTGTATAACTCAGCCATAAAATATTAATATAGACTAGCTTAGTTATCCATCCAGAAAACTCATAAACCTTATTTAATGCAACATTATTCATTTGTTTTCCCTCCTTGCAGGCTAAAAATAACCTGAAGAATATTTTATAGTCCTATCTTAAGACTCACAAAATTATTTGTAAAGAAAATTTCTATATAATTCACCTTTTGCAGAATAGAATTGGCAAATAAGCCTTGATGTAGCTAGACGGGCCAGCGATCCAGTCGTTGAGTTGACACTGTATCAGCTTTTGAATATTCTGCTTCGTCTGTTTGAATGAATCCTGAAGAAGCTCGAGTAGCTGCTGCAATGCCACAGCTTAGTCAAACTTGCTGACTTCATCAATTCGTTCATAAAAAAGACCTCCGATGGTGCGCTGGTCGGTGTGACGGCAATTTGGCCAGGACAGCATAATGACGCGGGCAAACACAATGGTTTCAGGCTATCGCAGGAACGGCTCTAGAATTCTTTTTCAAGCTTTTAGAGCGATTTGGCCACCTTAAGGAAGGCCTCAATATCCCGGCACATCCCATAGATCCGAACTTAACGGATTACCGTGATTTCGATCTTATAACCGCTCAGTCAACTGAGATCTAATGGTGTAGTGTAAGTGCTCCGAGATATTAAAGCTGGTTCAGCTATCCCTTGCTGTATCTAAACGAGTTGAGAATTCCTCAACAGCAGTAGATAATAGAATAAACTCAGCTTATCATGTCCTAATCAATAAGCAATTTGATTGGGATTCATATGCTCAATCTTACGGTATTCTATGAAAAGATGGGCTATAGCACAGCGATTGAGGCCTCATTAACTCACGCGGAGGGTCTAGTTAAGATTAAGGGGAAATGGTACAACGTAGACGGAGGGCTTTTTCAAGAAGCGCTAATTATCGACTCTACTTTCATAAAAGAACCTGTCTAACTTTTCGGGGTCACTTCAAAGCCGCTCTTTTTATTTTGGGATTCGACCCGTTTAAACGATCATTTGATTTTTTAAAGGATATTAGGAAGGAGCATCGAACTGTAAACATAAGTGAACAACCTGCTCTAAAACCTTAACGAAGCGGTTCACACACCTTGGAAAAGGCATAACAATGGGTTGCGGATCAGTCACAGGCGTTGAAACCTACCTTGAAAGGGTGATTAAAATCGCATATCAAACGCAGGATCTACGTGATGAAAACCTAACGGAAAACCTTGAGGAGATCCGCATGACGGTGAAAGAAGCGGCTAATTATGTGAATGAAAGTCCTGGTGTGATACGTAATTGGATGAGGGAATTAAAAGCGCATATCCCCACTTTGCAAGGAGATAATGGGTACCATTATTTTGATAAGCCCGCACTGGAAAGGCTTCTGCTGATACGCAAATTAAATCGAGAGCAGAATTACTCCCTTAAACAGATTGAATATTACTTTGTAACCGGTGAACCCGTAAAGCCGGAACTGATAAATGAAGATTCTTCGAGCTTGATTCGGAAGGACTTAGCCGTGATCCTGGAGCGGCTGGACCGGCAGGAGCAGTTTAATCAGGCATTGGTGACAAAACTAGATGAGCAGCAGCAGTTTAACCAGGAATTAGGGACAAAACTAGATAAACAAGAGCAATATATTAAGGATTCGCTAAAAAAGCGGGATCGGCTTTTGCTCGAATCCCTCAAAAACACGCAAGAGGCCAAGAAGGCGGAGTTAAAGAAAAAATGGTATAAATGGTGGTAAACCTGTGTCCAGACCTAATTGAAAGGAATCATTCAGGTTTGATAAATCTGCAAAAGCGTTATGCTGTGAAAAGAATTGAGAAAAAGGAGCAATGCAGGACTCCTAAATCAGGCGACGCTGGAATCATAGCTGTTAGGCAGAGAGTTAATGATAAGCAAAAAGGCTCCTTGATAATGAGTCAAGGAACTTTTTTATTGAACTCATGCACTTGATAGCTCAATAAAAATGTCTAAAAATTTTATTATTCGATTCCTATACTAAGCTTTCTTCTCCCCCATTTTATGACAAAGAGACATGATGACCCAAATAGCAGTTGGAAGTGCAATTACTCCAATGATCATAGAGGCTATGATGTGAACTGCCCTAACATCGACAAATAACAAAGTAATAGCAGACATTAAGAAGAGAAGGATTGGTATCGTTTTCGATAGATAAACTAATCCTTTTTTTTCTTTTACCTTCCATTTGTTATTGTAGTCCAAGCTGTTGGGATGGCAAATACAGTTAAAATAACGGCTATTACATATAATACTGATTCTAGGGTACCAGAACTTATTATTGCTCCAACCCATGCAAGTACCGTTATTAAAACGAACGGAATGGCAAAATAATTCATAGAAAGGGCTAAATTAGCATACTTTTCAGCCGTTGAGCACGGTCACTATAGATCGGTTTTGTGCCAAGATGTGCTCGGAATAAATGAATATCTCCTTCTGAGGCAATATGCGACCATCCAGAAGATGAAAAAAAATCAAAGTATTCCTCTTCTTCATTCTCGTTTAATGAACGATGATCTACACTGTAGATATAATCTGAGCTTTCCCCTTTTGTAAGCGTATATCCCATAAACTTAAAATCACTGACATGCCAACCCTTCAAAGAAAATCGGCGTAATTTTTCCATGTCCTTATCCTCAGAAAAAGCTAACCCACCTGACATAATATACTTTGTTTGTCTCATTCGTGAACCTCTCCACCTAAATCAAAGATTTTGATGGAGCATCCCTTATCTTGAATACGGTACAACATCAGCTGGTTAAGCTTCCTGCGGAAGCCCGAGTGCATGATGGAGACTAATGAACGAAGACAAAGTTTGCGATGTCCTTATTGCCAGCTCAGGTACTTTTGCCTGAAGGGACAACCATTTCGTTTCCGAAATGGATTTTTGAAAAGCCCGAATGAAGTAACGGGCGCCGATAATATACGAAGCGGATAAATCCGCGTGATAGACTTTGCCCGTTGAAAACGTGGCAAGGTCTTTTTTCGGGTTCCGTTCCACTTTTCCAGAGCCATCGAACGCCAGGGAGCTCGTGTTTCGCGGATTGATCCGGGATATGCGCATGCCCAGGCAGTGCGCCATTTCTTCCACTTTATTTTGGATGCCTATCTTTCGCCACCCGTGAAGCTTGAAACGAAGTTTCCTGGCTCCATAAAACCCTTTTGGGGTTTTCATCCTGCCCAGGTACTCGAATACGATAACGTCACAGCCATGTTTTGTCGCGAATTTGACAATTTCATGGCTGGTGTGGCGGACAATATGCTGCTGGTACCCATTGATCTTACGCCAAAAATTTGGCGCCTGGATACGGCCGCTTGCCCGCTGAGCTTTCCGCAGTTTGTTTATTACCGTCTGCAGCCGGTCTTTTTCTTTAGGCTGGTTAATAAATGTCCGGCCTAAGACAGTGCCTTTTGCGTTGATAACGGAACAAACCGCAGAGTTCGTCAGTCCAAGGTCTACCGCACACACCTTTTGTTCTTGAATAGGGGCTTTTGTTAAAGTAACTTTATTTTCATAGCTGATGGAAAGGAAGAATTTCTTTCCCCGCTTAATCAGCTTAGGGTTGTGCTCTTTCCATTCCCAGACACCGCGTTTGTAGTGGTCCTGCTCTTTAAATTCGATATCTGTCCATACCCAGTCATTCTGGTGGAATACCTTGATTTGCGCAGTCGTATCAGATGTTCTATTGAACATATTCCCTCGATAAAAAACAGGAAATTCTTTATGTTCCGCCTGCAGGCGGGGAGGCTGTTTCTTAAATCTTTTTCCTTCGGAAAGAGCGTATTTCTGCTCTTTTTGCCAGTTTTGATAGTTAGAGCGGAAGCTCTTCACTTTGCCGAAAGCAGAAGCAATCGCACTTCTGCGAAAGTAAGAAGGGAATTTGTAAAAACGCTCGTTAAACTCTTTGTATTTTGGGAGAGGGTTTGATTTGGTTGCGTGAATCAGCTTTTCCACCGCAGGTACAATTGATTTGGTTGTCAGGCCGTCGGTATGATCAAACTCTTTGTCAATCACCTGGATAATGAAGGACAGGGCCTCATTATAAATATCCAGCGTATTATTGAAGATTTCGGTCTGGTTTGTAATCTTGTGCAGTAGTGACTTCGCAACTTTCATCACCAAACCCTCCTTTCCATTTTTTAGTCTTTATGATACGTTGATCGCACCAAAATGGAAATCAATTGTAAAACAAAAAGAGAATTAATAGGAATGCTGATAAGCAGGAAGCAGCAATAGGTATAATAAAAAGACAGAAGAACAAGAAGAATCAAAGCCTTAGCGCCTAACCCCCACTAAATCAGAGATTTTGAAGGGGAATGCGGCGCTAATTTTTTGTTCAATTAGAAAAAAGGTTTCATTACCTATATAGCTCTATTAATAACAAAAGTGTACCTACACAAA
>NZ_LAJB01000006.1 GCF_000970685.1 Domibacillus indicus
CCGCACTTCCACCTCGAACCTATCTACCTCGTCATCTTCAAGGGATCTTACTTACTTGCGTAATGGGAAATCTCATCTTGAGGGGGGCTTCATGCTTAGATGCTTTCAGCACTTATCCCGTCCACACGTAGCTACCCAGCGATGCCTCTGGCGAGACAACTGGTACACCAGCGGTGTGTCCATCCCGGTCCTCTCGTACTAAGGACAGCTCCTCTCAAATTTCCTGCGCCCGCGACGGATAGGGACCGAACTGTCTCACGACGTTCTGAACCCAGCTCGCGTACCGCTTTAATGGGCGAACAGCCCAACCCTTGGGACCGACTACAGCCCCAGGATGCGATGAGCCGACATCGAGGTGCCAAACCTCCCCGTCGATGTGGACTCTTGGGGGAGATAAGCCTGTTATCCCCGGGGTAGCTTTTATCCGTTGAGCGATGGCCCTTCCATGCGGAACCACCGGATCACTAAGCCCGACTTTCGTCCCTGCTCGACTTGTAGGTCTCGCAGTCAAGCTCCCTTGTGCCTTTACACTCTGCGAATGATTTCCAACCATTCTGAGGGAACCTTTGGGCGCCTCCGTTACATTTTAGGAGGCGACCGCCCCAGTCAAACTGCCCGCCTGACACTGTCTCCCACCCGGATCACGGGTGCGGGTTAGAATTTCAACACAGTCAGGGCAGTATCCCACCAGCGCCTCCACCGAAGCTGGCGCTCCGGCTTCCAAGGCTCCTGCCTATCCTGTGCAGACTGTGCCAAAATTCAATATCAGGCTGCAGTAAAGCTCCACGGGGTCTTTCCGTCCTGTCGCGGGTAACCTGCATCTTCACAGGTACTATAATTTCACCGAGTCTCTCGTTGAGACAGTGCCCAGATCGTTGCGCCTTTCGTGCGGGTCGGAACTTACCCGACAAGGAATTTCGCTACCTTAGGACCGTTATAGTTACGGCCGCCGTTTACTGGGGCTTCAATTCAGACCTTCGCTTGCGCTAAGCCCTCCTCTTAACCTTCCAGCACCGGGCAGGCGTCAGCCCCTATACGTCGCCTTGCGGCTTTGCAGAGACCTGTGTTTTTGCTAAACAGTCGCCTGGGCCTATTCACTGCGGCTCTCTCGGGCTTGCACCCTACCAGAGCACCCCTTCTCCCGAAGTTACGGGGTCATTTTGCCGAGTTCCTTAACGAGAGTTCACTCGCTCACCTTAGGATTCTCTCCTCGCCTACCTGTGTCGGTTTGCGGTACGGGCACCTTGCATCTCGCTAGAGGCTTTTCTTGGCAGTGTGGAATCGAAGACTTCGGTACTAAAATTCCCTCGTCATCACAGCTCAGCCTTAATGGAAACGGGATTTGCCTCATTTCCAGCCTGACTGCTTAAACACGCATATCCATCAGCGTGATCTCCTATCCTCCTGCGTCCCCCCATCACTCAAACGATGTTTGGTGGTACAGGAATATCAACCTGTTATCCATCGCCTACGCCTTTCGGCCTCGGCTTAGGTCCCGACTAACCCTGAGAGGACGAGCCTTCCTCAGGAAACCTTAGGCATTCGGTGGAAGGGATTCTCACCCTTCTTTCGCTACTCATACCGGCATTCTCACTTCCAGACGCTCCACCAGTCCTTCCGGTCTGACTTCACAGCCTCTGGAACGCTCTCCTACCACTGACACCCAAGGTGTCAATCCACAGCTTCGGTGATACGTTTAGCCCCGGTACATTTTCGGCGCAGAGTCACTCGACCAGTGAGCTATTACGCACTCTTTAAATGGTGGCTGCTTCTAAGCCAACATCCTGGTTGTCTGGGCAACTCCACATCCTTTTCCACTTAACGTATACTTGGGGACCTTAGCTGGTGGTCTGGGCTGTTTCCCTCTTGACTACGGATCTTATCACTCGCAGTCTGACTCCCAAACATAAGTTTCTGGCATTCGGAGTTTGTCTGAATTCGGTAACCCGGGATGGGCCCCTAGTCCAAACAGTGCTCTACCTCCAGAACTCTTCGTTTGAGGCTAGCCCTAAAGCTATTTCGGAGAGAACCAGCTATCTCCAGGTTCGATTGGAATTTCACCGCTACCCACACCTCATCCCCGCACTTTTCAACGTGCGTGGGTTCGGACCTCCAGTGAGTGTTACCTCACCTTCATCCTGGACATGGGTAGATCACCTGGTTTCGGGTCTACGACCTCATACTGATGCGCCCTGTTCAGACTCGCTTTCGCTGCGGCTCCGCCTTATCAGCTTAACCTTGCATGAAATCGTAACTCGCCGGTTCATTCTACAAAAGGCACGCCATCACCCATTAACGGGCTCTGACTACTTGTAGGCACACGGTTTCAGGATCTCTTTCACTCCCCTTCCGGGGTGCTTTTCACCTTTCCCTCACGGTACTGGTTCACTATCGGTCACTAGGGAGTATTTAGCCTTGGGAGATGGTCCTCCCGGATTCCGACGGAATTCCTCGTGTTCCGCCGTACTCAGGATCCACTCAAGAGAGAAGAAAATTTCGGCTACAGGGCTGTTACCTTGTTTCGCGGACCTTTCCAGATCACTTCACCTATTCTCTTCCTTTGTAACTCCGTATAGAGTGTCCTACAACCCCAGAAGGCAAGCCTTCTGGTTTGGGCTATGTCCCGTTTCGCTCGCCGCTACTCAGGGAATCGCGTTTGCTTTCTCTTCCTCCGGGTACTTAGATGTTTCAGTTCCCCGGGTATGCCTCCTCCTGCCCTATGTATTCAGGCAGGGGT
>NZ_LAJB01000007.1 GCF_000970685.1 Domibacillus indicus
ATTTTTTATTGTTCTTTTTTTGTATATATATCTACATAATACAAAATGTCTGCTACATACTGATCACTTTTATTGTAGGCAAAGATAGCACGTTCAATATCTCCGTCTGCTGCCCCATTTTCACTTAAATAGTAGGCGGCACTGTAAATGGCATCTTCCGCGTTAAAAGGGTCTGCCTTTCCATCCCCATTTGCATCTACTCCGTACCCCCCGTACTTTGCGATAACAGCCGGGTCTGTTTTTTCTTCTTCTGAAATGTTTCCTTCTCCAAGACCACTGCAGGTCGGATGCTCCCAGCCGACAAAAGTGCAGGGCATAAACTGCATTGGACCTTCGGCGCCGGCCGGTGAAACCATTGGATCCATCGTTGAAAACTTTGTTTCAACACGGTGATGGGCTGCAAGCAGCTCCCATTGAATTCCGTATTCTTTTGCGGCAGCTTTATAAATAGGAATGTACTCTTCCGGAATCGCTTTAGACTGCAGGAATTTTGGTGTTTGATCTGTTATCGAAAAAACAACCAAAATTAAAACAGCCGCCGCCAGAAATGGAATTGCTAAACAGCCATACGCCCTTTTTTTCAGCTTTCTTCTTTTCTTAGCCATAATATAAATTGAACTCCTTTATTGCACTTGCTTAACTCATCATAGAAAAGACAGACCAAAAGTTCAAGCAAAATAAACAACCTGCCAGATGATGGCAGGGTGTTTAAGATTATTATGTAAGCGGACGGCGTCCACTTACTTTTCTCATTTCTTTTCTTTCAACCGCGAACGCTTTATAAAGAGAAACCATCATTAAAATCATAATAATGGAAAATGGAAAAGCTGCGGCAATCGCTGCATTTTGAAGAGCCTGCAAGCCGCCGCTGTATAACAGCACGACTGCTATCAGGGATTGAAAAATCCCCCATGTAACTTTTACGTTGTTCGGCGGTGTCAAAGAACCATATGTGGTTTGCATGCCAAGAACAAACGTAGCAGAGTCAGCGGACGTAATGAAAAAGGTTGATACAAGCAAAATCGCCACAACAGACAGCACTTGTGACCATGGGAGTTCATTGAAAACAGCGAACAGCACTTCTTCTGTAGCAAATTGTGTTAAGTCGGCTGCGCCTTCCATTTGAAGATTCATTGCTGAAGCCCCGAATACGGCAAACCAGAAAAAGCTCACCACGGATGGAGCCAGCAGCACACCGATCAAAAATTCTCTTACTGTGCGGCCTCGTGAAACCCGGGCAATAAACACGCCAACAAATGGCGCCCAGGAAATCCACCATGCCCAGTAGAAGATTGTCCAGCCATTGATCCAGGTATTATGTTCCTCATCTAATGGTGCAATTTGAAAGCTCATTCGCGCGATATTTTGTAAATACGCCCCGATTGTGTCTGTAAACAAATTTAAAATAAACATAGTCGGCCCTAAAATTAACATTAGAACAAGCAGGGCAATCGCTAACACCATATTGGTATTACTTAAAATCTTAATTCCTTTTCCAAGGCCTGATAGGGCGGAAATGATAAACAGTACAGTAACCACAGCAATAATACCGAGCTGTACAGTAAATGAAACAGGTACCCCGAACAAATACGAAAGACCTCCATTGATTTGCGCCGCGCCAAATCCAAGCGTCGTCGCTACCCCCACAACTGTAGCAAAAACCGCAATAACATCAATGACTGTGCCAACCCATCCTTCTGCATACTTCCCGAGTACCGGCTTCAGCGTTCTGCTGATCAATCCCGGCTCTCCTTTTCTAAATTGTGAATACGCAAGCGCTAAAGCTACAACAGCATAAATAGCCCACGCATGGAGACCCCAGTGAAAAAATGAATATCTCATTGATTCACGAAGCGCTTCATTTGTTCCCGGCTCTGAAAGCGGGCTTGAGATTGCATAATGGCTGAGCGGTTCAGCCGCACCCCAGAAAACAAGACCGATTCCCATTCCGGCGCTAAACAGCATAGCGAACCACGTAGCTGTAGAATACTCCGGTTTCTCCCCCGGCTGCCCGAGCCGTATTTGTCCGATCGGACTAAAAACAAGCACGAGGCAAAACAATACAACAACAGAAACTAAAATTAAATAATACCACCCAAACGAGGAGGTAATAAAACTTTGAATATTTGCAGTCATAGCGCCGAACGACTCAGGAACAGCCGCACCGAACACTGTGGCAGCCAGGACTAATGCCGCAGTCCACCAAAAAACACTTGACATCTTCTTCATACATTTCCCCTTCCAAATTGTGCATCCAAGCAAAATAAAATTAGTTATAATGCCACACTTTTCTTTTACGACACCTTTAATACCGTATCAAAAGAAAGAAGCCCTATCAAGCGATAGGGCTTCTTTCAATGGCTTCTCCTGTTCCAATCTGTTTTAATCCCGGTGTTTTGGAAGCGGATTCCGCCGCTTTCTCACGCAGTTTCAGTTCTTCACTTCTTATTTCGGATAAAGATTTTGCCGTTTCTGCATCTTTTTTCCGGAGCCTGCTGCATTCGGACTCCCACTCATTTGCATTTGCACGGGCGGTTACTAATTCTGATATCAGATCTGCTTCATAGTAAGGGTACTTTTCCATCACTTCATCGGCCATTTTCTCATAAGATGACTGAAGTTTTTTCTCTAATGTGTTTTTTTCCGCCTGCAGATAAACATTTGAAAGCCAGGCACTGGTTGCTTTTAATACACCTGTCCTGGACTTATTGGATTCCATTTTTCCTGTCACCCGCAAAAATTTTTCTCTTAACCGTGTATTTGTTACACTAATGTCTCCAAGATACGGGCGGGCAGGGTCCGTTTTTAGCAGTACAATCAGCCGTTCCCGCAAGCTATGATAAACAGCACGCGCACGTTCTTCGGCGCTTTCTGCTGAAGCAAGCTCTTTTTTAATCTGTGCAATCTGTTTTTCTTCTTGCTGCTGCTCTACTTTCAACTCATTTATTTGCCTGAGCAAAAGAAGGTACGCAGACTCCCTTGCCATCCACTCAGAGGCTAAAATTGATTCGTCAGCCTTTTGAACGCTTTCATCGGGTGCATATAAAAGCAGCATGGCCGCAGGCAGCGACCAGTTCCCCAAAAATAATGTCTTGATTGCTTCATCCGGTGTAAACACAGCATTCGGATGTAGAATCCATAACTCTTTTGGCAGACCTTTTGGGATATCCTCCTGAATAGAAGGAAATATATTCCTATACATAGCAAGGCCTGAGCGCGTGCCCATTTCAAATAGAAGCGCAGCGGTGCCTGCTTCAGCAACAAGTTCCTCGAATGTAGCCTCACGGCTGATTTTTAAATGTTCAAAAATCTGTACCTTCCGATACGCCGGCAGCTGTTCCCAATAGTGGCGAATGCTTTCTTGAAGCGGTTCTTTTTCTTTATCAACTTTTTCATTTTTTAAAAAACGTTCCAGCAGCTGTACATACTCATAATGCAGCATAAATTCTAACTTGTTTGTCAGCAAAGATGCTTCAAAGCGCTCCTCGATCGATTTATCTTTTTTTGCTTTTCTATCAAACCACTTATTGCCGATTTCCTCTGCACGTGCCGTCACTTTTTCTTTTTCATTCAGGCGCGCAGCCGGCAGTTTCAATAATTTGGACAAAGCAATAAATACATCAAGCTGCAATGCCTGCTCTGAACTTTCATTTCTTTTTTTTGCTTCCTCGGCAATGGACTTAAAATAAGAATTGCCCTCTTCCTTTAACAAATGGCTTTTTGCTTTTAATGCAAGCAGCTCCTTTGCTTGAATGGAATAAAGAATCGCATGAACAATTTGAAGTCTCATACCTGTTAAATTGGCTGCAGCCAGCCCGACTGGTTTTATATCTGTCATGTTGATCCGCTCCATTTGCTGTCTTTTATATGATTGTACACGAAAAGGAATGGAAAGAAAATGAAGAGCTATTTTTCTGACTGACTAGTCTTTTTTACTTAAAATGTTCACTTTTTTGACAAAAATAGTTGCACAAATTCCACTATTTTTTTAGAATAAAGATACAATTCTGAATTGTAAGCGATTACAGAATTGAATACAGCCTGGGGGAGGGCTACTATGGAGCAGAAAGTAGAACGTATGGGGCAGCCGCAAAAAAAGCACGACTATGAAACAATTGCGGATAGTCCGGAGTTCAAGTCACTGGTTAAAAGAAAAAACAAGTTTTTGCTTCCTGTTACGGTATTTTTCTTATTATTTTATTTTTCACTGCCGGTTTTAACTTCTTTTTCTACTGTATTAAATAAGCCGGCTATCGGCGATATCACCTGGGTGTGGATACTTGCCCTGGCTCAATTTGTTATGACGTGGACGCTTTGCATGATTTATGTAAAAAAAGCAAATGGATTCGACTCAGAGGCGGATGAAGTTCTACGCCGCCATAACAAGCTGGAGGGGCGTGAACGCACATGAGTGTTATTGGACTTTTATTTTTTGTTGCTATTGTTGGCCTGACTTTATTTGTTACATATTTGGCCTCAAAGCGGACAAATTCAGCCAGTGAGTTTTATACAGCCGGCGGCGGGCTGACTGGCTGGCAAAATGGAATCGCCATCGCAGGCGATTATTTATCTGCTGCTTCTTTCCTGGGAATTGCCGGGGCTATTGCACTAAATGGATTTGATGGCTTTTTCTACAGCATTGGCTATCTTGTTGCTTACCTCGTTGTGTTATATATCGTTGCAGAGCCGCTTCGAAATTTAGGAAAATACACGCTTGCTGATATGATTACCGCACGATTCAACCAGCAAAAAGTTCGTGGAGCAGCAGCGGTCAGCACATTAACAATTGTGTTATTTTACATGATTGCCCAGCTTGTCGGGGCTGGAGCACTTATTCAGCTTTTACTCGGCATTGATTACTGGATTGCCGTTTTGCTGGTGGGAATTATGATGACTACTTATGTTTTATGGGGCGGAATGGCTGCAACAAGCTGGGTTCAAATTATTAAAGCTATTTTATTAATGATTGGAACCATTCTTATTTCCTTCCTTGTTTTGTTGAAGTTTGATTTTAGTATTTTTAAAATGTTCAGCGACATGAAAACAGTCACTCCTGCGGGGGAAGCATTTTTAAATCCCGGCGTTAAGTATACCAATGGAATTGATACAATTTCTATGATGATCGCGCTTGTTTTTGGAACAGCCGGTCTCCCGCATATCTTAATGCGCTTTTTCACTGTAAAAGATGCCAAAACAGCACGAAGCTCTGTCGTGTACGCCACCTGGATTGTCGGAATCTTTTATATATTAACCATTTTCCTTGGTTTTGGCGCAGCTGCTTTTGTCGGGTCAGATGAAATAATTGCTGCAAATGCAGCTGGAAACATGGCTGCTCCGCTTCTTGCCCAGGCTCTCGGCGGCGATCTGCTTATGTCTTTTGTATCAGCTGTTGCTTTCGCTACAATCTTAGCCGTTGTAGCCGGCCTTGTTTTATCAGGAGCTTCTGCTTTTGCTCATGATATTTACGGACAAATTATAAAAAAAGGGAACATAACAGAACAGGAACAAATGAAAGCTGCTCGATTTGCCTCGATCGGCGTATCTGTTATCTCAATTATTCTGGCCCTGGGCGCACAGTCAATGAATGTCGCTTTCCTTGTATCGCTTGCATTTTGTATTGCGGCAAGCGCCAACCTGCCAGTGATTATTTACACAATATACTGGAAACGATTTAACACAACCGGCGCATTGTCTGCCATGATTACGGGTCTTGTTACAGCTCTTATTCTTGTGGCAGTAAGCCCAAATATCTGGAGTCCTGAAGGTACGGCTATTTTAACGGGAACAGCGCTGTTCCCATTAACCAACCCTGCCATCATTTCAGTTCCAGCCGGCTTCATTGCAGGTTATATCGGATCGGTCCTTTCAGAAAAAGCAGACGCACGCAAATATGCAGAGGTGGCAGTAAAAGCCAATACCGGGTTAAAATAATACAAGGAGCAGACGGAATGGTCCGTCTGCTTTTTTAATGAGAAAAAAGGAGGTTTTCCTATGCGAAAAGTTCTAGCAGCGGGTTTATGCTTTCTTTTGGCGGCTGCCGCTGTTTTACCGGCTTCCTCTGAAGCAGCAAGAGATCCCTATACGGCTGCACTTTTACATGTTAAGGACAGCAGGCAGGTAATTATCGCTGAAGGAAGCACAAAGTCTACCAAAGCCGTCATGCGCCTTTATGAAAAAAGCGGAAACAGCTGGAAGTTAAAAAGCACCTATCCCGCCGTAACCGGCAAAAGCGGTCTTTCCTTCCACAAGAAAGAAGGCGACGGCGCGACACCGACAGGTAGATATGCTCTTGGACGAATGTTTGGCTATGCTCAAAAGCCATCTGGTGTCAAAACGGATTATACAATTACAAACCGGTTTCATTACTGGGTTGATGATCCTTCTTCGGTTGACTACAACAAATGGATTTACTACCGCGGCAACCCGTCATTGCGCTGGAAATCGTTTGAACGCCTGAATCATGAATTATACAAACACGCCATTGTCATCCGCTACAATGAAAATCCAATTGTAAAAAAAGCCGGGAGCGCTATTTTTATTCATCGCTGGCGCAAAAGCACTACCCCGACAGCCGGCTGCCTTGCATTGAACGAGTCTAATTTAATTTCTCTGATGAAATGGATTGATCCTGCCAAATCCCCTAAAATTATTATTGGCACACCCAGCTCGATCCAATCTGATTTAAGTAAGCCAGGACGCTGATCAGCTATTTCTTATAAAAGAGAATGATCCATATGCCGGATTAACAAATCGATATACAAAATGGTTTTTTCATTCATATCTTTGCTGTTAAACCCGGTAATTTCACTGATGCGCTTAAGCCTGTATGAAAGCGTATTTGGGTGCACATGCATGACACGTGCTGCTTCATTTATATTTCCGTCATAAGCTAAAAACATATAAAGCGACTCCAGCATATTGGCATTATGCGCCTGATCATATTCGGCAAGTGTGTCAATAACGGCATTTCTTTTTCCCAGCCGAATCGTGCGAAATTGTTCAATCGATTGAAAAATCCCAAGTTTATCGAAGCAATGCGGCAGCGTAATCGTTGTAAATAACTGCTTCATTCTAAAAACACGGACCGCTTCCTGATAACTGTCTTGTACGTGCAAGGGGTTTTGAATAGCAGCCCCTGCCGCTCCTGCTGGTGAGATTCCAAGCCGTTCTGCGGATTTAGCGATAAAATTGTCAATGTAACTGCTGACTGCATCCAGGTTATTTTCTTCTTTTAAACGAATCAGCATAACGAGCTGGCCATCATCATAGGTGCGGGCAATACAAGACAGCTGTTGAAGTGTTTCAACTAAATAGTCAATTTGCCGTTCAAGCGTTCGATTAATCGGCTGGCCAAAATCAAAAAGAATCACCAGTAAGCTTCCGGTCAATGACAGGCCATACGTTTTATTCGCCTGCTCGATTTCATTCCGGCTCGTAAAATGGCCGGTTAACAATTTCCAGAAAAACTCTTGATGACTTTCTTCAGCAGCACGTTTTCTTTTTTCATGCTGAAGCAGCTGATTTTTCACTGCTTCTGCTGCCTCTTTTAAAATATCCATCTGTTTTTTTGAAAAATGGCCGCCTGACTGCGCCCAAATAAACCCGATTACCTTGTCCTGTTTTCGAACGGAAATCGCTACACGCTCGCCAAGAGCTACTTGATCAATGGCCGGAATCGTTACCGGCTCATCTGTTTCAAAAAGAGTCGGAATCGCACCGCTTTTCCATAAGCTGTTGATGACGTGTTCCGGAACGCGCCTTCTCATAATAGTGGCAATTCGGACCGGGTCAATTTCTCCTTCATGGCGGCTGTAAGCTATAATTTGATGATTGGCATCTTCAATTGTAATCGGGCAAAGAAGAGCTTCGCTAATTCGGTCTGCCAGCATTTCAATTGATTCATATTCATGGGCAAAATAGTGGGTTTTATCATTTGACATAGTGTTCCTCCGGTGCAATAGGCTATACTTATTATAATCGCCGGCTGGCTGGTTGTAAAAAAAATTAGGAAAAGCGGGCTCCATTATAAGGAACCCGCTTTTTTACTGCGGCACTTGGCTTTTAAAGATGAAGGGACATTTCGAAAGAAAGATCAAATAGAAGGGTTACTCATTAAGGTTGAGGATGTATTAATATTTTCTTGAACCGCATTCAGGGCAAATATAGACGTCTTCTGCATCAAAAATGGATCCGCACTTCGTTTGTTCCAGAACAATCATGGCGCTTCGGAGTTCCGCCCGTTGCCCTTCCCATCCGCACTCACATTTAACACGGCTTGTTGAACCATACTTATACAATCCATAATTCACGTTTATTCCCCCCTTTAAATAAAAGTACGCAGATATATACATCTGTATGATTATTTTACACATTAAACCATTATTTTGCAATAAAAATAATATAATTATTCATAAATTTCTGATAAATAAATGTTTTTTTAAAAAAAGACTCCGGTTTTCCGGCCGGAGTCTTTTTAGTTTATTGTTTTGATAATTGTTTTACATCTTGAACAATTTCATCATACGGGACATCCCCATTTCCTGAATAGCTTTTGACAACGGTCCCTTCTTGATTAATTAAGTAAAAATAGGTTCCATGTACAAACTGGTCTGTATTTGGTTCAGCTACAGCTACTGCCTGGAAGCTTTCTTCTGCAAAAGTACGAATATACTCTTCTGTATAGCCTGTTAACAGCTGCCAGTTCGTTTCGTCTGCTTCATAGTGGGAGATATATTGCTTCAATGCTTCAGGGGTATCGCGTGAGGGATCGATGCTAAACGAAACAATTTCATAGTTTTCCACTCCCTCTTCATTTAACAGATCCTGCACCTCGCTCATGTTTCGGGTCATGGGCGGACAAACGGTTGTACAATTTGTAAAGATAAAGTCCGCAAGCCACACTTTTCCTTTCAGGTCAGCCAGGCCGACTTTTTCGCCGTTTTGATTTGTATTCGTAAAGTCCTGCACTTTTACATCCATATTTCCTTCAAAGTCACTGCTGCACGCGGATAACAAGAAAAGGGCAGCGACCGCAATGGTCAAAGCTCGTAATAGTCTCAAAAAAAATTCCCTCCAAACAGCTTTTATATCTTTTATGGTAGAGGAAACGCTCCTGCTTCTCAATGCTCTTCTTTCATCTATCTTGAATAATTTATGAACGTTTTCATCCTTCCCCTGTAAAAACAAATTTCGCTTTGCTTCCGGTATCAGACTGTCCTACTTCAAGGCGGGCATCAATTCTTTCTTTCAGCTCCGGCACATGTGAAATAATTCCAACCAGACGGCCATCTGCTTGAATATCCATCAGTGTTTCAACCGCCTGGTCAAGCGACTCTGGATCAAGCGTACCGAAGCCTTCATCTACAAACATCGTTTCCAGAGAGACACCTCCTGCATAGTTTTGAACCACTTCTGCGAGTCCAAGCGCTAATGCCAGAGCAGCTTTAAAGGTCTCTCCCCCCGACAGCGTTTTTACATGCCGGCTGGCGCCTGTATATTGATCAAAAGCCAGCAGATCCAGTCCACTTTGTGCATTTCCTTTCGATCGTTCCTTCAGGCGCTGAAGCTGAAACCGCCCATTTGTCATTCGTGTCAGCCTTGTATTAGCTGAAGCAAGAATATCTTCCAGAAAAGAAGCGAGCACATAGCGTTCAAATGTTACTTTCAATTCATTTTTCCCATGTGTTACTTCATATAAATGACCGGCCAGGCGGTATGCTTCTTCAGCTTCTGCTATTTGGCCCGCTATTTTTTTAATTGACTCCTGAATTCGGATCGAGTCTTTTATTTGTGCCGTAATAGAAGCAGACTGGGCCGTCAAATGGGCAAGCGTTGGATTCAATAACTCAATGTCTTCTTCAAATTTCACAATATCTGCACGGACAGATCCTTTTAAAGCGTCTTTAAGCTCTGTTATCAGCAGGAAAAGCTCCCGCTGGCTTTGTTCATATTGCTTTACTTCTCCTTTTAGATCAGCAAGCGACTGAGCCAGCTGCCTGGCGGTTTGGTAGCATTCCATTGACTCAAACCCGGCTTCTTTACATGCTTGAAGAAATACAGCATTTGCTTCCTGCCAGGCAGCTTCCGCTTCTTTTTGTGACTGCTGGCGCTCTTTGAAAACCGACTGGGCTTCCTTCCAGGAGATAGTTGATTTTTGGGCTTTTTCCGCTGCCTGCTCGAACTGCTTCTGCATAAGCTCTGTTTCTTTTTTCAGCCGACTGAGC
The DNA here is from genome assembly GCF_000970685.1 of Domibacillus indicus. GTDB lineage: Bacteria > Bacillota > Bacilli > Bacillales > Domibacillaceae > Domibacillus > Domibacillus indicus. The sequence continues at coordinate 10,224 of NZ_LAJB01000007.1, forward strand.
TCTGCTTGAAAATAGCTGTGCTCCCGCATCGGTTCGGGTACAGCCTGCTCGAGCTGATGCAGCAAACTTTTCTTCTCGATTAGATTTGTATTTTCACTTATTTCAGCTGTTTTATTTTCTTCCAGCTTTTCTGCCGACTGTTTTCTCAGCTGTTTAACCCGGAGAAGCTCCTGTTCCAGCTTCGCCTTTCTCTCCATGTCCTGCTTTGCCTTCTGATAGTTACGGTCAGCCTGCTTTAAACGAGCTTCTGTTTCCTCCACTTGAAAATCTTTCTGCAGTTTTTTTTCTGAATTCGCAACGTTTTCCTGTGTGTTTTTCATTGCAAAACGGACTTCCATCCAGTTCTGCTCTGCCTGTTTATTTTCTTCATTATAACGGCCGGCCTGTTTTTCCGCTTCTTCCAATTCCCGTTCTGATACATAAGAAGCCTCTGCTGCAGCGGGATTTGGATGGTGAAGAGCCCCACAGACAGAACAGGCTTCTCCTTCTTTCAGCTGGCCGGCTAGCACCGCAGCCTGCCCTCTGCTCCATTCATCCCGAAGGCGCTGCAACTGTTTTCGTGAATTAGCAGCATATTCAGCTGTTTTTTCGGCTTGAAGCCGGGCCGCTTTTTCTTTTTCCTCCTGCTCTTTCAATACACGCCGGGCTGCAGAAAGCTCTTGAAATTGGTCCAGCAATGCTTTTAATTTTTCAATCAAGTAGCCCGCTTCTAAATACTTTTCTCTGGAAGTCTGCAGAGAAATCAGTGCCTGCTCTACTTCCTGTTCACTATTCAGCGATTCTTGATCTTTTTTGAGCAGGACCAGGCCTTCCTGCTTTATTTTTGTGAGTCGCTCTTCCGCTGCTTTTACTTCATCCGCTGTTTTTTGATAAATCTTCACGGATTCTTCCATTGATTGCAGCTTTTGCAGCTGCTTTGCTGATTCATTACGAACTGGCTGTAAATCCTGCTGTTTTTTAAACTGGCTTTCTGCTTTTTCGTGAATCCGGGCGGCTTCCTGCATTGCTTTTTCTGCTTCATCCTTACGTTCTATAGCAGTATGGGCTGTTTGGCCGGCATTCTTTTCAAGCATTTCATATGAAACGATCTTTTCCGCTTTTACAGCCCAGTTTATCTGCGACTCTTTTCTTTCTATCTCTTCTTTTCGTTCATCAAGCTGATTTTTATTTCGAATAGCGTTTTCCAGGCGGTCAAATTGAGCATTTCTTGCTATGCCTCGTTCCCGCTCACCGAGCAGGAAATCTCGGCGGCGGCTCGTCTCATCTATCTCCTGCTGAAGAGCTTTGTGCTGTTTATTCATTTCCAAAAGATCAAGATCAAGCTGCTTGAAAATGGCTTCCTTTTGAACCTCTTCCTCCTCAAGCAGCTGCCGCATTTCTAACGAATACGCCGGCAGGCTTTTTAAAAGTGCGGCCTGCTGGCCTGCCGCTTTTCCTGCTTTTTTCTTCAGCGCATCAGCTCTTTCCTTTAACACGTCTTCCACTCGTTTATAAAAGGAGGTTTGAAACAGCTTTTGTAAAATCTTTTCTTTTTCCTGGCTTCCGGAGATTAACAGTTTTTGAAATTCCCCCTGCGGAATCATTAAAATTTGCCTGAATTGATTCGCTTCGAGCCCAATCAACTCGTTCACTTTTTCATCGGTATCCCGGACATTTGCCGCAAGCAGCTCGTCGCTGCCATCCGCTTTTTTTTCATACAGCTCCGCTGCCGCTCCTACTGTCGTCATGCCGCCGCCTCTTGCTTTGGGCTTTTCCTGCTGAGGCGACCGCCGAATAAAAAACGTCCGCCCTTTCAGCTGGAATAAAAGAGAAACTTCTGTAGGCTGTTTTGGATCGGCAAACTGGCTTCTCATTTCCGAAGCGCTCCGCTGGTCTCCGCTTGGTTTTCCGTACATTGCAAAACTAAGGGCATCAAAAATTGTTGTTTTTCCCGCTCCCGTTTTGCCTGAAATAACAAACATTTTTCGATTTTCAAGCTGTGAAAAGTCAATCACCTGTCGGCCCGCATATGGACCAAAGGCTGTTATGGTTAAAGTAATCGGCTTCATGATCGCTCCTCCCTTTTTGCTTCTTCTAAAACAGATGCTATATAGGCTTTTTTTTCTTCTGAAAAAGCAAGCCCGGTCATGGCCTCATAAAACTCCTTGAAAAGCTCCAGGTTATTTTGCTTTTTTTTTGTTGAAGAAGCAAATTCAAAAGAAGAAGGAGCAGCTGTCAATTTCTCAAGGTGAAGGATATTGGGAAATTTCCGTCTAAGCTTTGCCATCGGATCGATCAAGGCACCCTCATCTTTTAAAAGCACTTTTATATAATCCTCAGAGGCTTCAGCTTCCATCAACTCATCAAAAAAGCCAGTCATCACCTTCATATCCCGTACAGGCTTTAATGCTTTATTCGTAACGGATACGCATTTATTTTCATCAATCTCCACGATTGCCACACTTTTTGTATGCGCAGCTTCTGAAAATGAATATTTAAGAAGAGACCCTGCGTATTTAACAGAAGCATGCTGAATGGCCCTGGGATTGTGCAAATGCCCGAGAGCTGTATAGTGAAACGGAGAAAACAGTTCAGCTCCCACATTTCCTGTTCCCCCAACCGATAAAACTCGTTCCGAGTCACTTGTCTGGCCTCCTGCCACAAACGCGTGCCCGACCGCAACATGGACCGCATCCGGGTCCATCTTTTCACTCAGCCGGCTTATAACAGCTTTCATGGCATCATGATGCGTATTCACCGAGTCATCTTTAAACAAATGCCGGATTACTCCGGGTTCTGCATAAGGAAGGCAGTGGAAATGAACACCCTCGATAACCGGACAGAACATTTCCTGTTCCATTTTTCCGGCAAGATAAAAACGGTTTTGGCGAAACCAGGTTGCACCAAATGCCAGGCGGTCCGCGCTGTCATGATTGCCTGAAATAGCTACAACCGGAACATTCAGCTCCACGTTGATTTTAAAAAGCGTTTCATTAAGCAGGTTTACAGCTGAAGCAGGCGGAACCGAACGGTCGTATAAGTCACCAGCTATAACCAGTGCATCTGGCTGTTCCACCTCAATTAACTGAACCAGCTCCTGCAAAATAAAACGCTGGTCGTCAATCATTGAAATCCCATGAACGATCTTGCCGAGATGCCAGTCAGCCGTATGGATAAATTTCATTTTACTTTCCTCCCAATACGTATGTATGTTCCGATCATATCAGATGAATCAAATCTTGAAAAGAATCAACAAGAGGTTTACAGTTTGCTATAATAAAAAGATAGAAGAAATCATAACGGAGGTTTCAGCATGCTTGAAGGCTGGTTTTCTTATTTTATCGTTGCCTGGACATTTATTCTTGTGGGCCTGTTTGCAATTGGCGGTTTTTTTATGTTCCGGAAGTTTTTAAAAAAAATGCCCAAACAAGACGGCCGTTCTGATATGGATTGGGAAGAATATTATGTAAATCAAACAAGAAAGCTATGGGGATCTGAAGAAAAAGAGATGTTAGAAGAATTGGTGAGCCCGGTTCCAGAATTGTTTCGTGATGTGGCCCGCCAGAAAATCGCCGGCAAAATCGGCGAGCTGGCTCTGCAGGAAAAAGCCCGCTTTATTTCTACTGATCTCATTATCCGCGGCTATATTATCGCAACGCCTAAGAGAGACCATAAATTTTTACGAAAAAAACTTGATGAAATGAAGATTGATGTGACACCTTATCTTCACTTATTTTAATGCAGAAAAAAACAGCCTTCATTTAAAAGGCTGTTTTTTCAGTTATAGCAATCGAACGGCCCGAAAGCTGGCGTTTCAGCAAGATATATTTTTTATACATGGCGATACGCCATGGAAGAATCATCGAAAAAGCGAGAATAAAAAACATGCCGCCAAGCTCTCCTATATCAATCGCCGTAGCTAAAACAAGCTTTCCGACGATTCGGACAACAAGCAGCGTCATCAAAATAACCGGAAACGCTTTTGATCTTTTTAAATAAATATCCTGTCCACGTATCTCAAAGTTTGACGTTTTAATAAGCAAAATGGAAAACACACACCCTACGGCCGCTGCTTCCAGTAATTCAAGACCGGTTACCCGAAACATTGGAAATAAAAACATAAGCGCCCCTGTGCTCATAAAAAGCGGCGGCATAATAATTTTTTTAGCAGAAGCCGGTTTTTTGGCAGCTCTCATCCGAATAAATAAAGCGCCAATCCCCATCATAACAGCTGCAAGTGATGATGCCGCAACCATCCAATCCATATCGATCATTCCTTTAGTGCAGATTAAAAACCTGTAAACCCGCCGAATAGCGGTGTTAAAATCATGATGATTTTGGTCATCCAGTCGAAAAATAAGATAATGCCCATTCCTATCATAACATACCCGCCGATATTTACAATCCTGGCACTATGCGTCCGAATCCATTTCATCCGCCCAATAAAGAAGGACAGCACAAAAAACGGAACCGCGAAGCCAAGTACATACGCCATCATGTAAAGCATGGCAGAATCGGGATTTGTGCCAGCCATGTAAATCACCGCAAGCAAAATAGGTCCCGTACATGGCGTCCATCCAGCACCGAACGCCAGCCCGATCAATACGGACCCGGCGTACCCAACCGGCCGGTTTTTAAATTCAACCCGCTTTTCAGACATCATAAATTTTGGCTGCAAAATACCTGTCACGATCAGTCCGAAAAAGATAATAAAAATTGCGCCGAGCTGGCGAATGAGATCATCCCATTCCTTTAAAAGCTGGCCAATAAACGATGATCCAAAACCAAGTAAAAGAAAGACGAGTGAAAAGCCAAGAAGAAAGAAAAAAGTATGCAGCATACTGCGTTTTTGCAGCATGGCATTATCATTTTTCAGCTCGTTTACACTCATGCCTGTTATATATGATAAAAAAGCAGGATACAAAGGCAGGCAGCAGGGCGAAATAAAGCTCAAAAACCCAGCACCAAATGCCAGAAAAATATTTAAATCGGTTAAACCAGCCATGACTTCAACATCCTTTCCCTCTTATTGTAACAGAAACCAATCACTTTGGATGTTTACATATGTGTGAACAGAAAAAAGGAAAAGAAACGACAAATTTTTTTGAAAATAAGTAAATGATTGGGTATACTAGATAGTGTAAAACTTTACTAATCAATGGAAAGGATGGTCCTCCGTGAACAAAGAGTCGCTGCTTGACAAAATTGAAGTGAAGCGGACTGAATTACTTAACGTTGCTTTTAAAAACGGGCTCACATCCTCTCTTGCAATTGAGCACAGCCAGGAGCTTGACCGGCTGTTAAATTTATATGATGAACTCCACATTCAAAACTTAAAAGAAGTACATATAAAATAAAAAAGCTGTCCGTTTGGACAGCTTTTTTATTTATTCTTATAAACGCCGATCAGCCCATTTTCAATAAACATCTGGTCAAATTCAGCTGTTACTTTATCACCAGGAAGAAGTTCATCTCCATATACATTATCACTCGTAAATATAATATCCCCTGACTTGGAACTTGTTCCTGATATATACATTTGGCCGTGCTCATACCAAACGCGTTTTACAGTATAGCCCACTTTTTCCGGCTTTACATATTCAGCAATATTGAAACCGCCATCCTCCCAGTATGTACGGATGCGGTCACCTACTGATAGTTCAATTTCTACATCCGCCGATGTAAATCGAATGGTTTCTCCATTACTGGCTGTAGCTTGATAATATCCATTTTCAATTTGTTTAGATTTATATGTAACAATATAATGCTTTAAAGAAATACCTTCTTTTTCTAGCATTTCGTATGGCGTGCCTGTTAACTCCTCTTCTGTTTCAATTGCCGATGCTGGTAAGCCTGCGCCTGCTAACATGAGTGGAATAATTAATAAAGACAATAACTGTTTTTTCATGCTGCTTGTCCCCCTTTTTGTCTTATAGTTATATGTACCCCAATCTTCATCAATTACTCTTAAAAAAATAAAAAAAACCGTTTTCAAAAGAAAAACGATTCATGACTTTTTGTTTAGCTTTTCACTTACTTTTTTCTTTTACGGATGAACACCGTTCGCACACTGTAATTATTAGGAAATTGGCAATGAATTACTTATCCGTTTCCACAAACAGATTACATTGACTAGGACTTTTGAATCAAAAAAATATCACTTTTGTAATAATTTTGGATAATTTATTAAAATAAAGTAATGAATAGAGGATATATTCCAAAGAGTAGATATCTTTGATGAAAAAAATTGTAGTTTCTTGTTAGTTTGCTGTTTCTTCTTTTTCACCTCCAGTTTTGCTTTTGCCTCATTTAATGATGTTTCCAAATCACACTGGGCAAAGGATGAAATTACATATTTATTCGGCCAAAAAATTATTAATGGCTTTGCAAACGGTATCCGTATCGTTCCTGCTTTAAAATGGGATTACCATAAAGAGTCCCTTGCAATTTGGTGAAAAAACACGGCAGCTACTATTACTGCTATCAAAATCTAGCCGGACATCCTTATAAACCAGATTATCGGGAAACTGCTGAAGCAAAAGCATATGGCCGGCTGCATGACAGACTTGAAAAGTCCAATCTTTCTATTCAGCCAAATCAAAAAATAGACTCACTTAAACCCGCTGTTGAAATGCCCGGCGGGTTTTTAAATTAAAAGCACCGGGAGTATAGCTCAAGGGGACCGAAAGCGTGCGTTTGTCAACCGCTTGAGCACCGTTTCATATAGAACTCTATATTTCCTTTACAGATTTCATTCAAACAATAATGGGCACATTTATATTTTCGGACGGAACATGATCATTTTCTTTAAGAGCAGCTTCTAAAAACACAAAAACCACCCTTTCCGTTAAGCTTACACGGAAAAATGGTGGTTGAAGTGGTCTGTATGATAAATTAATCATTATCTTTCAATAAAATAAGATGGATTAATTATTTCCTTTTCATCGCATTATCAATGCATAGATGAGTCCTGGAAATCTGGCCATACCTTTGATACAAGCAGTTTTACTTCTTATCCATTTTATTCATTTGAGCCATCATTTGATTAATTTTCTTCTGCGACGGCTTCATGCCCATTTGCATCATCATCATGCGCAGCATTTGCTCGTTAATCGGCGGATTTTTCTTTAGATAATCCATCATGTAACGGCGTGCGATGAAAAAACCAATAGCGATACCGGCAGCGAGTGCCAGGACAGCCGTAAGCACATACCAAAACATAAACGTGTTCCTCCTTCAAGTCATCTATTCAAAGTGTACTAAACCATTGGCGATTATACAATAAGCGGCTGTAAATTTTTGCGGAGCTATGGCGAAAAAAAGTCCGGAACCGAGGTTCCGGACCGGCCTTTTATTATCTTTCTAAAAGTGCTTTAACGCGTGCTACCACATTTTCGACTGTAAAGCCGTATTCTTTCATAACAATATCACCAGGGGCAGAGGCACCAAATTGATCAATTGCCAAAATGTCTCCTTCATCTCCTGTATATTTATGCCAGCCGAATGAAGAGCCGACTTCGATGCCAAGACGTTTTTTCACTGATTTCGGGATAACTGACTCTTTGTAAGCTGCATCCTGCTGTTCAAAACGGTCAAAAGACGGCATGCTGATAACATTTGCATGAATGCCTTCCCCCTGAAGAACTTTTTGCGCTTCTACGGCAAGGCCTACCTCTGAACCTGTTGCCAGAAGAAGAACATCCGGTGTTTTTTCTGCTTTTACTACCGTATAAGCACCTTTTTCTACACCTTCATGCGCTTTTTCTTTTGATCCTGGAAGAACCGGCAAGTTTTGACGAGTCAAAACAAGGGCAGTCGGTGTCGACTTGCTTGTGAGCGCCAATTTCCAGGCTGCTGCTGTTTCATTTCCGTCAGCCGGACGGATCACAGATAGGTTCGGCATGCCACGAAACGCGGAAAGCTGTTCTACCGGCTCATGTGTTGGTCCATCTTCTCCTACAGCAATACTGTCATGCGTAAACACATACGTAACCGGAAGACCCATTAATGCAGCCAGACGAATCGCCGGACGCAGGTAATCAGAGAATACAAAGAACGTTCCGCCAAATACCTGCAGCCCACCATGCAGTGCCATTCCATTCATAGCAGCGCCCATTGCAAATTCGCGGACACCAAACCAGATGTTACGGCCTTCATAGCTGTTAGGAGAGCCGTAGCCCGCCGGCATAAAATCTCCGGAATCCTTAATAGTGGTTTTGTTTGAGCCTGCTAAATCTGCAGATCCGCCAATAAATGTCGGCACTGCTTTAGCAATGGCATTTAATGCTTCACCGGATGTGTTGCGTGTCGCATTGGATGTTCCTTCTTCATAAACTGGAAGTGATTTTTCCCACTCATCCGGCAACTCACCGTTAATTGCTTTTTGAAGCTGATCTGCCAGTTCGGGATAATTTTCTTGATAAGAAGCAAATAATTTGTCCCACTCTGCCTGTGCTTCAGCCCCGCGGTTCACTGCAGCTTCTTCAAAACGGCTGTATACCTCGTCTGGCACATGGAAGTCCTGCTCAAATGTCCATTTGTAATACTCTTTTGTCAGTTTCATTTCATCTTCACCAAGCGGTGCACCGTGGGAAGCAGATTTACCTGACTTATTTGGAGAGCCGTATCCAATTACCGTTTTTACTTCGATAATAGTTGGAGCATCTTCGTGCTGCTTAGCAGACTCAAGCGCTTTTACTACTTCATCCAGGTCATTGCCGTCTTCTACACGAATATAGTTCCAGCCGTATGCTTTAAAGCGGCCTTCTACACTTTCAGAAAACGATTTATCAAGTTCTCCATCCAACGAAATGTCATTGGAATCGTAAAGAACAACGAGACGGTTTAATTTCAAGTGTGCTGCAAGCGATGCTGCTTCGGATGCTACACCTTCCATTAAATCGCCATCACCGCATAATGCGTATGTATGATGGCCAACGACCTCATGTCCATCTTTGTTGTAAACGGCTGCCAGGTGACGCTCTGCCATTGCCATTCCAACGGCCATTGCAATTCCCTGGCCAAGCGGACCCGTTGTTGCTTCTACGCCATCTGTATGCTTGTATTCTGGATGGCCTGGTGTTTTGCTTCCCCATTGGCGGAAGTTTTTAATTTCATCAAGCGAAAGATCATAGCCGGCAAGATGAAGCAGGCTGTATAAAAGCATGGAACCGTGACCGGCTGAAAGTACGAATCGATCCCGGTTAAACCATTGCGGATTTTTCGGATTGTGATTCATTACTTTTGTCCAGAGTGCATACGCCATTGGAGCAGCACCCATTGGCAAACCCGGATGGCCGGAATTCGCTTTTTCAATTGCATCGATGGATAGCGTGCGGATTGTCGTTACCGCAAGCTGGTCTGTTTTGTCAAACATGAGATTCATCCTTTCAAAAGGGGATTTACCCCTCTATATTAAAGGTCTTTGGCAGAATATACAACAAAAATACTGAACAATATGAAAAAAGAGACAGCTTTAGCTGTCTCTTTTAAATCATTAATTCATCTTTCTGCGCTTTTGGATATCTCGTACCTTTTTCGGTGTTACTTCCTTTCCATTCGGATCAAACACACGGACATGTTCAACAGTGTCACGCATTGAAGCGCGAAATACGCTTAAATATTCCTGGCGAAGTGCCGTCTGCTCTTGCAATTCCTCATCCGATAATGAGGACTGCTTTGCTTTTTTTGCCAGCTCATTTATCCTGGCAATTTTTTCAGATGATAACATACCTGCCGCTCCTTTCCCGACTCCGTTATCGCTATCGTACAAAAATGACGCGAAACTGACAAGAAAAAAGCTTAAAGGCTGTCGGTATTATTTTCAATAAATTCTATGTAACGCCGGTGAACAGTCGCACGGGAGATTTTATAGCCGAACCCCCGAAGAGTAGCGGTTATTTCTTCATAGGTTAAACCGTTTTCACGAAGGCGGATGATTTCAGCAATTGGCACTTCTTTCCGGCTCCGGCCGTTATCGTTGCCTCTATTTTTTAAATTTTCTTCTGGGCGGTAGCCTTTTTCAACAGCTCTCTTCATTCCACGCTTAATTTTTAAATTATGTATTTTACGCTGATATTCCTCCACCATGCTGACAATCTGTAACACCATTGAGTCAGATTCAGATAACCGCAGCTCTCCGTCATCCGCTATGCTAAAAACAGAAACATCTTCTTTATATAAGCAGTGGATAAGGGCAATTTTAGCGTTTCCCCGCCCAATCCGCGTTTCATCCTGAATCAAAACAGCTTCTATCTTTTCCATTTTGATCAGGTCGAGCATTTCAAGCATACCGGGACGGTTCAGCTCATAGCCGCTTGCCCTGTCACGGATCACGCGGACTGCTTCAAAGCCTTTTAAACGGGAAAGAGCCAGGAGTTCTTCTTCCTGGCGTTCAAGAGAAGATTCCTGAGTTTCTTTTTCCGTGCTGACGCGGCAATAAATAACTGCTTTTTTCATTCTTCATCATTTCCCATCTGCCAGTTGAAGCTCGTTTTTAAAGTTTCCCGCGGGTACTGGAATAGTTAATTCCTCACCCGGCACAATTTTTGTTGTAATCAATCCATTTTCTTCTTGAACCCATTTTATAAAGTCAATTTGATCCATTTTGTGCATTTCCCGGTATTCCTCCGCTAAACTCCATAGTGAATCGCCTTTCCCTACTTTTATAGACTGATAAACAGTCTCGCTTGGGCCTGAAAAACTAAAATACAAAGCAGCAGATGCCATCATTGCCGCCAGTAGTAACATAAATGAATAGTTTTTTGCTTTCTTCACTAAGAACACCCTTTCCTCGAATACTCGTTCGTGATATAATTTCATTGTAAGGCGAACGATTGTTTCAGTCAAGAGAAAATTCGAACTTACGTTTGTTAAATATTAGAACACATGTTATACTGTACGTAAATATTAACTAAGAGAGGTGTAAAAACATTGACTAAGTTATCAAAGCGCCAGCAGGACATTCTCGATTTCATCAAGGATGAAGTTCGCCGTAAAGGCTATCCCCCATCTGTACGGGAAATTGGCGAAGCAGTCGGCCTCGCTTCAAGCTCAACGGTCCATGGCCACCTTGCCCGTCTTGAAGCAAAAAATTATATCCGCCGGGATCCCACCAAGCCGCGCGCCATTGAAATTTTAGATACCGACAGCTCCGTGCCGAAACAGCATCCTGTCAACGTACCGGTCGTTGGGAAAGTAACCGCCGGCCTGCCGATTACAGCTATTGAAAATGTGGAAGAATATTTCCCTTTGCCTGAGCGGCTTGTCCCGCCTGACGAACATGTATTTATGCTTGAGATTGTTGGAGAAAGCATGCGCGAAGCGGGTATCTTAAACGGTGACTATGTTGTTGTAAAACAGCAGCAAACAGCCAAAAACGGTGACATTGTTGTTGCGATGACAGAAGACGATGAAGCAACGGTAAAAAGGTTTTATAAAGAAGCCGATCACATCCGCCTTCAGCCTGAAAACTCTTCTATGGAGCCGATCTTGCTTCCTACCGTAACCATTCTGGGAAAAGTCATTGGAGTATACCGGGAAGTTCACTAAGCTTGTTCATCCTATGTAAGCAATCTGTGCAACATGAAAAAAATCCCCTAATTTTATTAGGGGATTTTTTCGATAATATAAAAAACACCCTGCCTTGAGGCAGGGTGTTTCTCGAAATTTGCGGCGTTCAAGCCATGCTCCACAACATGTTTCTTAAAAAGAAGTGCCTGATCGTCTTACGCAAACGAGCTCATCGCATAAATTAAATAATACACTTTTCTTTAATAACTGTCAACCTTATTTTCTCTGCTTTAAAACTGTAAAGATAAGTCCTCTCTGCTTTGCAAAATTCTCCCTGATCTTTTATTGTTATAGTATCCGAAATAAGGAGCTGAGAAAAATGAGCAGGACTGTTTTAATTACCGGGGCCTCAAGCGGGCTGGGTCTTGAATTTTCAAAAATTTTCGCCGAAGCTGAATATAACCTTGTTATTACAGCCCGCAGTGAAAACAAATTAGAAGCTTTTGCGGATTTATATCCAAATACCGAAATTAAAATAATCAAAAAAGATTTAAGCAAACCTGGAGCGGCAAAAGAGCTGGCAGAAGAAGTGAAGCGGGCCGGCATTCAAATAGATGTTCTGATCAATAACGCAGGCTTCGGGCTGTCTGGGTCATTTGCGGATTTAAGCCTGGAAAAGCAGACAGAAATGATGTAGCTGAACATAATGGCTTTAACAGAACTAACACATCTTTTCCTTCCCGGCATGCTTGAGCGGAATTCCGGCCGGATTTTAAATGTCGCAAGCACAGCGGCTTTTCAGCCTGGCCCGATGATGGCTGTTTATTTTGCGTCAAAGGCTTTCGTTCTTTCGTTTTCTGAAGCACTGGCAGAAGAGCTGGCAACTACCAATGTTACAGTAACGGCTCTCTGTCCGGGAGCGACCAAAACAAATTTCGGCACAGTTGCCAGTGTTGAAAAAACCAAAATGTTCAGCCAGGCTATGCCGGCAGCACAAGTTGCACAGGAAGCAATCGATGGACTGTTGCAAGGAAAGCGTGTTATTATCACCGGCAGCAAAAACAAAGCAGGTGCACTGGCTGCAAAACTGCTGCCGCGAAGTACGGTGGCAAAAGCCGTAAAGTCGATCACTCAATCATAAATAAAAAGCCAGTTCGAAAACGAACTGGCTTGAAAGTGTAAACAAATTTAGAAAGCAGACGGATTGAAAACGTTTATTCTTCCAGGAACGCGGCCGGCTGGGAAGCGGTGGAGTGACCTTTCGGGGTTCTGGAGCATTCCCAGCCGGCAAGTGACGCCAAAGGCAAGCGTTTGTCACCAGCCTGAAGACAGTGCGAAAGTGTACTGGATTTTTATGTTAATTGCCGGCTCCCCGGTATTTGGTGACGCCTGCATTCCACATAAAGATAGAAAACAGAAAAAAAACGAGGCCGATAACCGGCGTTAAAAAAGCATATAAATACCAGTTTTCACGGCCTAGAAAATACGCAGCCGGATAAACACCAACAAATGCAAAGGGCAGAATCCACGTAAGTAGAAAGCGGATAATACTATTATATATATTAACGGGATAACGGCCGTAGTTCCCTATGTTATACATCATCGGCATAATACTGGTCGGGCTGTCCGACCAAAAACTGATACTGGCAATTAAAATAAATATGGAAGCATAAACGAGTGTGCCGCCCAGCACAAGAAGCACAAAAACAAATGGATCATACCAGGCTATTGTCAAATCAAGACGGCTTCCTGCATAAAACATAACGGCAATCCCCGTTATGACACCAAAAAGTGACTCGAGCTCCATCCGTTCCAGCACAATTTGAAAAAGGCTGTGGATTGGACGGGTCAAAATCCGGTCCATTTCTCCTTTGACAATGTAGCGCTCATTAAAATCCCAAATGTTAAAAAAAGCACCAAATATGGCAAATGGCACAAGAAAAAATCCATAAATAAAAATAATTTCCTCACGTGACCAGCCGCTGATCATTGATGTATGGCCAAAGACCAGCAAAATAAAAATAAAATTAACGGCCTGTGACAGTAAATCGGATACGATTTCCACCACCATATCGGTTCGGTAGGTGAGCCGTGTTTTCATATATTGTGCCGCATATTGGAAAAAAAGCTGTGTATATTTCATGGTTTATCCTCCCTGCACAACCAGCTGTTTTCTGGCGATCAGCCATAGAGTTTGAATTGGGAGAACTAAAATGAACACCCAGACAATTTGCAGCAATACGGCATGGATCACTTCAGAGCCACTGAAGCTTTCTGTAAAAATCATGCTTGGCACATAGCTGATCCCCTGAAAAGGCAAGAAATTCATAATTTGCTGTGCCCAGCCTGGAAAGAAGCTAATCGGAAGCAGCAGCCCGGAAAACAAATCAATAATAACCCGTTTTGCCCGGATCAGGCCTGTATTGTTATAGAAGAAAAATGTTAAAATGCCCGTCAATAAATTTATCTGCATGTTAATTAAAAAGCTGAATACAAGCGCAACAGCAAATAGCAGCCAGGTAACCGGATCAGCTGAAAAAGCAATCGGAAAAATAAGCGCCACAATTACCATGCCGGGAAACGAAAAGAAAGAAAGGCGGAAAATCCCTTCACCAAGCCCCTGCATTGTTTTCATAAGCAAATAGTTGTAAGGGCGGATCAGTTCTACCGCTACTTTTCCTTCCTTAATTTCCTGTGCGATTTCCCGGTCGATATTATTAAAGTAAAATGCCCGGGCCATCCATGCGATCGCAATGTAAGAGGTCATTTGCAGAGCGCTCATGCCTTCAATCGATCCTTTATCCCCATAAATCGCATTCCAAAGAAAATAATAGGCTCCAATATTAATGCTGTAAATTAAAATACCGCTATAATAATTTGTTCGGTACGCCAGCATCATTAAAAAACGGATTCGAATCATTTCAATATACTTACCCATTTTTCACGCCTTCTTCATAAATATTACGAATAATATCTTCAATGGAAATTTCGTGGACTTTTAAATCCGTGATTTTATGCGCAGCCACAACCCGGCCAATCACTTCTGAAATTACCTGTTCTTCATTCAGTACATTGGCAATCCAGACGTTTGGGCGGCCGCCAGGTGTCCAGGCAGCTTCCATTTCTGCCAGCAGCGGCTGAAGCGTTTCTTTCGTTACAGCGGTGTCAGCAAACTGAAATTCAATCTGCTTGCCTTCTCCCCAATTTGACCGCAGGCTTGAAAGCCCGCCATCATAAATGATTTTCCCTTCATCCAGCATTACAACCCGCTCACAAAGCGCTTCAATATCGCTTAAATCATGCGTGGTAAGCAAAATGGTTGTGTTGTATCTGGCGTTCATTTCCTTTAAAAATTCCCGGATTTTCAATTTTACAAGCACATCCAGCCCAATAGTCGGCTCATCTAAAAACAAAAGCGGCGGATTATGCAGCAGCGCTGCTGCAAGCTCACACCGCATCCGCTGGCCCAGTGACAGCTTACGAACAGGCTTATCAAGCAGCGGACCGATATCAAGTGAGTCAATCACATGGCTCATATGATCATGGTAAACTTCATCCGGTACATTATAGACTTTCTTCAGAAGGCGAAAGGATTCCTGAACAGCGATGTCCCACCAGAGCTGTGAACGCTGGCCAAATACAACTCCAATGGACCGGACAAACTGCTCGCGCTCTTTATGGGGATCCATCCCATTCACACGGACAGCTCCGGATGTAGGTGTTAAAATACCTGTAAGCATTTTAATACTCGTTGACTTTCCGGCTCCATTCTCTCCGATATAGCCAACCATTTCCCCTCGTTTTACTGAAAAAGAAATATCGTTTACAGCCGGAATTACTTTGTAGTTGCGCGTTAGCAAATCACGGAATGCACCTTTCAATCCCGAGCGGCTTGAATGTGATTTAAATTCTTTTCGCAATTCTTTTACTTCAATTATCTTTTCCAAAACAATACACGTCTCCTCTTTCTTTTCACCTTCAATAGTTTACCGAAGAGCATGCAGGGACACAAATTATTTTTCCTGGCTGCTGCATTCAAACTGTTTTGGCTAATAAAAACCACTTATATATTCATCTTAAAGCTTTCTTCCGAAACGCTGCGTCCTTTTCGAATGTACTGCTCCATGATGCTGTCCGGTACCATGCTTCCTCCGGTTGCCCAGACAAGATGCAGTGGATGGCCTTTCACTTTCTTATGATGGGAAAGGACTAGCGGGCCGGCCATTCCTGCCAGGGCGGATGGTTCAAGCCTGATTTTTTCTGTTTCCGCCAGCCCGGCAAGCATGCCGAACAATTGCTCATCTTTAACCGTATAGCTGCCAGCTATAAAAGAGGCTGCTAGTTTTCCAACAAAGCCGGAAGGGCGCCCGACCGCGAGACCGTCTGCCTCTGTTTGATTGGAAAGGCCAATTTCCTGTACAGAAATTTGATCATGAAGGCCTGTTGCAAGACCAAGAAGCATACAGGGACTTTCCGTCGGCTCTGCAAAAAAACAATGAACATGCGGACCAAATACGAGCTGAAGGCCAAACGCAACGCCGCCCGGCCCGCCGCCAATGCCGCAGGGTAAATATACGTAAAGAGGATGATGCCTGTCCACTGTAAGCCCGGCACGAGCAAACTGCTTTTTCAGCCTCAGCCCTGCAGCTGCATACCCTAAGAACAAAAGGTGGGAATGCTCGTCATCAACAAAGTATGCATTCGGGGACTGTTCTGCTTCTTTCCGCCCCCGGGCGACCGCTTTTTCATAATCAGCTCTATGTTCTACAACAATCGCTCCCCTGTCACGCAGCAATGCTTTTTTCCACTCTTTTGCGTCTGCTGACATATGGACTGTTACATTAAAGCCCATTTTAGCGCTCATAATTCCAATGCTAAGACCTAAATTCCCGGTTGATCCAACAATAATGTGGTGCGAGGAAAAAAGCTGCTTAAACGCCGGCTGCTTAAACGCTGAATAGCTGTCTTTTTCTGTTATCAAGCCTTTTTCCAGAGCAAGGTTTTCAGCATAGGTTAAAACTTCATATATCCCTCCCCGTGCTTTAATTGAACCGGATACGGGAAGAGCATGATCCGCTTTCAGCCATAAATCACCGTCAATTTTTCCGCCGGCTTTTTGCTCAAGCCATTTTTTCATGTGAGGAATAGCCACAATCGGGGACTCAATCAATCCATTCGTTTGCTCGAGCTCCGGAAATGCTTTTTCAAGATAGGGAGCAAACCGCTGCAGCCGGCTTTCCGCTTCTTCCACGTCTTTTATCGTAAACCGGGAAAAATCCTCTCTCTTCCGGCTGTTATTCATCCATAAAGTGTTCTGCTTCTCCCTTAATTCCTGAATGATCGGGTGCTGCCGTGAAAGTGCATTAAGATCCAATCCTCTCTTCCTCCCCCGGTAATTGCTCCATTATTGGAGCCCTTTTTTTATAATACTTTCGCCGAATTTTTGCTTTAAAGCTTCAACAGCCGTATAAAGCGGTTCTAATTTGTCCGCTTCTTCTTGAAAAGAAAACAGGTCCATCTGTGTGGTCTCGGTTCGCTTATCAACGGCATTTTGTGCGGTAACGCCAAGCAGCCTGACCGGTTCGCCATTCCAATGTTTAAAAAAGAGCGATTCGGCGGCAGCCAGAAGCTGCTCCTCATCCTGTATATCTTGCTTGAATGTCCTGCTCCTTGTGACCGTTGTAAAATCATCGTAACGAATCGTTACCTGGATCGTCCTCGAGACGGCGTTTTTCTGCTTCATCCTACCGCTCACGGATTGAGATAGCCCGCGCAATTTAGCGCGAATGGCGGCCGGTTCCGTAAGGTTTTGAGGGAATGTAGCAGAATTGCCAATGCTTTTGTAAGATGTATTCGCTTCTGGATCAACCGGGCGGTCGTCTATGCCGTTAACCCTGTCGCGCATCCTCACCCCTCTTATGCCCATTATTGCACGAATTTTGGCAGTATCTGCTCTTGCCAGATCGCCTATGGTAATTATCCCCTGCTCCCGCAGTTTCGCAGCTGTTTTCTCCCCTATTCCGTGTGCTTCTAATACGGGCTTATCCCAAAGTACATGCTTTACATCCCTTTTTCTTAACACCGTAAGCCCGAGCGGCTTTTTCATATCACTCGCCATCTTGGCTAAAAATTTATTCGGGGCAATTCCAATAGAAATAGGAATATGAAACCGGTCCGCAATCTCCTGCTGAATCTGCACGGCAATATCAATTGGAGAGCCAAGATGGGAGCACTTTGTAATGTCAAGGTAAGCTTCATCAATAGACGCATACTCAATAACAGGGGAAATTTCGGCCAGGCAGGCAAATATTTTTTGAGAGTATTCTTTATAAACAGCGTGATTCGGTTTAATGACAACTGCTTCCGGTACAAGCTTTAACGCTTCCTTCAGGGCCATTGTTGTGTAGACACCTTTTTCCTTGCATAAATAATTAGCCGCTACTACGATTCCTTTTCGCTCTTCCGGGTTCCCGGCAATGATGACCGGCTTATTTTTCAGTGCTGGATTTTCCGCTATTTCCACACTGGCAAAGAATGCGTTCGCATCAATGTGGAGAATTACCCGGCCATTTTTCGGATAAAATTCCGCCATCTTCTCACCCCCTGGGAAAACCACTTTAAATTATTTTACCATTTTGCAAACATTTATATTATAAATAGACAGCGGGCGCGATTAACCCCATGGCAGCTGCCATGGGGTTAACATTAAGCCGTTATAGTTTTTAGCAGAAAATAACTTCAAAAAACCCCTCGAACAATCAAGGAATGAAAGCCTTAGATTTCAATATCAACAACAATGCTGTCAAGCCGGCCCACTTCACGAATAAAAGCAGCTACTGCCTGATGCTCAGGATGAGGCCCGTAGGCGTCAAGTGCCGCCTTATTTTCAAAGCGAGTCGTTAATACAACTTGATAGCCTTGATTTTTTTCAGAAAAATTAATACCTGCCTGAATATCGATAACACCTTCAAGGTGCTGTTCAAGAGCTTTAAAACGCTTTGTTACTTCTTTAAGCTGCTCGGGAGTCGTTGTTTCCGCAAATTTCACAAGTACAATATGATCAATCATGGTAAGTCCTCTTTTCAAAAATTACTTTCATTGACTATAGCATTTTTTTACCCGTCGGTAAATAATTCCCTTCTATCCCGGCTTTCTTTTGGATAATTGACGGAACCATTGTTCATCATCTGTCATAATGGCAAGTGCTGACACAATGAAAAGCAGGTATGTTTGTAAAACGATTACTCCTAAAGACATGTAACCATTTATACAAATAAACAAATTGATTCGAACACATTGAAACTAGTTATTTTCTTTTATTAAGTGGTAGAATCTCGATATTAAATTAAAAATTATATAGGCTTTTATCACACATATAGAGGAGATTGTCAGCCAATGCCTGGTCAAGAGGAAAAAGAAGGTCTTTATACGTTTGGGTCCCTCTCAATCATGATTTTCTGTTAATAGATCATAAGGAAATTGCGTATCCTTCCGTATTTAGATAAGCCCTGGCTGAAACCAAGGCTTTCGGGCAGCTCGCCCTTCCAAATTGAATGTATTCATTTCTTATCTACAATGATAATCTGCATATCCATGGCATCCAATATACTGATGATTGTTTTTAAAGTCGGGTTTACCCTCATTGTTTCCAGTCTCGCAATGGCCGCTTGATCCGACCCTATTTTTTTGGCAATATCTCTTTGTGTAAATCCGCTTTTCTTTCTTTCATAAACTAAGTTTTCTATAAATTTCTTTTCTTTCTTTGAAAGCACTTGCCCCGGAACCCGTTTATCGTCTTTTAATGGGATCGTTTTTTTTATTTCCGCTCTTATTCCCATTCCCGTATTTCCTTCCCCGTCTTATTAAAAAAGATCCTATCTTTATTCATCTTCTTTAAAAACCCGGTTCTAGTCCACTTTACTAACATTAAACTTTCTTTCATGGTGTATAGCGGCATAAAATGTTCTCCCTTTTTAAAATTGTACGTAAACCGTATTCGATAACTGGCTGGCATAGTGTTTTTTTCACCTTAGCCCCTTTAGCTTTGCGTCACTATTTTTTAATAGTTTTGCCCGTTCGTACAATAGTTGGATGCACTTTATATATCGGCCTATATACCTATTTTGTTAAGCTTAAACTTATGGCAAATTGCTGCTTTCAACTCCTTTTAAATCATATCTGTTTTATATTATCTTTTTCTATTCTTTTTAATATAATAAAAAGCAAACAGGAGGAGTATCCCGTTTGCTTTGTTTTGATGCTTAAATAAGCGCTCTATCCTCTTATAATATTATTAATAGTGCTTTTCCGATTGGCACCTGTTACTTTTCATTTTTATTTTCAAAAATGGCCTGAAGTTTATTTTCCGCCTCTTGGATATTCATAGAGAGGCCAGTTAAAAAAGCCAGCATGTTATCTTTTTCCGATAGCTTTTTCATCGTTTGAAAAACAACAGGTTTATGTTCTTTCAGCAAAGTCATTATTTCAATAGCCGGCAATACATCTTTTTGGGTATTTCCTCTTAAAAAAGAGCGCAAAAATCTTACATAAATAAAAGTTGAATCTACGCTGTCTGGATAGTTTTTTAACAAAATAAAAAATTTCTCAATATGTGACCTTACTTCATTCATTTCCTTCCGCATCACTGTCCGCCTTTCATCATTCTTAGACCAAATACGGAGGTACTTCCCTATTTGGCAGCCCGGCTGCCGTAACTCAATAAATAAATGAATGTTAGGCCCGTGGCTTTGCGTCCTTCCCTTTCGGATAAGTTTGCCTTTATCATTGTATTTATTAAATCATGTCGAATCGTGTCGGTCAATGAAAAATTACTTACTCTCAGTTTTAAAAATCAGACCATTATTCCTATTGATCATAACAAGCGAATGCGTTTTTTAATTCAAAATAACTAAACATCTTTAGAGAATATGAGAAAAAGCTGCTCCTGTCCTTTTTCTATGAAATCATTAATGCTTCAGCAGCCGGATAATTTCTTCCGGCTTTTTTGCATACATCATTTTTTGCAGCATATACCTTTATTGGTGGTAAGTGTGAAAAGGGATCTGCCAATGGACAGCCAGGACAGCCTGGCTTTTTTTATTTCTTGTTTAAAATTTTATTAAGCGGAGATACTGGTAGTGTGAGTTTAATACTCAACTCCTTACAGTCGAAGTCTTCTTTCAGCCAGAGTCTCCTCTGGCTGTTTTTTTATGCTTGCATTTCTTCATTGCAGCTTCCAGCCGAAAATTCTTTTATTTCAGCCAGTTCTCTTTCGGAACCCAGCCCAGCAAGCGACAACTAGTCCTCCTGCTGTACCCGTCAGCAAATCCGTCATCGTATCCTTGTTTTTGTCTTCTACCATAAAGCCTGTAACAGCCCCGATAAATTCAGCGCTTTCCCATAATATGTTAATAGTCATTGCAAATGAAAAAACGAATAAAAAAATCATCCATCGTGAAATTCCTTTTTCCAGGGCATTTGGCAGAAGAATATTATAAATAGCTATGCCAATAAAGGCCGTATAAGCACTGCCGAAAAAATGAAGCACTGTATCCCACCAGCGGAAACGATTATAAAAGCCGAGAATGGCACCCAGAATGAATGTACAAAATAAGAAAAGGTAGTAACCGATGATCAAAGAAAGGCTGAACCGAATTTTTCTAAGAAATAAAAGAAAAACAGGCAGTACACTGAACAAAATTCTGCCCAGTGCATCCGGCCAGGTGGCAGAAAAGTCTCCCTTTGTGATGTCTTGGATAAAAACGGCGGCCATTACGACTACAAACGTTATGCTTAAAAATAAAATCATTTTCTTTTTCAAATGCATCACCATCTAAAACAGTTTTTTATTAGCATATCCAATAAAAACTGTTTCAACTCAATAATCAAAGTGCCTCCTTTCTCTTTATTCCCCTTTGAATGTATAAAGAAAGATCAAGAAGGTTCATCTCTGCGTTTGCGAGGCGCTATCTCATAGCTGGTGATTACGACCCTGGTGCCCGTATGGCGAGACAGAATTTCTTCCATAACTGCCTTCACTTTTTCTGCTTTCTCCGGCGTGAAATCAACAGGCTCGAGGATAGGCTTCTTCATTACATGACCGCCTTTCATAGCTGTAATGCTTATAACTATGCCTCTCTTTATGCCGGTATGGCTGGACAAACATTTTAAATTGAATTAGTCCTTTTTCGCCAGATTACCTTATAAAATAAAAGGAGGTCTATCTTGATAAGAAATTCCTGACAGCGCATGTATGTTCACTGCCTGTTAATTGACGCAACTGTATTACTCGCTTTCTTGAATTGCGCTTGAAAGCAATTAACTCTTGATACCGAGGTGAAAAAATGAAAGCTGCTCTTTATATACGTGTATCAACGGAGGAACAGGCGCAGCATGGCTATTCACTCGCTGCCCAGGAAGAAAAGCTGAGTGCCTATGCACTCTCCCAGGACTGGGAAATTGTCCAGGTTTATCGGGATGAAGGCCGCTCAGCGAAGGATTTAAAACGCGAACAACTGCAGCGGATGCTGACGGATTTAAAAGACGGACTGTTTGACGTCGTTCTTGTCTATCGTCTCGATCGTCTCACCCGCTCCGTTCTGGATCTGTACGAGCTGCTTAATATTTTTGATCAGTATGGCGTGAAATTCAAGTCTGCCACAGAGGTTTATGACACCACTACAGCGATCGGGCGCTTGTTTATCACACTTGTAGCCGCCCTGGCACAATGGGAACGCGAGAACCTCGCTGAGCGTGTTAAATTCGGTATGCTGAAGAAAGCCAGCCTGGGTGAATGGATGGGCGGAATTGTTCCGTATGGATATACGTTAGAGGGCAGCTCTTTTCGCATCATTAAGCATGAAGCAGATATTGTCAAAAAAATTTTTAAAATGGCAAAATCAAAAGGTATGGATGCCATTTCCAAATCACTTAATGCAGAGAACTGCCGCACGAGAAAAGGCTTTAATTGGAGCGGATTCACTGTACACTATATTTTAAGGAATCCAGTCTACACAGGGCGCTTCCGCTATAATGAAGGCAGCGGAAAAACGGACCGGCCGCTGGAGGATCAGCGTATTTTTGAAAGTGAGCTGATTGATCCTATTGTCACGGAAAACGAATTCTGGGAGGTACAAAAAATATTGGACGCGCGAAAAAGTAAGAAAGGAAAAGCATTGACCGGCAAATATTATTTCACCTCTGTTCTCCTATGTGGAAAGTGCGGCGCCTCTATGACTGGAACTGCTTATAAGTATAAAGAAAAAAATGGAGAGACAAGGGTTACGAAGTATTATCGGTGTTCCAATAAAATAAAGTCCGGGGACTGCGCCATGCCCCAGATACAAGAAAGCCGGTTAGCAGAAGAAATAATACGGACTTTCAACGATTTAACCGAAAACTGGTTTTCAAAACCGCAGGCCAAACAAATTGCGGATTCAAACGCTGACAGAAAAGCTGCTGCCAGGGAACTTGATAACGTGAAAAAAACGATCAATAAATACAAATTAATGTTCATCAATGATTTGATTGACATGGAAGAGTTAAATAATCAGCTGGCTGCTTTGAAAATAAAGCAGAAAAATCTGGAAGAAGGATGGAGCAGGGTGCCTGATCAGGACGATACAGCCAAACTATCTCCTGGGGAATTAGAAAACATGATTTATCATTTTAAAGCTGTCTGGGATATTGCAGATGATGAAGAACGAAAAAAATTAATCACGTCCATTTTTTCGGAAATTGTCATTGATGCCAGAGTGAAATCTCCCTGTGGACCGGGCACATCCAAGCATTTTTGGATCGTTAGTGCGAAATAGCTGAATCAGCAGGGTATACCTGCTTTTACCCCTGATAGGGAGGTCAATCATGGCGTCCCAATCTTCTTTGGCCAGGGTCAGTCCCACCGCCATTACTTTTTTTGTTTCTACAACCTCTAGAACTGGTTTAATGGCTGTTATCCGTTTGTCCAAATACTTAGACACTTGTACAATGTACACTTCATTCCGCAGTCTGGAAAAGTCGCGGATAAATCCAATAATCCGTTCCTGCCCATTTGCAATAATAACCCAGTCACCGGGTTTGAGCATATGTCCCCCCTCCTCGCCGCTACTGCTATTAATATTAGATGCAATTAGCCGGCTGAATGCGCTTCTTTTTAACAGTAATTTTGCTTCTTCTGCTTGAATTTCTTTATTGATTCCTTATAAAAAATACTATCTCCACCAGGGACTTCTCAGCGGAGACAGCATTTTTCCAATAAAAAGAGTATGGTGTTTGATTATTCTTCTGGCCCGGTATTTTTTTCAAGAAACTCATAACCGGATACTGTAACTGAACATTCATCCTCAATTGTATAGCCAGTCACTTCTTTTGTTTCGTCTGCACGGTTTACAGTAATTCCTGTAGCAAGATTATTGGAATCAAGAAAGTGAAGAGCTTCTCCAAACAATTCAAGGCTGTCATTTCCCTGTTCAGGCTTGCTGCCATTTTTGATTTCAGTCAATACTTGTAATGCCCGTTTTTCTATTTGCATAACTGGTCACTTCCTTTTTCTTTTTCAGTATCATCCTTTTCCCTTTTTGCTGTAATGTATGCTTTTTTTTATAAATTTTGAATTTTACATATAGTGTTTTAATTCAAATAAATTTTTGCTTATTAAGCATCACTGTTTTAAAAAGAGTGTTTAATAAGTGACGAAATGGCAGAATTTGCGGTATTTACTTACAGAGCAAATATACTCCTGGCTGCTTTACGTCAGGCTGCCAGTTCAAACATCGGATAAACACTGGAATCAGCTGCAATATGCTCAGGGTAAATAAAACCTCCTTCATCACGAGGAAACGAGATGCCTATTTGCTGGAAGCACTGGTCGACAAATTCTGAACAAATATATTGGTCGTTATCCTCGTGCCGGCCAATCCCAAGCTTAATCCGGGTCAAAATTTTAATTAATTCCGCCTGGTTATAATCCTGATTGAGCAAGTCGATTGCTTTGCCCATCATATTTTTTAAAAGGGACCGGTCAAAAGAAGAAGATATCAGCTGTTCATGACGGGCAATATAAAGCGAGCCTTTATACTTTTTTCCGGTGTTTTCGTAATTTGATACGTATTGCAGAAGCGGAATAATCCGGACACCGGTACCTTCCACGCTCTCGAATACAAGAGTCCGGTTATGCCATTTAAACAAAAAAGCAACATGGCTTATAAAAGAATTAGAGGCTTTTTTAATGAATTCACTGATTAAATACGTACCGCTGCAAAGTAAAAGATCCCCTGTTTGAATACTTTTCACTGCCTGTTCATAATGAACGGGATTAATTTCCTGGAATTTTTTTGTCCCCATTTCTCTTCCCCCCCCTGAACACCTCATTACACAATATGCTTTCTTTGCTGAGTCGTTATTAACAAAGCCTGCCTGTCCAGGAAGTGGTTTTTTTCTCAGCATACTCTGGCATACAGAAGACGGGAAAGCGAATTCAAGCGCAGAAGAAAGTGCCGGGGATATGGGCAGGGTCTTTTCTTATTGCATTTTTTATTCTCTTATCATTATTGGAACAGTCATTGATTTTAGTTCTCATTAAAAAAACCAGAGCGGGAATGCTCTGGTTTTGTTCATTAAAAAACTTTTTTCCGGTTCTGATCCTCTTTTAACATCTCCACTGCTTCACGAAAGCGCTGTGAATGAACAACTTCCCGTTCTCTTAAAAAACGAAGTGAATCGTTTAAATCCGGGTCGTCTGACAGGTCAATAATCCATTGATAAGTCGCTCTTGCTTTTTCTTCCGCTGCAATATCTTCATATAAATCAGCAATTGGATCTCCTTTGGCCTGTATATAAGCAGCTGTAAATGGCACCCCTGCTGCATTATTATAAAAAAGGGCACTGTCATGGCTGACATAATGCTCGGCCAATCCCGCATCGCGGAGCTGCTGGGGAGTCGCGTCTTTTGTCAGCTTATAAATCATCGTTGCAATCATTTCCAGATGGGCAAATTCTTCTGTGGCAATATCGTTTAAAAGCCCAATTACCTTATCCGGAATGGTGTACCGCTGATTCATATACCGAAGAGCCGCCGCCAGCTCTCCGTCTGCCCCTCCGTACTGCTCCATTAAATACTTTGCCAGCGTTGGATTACACGTACTGACTTTGACTGGATATTGCAGTTTTTTCTCGTAGATCCACATTCCATTTCCACCTTTTCTGCTTTTTTAGACCTGCCAGGGCCACGGAGACTCGCCCCATGTCCAAACAGTCTGCGAAGGGTTTGGGCTCCCGTGCTGCAATGGACCAAATTGAACTTCAAATGCCTGCTTTAACTGCCTGCTGTGACGGGCAAATTGATTGTGTTGTTCAATTGCCTGCCGGTCAGTCGGGTGTGTGTTTAAGTACAGTACTAATTCTAATGCAACGAAATCAGCTGCCTGAATTTCTTCCAGCCTCGTGTAGTACTCCTTAGGAAGAGGTTTAACCATGAGTTTTCCCCGCTCCTTTACGGTAAGGATTATCATAATAATCATAAAGTACTTTCCAGAGTGTCCCTTTCCTTAAAGCATCAGCAGGAGAAAACTGCGGCAGACCCGGCGGCTGGAAGCCTAAATATAAATTAGGCGGTGTACTGTAATATTTCGTTCCGATAGGTGGACATGGATCAAAAGGGCTGCGAGGCGGGACATACGACTTAACATGACTAAAAATCTGCATCTGGCTATTCACATTTTCCCCTCCTATCCATCATCCATTTTATATATGTTTTGCTGCTGAATATTATGAACCGGGTCCCGGGCTGTTTAATACGAAAAATAGGTTTTTTCAAGCCGGTTTTGTGGGTATGGCATGCAATAAAGGAGCGATTTTTATGAATATTGATTATCAGCGTCTTTATGAAGACTATTTGCTTTCAAAAGAAGAAAAAACCAGACAGCTTGAAATTGATGAATTTGAAGATGAAAAGCAGCACATGGCCAACTGGCTGCAAAAAGTCCGGGGAATGACCGTAGAACAGGCCGAAGCCGTAATCGAGCATTCTCCTATCAGAAGCCAGATTGAGCAAGAATACAAAAAAAGAAGCGACTCATCAAGCCGTTAAAAGAAAAACAGCGATAAGCTGAAACAACCGCCATAAATGTTGATACAAATTGCGGATTCCTTCATTTTCTGTTTCGCTTAACCACTGTCTTTGTTTTCTCAGCAGCTAAAAAAGGAGCCTTTTAAAAGGCTCCTTTTTTAGCTGCTTTGTCAGTTGTCTGGATTATTTATCTTTGAGTAAACGGATATCCTCAAATGCCTGATGTAAGTTTGCTTTTACGTTTAAATTTTCAACGCTTAAACCAAGCGTGATCATTGTCTGTGCGACTTCAGGGCGTATCCCAGTAATGATTGTCTCCACACCGAGAAGCGATAAAGCGTCAATGACTTTAAAAAGCTGGTCTGCTACCATAGTGTCTACAATCTGCACACCGGATACATCAAAGATAAGATGAGTCAGTTTTAAATTTGTAGCTTGCTGCAAGGTTTTTTCCATCAGCAAACGCGACCGTTCTGTATCAATGTTTCCGATCAGCGGAAGAACCCCGACTCCTTTCAACAGTGGAACGACAGGCACCGACAGTTCCAGGAAAGCATTTCTTGCATTTTCCAGCGTTTTTTGATGCATTCGAACATATTCCAAACTAAAGTAATAAACTGCGTGATCTAATAATGGGTCAAATACCGAAATAAGTTTGAAGATAGAAGCGGCAGACAGATTTCTTGCAATAGCCTCTTTCTCCATAGCCTTCCAAATATATGTACGGTAATATCTTGTTTCTTTTAAGGCTTCATCCAAAGGGGCACCAAGATCATAAAAATAAGCCCCTGTCTCTTTCCCCCATTCCTCTATTTCGGGGAATATCTTTTGCGAGCCGGATTGTTCCGTTATCCCTGCCCCAAGCAGCTCAATAAATTGAATGCGCATGTCCATTATAGTGGGTTCCAGCCTTTGAAGTTCCTTTTTTTGCTGTTCGGTTAACATCACGCCAGACATTCTTTTCTCATGAATTAATTGGGCAATTTCCCGTTTCTTTTCAATGATTATATCACCTAATAGCTGCAATTCATTGACCATTTCTTTTCCTCCTCCATGCGCCTGCCGGCTGAATCATTACCGGCAGAAAAAACAGCTGTATCCAATTTTTCTTTCAGTCATTGTTACTTAAAGGCATGGGGAGCATTTTTGAAATAAGAATCCTTCTCTTTAAATCCGAGAATGTCTTTTTATTTCCTTTCCTGCTCCTTCCGCACTCTGTTTTAAGCTTTTTTTATTATAGGTTATCCAATCAATGTCGTATAGCCTTTTTATATTATTGAGTTCTATCCGACAGTATATACGAAGACGTTTTTCTACCTGTATTTCATTTAAAAACAGAACCATTAAACGTTCCTTTTATCTTTTTGTTGTGCCGAGTATATTTACTGGCGGATAAGTGAAAACCAAACACAAAAAGAAACGGCAAGAGCTCCTGATTAACGGAGGCTTTTGCCGTTTCCGAAAAAGCAGCTGTTCGCTGCTTCACTATTATTCTATCTTTTTAGATTGCTGTCTCAAACCGTCCATGCTTCTTTTTTTGAAACGGTTTTGAAGCCGCTAAAATATTTTCCCGCTTAAACGTCCGCAGTCCTCTCCGCTTAAAGCAGTAGGCCTGAATATAGTCAGGATGGATTTTTCTTACAATAATGTTACGATCGGTAATCACCCTGTCTTCTGTCATATACATAATTAAAACAGGCTTTTTTTCTTCAAGGGACATTTGAAACAAACCATTCATTTTACATCCTCCCTTTCCTGTTCCTATTATACCGAACAAACGTTCAAAATTCAACTGAGAAACGAACATATTTTCGTTATAGAACCCTGCCGGTCAAACAGCCCGGCCCATCGCCTCATATGTTCAATGAAAAAATTACATGTTCTTAAATACAAAAAAGCGCCTCTGAGGACGCATCCCGGCATTTACCGCCTCTATATTTAAAGAAAGGAAATACAGATTCTTTTTTTCTAATCTGTTTCTTCGCAGCCTGGACGTTTTTGTGTCAGCTGTTCAAACCACTGTTTATCTCTTGTGGCAAGCGCTAAATCAATCAAAATGGTTTTATCCTGATACTGGTCCAGCAGCCTGACAGCGGAGCGGAGACGATTTGATTCGTAAATGCCCTGTGTCGGCCTGCGCCATTCGATGATTCCACCAATTATCCAGCCTACTTTTGTAAATTCAACGCAATCTCCAGGACAGCTATAATTATTAATATTGCTTATATAGCCAATAGCTGTGGCATCACCAATTTTAATGGTTTTCCATTCGCCCATTTTCAGCATACTAACCTTCCTTTCTGCTTAATTTTTTTGAACTGGCCAACACTTCTTATCCCAAAAACAAAAATTGTTTATGAGTCTTTTACTATGCCTGAAAAGAACCTGGCTTAATTTTTATAAAAGCGTTCTAGTTCCATCTTTCGAAAATTTCTGCTTGTTTCAGTGTATGTTATAAAAGACTGTAATAGACGTTTCTTTCTATTCCGTTTATATTCGAATTTTACATATTTTATATTATTCACTTATTATTCTTTCTTTTATTTTAGAATTGCGTTTTTAAAATGCCTGGTTCTTTTTTGGTATATTTTTTTACATACAGGTTAAGCTGATAGAGTCGGGATATCTATTCCCTCTACTCCTATTTCAGCCAGTCTTTTAAACCGGGGAAAATTCCCGGTTTTTTATTTTTCTTTCAGCACAGTATGTTTACCTTTTATGAAAAAGGGTAAAGAAATAATTCAATATTCCATGAGCAAGGAGGTTTTCTGTATCATGGCACCAATTGAAATAGTTGGGTGGTTTTTATCTGCTTTTTTAACCATCTGTTTTATTAGTTCCGTTCTTTTTATATTAAAAAAACCAAAATTATTTTCTGAATCTGATTCCAGCTTTCTGCAGAAAAATTACGAAAAAGCAAAATCAAAAAGCAACAGGCTCTTTTAACAATTTTTTCTTATTATTTCAAAAGATTTCTTATAGGAGGCGGCTGTGAGTGGGCAAAGACCAGCATATTTTAAAACATGAACAAGGATGGCAGGTAAAAGGTTCCGGCAACACGAAAGCAACCAAATTGTTTGAAACTCAGCAAGAAGCAAAGCAGTTTGCAAAAGAAAAAGCGAAAAACCAACATTCGGAAGTAGTGATCCATGGCCGCGATGGACGAATTCGTACAAAAGACAGCTACGGAAACGACCCATTTCCACCAAAGGGATAAAGCAAAAAGCCTTTCAGTTTTCTGAAAGGCTTTTTGCTTTCGAATTGCATTTTCTCTTTTTTCGTTTACTTAAACAGCCTGTGAATGATTTGAACAGCCTGGGAAGCTGCTTCCTTTAACAAAAAAGCTGGTTTTTCATCTTTTCTGCTTTTATTGTTAATCGCCTTTGTTTTTTCTCCAGCAGCTTTAGTTGGAAGATCGCCAAGAAACCATTCTAATGTTTTGCTTCCATTTAACCGGTTAAGGTCAACATTCCCGGTAATACCGGCTACTTTTCCTTGATCGGTGTACTGCCAGAGATCACAGGGAAATGCCGGTTTATTGCTGCTATAGCGGGGAATCCATTTAAAGTCAGCTTTAACATCTGCTGCTTCAAAAGCCGCATACCTGTGATGAGCTGCATACAAGCCTGCTTTTTTGGCTCCCAAATGGTACAGTTCATCAATAAACGCTTGAGTGCCGGCACGCATATCCTCCATTGTTTTGATTTCTACATCCGCTACCCAAAAGAAAGCGTCCTGATCTCCTCGTTCCCAAAAATCACGGGCTTCTTTCCTGGCATCCTCTATTGAAACAAACCGGCAAAAAGCGTAGTTTCCAAATGGTATGTGATTTTTTTTACATCCAGCTGCATTTGCCGCATACTGCCTGTCAGGCGTAGTGCTGCCATCCTGTACACGTAAAATAGCAAGTTCTACCTGTTCCCTGGCTGTAGACCAGTCAATTACTCCCTGATGATGCGACACATCAATAATCCTCTTCATTTTCCTCCTCATTTCCGTATAAAGTGTGTCCGCGGACTTTTGTATAGAATTCGTTACTACCTAGCCGTTCCCTCTTTACAGAGCTGCAAACGCGGCAGCCGTTGCTTTCTTTTGTTAAAAATGCTAAACCCATTATTTCTTTCATATCTTATTAGTAGAAAGGTCTTTTTTTGTTCCTTTTTAAAAACTTAATACAGGAGGTGTTCGGATGGATTCTGTTGAGGTTTTCGGCTGGATTGTCTGTACGCTATTGGCGGTAAGTTTTATTGTCTCTCTTGTTTTTCTGCCAAAACAGCAGGAGCAAGAAGTAAAACATGATAATAGAAGCAGATTTCAAAAAAACAAGCTGCCAAAAACAAAAAGAAAACACCGTTCCTCCTAAAGCGCTTAAGGCGCTTTTTGCTGCGGAAGTAAAAGGCGCGCGAAAATTGGAATCATCGCAAAAGATGATGCGGTAACGGATAGGAAAATAAAAATAACCAGGCTCCTTTTTCATTCCGGCCCCCCCCAAGATAAATCACTCGGAGCGAAAAGAAGCGATCAAATACAATTCAGCACTTCAAATTGCCACAATACTGAAGATTCTTTAATTAATGAATACAGCCATATGCGGATCAAAATACTCTGCACTTTTACAATTAAAACCATATTTTTATAAATAAAGATAAAAATGGTACAATTTATAAATCCAGCCCTGAATCAGAACGAAAAATCCCCCGGCAGCTGTTTTTCACTTATTCATTACTTGTATAACAAGGAGGTACAGGAAAATGAAGGATTTTTTACATACCGAAAGATTGTATTTAAGAAAAATAACAGAAGCTGATTCCCGCCGCTTATTTGAAATCTGGTCTGATCCAGAAGTTACTAGATTTATGAATATAACAAACTTCACCAAAGAGGAGCAAGCAAAGGAAATGATCCTGCTGCTGAATAAACTTGCTGCGGAAAACAGGGCAATCCGCTTCACCATTATTGAAAAAAAATCAAATCTGATAATTGGTTCCTGCGGTTTTAATGTTCTTGACCGCGAAAACGCCAGAGCGGAAATCGGGTATGATCTTGCCAGAAACTTCTGGGGAAAAGCTTATGCTTCTGAAGCTGTTTCCATTCTGGAAGATTATGCTTTTAAAGAGCTGGGTTTGGTTCGAATTGAAGCAAAAGTAGAACCTGAAAACTTCAATTCTATTAAAGTATTAGAAAAATCAGGGTTTTATTTTGAAGGAACATTGAGAAAAAGCGAAAAAGTAAAGGGCCGTTTTGTTGATCTTAATATGTATTCAAAGCTGAGCACAGATTAATTTGTTTTCGACCCATTTATAATGTAAAAAAAATGATATTACAAATCCTTTTATTTTGGCGTTATAAAACGCTTGTTTTCTGATGCAATTCGCCGGCCGTATGAAAATCACTTTTTTACAAATGCTATACCTGCAGCAAAATCGGGAACCGGCATCAAAGAGGCAAGCCTATTCTCAAGGTGGACCGTAATGATTATTTTTGCCATATTGTGAGTTAAAAATACACCTGTGTATTTCTTCCCGGATTTAAAACACATACTCTGGGAATCCTACTTAGAAAGCTCCTGCTCATTGTAAGCAGCAATGCAGTAAACCTAAAAACGGAATGCAAAGGACTGAACTTATGCTGAATAAAACCCAATTAGCCAATTTTCAAACCGAGCTGACCAACAGAAAAAAGGAATTGACAGCCCGCTTTGAGGATAATGATAAGTTTCAAACAGAGAGGGGCCTGCCCGATTCTACGGGAGAATTATCACTGTATGATAACCACCCGGGTGATACAGCAACAGAGGAATTTGAGCGGGGCAAGGATATTGCGTTAAATGAACACGCTAAACTTGAACTGCTGGAAATCAACAGAGCCCTGGAAGCCATTCAAAATGGTACTTACGGTATTTGCAAGGTTTGCAAAAAAGAAATTCCATTTGAGCGCCTGGAAGCTATTCCAACCACCCTGTTCTGTACAGAGGACTCTAAGGATCAAAACATTTCGAATGACCGGTCGATTGAAGAACGGTTTTTGGCTCCTGCCTTTAAAAAATTTGATATGGATGTGAAAGATGAGAACGTTGCTTTTGACTCAGAAGACTCCTGGCAGGAAGTTGCACGCTATGGAACATCCGAATCTCCATCTGATTTTGCAGATCCGCCCGAGGATTACGAAGATATGTATGTGGAATCTCAAGAAAACGTCGGTTATGTAGAGGACTACGAAAATTTTGCAGCTGTTGACATTAACGGCAGAAGAATAGATGTGTACCCTTCAAAAGAACATGAAAATTACGAGGATTCCCTGGACGAAGAGGACCTTATGACGCCTATTGGAGACCTGCCTGCGTTTGAGCACGAGCCTTATACTGATAAAGATTAAATAAGTAAAACCAGCTGAAGCAGTAAAGGGGCAGCTGGTTTTATATTTCTCTGCTCCAAAGTACGTTAAAACTTCCATAGCTTCTCTCCTTCAATATTCTTAGGAGCCCGACGGCCTCATATTTCTGGTATTTCTTGAGCGAGAGGAAAATCGCTCTCCTACTGTCTGCTCTGCTTTTCTCAAATATGCCGGCCGTTTCTGTTCGAATTTTTGGAAATACATATCCATTTCTTCCCTCGTCCAATGCTGTGCCACGACCGTTCTCCGATATGCCATTTATTTTTCCCTCCAATAAATGCGGCTTTTACTTTTACAGCCGCTCCGATTTGACTATATTTTCCCCTTGATTCGCTCTCCTCATTCGTATTGATTACAGAGTTCTTTTTTTGTTTTCCTGCTTCTTTTCCCGAACGGACGTTTAAACTTCTTTAAGCAGGGAATACCTATCTTAATTACCTGGCAAAGTTAATTAATGAGGAGGTCCGTTTTAATGCTTACAATTGACTTTTTTGCATCCGTACTGCTGGCTCTTATTTTTATCGGCCTGATCGGGTCATTAATGTTTATTACAGAAAAGCCAAAGCTTTTATCAAGAACGGAATACAGCAATCCATCTAAAAATAATCCGCCTGTTTATAAAAAAGGAAAACAGCTGAATTAAAATATTTCTTCTTTTTGCTGTTGGGAAACAGCATCGGCTTGCTGGAATTAATTTCAGTCATTTTTTTAAAAATTGTTTAGTGATTCAAATTCAAAAAATCAGCCAGTTTGTTTCTGGCTGATTTTTCATTTTATCGTTTTTTGGAATGATATTCCTCATGGCTTATTATGCAGTGATTTTCAATCCTTATTTTTCCTTAATAAAAAATATTTTTAAAATCATATATTTTTTTAAATTCATGTTATGATTTTTACGAAGTGAATTTTTATTAAAAAGCTAAAGTAATAAAGCTTTTAATAGCAGCCAGATTTTCAAAAAATTTATATTCGGAAATCTCTTTTCGTTTTTTCCTCATTTTAACTGAAAAAGGTGAACACTTTTGAAGACTGTTTTAATTGCAGATGATTCTCGATTTATGAGAAAGTGGCTTTCCGATATACTAGTCTCAGCAAATTATTTAGTTATTGAAGAAGCTGAAAATGGCCAGGAGGCAGTATCAAAATTTAAATCTGCAAAACCTGATATTGTGTTAATGGATGTTACGATGCCTCTTAAAAACGGGGTTGCCGCCCTTTCTGAAATAATAGAAATATGTCCCGAAGCAAATGTAGTCATGTGTTCCTCAATGGGCCAAAAAAGCTTGATCCTCGAGTGTTTGCAATTGGGAGCAAAAGATTTTATTGTTAAGCCTTATTTTACTAATCTTATCCCCATTCTCCGTAATCTTGATTAAAAGGCTGTCCCAAAACTTTCCGGCCGCTCTTTTGCTTTGCTCCCTTAATTCTTTCTTCCTTTTTAGCATGCTTTGAATAAGATAAAGTAAAGCAAAAAAGGGGGATTACTTTGATTCACATCGTTAAGCGCGGAGAAACCCTTTCCTCAATTGCCGGCGATTACCGGGTCTCAGCTGGTTTACTGATTGCCGCTAATCCGGGAATTAATCCAAATTTGATCTATGCAGGACAGCAGATTGTTGTCCCGGGCTTTCCTGATCCGTCCGCAGTCCCCTTTTCGATTTATGTTTCCCTGACAAACAGGACTTTAACACTGCGGCATCACGGGCAAACGAGAAAAGTATATTCGGTGGGAGTTGGCAGAATGCTGCATGAAACCCCGACAGGGAATTTTATTATCATTAACAAAGCTCCCAACCCGGGCGGACCCTATGGAACTATGTGGATGAGTTTATCTAAAAAAGGCTATGGAATACACGGCACTAATGACCCTTCCTCCATCGGAAAGTATGTATCAAGAGGCTGCATCCGCATGTATAACCGGGATGTAGAAGAACTTGCCAGAACCGTGCCGATTGGGACGCCTGTTTCTATCAGTTCATAATTCGGTCTTAAAGCTTCACTCACGGTAAACGGCCCGGTGTTTAACAAGCTCCGGGCTTTCCGTTGATTTCTTGGCCACGGCTCATTTTTTCGGCGGTCCAGCCAGGCTTTTCTCAATCACAATGGCATTAAGAGCAGGCGTCCCGTCATCCGCTTTCTCCACAGCGGCCACTCCATAAACGGTAACCATACTTCCTTCTTTCGGTTCTACTTTTGTTGAATTTATAATCGTAAATATTCCGTCATCCGCCTGAAGAGTGAATGTACCCATAATGCCTGGTTCTATAACTTGCAGAACTCTGCCCAATACTTTAACTTTTTTGCTCTCTGGCAGGCTGCCGTTATCAAGATCCGCGAATCGGGCAGGCTCAGCTTCTTTTTTCATTAACTCGGCCAGTTCTTCTTCCGTCGGCTCTTCTATCATTGAAGGAGCTTCTTCACTAAACATTTTCTGCACCAGCTTTTCCTCATCCGCTGAACAGCCGCTTATTATCCCTGAAAGACTAATTGCTAGAAGCCAATTTTTCATTCCATTACCGCCTTTTTAATCTGCTTGTCCCGTATAAAAATGTATATTAAACAAATCCCTTGTAAGACCATCTTTAAGTAAACAGCAGAAATTATACAGGCGAAGATTTGACTTATCTCAAAAAAAACAAAAGATAGTCTTGAGCAATAGAAATAAAAGTGCTCATAGTATCTTTCATTAATCAGCTTAAAAAGTTTTTAAAAAATAGAGCTGCTTTTTTATTTTTTAGGTTTCATTTTTTTAAAACAGGGTAATAAAAATTTGGTTAAGCTGATTATTCTGGAGGATGCTTCCCTATGTTATCCATTCATTTTTTTGTTTATATCTTTTTAATATTATTAGAAATGAGCCTGCTCATTTTGCTGGGCACTATTTTAAAAAAATTCAGCTTGTTTTCCAAATCTGAGTATAAGCCTGCAAAAAAGACCAATCGGTCTGTTTACTGGAGAGATAAACTGTCTTCTTAAACTAAATTATGCGCTTTTTATTTTAGTCTTTTAAACACTATTTTTTGCTTGCCCATACCTACGTATGCAGCATTTTCTTTCCTCACTTTGGATCTAAAGGATAGTCAACCCGATAAAAGAGCTGACTATTCTTTAGTACCGCCTCGAAAATCTGCGAATATCCGCGAACGCCTCGCGAGCCAGCAGATACCTTCTAGCCATATCTTTCATACCTGGCTTTTCAACAGGAAAACAGCAGGTTTTGCCCGCCTAAAAATGAGTTGAAAATTCCATCTAGATTTATGGTATTATTATATATTGTAAGCGCTATCCTAAATGAAGAAATAAAACACTTTGAAATTTTACTTTTTAAGGGGCTGACGAACGTTGAAAATAGAGAGTAAGCAATCAACCATTAAAGAACAAACGATTTTTAATCACACAGGATCTACTATCAAAACTGAAGATAGAGAAATTCATATTATTGCCCGCTTAGAAGAGCCGCTTGTAGCCGTTTTGGGAAATGTTTTGAGTGACGATGAATGTGACGAACTTATTACATTATCAAAGAACAGAATGCAGCGTTCAAAAATTGGCGCTTCACATCAAGTAAATGAGATGAGAACAAGCAGCGGTATGTTTTTCGATGATAATGAAAACGATATCATTACTAAAATTGAAAAAAGGCTTTCATCAATTATGAATATACCTGTTGAACATGGGGATGGTATTCAAATTCTTAAGTATTCAGCCGGAGAGGAGTATAAACCGCACTATGATTTCTTTTCGCCAGAAATCGGCGCTTCAAGAAATAACCGAATCAGCACACTCGTCATGTATTTAAATGATGTAGATCAAGGCGGAGAAACATTTTTTCCACAGCTGAATTTTTCTGTCTTACCAAAAAAAGGAACGGCCGTGTATTTCGAATATTTCTATACCGATATGAATTTAAACGAACGGACCTTGCATGGCGGCGCGCCTGTTATTACCGGTGAAAAATGGATTGCAACACAATGGATGAGAAAACAAAAATTCAGATAAACACAAAAATTCTATAATAAAAATCACTCAAAAAAAGAGTGATTTTTATTGCTGCCGGCTTAATAGATAATTCAATTCCCCTTGCAACAATGATCCCTGCATAAATTCGCAAACCTTCATTCTAAAATCCTTCAATCCCGGATTCTATTCAACAGCAAGTAACAGCCGTGAAAAAAAACAATCTACTTCTTTGACAAAAAAGTATCAAAAAACACGAAATTTGCGCATGTTTTTTTGAAAAAAGGGTAATAATATACACGGCTCTTGATTTTTTACTTTCGTTTTCAAGGAAAATACCTCAAGTCTTATGGATCGAACATATATACAGCTAAATTACACGAAAAAGGAGCGTTTACTCTGGAAGATGTGACTATGATATTGTCCGCTGAATTGAGCCGCCTTATAGATGACTATTACAGATGTAACGATTCATCCCTCAAAGCACAAATTCAACTCGATATTCAACTTTTACGCGAAGCGCTAAAAGAATGTGAACAGCCGATATAGAAATATGTTGGTTTTTTTTATTTATAATTTTGAATTTTGTACAGTGATCTTTTTTACAAGAATGTATATTTGCCCCTCATTTCCTTATTAATCTATTCCTTTTTTTCCATTTCTCTCTTTTATCTGTAAATTACCAGTTACAAAAGCCTTCTTTTCATTTCAAAAAAGAGAGGATTTTCATTTCTCATTCGGGTTACGAGTAGCTTTTTACCTATTATTTTTGATATAATTTCCATAAACGAGAAGGGAGTGACATTTTGAAATTATTACAGTATGTCTCTGACCGGTCTTTCTATCGACTGCTTGACGAAAAGAAAAACCGGATAAGTCTGCCATTTGACAAAAATGGTACTATTCTTGAGCAAAGCAACCAGCAAGAAACCTGGGTAGATGCATTGTCGGTTGATATGGCAAAGTGGGAAACAAAAAACGCATACACACAAGCAGTTAAGAAAGACCGGTAACATACCGGTCTTAACAAAAAAGAACCGCGGACTGTACCGCAATTCTTTATATAATCAAAGAGTTTCCGGATTATAGTTCAAAGCTCTTGATAGTGTGGAAGTAACCGGAATATTATCAAAAGAAAGACCAAGCTGAATGGCAGTTTGCGCAATTTCGGGACGAATTCCTGAGAGGGTTGTTTTTACTCCTATTAAACTTAGCGCATCATGCAGCTGAAAAATTTGCTGTGCTACCATTGTATCGATTGCCACGACTCCTGATAAATCAACATACAGGCAATTAAGCTTTTTATCGGCACATTGTGTTAATGTGTTTTCAAGGATAAGTTTAGCACGCGCAGTATCAATGTCTCCGACAAGCGGAAGCAATCCAGTGGTCTCATTCAGCTTAATAACCGGTGAGCTTAGTTCATAAATCAGCTCCTGATGATCCTGCAGTCTTTTCTTTAAGTATTTACTATGTTCTTCTATAAACCAAACTGTGACTTTATCCATTGTGTCAATAATCATCTTATTCCACAAATCGATATCTTCCTGTGTATACTGGCCTTTTTGGAGTGATACAAACTCTCTTACAAGTTCTATGTACTGGTCACGAGTTCGATAATACTCATTTAAAATTGAATGTGAAGGAGTCGCAAGGTGATTCGGGTCGCTCGCAACGTTCACAATCCACTCTTCAAATTGTTTTATACAGCTTGCTTCTTCTTTAGTGAATACTTGAAAAAATTGTTTATGAAATTCCTGGTTTTGTTTTTTAACAAGCTTGATGTCTTCCTCGCTTGAAGAAGCATAAACTCCTGACGAATTACTTTTTTCTAACGTTTGGTACCATTCTTCTGTTAATCGTTCTGTTTGATCCATTAAATAGCTGTAAAGCTCCTTATTCTTTTCCACTAATCTTTCCTCCTGATTAATCCGAAAAAATGAATGTTTTATAATCATTTTAACGCAATAAAAGAATGGAAGCTATTTATTCAATTTTCAGCTTCTGTTTTTGCTTCTTTTTGAATCCTTCAAAAACAAATAAAACGGCTCCTGGCAAGTTTGTTTTTCAACACTTTGCTCAATAGCCGCTTTTCATTCATTTAAATTCTTTTGTAAAATCATCATTTATCTTCAATTCTACGGATTGGTAAATCTTTTTGGCTTCTTCTGCGGAAATATTGAATTCACGGCCGACAAGGGCAGTGATTTGCGGATCATAAATCTCATCTTCATACGTATTTCCGTTTTTTATTGACTGATTGTATTGTTCTTTCATAAAACGATAGATATCTTGTTCTTCCTGCCCGGGCTCCTCCATGTCTGTTTTCGCCTCATACTTTTGTTCAAATACCAATTGATTCAGACTCCTTTCTTCTTTAGTTATTATGCTTCCCCTAAAAATATCATTTAATCACTTCTCTGAACGCTGCCTTTATCCTGTTTACATTCCGTTCATAAACCTCCTTTGAAGCAGCTTTTTTTAAAGGGTAATACAAACGGATGGAAAAAGTCTGATACTGAATTAAGGGGCTTTTTCTGTTCTTCAACTTGCCACTCATGCCGGCCGCTTCGTTTTGCTTTGCGTTTTCCAGCGAAAGAAAAGGGGTAAATATTTACTGGATTTGCTTTCCAGATAAACCGGCCAGACAGCTTGCAGCGAATAATTTTGCTGCCTGGACAAATACTGCCAATAACTTTATTGAGAGGAGTAAAATCATTGCGCAAATACCTGTTGTTTTTCATATCAAGCCTTTTGTCTGCTGTTATACTCTCCGGATGCAATAACACCGATACTAAAACGGATACGTATACGCCTGACGGTACCGATGAACACGAGTCGCACGAGGAACAGGAGGCAAAAGAAGACCAGTAAGCTTCCCGGGAGCACTGCTTTACGCAGGGCGCAGTGTTCGCCCTGCCGGAAAGTGCATCCGCCAGCCCGCATCCCATTATGCTGCTTTTTTATGTGATCGGAAACGGCGGAAGCAAAGCTTATTTCACTTCTATTGTTCAGAGAATGGAAGTACTTTTATTACATCATTTCGATTAACAATTTCTTTTCTCAACCGCATGATAGATTTTTTAATTCATCCCTTAAAATAAAAAAGCAAATAGAGGCAGTCCGCCAATTCTTTATTTTAATTGCTTTTTGTCTTGAATTCTTTTCATAATTGCAGCGTATATATAGTTAACCTGGCGAAGGGAGGAGACAGAATGGATACTGCTGCATGGGTGGCAATATGCATTGCTGTTTTTTCAGGTATTATGGCTGCGAACAATGGAAGCAAAAAAAAGAAATAAAAGGAACAGTTTAAGAGTGTGTTTTTCTTCATCGGGCATCATACATTGGATTCTATGAAGTGGTTTCCAATTTCAATACTAATTAAAGAAGCGGCCGCAGCAGACAGAAAATGTTGAAAAATATCGATTTTTTTCGAATTTTTTGTTTACAGCGCGCTAAAACGGGTACTTAATTTGTAGTTCACTTACCTAATAACCCTTTTTTCTTTTTGCCGAGGCTTCACTTCGGCATTTTTTTATTGAACAGACCGTTTTTTTTAATGATAATTTTTATTTTTCAGCTATTATAGAATATCTTTAAACACCTGTGCCTGCTCCTCAAGACGGCGCGCCGCCTCATCTATCTCTGTAAATGCTTCTGATGCCTGTTTTATCAGCATTTGGCTGTTTATAATGCTGCCTTGTGAATGCTCCGTTGTGCTGCTAACCTTGTTTACTTCAATGGTAATTCCTTTTATATGGGCATTTACTTCCTGGATCGAGTCCTGTACACGCCCAGCAAGCTTTCTTACTTCACTTGCTACAACATTAAACCCTTTCCCATGCTCCCCGGCACGGGCCGCTTCAATAGAAGCATTTAATGCCAATAAATTGGTCTGGGCAGCTATTTCCCTTATTGTTTTAACGATTCCCTCAATAGAACCTGCCTGGTTTTTTAATGACTTTAAAGCCTCCAGATTTTCATTTGACTCTAAAACAAGTTTTTCGGAGGCTTCTGCAATCTCTTCACTTCTCTCCATTCCTTGATCAGCGCGGTAACGCAATTCTGTAGCCATTCCTTGAAGTACAGAAGCCACTTTTACTGTTTTCTTTTCGCGCTCATTAATATTAGTGGCTATTTTTACAATTCCCGCTACTTTCCCATCTACATCGTACACAGGTGTATAAGTTGCTTCAAGCCAAACAAGAGAGCCATCTTTTGTAACCCGCTGAATTTTTTGCTGCATTCCCTGCCCGCTTCGTAAATCGCTCCATAGCTTTGAATACCCGGGACTCCTGACAAAATCCTCTGTGCAAAACTGCTTGTGGGAAAGCCCTGGCATTTCTGCAACGCTGTATCGCATTGTTCTGGCAAAGTTACTGTTTGCCCAAAGAACTTCTCCCTGCGGATTAAATTCAATCATGGCAAGCGAGCCCTCAATTGCCGCTAATACAGCTTCTTTATCAAACTTTTGTGTGCTGACAGCTATTTTTTCTGTTTGCTGAATCTTCATATAAAGCCTCCCGTTGTCATATTTAAACCTGTGAAACTCATGACCTTTTTCCTATCCAAATTCAACGGTAGCAGTATATAATTTTAAAAGCAAATCTGAATGTTTTACTTCCCTGGCATTTTTCTTTGATCGATTAACAGCTCAGTATAAAGAAAAAACACCCACATCATGTGAGTGCTTTTCCATCTTTTATATGCATACTATTACGATTTTTTTGTGGCTTACCAAACCATATAAAGTGTATACCCTGTACACCTGATTTTAAACTTTGGCCTGTTCACTGCGGCAGAGGTTGTTTAGCTTTATGGCTGCTTTATATACTTCAGGAAAAAGTATGCATTGAAATTCCAGGACGAATTTCAGTATAGAGAAACCGCTTATGCCTAATTATGACGTTCTTTTTTCTTTTTTCCCGTTTTTAGCAATTGGTTTGTTTAAAAATATCCGGAAGGTATTAAAAGCGAAAGGTCATGAAGATTTTAAAAAATTAATTAGCTTCATTATGGGTGACGGCGAACGTTTTATCCTTTGTGGCTCTGCCTTTTTTACTTTGTTTAATATCTGGTGGAGATTATTCTTCTGGCCTTCCCCTGCTTTGAACGATTGGAGGATATGCCGCTCCTTACATTGACTTTTTTATTGAATAAAACCTAATGGAGTTTTAGGCTCTTTGGGGTTGGGCCGGGGCATCGCCATCAACAAAAAATTAAGCTGCGATACATGTTGAACCAACTGCACTTCTAATCCGCTCTCCGTAACGCCCGCAAACGTGATTAAACTGGGGTCGCAGTAGCCCAGTGCCTTGACCTGGAAGGTAATGGACTGCCCCGAGGGAATAAGCCTGATTCCCACCCCCTGGCTGCCATCCAGTTTATTATCGAAATCTTCAGCTCTTTTTTTTAAATGCTTATAAAATTCACTTGCCAGGGTTTGTTGTCCCTCTGCATTTGCTGGCAGAGGCAATTCATTGCAAATTTCGTTGCCGCCTGGTGGTTGTTTTGATGGTTCTTCCTTGGATTCCACTTTGTCATCTCCTTCGCCAGCCGGTTAAAGCTGCCCTGAATTCTGCTTTATTATCTCCTTTTTCGTCACCTTATTATGCTTCACACTAAGCCAAAAGCTCCTGTTCTTCTCCAGCTTTTATACGAAACCATTTTAAGCCGGGCATTTTCTTCCGCTTTATTTCTTTTGTATAAACTCTTCTGCTGCGGGTAATATATTAGTGGTGAGGTGGTCTTTTCCTCCCAAGCTTGTATTCCCATTACCCAGTGCAGCCAGGACCCCTCTGGCTGTTTTTTGCTTTATAAATCCCTTCTTTGCCCTTTTGCAGCTGCCTGAAATATCGATTTGTGATTTAAAATATCATATTCGTTACGGACAGGTTATCTATTTCAGCAGCAAATAGAGCAATGCTGAAATTTGGCATTGGTATGTTTTTAAGTTTCAGCTTCTCGCGCTGCTTATTTTTATTCTCGGCAAAAAAAACAGCACCCATAGATGCTTGTTATCTTTTTTTGCATTATATGTTTTTCGGTTCATTTTTAATGCCGGCCGGGCTTATAAATGAGATTTTTGTAACTAACTCTAAATTAAACGCCTGGTTATTTTCATCAATAAGCCATTTTTCTTCATGGTCGGTAAACATTCTCAAAACTACCTCCTCCTTGCCAGGCGGACCTTTAACTTCAATGATTTCACTATTTTCTTTATCAAATTGAAGTTTGACTTTATAGATGATTTTATCCATTAAGCACTCCTCCTTTTATCTTGCATTTCGACAAAAGGATTTGTTTTCCTTCCCCTCACTCACCTTTAAAATCTCTTTCCTGTCCAATAGGCTGAAAAGGCTTTTCAACCCACTAAAAAAAGCATCACTGTGGATGCTTACTCAATTACTGTTTTGCATTTTGGACAGTAATGCTCCCAATAAGAATCGGATCCGTTTTCTGCTGCCCTCTCGTCCTTGTCTGTTTCCTCAAACTGGCCTTCCCATTTACAGCTCGGACATTTAAAAATTTCTAAATCAGCCATGAGCTTCACCCCTGTGCTATTTATGTGCAAACAAGTAAGTTTAATTTTGTTTCTGTAAAGTTTATAAAAATTATACCCTTTCATAAATATCCTAAGCATGCCAGGAAAACATTTTTTGTTCTCCAAGGATTTGTGCTGCTATAGCAGCAATCATATATGCTTAAATCAATGCCGTATCCCTTTTGTTGTATATTGCCGTTTCTGGCCATTTGCAAAACGGACATCCACTGCGTTTTTTTGCGGGTTCGATGTTACTGCCACTACACTTCCAAGCCCGTATTGCCCGCGCTCTTCACCTTTGAGCAATCCAAGGTGTTTGTTATGTGCCAGGATAAATAACTCCCGTTCGGCATCGCTTAAATGTTCATAACCTTCAATAGGCTTCATGCTGTTTTCCTCCTCCTGCTCGTACATTTGTGTCAACTAGGCCGGCAGTTTTTTATACACTCCATAGCATTGGTTTTCCCAAAAGTAACGATTAATATAAGTGGTTTCACAGCAGTTTTATTTTGCACATAGTGTCTTTTTAATAAACTTTGCAAAGAAGCAGCAATGAATGGAGAATTTGTTTCTAAGCAAAGAAAACAGCACCTCCCGGGATGCTGTTTATAAAAAAGGAAAGCTGCTTTATTACATTTTATGAGTAAGAAGCTTATCATCGGTACTGTTAACTGAAGCATCCAGTGTTATCGGGGCTTTTCAATTTTCATTTCAAAATAGTGAATGTCTTTTAAAGCTTTGCCGATTAAGCACAGTACACTTTCTTTATGATCTTTGTTGTTCGCGAAATCCAGATGATTTACACCAAGCAGAACCTTTGGGGAATGGTGATAATTTTCATACCAGGCATCATATCTCTCATTCAGCCGCTCCCAATAATTTATATCCACTTCAGATTCAAATCCTCGTCTGCGGCGGTCGATCCGCTCTTTTGCTGTTTCTGTATCACACTGAAGATAGATCAGCAGATCCGGTGCTTTTGTGGTTGCCACAATAGCTGCAAGAAGTTTTTTATATGTCCGATACTCTTCCGGTGCCATGCTTCCATCTTCACTTAAAAGCTCTGCAAATATCTCGTCACCAAAAATAGACCGGTCGAGTATACCGTTTCTTTGTCCAGAAACTTGTTTAATCATTTCCCAGCGCTCTGTGGCAAAATGAATTTGCGTGGTAAAAGACCATCTTGAACGGTCTCGATAAAAACGATTC
This sequence comes from Domibacillus indicus, assembly GCF_000970685.1. Taxonomy (GTDB): domain Bacteria; phylum Bacillota; class Bacilli; order Bacillales; family Domibacillaceae; genus Domibacillus; species Domibacillus indicus. The sequence goes on from NZ_LAJB01000007.1 coordinate 54,884, forward strand.
AGCAATTTTTCTGTATCTGGATTGCCCAGCTCTTCAAAAACTGGAATGCGAAAATGATCGCTGATTAAACTGGAGAGTGTTGATTTCCCTGCTCCTACCGTTCCCTCAATAAGTATCATGAGGTCTTCTCCTTTATATTTCTTTTTATTTCGGCAGTGTATACCAATCCTGGATAGCATCGCTTTTAGCGAGCTCTTCTAATTTGATTGTGAATCTTAACCCATCATTTTATACAAAAAAAGACTTCGCTTTTTTGCTTTTCCATTTTTCGGTCTCCCTTCTTCAATATGCCTGGAACAACTTAGTAAGAGACCCGGAAGCTTTCACGTGTAAACTTTCGTTATTTGTCATTGTAAATATACCCCTTTCCCGCTGTTTTAAATCTGCCGCCAGGTTATCGGGCACCCTTTTCACAGTTAAAAGCCTGAGATATAATTCCCCTTATTTTTTGTTTCACGATTCTATACTCCAGGCATAAACATTTCAATTTCAAGATAAATATTCTATAATTACCCATATATGTTTATTGATATACAGGAGGAGTACTATGATTTACGCCCAGGGAGCCTTTTGTGACTTACTTTCCCGCATTAATAACCTCAGGCATCTTATGGTTGCTGCTGGCTTACAGTATGGCCTTACCAGTCCTGAAACATTACGGTACAGCGAACAGCTGGATGAGCTTATTCTTCAATATCAATTTCAAAACAAATAAATATTATGAAAATCAAACCTTTTTGTTTGTAATTTTGGAAAGCGGCTATTTGCTTTATGGTGTAAATCTCGAAACCAGGTCTTTTTTCCTTTGCCGGGTCTTCTCCCGGCTTTTTTATTTGCTTGCTCAAATCATCCTTCCAGCAATAAAATGCAAAACAAAAATCTTATATATAAATTAAATTTATATACAAAATTTATACAGTTATCGTTATTATATAAATTAAGATGCTTCCATCAGGAAACACATAGATGCTGAATTTTTAAAATTGAATAAAAGAATGAGACTGGAGCTGCTGCGGTGAATGTTTTATTTGATAATATCGAAACCACCCTGCTAAATATTCTTTTTATTTACTTTAGTTTGACTATGTATTACCAATTTCTTAAAAAGAAAACAAATAGATTGGCAGATACTTTAGTCATTATTTTAGTGTGTGGACTTTCGATAATTTTTTTTCAGACCTTTCCTATTATAACTATAAAGGATATTCCCATTGACTTTCGCCAGATTCCTTTCATTGCGGGGGCATTGTACGGAGGGCGTCGGGTTGCTGTTATATTAACCGGGATTTTACTGGCCTATCGATTTTTTGCAGGCCCTGACTTTATTACAGCCCTCTGTGTTTATTCACTGCTGCTTCTTTTATTATGTATCGTTATTCCTTTTTACAAAAGTACAGTGAATCTGAGAAAAAAAGCATGGATTTCTCTATGTATTTCTGTATTTTTTGTTTTACTTACCACAGCCTTGAATGCACTTTTTCTTCCGCTGGCCATTACCGGAGAAATTCTTCTGTATACTTTTGCTTTTTCAACCATTCAAGCGGCAGGAGTGCTGTTTTGTATACTTTTTATTGAAAAAGCAAAAAAGGATTTTATTCTTTCTAACGAAATCGCAAAGCTGGAAAAGCTAAAAACGGTCAGTACAATAGCCGCGAGTATATCACATGAGATTCGCAATCCTTTAACAGTTACAAAGGGCTTTCTTCAGCTGTTACGTGACTCTGGCCTCTCAGAGCAGGATAAAGAACATTATATTGTGATTTCACTCGAAGCATTAGAAAAAGCAGAATCCATTATTACTGATTATCTAACCTTTGCCAAGCCTTCGCTGGAAAATGTGAAGATGCTTGATCTGTTCAAGGAACTAACCAGCATTAAAAATTTTCTGGAACCCTATGCCGCTCTCAATAATGTGAAAATTGAAATGAGCCTGGAGAAAAACCTGTATGCAGCCGGGGAAAAAGATAAATTTAATCAATGTTTTATAAATATCGCAAAAAATGGAATTGAAGCTATGCCACAAGGTGGAAATTTAAAAATTAAGCTGAAACGCCTGAAAGAAATTGCTGTAATAACTGTAGAGGATACTGGAATCGGCATGAATAAGGAACAGCTTGAACGGTTAGGCAGCCCATTTTTTACAACAAAGGATATTGGAACCGGGCTCGGTACAATGGTGGTCTACAGCGTGGTGAAATCTATGGGTGGAGAAATCCATATTGAAAGCTGTCCGGGCAAAGGAACAAGCTTTGCCGTCTCTCTTCCAGCCGCTGAAGGAACAGCAGCAAACCACTCTTTCATTATGCGTCTTTAAAAAGATAAAAAAAGTTTTTGATATTTTCTTTCGAAAGTATAATTCGGACATATACGGCAAGGCATGTATTGTTTCAAAAAATTTAATGTTTGGAGATGAGTTTATATTCAAAAGATAAGTAAAGCTGTTATATATTTGTCTGTGGTGCTTCTTGGTGTCATCGCTTGCTTGTTACTTATCGTGAACCAGTTTGTAACAAACCATTCTACAGACGAAGGTCAATCAGTTACAGCTGAACCATCGGAAACTGTACCGAATGAGGAAAAGCAGTCCGCTGCCGCAGAACCGAAAACGGCGGTATCCGATAAAGAAAACAGCCAGGACAGCCCAATGGAAATGGGAAATAAAAAGGACGTTGAAGAAAAAACGGAAATCGGGAACAATCAAGAAGGATATATGGCTGATTGGTTTCAACAGACCAATTCACAAGAAAATGAGAAAACGGCTGCTTCTTCTAAAGGCGAGGTGACTGACCAGGAGAAATCAGATGAGTTGAACAGCGAAGATAAAGCGGCGGAAACAACTATGGAGCAATCAAATGAAGAAGCTGGTAAGCAGCAATCAATCATTTCGCCTGTTCCCCCAGTGGAACCAGAACAGCCTTCTTTTTCTGAAAAATAGCTCCTGGTTGGCTAAAAATAAAAAAATACGGCAGAGCCATTCCTGCTGGCGATACAAATTGTGTAAATGGTAATTTTTACAATGCATTTTATCAAGAAGCTAATGTTTTGCAAACTATTTTTGGGTAAATATTAATATAGTCTATCTTTTTAATAAAAAGTATCGCAGTGCATTTTTTCTTTATCTGCTGTATCAACAACTTGATAATAAAGCGCTGCAGATTATATAAATTGCAGGAAGAAGGTGTTTTTATGGGTTTTTGGAAAGGAGCTGCTTATATTGCCGGTGGAGCTGCCGCAGCTGCGGCAGCCCCCCTGGCTGCCAGTGCTATTGCGGCTTCCGCAGCGGGAATTGCTATTGCTGGGACTGCGGCGGCCGTGACTAGTTCAGCAGCCGCGGCCGGAACCATTGCCGCTGCGGCGGCCACAGCGGCAGGTGCTGCCGCGGCCGGGATCACTACTGCTGCTGGAACAGCTATCGCGGGAGCAGCTACAGCGGCAGGTGCTGCTGGTGCAGCAGGTGCTGTCACTTCGGCTGCCGGGACCATATCGGGAGCTGCTGCTGCGGCAGGAACAGCAGCAGCGAGTGCAGCAGGCGTTCTGGGAACCGCTGCGGGTGCTGTTGGAGCTGATATGATTATGAGTACAATTTCTCCCAGAGGAATCAGAAAAAAAGGGTTCAAAACAGCAGCACGCGGCGTAAAAGAAATATACAAATCCCGGGAAAATACTCGAGTCGGTAATGAAAATCAAAGTTAAGCAGAAAAGAAAAGCCGTGCCAGTACATTAACTGATACGGCTTTTCCATTGCTTAAGCTGCACTTTTATGAATCTGGATAAAGAGGTTTTTTCATCCATTGCATATCAGCAGTTATGCGCATTGCTGCTCGTTATCTTTCCTGTATAAACTTTACCACGTCATATCCGCACTTATTACAAACCATTAAATGAGGACAAATCTGGTCTTTTGCTGTATTGGGATATCCATCACCCATCTTTACCGTTTCTTCATCATTATAATGGCCATAAGGATCTAAAAAATCCGACACCTTGCCCGAGTCGTCTAATCGAGAATTACATGCCGGACAATATATTTCTAATACTTTTAATGAATTGCATAAAGGACACATTGCCATACGTTTCACTCCTTTCAGCTTTAAAATTTATTATCTATTATTTTCTGGATACTATGTAACATCATAAAAAGTTAAATCGTTCTGTTTTTTATACAGTTCAAGTTGAGGAAAGAATCTAAGATCGAATGCTCCATGACAGATGCTTAGTCAAATACGGTAAAACTTTTCCCTCGACAATAAGCCACAGCAGTATAGGTCCTTTCTCTTCAGCGGCAGCAGCCGCCTGGCACATTATCTAAAATGCCTTCACGCTCAATAGCAGTTCGGCCCTTAAACCTTTTACTATATCCTTCTTCAGCTAAGCATTTTCTTTCTTTAAAATAAAATTGATAAAAGGACATCGTTTTCTGTTTTATTTCTTATAAAACAAAAGTTTTAAAAGCTTGTCTATCGGGCATACTTTAAACAGGTGCATATTACGACTGCGGTACTTAACCAGATTTTCAAGACCTCATGGCACCTGTGAGGTCTTCCTTTTAAAATAGAGGTGTGAGAACCCAGGGTTGGTCCTGGCTTTTTAAATTTCTTTTTTCACCTAATCTAATTTAATCTCCGGTAATCCTTTAGCGTTTTTTCCCTGGACAGTGATTTGCTTCCTGCTCCTTTTTTTGTAAAAAAGCTGCAATTCCTCAAAAAAATCATTTCAATTTCGAGATAAACATTCTATAATTTGCCTAATATGTTTATTTGCATACAGGGGGAATACTATGACTTATGCCCAGGATACTTTTTGTGATTTGCTTGATCGCATTGAGCAGATTCGACAACTTATGATTACTTCTGGCCTGCAGTATGGTCTTAGCAGTCCTGAAACAGTACGATATAGCGAGCAGTTAGATGAGCTGATTCTTTGGTATCAGCTTCAGTGCTGAAGGAAGAGCAGCAAGTAAAAGTTACGTTCCTTTCAGCATTGATGTTTTTTCCGCCCTCTCAAGAAAAAGCCGTAAACGTTGAATCTTTAGAAGAATAATGATTCAGTAATTTTTTGTATAAATTTTCATTAGCCGGAGCATACTGATATTGTTAGTTTGAATACCCACTCCTACTTCAGTCGAAGTCATTCTTCAGCCAGATCCCCCTCTGGCTGTTTTTTTATAAAATCTCCGCATCGCTCATTCTTTGCAGCCTCCAGTTCTCATCAAAACTTTTCCCTTCTTTATTTAACTTTTTAAGCACATTAAATTTAAAATGCTAATTGTGAATTTCCGGGCTAACCGTTTATACATAAAAGTCCATATCCGAATACCTTAAAGTAACCCTTTAAAGGAGGCTTACGAGTGATTATGGATGAAACGTTGAAAGATCTTTTGGCCAAGGCTAACTTGTATGGCTTGCTGGCAAAAAAATATGAATATGTGGACCCGCAGAAGCACATGCATTTTTATCAAAAACACTTTCATCACGTAATGCGGGTTGAACAGCATTATATGATGCTTGAAGGACGCAGTCATGTTCCCACAAGGAATCCTAAAGGATGTGGATGCAATAGTGCTCCCCGGCTGATGCCTGAGGAACATAATAACGCTCCTCATATGATGCCCGAGGGCTATAACAATGCCCCTCACATGATGATGGCAGAGGGCTATAATAATGCTTCCCACATAATGCCCGGGCAGTTTCCAATGTATTAATTCTTTTAAGAAGTCGTTTTTACGGCTTCTTTTTAGGTAACAAACGATTTTTGCTTTTTCTTCTTTGCGACTGTTCCAGTACTTTACAACCTTTCTCAGGAGCCGAAATCCTTGGAAATTTGGCTTCATCTTCAACCTTGATAATGACCGAATTCTGGAGCACCTGATAAAAAGATGAATTGAGTTTTACTTGACCATGTAATAATTTGATCCTTCAAACAATAGGATTAGGTTATAACAATTGTTTGGAGGTACACCAAATGCTTACTGAAAAATTCGATCTAGAAACCCTTTATGAAGTAAGAAAAAAATTATATGAAATTCAAGAATGGTCTTTTGATCAAAAAAACGATCATCAGGAGCTCTATCATATCATTGATGGCCTATGCCGGGTTGCAAACATGTACAATGACGTTGTAGTACAAGCCATCAGGGATAATGAAATTTTCACAGCAGATCCTCAGCGTTACATTGAGAATAAGCTGAAAGCGTCGTATCACGCGTATGAAAATAAAAAAACTAATCAAAAGTCCTTTTACTAAGGGCTTTTGTTATTATGTTTTTAATCTGCACAAATTCTATCTATTAAACAGAGAACCGTATCAGCTTTATAGCTGATACGGTTCCTTTATGCTGCAATCTACTTTGATCTCATCAACGGCTTCTATGATAGATGAATAGTATGGTTTAGAAGAAAAACGTCTATAATCTCCGATTATATAAAATTCTTTCTTGGCACGAGTAACAGCTACGTTTATTAAATTTGGCTTAGAACATGACCAATTAGCTGCTCCATCACTGTTTTCATCTGTGCCGGTTACAAAGTATACAATATCCGCTTCTTTTCCTTGAAACGTATGCACCGTTCCGACAGATTTTTTTAGCCAGTTATTGATTTCTTCTTTAGAAATTTGTGCCTCTTTGAGTCGGCTCCGTAGTATTTTTTTAATGCCTTCCTTTACTGCTGTAAAAGGGGAAATAATATATACGTTAGGCGGCCGATCCGCATTCTCCCATAGCTTAGCAATGTGTTCGCCCACCAGTTCACCCTGTTCCTTTACAAATTGTCGATGTACTGCTGTGCCTTTACAATCATACCATGTACTTTTTCCTTTCTTTTTATCAGCCAATACCATTTTGTTATCATAAGCTATTTCATTTGCAATCATAAACATTGGATTTAAGCAGCGTCTGTGGACCCATAAAGGCGTTCCCATCCACTGGCCATTGGCAGCAAGCATGCCGTATGGATTTGCTTGATCTGCTAACATTTGAACGGATGTACTCCCACCAATATATCGATTATCAATATTTGAGTGCTTCCTTATATCTTCTAATATAGTCTGGTCAATCGTTACCACAGGTTCGATTTGTATTGGGTCGCCTACTACTATTGCTTTTTTAGATCTCCACAAAGCACCTGCCGCTTGCTGAGGACTTGCCTGGCCCGCTTCATCTATAAACAGGTAATCGATAAAGTCAGATTCTATCCCACGGTACATAGTATTAAAGCTTGCAAATGTTGTACTCAGTACTGGCGTTATCAAATGAACTATTTTCCACATATTCTCCAAGTAAGACCTATGTTTACTATCATTGAGATTTAGTTTTTTACGGCTGTTTAACAAACGAATAGTCGACTTAACCGCTTTAAAATTAAAGGCTAACATCAATTTATGCAGCTTCATCGCTTTTAGAAATAAAAGTCCTCTTTCAAAATTCAACTCATCCGTAAACCAAATTGTATTTAAATGCCGATACTCATACGCCTCCTGCGAATCAGACCAGTATCCCTCTTCAGGTATAACCAATCCCTGCTTTTTATAATAATCGTGCTGTTTTATGTAGTCAGTTAACGTTTTTCTTAAAACCTGGATATCTCTGTTTTTCTCTTCTATTTCGTTTTTTTTCTGAAAGAGTTTGCTTCCTTTATCCTTCAAATTCAAAAGAATGCCATTTAATTCTTCCTGTAATATGTTTTTTTCTTTATTTTTTTTGCCTATTAACTTTAAAAGAAATGATGGTTTAGGTAAATTATATATTTGCTGTTCAGTAAGTTGCTTTTGTTGTTCTAGATGGTTAATTTCATGTTCTATATTCGATTGTTCTTCTTTAAGTTTGTGTACCTGCGGCTCGAGTTCTTCTAATTGGGAATTCAAAGCTTGTACGGTCTTAAACTGCTCAACAAAATGCTGCAGCTGATTTTTCTTTAATTGAATTGATTTGTAAAGTTCTTGAAACTCTTTTACAGCATCCTGCCAATCTTTTAGCTTAACTTGCTCGCTGTCTTTTGCTAATTGAGCTAGAAAACTATATTGATCATCTTTTGCTCCTTGCAGCTTCCAACCAAAAGATGAAATGTTCTTTGATTTACCAAGAGCTCCTGAAAAGAGGCCCCAGGCATCCGTATCATTGCCTAGAAGATCTGCAGCTGCAGACGGGTACATAGATACTTCTTTCGCCTCTTTAGAATATAATTCTTCATAATTTTCAAATTTGCTTTTTCCCGCTGAACGTATAATTTGGTTTTCTTGAGGAAGCTCCTTTGAAATATTTTCAACTGCACCATTATTGCTTGAAGCAACAACCATTGAAAATTTACTCAAATTTGGATTCATAAAAAAAATGGGGTAATAATGACCGTCTAGATTAAGAGTCCCTTCTTTCTGAAAAGCATCAGCAGGATTCTTAAATTCCAACATTTTTTTTGCTCTTTGGACTACCAGATCAGCAAAAACATCTTTTAATAATGTAGTTTTCCCTGTTCCAGGCGGGCCATTTACAGAGCTGATTTTTTGATCATTATTTAGAATTTGATTGACAGCTACTTGTTGCATTAAGGACAAACGATGCTCGACAGGCGAAGGCCACCGGCCAGCAGGCATATACTTTGGCTGTAAGACCTCCTCAATATATGCAGGATTATGATTCAAATTAATGCGTGTATCTATATCTGCTCCTTCAATAAAACAACGGATTGTTTTATTTTCTCCTTTAGAGATTATATTTTGTAAATCATTAAGATAAAAGCTATTAAAATTTTGAGAGGTAAATTCCTTATCCTTCTCTTTGATTTCTATCTCCATATAATTCATTGTCGCATTATCAATTTTTTCAAAATAATGCCGGTATATTTTCTGAACCTCGTGTAAAGACTCCTTTGTCACTCCGTTGATAAATATATTACGTGCTTCTTCCTCAAACATTTTCAATTCGCCTTGAAAACGGTTCATAAGATCTTTATATTGAAAACTCCCGTTCTCGCTCATCAATTTTACTGCATACATAAGAAATGGAACGAATATAGAATCTTCCAGATAGTTCCCTTCACTGTCGACCGCGAAGGAAAAACTAAATAAAGTTGTTTTATCGTGATTAAAAATCTCTTCTTCAAATTTATAAATATCACGTATACGGCTAACAAGTTCATGCTGCTCAAAACAAGATAAATAGTAACGATATTGGACTTTAAAGCTATTTTTGTCCTTTAATTGATCCTTCCATGGAGATTCATCGAAAGCGACCAAACGTGTCCTAACCCTTTTTTTGTTATCTTCAAAATATTTACTTTCTACTATTTCATCTTTTCCGGACACTTCGCCAGGAGTTAATGACTCTATTAAATGCCAGGCCTGCAGTACTGTTTTTACTCCCATTCTTTAGTCTCCATCCCGTTCAATGATAGCAAGCTTATCATTTGCGACTTAATCATTGTCATTAAAACTCCTCCTAAAAAGTCATTTTTAATTTTGACATTCACGCGAATTTTATTGCTTTAAAACCTTTATATATTTCAAAATTCGACCATTTCACTTTAACAATTATATCTAATTTAATTATATTATTTAAAAAAAGGAATTGATATGGATTTATTTATCGATTAAAGGTTTTTGCCATAAGTCGAAGCAATGCTATCTTGCTCTTCCAGCCGGTATTACGTCACGCCGACAGGTAAATAACTTTCGATAACGCATGCAGCCTCACTCATATAGGCATTTCCTGGATCAGCCGGCTCTTTTTTTACAAACACTTCGAGCATACGGATGTATCCGGCATTGTACTGCTGTTCGTTTCTGACAACGTGTAAGAGTAATCACCAGTCTTTTTGCTTTTTGTGAGTGTTTCACCTGCGTTTAGCAGTGCAAAATATTGAGCCATTTCAACAAAATGACTGAATTGAGTGCATCCTGAGGTGCCCAAAACTCACGACGGCATGTGTATAATACATTTATTTTCTCTTTTCCAAGTTCAAGTTCATTAAGCTTGATTACTTTACGCCAAAGGAAAAAGACCGACTTGGCCGGTCTTCACTAAGTAATCTCTTTTCTAGTTAATATATATTTGTCAGCTAAATTAAAAGCTGTCAAACCTGTATAAGAGAAGCATCTATAGCATTAGAGAGCGTAGATACAACCGATACATTATCAAAGCCGAGACCCAGTTGGACGGCAGTCTGTGCGATTTCCGGTCTGATCCCTGAGAGAGTTGTTTTTACTCCGATTAAACTCAATGCATCGATAATTTGAAAAATTTGGTGGGCCACCATTGTATCAATCATGACGACACCAGACAAATCAATTAGAAGGTGATTTATTCTTTTGTCGGAGCATTGTTTCAAAGTTTTTTCAAGGATTAGTTTTGCTCGTGCTGTATCAATGTCACCTACTAATGGAAGCAATCCCACATTGCTATTAAGCTTTATGACTGGCGAGCTTAATTCATTAATCATCTCTTGTTGGCCTTCCAGTCTAACTGTTGAAGTCTTGTGATGCTCTTCCATAAACCAGGTTACCACCTCATCCATGGTATCCAGGATTTGTTGATTCAATAATTCGATAGTCTCTTCTGAATACTTTCCTTTGTTTAAAGAAACAAACTCTTTGATTAACTTTAAGTATTGATTTCGCAAATTAAAAAATTCTCTTGCTATAAAATGAACAGGTGTTGCTAAATGCTGTGCATCGTTTGCTAAATAGGTCAGCCACTCCTCAAGCCCCTCTTTGAACTTAGCTTCTTCCTCAATAAACATTTGGAAAAAACGACGGTGGAATTCATAATTTTGCGTTTTCAATAATTTAACATCTTCAAGGTTAGTACTGGTATAAACTCCAAACGATTCACTTTTATCTAAAGATTTATACCAATCCTCAGTCACTTCCCATGCTCTTTTCATTAGAAAGTCGCCTAACTCTTCATTTCTGTACACCATTATTCCTCCTATAGCTTCTCGAAAATTATCTGTTAACGTAAGGTTTATTTTAACCTAGCGGAGGAAAAGTATCTATTTTTCACTTCCTTCTATAGCTGGACCCTCAGCTCCTCTTTCTCCCCTTGCTTAATCCAAGTAAATCCTTATTCACCTCAAGAGATAGCACACAATGGCAATTCACACTCTTACTCGCAGTCAAAGAAGTATCACGTCGACGATCAGCTGCGCGACTGTTCACATCAAACGTTTCATCGCTGTCTATTTCTCCTCCATCCAGGTCGATATATACTTTGCGCAGATTGTTTTTCTTGCCGTGAGAATGCCGCCATCATTTTTTTCAACTGCTTTTATGTATAGCCTTTATGTTTACTTTTTCATTTTTCATTGCCGGCACCTTTATTATTGTTTTTAAGCAAAGATAAAACATCTCGTAGGATTCCTGTACTTTTTATAAGCTGTGTTAATTTTTAGTCGTGATAATTAAACAAAATAAAAGGAAACCAAGATACTAAGGTTTCCTTCAGCCTGATTTATTCAACAGAAGTGCAAATTTCAATGTAATGTCCATCTGGGTCTGCTATATAGGCAACTGTTTGTCCCCACGGCTTTGTATCAGGTTCCTTTAGGATTGTAACCCCTTGTTGACGCAGACTTTCAATTGTTGCTGCAACATCTTCCACAACAAATCCGACCTCAAATGTTTGTGCAGAAGCAGAACCTTCAGGAACATGTAAACCTGTTAACTCTTTCACATCCTTACGAGTATTAATTGATAAAGTTATGACACCTGTATCAAATTCAACATACGTATCTTGTTGCATCTTAACCGACAGTCCAAGAATCCCTTTATAAAAATTCATTGCTTTTTCAAAATCATTCACATACAAAATGACATATTTCATTACCGGGTTCATGGTTTCACTCTCCTTTTTATCTTTAACATTTCGATAAAAGGAGATAATTTCCTTCTTCATACATCATGAATTCGATGGCGCTATTATCTAGGCGAGGTGAATATCGTGGAAACGAAGCGGAAAATTGATTTAAGTATAGATTATAACATCCGAAAATATCGCATGCGTTCATTCAGTGCCTGTCAGTTCTTGGGTAAAGGATTTATTTATATTGTTATAACTTCTGGGATTTTTTCATCCTGCCAGCACGTCCGCTGGCAAGCGAAAAGCTTTGTGTACCTGAATAATCCAGGTAAGATCTAGTCGAGTATTGCTTTCTGCTAAGATAGTGACATAATACTCGGTTTTAATACAGCTTGCTTTTCCTCTAAATAACCTTACCTTCTCACTACTCAGAATTTTCCACATATACTATAGAAAGATATTGAGTTCAAAATTTCTCTGTTTTGAAAGGAGGATATCATATTGAAACCCCCTTATCCACGGAACACCCAGCAGGAAAGCTCTTCATCCACTTCCGAAACTACTCTGGCTAAGCTGGCTTTTATCGCTTCAGCCATTACAACACTTGGTGATGCTATAGCAACTTTTGCTGCAGCGCTTGCCCTAGAAGAACTATCTAATTCTAACTCAAACACCAATTCCAATTCTAGAAAACAAGTAAATTCAGAGTTAATTAATAAGAAATTAATAGATATGCAAAACCAAATTGATTATTTAACGAGAGAAATTTCAAAAAGGCAATAACCTTCCAATCCCAGCTATCCTGCATACGTTCCTGCTCTAATATATGGGCAGGAACAAGCTGTTTCCGGCCTTTTTCTAATTTCAAGACTCAAATCGGATAACTCATCCTTTTAATTCCAATGCATAATTGGTTCAAAAAGATACATACTAACTTTGCCATTTCGATGATTCCATATAAAACGGAAAGCCCTTTGAAAACACATACATTTAAACCTTTAAAAACCTAATAACCATAACGAAGACATTTTCACATGCTTTATAAGTAAGGCTTACTCATTGTATTTTGGGCGGAAATACTTTGAACCAAAGTGAAAATGCTGTTCATTGATATTGCTATATTGAGAGCTATGTTAGTGCTCTTTTTAAATAACTGCCTTCACGTCTAAACGGTGACGCTCTCTACAGATAACTTCAAGCACCTGATTGTTCTTCCAAATAAGTGTATCTTCACCGTGTTCCTTTGGTGTAACAATGAGCACATGTCCCTTTCTTGCGATGTAACCAGCCTCTTCCATAAGGCTGGTTTTTTCTGTCATCTTTTTCTCTTGCACTGGATTTTCTTTGATTCTGTAAGCTCCCAGTCTGTTAAAGTAAAAGTGCGAGTAATACTTTAAAGGCCCGGGCTTTTCCTCGGTTTTTTTATTTCCTGTATAAATTTTTATCATCTGGACCATACTGATACTGTTAGTCTGAATACCCATTCCTAATTCAGTCGAAGTCACTCTTCAGCCAGAGACCCCTCTGGCTGTTTTTTGTGCAAATTAGTGAACTCCTCAATCACTTCCTGCGCTTCTTACCTGCATCCTTATATTTTCTAAAGAATGAAAACAGTATAGCGATTTGCACCTTTAGTTTCTGAATAAAACTTCTTGAACGAATGCTCCTACATGATCAAACTTTTTCAAAAGAATAATTTCCAACTCGCTGTAGATAATAACCGAAGTAAAATTTTTTGAAAGGAGGAAAAAATGCATGCAGAATAAATACCGATTGACTGCTATGTCAGCTGTTTTTTCGTTGGGATTACTCTCAGCCTGCGCTGGAGGCGGGCAAGATGACAATGAGCCAGACGTAGAAGAAGAGCCTTCTGAACAGCAACAACAAAATAACGAAGAGCAGCAAGAGGATAAAGAGTAATGTTTGATTCAAATAAAAATGCATTTAACCTGGTCCTTTTTAAATCCCACTCTGTATAGGCGGGGTTTTAAAAGAATTTTCTTTCCCAAATTCTTGTTAAAGACTTTTAGCCTGCTGGTAAGGAGGGAGAACCCTCTCCCTCTTGATTCATCCACACCGTCCTGCTTGTCTTCCTGCTTCACGAGATAGCTCCTTATATCGATTTCTATCTCTTATCAAGGGTGTCCTGCCTTTTATTCATTTTTTAGATATAAGAATGATTTTCTTATATAAAATCAGTCAATAATCCGCATGTACTGCGCTTTGCTAAGATTTCCATTCAAGTTTGTTTCTTTAAATTTCGCAAATAAGAAGGCAGCTTTATCCGAATTTTTCATCACCATAAGCTTTTACTTCTTCTAGCATCCACTGTTGCTCAATTACTGCTCCACGATATGCCATTTTTTAATCCTCCCGTCAATTCTTCAAACCATTTCTTGTCTTTTGTCATAAGTGCTAGATCAATGAGCGTTGTTTTATCCTGTATATCATCTAGCAGTGTGCCCATAGGCTTCAGACGATGCTCCTCAAATAGCAAGCTCGTTGGCGATCCCCACATCATTTTGCCTTTTATAATTCTTCCGACTACCGCTAGCTCAATCTGACTACCGTAATAACCGATGCGACTGATATATCCGATGACTGTAAGGTCCCCAATTCTGGCTATTTTCCACTCTCCGATCTCCAAGGTTGTTTCCCCCTTTTTTAATAAGCAGAAGTATGAACCATATTAGGGGGTAAAAAGGCGTAAATTCCTGAACTTTCGTACACTACACGCAAAATTTTTAGGCTCTGTTATGTTTGCCTTATTTAAAAAAGTGAGACGTAAATAATACACGTGACTTCATCATTCAAAACTGCATTTCACTTCCTCTGTTGTTGCTGCATATAATAAATTTACCCAGACACCTTTTTGCACGTATTTAGAAACTTTTGAGGTAACGATTCCTGGTTGGAATAGCTGCTTTTTTATCTATTCATACACGTCAAAATTGTGTTGTTTTGCCCTGCAAATTTCGCTGCATATTCCTTTTAACTAAGATCAGCGTTTCCGCCTCTACTTCCCCTATTTGTATTTTATTACCGCTCCTTCATGCCCGTTCTCCTGCTCCAGAAGCTTTCTTTGGAACGAGAACCCCCGATATGATCTAATTTCTCTCGAAAATCGAAGACTGCCACCTCCCTTGTCCAAATTACCTATGAATCTTTCTAGTCGGAAAAACGTATAAAGAACCAAATCACTATTTGGAGACGATATTTTGAGTATGACTACCTGGGTTTTAATCGTTGTTTTTCTTATTGCAAATGTACTTATTATGGACGATATCCGAAAAAGAATAAATAAGTTAACAGAATTTATGAAGCCACCTTTTTGTACATAATATTTAATGGAAATACAGACTGGAATTTTATAAAATCTGTCTGTATAGTTACATATACTACAATTCGAAGGAGTGTTTCATTTGTTTCTAAAGCTTACAAAAGAGCAACAGCAGTTGATGATTTCTGATATCCAACTTTTCTTTTCTCAAGAAAGAGAGGAAGAAATAACGGAGTTTGCCGCGGAAAGAGTATTAGATTTCATTAAGGAGTCACTTGCTCCCCACTTCTACAATGCTGCTGTCTTGGATGTGAAACATGTAGTTGAACAGCAATTTTCCTCACTGGAAGATGAAATATTAACACTGGAACGCCCGATAAAAAGATAAAGAACTTTTCGAGAGTGAATTTGATAACAATTCACTCTTTTTAGCATGAGTCATCGATTGTTAAGGAATGCAATCTCTTCCGTACTGATTAAGCAGCTCCGTCCTGCCATCTTCCTTTTTTACGAGATAACTCTTCATACCAATCTCCAGCTTTTATCAAGGCTGCCTCACCTTTTATTCATTTTTTAGATATAAAATTGATTTTCTTGTATAAAATCAGTTTTAGTAGATCATAATGAGAATAGAATGTTAAATTTCATATTATGAAATAGTCTTAATCATTTTTTTGCAGCCGGGTCCTTCCCTGGCTGTTTTTTTATGCAAATTCCATCGCTTTTTAGCAGCCTCCAGCCCTTCTCCTGTTAAATCCTGGTACCGGGCTAACATATGCTCATCTGAAACGCCTTTCTCTTGGTAGCGCATGTATTGCGCTTTCCTATGATAATTGACTGTCCGCTTCACATATGGGGAGAGCTGGTTTCCTATTCGTTCCTCTGCTTCTCATACATAAGCTGGGCGTTTCGCTTCAAACTGCTTGTAATACTCAGCCATCTCTTCTGAAGTCCATTGCCGTTCAATTACTACTCCATGGTATGTCACTTAAGTTCTCCTTTTTGATGAATAAAATTGTTTATTTTTTATTAGACTGGGTATTTTAACTTCGATAAAATCACAATATTTATTTTTGTGGGGGTCTTCTTATTATGTCTTTAAACGAATTGATTTTATGGGTAATTCTAACGGCCTTGGAACTTATTCTTATTTATCCAATAATTTCAAGACTAATAAAATCACAATGGTTTACAACATCTCAATATAAACGTTCACAAAATACAAGCCGTAAACTCAAAGAGAAAGATACATTTCTTAATTAAAGCGCTTTTGGCGCTTTTTTTATTTTATTTTTGTTACTGCAACTTTTCTAAACGAACAGTTTCGATCAACTATTATTCGTCCATTATGTCGACAATCTGGCCAGAATTAATTTCAAGCTCTGTTGCCATTTTGGAGTATGAGTATGATTCACTCTCTAAACGGCGCTTCACATATTGAGAAGGCTTGAATACCCGGACTGTTAATTTTAAAGATCCTTCCAGAATCTGGGCTGATCGATGTTGAGAAGCATCGAGCATACTTCTTAAAGTCCTTTAATTTTTGTGAGTCGTATATTTGAATTTTGCCATAAAAGGCAGAAGCTTGCGGCCGCCTCTGTGCAGCTGACTCACCGTAAAATGGATCATTTCTGCTTTTTTCTCCTTTCCGTGCCAACGATCAAGATATGTAACCTTCCTGCTGCCTTGGCACATTCCAATACTGTTACTTCCTGCCGAATTACTTATTCCAAAGTATTTTTTTAAAATCTATGCATATTTTCTAAACTTTTGAGTAGGGATATTATAATTCTAGTTTTTTATCTTTCTTCATATCTTTCTCAAAAGCACTAAAACTTTCATACTCATATGCACTGCAGCCAGGTTAAAATATTCTACAAAGGAGAAACCTCTATGCTGGAAATAGCTGTTATTTTATCCAAGGAACTGACTCGATTATTAGACGATTACTATAGCTGTAATGATCCGAATCTTAGAGCGCTAATTCATAGTGATATTCAACTTTTGAGCAAAGCGCTGATGCACTGTGAACTGCCAGTATAGAAAATAGATTAAATATTATTTATTAGTTTTTAATAATGAATTTTGCACAATGTTTATTATGTTTTATATAAGACTGTGTTAGTTTAATTCCATTTCCTTTTTCTGTAATTATTGCTGTTCACCATTGAGGAATCGAACATCGCCAGCTGCCTGCTGCGTATTGAGGTTGACTTCAACGACGTTTTCACATAATTTGAAAAGTCTTTAAAAAGCATGGAATTAGAATAGTTTATTTACTCCTTTTCCCGATACTTTTCTTTAGAAATAGAAAAAAGGACGACTCTCTCCAGTCTTGAAATGAACGTTTGCTGCTGGCTCATATTGCTGCTTTGTCGCTTTTAGCTGTGCGGAATAAAACTGATCGAATTGATTTGCTTCATTCCAAATAGCCTCGAATGCTTTATTTCTTGGGGATCAATAACTGATCCTTTTCTGTTGAAACAAATGCGGCATAAAAACCTAGTAGTTTATAAATACAAATTTAAAGCAAAAGCCGTACCAGTTTAATCACTGATACGGCTCTTGCTTATTGGCAGGCTTGAGCTGCTGCTCTTTCGTATGCTAACTGATACTTTGCTCATTTCTTGAGCCGGAGTTTATAGAAGTCCGGCTCACTTGCATCTTTAGCAATGTTTTTTAACGCCTCCATATCTTCATACACGGATATCACTCGTCCCGCATATTCATTAAGCTCACCTGCTGCCATGTAATAGGCAAGCTGTGGAGCCTGGTACGGCAGTACATCAATATTTTGCTTAAACAAATCCTCTATTTCACTTAAATAACGCCGGCCATCTTCACTGTTTCGCTGATATCGAGTCATATCCGTATCATTCAAGCCTGGATCTAATGCAAATACTTTAACAGGTGTTTCCATTAATTCTTCAGTTACGTTTTCTGTTAACCGTGCAACACCTGTTTTAGACGTTCCATATCCACTTCCATATTTAAACGCTCCTGCCGTTCCGCCGCCAACAACATTGATAACGCTTCCATAATCCTGGTTGATCATGACCGGCACTACCGTCTGGATACAGTGAAACGTTCCGAATAAGTTAGTCGTTATATCATTTATCCAATCTTCTTGCTTAACTTCCCAGGTAGGTCCTATTGCTTTAAATGCACCCGCATTATTAATCCAGACATCAATACGTCCATATTTCTCCATTATCTTTTCCACTGCCTGCTGAATCTCTGCTGGCTGCGTTACATCCATTGATATCATCGAATGTTCAGGTGAATACTTTTCAAGCTCAGTTTTTACTTCTTTTAATTTTTCGAAATCGCGCCCTGTTCCAATCACTGTATATCCCTTTTCTGCAAAAAACAAAGCAGTGTTGCGGCCGATTCCTCTCGTTGCACCTGTTACCACTGCTATTTGTTTGTATTCCATTGAAAGTACCTCCGTTTCTAACAGTTCATATGTGGCGAATCTGGCTCAATTTGCATAAATTCAATTCGATTTCCATCAGGGTCTTTAATCCAGCATTGATAATTATTGTCTTTTCCCCTGGTTGGTTCAACATCCAGGATTATCCCTTCAGCCTTCAAATGGTATGCTATTTCGTTTATATCATTCACCTCTAAACACAAATGATTAAAACCGATTTGATGACTTCTTTCTTGTGGTTTGTTTTGCCCGCCATAAAATAACTCAATGAATTGCCCTGGAGCTACTTTAACGTATTCAATCCAGGGTCGATTCTCATCGTCACGAATTTCAAAAACCCTTTCAAAACCTAGAATGTCGCAGTAGAATTGAAGTGATTTATCCATGTTTTGAACGGTTAATGCCAGATGCCCAATTCCTTTAATCAAAGGTATCTCTCCATTCTTCGCCTAATACTTAGGCTTTTTTAAACCGGGTGGATAAAGCTAGAATCAATTCGATCCGGCCTTGTATTTCAACTGGAACAACTGCTTCTATTATTTTATCATTCTGTTCTACCCGGCCTGGCTTACATTACCTCCATTATGTGATATTAATGGATCTATACGTATTGTAGTAAAAGGGATAAAACAAAAAAAGTACTGAATTTATTTATAGATACTTACCATCACTTTAGTTACTGACTAACCATGCCAGTTCTGTCTGGCTCTTGTCAATCGAGTCGATTGATAACTACGTTTCTCACTAATTTACCGAGCATTTTCATATGAGCGTGTTGGATTTCTGCTATTTGCCCGTATATTCACCGTTGTCTATTCCAAACAGGCAGGCAGCTGCTCTTTTGCTGTTGAGCCAGAAGTTCCGTAAACGGTATTTCCTGCCTCTAAGGCATATCTGTCAGAGAATATAAGTTTGGCTTTTCCGTATACAAACTAGCTATTAACTTTAAAGACTAAACTATCATAGTAGCAAAGAACCTAGATTTAAAGAAAAAGGACAAGCTGTTTGCAGATACAAAGCGTGATAATTCTTTCCGTATTATGCAAGTCGTTAACACGATTCTTCAAGACCCTTTTAAACATCAGAATCAGAATAAAGCAGCCCTTGGTGAGTTGCATCATCACGACTTTTCCGGAATGATGGAAACAAGCACCTTATAAACAAAAGTCTTAATGGCTTCTATCAAAATCTCTTTAAAGGGATTTTTTCGTTTTCCTTCTCTCCGCTTTTTTGCGAACCGTTTCGGTCTTCTACTGAGGAGGGAGAGAACCCCTCCCTATTGATTAAGCCGCACCGTCCTGCTCGTCTTCCTTTTTACGAGATATAACTCTTCATACCAATCTTCAACTCCTATCCAGGCTCTCCCGCTTTCCACTCAACCTTTTTCTTTTTCCTAAATTCAAAAAATAATGATTCTTTTTCTTTTTACTGGGTAAATGAGTAATTCAACAAACAATTTTTTAAAAGTTTCACGATTTTTTATTTTTGTGACAGTCACTTTTTAATCTACTCTTGAATCTTTAATAAAACTGTCACGCCTGCTATTTAATTTGGACGAACTATTTTGTTTATGAATCTACTAGTTTAAAAGTTTTCGCTTAGCCAGACATAAGAATACCCGAATACTTGCAAGGAGCTGATACTGTGAGCTATCCCTTGTTTTTATGGATTTTTATGTTCTTCCTTTTTTCAACTGTTATCACTTTCAGCTACTTTTGGGCGAAAAGAGACTAAGCTGTTATGGAGTAAACAGAAAGTGGGGAAGCTCCCTATTTCGATTAAGCAGCTCCGTTCTGCCCATTTTCGTCTTTCTGTGAATGTTGGTTCGTTCCTTCTTGTTTAGAATCGGTCTGCTCAGCTTCTGCAGCTAGTTTAATATCATGGCCCCCTTCCTCATCCTGCGGATATAAATCCGGGCCTATAGCGCGAAAAAACATACCAGTTTCCATGTTTCTATCTATCTTAGATACATATGCGATCGAGCCCACTCTATCTCTAGATATTAGAACACGATAAACATTTTTTACGGTTTGTCGGGATTTTGATATCGACTCGTAGGCCTTATTACCCAATTACCGTTGTTTTACTCGTTATTAGCAATCGATATATCCTGTTAATAAAAGTTATGAGCACCCGTTCCCGCCGGAATAAGATTACCAACAATCACATTCTCTTTCAAACCGAGCAATTCGTCACGTTTCCCTTTGATTGCTGCCTCTATAAGAACATCAGTCGTCTCCTGGAATGAAGCGGCTGACAAGAAAGAATCCGTTTCAAGCGATGCTTTTGTAATACCAAGCAGAATAGAGCGTCCCGTTGCCGGTGTGCCGCCTTCGAGAAGCACTTTTTCGTTCAGATCGCGGAATTGATGAATTTCAAGCAGGCTGCCTGGAAGAATGTCTGTATCGCCTGCTTCAAGAACACGCACTTTACGAAACATTTGGCGTATTATTACCTCAACATGCTTATCATCAATTTCTACCCCTTGCATACGGTACACTTTTTGAACTTCACGTAATAAGTATTCTTGTGCAGAGATGACTCCTTTAATTTTCAAATATTCTTTCGGATCAATGGAGCCTTCTGTTAGTTCTTGACCACGGACTACTTGATCATTGACTGTTACTTTTAAGCGCGCTGTGTATGGAGCAGTATATGTACGTGTTTCCATATCGCTTGCCACCACGATTTCCTGCTGAATGTCAGGGCCTTCATTAACCGCCACAATAGTGCCATTGATTTCTGAAATGATCGCCTGGCCTTCTGGATTCCGCGCTTCGAAAATCTCCTGGATACGCGGAAGACCTTGTGTGATATTGTTTTTTGCTACACCGCCCGTATGGAATACACGCATGGTAAGCTGTGTGCCCGGCTCCCCGATTGACTGAGCAGCAAGGACACCAACCGCTTCGCCAATTTCAATCTCTTCATCGGTCGCTAAATCAAGCCCATAACATTTTTGACATACACCATAGCGCGTATTGCATGTAAGAACAGAGCGAATCCATACCTTATCTACTCCAGCCCCCACAATAATCTTTGATGTTTCTTTCGTGATTAATTCATTTTCCCCAACGATGACCTTACTCGTTTCTGGATGTCGAATTGATTTTCTTGCATAACGACCAGTTAAACGATCCTCCAGGTGCTCAATAACGTCTGTGCCATCTCTAAGTGACGAAACCAGTATCCCACGATCAGTTCCACAATCATCTTCACGAATAATCACATCTTGAGCAACGTCTACTAGACGACGTGTTAAATAACCGTACTCTGCTGTTTTCAAGGCTCTATCAGCAAGACCTCTGCGAGCACCATACGTTGACACGAAGTACTCCGATACCGTCAATCCCCTATGAAAGTTTGATTTAATTGGCGATTCTATCACTCCGCCAGACGGGTTAACCATGAGACCACGCATACCTAAAAGCTGATTGAGATTTGAAAAGTTACTACGGGCACCAGAATCACTCATCATGAAGATTGGATTATGGCGGTCAAGGGACTCTGTTAATTTACTTTCCATAACATCTTGTGCCTCACTCCAAATCGCAACAACATTATCATAACGCTCGTCTGCTGTGATTAAACCGCGTCTAAATTGCTTTAATATGCTATCTACTTTAACTTGAGCATCTCTTACAATTTGTTCTTTGCCCCTTAAAACTGCCATGTCCTTTACACCAAATGTAATACCAGCCTTAGTAGAGTACTTAAAACCTAAATCTTTTATACAGTCAAGTATTCTTGATGTCTCCGCAGTTTTAAAACGTTTGAATACCTCAGTGATAATATCTTCGAGGAATTTTTTCTTAAGAGGCTCAATGATTGCCTGGCTCTTAATAAACTCCTTCACATGCACACCTTTATCCATAAAATATTTCTCAGGCGTTCCGACTTGGATATTTTGCTGGGTTGGTTCATTAATGTATGGAAATGACTTCGGTAAAATTTCATTAAAGATTAGTTTACCTACTGATGTCACTAATAATTTTTGGTTTTGCTCTTCTGAAAACGTTTCGTTATGTAAAGATCCTGCATATATAGCCACGCGTGCATGCAAGTGTACATATTCATTTTGGTACGCGAGCAACGCTTCATCTGTATCTTTAAAGACCATACCTTCCCCAGCAGCACCTTCACGCTCTAATGTTAAGTAGTAGTTGCCCAGTACCATATCCTGTGAAGGGGCAAAAGCTATGTTTCCATTTTGTGGACTCTTTAGATTTCGAGTGGCCATCATCAAAATACGCGCTTCTGCTTGTGCTTTCGCAGAAAGTGGTACATGAACCGCCATTTGATCTCCATCAAAGTCTGCGTTGTATGCGGCGCATACTAACGGATGCAAACGAATGGCACGTCCTTCTGCCAAGACAGGTTCAAACGCCTGGATGCCGAGACGATAAAGTGTCGGTGCGCGGTTCAGCAAGACTGGATGCTCTCCGATAATTTCTTCAAGCACATTCCAAACATCAAACTGATCATATTCAACAGACTGAACACGTTCAATTTTTCGTTTTGCACTTTTAATATCATGTGCGAGACCGCGTTCTACAAGCTCTTTCATAATAAAAGGCTTGAAAAGTTCCAGTGCCATTTCTTTCGGAAGTCCACATTGATGGATTTTTAAGTTTGGACCAACGACGATAACAGAACGCCCTGAATAGTCAACCCGTTTTCCGAGCAAGTTTTGACGGAAACGCCCTTCTTTCCCTTTCAGCATATGAGAAAGTGATTTTAACGGCCGCTCTTGAGGACCTGTAACCGGACGACCACGACGGCCATTGTCGAGTAAAGCATCTACTGTCTCTTGCAGCATGCGTTTTTCATTTTGGACAATAACACTTGGAGCGCCAAGATCCATAAGCCTCTTCAAACGATTATTCCGGTTAATAACACGGCGGTACAAGTCATTCAAGTCAGATGTCGCGAAACGGCCGCCATCAAGCTGGACCATGGGGCGAAGTTCCGGAGGAATAACCGGAAGAACGTCAAGAATCATCCAATCCGGACGGTTACTGGAATGGCGGAAGGCTCGAATCACTTCAAGTCGCTTGATCACACGTGTACGACGCTGGCCCTGTGCTGACTTTAGCTTTTCTTTCAACTGTTCTATTTCTTTCTCAAGATCGGTGTCCTGAAGAAGCTGTTTAATCGCTTCTGCCCCTATAGAAGCTTGGAACTTACTTCCGTACCTGTCACGGTATGTAAGGAATTCTTTTTCGGAAAGAAGCTGTTTTTTCTTGAGAGATGTGTCACCAGACTCAGTAACAACGTACGAGTCAAAGTAAATAACTTCTTCCAATGCACGCGGTGACATATCCAAAACAAGACCCATTCGGCTTGGAATTCCTTTAAAATACCAAATGTGTGACACAGGAGCAGCCAATTCGATGTGTCCCATGCGCTCACGGCGTACTTTTGCTTCTGTTACTTCAACGCCGCATCGATCACACACAACCCCTTTGTAACGAACACGCTTATATTTACCGCAATAACATTCCCAATCTTTTACCGGACCAAAAATACGCTCACAGAATAATCCATCTGCTTCTGGCTTTAATGTACGATAGTTAATTGTTTCTGGCTTTTTAACTTCACCATAAGACCAAGAACGGATTTTATCAGGTGAAGCAAGGGTTAATTTAATAGAACTAATCAAACTTTTAGTTTTGCCTGTTTTAACTTCCAGTCCTGATCCAGTGTCTTTTTCGTTAACAACGGAAGGTCTGTTTCTTGAAGAAAATAGGTATTCTGCTTTTCCTATGTCTTCCTTTCTAACCCTGGTTGCTTCTTCCTCTCTGGCTTTTGCTTCTGCTTCTTTAATCCGGAGCGCTTCTTCTTCTCTAGCTTTTGCTTCTGCTTTCTTAATCCGGAGCGCTTCCTCTTCTCTGGCTTTTGCTTCTGCTTTCTTAATCCGGAGCGCTTCCTCTTCTCTGGCTTTTGCTTCTGCTTTCTTAATCCGGAGCGCTTCTTCTCTGGCTCTCGCTTCTGCTTCTTTGATTCTGAGTGCTTCTTCCTCTCTAGCTTTTGCTTCTTTAGCCTTGAATGTTGCTTCAAGTCTAGCTGCTACTTCTTCTCCATTTGAAATTTTATCCTGATAACCATTTTGTAATTCCCAAGCCTCTTCTCTACGTTTTCTCTTATTTTCAAGGGACTCTATCGTAATATTCTCAGTACTTCTAGTACTACCATTTTTGGAAGTGTCTAAATTTGTATGGACAATTCTTTTCTCTATTCCAGTTTTATAATCTGTATTTTCATTATTGTTATCATGATTGAATTCTTGATTATTTCTATCTACGTTTTCGTTGTTAAAAATATTCTTCAGAAGCTTTTTTATAAAAGCCATTTCGTCTCCCCCTCTTGTAAAACAAATTCGGAAATATATGACGCTTTTTTATATCCTCAAAAAAATAATTCCTTTTTCTGATGCCAACTCATATATCTCCGCTTACCTTCGTCCATCTCAATTTCAAATTTTGCTACCTTCATCCTTTCAACCAATTAACAATCCAGTTCTTTTTACATGTATTTTAGATCGAAATATCACTAATTTAATTATATAATTAGTAAATTTGAAATAAAATTATTTTATTTATCGTATTTTTCCGATAGAAAAGGTGGTAAAATGCCTTTTTTTGTAGGAAAATAAGGTAAAAAATGTTATTTTATTAAAAAAGGAGAATAACCGTGTTACAGAAGAAATTCTTAAAGCCTTTTGCCGCGTCCCTTTTGTTTTTCTCATTGCTTGCAGGATCTTTCACACCGACTTTCAATAACGAGCCAACCCAAATAGCTGAAGCTGCCTTGCCTAAAACAGCCACTAAAGTGACTGTTAATGAGGTGGTTGATGGTGATACCGTTAAAGTTACTTATAACGGTAAAGTCGAAACCGTTTGTGTGATCTTGATTGATACACTAGAAACAAAACACCCTGACAAATGTGTTCAGTTGTATGGCCCTGAAGCTACTGCTTACACAAAGAAGTACTTATTAGATAAAAGCAAAACTGTCAGCATTGAGCTTGGTGTTCAACAACGTGATAAATACGGCCGCCTTCTCACCTATGTGTATATAAATGAAACTATGTTCAAAAAATTATTGCTGCAGAATGGTCTCGCTCGTATTGCCGTTTATCCACCAAATACACAATATCTTGATGAATTGAAAGCTGTTGAAGCGAAAGCAAAGAGCGGAATCTGGTCTAGCAAAAATGCAACAAATGGTGGCTGTGTCCCAACAAAGAAGCCAGCGCCGGCTCCAAAGCCTGTTCCAAAATCAGCGCCTAAACCGGCTCCGGCTCCTACAAAAGAGTCGTTTTAAGAACTGCACAGAGCTGCGTAAAAAATACCCAAACGGGGGTTAAGAAAGTCCCTCCTGCTTACGAGGTGAAGCATGACCGTGATAAAGATGGCTGGGCTTGTGAAAGATAGGAATACAATTGTGCTGAAACAAAAGCCGCATCAGCTTGATAACTGATACGGCTTTTACTTATTGGCTATGCTTAAGCAAATACCCCTAATTAATCTTTAATTTCTTTTCGTTACTTAATCCTTACCTTTGTTATCTGAGTTCTCTTCATCAAAAATTTGTTCTTCTATCTCAACAAATTCAGCATCAATTACATCTGGCATCTCTTTCTTCATCTCTTCAAGGTCTTTTTTCAAGTCTTCTTTAGAGTAATCAATTGAGTCAGTTAAAGTATTTCTTAGACGGTTCCCCATCTTTTTCATCGAAGCATATGTTAACCCGCCTGATATTGCCCCTCCTAAAAGTGGAACTGCTTTCGAAACACCTTTTGCAAATGATTCCTTTGTTATTTTTATTCCTATAGCAGCAGCTATTTTTTTAATAATTGGATAATAAACAGTCTTAGTTAATGCCTTTTGCGGTAACTTTTTTAACACCTGTTCTGATATTTTGGAAGACAGTACTTTTAGTGCTGAAGTTGATCCTCCAACGCCAAACATGACCCCTAAGAATAGCATTAGTTCCCCTCTTACTCGATCTAAGTCAAGTTCTTCATCTTCCCACAAGTCCTTGTAGCCAAAAAGATATGCCAGTTCTTGAGCTAGGCGTAATGCAACGCCAAAAAACTGTGCAGTGTCCGCCGGAATTGTCGCTGCCATCGCAATACCTCCTGGCAAGCCAACTGTAAAAGACGCACCGGAACTTTGAAGAGTTCTCTTTTCAATCAGAGATTTTGCAATCTTATTTATTTTATAGGGATCCATCCCCGCTTCAATAGGTCCTTTTTCCAACACAACACTCAATTTCTCTGAACTAATATGGTTAGCTAAAGTTTTTGCGAGAAATTCTTTTCGGTTTACTTTAACTCCTGGTAACTTCATTGCATTGGATACAATAATTTCTACGGAGTTTGACGTTTTTTCATTATTAGACATGTAATTATTACCTCCTAGCGTTTCTCTATCTCGATTAGATTTTTATATAATTAAAAAGTTTATTTTAATCTAAAGAGTTCTGGTAGAAAGAGACTAAAAAAGGGATCATGATATGTTCACCCTTAAATTCATATGAAAAATAATGCTTCATTTCTTTTTTATCATTTTGATTTGTTATTTGCATCTTGTGTACAGGCCTTAAATCAGCAAACTGCATTTTAAATTCTTTTGCAATTGGGCGTGATACTTTAATGTTCTTCTCTTGATTACCGACTAGCATCTTAAAAGTTTCTGTATCTGCATCGTATAAACCAATTTCTATTTCTGAGATGTAGGATTGATAATAGTAATTTACTACTTCACTTGCATCAAATTGATTGTTTAGATGATGTTGTATATTTTCAGTCTCTCTTTTAATGGAATTCAACATTTTTTCACGTGATTCAATAGCGGTTGTTAGATTGCTTAGATCTTTCGTGATTGTTACTTTTATTTCTTGTTCAAGGATATTTAATTGCTTTCTAATATAAGGATTGTCATTATAAGCAGATTTTAATTCTTCTGCTCGTGTTCTTTTACGGATTTCAAATTCAGATGAAGTTTCAAATTCATCTTTTTCACCCATTTCAATACTCGCAGCTTCATACAAGATGCTATCTAATTTACTATTTTTTAGGGCTTCAAATTTTCCTTCAAATGAATTCTCTACTTTTAGTTTGCTTTTAACATAAATTTCTAATTCACTTTCAAGCTTTTGTTTTTGTAATAATAGCTTTTCGTATTCTTCTTTAGAAGTTTTTGGATGTAGCAAATATTTCATATATTCATTTTGGTTTTTGGTTAATAACTCCTGCACATAAATTTCTACTTTGCGTTGATATTCTTCAAGTGAATTATTTATGCTAACCTCCATTTCTGAAGTTGCACTCATTACAGTCAAATTGCCAACATTAGAATTAATCGAATCTACACCCTTAATTAAGAAATTGCCAACTTTATTTTTTAAACCTTTATTTTTAAGCTCTCTTAACATTTGAATCAGATCATAATCTAGGATTTCGAGGGCGCTTATTATAAAATCATCTTCTGCATCCATACTTACTAAGTTTAATGTACTATGTCCAAGTATATTGCGATCGTTTGAATTATATGTATCTGCTAAAAGTTGAACACCTTTCACATCTCGTTGCACAATAAAATGCATTAAAGGTGTCATCCCCCAATTATCTTTAACTCCTTTTAAATCAGGATAATTTTGAAAAAAGGTATAATTTTTATTACGAACTGTCTCATGGATAATATTAGAAATATTCATTTTCGTTTTTTGAAGACTTTGTTCCAATTTCGCTGCTAATTTTTTATCTGTTTTTTCAATAGCAGCTATTTTTGCCTCTACTTCTTCAAATGCATAAAGGCCGATCTTTGCCTGTATATAATACTCCTCATATTGTTTAGTAGGATTTATATTATTTAATTCTTCAATAATAAGTAACACCTTTGAATATTCTTCAGTTTTTATTTTTTCTAAAATAGCCGATTCAAGTGAACAAATATACTCACCTTTTAAAAATTCGATATTTTTAATCTCTTCATCTAATTGTTCAATCGATTTGACACCTAACTTTTTTTGCTCAACTACAAGAATAATGGCTTGGTCAAACTGATTTTCTTTTATGCAGATTTCCTTTTGTTCTTTTAACTGTATAAATTCATGTCGAGCTTTCTTTGAATCAAATATTTCTTTTAATTTTCCAAGTCTACTTTCTTCCCATTCTCCTAATTCCTTTAAATTTGATAAATTTTTATATGCCTCTTCAAAATTAGCTTGCTCTATTTTGATTAAAAACCCATAAAAATTAAGGGTTGCACGGTAATTTTTATCCTTATTAACAATAATATTTTCTAAAGAAATATATTTTTCTTCAGCTTCAGTATAAAGTTTTTGTTCAATTTTATCTTTAAGTGTATTTAGAGTGTTTATAACATAATCCGTATAAATGCTGTTCAAGTATTGATCTTCTTCTAAAAGCAAATCTTTCAATAGTTTAAAAAATAAAGTAAATTCCTCTGTCTTTAAATCATAGATATTTCCTTCCACGTATAGCTGTTGATTATTGCTGTTTATTCCTGATTTGACTAAATCCTTGAAATTCACTTTCAATGCGGAACCAAAAGCGTGTTTATAACATATGCAGTATTCACATAAAACAATTCCATCTTTTCCAGATTTAAAAAGTGTTGTATCATACAGTGCAACAATTTCAGTTTGTTCGATACCATAAGTACTTACTACATTAGATACTTTTTTCTCTGGAATGTCTTCGGTATGTAATACTGAGTTATTCAAAACACTTTTTGTTAACTCTACTAATCTATAAATAATTTCGGACGAAACACTATAGTATTCTTTATTACTACGATTCAACTGCTCGCTCTCGCTCCCAGAGTTTTTTCGCTCCCTAACCGAATCGAAAATCTGCTCTTTTACTTTACTTTCAAAAAGTTTTTTTAACATTTTTGCACCTACTTTTTTAATTTTATAAAACCAACTCTACGTGTAATTTTTGTTATTGCTTTCATTTAATTAAAGAACAGTACTTATCCAATACTTTAAACACACCAAATAAATACTTCCATCTTAAATCACTTTTTTATTTTATCACAAGAATAGTTCTATATACTCAATAATTTGATAAATGTATCTCTTCTTAAACGGTATTATGTACTAATCATCTGTTTTAATATAGAAGAGATTGAATAACATCTAAAACAGTTATTCTCTGTATGAATTATGCCAAAATTAAGCTTATGTCTTTTATTGAGAGATTTTTTATTGTATACTTTTAAACAAACATATATTCCCATATTTATAAATCGAAAAAGAGGCGGTTATTTTGGTCTGCACAAAAACGCATCTTGAAGAATTTGTAGAAGCACTTTATTTGAAAATCGATATCTTTCGGCCTGCGTAATTAGATATCGAGTTAATTGCATCACGAATAGGTATTAGCGTAGAATACATATCTGGCACCAGCAAGGGTATGGAAGTAGGCTCTCAATTAATTATTTTATTAAATGAATCCCTTTCTCCTTCCCTTCAGTGGCAGGAATTTGCTCATGAACTGGCACATATACTTCGCCACGTTGGAAATCAATACATACTTCCCAAAGATTTTAGAATGCTGCAGGAATGGCAAGCAAGCCATTTTGCGTTGTACTTCTGTATACCTGGTTTCATGCTCCAGAATATAGAGCTTCCTTCTTCTAAGCAAGAAGCCATTTTAAAAGTCATGGATGTCTTTCATGTGACTCCTTCTTTTGCGGCTGCTCGACTTGATCAATGGGTTAACCATATATTTTTTTAACTCCAAAAGAACATATATTCCGAATAGGAGTTTCGTTAAAACATTTTTATACATAAAGGTGTAAATCCCTTTTATGTTTTGTATGATTCATTGCTGTTTATGGATAGTTACCAGGAGTGTTTGTATTGATTTATATATTGAATCATCCTGCCATGCATTAAATGATATAAACAAAGGAGTGAACGACTATGGCTAGTTTTCGTAAGATCGGTAGCGTTTGGCAGTATCGGGTTCGTTTTAAACATGAAGATGCAGATGAATGGATGGAGGTTTCAAAAAGCGGGTTTAAAACTAAGAAAGAAGCACAGTTAGCGGCTGCTAAAAAAGAGCGTGAATTGTTAAACGGCATTGAGTAAGGTGAAATGAATTTTGCTTTTTATATGTATGAATGGCTTGCTCAGTATGTAAAAGATAAGAAGCGTCCTAATACATATAGGACTTATCGCAATGCAATCGAAAAGCACGCTATTCCTCGTTTCGGTCATATGGATTTAAAAGATGTAAAGCCGATGATATATCAAAAATTTATAGACAGCAAAATAGAAGAAGGACTCTCCACTGAAACTGCACGACGTATTCATAATGCAGTATACCAAGCCTACAAACGAGCAGTAATAAATGGGTATGTAGAAAAGAATCCATGTGAACATGTGCAGATCAGCAAGCGTGAAGTGAAAAGGCTCAAATATTTAGAACCAGAGCTAGTGCCCCTTTTTCTTAAAGAAGCATATAAACGCGGCCATATATACGGTTTATATTTCAAAGTCCTATTTGAAACCGGTATGTGTAAAGGTGAAGCAGCCGCCCTTCAATGGTCAGATATTAACTGGAAAGATGGTACCATCCATATTCAAC
Organism: Domibacillus indicus; assembly: GCF_000970685.1. Taxonomy (GTDB): domain Bacteria; phylum Bacillota; class Bacilli; order Bacillales; family Domibacillaceae; genus Domibacillus; species Domibacillus indicus. The sequence goes on from NZ_LAJB01000007.1 coordinate 86,013, forward strand.
GTTCGTTGGACTTTCAACCTGAAGAAGGTGATGAGCTATTTGGACAAACAAAGACCTATCATTCAGATCGCATTATTAGTATCCGTTCTTCTCTTCTATCTGAACTGCAGGCACACTTGAAATATCAAAATGAACGCAAGCTGCATTTAGATGATTTATACCTTCATGACTTGAACCTTGTTCTTTGTAGGGATGATGGATCGCATTTACCTAAATCTACATTATTTAATGCCTTTGATGGTTGTTTGAAGAAAATTGATGGACCAAAACTGCCCATACATTCTACTCGCCATACACATGCCGTGATGCTGCTAGAAGCTGGAGCCGACATGAAAATGGTTCAAGAAAGACTTGGCCATGGTTTCATGCAAATTACGTCAGACGTATATGCTCATGTTTCAAAGAAAATGGAATCCCGTTCTTTGGATCGATTTGATAGCTATATGCAGGAATTAGAGGAATCGTAAAAAATCCGTGGTCAAAATGTGGTAAGGTTCTAAAAACCTTACCACGAACCCTAGAAATCTACACAAAAGAAAAACCCCTCCAAGCCATACGGCTCAAGGGGTTGAGTTTCTTAGTACATTGACATGTACTGTTCGCGCTCCCAAGGGTGTACTTGTGTGCGGAACATATCCCATTCGATTTCTTTTGCTTCGATGAAGTGCTCAAGGATGTGCTCGCCCAGTGCGTCTTTGATTGTGTCGTTTTTCTTCAACACTTCAAGTGCTGCAGCAAGCGTAGCTGGAAGGTCGCGTAGGCCTTCTGCTTCGCGCTCTTCTTTATCCATCGCGTAGATGTTGCGGTCTACTGGAGCTGGAGCTTCCATTTTGTTTTTGATACCGTCAAGGCCGGCTTTTAAAAGTACAGCCATTGCAAGGTATGGGTTCGCTGATGGGTCAACGGAACGTACTTCTACACGTGTGCTCATTCCGCGTGATGCCGGGATACGGATCAACGGGCTGCGGTTTTGGCCGGACCATGCAACGTAGCAAGGTGCTTCGTAGCCAGGAACTAGGCGTTTGTAAGAGTTAACAGTCGGGTTGCAGATTGCTGTGAATGCTTCTGCATTTTTCACTGTACCTGCGATAAACTGGTACGCTGTTTCGCTAAGTTTCAATTCGCCGCTTTCATCAAAGAATGCGTTTTGACCGTCTTTGAATAAAGACAAGTTCATGTGCATACCAGAACCGTTTACGCCGAACAATGGTTTTGGCATGAATGTTGCGTGCAGCCCGTGCTTGCGGGCAATTGTTTTAACAACCAGCTTAAATGTTTGGATATTGTCACAAGCTGTGACAGCATCTGCGTATTTAAAGTCAATTTCGTGCTGCCCTGGTGCTACTTCGTGGTGAGAAGCTTCAATTTCAAAGCCCATTTCTTCAAGCTCAAGAACGATGTCGCGGCGGCAGTTTTCACCAAGATCTGTTGGCGCAAGGTCGAAATATCCACCGTTATCGTTTAGCTCAAGAGTTGGTTCACCTTTTTCATCTAATTTGAAAAGGAAGAATTCCGGCTCAGGCCCAAGATTGAAATCTGTGAATCCAAGCTCTTTCATTTCTTCTAATACACGTTTTAAGTTTGCGCGAGGATCGCCTGCGAATGGCTCGCCTTCAGGAGTGTAGATGTCACAAATTAAACGTGCTACTTTTCCTTTTTCAGCCGTCCAAGGGAATACAACCCAGGTGTCAAGATCCGGATAAAGCTGCATGTCAGATTCTTCGATGCGTACGAAGCCTTCGATTGAAGATCCATCAAACATCATTTTGTTATCCAGCGCTTTGTCAAGCTGGCTGACAGGAATCTCTACGTTTTTGATTGTGCCAAGAATGTCTGTGAACTGAAGACGAATGTATTTTACGTCTTGTTCTTTCGCTAAGCGTTGAATGTCTTCACGTGTGTACTTACCCATTTGTTATCCATTCCTCCTCGAATATGTAAACCTTGTATGGCAAAAGATTAGTGGAAAAACCGACGGTCCATTCCAGAAGAGCGATTGAAGCGCCCTGCATTAATTAACTCCTTGCGAAGCAGCTTGCGCAGTTCTTCGTCGGTGAACTCTTTTTTCGATTTTACGCCACTACCTTTTGTTTCTAGTTCAACATCCTGTGTTTCGTCTTTCAGCAGGATCTTTTTTATCCCGGCCATATTGATGCCCTGGTCAAGAAGGTCTTTCACTTCAAGAAGACGGTCAATATCGTTCAATGAATAGAGACGCCGGTTTCCATCAGAACGATCCGGGGTAATTAAATGATGCTGCTCATAATAGCGGATTTGCCTTGCGGTTAAATCTGTTAGTTTCATTACGGTTCCCATTGGAAAAAGCGGCATCGTCCGGCGTATTTGGCTGCTCATGTTCTCCCCTCCTCTTTATCATCTGATACTCTTACTATAAATCATGTTATTTCATTTGTCAACATCGTGTTACCTTTTATCACACTAATTTATATTTTTTTAAAAGGCTGTCAGATTTTTTTGGATTCTATCAATGAGTCCACCGCGCTTGTAATGGCAATTTTCACATGCGCATACGTTAACCCGCCCTGGACATAAGCCGCATAAGGCGGGCGCAGCGGCCCGTCCGCTGTCAGTTCAATACTCGCTCCTTGAACAAAGGTGCCGGCTGCCATGATTACATCATCCTCATATCCCGGCATATAAGCAGGCTGGGGCGTTACGTGCGAATTTACCGGCGAAGCAAATTGAATAGCCTGGCAAAAAGCGACCATCTTATCGCGGTCATCAAACTGGACTGCCTGAATCAAATCTGTTCGCGGCTCGTTCCAGGCAGGAACAGCTTTCATCCCGAATTGTTCGAGAAGTGCAGCGGTAAAAACGGCTCCTTTTAAGCTTTGGGCAACCACATGGGGTGCTAAAAACAGCCCCTGATACATTTCCTGCAGGCTGTATAGGCTGGCCCCTGCTTCTGCACCAATTCCCGGCGATGTCATACGATAAGAACAGCTTTCTACAAACTGTTTTTTGCCAGCAATGTACCCGCCCGTTTTAGCGAGGCCGCCGCCCGGATTTTTAATAAGCGATCCGGCCATTAAGTCAGCGCCGACATGAAGCGGTTCTGCCCGCTCTACAAACTCGCCGTAGCAATTATCAACAAAAACGACCGCGTCCGGTTTAATTTCTTTTACGAAAGATACCATTTCTTTTATTTCTTCTATTGTAAACGAAGGACGGACAGCGTATCCTTTTGACCGCTGAATCGCGATCATTTTTGTTTTTTCATTGATACTGCTTCGAATTCCCGCAAAATCCGGGCGGCCCTGTTCATTCAGGTCAACATGCTTATACGTAATCCCGAAATCCCGAAGCGAACCGTTTGAAGGGCCGTTAACACCAATAATTTCATCCAATGTGTCATATGGCTTGCCCGTTATATACAGCAATTCATCTCCCGGCCGCAAAATGCCGAATAACGAAATCGTAATGGCATGAGTGCCGGAGATAATTTGCGGGCGGACGAGCGCGCTTTCTCCGCCAAATACATCGGCATACACGTTTTCGAGCGTTTCTCGTCCTGCATCGTCATATCCATAGCCCGTTGAAGGGGTGAAGTGAAAGTCGCTTACCTGGTTTTTTTGAAAGCTTTGCAGAACGCGGAACTGATTGTACTCCGCTGTTTCTTCTATCTGCCGTTGAATATCGGCAATTTTTGTTTCGGCCCCGGTCGCTTTTTCGCGAATGATAGAGCCATTTTTCAGTAAATCAAACATGCTTGTCATGTACTCGCTCCTACTTTCTTTTTCACTTGTTTTATCATAGCAAAATCCTTGTTTTCTTGAAAGAAAAAGTAGCTGTAAGGACGCGGATGGTTTATAATAATACCCGAACATTAAACATTTTGGATGAAGGAAGGTTCGGAATGGATATTACGTGGGATGTTTTCACGGTGATCGGCACGGTCGCCTTTGCGATTTCAGGCGCAATTGTCGCAATGGAAGAAGAATACGACTTATTTGGTATTTATATATTGGGAATGATTACCGCCTTTGGCGGCGGGGCAATTCGGAATTTATTAATCGGCGTGCCCGTTTCTGCTTTATGGGAGCAGGGAGAGTTTTTTACGATTGCGGCGCTTTCCATTACAGCGGTTATTTTATTTCCGCAAAACCTGCTTCGCCACTGGCCGGTTTGGGGGAATTTTTTTGATGCGATCGGGCTTGCTGCTTTTGCTGTGCAGGGAGCTCTGTACGCGGCTGGAATGAATCATCCGCTTAGCGCGGTGGTAGTGGCGGCGGTATTAACAGGAAGCGGCGGCGGTCTTGTCCGGGACATTCTGGCACAAAGAAAGCCGGCTTTGCTTCGCGATGAGGTGTACGGGGTATGGGCAGCACTCGCCGGCCTCATTATTGCGGTCGGCGGCGCTGAGACACCGGCACAGCTTATTGTTTTATTTCTGTTTATAACCGTACTTCGAATTATTTCCTATAAATACGGCTGGCATTTGCCAAAAAGAACCGTTAAATTATAACAGCCGCCTTTATGGCTGTTTTTTTTTGCAAAAAAAAAAAACAGCTCCTCCTTATTGGACGGACTCTGTTTTTAAAAGAAACTTGTCGCCTTTTCCCGCTTCCATTGCCTCTTCGGTTAAAAGCGAATGCAGCATCATATCATTGAAAATGCGGGCGATTTCTTCAAGCGAAAGCTCTCCTTCTTTTTTAAACCATTTATACATCCAGTTAATCATTCCCATGATGGCCATGGTGGAAATTTGCGCGGGAACTTCCTGCCGAAAATCGCCGCTTTCCTGGCCTTCACGGATAATTTGCAGAAGAAGCTGGCGGTACTGGTCACGTTTTTCATTAATTTGTTTTTCAAAGTCGCCTTTTAAATAAGTGCTTTCCTGGTAAAACACCGTGATATGCGGCTTATATAAATCAAATATTGTAGTAAAAGACGTAATTATGCCGCACATTCTAGAGACCGGATCGGTTTCTTTATCGTAGGATTCTTTGGCTTTATTCAGCAGATACGAAATAAACACATCATGTATATGATACAGCAGTTCATCCTTTGATCGGAAATTATGATAAAATCCGCCTTTTGATGTACCGCATTTATCCACAATTTGATCGACGGTTACACCATGGTAGCCATGTGTTTCAAACATAATTAAAGCGGTTTCAATGATTCTTTCTTTCACGGGCTTTTTTTTCATTGTCATCATCCTTTTCGACATTTTACCATATGTGCCATTATGGTGACAATTGAAAATCCTCCCCTTTCAGCAATTTCAAATCTTTTTTCGTATATATGGACTGTGTCATTAACCGGAGAGCCTGGCGCCGTGCCGCCTTTTCAATAAGTGTCCGGATATTTCGGCCATTCGCAAATCGAAACCCGCTGTGCCGTTTTTCCTGTTCAATAATAGCGGTTAAAGCATACCGGCCGTGCCGGTCAATTTCGTATTTCTTTTCTGCTGCAATCACCTCTGCTATTTGCAGCAGTTCATCTACCGAATAGTCAGGAAAGTGGTGAATAAGAGGAAAACGTGATTGGAGGCCGGGATTCATTGACAAAAAATGCGCCATCTCGCGCGGATATCCGGCCAGTATTAAAATAAAGCTGTTTTGGTGATCCTCCATTTGCTTGACGAGCGTATCAATTGCTTCTTTTCCAAAATCTTTTTCCCCGCCGCGCGCAAGCGAGTACGCTTCATCAATAAACAGAACCCCTCCAAGCGCTTTTTTCACGAGATCACGTGTTTTTTGAGCAGTATGGCCAATGTATTCCCCCACAAGATCCGCCCGTTCCGCTTCGATAAACTGGCCCTTTTCTAACAGGCCGAGCCGCTTAAACATCGAAGCGATAAGCCGTGCTGCCGTTGTTTTACCGGTTCCCGGATTGCCTGTAAACAACATATGAAGCATCTGGCCCTTTGTTTCAATTCCTGCTTCCATTCGCTTTTTGCTTATATAGGCGGCTGCATAAAGCTCTCGTACAAGAGTTTTTAAACCGTTTAGCCCAATTAGTGTATCCATTTCCTGTTCAATAGAGCGCAGAAGGCCATGTTCTGGCTGATCCGGCCATTCTGCCGCTTGTACTGGCTTTTCTTTTGGATTCAGGACGACATGAATACGGCCCTCTTTATTTGTCTGTTTCATGCGGCGTCCCTCCTTTATAGGAAGGATATGCGCATATACGAAAAAAAGACCCGCTTTCAGCAGGCCCTTTGATGCTTCTTATTCCTGTTCTTCAAAATTCAAGCTGACACTGCGTTGAGGAGCAAATGTTGAAATGGCGTGCTTAAATACAAGCTGCTGCTTGCCATCGGTTTCCACAAGAACGGTAAAGTTATCGAACCCTTTAATGAGGCCGCGCAATTGAAATCCATTCAATAAAAATACAGTAACCATCGTGTTTTCCTTACGCAGCTGGTTCAAAAACTGGTCTTGAATGTTAATCGGCTGTTTCATGCTTCGTTCCTCCTCTTTCTATCTCAATCCATTATTACTAATTCTACCTTATATTCAGCTTTCCTGCCAGCAGTGAGCAAATTTGTTGTTTTTTTTCATCTCGTGTCCGTTCATCGGTTACATCAAACCAGTTAATATCCATTTTATTGCGGAACCAGGTCAGCTGGCGTTTGGCGTAACGGCGCGAATTTTGTTTTAACACTGCCGCCGCTTCTTCAAGCGTCTGCTCGCCGCGCAAATATGGAAAAAGCTCTTTATAGCCGATTGCCTGAACCGCCGGCGCGTTTTTTAGCTTCATTTCAAACAGCCATCTTGCTTCCTCTATAAGACCTGCCTCAATCATAAGGTCAACCCGCCGGTTAATCCTATCATACAAAACAGCCCGGTCCATTGTTAAGCCGATCATTGCATTTTCATACTTTTCATCCGGTGCTGCAAGCCGCTTTTGTTTGGACGCCGGCTCACCCTTCAGCCGGTAAATTTCAAGAGCCCGGATAGTCCGTCTTACATTGTTCGGATGAAAAGAAGCAGCGGCTTCCGGGTCCACTCCCTTTAATTGTTCATACAGTGCCCCGGGTCCGATTTTTTGCGCTTCTGCTTCAAGCTCTTTACGGACTGTTTCATCCGTGCCGTCCTCGCTAAATTGGTAGTCATACAGAACAGATTGAATATAGAGGCCGGTGCCGCCGCAAATAATCGGCAGTTTTCCCCGTGCGTTAATATCAGCGATTTTTTCACGGGCAAGCTGCTGGAACTCGGCAGCTGAAAAAGGTTCATCCGGATTTTTAATATCAATTAAATGATGGGGAACCCCCTCCATCTCTTCTCTGGTTACTTTTGCGGTTCCAATCGAAAGACCGCGGTAAATCTGCATCGAATCCCCGCTGATCACTTCTCCATCAAATCGCTTTGCTAAATGGATGCTTAAATCCGTTTTACCGGATGCTGTCGGTCCAATGACGACAGCCACTTTATCTTTTTTCATGTTGTTTCACAGCCTTTGTTTATAAGTATCCTTATTATAGCGGATACCGGCTGTTACGAACAGGCGGCGATTTCTGCTTCAAGCTCCGCGGCATGTTTTGCTTTTTCTTCATCTGTCCAATTGAAAAGCCGGGCCATTTTTTCGATAACCTGTTCCTTATATGCTAGAACTGTTTCAATATCAAACAGCAGCGCTCCCGTTCGGCGTATAAAAAAGTCAGCTGGCGTGTAGGCCATTTCTTCGTTGATTGCATACAGGAGCTGTGCATTCAAAATTGTAGGAAGTTCACTTTTCTCGTTATAAGAAAATAGTTTTTCGGCATTTGAGCCATACATACGCACGATTTTTTCCGCTTCAGCTTCTGTAAAGCCTTTCGCAGCACCGGCTGCTGCTTTTGATTTGATATAAGCCGGGAAGCCGTCCGAGCCTCCTACGTCACCTCCTGAAATCGGCAGTTGCTTTGTTTCAGAAGGGCTGTATAAAATGCCTTTTTCCTCTTTCAGCCGCTGTGCCACCCGGTCGACTATCGTCTCAGCCATTTTCCGGTAGCCGGTTAATTTTCCGCCGGCAATGGTCAGCAAGCCGGATTCCGTTTCCCAGATTTCGTCTTTTCGGGATATTTCAGAGGGATCTTTTCCTTCTTCATAAATAAGCGGGCGGACTCCAGCCCAGGATGATTCGATGTCTCTCTCCGTTACACGAACCTGAGGAAACATAAACCGGATGGCATCCAATAAATAGCCGCGGTCTTCTTCTGTTACGTCCGGCCGGATCGGATCTGTGTTATAAAATGTATCTGTTGTGCCAACATATGTTTTTCCTTCACGCGGAATCGCAAATACCATCCGTTTATCGGGTGTATCAAAATACACAGCCTGGTGCAGCGGGAAAACGGACTCATCAAGCACAATATGCACCCCTTTTGTCAGGCGCAGGTGCTTTCCATTTTCACTGCCGTCTTTTTTTCGCACTTCATCAACCCAGGGACCTGCTGCGTTAATCACTTTTGCAGCAGAGATGGCCAGCGGCTCTTTTGTCAGCTGGTCAACTGCTTTAATGCCGGTCACTTTGCCCTTTTCATACGTAAACCCATCTGCTTTTACATAGTTTAAGCAAATCGCTCCTTTTTCAGCAGCTTTTTTCATTACCTCTATTGTCAGTCGCGCATCATCCGTTCGGTATTCTACGTAGTAACCTCCCCCTTTTAGTCCTTCTTTTTTTACAAGCGGCTCCTTTTGAAGGGTTTCCTCCGCAGAAAACATTTTCCGGCGTTCTGACCGCTTCACCCCTGCTAAAAAGTCATAAACCCGAAGGCCCAGTGAAGTTGAAAGCGGACCGAACGTGCCGCCCTCATGAAACGGAAGCAGCATCCACTCCGGCGTCGTAACATGAGGGCCGTTTTCGTAAACAATCGCCCGTTCTTTTCCGACCTCCGCGACCATTTTGACTTCAAACTGCTTTAAATAACGCAGACCCCCATGAACCAATTTTGTTGAACGGCTGGACGTGCCTGCCGCAAAATCCTGCATGTCCACTAAAGCGGTTTTCATGCCGCGCATCGATGCATCAAGAGCGATTCCTGCGCCGGTAATGCCGCCGCCGATAACAAGCACATCGAATTGTTCTGCCTGCAGTGCTTTAATTTGTTCTGCACGCTCATAATTTGTAAAACTCATTGAAAGTCATCCCCTTATGCTGGTCTCTTTTTTTATACCCCGAATAAGCAAAAAGAGACCTGAAAGAACAAAACAGCTTTTGCTGCCTTGCTTTCAGGTCTCTCCTATTTCTCCGGACAATATATTAACTTGATTCTATTTTATCATTGCTGTTATTGAAATGCAATAGCCGCTTTAACGGCTTTTTTCCAGCCGCTGTACAGCTTTTCGCGCTTTTCTTCGTTCATGTTCGGCTCAAACGTGCGGGCTACCTGCCAGTTTTGCGCAATCTCGGAACGATTGTTCCAGAAACCGACCGCCAGTCCTGCCAGATAAGCTGATCCAAGAGCTGTTGTTTCGTTAATTTGTGTCCGTTCAACTGGCACAGCCAGCATATCGCTTTGAAACTGCATTAAAAAAGCGTTCATGACAGCTCCGCCATCCACGCGAAGCGTTTTTAGCGCAATGCCTGAATCTGCCTCCATGGCTTCAAGCACATCCTTTGTTTGATAAGCAAGAGACTCAAGTACTGCCCGAATAAAATGTTCCTTGTCTGTTCCGCGTGTTAAACCGAAGACTGCACCCCGTACATCACTTTCCCAGTACGGTGTTCCAAGCCCGACAAAAGCCGGCACCACATAAACGCCATCGGTTGACTCAACCCGCTCAGCATACTGCTCGCTGTCCGCTGCCTCCTTAATCATCCGCATTCCGTCTCGAAGCCATTGAATGGCAGAGCCTGCTACGAAAATACTGCCTTCGAGCGCATATTCTACTTTGCCATCAACCCCCCAGGCAATGGTGGTGAGCAGGCCATGCTCTGATTTTACTGCTCTTTCGCCAGTATTCATCAGCATAAAGCAGCCGGTTCCATATGTGTTTTTAGCCATGCCTTTATCAAAGCAGGCTTGTCCAAATAAAGCAGCCTGCTGATCACCCGCCGCACCGGCAACCGGAACTTCCTGGCCGAAAAAGTGGTAAGAAGCGGTCGTGCCATAAACCTCGGAGGAAGGGCGAACCTCCGGCAGCATTTGCTTTGGAACCGTTAGGATGTCGAGCAGCTTCTCATCCCATTCAAGCGTGTGAATATTGAACATCAGCGTGCGAGATGCGTTGGAATAATCGGTTACATGTGCTTTTCCGCCGGTCAGCTTCCAAATAAGCCATGTATCAATTGTTCCAAATAATAGTTCTCCTTTTTCTGCGCGACCTCGTGCTCCTTCCACATTATCTAACAGCCATTTTACTTTCGTGCCGGAAAAATAGGGATCAATAAGCAGCCCTGTTTTCTCACGAAATACCGGCTCATGGCCTTTTTCTTTCAAATCTGCACAAATGTCCGCTGTCTGGCGAGACTGCCAGACTACCGCGTGGTAAATCGGCCGGCCGGTTTCTTTATCCCAAATGACCGCTGTTTCACGCTGGTTTGTAATTCCAATTGCTTCAACCTGCTCTGCGTGAATATCAACCTCACTTAGTACGGTTGCCATACAGGATAAAACAGAAGCCCAAATTTCATTGGCATCATGCTCTACCCAGCCCGGATTTGGAAAGTACTGCTTAAATTCTTTTTGTGCCGAGTGAACAATTTCGCCTTTCTTATTAAATAAAATGGCGCGTGAGCTTGTTGTTCCTTGATCGATTGACATAATATACTTTTCCATTTAAAAGTCCCCCTTATTTATATGCAGCTGAACAGCTGTACCTGCTGATACCAGTTTTATTATCATTACCAGGCCGGCAGATACCGCCAGTGCAGCATAAAATGCACCGGCTCCTTCGTTCAGAAAAAACCCTTTATAGAAAAACGCGGCAAGTACGGCGCCGATAATCGGACCGGCTACAGGAATCCACGCATATCTCCAATTGGACCTGCCTTTTCCGGGAATTGGAAGCATGAAGTGAGCAATCCGCGGTCCAAGATCCCGGGCTGGATTAATCGCATATCCCGTTGTGCCTCCGAGTGACAGGCCGATTGCAATGATTAAAAAGCCGACAATCAGCGGATTTAAACCATCGGAAAATTTATTAGCGCCGATTGTCAATAATCCGAGAATCAATACAAACGTTCCGATCGCCTCACTGATTATGTTGGCATAGGGGCGGTCAACTGCCGGTGAAGTAGCGAAAACTCCCAGCTTAACCCCTGCATCTTCTGTTTCTTTCCAGTGCGGCAGGAAATGCAGGAACACAACAGCAGAACCGATAACAGCACCAATCATTTGTGCTGTTATATATAATACAACATCCGTCCATGGAAACGAACCTGTAATGGCAAGGGCAATGGTAACCGCTGGATTTAAATGGGCTCCGCTTACTCCGCCAACTGCGTAAACGGCCATTGCAACAGCAAGTCCCCAGCCAAACGCAATAACAATCCAGCCTCCGCCGTTTGCAAATGATTTTTTCAAGCTTGTATTCGCACACACACCTGCCCCTAACACAATAAGCATTGCCGTTCCAATTAATTCCCCCATAAATGGTGTCATTTCACCCTCATCCCTTCTTCTTGATTTTTGCCTTTTGATGTGCCCCGGATCACATTAAAGGCGGGAACGAAAAAAACTCACACTGATCCCCTGTAAAGGTGTCAATGTGAGTCTCCATGTTCTCGGTCACAAATTTATGAACTTGTTGTTTATCATAACGGCATTTGGAAGCGTTGTCAATTATTTTTTATTGTTGAAGAAAGGGAATAACGGGTATAAGGAAACAAAGGGGGAATAGTAATGGATATTAAGCTGGAAGAGTTAAAACAGGATAAACAATTAACAGACAAAAAAGAATACAAAACAGAGCTCGAAAAATATCAGCGGCGCCTGCTTGCCCTGCAGCAAACATTGTTTCAGGAAAAGATCGGGCTGATTATGGCTTTTGAAGGAATGGACGCGGCCGGCAAGGGCGGGGCCATTAAGCGAATGAATGAACAGCTCGACCCGCGCGGTGTAATCGTTCACCCCATTTCAGCTCCCCAGCCGCACGAGCTGCGCTACCACTATATGCACCGGTTTTGGAGAAAACTCCCCCAGCACGGACAGATCGCTATCTTCGACCGTTCCTGGTATGGACGCGTGCTTGTTGAACGGATTGAAGGCTATGCCAGGGATGCTGAATGGCAACGCGCGTATGATGAAATCAATGCATTCGAAAAATCATTAACTGATGAACGATACATAATGATGAAATTCTGGGTGCAGATTTCAAAAAATGAACAGCTGCGCAGATTTGAAGAACGCCAGCAAAATCCGTTGAAGCGCTGGAAAATTACCGATGAAGACTGGCGGAATCGAGAAAAGTGGGAACAGTATGTAAAAGCTGCGGAGGAAATGCTTCAAAAGACGGACTCCTCCTATGCACCCTGGTATGTTATCGAAGGAAACGACAAAAAATATGCCCGGGTTGCTGTATTGAAAAGAGCCGTTGCCCATATTGAGCAGGCTTTAATTCAAATGGAACTGCCGCTTCCTGACTACCGGCTTTTCGGTGCAGGCTAAAAAAGCGCAGCCAGGCGGCTGCGCTTTGAGAATGTAAACAGAATTAGAAAGCAGGCTGGTTGAAAACGTTTGGCTTTCCAGGAACGCCGGCGGCTGGGAAGCGGAGTGACCTCCTGGGGTCGTGAGCATTCACAGGCGGCAAGTGACGCCAAAAGCAAGCGTTTGTCAACAGTCTGAAAGCGCAGCCAGGCAGCTCCGCTTTCCCTACCTTTTGGCAAATTCTTTCCACAGCTCAACGTTTGACGTGGTAACTGCGGAAGCCCCTGCTTTAATTGCCGCTTCTGCTTCTTCTTTCGTTTCAATTAACCCGCCAGCAAACACCGGCTTTCCCGTTTTGCTGCGCATCAGTTCAATAATTTTCGGGGCAACTCCTGGCAACACCTCAATATAGTCAGGGTCTGCTTTTTCGGCAAGCCGCACGCTTCGGTTTACTGCATTTGAATCAAGAATAAATGCACGCTGTGTGGCCGCCAGCCCTTTTTGCTTTGCTTTGACCAGAGCACTTCCTTTTGTTGAAATAATGCCGTACGGCCTCGCGTATCGGGCAATAAATTCAACTCCATGCTCGTCGCCGGCAAGTCCGCTGATCAAATCTAAATGAACAAACATATTTTTTCCATTTTGCCTCGCAAGCTCAAGCACGCTTTTTACCTGCCCGATGTGCAAATCTAAAAACACGCCGTATTGATAACTCATTTCCAGCATTTTCTCAAAATCTTTCATTGACCGGATCGCCGGCAAAACAACCTGCCCGTTAACTGACATCACGCCACCTCTTTACATAATTCGTTTAAACATTTTTTCGATATCGTAATTGGATAAATGAATCGTAATCGGCCGGCCATGGGGGCACGTAAATGGGTCGCTGCTTTTTCTTAAATCATTAAGCAGCTGTTCTATTTCGTCATTGCGAAGGTGGCGATTTGCTTTGATGGACCCTTTACAGCTCATTAAAATGGCCGCCTCTTCCCGGATCTTTTTGACATCCGGCTTTTTCATCGCCAGTACTTCTTCAATCATCTCTTCAATCACATCACGCTCTTCATTTTTCGGAAACCAGGCAGGATGCGCCCGAACCACGTAGGATTTATCGCCAAACGGCTCTAAAAATACCCCTACTTCTTCAAGAGCCGCTTTATTTTCTTCAATTTTCATCCATTCATCCGCCGAAAAATCAAAAGTCATCGGGATCAGCAGCTCCTGAAGCTCCGGTTCTGTTTCGCCGACCTTTTCCCGGTAATACTCATACTTCAACCTTTCCTGCGCAGCGTGCTGGTCAATCATATACAGTCCATGCTCATTCTGGGCAAAAATATAAGTTCCATGCATCTGGCCGATTGGGTAAAGCAGCGGCATCCGGTCAGCAGCTATTTCTGCTTCCGATTCTTTCATCGGCTTGCTTTGGATGGGAGAAGCATCTGCTGCTTCCGCTTTTTCCTCTTTCTCTCTTTCCGGTGCCGGCTCTTTAACCGGTTCATTGTAGTACTCCGGCTTGTACAGCTTCTCTAATTCCTTTTGAGGGGGCATTGAAGCCGGCTTCGGAGGCGGTGCTTCGAATTGAAAAGCCCGCTGCTCGGTAAAATCCTTTCTTTTTTTTAAAACAGGCAGCGCATCCGGAATTAACGTTTCTTTTCGAAGGGCAGCTTTCACTGTTTCCGTAATTAACGTGCAAAGCTCCTGTTCCTTGCTGAAACGGACTTCAAGCTTCGCCGGATGGACATTGACATCAACAAGAAGCGGGTCCATTTCAATAGTTAAAAGAACAATTGGATAACGTCCGACCGGTAGAAATGTGTGATAGCCTTCCAGAAGAGCATTGGAAGCTTTAAAGTTTTTAATAAACCGCCCATTGACCATCATCGATATATAATTGCGGGAAGCACGTGTAACTTCCGGCAGGGAAATAAATCCCGAAATCGTAAAATCAACAGACTCCGCTTGAATTGGGATCATTTGCTTGGCAATTGATATCCCATAAATTGCTGCCAGCACCTGCCTTGCATCGCCGCTTCCATTCGTTTTTAATAACTCACGCCCATTGTGGCGAAGCCTGAAAGAGACATCCGGTCTGCTGAGAGCCATGCGGTTCACTACATCTGTAATATTGCCAAGCTCCGTATGAACGCTTTTCATATATTTCAAGCGGGCCGGTGTGTTAAAAAACAAATTGGTCACTTCTATTTCTGTACCTTTTCGGGCCGGACCCGGTTTTTTTGACTGGACAATGCCGCCGGATAAAACCATTTCAATTCCCGCTTCAAAGCCGGTTGAAGTGGACATAGTCAGCTCTGAAACAGAGGCGATGCTCGGCAGCGCTTCACCGCGAAAACCGAGCGTCCTGATACGGAAAAGATCGTTTTCATCTTTAATTTTGCTTGTGGCATGCCTGTAAAAAGCCCGCTCCACATCATCCGGCTCAATGCCGGAACCGTTATCGGTAATCCGGATCAGCCCGAGGCCGGCTTCTTCAACATCAATTTCTATCACTGTGCTGCCGGCATCAATAGCATTTTCCGTCAGTTCTTTTACAACGGAAGCCGGCCGTTCGACTACCTCACCGGCGGCAATTTTGTTGGAAAGAGCTTCATCAAGCTGGCGAATCAGCCCCATGTTGGTTCACCTCATTTTTTTGCTTCTTTTTGCAATGCATATAACGTATTCATCGCTTCCATCGGCGTCATTTCCATAATGTCATAGCTTAACAGCCTGGCAAGAATAGCTGAATCTGCTTTTTTGGGCGGCTTTGGAGTTTCTGCCGGTTCCGGCTTTTCTTCAAAAAAGGAAAGCTGGCCTTCCCGGGCAAGCACCGGCTCAGGATCGGCTTTGGGCTTTTCCTGGTTTTCAAATGAATGAAGCAGCTCGTCCGCCCTCTTAATAACAGCATCCGGCAGTCCGGCCAGCTGGGCCACATGAATTCCGTAGCTTTTGTCTGCCGCTCCGTCTTTTACTTTGTGCAGAAAAACGACCTTTCCATCCTGCTCGGCCGCCGTAACATGAACGTTTTGCATATGGCCAAGCGATTTATCCAGTACTGTCAGCTCGTGGTAGTGGGTGGAAAATAATGTTTTTGCCCCGATGCTTGAGTGGATATATTCAATCATCGCCTGCGCCAGCGCCATTCCATCATAAGTGGAGGTTCCCCGGCCGATTTCATCGAATAAAATAAGCGAGCGGCCGGTGGCATTTGCAATCGCATGCTTTGCTTCGAGCATTTCAACCATAAAGGTACTCTGGCCTGACACAAGATCATCCGCCGCACCGATCCGGGTAAAAATCTGATCGAAAATAGGCAGCACTGCTTTATCGGCCGGAACAAAGCAGCCGATTTGCGCTAAAATTGCAATTAAAGCTGTCTGGCGCATATATGTGCTTTTTCCCGACATATTCGGTCCGGTGATCAGCAGCATATTCCGCCCTTTTTCCATCCGGCAGTCGTTCGGCACAAATCCCTGCGCATCCATTACTTTTTCAACTACTGGATGGCGGCCTTCCTGAATGTGCATCCGGCCATCAGCCGAAAAAGATGGACGGACAAAACGGCGGGCTTCGCTGACGGCTGCAAAGCATTGCAGAACATCAACTTCACTCACGGTACGGGCAAGGTTCTGCAGCCGCGGAATAAATTGCTTTACATCCTCGCGCAGCTGTGTAAACAGCTCGTATTCAAGCTCCATCATTTTATCATTCGCTTCTAAGATAAGCGTTTCTTTTTCTTTCAGTTCCGGTGTAATAAACCTCTCACAGTTTGCAAGGGTCTGCTTGCGTTCATAACGGCCTTCTGGCAGCAGGGAAAGATTTGCTTTTGTTACTTCGATATAATAGCCAAAAATTCGGTTATAGCCGATTTTAAGTGATTTAATACCGGTTTTTTCCCGCTCTTTCCGTTCTAATTCTGCAATCCACTGCTTTCCGTTTTTTGCGGCATCCCGGTATTCATCAAGCTGCATATGAAACCCCTCCCGAATCATGCCGCCTTCTTTCACGGAAATAGGAGGTTCTTCAATCAGGGCCCGTTCCAGCTCTTCAAACAATTCTGTACACGGATCAAGAGAATCAGCCAGCTTGGGCAGCTCGGCTCCGTTCATTTGCTTTAAGAGGCTTGCGAGCATAGGAATTTGCCCCAGAGACTTCTTGAGCTGAACAAGGTCACGGGCGTTCACACTGCCAAAAGCTACCCGGCCGGCAAGACGTTCCAGGTCATACACTTCTTTTAGCTGCTCGCGAAGCTCTTCCCTTTCAAAAAAAGACACCATAAACGTTTCTACAATATCTAGACGGCGACTGATGTCGGATTCATTTAACAGCGGCCGGTCGATCCACTGCTTTAAAAGACGCCCGCCCATCGCCGTTTTTGTTTCATCAAGCAGCCAGAGAAGGGAACCTTTTTTTCCTTTTGAGCGAATCGTTTCCGTCAGCTCCAGATTCCGTTTTGAAAAGTAGTCGATATTCATATAGTCGCGGATTTCATAAGGCTCTGCTGGCTGCAAGTGGTCCAGGCTGCGCTTTTGTGTCCGGTGCAAATAGTGATAAAGACGGGCAGACGCTTTTCGTGTTAAGCCATCTGTTAAATTAAACAAAAGACGGTCAAATGGTGATTCTTCCGCTATTTCTTCTACTGAAATAACCGCACCGAGTCTTGCACGGATTTGTTTGATGTCCTGCTCAGTCCAGGAACCGTTTGTTATTACTTCCTTCACACCGTAAGCCGCAAGTTCGTGTACAGCCGCATCAAATGCTGCAAACACAGCGGCTTTGCATTCTCCTGTGGTTACATCTGCTGCCGCTACTGCGTATTGGCCGCCTGCGTTTTCAATCGCAGCAAGGTAGTGGTTTTCTTTTTCCTGAATACCGGCGCCTTCCATCATCGTTCCCGGTGTGATAACCTGCACTACTTCTCTTTTGATAACGCCTTTCGCCTGCTTCGGATCTTCACGCTGCTCGCAGATTGCCACTTTGTGCCCGGCCGCAATTAACCGTTCTATGTACCCCTTCGCCGAATGATAGGGTACACCGCACATCGGAATTCGTTCGGCACTGCCTCCGTCACGCGATGTTAACGTAATTTCTAAAATCTGGCTTGCTTTTAAAGCATCTTCAAAAAACATTTCATAAAAGTCACCAAGACGAAAAAATAAAAAGGCATCTTGATAGTCTGCCTTTACACGCAAATATTGCTGTATCATTGGAGTATACTGTGACATGTCGCTTTCCTCTCTGTCTTTCTTCTTTTCTTAGTATAGCATACAGAAAAAAAGCGGGAAAACAGTTCGTTTCCCGCTGCTTTTTTTACTTTTCATGATGCTCTTCAGCAGTTTCCCGCTCGCAGTCCCAATCGTCCTCGTAATCGTGAAACGCCACACACACTTTTGTTTCTCCAGTGACTTCCACTGTTAGTTCCCGTTCTGCCTGCACATTAATTTTTGTACCGCAGTCTGAAATAACCGCTTCCTGACAGTTTGGCTGCTGCAATACTTTTACCCAGACATCGTCATCGCCTTCGCAGTCATCATCGCGGTACGTTAATTTGAGAACATCCTTATACTCTACCTTATCTGTGACAACAGCTGTTTTCGTATGATTTTGATACGAATACCAGACGTTAATTTCATATGTGCCAAAAACGTCGACGGTTCTGCCTGATTTTTTCGCTTTGTATTCATGGTTAATGATCCAGCATCCTAAAATGCCCGACGGCTTATTCGGCGGCAGAATCGTATGGTGCGTCTGTGTATATTTTCGGCCTTTGGCGACGACGGACTTCGTAATAATTTCGCGGAATTGGCTCACTCTGTTGTCCCTCCTCTGATGTGGTCTTTGTATTGTATGCAGGGAGGGTGAGACGGGTGCCCAAGAATCAAAAAATCCCGCTTTAATCAGCGGGATTTGTGATTACGAGCAGCTGCCTGGTGTACCGTTTTTCATCTGGGCGCCTGTTTCGCCGCGAAGCAGATCGCCGCCTGTTTCATTAATAATATTGTCCGTTACTTTATTGGAAATTGCCGTAGCAACCATTTGCAAAATTGCGTTCACGTCAGTCTGTGACTGTTTGAACTGCTGTACAATCGGCATTTCATCAAGCTCCTGCTCAATTTTCTCAATTTTTTCTTCTACCATTTTTAATGCTTCTACTTTTTTATAATGCTGAAAATTGACCGCCTGCTTCTGAAGGCTTTTCAGGCCGGCCATTTTTTCGCGAATCTTTTGGTTTTCATGAATTTTTGCTTCTGCCTGCTTAAAAAATTCCACTTCTTCGGTTGCAGAAATCATATTGGCGATTTCAGTTGCTTTTGCAATGATCTCATCTTTTGTATAAAGAGTTTTTTCCATATTAGTTCACCCCGGCCATATTTTCGATTTCTACTGCTTCCCCGTCCATTGACCATGATTTTGTTTCGATGATTTTAACAGGGATGATTTTTCCGATTGCGGACTTTGGTGCTTTTACATTGACAAGCTTATTTTTAGAAGTGTAGCCGGCGAGGACATCCGGATTCTTCTTGCTTTCTCCTTCGATCAACACGTTCACGATTTGTCCTTTATACCGTTTCATTGATTCGCCTGACAGTTCATTCACAAGAGCATTTAAGCGCTGCAAGCGGGCTTTTTTCACGTCCATTGGCACGTTGTCCACCATTTTTGCGGCCGGTGTACCTTCACGCGGTGAATAGAGGTACGTATAGGCCATTTCAAAGCCAACTTCACGGTAGAGTGACATTGTTTCTTCAAACTGCTCTTCTGTTTCATTCGGATATCCAACGATAATGTCTGTTGTCAGAGCCACATCCGGCATAGCTGCTTTAATTTTACGGACCAGCTCTAAAAACTGCTCACGAGTATATTTGCGGGCCATGATTTTTAAAATATCGGTTGAACCGCTTTGTACCGGCAGGTGGATATGATCCATTAAATTACCGCCTTTAGCCAGCACCTCAATTAAATGGTCATCAAAATCACGCGGATGGCTTGTTGTAAACCGCACACGCGGAATGCCAATCTGGCGGATTTCATCCATTAAATCACCGAGGCGATAGTTTATGTCAGCAAAGTCTTTTCCATATGCGTTTACATTTTGACCAAGCAGCATAACTTCCTGATATCCCTGTGCAGCAAGCTGGCGCACTTCCTGGATAATTTCTTCCGGACGGCGGCTTCGCTCTTTTCCACGCGTATATGGCACAATGCAGTACGTACAGAACTTATCGCAGCCATACATAATGTTTACCCAGGCTTTTACGTTACCCTGGCGCACTTTTGGAAGGTTTTCGATTACATCGCCTTCTTTAGACCATACTTCGATGACCATTTCTTTTGACATATATGCTTCATTCAGGATTTCCGGCAGACGGTGAATATTATGGGTTCCAAAAATCATATCAACATGATGGTATGATTTTAAAATTTTATTAACAACCGACTCTTCCTGCGACATGCAGCCGCATACGCCGAGCAGCAGATTTGGGTTTTCCCGTTTTAAATGCTTTAAAAAGCCAATTTCGCCAAATACTTTGTTTTCCGCATTTTCACGAATCGCGCATGTATTCAGCAAAATAACATCTGCTTCTTCTGCTGTTTCCACAGCATTGTAGCCGAGCGCCATAAAAATGCCGGCCATCACCTCGGTGTCATGTGCATTCATCTGGCATCCGTACGTGCGGATATAAAAGTTTTTGCCCTTGCCCATACCCTGGAAACGCTCATTGATTTTAAAATCGTTGTGATAAGCCACTTCTTCTTTTCCGCGCTTTTTTGCGTCTTTTAAAGAAGGCGGCGTGTAAACAGTTTCGAAATACCGGCTGTAGTCCTTGGCGGATTTTTTGTCCGATGGATTAGCTCGTTCACTGTCTTTACGTTGTTCTTCGTTCATGATTATTCCCCTTTCCGATCTTTCAAACTATCGTGCACATTTCATAAGTATATACTGTCAAAACACTCTGCTCAAGTGCATCAATGAAAAAGACGCAGAGCACTATTCTCCCTGCGTCATAAAAATTACATAAATTCCTTTACAAGCTCGCCAAACGCCTCTTCACTAAGGTTCAGTTCAGCTTCAGAAAGCGGTGCTTGCCCGTACCCTTCGACAAGATCCTGATAGGATGGACGGTCTGTATCCTGATAAATAATGCCTGTAACAAGATCATCATGCTGCATTAATGTATTCATGGCAGCCTGCCGGTCTGCCGGGTCATATCCTTCAATGGTTGAAAGCTTCGTTAAGTTCTCTTTAAACCAGTCATATGTGTTTACTTTATTGTACGTAACACATGGACTGAACACGTTTATAAGTGAAAAGCCCTTATGATTAATTCCTGCTTCAATAATCGCCGTTAAATCTTTTAAGTCTGTTGAAAAACTCTGGGCAACAAAGGTCGCACCGGTTGTGACAGCGAGCTGCATCGGTGACAATGTTTGTTCAATCGAGCCCAGCGGCGTCGATTTTGTTTTGAACCCGGCCGCTGAGCGCGGAGATGTCTGTCCTTTCGTCAGGCCGTAAATCTGGTTATCCATGACGATATATGTGATGTCAATGTTTCGGCGCATAGCGTGAATCGTGTGGCCCATGCCAATCGCAAAGCCGTCGCCGTCACCGCCCGAGGCAATAACCGTTAAATCTTTATTGGCCATTTTCACGCCCTGCGCAATCGGAAGAGCGCGGCCGTGAATGCCGTGAAGCCCGTATGAATTAATATAGCCGGAAATACGCCCTGAACAGCCAATCCCGGAAATCACCGCTAGTTTTTCAGGTGTTAAGCCAACATTTGCGGCCGCACGCTGAATCGCTGCCTGAACAGAGAAATCACCGCACCCCGGGCACCAGTTGGGCTTGACATTATTCCGAAAATCTTTAAATGTTGCCGTTGCTGTTGTTGCCATTAGTAAATCAGCTCCTTGCTGCTCTCAACAATATGATGCGGCTGGAACGGATTGCCGTCATATTTTAAGATGCTTTTTATTTTTTGCGGGAAGCCGGCATTCATTTTAATAATACTTGCCAGCTGGCCGGTTGCATTGTTTTCAACGACCGCTACATTTTTTGCCGATTGGATCAGCGGCACTATTTCTTCGGTCGGAAACGGATGTACAAGGCGGATGCGCGCGTGATTCACTTTCAAACCGTCTGCTTCAAGCCGTTTCATAGCTTCCTCGATCGCACCGCCGGTTGAGTTAAAGCCAATCAATAAAAGATCCGCATTTTCATGTTCAGCATTTTTATAAACCGGATTTGGAAACACATTCGACAGCTGGTCAATTTTTCTCATACGCTTGTCCATCTGCGCTTTGCGGTTTGCCGGTGATTCCGATGGCTTGCCGGTTTCGTCATGCTCGACACCTGTTACGTGATGAATGCCGCCGCTGACGCCCGGAATAACCCGCGGCGATATTCCATCTTCGGTTACTTCATAGCGTTTAAAATAGGATTTGTCCTCACGCGGCTCAATCCCGTCCTTTACAAGCTTGCCGCGGCGAATTTCCACTTTGCTGTAATCCAGCGGCTCAACCGTATGCTTGCCGAGCGATAGCTGCAAGTCGGATAACAAAATAACCGGCACCTGATATTCTTCCGCAATGTTGAAGGCTTCCACAGTATCATAGAAGCCTTCTTCTGCCGTGCCCGGCGCGATGACGACTTTTGGAATTTCACCATGCGTCCCATAGATCATAGCCATTAAATCCGACTGCTCCTGCTTTGTCGGAAGGCCGGTTGAAGGACCGCCGCGCTGTGTATCCACTACCACAAGCGGTATTTCCGTCATACCAGAAAGGCCGATGGCTTCCATCATAAGAGAGAGGCCCGGACCGGCAGAAGCAGTGAACGAACGAATACCTCCGTAATTGGCTCCGATTGCCATAGTTGCGGCTGCGATTTCATCCTCCGTTTGAATCACTGTGCCGCCTACCTTGGGAAGCTTTTTAATCAAGTATTCCATAATTTCTGAAGCGGGGGTAATCGGGTAAGCAGCCATCAAGCGGACGCCCGCTGCTAATGCTCCAAGCGCAATTGCGTCATTTCCAATCATAAACATCCGCTTCTGCCCATCGGCGGGAGGAAGCTGAAGATGGCTTGTCCCGCCTTCGAGCTGCTCTTTCATATAGTTATATCCCTGCTGAATGGCTTCCATATTTTTTTGAACAACCGTTTCACCTTTACGGCCGAAAATTTCTTCTACCACACCGAGGAAAACAGAAACATCCAAATTAATAACCGCGCAGGTTGCTCCAACCGCTACCATGTTTTTCATTAGTGAGGTGCCGAGTTCTGTCGCCAATTCTGTAAACGGAACGTCGTAAAAAGCTGCTTCTGTATCCTCCGGCTTTAACGGATTAAATTTTGCATCGGCAATAATGATTCCATTTGCATGGAGTTCGTGGTAATTCACATCAATGGTTTCCTGGTCAAACGCTACTAATATATCTAAATCATCCGCCACCGCACTGACCTTTTTCGTGCTCACGCGAATTTTGTTGTTTGTATGTCCGCCTTTAATCCGGGAGGAGAAATGCCGATATCCATATAAATAGTATCCAAGGCGGTTTAGTGCCATGGAGAAAATTTCCCCTGTACTTTCAATCCCTTCCCCCTGCTGTCCTCCCACTTTCCAAGAAAGCTGCTCTGCCATTGTTCCAAACACTCCTTTAAAATATTGACCGTATCATTTTTCTGCTTCTCATAGTGTATCATTTTTGTATGTAAATCACTATATCGGTGCTTTATCGCTTGTACACATACCCTCTGTTTAAAACTAGCTACAGTTGAGATCGGTGGAGCCGGCAGGTGAAAACGAGCTTAGCGAATGCGGATTCACTTACCTGGACTAAGCGCTGTTTTTATACGCTTTTTCTGAGAAGCAGTATGTAAAATCATTTGTTCAATTTAAATACATTAATCGAATTAAAACAATGTTCATAGTTTACTCCTTTTACTAAAAAAAATCAAAAGCATTTACATAAAAAAACATTCCAGCCAGACGGCTGGAATGTTTATCGGGACTGAATGATTAGTTTCATTGCTGTACGGGATTCACCGGCAATCATAATACTTGTGAAAGCGGGAATACAAATTAAATCAATGCCGCCTGGAGCGACAAACCCCCTTGCAATCGCAACCGCTTTTACTGCTTGATTCAATGCACCTGCTCCGACAGCTTGTATCTCAGCACTGCCTTTTTCCCGCATCGTGCCGGCCAATGCCCCGGCCACTGAATTCGGGTTTGATTTTGATGATACTTTCAACACATCCATTCCCTAATCCCCCTTTTGAAGCCTCCATTCGTCTTTCATATATATTCAAATGAAGAGGGGCTATGAATTAATAATCATGAAAAGGATGGTCGTCATTTATTAAGATGCGCTGAATGGATTTAGCGAGCCCCGTTTTTCGGTCTGCTGTGATCATACATCCTGATAATTGCGTGCGTCCGTCTTTCGGCACTTCAAACCGTGCTGGCAGCTGAGTTTGAAACCTTTGTATGATCGCTTCTTTTTCCATTCCGAGAATCCCGTCATAAGGACCGGTCATTCCAGTATCAGTTAAATAAGCGGTGCCGCCCGGAAGCACCCGATTATCAGCAGTCTGTACATGCGTATGTGTACCGACAACGGCCGTTACCTTCCCATCGAGGAACCACCCCATCGCCTGCTTTTCACTGGTCGTTTCCGCATGGAAGTCGACAAAGATAAACGGGGTTCGCTGTCTTGCTTCCCCTACAAGCTGCTCGGCTTTACGGAACGGGCAGTCAAGATCATTCATAAATACGCGGCCCTGCAAATTAATAACAGCAACTTCCAGCTCTCCAGCCGGGATATAAGCAATGCCCTGGCCTGGCACGGAATCCGGAAAGTTTGCCGGACGAACAAGCCATTTCGCTGTATCAATAAAATTAAAAATATCTTTATTGTCCCAGGCATGATTGCCCAATGTAACCGCATTTGCTCCATCCTGCATAAACTTTTTATAAATTTTCTCAGTAATGCCGCGGCCGCCTGCCGCATTTTCTCCATTGATAATTGTTACACCAGGACGATATTTTTTCTTTAGTTTCGGTACATACTCACTCACCATATCCCGTCCCGGCGATCCCACAACATCTCCTATAAAAAGTAAATCCATGCTTCTCCTTCTTTCCTCTGCCAATAAGAAAAGCGATGTGGTTTCCACACACCGCTTTTCTCTTATTTTGCGTATTCAACTGCTCTTGTTTCACGAATAACGGTTACTTTAATATGTCCCGGATAATCAAGCTCACCTTCAATCCGTTTGCGGATATCGCGAGCCAGGCGGTGAGCCTGTAAATCATCGATCTGTTCCGGCTTTACCATAATCCGCACTTCACGTCCTGCCTGAATGGCAAATGATTTTTCCACACCATCATATGATTCTGAAATTTCTTCTAGTTTTTCTAAGCGGCGGATATAGTTTTCGAGCGTTTCACTGCGGGCGCCAGGTCTTGCGGCAGACAGTGCATCTGCTGCAGCTACCAGCACTGCAATAACTGAAGTTGGTTCCGTATCGCCATGATGTGAAGCGATACTGTTAATAACAACCGGATGCTCTTTATATTTCTGGGCAAGCTCAACACCAATTTCAACGTGGCTGCCTTCTACTTCATGGTCTACCGCTTTTCCGATATCATGAAGAAGGCCAGCGCGGCGGGCAAGTGTTTCATCTTCCCCAAGCTCCGCTGCTAAAAGCCCGGATAAATATGCCACTTCTACAGAGTGTTTGAGCACATTTTGCCCATAGCTTGTCCGGTATTTCAAACGGCCAAGAATTTTAATCAGGTCCGGATGCAATCCAAGCACGCCTACGTCAAATGTCGTCTGCTCACCGATTTCACGGATATGCTCATCGACTTCGCGCCGCGCTTTGTCCACCATTTCTTCAATACGCGCCGGGTGAATACGCCCATCCTGAACCAGTTTCTCAAGCGCGATTCGGGCTGTCTCGCGGCGGATCGGGTCAAAGCCGGACAAAATAACTGCTTCAGGTGTATCATCAATAATTAAGTCGATGCCTGTCAGCGTCTCAAGTGTACGGATGTTACGTCCTTCACGTCCGATTATGCGCCCTTTCATTTCATCGTTTGGCAATGTTACAACCGATACGGTAGTTTCGGCTACATGATCAGCTGCGCACCGCTGAATCGCCAGGGACAGCACTTCTCTTGCTTTCTTATCCGACTCTTCTTTTGCACGATGCTCGTTTTCTTTTACCATGATAGCAATATCGTGGGATAATTCCTGTTCTGTACGTTCTAAAATGATGGAGCGCGCTTCGTCTCGTGTCAGAGCGGAAATTCGCTCTAGTTCGGACTGCTGCTTTTTGACCATCTCATCCACTTTGCTGTCCATCTCTTCAATATGTTGTTGTCTTGTATTTAACGCTGCCTCTTTTCGTTCGAGCGCATCTTCCCGCTTATTTAGGGAATCATCCTTTCGATCAAGATTTTCTTCTTTCTGAAGGAGGCGATTTTCCTGTTTTTGCAATTCATTTCTTCTTTCACGGAGATCATACTCAGTATCCGTGCGCAGTTTATGAATTTCATCTTTTGCCTCTAAAAGAGCTTCTTTTTTTGACGCTTCTGCTTCCCGCTTTGCATCTTCCACAATCTGATCTGCAGCACTGCGGGCGCCAGCGATTTTTGATTCGGCAATTGATTTTCTTACAAAATAGCCAACAACGACACCAATGATAAGGCCAAGCAAAATGGAGATGATTGTAATGGGTTCCATCATTTCACCTCCTCTTGCTATAAATAATTGTCATGTTTTTCACATGTTGGCTGTTGTTACATTTGGTTATGAAACAAACAGCGCTACATTTCCATTTTCAAGATAAAAAAATGTCAAATATACAATCTTAATTTTATCGATGGGAATTTTCATTGTCAAGGTTTTCTCCGGGAAACACCTTATTTCTAAAGGTTCAACAAAAAAAGCAGAAAACGGAACCCCGTTTCCTGCTTTTTGTTCGTTCTTATTCTTCATCAAAAAGGGTGTCTGCTCCGTTGTCTTCCTCTGCTGGCGGCAGATCTTGTACATTATCAAGTCCGTAGCGTTCACGGATTTTCATCATAATCTCGTGGCGTACATCTGGATTTTCTTTTAAAAACTGCTTGGCGTTTTCCCGGCCTTGCCCAAGACGCTCGCCATTATATGAATACCAGGCACCGCTTTTTTCAACAATGTCTTCCTCAGATCCGAGATCAATAATTTCTCCTTCACGTGAGATCCCTTCTCCGTACATAATATCGACCTCTGCCACACGGAACGGAGGAGCTACTTTATTTTTTACTACTTTGATTTTTGTTTTGTTCCCAACAATATCGTTTCCTTGCTTCAACGCTTCCGCCCGTCTTACCTCAAGACGGACAGAACTGTAAAACTTAAGAGCACGGCCGCCGGGAGTTGTTTCTGGATTTCCGAACATAATCCCAACTTTTTCACGAATTTGGTTAATAAAAATCGCGATAGTGTTCGATTTATTAATAGCACCTGAAAGCTTGCGAAGCGCCTGAGACATAAGGCGGGCCTGCAGCCCAACGTGCGAAGCGCCCATTTCTCCTTCAATTTC
Organism: Domibacillus indicus; assembly: GCF_000970685.1. GTDB lineage: Bacteria > Bacillota > Bacilli > Bacillales > Domibacillaceae > Domibacillus > Domibacillus indicus. The sequence continues at coordinate 113,147 of NZ_LAJB01000007.1, forward strand.
GGCTTTTGGTACAAGCGCCGCTACGGAGTCAATAACGATGATATCAACAGCACCGCTTCGTACAAGTGCTTCAGCAATTTCTAACGCCTGCTCTCCTGTATCCGGCTGCGACAAAAGAAGTTCATCAATATTTACGCCGAGCTTTTGTGCATAGACCGGGTCAAGAGCATGCTCAGCATCGATAAAAGCAGCTTGTCCGCCAGTTGCCTGTACTTCAGCAATTGCATGAAGAGAGACGGTTGTTTTACCTGAACTTTCCGGCCCATAAATTTCTACTACGCGCCCGCGCGGATAACCCCCTACTCCAAGTGCTGAATCCAATGCAAGAGAGCCGCTCGGCGTTGTAGATACACGGCGTTCCGCCTGCTCTCCAAGCTTCATTATCGATCCTTTACCGAATTGTTTTTCAATCTGTTTAAGCGCCATATCCAAGGCAGCCTGACGATCGTTCACTATAAAATTCCTCCTTAAAAAATACATATCTATATTACGAACAGCTGTTTTGCCGGTTGTTTTTTAACCTGACTTAACTATACCGCAATCACGAACGAATTTCAAGCAAAAAACGAACATTTATTCGATATTTTTTGCTGTTCGAATGAGGGATTGTCTACTACCTGAAGAGATAAAACGAGCTGATGAAACATGAAGAAAAAGAAGATCAATTGAAGAATTTTTCAACGCAACAACCGGCTTGCTGCTTCATTTATTATACCATGAACCCGATAAAAAAAGCCCGCCGGAGCTACCGGCGGGCTTGTATTTATTCAGAAATTCCTGTTCCTTCTTCAATGGCCTGTTTTAAATCGGCTATTAAATCATCCGCAGCTTCCAACCCTACCGAAAGACGAATCAATTCCTCTGTTACACCGGAATTTTTCAGTTCTTCCTCGCCCAGCTGCTGGTGAGTGGTTGAAGCCGGATGGATAATTAATGATTTGCCATCACCGACATTTGCAACATGAGACCAGAGTTCAACAGAATTGATTGCTTTTTTCCCCGCGTCACGGCCGCCTTTAATTCCAAATACCACAATAGAACCAAATGTGCCATTTAAATATTTTTTCGCCAATTCATGAGAAGGATGGTCCGGTAAAGAAGGATGCTGAACCCACTCCACTCCCGGGTGTTCTTGTAAAAAGCTGACCAGCTTTTGTGTATTTTCGTGGTGGCGCTGTATGCGGAGATGCAGCGTTTCAAGCCCCTGCAGCAACAAAAAAGCACTATTTGCACTGATCGCCGGCCCAAAATCACGCAAAAGCTGGACACGAAGCTTCACTGCAAAAGCCGGGCCTTCAATATCAGCAAACTTAAGCCCGTTATAGGATTCATCAGGCGTCGTAAAGCCGGGGAATTTATCTGAATTCCAATTAAATGTGCCGCTGTCTACCACCACGCCGCCAATCACGGTGCCGTGGCCGCTGATCCACTTTGTCGCAGAGTGAACCACAATATCAGCTCCCCATTTAATTGGCTGAGAACCGTATGGCGAGGCAAATGTATTATCTACAATTAATGGAATGCCATTTTCATGAGCAATTGCCGAGACCGCTTCAACATCCAGTACATTCAAAGAAGGATTGCCGATAATTTCCGCAAAAACTGCTTTTGTTTTTGGCGTAATTGCTTTTCGGATATTTTCTGGATCGGTTGAATCAACAAATATCACACTTATTCCATACTTTGGAAGTGTATTTGCGAACAAATTATATGTACCGCCATACAAATTAGCAGCTGCAACAATTTCATCTCCTGCATGAGCCAGGTTCATAATTGCAAACGAAATCGCTGCCATCCCTGATGACAGAGCTACTGCAGCAGCGCCGCCTTCCAACAAAGCAATCCGCTTTTCAAATACATCCACCGTCGGATTGGTAATACGCGTATAAATATTGCCGGCTTCTTCAAGAGCAAATAATGCCCGGGCATGGTCTGTGTCATTAAATACATAGGAAGTCGTCTCATAAATCGGCACCGCCCGTGCCCCCGTAACCGGGTCCGGCTTCTGTCCCCCATGCAACAAATTTGTTTCTGCCTGCCAGTGTTCTCTTGTCATTCCCATCCCCCCTGATCTAGTTCTTTCGACGTAAGTATAACGATTTCCCTAAAAAACGTCAATCTATTTGTCAAAACATTCAATCAATGAGCTGAAGCAAGTAATGGCAGCCGTATTTCACTGTCCGCTTGCGAATACCGGTCCTGCTTCCGGCCATTTTCAGCGAATGAACAATCGTTTCCTCTCCTTCGCGTGCAATAGCTAAAAAGACTGTACCCGGCTCACGGCCTTCGAGCTGACCCGGGCCTGCGACGCCTGTAAAGCTGATCCCTATCTGTGCACCGCATAATTGGCGTATATTCTCAGCTAATTCCTTCGCGCATTCTGCGCTGACTGCCCCGTAAGAAGCCAGCGTTTCTTTTTTCACACGCACAACCTGCTCTTTCACTTCGTTTGTATAACAGACTACGCCCCCTTTTACACAGGCACTTGTTCCAGGTATGGCTGTCAGCTCACCCAAAAACAAACCGCCGGTCAGGCTTTCCGCTGAAGCAATTGTCACCTGTTTTTCTTTTAATTTGGCAGCCAGTTCGGCGGCAATAGTTGTTTCTCCATATCCGTAGAAGAAAGCACCGACTCTTTCTAAAATTTCATTTTCTGCCTGCTGGATAAGGCGATTGGCTTCTTCAGGAGATTCATGTTTCGCAGTAATCCTCAAAATTACTTCTCCATCTCCGGCAAGCGGCGCAATCGTTGGGTTTGTCTGCTTCAGCAGGATATCATCGATTTCTGTTTCAAGAGCAGATTCACCAATCCCAAAAAACCGCAGCACCCTTGATTCAATCCGCTCCACCTTCTCCATTGTTTTTAAAATCTCCGGACGCCCGTAATGTAAAAACATCGGCTGCATTTCACGCGGCGGCCCTGGCAGAAGCATATATTGTTTTTCACCTGCTTTTATAAACATGCCGGGAGCCATTCCATTATCATTGGCTAAAACAATGCTGTCTTTGATCACAAGCGCCTGCTTTTTATTATTTTCCGTCATGGGACGTCCTGTTTTTGTAAAATAAGCTTGAATGCTCTGGAGAGCTTCCTCGTTATATTCAAGAGTGGTTCCTATTATACGGGCAATCGTTTCTTTCGTTAAATCATCTTTTGTCGGCCCGAGACCGCCCGAGAAGATAATTAGGTCTGCCCGCTGCTGAGCCATTTTCAACGCCTGTTCAAGACGGTCTTCGTTGTCACCGACAACTGTATGATAATAAATATTCACCCCGATTTCCGCCAGGTGCTGAGATAAAAACCGGGCATTTGTATTGGTTATCTGGCCAAGCAATAATTCTGACCCTACTGCAATAATTTCGGCATTCATTTTATACAAACTCTCCTTTTTGGTAAACGAAAAGCACCATTGGAAACCCATGGTGCCTTACGCTTACTTAGAATTTTTAAACACATCTTTATTTAATTTAAAATAATCCCAGCCGGACCAGAGTGTGAAAAACAGGGCAATCCAGAGCAGCCAGTCGCCAGCCGGAATGCCAAAGCTTTCAAATGGTGCATTATGCAGCAACAAAAGAGAAATAGCAACGATCTGTGTCCAGGTTTTAATTTTGCCAAGCATATTGGCTGCCACTACTTCGCCTGTTTCAGCCAGAATAAGCCGCAGCCCTGTCACGGCAAATTCACGGCAAATGATCGCAATGACAATCCACGCAGGCGCCAGCTGAAGCTCCACCAAAAGAATAAGTGCAGCTGATACAAGCAGCTTGTCTGCAAGCGGGTCAAGAAACTTGCCGAGATTAGTAACAAGATTATATTTTCTGGCGATATAGCCGTCGATCCAGTCTGTAATGGATGCGATAATAAAAAGAAGCGCTCCGATCAAATGCTCCACTGGCATCTCGGTACCTAACACGCGGACCATTCCCCATCCAAAATCCACTGACATAATCAGAATGAAGAATGGAATCATCAAAATGCGTGAGATGGTAATTTTATTAGGTAAATTCAAAACTGTTCCCTCCAGAAACGGCCGTTATTGTGCTTTTGGGCGAATGATTATGTCCTGCAGCACTTGCCCATCCGCTGGCAGCTTATAGGCAAGTGTTTCACCATTCACCGTAATAACAGTATCAGGGGCAAAACCAACTTTAATCTTCGCTTCTTTTTGGCCTGTCATATTGTGTGTTTGGGTCTGGCCGTTGGCAAGCATGCCGCTGAAATAACTTTTGCCGCTGCCGTCTGTAATTTCAATCCATGTCTCGCCTTTTGAAGCAACCGACACTTCAAACGCCTGCGCGCCTGAAAGCTCATAAACAGTCTGGCGTCCACTTGTTGAAACTGCCGTAAGTGCCTGGGCAGGCGCGGCAGGTTCCGGTTTTTCTTCTACAGCCGGGTCTTTTTCAGGAGCAGGTGTTTCTTCTACAGCCGGCTTTTCTGTTGCCGGTTCCTCTGTCGCCGGTTCCTCGACTTGCACCTCTTCCTCTACAGCCGGGTCACTTTCAGAACCGCTTTTCGGAATTAAAAAATAAACCAGGGCAACAGCACCAATAATAAAAGCTGTTACTAAAATTTTCGGCAAATAATCTAGCAATTTAGAAGACTCGCGGACAGGCTTGGACGCATCTACCCTTGTTTTCTGGCTGCTGGCTGATGCTGTTGGGCGAAGCGGCACTTCATCCTCTTTAGAAGACGGCACCTCGCTTTTAAACTCCTCAAACAGCTCTTCAGCGTTTAGCCCGACCGCCTCTGCATATTGCTTAATAAACGCCCTGACATAAAACTTGCCCGGCATAATGTCATAATTTCCTTCTTCAATGCCTTGAAGATACCGCTTTTGAATCTTTGTTGATTCTTGAACGTCTGACAATGACATTCCTTTTGATTCGCGAGCTTCCTTTAATTTTTTCCCTAACTCTGTCACCCATAACACCTTCCAATACTAAAAGTTAAACCCGCCGAATTCCGAGTCCTGAAACATCGTATTTTTTTCAACCGCCTCATACGTAATCTCTTCATTCGGTTCATTGCGGAGCTCAATAATGTAATCAAAATCATCAATTGAATAATGGCTGTTTTCTGCGAAAACGTCTGGATGCTCTACAACCTTCACGGCCGGAAGCTGCATCACTTCGCGAATAAGCTGCCAATGCTTCTCCCCAGCACGGTTAGCGGAAATAACACCATCCATTATAAAGATATTCTTTGGGCTGTACTCATTGCGCAGCAGCTGTTCGCGGACAGTTTGCTTAATCATGGTTGATGACAAAAACAGCCACCTTTTGTTTGCACAAACACTTGCGGCAACAATTGATTCTGTTTTACCGACCCGCGGCATGCCGCGAATGCCGATTAATCGATGGCCATCCATTTTGTACAATTCTGCCATAAAATCAACTAGAAGTCCAAGCTCACTCCGTACAAAACGAAATGTTTTCCGGTCATCCTCATCCCTCTCGATATAGCGGCCATGCCGAACAGCCATTTTATCGCGCAGTTTCGGTTCACGCAGCTTAACAACTTCAATAGTATCCATGGTTTTCAAAATCGATTCAAGGCGCTTTATCTGATCTTCACTTTCTGCCCGCATTAGCAAGCCGCGGCTTTTATCATGCACGCCGTTAATTGTCACAATGTTAATTGACAGCATGCCAAGCAAAGATGAAATATCACCGAGCAGGCCAGGGCGGTTTTTTTTAATTTTGTATTCAAGGTAATATTCTCTTTTCAACATTGTATTCCTCCAGTGCGGCGTGCCCATCGTTCAACTAGTGATCCTTTTACTATAATAAAGGATAATATGTATTTTTTAAAGCAGAAGTAAAAAGAAAACCCTCCCCGGCCTGAAACAGCCGAAAAGGGTTATGCCTGCATTATTTTTGCACGAGTTTCATCATGCATGAAGCTATTGCTTTTTGTTCAGATTCACTTGCAACGGACCATAAATCTGCCAAAACACGCTCTTGTTCGTTTTTTGGGTCTACGTTTGCGTATAAATAATCACCGATTTCATACGCCAGCTTTTCGATTGCTCCTCCAGGCATCCCACGATGCTCAGCATTATCCATTTTGTTTCCTAAAAACCGTTTCCACTCCTGCCAGTTGTCGAGTACAGACATTTAAGGTCTCCTCCTTTTCAAGTAAGAATCCCTCTTATTGTGTACCCAATGTGCGAAATTATGCGTACCATCCACCGTTTACCGACAAAGTGTGCCCGGTAATATATCCGGCTTCATCCGACGTTAAAAATAACACAGCGGCGGCTATTTCGTCCGGCAAAGCAAAGCGGCCAAGCGGGATATTATCCGCCATCTCCTGCCGCTCTTCTTCCAAAAATCCAGCATTCATAGAGGTATCAACAGCGCCAGGAGCAATGGTATTGACTCGAACACCTGAAGGGCCCAGCTCTTTAGCAAGCGCTTTGGCAAAAGCTATCTGCGCCCCTTTTACGGCTGAATAAACGGATTCGCAGGAAGCGCCGGTTTCTCCCCAAATAGAGGAAATAAACGTAATAGAACTATGCCGGTTTGCCAGCAGAGCCGGCAGCAGCTCTCTTGACAAAATCATCGGCGCTTTCACATGAACAAGCCAGAGCTCCTCCATTTCTTCGTCTGATACATCCTGCAGCATGCCATACTGACTCATTCCTGCCGCAAAAATAAGAGCTGAAGCGGATCTGGATGCATCAATAAGCCTCTGGACCTGCTGCCGGTCTGTTAAATCCGCTTGAACAAGCAAAGCTTCCCCTCCGGTGCCCCGGACTGCTTTTGCTGTTTCAGCGCCTGCTTTGTCATTATGGCTGTAGTGAACGATAATATCCCAGCCCGCTTTTGCCATCTTTAACGCGACGGCGCGGCCAATGCCGCCTGAAGCACCTGTGATTAGCGCTGTTTTCTTCATCCGTTATGCCGTCTCTTTTGGCAGAACGAAACAAGAAGAAAAACGTTTTTCCTCAATCATTTCCTTTGCAAAGTTTGTTACATCCTGAAGCGTCATTTTTTCAAGGATAGGGACTATTTCAAATAAATCCATCTCGTTAAACTGGTAGCGTGTGAACTGATTGGCGATAAACTCGGGAGAATTAAATGCACGCAGTGTTGTGCCGATTTTTTTCTTGCGTGCACGTTCAAACGCCTCTTCTGTTAAGTGGCTTCCTTCCCTGGCATCGAGAAGCTGCGTGCGAATACGCTCTCCTAACTGCTCGGGATTTTCGGTATCTCCGCCCACCAGCGCAAAATTAAAGCCGCGCTCTGCTGTGTAGTCAAAACCAAACGTATCGTCAATTAATCCCGACTCATACGCTTTTTCGTAAAACTTGGCCGTTTTGCCAAATAACATTTCGAGTAAGAGACTGGCCGCCAGTTCTTCACGCAGCTTATCCGCTCCCGCCCGGCCTGAAGACGGCATTTTAAAGCCCACTTCGCATTTTGGCGTATTCACACTCATATGAATTTCATGGTGCGTTCGCCCTGCTTTTTCCGGCTCTTCAGGAAAGCGGCGTTCTACTGGAACAGGTTCTGGAAATGATTTTTTCGATTGGTTTTCTTTTACGAACTGCATTATTTCATCAGAATCCACCGGCCCAACAATAAATAAGGTCATATTCACCGGGTGGTAAAATGTGTTATAGCATGTGTATAAATGATCTTTCGTAATATCGGCAATCGATTCAACCGTGCCCGCAATATCAATTTTCACCGGATGATTCTCATATAAGTTTTCAATCAATCCGAAATAAACCCGCCAATCCGGATTATCATCATACATTCGAATTTCCTGGCCAATAATGCCTTTTTCTTTTTCAACCGTCTGTTCAGTAAAATAAGGCTCCTGAACAAAATCAAGCAGTGTTTCTGTATTTTCTTTTATATTCGAAGTGGCTGAAAATAAATAAGCGGTTCGTGTAAAAGAAGTGAATGCATTGGCTGATGCACCCTGGCTGCTAAATTTTTGAAAGATATCTCCTTCTTCTTTTTCAAACATTTTATGCTCTAAAAAATGAGCGATGCCGTCCGGTACATGGATAAAATCTGATTCTCCATTCGGAATAAATTCATTGTCAATGGAGCCATAGTTTGTCGTGAATGTTACATATGTTTTATTAAAGCCTTTTTTCGGCAAAATATAAACGTTCAGCCCATTATCCAGCTGCTCATGATAAACCGTTTCATTCATTTGCTCAAAAACCGTTTTTTTCATTACTTTTCCTCCTTGCCCGACAAAAAGTACACTGTATCAACCGTTATGGTTTGAGCGGCGGCAGACGCCTGCTCTTTTGTCACAGCATCAATATCTTTCAGCCATTGCTCGATTGGGCGGCTTGTACCCGATGAAATATTGTGATAGAGCACTTCCACCATACCGCGCGCTGTGTCTGCCGATTCCTGGAGCTGATTTTTTAAAAGGGCTTTTGTCTGGTTCATTTCAAGATCTGAAATATTCCCACTTTTCACTTCATCAAGCTGTTCATTCATAATTTGAACTGTTTTATCGTAGTTTTTCTGGTCGATACCGGCAAGCATGACCACAAAGCCCTTATGACTGTCCAGGCGGCTTGCCGCATAATACGCCAGGCTTTCTTTCTCGCGGACATTCATAAATAATTTTGAATGGGCAAATGCGCCCAAAATTCCGTTGCATACCTGCATGGCCGGAAACTGGGGATCCGTGTACGTAATCGTTGTGCGGCAGCCGATATTTAGCTTCCCTTGATTAATATCCTGTGTTTCCTGAATAACCCGGACTTGCTCGGGGCTTTTCCCTGTTTTTGTTTCTACAGCGGCAGCAGAACGGTCGGAAAAAGGAAGATACCTGCCGATTTTTTCAACCGCTTCCTCTGCTTTTAAATCACCAACCACAAAAATATCAATGATATCTTCTGACAGTGCCCTTTGGTAGTACGCATATAAAGATGCTGAATCAATGGGCTCTACTTTTTCCAGCACACCGCCCGCAGGAAGAGCGTATGGATCATCTCGATACATTTCTTCCACAAGTTTAAGCGATGCATAGCGTGTTTTATCGTCATAAATAGACCGGATTCGCTGTTGGAGGCTTCTTTTCTCCTGACGCACTGTTTTTTCCGGAAAAGATCCTTCTTTTAACTTCGGGCGGAATAAAACATCCGATAGAAGGGACAATGACCGGTCAAATAGATTATTTTCTCCATGCAGATAATTTTCATTGGCTGCTTCCATTGTAAAAGTAAGTACATGTTCGTTACCTTTCTTGGCAGAATCCGCAAAAAACAGGGCTCCGTACAGTTCATCCAATGCAGCCCGAAAAGCAGCAGCGGACGGCGCATTTTCCGTTCCAGATTGAAGAACATGCGGCAGCAATGCACGCATCGTCACCGTTTCTTTTTCAAGCGGCGCTCTCATTTTAACCATAATTGTATTTGTTTTGTATTTTTCTGTTTCAATAACATGAATAGTATATCCAGGTTTATTGAACGTCTGTTCACGTGTTGTTTCCATCGTATTCCTCCTCTAATCCTGCGGCTGCTTACCTCATTCTAGTATATCTTCACGATCTTCCCATAGGAAATATAACGTCTTAAAGGAAATAAAAACCTTATATATAATGAAGTTTTCGGGCAAGATATACATGTAAAAGCAAATGCATTTTAAAAACAGTATGAGAAAAAGAACAGATTTTTACTCTCTTTCTCCTTTGTTTTTCTTTATAGGGGCTTTTCTTGCTACTTTGCATCTCCATGAATTTACTCAGCAAAAAGGAATCCACACGAAGTGGAATTCCTCAGAATATAAACAAACTTATTTTTCATTGATTTGCTTTTTATATAAAATTTAAAACGGCGGCAGGCTTGCCCGAAACGCCGCCTGTTCGTTTCAACTATGGGACTTTAAATAAAAAGACTGCCGACTTTGTCGGCAGTCTCAGGAATTCAATTCAGCAGAGAGCGCGGTCCCTTTTACCTGCTTCCCTTAATATACGGCATACCTGACGCTTTGGGGGCATCGGCACGGCCAATAAACCCGGCCAGAGCCAGAATGGTCAGCACGTAAGGCGCGATAAGCAAATAAACGGCTGGAACATTTTCTAAAAAAGGAATACTTGATCCAACAATACTGAGGCTCTGGGCGAAGCCAAAGAAAATCGCCGCTCCCATTGCGCCAAGCGGATGCCATTTACCGAAAATCATAGCGGCAAGTGCCATAAATCCCTGTCCGGTAATGGTGGCATGGCTGAAATCAAGAGAAATGGACTGGGCATAGACTGCTCCTCCAAGCCCGCCAAGCAGCCCGGAAATAAAAACGGCAATGTAGCGGGTTTTCGCAACGTTTACACCCATCGTATCCGCTGCCATCGGATGCTCTCCTACTGACCGGAGGCGAAGGCCGAACGGTGTTTTGTATAAAACAAACCATGATACAAAAGCAATGATAAATGCCCAAATAGTCGGCCGGGCGATACTGCTGAAGAAAATATCCCCAATAACCGGGATATCGCTTAAAAAAGGAATATCCTTTCGAATAAAACGGCTGTCAATCATATCCGTCTGGCCTTTGTCATACAGTAATTTTACAAGGAAAAGCGACAGTCCAAGCGCCAGAAAGTTGATGGCCACGCCGCTGACCACCTGATCCGCCCGGAACGCAATAGATGCAACACCATGGAAAAGTGATAACAGGCCGCCTGCCAGCATGGCCGCCAAAAGAGCGAGCCACGGCGTCATGCTGCCAAACGTGTCGACGAACGTTAAGTTAAATACAATAGCAGTAAACGCTCCAATAATCATTAATCCTTCCAGGCCAATATTAACAACACCTGATTTTTCAGAAAACACGCCGCCAAGCGCTGTAAAAATAAGCGGCGTGGCTGCAAACAAGGATGAAGAAACAATCAATGAAATAATCGTTAACGCATCCACTTATTTCGCCTCCTTCTTTTTAAAGCGGCTTAACAGCCACGTAATCATATAGCTTGAGGCAACAAAGAAAATAATAAGAGCAATAACAATTTCAACGAGCTCATTAGGCACCCCTGATTCAACAGGCATATTTAACGAGCCAACCTTCAGCGCTCCAAACAGCAACGCCGCAAGCACAACGCCGACCGCTGTGTTCCCGCCAAGAAGCGCAACAGCAATTCCGTCAAAACCAATGCCTGAAAAGCCCGAATTGATAAACATGTTTCCAAATGTCCCAAGACCCTGCATGGAGCCGCCAATTCCTGCAAAAGCACCGGAAATAACCATAGACAAAATTATATTCCGATTAACATTCATTCCTGCGTATTCCGAGGCATGCTGGTTGTATCCAACAGCCCGAAGCTCATAGCCAAGAGTTGTTTTTTCAAGCAGGAACCACATAATAATGGCGGCAATTACAGCTAAAAATATACCGTTATGAAGAGATGAAAAATCTGTTAAGTTTTCTAGAAAAGGCGACCGGAGGCTGGCTGATTCCTTTACCACATCTGTAGCATCAGAACCGTCGCTGATCACATTCCGGATAAAATGGTTGGTCACGTGAAGAGCCGTATAGTTAAGCATAATGGTAACAATTACTTCATGAACGCGGAGACGGGCTTTTAAAAAGCCCGGAATAAATCCCCAGACCGCCCCTGCCGCTGCCCCTGCTAAAACAGCGAGCGGCAAATGAATGACTTTCGGCAGTTCAAATGCAACGCCTACCCATACGGAAGCAAGCCAGCCGACTAAAAGCTGCCCTTCTACTCCAATGTTAAATAAGCCTGTTCGAAACGCAAATGCGACAGCAAGGCCGGCAAAAATATACGGCGTCATTTGGCGCAGTGTTTCTCCGGCATAAAATGAATCGCCAAAGGCACCATTCCACAGCGCCATATACCCTGCAGCAGGATTGTTTCCACTCACAAGCATAATGACCGCTCCAGCCAGAAGGCCAAGCAAAACAGAAATGACAGGAACAGCTAGTACTGCCCATTTTTTAGACACGTTCACCCGCTCCTCTCTTTGAACCGGCCATCAACAGGCCAAGCTCCTGTTCCGTCGTTTCTTTCGGATCAACCACCGCCACAATTTGGCCTTCGTAAATAACAGCGATCCGGTCCGACACGTTCATGATTTCATCTAATTCAAACGAAAGAAGCAAAACAGCTTTTCCGTTATCACGCTGTTCGATAAGGCGGCGATGAATAAATTCAATGGCTCCCACGTCCAATCCGCGAGTCGGCTGGGCGGCAATCAATAAATCCGGATTCCGGTCCACTTCGCGTCCGATAATTGCTTTTTGCTGGTTTCCTCCTGACAGCGCCCGCGCCAGTGTAGTTTCAGAAGGAGTCCTTACATCAAATTCCTCAATTAGTGTATTTGCTTTTTTATATACTTCTTTATAGTTCATAATGCCCGATTTAGAAAAAGGCTTTTGATAGTAAGTCTGAAGCACCATATTGGCACCAATCGGGTAATCTAAAACCAACCCATGCTTATGGCGGTCCTGAGGAATATGAGCGACTCCGGATTCTGTGACTTTTCGCGGCTTAAAAGAGGTAATCTCTTTGCCATTTAGCTCAATGGTTCCAGCCGAAACCTTTCTAAGGCCGGTAATCGCTTCGATAAGCTCTGACTGGCCGTTGCCGTCAACTCCGCAAATACCGACAATTTCTCCTGCCCGTACCTCCAGATCAAGGTCCCGGACGGCTTGAACACCGCGCGCATCATTTACAGAAAGACCACGAACTTCCAATACGGTTTGTTTTGGCTCAGCAGCCGTTTTTTCTGTTGTAAACGTAACATCCCGGCCAACCATCAGGCTTGCCAAATGGTTCGGATTGGTTTCCGAAACATCCACCGTACCAATTCCTTTTCCTTTACGGATTACGGTGACCCGGTCACACACTTCCATAATTTCTTTGAGCTTATGGGTAATTAAAATGATCGATTTTCCTTCTTTAATAAGAGCGCGCATAATTTGAATTAATTCTTTAATTTCCTGCGGAGTTAAAACAGCTGTCGGTTCATCAAAAATAAGAATTTCCGCTCCGCGGTACAATGTTTTTAAAATCTCTACACGCTGCTGCATACCAACAGAAATATCGGCAATTTTCGCCGATGGGTCAACCGCAAGCCCATATTGCTCGGAAAGCTCCCGCACCTTTTGCTCGGCCTGTTTTAAATTAACTGTTCCAAGCTTTTTCGGCTCATTGCCGAGGATAATATTTTCCGTTACCGTAAAAGTATCAACGAGCATGAAATGCTGGTGAACCATACCGATTCCAAGATCATTTGCTATATTTGGGTTTGTAATGTGCACGGGTTTTCCGTTAACTTTGATCTCACCCGCTTCCGGCTGGTAAAGACCGAATAAAACGTTCATTAAAGTGGACTTGCCGGCTCCATTTTCTCCAAGAAGAGCATGAATTTCACCCCTGGCGAGCTGAAGCGTAATATTATCATTCGCGACAAACCCATTAAACTCTTTTCGTATGCCCAGCATTTCGATCACATAATCCACTTTTCTCACTCCTTTATCTGCATTTTGTATTCCTGTAGGATGTCTGACCTTATAAACAAAAAATTTTAAAAATCAAGGCAGCACAGCTGATCTGTACTCCCGTCATCTTTAAAAAAGTGCCGGTTTCAAAACCGGCACTCGGCTGTTTAAATTATTTGCCGCTTGGAACAGTTGGTACTTCTACTTCACCATTTTTGATTTTTTCTGTCCATTCATCTACGGCCGCAATTGATTCTTCTGTTAAATTATCCTGTGTCGGTGCGATGCTGACGCCTTCTGCATCAAGGCCGTATTCGATAACCTCACCGCCAGGGAATTCGCCATCCATCGCCTTTTTAGCAACGTCCTGTACAGCAAGATCAACACGTTTTACCATTGACGTTAACGTTACGTTCATTTCCTTGCCATCTACTGTTACTTTTCCTTCTTCAGACTGGTCACGGTCAACCCCGATAACCCAGACTTCTTTTTCCGGATCTGTTTCTTTTATGCTTTTCGCTTCCGCAAAAACACCGTTTCCTGTGCCGCCTGCTGCGTGGTAAATAATATCAATTCCGGAAGAGTACATTGCTGATGCCATTTGCTGGCCTTTATCAGCTTTATCGAATGCACCCGCGAATTCAATTGTGACGTCTGCATCCGGGTTAACCGCTTTAACTCCTGCTTCAAACCCGCCTGCAAATTTATTGATCAAGTCACTTTCAATACCGCCGACAAATCCAATTTTATCAGATTTTGTCTGCAATCCTGCTACAACTCCAACAAGAAATGAGCCTTCATGCTCTTTAAACGTAATGCTTGTTACGTTATCAAGTCCTTCTACAACGTCATCCACAATCGCGAATTGACTTTCTGTACGCTGTTTTGCCACTTCTTCAATAGCTGGCTTCAGCTTATAGCCAATTCCGTATGTTAAATCAAATTCGTTACGTACCGCTGTATTCAAGTTTGTTTTATAGTCAGCATCGCTTTTTGATTGGATATAGTCGTAGCCGTCTGTTCCTTTTTCAAGACCGTTTTCTTCACCGAAAGCCTGCAATCCTTCCCAGGCAGATTGGTTAAATGACTTGTCATCAACACCACCGACATCTGTTACCATTGCAACGGTAAATTTATCCGTGTTTTCTCCGCTTCCGCCGCCGTTGTCAGTCGCTTCTTCCTCGCCACCGCCGCAAGCGCCTAAAATCGTGCCCGCTGCTAAAACCATGGACATTGCAAAACCAAATTTACGTTTTTCCATTTGTTTATGCCCCCTCAAAAAATTTAATTAACGTGAATGCCCGGCCTGCATACGTCTGCGCAATACGTGGAAGCTGAACTTGTCCGCGCGGAAGTAATTTACAGAGTATAAAACAGGAAGGTCCTTTTCTGTGTAATGAAGCTGTTTAAGTGCAAGCAGGGCCGTTTCGGGTTCACATTCAAGAATCGGCGATACTTTTTCATGCCACCCGTACGGCTTAATATCAGCCACAGCGTATGAAATAGGATGTGCCCCCTGCTCATCAAACAAAGTAAACAAGGACTCCTGCCCTGCATCAAACTGCCCAGGGAACAGCGATTTTGGTATTTTATCTACACAATACACTACCGGCGCCCCGCTGGCAGTCCGCACCCGTTCAATTACCATCAGTTCCGCGTCTGGCGCACACGCCAGCTGGCGTGCATCCTCCTCACTCGCCTGAATTACAGCGGATGAAAGAAAAATGGTGCCCGGTTCCATACCCGCATTGATAATCATATCCGTGACACTGATCAATTGTTCAATTCCCGACATAAATAATGGTTTAGAATGAACAAAAGTGCCTACACCGTGGCGCCTGATAATAACGTTTTCCTCTTCGAGTATGCGCAGAGCTTCACGAAGTGTTGCTCTGCTGACACCGAGCTGTTTCGCAAGTTCGAATTCGGAGGGAAGCTTCTCTTTTTCTTTATAAATTCCTTCTTCAATGTCTTTTTTCAGCCGGTCAATTACTTGCAGGTATAAATGCCGGTTGTCCTGTTTAATGGACATGGGGTCACCACCTTTTCATTTCATTCGCATGAGACATCAGACCTCTGAGGTTTAACATTTACGCTAATTTCATTTAACATATCATTTTTTTCAATAATTGAAAAGATGTTATTTAATTGAATAAACAATCAACTTATCATTCTAATTCTTTCTAGGATTACTATATAAAGAAAGTAAATCGCTGTGGAAATCGCTTTCAAAAAGATTGGAAATCGCTTAAAAAATTTTTTCAAAAAAAGAACAGCGCAGGGCTGTTCTTTAAAAGTGCCGATAGAGTGGAAAAGCAGGCTGATTAAAACACCTGCTTTTCCGGGAACATGGCTAAACAGCACTTTGAGCATTTGCAACCGCAAGAGCGAATGTTTGCTGACAGCTAAAATAGGTGCTGCTTTTTATACGGACTCCTCAGACGGTTTGGGAACCAGAACCGTCCGTGGCTTGCTTCCTTCATAAGGGCCAATAACTCCCCTCATTTCCATTTCATCAATCAGCCTCGCAGCTCTGCTGTAGCCAATGCGGAAGCGCCGCTGCAGCATTGATACGGAAGCGGTCTGCATTTCAGAAATAAGCTGCACCGCTTCATCGTATAGTTCATCTTCAGACTGGCCGGTTGTTTCTGGAATATCATCTGGAATCATTTCCTCCTGATACTGCGCTTTTTGCTGTGAAATCACAAAGTCTACAATGTCTTCTACTTCTTCGTCAGACAAAAAAGCTCCCTGTACACGCACCGGCTTAACAGCACCGGATGGATAAAACAGCATATCCCCGCGCCCAAGCAGTTTCTCTGCTCCACCCATATCCAGGATCGTTCGTGAATCGGTTGCCGATGACACCGAAAAAGCAATGCGAGATGGAATATTTGCTTTGATGACACCGGTAATAACGTCAACGGATGGACGCTGGGTGGCAATGATTAAATGAATACCCGCTGCACGCGCCATCTGGGCAAGCCGGGTAATGGCGTCTTCTACATCATTTGATGCTACCATCATTAAATCAGCAAGCTCGTCCACGATAACCACAATGTAAGGCAGGTGCGGCTGCTTTTCACCTGTTTCATTATTATGCCTGGTCACATGGCTGTTGTACCCTTCAATATTGCGTGTTCCCGTATGAGAAAATAAGTCATAGCGGCGCTCCATTTCGCCAACTACTTTTTTTAATGCCTGTGACGCTTTTTTCGCATCCGTTACAACAGGAGCCAGTAAGTGGGGAATGCCATTGTAAACATTTAATTCTACCATCTTCGGGTCAATCATCATCATTTTTACTTCGTGCGGCTTGGCCCGCATTAATATACTGGTAATAATGCCATTGATGCATACGCTTTTTCCGCTTCCCGTAGCACCGGCTACGAGCAGATGCGGCATTTTATTCAGCTCTGCTGCAATTGCTTCTCCAGTAATATCCCGTCCCAGCGCCGCCAGCAGTTTTGATTCTTTCTTTTCATTCTGCTTTGCTTCAATCACTTCCCGGAAGCTGACCATTGCCACTTCCGCATTTGGCACTTCGATGCCGATTGCAGACTTTCCTGGTATTGGAGCTTCCATGCGAATGTCTTTTGCTGCCAGTGCCAGTGCCAGGTCATCGGTCAGCCCGACAATTTTGCTTACCTTTACACCAGTATCAGGCTGAACTTCATATTTTGTTACTGCCGGTCCCAGATGAATCTGCGTCACTCTTGCTTTTACACCAAAGCTTTGAAATGTTTTTTCGAGTTTTTGGGCATTTTTCTGAATATGCTTTTTTTCATTGCTCTGGTCTGCCTGCTGCGGCTTTTGTAAAATGGTTGAAGGCGGAAGCTGGTAGTCTGTGTTTTCTTCCTCTGTAAACGATAAAACTGCAGGCTCTGTTTCTTTTGTTTCAGGCGGTTCAACCTTTGACGGCTCAGCAGCTGGCTCGTCTGTATAAGCTTTTTCAACAAAGCTTGAAATAACTGGAGCAGGATCAGAAGAAGCCGCTTCTACTTGAAAATCCTGCGTGGATTCTGCCGCCGGCTCCACTTTTTTCGGTTTTTCTTTTTCAAGCTTTTCCTGTTTCCTTTCTTCACTTCGCTCAGACCAGCGTTCTTTTACTTGATACCATGACTCGTTCAGCTTTTCTGCTGACAGCACAGCCGCGCGGGAAACCTTTTCCACAAGCGGCTTGCCGCCGATGAGGACAATGCCCGCAGCAAACAGGGCGATCATGAATATCCATGTTCCCGGCTGGCCGAATAGAAAGAAAAATAAGTGAAACAAAGCTCCGCCAATCATCCCGCCTCCGACATTTGCGTCCTGAATACCGGAAATGCTCTGTTTGTATAACAGCCAGGTTTCGGCAGTATAATTAACACCTTCTGCCGAACCAGCGAACAGGCGAATATGCAGGAACACGAGCAAACTGGCGATAATCAGCATCACGCCAATAATTCTACGCTCCCAAATAGGCGGCTGGCTGCGTTTGATAATCATATAAAGTGCCATGCCGGCAAGCCCAATCAGTCCAATTACATAAAGCGTCCCAAAGAAAAAGGAAGCTGCCCCTTTGACAATTTCGCCCGCTGCTCCTGTACCGAGCAGGCCGATTGCACAAAGAATCAGCACTAATGCTCCGGCTCCTTGAATTTTCAATGCATCCATCCGCTTTTTCTCTTTATTTGTCCGGCGCCGGGCCGGCTTTTTTCGTTTTTTTTGTGCCACATCGTTCACCCTAACTTTATGATCTTTAAACACTTAAAAGCAGCCAGTCGGCTGCTTTCACATTATATCATATTATCGACAAAAGGGAACATATGAGCGGTTACACTTCCATTATGATCGGAAGGATCATCGGGCGGCGCTTTGTTTTTTCATGCAGAAATGAATTAAGCTGGTCCCGTATATCCTGTTTAATACCTGACCATTCGAACGTTTCACCTGCAAGATTTTTCTCTACAATACCTGTCACAAGCTTAACAGAGTCATCAATCAGCTTTTCTGATTCCCGTACGTATACAAAGCCGCGTGAAATAATTTCCGGCCCCGCAACAATTTTCTTTTGTTTTTTGCTTAACGTAATAACGACAGTAAAAATCCCATCCTGGGACAGCAGCTTGCGGTCACGAAGAACAATATTACCAACATCGCCTACACCAATTCCATCTATAAGCACATTCCCCGCTGTTACACGGCCGGCCGGACGCATCTGGCCGTTTTTAAACTCAATTACATCGCCTTTTTCCGGAATATAAATATTTTCTTCTGGAACACCAGTCGTTTGGGCTAGTTTTTTATGGACTTTCAGCATCCGGTATTCCCCTTGAACCGGAATAAAAAACGCTGGCTTCATCAGGTTCAGCATAAATTTCAAATCTTCCTGTGATCCATGCCCGGAAACATGAACCCGTCGGCTTCCTGTCAGCACGTTCGCACCGGCGCGGTAAAGCAAATTAACCGTTTTAGCCATTAATAGTTCTAAACCGGCTGAAGGAGTGGCAGTAATGAGCACTGTATCTCCTTCTTTGATTTTCACATGGCGGTTTGTTCCTTTTGCCATTTTCTGAAGCGCTTCAATTGGCTCTCCCTGCACGCCAGTCGCCAAAATAACAACTTCATGATCCGCATGCTTGCTTATTTCATTTAAATTAATTAAGATGTCTTCTTCAACATGCAGATAGCCAAGCCGGATAGCGATATCGTTAACACGCTGAATACTTTTTCCGCTGACAGCTACTTTCCGTCCGGCTTCAGAAGCAGCGTCAAATACTTGCTGCATCCGGATTAAATTCGACGCAAACAGCGATACAATAATGCGCCCGTTCGCGGAATGAAAAGCATCTGACAATTGAGAAGCAATGACTGCTTCCGATGTTGTATGGCCAGGCCGTTCTGCTTCAGTAGAATCTGACAGCAAAACAAACACTCCATTTTTGCCAAGCGACGCCATTTTACCGATGTCCGGTGCGTAAGGACCTTTTGCGCTTTGATCAAATTTAAACTCACCTGTGTGCACAATAGCTCCTTCAGATGTGTGAATAGCAACCCCAACTGAATCAGGAATACTGTGGGTGGTCCGGAAAAAGGTTACATCCGCGTGATCAAACCGCAGCTTTGATTCCGAATGCACCGTGTAAAATTTCACGTCTTCTTTTACGTTTTCTTCACGCAGGCGCATTTTGGCAAGTGCCAGTGTTAATTTCGTTCCATATACAGGCGCCTGCACTTTTTTCAGTACATATCCGAGTGATCCCAGTGCGTCTTCATGGCCGTGTGTAAGAAATATACCTTTTACCCGCTCTTTGTTTTCCTCTAGATATGTAATATCTGGAATGACAATATCGATGCCCAGCATTTCATTTTCGGGAAACATGAGACCGGAATCGATCACAAAAATGTCTTGATCCACTTCCACGACTGTCATGTTTTTTCCGATTTCTCCGACTCCGCCGAGCGGAATGATTTTAATTAACTCGTTTATTCTCTTGCTCACATTATTTCCTCCTAAACATTTAAAAACCCGATCCATACATTACGTCTATTATAAGCGATGAAGAAAATGAAAGCCAATACTATCTGCATCGAATTTAGAAAAGCACAGAGCTGCCTCCGGCCGGGTTAAAGAATAAAAGCACCACTATGGGTGTAATTATGTAAAAAGAAGCTTATTTCTAAATAAAAAAACCAGTTTTTACAGTTTGCCTGTAAAAACCGGTTTTTTATTAAAGCAGAGTGGAAAGAACCGTCCGCTCTTCTTCTGTTAGTGGAAGGAGCGGCAGGCGGACACTGCCTACATCCATCCCTTTCATTTGAAGCGCCGTTTTCACTGGTACCGGGTTTGGTGCTGCAAATAACCCACGGAACAGCGGAAGAAGCTGCTGATGAATGGCTGCGGCTTCCTGTACGTCTCCGTTCAAAAAGGCCTCCACCATTTTTTTCATTTCCTTTCCTGCTACATGGGAAGCTACTGAAACAATGCCAGTACCTCCCACAGAGAGAATCGGCAATGTCAGCCCGTCGTCTCCGCTGTATACAAGAAAGTCTTTATCTGTATTGGCCACAATTTCAGTCACAATGTCGATACTGCCGCTTGCTTCCTTCGTCGCCTTAATGTTAGGAACTTCGTTCGCGAGACGGATTGTCGTTTTTGGTTCAACCAAAATAGATGTACGACCCGGAATGTTATAAATCATCACCGGAAGCGCTGTAGATTCCGCAATGGTTTTAAAATGCTGGAATAATCCTTCCTGGCTCGGTTTGTTGTAATACGGCGCAACGAGCATAATGGCGTCTACACCTTCTGCTTCTGCTTTTTTTGTCAGTTCAATAGATGCTCTGGTATTATTGCTTCCTGTTCCAGCAATTACTGGGATGCGCCCGTTCACTGCTTTCACTGTATGGCGGAACAGAGCGATTTTTTCTTCTGAAGTAAGGGTTGGTGATTCACCCGTTGTTCCAGCTACAACAAGAGAATCTGTTCCAGTTTGAATTAAATGTTCAATCAGCTGCGTGGTTTTTTCGAAATCAATATTTCCTTTTGAGTCAAACGGCGTTACCATTGCCGTTGACAACCGGCCGAAAGAAATCATACGCAATTGCCTCCTAATCCCGGCTTCCTAAATCTAATTCAGCCTATTCATTTATTTGTTGAAGTAAAAATGTATCGTGCAGTGCATTGACAGCATCCGGCATCTGTTCTTCTTTCACCAGAACCCAGATTGTCGTATGGCTGTCCGCTGACTGCATAATAGTAATTCCACGGGCAGCCAGCGCCGAAACGATTTTGGATGTTACGCCTGGAACGCCCGTCATGCCGGCTCCAACAACCGATACTTTTGCGCAGTCCGCTTCCATAACCGGTTTGTACCCGTGTTCTTCCAATTGCTGTTTGGCTTTTGAGGCATCGGAATCAGCGACCGTAAAGGTGACACGGTCTTCCGAAATATTAATAAAGTCGACACTGATTCCTTCCTCCGCCATCAGCTGAAAAATGTGCGCCTGCTCCCCTGTGTGAACTCTGATCCGGGTAATGCCGGTCACATGGGCAATACCCGTTATGAGGCGGTCCCGCGCGTCAGATCCACGATTTTCATCTGACGCAGATGTTACGAGCGTGCCGGCTTCTTCTGAGTACGTAGACCGAATACGCAGCGGCACTTTTGCCTGCATGGCAATTTCTACAGCGCGCGGATGAATTACTTTCGCTCCCTGATACGCCATATTACATACTTCTGTGTACGTTACAACAGACAGCGGCCGTGCATTTGAGGCAATTCTAGGATCTGCTGTCATAATACCATTTACATCAGTAAAGATATCGATGAAATCGGCTTTCAGCGCCGCCCCGAGAGCAGCAGCCGATGTATCACTTCCACCTCGCCCAAGTGTTGTTACCTCACCTGATGTAGATATGCCCTGGAACCCTGCAACCACAACTACGTCACAGTCTTCAAATTCCTTAAGCAATCTGGCAGGCTTCATTTCAATAATCTTTGCATTCGTATGATTATGGTCTGTAATAAAGCCGGCCTGGCCGCCTGTCAAAGCGATAGAAGACAAGCCGTTTTCTCTTAGCATGGCTGAAAAAACCAGACTGGAGATCAGCTCCCCGGTTGACATAAGCAAATCCGTTTCTCGCTTCGTCAGCGTGCTTTCTCCGTTTCCAGCAAGCGAAAGAAGCGTATCCGTCGCGTACGGATCGCCTTTTCGCCCCATTGCGGAAACGACCACAACCACTTTATATCCTTCACGTACTGCACGCTGCACATGAACAAGGGCGCTCAGCCGGGATTGCTCATCCCGAACAGAGGTGCCACCAAATTTTTGAATGATAATGTTCACTCTATACACCTGGCTTTCTCGATTAAGAGTGGCAGCCGGTTTATTTTTCTGTCACAATCCCCATATCAATCAATGTTTCAGCGATCTGCACAGAATTCCAGGCTGCTCCCTTTAACAGATTATCAGAAACAACCCACATATGAAAACCGTTATCTGTATCAAGGTCTTTACGGATACGTCCGACAAATGTATCATTTTTGCCAACACAATCAGCCGGCATTGGATAAATTTGTTCAGATGGATTATCCTGCAGTACAACTCCCGGAGCGTCTTTTAGCACATTTTGAATATCGGCTGCGCTCAAGCCGCCTTTTTCTGTTTCAAAATACAGAGACTCGGAATGTCCTGTTGCCACTGGAAGACGGACACAGGTTGCTGCTACTGGCAGATCCTCCATATGCATAATTTTTTTTGTTTCGTTAATCATTTTCATTTCTTCGTAAGTGAAGCCGTTATCCTGGAATTTATCAATTTGCGGAATGGCATTAAAAGCGATTTGATAATGTTTCTTATCACTGCCAACCGGCAGAATCTGCGGTTCAAACGGCTCATTGTTTATAATCGCTTTTGTCTGGCTGTAAAGCTCCTCTACTGCTTTTGCGCCAGCACCGGATACTGCCTGGTACGTAGAAACGATTACTTTTTTTAGTCCGTACGCCTGGCGGATCGGTTCAAGAGCGACAAGCATTTGAATCGTTGAGCAGTTTGGATTGGCAATAATTCCGTTATGGCCGCGCAAATCTTCTTTATTGACTTCCGGTACAACAAGCGGCACATCCGGGTGCATCCGGAAGGCACTTGTATTGTCGATTACAATCGCACCGCGCTTGGCGGCTTCGGGAGCAAGCATTTCAGATACACTGCCTCCTGCTGAAAACAGGGCAATATCTATTTCTTCAAAGCTTTCCGGCTTTGCTTCTTGAATTGTTACGTCCTCGCCTCTAAAAGAAACGGTTTTTCCCGCTGAACGGGCGGATGAAAGCAGCGTTAATGTTTTAATTGGGAAATTACGCTCTTCCAATGTTTTCAGCATTTGCTGGCCGACCGCTCCCGTCGCACCAACGACGGCTACGTGAAAACCTTTGTTACTCATTCAAATCTTCCCCTTCCAGAATAAAAAGTTCATCTTTGCGTATAAAGATATATTGTCGAATAAAGCTGAGTGTTGAAAATGATATCTTGATACTGATAATAGCATTATTTTAACACAATAAAGTGTGTTGAAAAGAAGAAAATCAGCTGCAGACAAAAAAAGCTTTCATTTAACCTGTTATTTGTGGATATTCTTTTAATAGTGGCTGGATTTGTTTATGCAAAAGTGCCTGTAAAACCGTTTCCGGAATCATGTCCATAAAGGCGACGAGAGAATTCGGTTTTTTATAAGGATCATCCTGTCCAAATGGAGCAAAATAAATATTTTTCATATTTAGCAGCTTTGCAATATTCTGGCTGTTCAGCCCGAGGGCATCATTCGTGGAAATCGCTACAACAACCGGGCTCCCATTACGAAGTGTTGCTTTGGCAGCCATTAAAACCGGTGAGTCTGTAGCTGCATTTGCGAATTTGCTGATCGAATTTCCAGTCATCGGGGCAATGACCATGCAATCAACTGGAATCTTTGGCCCAAGCGGCTCTGCATCCTGAATAGTAGTGATCGCTTTGCGTCCCGCTATATCCTCTACTTTTTTCAGCCATTCTCCTGCTTCTCCAAATCGGCTCGCTTCTTTTTGCACCGTATTTGTTGCCACTGGGACTACATCCGCACCCAGCTTCTTTAATTTCATAACGACTGGTACAATTTCTTCAAAAGTGCAGTGTGAACCTGTTAAACCAAAGCCAATCCGCCGTCCTTTTAAAGATTGATCCACGTCTTACAATCCCCTTTCAGTTTTCCATTCTTTCACAGCGTCTATTAGCACATGGCCAAGTATTTCTCCGGCTGTTTTCGGTGCTATTTTGCCTGGCAGGCTGAGTGCGTGAATCGCCTGAATGCCGAATTGTTCAGCTGCTTCAAAATCAGTTCCTCCCGGCTCAGAAGCAAGGTCGATAATAATAGAATCCGGATTCATTTGAGCTAAAATCTCTTTAGTGAGAACCAATGCCGGCACGGTATTGATCACAATATCTGCCCGTTCAATTTCCTGCATCAAGCTTTCCATATAAAATGGGTGGAAATTCATCTCTTTTGCCCGTGCGAATTTACCCGTCTCCCTTACCGCTGTAGTGACATGAGCGCCGACTTGATAAAACAAACGTGCTGTTGTTGTCCCAACCCGTCCGAAACCAATAACCATAACATTCGAGCCATGAATAACATGGTCCGTTTTTTGCATGGCAATCATAAGCGCTCCCTCGGCGGTTGGAATCGAATTCAAGATGGCAGCATCTTCCCTGTCAAAAATATAAAGAACTTCACGCTGCACAATTTCCTGTAAAGCAGGCGTAGAGATTCCGCTGATGATAATGCAGTTTTCTGAAAGCGATTGAGCTATTTCATTTGTCATAAAAAGCGGCTTGGAAGAAAAAGGCGCATGCACAACTCCTCCTTTTTTCACACCAGATACCGGCAAAATAAAAAGGTCCATTAAATCAAAGGCCAAGTCCTCATTTTTAATGACTTCAGCGCCCTTTAATTCATTTCTCGCCTGGTCAAACCCTGCCATATACACGTGGATGCCGCGTTCCATTAATAGGCGGCCCACTTCAATTTGTCTAGCATCTCCGCCAAAAATTAATGCGTTCACATTCATCTCCTCCATTTGCGGCGTGTTCTTTTTATTGTATGAATCCCTCCACCGCCTGTGCGTTCTGATTTTGCTAAAAAAAAGAATCCGCAAAAAAGCGGATTCAGATTACAGCGGTTTTAGGCCATTTGCCATCCGGGCTGATAAGCGAGGCAGAAAATGGCTTATCAAATAATTTCTTTGCCAGTTCATCTACACGTTCTTTTGTCACATCATCAATAAGTGAGATTACTTCATCCAGTGTACGATGGCGCTTTAAAAGCAATTCATTTTTCCCGTTTCGGCTCATTCGGCTGTTTGTGCTCTCCAGGCTGAGCATTAAACTGCCCTTTAACTGCTCTTTGCTGTTGTGAAGTTCTTTTTCTGTTATACCTTCTGCTTTCACAAGATCAATCGATTCAATAATGGTTTCATATAATTCGCCAAGCTGATCAGCACCTGTTCCGCCATAAAAGGTAATAAGGCCTGTATCTTTGTAAGAAGAATGATATGAGTAAACCGAATACGCAAGCCCCCGCTCTTCACGAACTTCCTGGAAGAGACGGCTTGACATGCTTCCGCCGATAATATTATTCATGACAATTAAATTGTAAATATCTTTGTCTCCGATAGAAACTCCTTCATAACCAAGGCATAGATGCGCTTGCTCGGTTTCTTTGGAACGGGACTTTTTCTCATAATAAAACTCTGAAACAGATTCCATGACTGGCGCTTTACCGCCCTCATATTTCCCAAAAAGAGCTTCTGCTTTTTTAATAAGCTCTTCTGTAATATTTCCCGCGATTGAGATAACGACCCGATCCGGCGTATACATGTTGTACATATATTCCTTTAATGTATCACGCGTAAATGAAGACAGTGTTTCTTCCGTGCCCAGAATCGGCAGTCCAAGCGGATGGCGCCCGTAAGCGGCGCTGCTCAGCAGGTCATGGACAATGTCATCCGGCGCGTCCTCGTACATTTTAATTTCTTCTAAAATGACATTTCGCTCTTTTTCAAGCTCGTCACTGTCGAACTTTGAATGAAAAAACATATCTGCAAGCACATTCAGCGCGTGATCCGCATGATTATCAAGCACTTTCGCGTAGTAACATGTGTATTCTTTTGATGTAAATGCATTTACCTGGCCGCCGATACTGTCAAAGCTTTCGGCAATTTCTTTTGCGCTTAATGTGTCTGTTCCTTTAAAAAACATATGCTCAAGAAAATGGGATACACCATTTAATTCAGGAGTCTCATCGCGCGAACCTGTTGCAATCCAGATTCCAATTGCAGCGGAGCGGACAGTTGACATTTCCTCCGTTACAATGGTCACACCATTCTCACATACAAATCGTTTTATCAACGTAATCATATCCTCCTAATTTCTGTTCATCCTGGTGACAGCTTTATAATATCAATGAATAACAATATCACATATTGCTTTCAATTACTATAAAAAAAGCAGAGACTCCTATAGAGCCTCCACTTTTGCTTTATTGCTGCTGTTTAGCCGCTTCTTCTTTTTCACGCTGCTCTTTTAACACAGCTTTTCTTGATACATTTACGCGGCCCTGATTGTCTATAGCAATTACTTTTACAAGGAATTCGTCTCCAAGTTTTAATACATCTTCTACTTTTCCAACCCGCTCTTCAGCCAGTTCGGAAATGTGAACAAGTCCGTCTTTTCCTTTAAACAGTTCAACAAATGCACCGAACTTTTCAATTCGTTTCACTTTCCCCATATAAAGTTCGCCAACCTGCACTTCACGAACAATGTCTTCGATAATTTTCTTTGCACGCTCGTTATCTTCCTGGTTAATGGAAGAAATAAACACTGTGCCATCTTGTTCAATATCAATTTTAACGCCTGTTTGCTCAATAATTTTGTTAATTTGTTTACCGCTTGGACCAATTACATCACGAATTTTGTCTGGATTAATCGTCATTGTAATGATTTTCGGCGCATAGGCAGATAATTCGCCGCGCGGTTTGTCAATAACAGAAAGCATATGCTCTAAAATGTGCATTCTTCCTTCTTTTGCCTGCTGTAGCGCTTCTTCTAAAATTTCGCGGCTCAAGCCATCAATTTTAATGTCCATCTGAAGCGCGGTAACCCCTTTTGAGGTACCCGCCACTTTAAAGTCCATGTCACCAAGATGGTCTTCCATTCCTTGAATGTCAGACAGGATTGTATAATGTTCGCCTGATTTAACAAGACCCATTGCAATACCGGCAACCGGTGCTTTAATCGGCACACCGGCATCCATCATTGCCATAGTGCTTGCACAAATGCTCGCCTGCGACGACGAACCATTTGACTCAAGCACTTCTGATACAAGGCGGATTGTATATGGAAAATCTTTTTCATCTGGAATAATTGGATAAAGAGCCCGTTCTCCGAGTGCTCCGTGCCCGATTTCGCGGCGTCCCGGTGCCCGAAGCGGACGGGTTTCCCCTACGCTGAATGACGGAAAATTGTAATGGTGCATAAACCGCTTCGATTCTTCTGTACCGAGACCATCCAAAATCTGGACGTCTCCCAGGGCACCAAGTGTCGCAATGCTGAGAACCTGCGTCTGGCCGCGTGTAAACATTGCTGAACCATGAGTACGCGGAAGCAGTGTTGTTTCTGAGGCCAGCGGACGGATTTCATCAATTTTCCGGCCATCCGGACGGATTTTCTCTACAGTGATTAACCTGCGCACTTCTTCTTTGACAATTTTTTCAAGAATAACCGATGCTTCACCAAGCAATTCTTCTTCATCTTCAGACAAAAGTGCTTCTTTTACAGCATTTTTCACTTCTGTGATCGCTTCTTCACGCGCATGCTTTTCAGGAGTTTGAATCGCCTGCTTCATGTCCGCTTCACACATAGCCCGAATTTTCGCTTCCAGTACCCTGTCATTTTCATAAAGAACAACTTCACGTTTTTCTTTTCCACAGGCTTTGGCAATCTCTTCCTGGAAGGCAATTAAGCGCTTGATTTCTTCATGTCCAAACATGATTGCTTCAAGCATCACTTCTTCCGGCACCTCGTCCGCACCCGCTTCAACCATGTTGATAGCTTCTTTTGTTCCTGCAACCGATAAATCAATATCGCTTTGTTCCTGCTGCTCCACAGTCGGATTGATAATAAATTCATCATTAATGCGCCCGACATTTACTCCAGCAATCGGACCATCAAAAGGAATGTCTGAAACAGACAAAGCCAGTGAAGAACCAAACATAGCGGCCATTTCCGGAGAACAATTCTGGTCAACACTCATAACCATGCTGATTACTTGAATTTCATTTCGGAATCCGTCTGGAAAAAGAGGACGGATTGGCCGGTCAATCAGCCGGCTCGCCAGTGTTGCTTTTTCACTTGGGCGGCCTTCCCGTTTAATAAATCCTCCTGGAATTTTACCAGCTGCATAAAGACGCTCTTCATAATTTACAGTTAACGGGAAGAAATCTACAGCTTTTGCTTCTTTAGAAGCCGTAGCAGTGCTCAGTACAACCGTATCGCCGTAGCGGATAAGCGCTGAACCATTGGCCTGCTTCGCGATTTGTCCAACTTCAACAGTCAATTCGCGGCCTGCCCAGTCGATGGAAAATGTTCTTTTTCCCTGCTCCATTAGGTAGCACCTCTCTTTATTTAAAAACCATTTTTTCCTAACAAAAAAGCGGGAAATATCCCGCTTGATAGTGAATTATCGGCGTAAACCGAGTTTTTGGATCAACTCGCGGTAACGGGCTACATCCTTATTGCGAAGGTATGAAAGCAGGTTACGGCGGCGGCCGACCATTTTCAATAGACCGCGACGTGAATGGTGGTCTTTTTTATGAGTGCGTAAATGTTCATTCAACGTGTTGATTTGTTCAGTCAGCACAGCGATTTGCACTTCTGGAGAGCCAGTGTCGCTTTCGTGTGTTCTGTACTCCTGAATTAGTTCGTTCTTGCGTTCTTGTGATAATGCCATTTTGTATTTCCTCCTTTTAATATGTTTCATCCCCGTCAGCCGAGCACACGTTGGAGAGTCGCAATGCCAAGCAGCGGTTCAAAATGTCAAGCACTGTATATTATACGAAACTTATGCTTTTCCGTCAAGGCGTATGCTGTCGAAGAAATGAACAGCTTTCTGTTTGTCTCTTTCAATCTGGACTGTCAGCTCTTCGATGCCGTTAAATTTTTGCTCTCCGCGCAGCCGGATAAACCAGTCCACTTCTACTTCTTCTCCATAAATATCTCCGCTATAGTGAAAAATATGCACTTCAATAGACAGCACCGGCTTGTCCGGACTTTTAAAGGTGGGCCGGTACCCGACATTGCAGACTCCTTCATGCCATTGATTCTGCACATGGATTTTTACCGCGTACACACCGGTCATCGGTAAAAAGAAATCATCATCCGGTTCAATGTTAGCTGTCGGGAAGCCAATTTTCCGCCCGCGTTTATCCCCGTGGATAACTGTTCCATGTAGCCGGTAAGGCCGCCCAAGCAAATCGGACGCATCACGCACAAGTCCAGCTGAAAGGAGCTCTCTTATTTTCGTGGAGCTTACTTTTTCTTTTTCAAACTCAAGCTTTTCAACTGCTGTAAATGTAAATTCTCCGCGCGAGTGAAACATTAAGGTTTCCATCGTTCCTTTGCCCAGCCGCCCGTATGTATAGTCAAAGCCGGCTGCCACATGTTTCACGTTCAGGCCAATAATATACTCATCGACGAACTGCTGTGGTTCAAGAGCCGCAAAATCAGATGTAAACCGAACGATAAACAGGTAATCAATGCCAAGTTCTTCAATAAGGCGTTTTTTTTCTTCAAGCGGCGTAATGTGACGGATATGCCTGTGTTTTCTGCCAAGAACAACAGATGGATGCGGATCGAATGTCATGACAGCACTTTTCCAGCCCTGTTGATCCGCTCTTTTTTTTGCTTCCGCAATTACTTTTTGATGGCCTTTGTGCACACCATCAAAAAATCCAAGCGCAAGCGCCATCGGTTTAAATTCTTTTTTTTCACGCCCGTGCGGATGGCGCAGCATAATAACATCCATATCTTTACACCTGTCTCTCTATCGTTGTGGCATTACTTTAACCGGCTTGACTTTCCCTGTTTTTTCAGGATGATGCTGGTAAATAGCTAAAAGCTCCCCGTTTAAATAAACGGCTGCTTCTGCTTCTCCAGACGGCCATTCAGCCGGCTTTGGCAGTACTGCCCCATTTTTTATCTTTATTGCTACTGTATCATTTACATGCCACTTCGGCAAATGAGAAACCGCAATCTCCACAGGCTGTAAAACTGCTTCAGGAGAAGCTTCTGCCAGCTCGGCTAATGTCACACAATCTTTCTCCTGAAATCCGCCGGACTCAGTGCGGACCAGGCGGGACATATGAGCCGGATAGCCCAGCTTTTCCCCGATCATTACAGCAAGCGTCCGGATATAGGTTCCTTTTCCACAGGCAATGCGAATTGAAAAACGGGCACATACACCATCCTGCTCTACCGGACTGATTTGCTCGAGTCTGTATATAGAAACCGTACGAGATGGCCGTTCAATGGTTTTTCCAGCCCTCGCATACTCATAAAGCCGTTTTCCATTTACTTTTACAGCTGAATACATGGGCGGTGTTTGTTTAATATCCCCCGTCAGTTCCTCAAGCACACGTTTAATATCCTGCTGATTAATCGGGGCTTCTATCATTTTTGTTTGTATAACGGCGCCGGAAGCATCTTCTGTTTCCGTTGCAGCTCCAATTGTCACTTCTGCTTCATACGTTTTCCCGCTGTCTGTTATGTATTCAGCCAGACGGGTTGCTGTTCCAATACAAAGCGGCAATACGCCTTCCACGTCCGGATCAAGCGTGCCAGTATGACCGACTTTTTTTGTTTTAAGAATTTTGCGCGCCTTAAAAACACAGTCGTGCGATGTCATTCCTTTTTCTTTCCAAAGCGGTAAAATACCATTCATGGCGGATTCCTCCTTTTTTCGCCAAAAAACGCCTGTCGAATCAGCAAAATCACTCCGCTGCTTCTCCAGGCGTCTCCCTTTATTACGAAGGATCTGAATCTCTAAGTTCTCTTAGAAGCGTATCGATTTTATTTCCATACGCCACCGATTCATCAAATTCAAACATCAATTCAGGTGTTTTGCGAAGGCGGATTCGGGTTCCAAGCTCTGAGCGTATAAACCCTTTTGCTTTCGCCAGGGCTTTCAATGTTCCTTCCCTCTCTTCTTCGCCTCCAAGCACCGTTATATATACGGTTGCCTGCTGCAGATCACCTGTTACTTCAACATCTGTTACTGTCAGAAAGCCGATCCGTGGATCTTTCACCTTCCGGCTTAGAATTTCTGTTAATTCTTTTTTCATTTGTTCTGCAACACGATTTGAACGCATAGACATACATTTCACTCCTTCAGGCGAAGGTTATTTGCGCTCGATTTCCTGCTCGATGAACGCTTCAATAATATCGCCTTCTTTAACGTCATTGAAGCCACGAATGGTAATTCCGCACTCATAGCCCTGTGCTACTTCTTTCGCATCGTCTTTAAAGCGTTTCAGCGCATCAATTTCCCCTTCGAAAATAACGATGCCGTCACGGATCAAGCGGACGCCGGAATCACGTGTGATTTTCCCATCTGTTACATAGCTTCCCGCAATTGTTCCGATTTTAGACACTTTGAATGTCTGGCGCACTTCCGCCTGTCCAATAATTTTTTCTTCAAATTCGGGATCAAGCATCCCTTTCATTGCCGCTTCAATCTCTTCGATAACTTTGTAAATAATACGGTGAAGACGGACTTCGACTTCTTCTGCTTCTGCTGTACGTTTTGCATTTACATCCGGACGCACATTAAACCCAATTACGATTGCATTTGAGGCAGACGCTAAGATAATGTCGGATTCTGTAATAGCACCGGCTCCAGTGTGAATAATTTTCACGTTTACGCCTTCTACTTCGATTTTTTGAAGGGCGGCCGCTACTGCTTCTACCGAGCCCTGCACATCCGCTTTCAAGACGATATTAAGGTCTTTCATTTCACCCTGCTTCATATGTTCAAATAAATTATCGAGGCTGACTTTGGTTTTCTCGCTCCGTTGCGCCTGAAGAGCATCCTGCGCACGGGATTCACCGATCTGGCGCGCTGTTTTTTCATCTTCAAACACAACAAAACGGTCACCAGCGAGCGGCACTTCATTTAGCCCCGTAATTTCAACCGGTGTAGAAGGACCAGCTGTTTTTACACGCCGTCCTATATCATTTACCATTGCGCGGACACGACCAAACGTATTTCCGACTACAATTGGGTCACCAACATTCAGAGTACCGTTTTGAACGAGCAGTGTGGCTACAGAACCGCGGCCTTTATCAAGCTCAGCTTCAATTACTGTACCCATTGCTTTCCGAGTTGGATCAGCTTTTAGTTCTTCCACTTCCGCTACAAGAAGAATCATCTCTAGAAGAGTATCAATACCTTCACCGTTTTTTGCTGAAAGAGGAACAAAAATCGTCTCACCGCCCCATGCTTCAGGAACAAGTCCATGCTCAGTTAATTCCTGCATGACCCGGTCCGGATTCGCTGCCGGCTTATCAATTTTATTGACAGCTACGATAATCGGAACTTCTGCTGCTTTTGCATGGTTGATCGCTTCAACAGTTTGCGGCATAACACCGTCGTCTGCTGCAACAACGAGAATTGTAATATCAGTTACTTTCGCACCGCGTGCACGCATTGTTGTAAACGCCGCATGTCCCGGTGTGTCAAGGAATGTGATTTTTTTGCTGTTTGTTTCAGCCTGGTAGGCACCAATATGCTGCGTGATACCTCCAGCTTCGCCTTCTGTTACTTTTGTGTTACGGATGGAATCTAAAAGAGTGGTTTTCCCATGATCAACATGACCCATAATCGTTACTACAGCCGGACGTTCAACAGCGGTTTCTTCCGTGTCTTCCTCTTCAAAATACGTTTCAAGATCCGCTTTGTCGATTAAAATTTCTTCTTCTACTTCTACGTTAAACTCGCCTGCCACAAGTTCAATTGCATCTTTATCGAGCTCCTGGTTTATTGTTGCCATTACACCAAGCATAAATAGCTTTTTAATAACGTCAGA
The DNA here is from genome assembly GCF_000970685.1 of Domibacillus indicus. Lineage (GTDB taxonomy): Bacteria > Bacillota > Bacilli > Bacillales > Domibacillaceae > Domibacillus > Domibacillus indicus. The sequence goes on from NZ_LAJB01000007.1 coordinate 146,239, forward strand.
TGGCTCAACGTTCATTTTCTTGGCAAGCTCACCCACTGTTAAAGAACCAGAGAAAACAATTTTTTCCGGAATCTCTTTCTTTTTCACTGGCATTGGCTGTTTTGGCGCGCCTTTACGCTGTCCACCCGAACGGCCTTTTCCGCGCGGTCCGCCGTTAATACCGCGGGATCCTGGTTTCGAACCGCCACGTGCACCGCCGCCCTGTTTTTGCTGACCCGGTTTTGAGCCCGTTGGTTTCGGCTTTGCCGGCCCACGGTTTCCTGATGGTTTATTTGTTGATTGTTGATTATTTGGTTTATTATTCAAATTTGAACAGCCTCCTCGTCATAACAGCTTATTAACTGTCATTCCCATCGATAAGCATTTTTAGCTTTTTAGCAAAGCCGGCATCTGTCACGGTAACTACTACACGTGCTTCTTTGCCAATAGCCTGTCCAAGCACTTCACGGTTTTCGACGCGACGAACCGGAACTTTGTAAAAAGCCGCTTTATCCGTTATTTTCTTTTCTGTATTGCGCGATGCATCCTCTGACAGCAAAATCAGCTTTGCATTGCCGCGCTGTATTTCTTTTACAGTCAATTCTTCGCCGGTAATCAGCTTCCCGGCCCGGTTTGCGAGACCAAGAAAAGACGTCCATGGATTTAATGCCATGTTAACGACTGCCTTTCGTTACAAGATCAAGCAGATCATCATAAACAGATGGCGGGATTTCCGCGTTAAGCTGCCGCGCAAGAACATTTTTCTTTTTTGCTGCTTCAACCGCTTCTTTCGTTTTTGAAACATATGTACCGCGCCCCGATTTTTTTCCCGTCGGATCCACAGATACATCTCCTTCTTTTGAACGCACGATGCGGATCATTTCTTTTTTCGGCTTCATTTCACCGGTTGCCGCGCATTTTCTAAGCGGCACCTTTTTAGGCACTGGCATCCTGAAACGCCTCCTTATTCAATTTCTTCTGAAAAGAAATCTTCAAGGTTATTATCTGCAGGCTCGAAATCGTCCTCTTTTTGCTCAGCACTGTTTCCAGTTGGATAAATTCCTGCTGCGCGGGCATCTGTCTCACTCTTGATGTCAATTTTCCAGCCCGTTAATTTTGCAGCAAGCCGAGCATTTTGACCGCGCTTGCCGATTGCAAGCGATAATTGATAGTCCGGAACAATAACAGTTGTTGCTTTGTTTTCTTCGTCAACCATTACTTCGACTACTTTTGCCGGGCTTAACGCATTCGCTACAAAAACAACAGGGTCCTCTGACCACTGTACGATATCAATTTTTTCGCCTTTTAATTCATTGACGATTGCCTGAACCCGGTTTCCTTTCGGCCCGACACATGCCCCGATCGGATCAACTTCAGGGTTCTCTGCATGAACAGAAATTTTAGAACGGTCGCCCGCTTCACGGGATACAGAACGAATTTCCACTGTGCCGTCAAAAATTTCCGGAACCTCAATTTCAAATAAACGCTTTAAAAGTCCAGGATGTGTGCGGGACACATAAATTTGGGGCCCTTTTGTGGTACGTTCTACTTTTGTGATATAAACTTTAATCCGATCATGCGGCTTGTATGTTTCATTCGCCATTTGCTCTGCCTGCGGCAAAAGCGCTTCAATTTTGCCAAGACTTACATAAATAAAGCGGGCATCCTGACGCTGGACAATCCCGGTCATGATATCCTCTTCGCGGTCAATAAATTCCGAATAAATGATGCCTCTTTCCGCTTCACGTACCCGCTGTGTTACAACCTGCTTTGCAGCCTGCGCTGCGATGCGGCCAAAGTCTTTTGGTGTTACTTCCATTTCCACAATATCGCCGATTTCATAAGCCGGGTTGATTGCTACAGCATCTGCGAGTGCAATTTCCAGACGGGAATCGAATACTTCATCGACCACTTCCTTACGGGCGAAAACCCGCATAGAACCGCCTTCTAAATTCAAGTCAACGCGCACATTTTGCGCCTGGTTAAAGTTTCGTTTATAAGCAGAAACAAGTGCCGCTTCAATTGCTTCAATTAATAAATTGCGCTCAATGCCTTTTTCCTTTTCCAGATAAAGAAGCGCATCATACAGTTCTGAACTCATTGGCTGAAAAGCCTCCTTACATTCTTATCTTATTAAATTTTCTTAAAAAGTGACAGCAAGACGCGCTTTTGCCACTTTTGACATTGGAATAGTGATTTGTTTTTTACGTGTTTTCACCATATATTCCACTGTCAACTCATCGTCTGCAAATGAAGTGAGAGTTCCTTCATACACTTTTTCCCCATCAAGCGGTTCATAAAGCTTAATATTGACGTACTTGCCAACTGCGCGTTCAAAATCCTGCTGTGTTTTTAGCGGCCGTTCCGCACCTGGTGAAGACACCTCAAGAAAATAGTTATGCGGAATCGGATCAGGTTCAAGCGCATCAAGCTGCTCGCTTAGCCGCTCACTAACTACTGCACATTCCTCAATATCCACACCGTTTTCTTTGTCAATATACAAACGAAGGAACCAGTTTTTTCCCTCTTTTACATATTCGACTTCCACGAGTTCAAGATTTAATTCTTCAACAATTGGTACAGCAATTTGTTCCACTGTTTCGATGATTTTACTCATTTTTTGTCCTCCCGCATGAAAAAATTTGTTTCGGAACATCCCCGCAACAAACACGAAAGAGTGGGGGTGGCCCACTCTTTCGAAGAGAGTTATCATGCAATTTCCATTTTCAAGAATAGCATAAACGGCCCTTTTTTGCAAACACGCATCAAAACAACGACAGCTGGTTTTGATCAGGCAGTGCGTCCAGGCAGCCCATTTTTTCTAAGTACTCCATAATGGTTTTGGATACTTTCCCGCGCTGCTGTAAATCTTCTTTTGATAGGAATTCACCATCCGCCCGTGATGCAACAATGTTTTTTGCGGCATTTGTTCCAAGCCCAGGCAGTGCATTGAACGGGGGAATAAGCGAGTTCCCGTCAATGACAAATTCATCTGCACTCGAACGGTATAAGTCGACTTTTTTAAAGGTAAAGCCCCGTTCCACCATTTCAAGAGCGAGTTCAAGCACTGTCATCAGGTTTTTTTCTTTTGGCGACGCGTCCAGCCCTTTTGCATTGATTTCCTGCAGAAGAGCTTTTATTGCCGAAGAGCCCTTTGACATTACATCAATATCGAAGTCTTCCGCCCGGACGGTAAAATAAGCAGCATAATAAAGGAGTGGCAGATGCACTTTAAAATAAGCAATGCGGACGGCCATTAGCACATAAGCAGCTGCGTGTGCTTTCGGGAACATATACTTGATCTTTTTACAGGAATCAATATACCACTCCGGTACTTCATTTTTGCGCATTTCCTCTTCCATTTCTTCTGATAAGCCTTTTCCTTTACGGACCGACTCCATAATTTTAAAAGCAAAGGCGGGATCCAGCCCCTGATAAATCAAGTAAACCATAATATCGTCCCGGCAGCCAATTACATCGGACAGCTGGCAGATCCCTTTTTGAATCAGCTCCTGTGCATTGCCAAGCCACACATCCGTTCCATGTGAAAGACCTGAAATTTGAACAAGCTCTGAGAAAGTGGTCGGCTTTGTTTCCTCAAGCATCTGCCGTACAAATCGCGTACCAAATTCCGGGATACCAAGCGTACCAGTCTTGCACATAATTTGTTCCTCAGTCACACCAAGCGATTCAGTACCGCTGAAAATTTTCATTACTTCCGGATCGTCCGTTGGGATCGTTTTTGGATCGATTCCTGATAAATCCTGCAGCATCCGGATCACGGTCGGATCATCGTGCCCAAGAATATCAAGCTTAAGCAAATTATCGTGAATGGAATGAAAGTCAAAGTGAGTCGTTTTCCATTCGGATTTATCGGAATCTGCTGGATACTGAATCGGCGAAAAATCGTAAATATCCATGTAATCCGGCACAACAATAATACCGCCCGGGTGCTGGCCCGTCGTTCTCTTGACACCTGTACAGCCCGATACAAGCCGGTCTACTTCCGCACTGCGGTACTGCTTCGTATATTCCTCTGCATATTTTTTCACGTAGCCATAAGCCGTTTTTTCGGCTACTGTGCCAATCGTTCCCGCCCGGAATACATAATCTTCTCCAAACAGTTCTTTTGTATAGTTATGGGCACGCGGCTGATACTCACCAGAAAAGTTCAAGTCAATATCCGGTACTTTATCTCCTTTAAAGCCAAGGAATGTTTCAAACGGAATATCGTGACCGTCTTTTTTATAAGGAATATCGCAATCCGGGCAGTCTTTATCCGGCAGGTCAAATCCCGAGCCTACTGAACCGTCATCAAAAAACTCCGATTTTTTGCAGGACGGACAGACGTAATGCGGAGGCAGCGGATTTACCTCGGTAATTTCTGTCATGGTTGCCACAAAAGAAGAACCGACAGATCCACGCGAGCCGACAAGATAGCCATCATCAAGCGACTTTTTCACGAGTTTATGTGAAATCAAATAAATAACCGCAAACCCGTGGCCGATAATGCTTTTTAATTCTTTTTCAAGACGGGCTTCTACAATCTCCGGAAGTTCTTCCCCGTATATACTGCGGGCCATGCCGTAACTCATCTCCCGCATTTCCTCATCGGCGCCTTCAATCTTCGGCGTATAAAGGTCGTCTTTAATCGGCTTTACTTCTTCAATCATGCCGGCGATTTTATTTGTATTTTCCACGACAATTTCGTGTGCTTTTTCTTTTCCTAAAAATGAAAACGCCTCAAGCATTTCATTGGTTGTACGGAAATGAACATCCGGAAGCGTCTGCCGGTTCAACGGATTGGCTCCGCCCATTGAAGAAATTAAAATATGGCGGTATACTTTATCCTCTTTGTTTAAATAGTGAACATTTCCTGTTGCAGCAACTAATTTGTCCTGCTCCTCTCCAAGCGCAACTATATTTTGAACGATGTCATGGAGCCCTGCTTCATCGCGCACAAGTTCCATTTCAATGAGCGGCGCGTAGACAGCGTTTGGCTGTACTTCCAGATAATCATAAAACTCGGCCGCTTTTCGCGCTTCATCCATTCCTTTTTGCATCATCGCTTCAAATACTTCCCCTTTATTGCACCCTGAGCCAATCAACAGGCCTTTCCGGTGCTTTTGCAAAACAGACCGGGGAATGCGCGGCACCCGGTAAAAGTAATTAATATGCGAAAGGGAAACGAGTTTAAATAAATTTTTCAGCCCTTCTGCATTTTGGGCGAGAAGAGTGCAATGATAAGGGCGGGCCCGTTTATAAGCTCCTCCTTCTCCCATATAATTATTAAACTCGTTGTGCTTTTTAATTCCTTTTGCCTCGGCCTCTTTTAACAGCTTCAGCAATATATATCCGGTTGCTTCCGTATCATAAATCGCACGGTGATGCTGCGTTAATTCTACGTCGAATTTTTTCGCCAACGTATTCAGCCGGTGGTTTTTCATATCCGGATACAGCAGGCGGGCCAGCTCAAGAGTATCGATAACAGGGTTGCCTGCACGGCCGATATTGTATTTCTCATAGCCAGTTTGAATAAATCCCATATCGAACGATGCATTGTGGGCAACCAGTATTGCCTCCCCTGACCATTCTTTAAAGTCTTTTAGTACTTCCTCTGCCTCTGGCGCATCGACCAGCATATCGTCTGTTATTCCTGTCAATTCAATAATTGTAGCGGAAAGCGGCTGGTGAGGATTAGCAAACCGTTCAAAGCGGTCAATGATTTCGCCATCTTTAATTTTTACTGCGGCCAATTCAATAATTGTATCATAAACAGCGGAAAGCCCGGTTGTCTCAACGTCAAATACAACATACGTATCCGTTGCCAGTTCCCGGTCTGCATCCTCGTAGGCAATCGGAACACCGTCATCAACAAGATTTGCTTCCACTCCGTATAAAATTTTTACGCCATTTTTTTTACCGGCACTGTATGCTTCAGGGAATGATTGTGCGACCGCATGATCCGTAATTGCCATAGCGGAATGTCCCCACTTTTTCGCCTGGGCAATCAAAGCACTGACAGAGGACACGGCGTCCATTTGGCTCATCGGGGAATGAAGATGCAGTTCCACCCGTTTTTCCTCCGCTGTATCTTCTCTCATCGGCGGCCGAATTTCATTAATATCATTGGCAATCATGACAAGATCGCGGACAAATGTATCGTTTTGAACGGAACCGCGCACGCGAACCCACATACCTTTTTTCACCCGGTTAAACATGGCTGCATCCTCTTTATCCCGGGAAAACATCTTGACCATGAGGGAATCAGTATAATCGGTGATTTTAAATGTAAGCAATGTCCGGCCGCTGCGCAGCTCTTTTGTTTCCGCGTCAAAAATATATCCTTCTGATGCAATTCGGCGTTCTTCATCAATAATTTCTTCCAGCTTTTTAAACTCGGCATCCTCTTTAATTGTATAACCAATCGTAACAGGTCCTGAATCTTCGGGAGCGCCTTCCTGTTCTTTCGCCCGGTTCTGCATGTCAATAACAGCCTGTCTTGCGCGCTCTGTATCTTCTTTTCGTTTTTCTTCCAAAAACTTTTCGTATTCTTCAGACTGCCTGTTTTCAGACACCTGAATATCAAACGTTAATGGCGGAAAGCCAAGACTTTCGTAAATGTCGCAAATCCGGCGTCCGTATTTATTTTTCAGCGCCATGCCTTCCATTTCATTATTGGATTTAATGATAAGCTTTGTGCCAGAAACATCAGGCTTTTGTCCATTTAAGGCAGCCAGGATTGGAGGCGCAATTCCATCAAGCTGGCGGATACAGTAAGGCCAGTAGTCTGTTACATGCTCAGGTGTACAAGTCCGATCCTCTGTTTCGATTGAAAATGTTACGAATGCAAAAGAAGAAAACGTTCCAGTCAGCGCATCCGCAAATCTCATCAATACACTTGCCGGGATCAGTGACGGTGCTGAAAAAACAAAATGCCACTTTTTCTCCTGCTTTAATACGGTTAATTTTTTTATTTCTGTTCGGTCAAAATGGCGCACAACGGCATCTTCTGTCAGACGCAGCTGATCAAGTAAAATTAAAAACCGGCTGCGTCCGCTTGATGCATCTCCATTCATTTCCTTTCCTCCCCTTACACAGAAAAGGATGAACGGCACAGGCCGGTCATCCTTTTTTCTTTTTAAAGTGCAGCTTGCAAGTTACGCACAACTTGCACAATTTCACTCACCGGCGACTCAATTACTTCGCCTGTTTTGCGGACTTTCACCTCAACGATGCCTTCAGCTGCTTTTTTTCCAGCAGTGACACGAACAGGCAGGCCGATTAAATCACTGTCTGTAAATTTAACGCCGGCCCGTTCGGCACGATCGTCCAGAAGAGCAGTCATGCCGGCAGACCGCAATGCGTTATAAATCTCATCGGCTGCTTTGACTTGATCATTATCTTTTACGTTTACCGGAATAACATGGACATCGAATGGAGCCAGATTCACCGGCCAGACAAAGCCTTTTTCATCATTAAACTCTTCTGCCATGGCCGCTACAATCCGGGAAACTCCAATGCCATAACAGCCCATGATCATTGGCTGTGTACGGCCGTTTTCATCTAAATAAACAGCGTTCATCGCTTCACTATAACGTGTGCCTAATTTGAAAATATGCCCTACTTCAATTCCCTTGGCAAATTGGATATGCCCGTTTCCATCAGGGGACGGATCGCCTTCTAGAATAAAACGCAGGTCGGCAAATTCAGTTACCTGGAAATCGCGCCCTGCATTAGCATTTGTATAATGCCAGCCATCTTCATTTGCGCCGCATACAATGTTCACCATCGATTGAACCGCATTGTCAGCTAATACTTTCACATCAGCAGGAAGCCCGACCGGTCCAAGCGATCCAAAGGAAGCTCCAAATAATTTGTTTGCTTCTTCCTCTGAAGCCATTTCGACTGTTTTCGCATTTAAGCTGTTTTTCAGCTTAATATCGTTGATTTCATGATCACCTCGAGCCAGTACAACCACAAGATCTTCATCTACTTTAAAAACGAGTGTTTTAATACATTGCTGTGCAGAAACATTCAAGAATTTGCCTACAGCTTCAATTGTTTTTGAATCCGGTGTTTCCACTTTTTCAAGCGCTTTTTGCTCCTCATCGCTTTTTTCATAAACAGTTACGACAGGCGCCATTTCAACATTGGCTGCATAATCTGAAACATCGGAGTACGCAATCGTGTCTTCACCAATCTCAGAAAGTACCATAAATTCATGTGTATCTTTACCGCCCATAGCGCCAGAATCGGCAATGACTGCGCGGAAGTTTAATCCGCAGCGGCGGAATATATTCGAATACGCAGTAAATAACCGATCGTATACTTCGTCCAGGCTCTCCTGTGAAGAATGGAAAGAATAAGCATCCTTCATGATAAATTCACGGCCGCGCAGAAGGCCGAAACGAGGCCGTTTTTCATCCCGGAATTTTGTTTGAATTTGATACAGGGTCAATGGCAGACGCTTATATGATTTAATTTCATCACGAATCAGTGATGTAATCACTTCCTCATGGGTTGCGCCGAGGGCGAATTCCCGTGAATGGCGGTCTTTTAAACGCATCAATTCCGGTCCATATGTTTGCCAGCGGCCGGATTCCTGCCAGAGTTCCGCCTGCTGCAGCGCAGGCATAAGAAGTTCTACGGCTCCGGCATCATCCATTTCTTCACGGATAATCTCTTCTACATGGCGAAGCATTTTTTTTCCAAGCGGCAGGTAGCTGTAAACACCGCTTGCATTTTGCCGAATAAAACCGGCACGGAGAAGCAGCTGATGGCTTTTTACTTCTGCATCAGCCGGCACTTCCCGCATTGTTGGAATTAAGGTTCTGCTTTGTTTCATTCAATCGCACCTCGACTAAAATTGGAATAAAAATAATTATAAAAAGAAACGCTGAATGTCGTTCCATGTTACTACGATCATTAACAGCATAAGTAACGCAAAGCCGACAAAATGCACCATGCCTTCCATCTGGCGGTCTACCGGTTTTCCCCGCACCGCTTCATACAGGAAGAACATAAGGCGTCCGCCATCAAGAGCCGGAAGCGGCAGCAGGTTCATAATTCCCAGATTAATACTTAACACACCTGCCCATTTTGCCAGATTAAAAATACCGGACTGGGCGACTGTGTCCGTTGATACGTAGATACCAACAGGACCCGACAGCATATCAAGGGAAAACTGGCCGGTTACAATTGTGCCAAGAAGCTCAAAAATAAGCTTGGTCCAATTGTATACGTCTTTGGCTCCATACGTAAATGACCCAATAATTGAATGTTCAAATGGACTGTATACGCCAATCCGGCCAAATGTTTTTCCTTCGGCTTCTTCTGCGGAAGGCGTGACCGGAACTGTTAATTGCTCTCCCTCACGGTCAACGATAAAAGTAAGTTCTTCTCCGGGATTTTCCTGGATCACTTTCACAATTTCATCCCAGGAAGCCATGTTTTCACCGTCAATTGAAACAACACGGTCCCCTTCTTTTAAGCCGGCTTCAACCGCTGCCCCTTCATCAATCACTTCTCCAAGCTCCGGCTCATTTGTTGGAATCCCTTGAATCATCGCCAGCACTACAAAAACGATAAATGCCAGAATAAAGTTAAACAACGGTCCCGCAAAAATAGCCATTGCCCGCTGGAGAAGGGTTTTAGAATTAAATTGGCGGTCATATGGCGCTATCTGTATACTTAATTGGTCTTCGGTTATAAGGGCCTCACGATGGACAGGGTATGTTTTTAATTCTTCTTCTCCTTCTTCATAGCCGCTTATAGTCAGGCCATGCTCAAGGTCGGCCCGTTCAATCTCGATGACTCTGGCATCTTTAAACCGGTCTCTCCCATTTATAATAAGATTGACCGCTTCTTCGTTTTCATTAAATACAACTCCAATTCGCTGTCCCGCTTTTAATTCGGTTGTTTCTGGATCTTCACCTGCCATCCGGACATAACCGCCAAGCGGCAGCAGCCGAATTGTCCATACAGTTTCTCCTTTTTTGTGGGAAAACACTTTCGGCCCGAAACCGATCGCAAATTCACGGCACAAAATGCCTGCTCGTCTGGCAAATATAAAATGGCCCAGCTCATGGAAAAAGACCAGCGATCCAAATATAACGATAAACGCTATGACGGTATTCAAATGTTTCTAACCACCTTTTTATAATAAAGTGATCTTTTACCCGCTAAATACGAGATAAAAGTGAGCTTACGGTTTCTCTAGCCTGCGTATCTGCTTCTAAAATGGCCTCTAATCCCGGGGATTGAATTGGCATATGACGCTCCATGGCTCGTTCGACTGCTTCCTCAATTCCAAGAAAAGAAAGCTTTCGGTCTAGAAAAGCAGCAACAGCTGCTTCATTTGCCGCATTCATTACTGCTGGCATTGTTCCGCCTATTTTTCCTGCCTCATAAGCAAGATAGAGCATACGGTATCGTTTAAAATCCATTTCCTCAAAATGAAGGCGTCCTATTTCCGCCAGATTCAGCACTTTTGTATCAGGCAGCGGCAGCCGGTCTGGCCAGGTTAATGCATATTGAATCGGTACACGCATATCAGGAGAACCAAGCTGCGCGATTACCGAGCGGTCTTGAAATTCTACCATTGAATGAATAATGCTTTCCCGATGCTGGATTACGTCGATCTGGTCATACGGCAAATGAAACAGCCAGTGTGCTTCGATTACTTCAAGTCCCTTATTCATCATTGTAGCAGAATCCACTGTAATTTTCGCGCCCATTGACCAATTTGGATGGTTCAATGTTTCTTCTACTGTCACCCGCTTTAATTCTTCCCGCTTTTTATCACGAAAGCTTCCGCCTGAGGCAGTTAATATAAGGCGGCTTATGTTTTTTTCTTTCTCTCCCTGTAAGCTTTGAAAAATAGCTGAATGCTCGCTGTCTACCGGCAGCAGGTGCACACCGGCTTTTTTAGCCGCCGTCGTCACAATATGGCCGGCGGTCACCAGTGTTTCTTTGTTGGCAATGGCAATGTTTTTCCCTGCATCAATTGCTTCTAGTGTCGGCTTCAGGCCGACACTGCCAATTACCGCATTGACAAGTGTATCTGCCAGTTCATGAACAGCTACTGCCTTGAGTCCTTCTTCTCCGAAAAAAACCCGGGTATTTGGAAAATTTGACTGCAGGCGTTCTGCCGCGTCTTTTTCTATGACCGAGACGACCTCGGGCTCGAACTCGCGGATCATCGCTTCAGCTGCTCCTTCATTTCGACCGGCAGAAAAAGCGGCTAATCGGAAAGACTCCGGATGCTTGCGGATAATATCGAGCGTCTGCACTCCAATAGAACCAGTCGCTCCTAACAAACTAATCGTTTTCAATACGTTCATCCCCTTACAATAATTGAAGCATATGCAGCAGTGGAAAAACAAACAGCCAGCTGTCTGTACGGTCTAGAATGCCTCCGTGGCCCGGCAGCAGGGTGCCGGAATCTTTAACATTGTAGTGGCGTTTTAAAGCCGATTCAGCCAGATCACCAATTTGCCCGGCAATAGAAAGGACAGTTGCAGCAGCCAGGACCCATACAGCAGGTGCAGGAAAGTCTATGACAAACAGAAAAGCGCCGGCCACAAGGGTCGCCGAAGCAATACCTCCGTAAAAACCGGCCACAGTTTTATTTGGGCTGATTTCAGGCCACAGTTTTCTTTTACCAAACGAGCGCCCGACAAAATACGCGCCTGAGTCCGAAGCCCATGTTATAAACAAAGCAAAAAAGACAAAGGCAATTCCTGCTTCTCTTGTTTCAATTAAATAAGAAAAGCCAAAGCCAATATATAAAGGCAGCAATACACAATAGGCCGCGTCTTCAAATGTAAAACGGTTTTTGGTAATAACCGTATTTACTAAAAAGAGCAAAACAAATAAAAGCAGAAGCTCCAGCTTTCCAAACCCGAGCAGCTGCCACTCGCCTGCTCTCTCTTCCGGAATAAGCATAACGAAAGAAAGAAGAATAGACAAAAAGCCCGCCGTTGAAAAAACAGCAATTTTTTTCATTTTTAATGCTTCTGCAACAGCAGCTGCGCTCATGATATAAACAAGAAGGATAAACGGCAGGCCGCCAATCAGCACGATTGGCAGAAACGCAGCTGCCGCGATAATCCCTGTAACGAGTCGTTGTTTCATCTCAGTTAATCTCCCACCCATTCCATTACGACAAACCGCCAAACCGCCTGGATCTCTTCTGATAGGAAGCAATTGCTTCAATCAAATGCTTCTCTGAAAAATCAGGCCATAAAACGTCCGTAAAGAAAAATTCTGTATAAGCCAGCTGCCAGAGCATAAAATTGCTCAGCCGGTGCTCGCCGCTTGTTCGAATAAGTAAATCCGGTTCCGGCAAATGGCTTGTCATTAAATAGCGGGAGATTGTGGCATCCGTTATCTCCTGCTCTGACAATGCCCCGTCTTTTACATCTTTTACAACCGCTCGTATTGCTTGAACAAGTTCTGTGCGGCTGCCATAATTCAATGCAAAATTAAGAATAAGCCCATCGTTGTCGGCAGTCTGCTCCATTGCATTTTGAACAGCTCTTTGTGTATGTTTTGGCAGTTGTTCTATATCGCCAATCATTTCCACACGAACATTTTCTTCTATTAATTCAGGCAAGAACGTTGAAAGAAATTCCTCTGGCAGCTTCATTAAAAAGTCAACCTCCAGCTTTGGACGCTTCCAATTTTCCGTTGAAAACGCATAAAGAGTCAATACTTTGACTCCAAGCTGGCTTGCAGAACGAGTAATTTCTCGAACGGTTTTCATTCCTTCATTATGGCCGGCAATACGGGGCAGTGCTCTTTTTTTTGCCCAGCGGCCGTTTCCATCCATAATAATGGCAATGTGTACGGGAATGCCTTCTTTTGAAATTGTAACATCCCCTGTATTTTTTGTTTGCCAGAACCACTGTTTATGCGCCATAAAAAATCCCCCATATCGCTTCTTCCAACCTATTTTACCACACATGCTGAATTCGTAGTAATGAGAGCGATAAAATCCAAAAAAAGAAACCCTCCTGCCAGCAAGAGGGTTTGCTTTTTACACTTCCAAGATCTCTTGTTCTTTTTCTTTGGCAATCTCGTCTACCTTTCGGATATAGGCATCCGTTTGTTTTTGTACGTCTTCTGTGTAACCTCGAAGATCATCTTCAGTCAAGTCGCCGTTTTTCTCGCTTTTCTTTAAATCATCGTTTGTGTCGCGGCGAATGTTGCGGATCGCTACTTTTGCGTCTTCTGCTTCTTTTTTGACAAGCTTCGCCAGCTCTTTACGCCGCTCTTCTGTTAAAGCAGGGAAATTTAAGCGGATCACAGAGCCATCATTTGAAGGCGTCAACCCAAGATCCGACTTTAAAATCGCTTTCTCGATATCCCCCATAGACGATTTATCATAAGGAGTAATGACAAGCAAACGTGCTTCTGGAATATTAATAGAAGCAAGCTGATTAATCGGCGTAGGTGCTCCATAGTAATCAATGGTAATCCGATCCAGCACGTTCGCACTCGCCCGTCCGGCACGGATGGAAGCAAGCTCCCGGTTAAATGCTCCAATTGCTTTTTCCATTCTTTCTTTAGACTGACTGATAATTTCTTGAGACACCTTATTTCCCCCTCACCGTTGTTCCAATATTTTCACCAAGTACTACACGTTTTATATTGCCTTTTTCCATTATAGAAAAAACGACCAGCGGAATATCATTATCCATGCATAATGAAGAAGCTGTTGAATCCATTACAGCAAGACCTTCCTTAATAACGTCAAGGTAAGACAATTCTGCATATTTCACAGCATCTTTATCCACTTTTGGATCTGCGCTGTAAACGCCATCGACATTATTTTTCGCCATCAGGATTACTTCTGCTTCGATTTCAGCAGCGCGCAATGCCGCTGTAGTATCTGTTGAGAAATAAGGGTTTCCTGTGCCTGCCGCAAAAATAACTACACGGCCTTTTTCTAAATGACGAATCGCACGCCGGCGAATGTATGGCTCAGCAATCTGGCGCATTTCAATGGAAGTCTGGACCCGGGTTTCAATGCCAAGCTGTTCCAGGCTGTCCTGTAAGGCCATTGAATTCATTACGGTTGCCAGCATTCCCATATAGTCTGCTGTCGCGCGGTCCATCCCCATTTCACTGCCGATTTTACCGCGCCAGATGTTGCCGCCGCCAACAACGACTGCTACTTCAACATCCAGTTCACTTACTTCTTTTACTTGTTCAGCTACAGATTGAATCACAGTTGGGTTAATCCCAAACCCTGCTTCTCCTGCTAAAGCTTCACCACTTAATTTTAATACGACACGTTTATACTTTGGCTGGCTCATGTAAACCTCCATCTGTAATGTACATGAAATCCCTCACCAAAAGCGGTAAGGGATTTCACTTATTCCTTTCCGGCCGGCGGATACGGAATTATTATTTTTTCACCTGGCTCATAACTTCTTCTGCAAAGTTATCCTGGCGTTTTTCAAGTCCTTCGCCTACTTCATAGCGAACAAATTCCGTTAATGTTGCTCCTTTAGACTCAAGGAATTGGCGAACTTTCTGATCAGGATCTTTAACAAAGCTCTGGTCCAAAATGCATACTTCTTCAAAGAACTTGCCAAGACGGCCTTCAACCATTTTTGCCACAATATTTTCAGGTTTGCCTTCGTTTAACGCTTGCTCTGTTAAAACTTTACGCTCGCGTTCTACTTCTTCTTCTGATACCTGATCACGTGAAACATATTTAGGATTTAATGCAGCTGCATGCATCGCAACGTCTTTTGCAGCCGATGCGTCTGTTGTGCCTTCAACCATTGCTAATACACCAATGCGCCCGCCCATGTGGAGGTACTCACCAAATGCTGCATTATCACCTTTTGTACGCACTTCAAAACGGCGAAGCGTGATTTTTTCCCCGATTTTTGAAATAGCCTCACTGATGTATGTGTCAACCGTTTTGCCATTTTCCATTGTTTGAGCCAGCGCTTCTTCAACTGAAGCAGGCTTTTTAGCCAATAAATGAGCAGCGATTTCTTTTACAAGTGTTTGGAAGTTTTCATTTTTTGCTACGAAATCTGTTTCGGCATTTACTTCAAGGATTACAGCTGTGTTGCCTTCGCTGGCGATAAATGTTGTACCTTCTGCAGCGATACGGTCCGATTTTTTCGCAGCTTTTGCGATTCCTTTTTCACGAAGGTAATCGATCGCCTGATCTAAATTACCATCTGTTTCAACAAGGGCTTTTTTGCAGTCCATCATGCCTGCGCCTGTTTTTTCACGAAGTTCTTTTACCATTTGTGCAGTAATAGCCATTATGGGTTCCTCCTTTAAATATGTAAGGCCGCTTTTTGCGGTTTTATATCTTTCATGTCTTTAAAAAAAGGTGATAAGAATTATCCCTCTTATCACCTTTATCTGTTTGATTACTCTGCTGCAGCTTCTGCTGTTTCAGCTTGCTGTACTTCTTCTTGAACTTCCTCTTCAGCGATTTCTTCGCCTTGTTTTGCTTCAAGGACCGCGTCAGCCATTTTACCTGTTAAAAGTTTAACAGCGCGAATCGCGTCATCGTTTGCCGGGATTACATAATCGATTTCATCCGGATCGCAGTTTGTATCAACGATACCAACGATTGGGATGTTCAATTTACGTGCTTCTGCAACAGCAATGCGCTCTTTACGCGGATCGATAATGAATAGCGCATCAGGAAGGCCTTTCATATCACGGATACCGCCAAGGAATTTCACAAGACGTTCATGCTCTTTTTTAAGCTGAACAACTTCTTTCTTTGGAAGCACTTCAAATGTACCGTCTTCCTGCATTTTTTCAATGTTTTTCAAACGTTGTACACGCTTTTGAATTGTTGAGAAGTTAGTAAGCGTACCACCCAGCCAGCGCTGGTTTACATAGTACATACCTGAACGTTCTGCTTCTTCTTTCACAGAATCCTGTGCTTGTTTTTTTGTACCAACAAACAATACTTTCCCGCCGTCACCGGCAACTTCTCTTACAAATTTATACGCTTCTTCCACTTTGCGAACCGTTTTTTGAAGATCGATAATGTAGATCCCGTTACGCTCCTGGAAGATGTATTTTTTCATTTTCGGGTTCCAGCGGCGAGTTTGGTGGCCGAAGTGAACGCCTGCTTCAAGCAATTGCTTCATTGAAATTACTGACATTACTATTTCCTCCTGTTTGGTTAGATTTCCTCCGCCTTTCTCGTTTTCACCAGCCTCCATCGAAGACGGCACCAGCTGGCGAATCAAAAGGCGTGTGTATTAACACCGTTAGTTACTATACCATACTCATTATTGGTTCGCAACTATTTTATTCGTCTTTATTAAATTTAAACGCAAGCTTCACTTCTGTTATACCGATACGAAGTGCTTTAGCTATTTCTTCATCCGTCATTCCCTGCTTTTTCATATCAGCCATTCGCACTGCAGGCGGCATATCTTCCGGCTTTTTCACTTTTGTGCCGGCATGCTTTGTACCGGCATATGCCTGCACGGCAGCTTTACGTGCTGGATACTGTGGCAATGGCAGCGGCATCTCCTTTTCCTCATATTCTGCCGCTAAAGGAGACGGCGCTTTTTTAGCAGGAGCCGTTTTTGATAAATCAGCAATAAGCTGTTCATTTTCCTCTTTTATTTCCATTAAAAATGCGGACATCATCTCTTCCATTTCTTCGGCGGTCCGCTTCATTTCTTTTTCCAAATGATTCGTCTTATTCTGCCGCTGAAAAAGAAGAATCAAGGCAAATAAACTTATAGCATGAATTAAAAAAGAAATAGTAATTAAAAATGTTGTCATACGTCCCTCTCATCCGCTAAAGTCAATTTGCTGCCCTTTATAAGGGTGAGCAGCATATGTCTTCTCTTGCTGTTTCTTTTTTTGCTGCTGGTGTTTACTCTGCTGTTGTTCATGCCCTCTCTCGCCTGTTTTAGCAAGGTCGCCGCTTTCTTCAACCGCTTTTTGCCGCCATTCGGCTTTTTTTTCCGTTTCTGCTTGTGCATGATACTGAGTGGCCTGGGCGGTTTGCTGATGATCGTGAAAGCTTTTAGCTGCATCGAAAGTTCTTGGAAGGGCGACCTGCATTTCAACCGATTTAAAGTCCATATTCAGCACCTCAATCTGAATGTCCGTTTATTTTTTTAGCAGCTGCTGCTTTAATTTAAACAGCGCTTTGGAATGAATTTGTGAGATACGTGATGTGGAAAGATCCAGAACTTCGCCAATCTCTGTTAATGTAAGTTCTTCTTTATAAAAAAGATCAATAACAAGCTGCTCTTTCTCCGTGAGCTTTTTGATTTGAGCAGACAGCTCTTCAATTTGCTCCTGCTTTACCACTTCTTCCTCGGGTGTTCTCATTTGCTGGTCTTTTAGTACAAAACCGGTTCCTTCAGGCTGATCCTGATCCTGCATTTGCTCATCCACCGATAAAACATGAGCAAAAAAATGTTCAGCCATCGTGTCCTGGACATCCTCAACAGTAAGCCCCAGCTCTTCCGCCACTTCCTCCGGTGTTACAGCCCGTAAATACTTTTGTTCCAGCTTCGAGGAAGCAGCTTCAATTTTCTTTGATTTTTCCCTTGCGGCTCTTGGGAGCCAGTCCTCTTTTCGAAGACCGTCCAAAATAGCGCCGCGAATACGGAAAGAAGCGTATGTATCAAATTTCAAGTCGCGCGACGGCTCAAATTTAAGAAGGGCATCATAAAGGCCGCTCATTCCATAGCTGGCCACTTCTTCTCTGCTCACTGTTTTGGGAAGGGCTGCACTGATACGGCGGCAATGGAACGTAACAAGCGGCATATAACGGGCAACCAGTGCATCTCCGTCTTCTGGATTTTGCTCTTCTTTCCACCTTTCCCATAGTTTCTGCTCATCCTGGGGCATTTGTTTTGCCATCTAATCTCTCCTCCCGGCGTAGCACGTTGCAAGTCTTTCCTTTATTCTAAAGAAAAGTACCCTTTTTGCCAACAGTCTACACAAAAAAGCAGCGGGACGCAGCCGCTGCTTAATTAAATCGTTTGCTCACCTTTATTAACTGTTCGAATATGAAGCAGAAAAGTGGACGGATCAAACTCAATCGTCCGGCCGCTGCTGCCGCCCGTATCTTCTGACAAAATAGGAATGCGAGCAGCCTGCAGCTGTTCTTTCACAGCTTCTACATTTCTGGGCCCGATTTTCATTAAATCAGAACCGGATTTAAATTGAAACATTTGAGCTCCGCCCGCAATTTTCGCTTTTAACCGAATGGTCCGTGCGCCGCGCTTTTCAAGTTCGCTGACAAGTGCCCGGATGCCAGTATCCGCAAATTTCGCTTTGTTTTTTATGTTCTCTCTGGCAAGACCTGAATTCGGAAGCATCACATGAACCATTCCGGCAATCCGGGTTGACTCATCATAAAGAACAACACCCACACATGAACCAAGACCAGAAGTTCTAATTACATCAGGCGGTTTTACAATATTCATATCCGCAATACCGACTTTAACAATTTCTCCTGTCTTATTCATTATAGCCCGCTCCAAGTGCCTCAAATAAAACCGGAAAAGAATCCGGGGACAAAAGCAGAAAAAAGTGGCCTTTTACTACTTCCCCGTCTCCTTCATCCATTTCAGTTAAGAGCGTATCGATCACAATGGTATAATCACTGTATTGTGAAATCTCAAGCAGCCCGTAGCTGATAATAGCGCCAAACATATCAACAGCAAGCTCCGGTACGGATGGCTGCAGCTTTAGCTGTGTGAAATCACCCAGCGCCGATAAATAAGAGCCAGACAAAATGTTTCCCATTTCCTGCATGGCAGAGAAGCCGATGCTGTGGCTATGACGGTCGTAAAAAGTAAAGGACTCATCGCTCATTAACTTTTGAATGAACCGGTCAGCTTCTTCAACAGCCAGCATAAAAAACATATTGCCGCCTGCTTCTCCTTCAATGGAAAGACTGACACTGACGACTTCTTTTTCTGATCCGCCTGTTAATTCCATCATCTCCGCAAAAGGAACAATCCGCACGCTCGGCACTTTCATGTCAATTTTTCGGTTTAAAAGTGTCGAGAGCGAAGTGGCTGCATGACCGGCTCCTATATTGCCGACTTCTTTTAGAATATCAAGGTGAATGGGCTGGATTTTATCGATATAGTTCATATTCCGCCGCCTTTATTTAAAGATCTTCTGCAGGCTCAGCATAATAAGAAGCCTTCTGTCCAGCTTGGCTACTCCGGTTATATATTCATCTCCAAGTGAGCCTACCACCTCGGGCTGAGGCTCAATAGCCTCCAGTGGAATATCCAGCACATCATTTGCCCCGTCAACAATCAGCCCGACCTCAATATCATCAAGAGCGGCGATGATAATACGAGTTGAATCGTCGTATTGTTCATCTGACAGGCCAAATCGGCTGCGCAGATCAATAATTGGTGTTACTACGCCGCGCAAATTAATAACTCCTTTAACAAACGGAACTGTGCCGGGCACACGGGTAATATGCATTAGTTTTTCAATCGAGTAAACCTGATGAACCGGAAGTGCATACTCCTTGTCGATCAGTTGAAAAGCAATCACTTTTACTGTTTCGGATGCATGTATTTCACTCACTTTGTGCACCTCCTTATTTGATCAGCGCATTGCAATCTACAATCAGCGCTACTTGTCCGTCTCCGAGTATAGTCGCACCGGAGATCGCAAAAACATTTGATAAATAGTTTCCGAGCGATTTAAGCACTACTTCCTGCTGTCCGATAAAGGAATCTACCACTAATCCAGCCATCTTTTCGCCTTTGCGGACAAGAACAACAGAGTAAAAGCGGTCATCCTCTTCTTCATGCGGCACTGAGAAAATATCCTCTAAAAATAAAAGCGGAACTACCTTTCCACGGAAATCAATGACCTGCTGGTTATGCGCATTCATAATATCTTCTTTTTTAACGATCGCCGTTTCAATAATAGACGACAAAGGAATAGCGTATTTTTCTTTCTCCACTTCAACAAGCATAACAGAAATAATTGACAATGTTAGCGGAAGCTGGATAGAGAAAATCGAGCCTGCTCCTTCTTGAGAATCGATCGTAATAGAGCCGCCCAGCGATTCAATAGTTGTTTTCACAACATCCAGCCCTACACCGCGGCCGGATAAATCAGAAATCACTTCAGCTGTTGAGAAACCAGACGCCATAATCAGTTCAAAGATTTGGCGGTCTGTCATTCCTAACGCCTGCTCTTCTGTTACAATCCCTTTATCAAGCGCTTTTTGAAGAACACGGTCTTTATTGATTCCCGCGCCGTCGTCTTCGATTTCGATAAATACGTGGTTGCCGCTATGGTACGCTTTCAGCTTAATGGTCCCTTCAGCCGGCTTGCCTTTTGAAAGACGAACTTCCGGCATCTCGATTCCATGATCCCCTGCATTCCGGATCAAATGAACGAGCGGGTCGCCAATTTCATCAATAACTGTGCGATCCAGCTCCGTCTCTGCCCCGATAATTTCCAGGTTGATTTGTTTATTTAAATCTCTTGACAATTGGCGGACCAATTTTGGAAAACGGTTAAAAACAGTTTCTACCGGAACCATTCGCATATTTAAAATAATATTTTGCAGATCTCCTGAAATACGCGACATGCGTTCAACGGTTTCGTTTAACTCGCTGTGATTTAATTCAGTAGAGATAGATTCAAGGCGTCCGCGGTCAATAACGAGCTCTTCAAATAAATTCATTAGAATATCGAGCCGCTCAATATTTACGCGGATTGTTTTATTGGATGCTGACGGCTTGGCTGCTTTTTTTTCATTTTGCTCTGCTTTAACCGGCTGGATGGCTTTGCCCTCTTCTTTTGAATCAGCTGGCTGGATGGCAGAAACAGCCGGCACTGGAGCCGGGGCAGATTTTTCACCTGTCTCCCCTTTTGCTGCAACAATTTCTTTAGCGTGAACCTGTTCTACTTCGGAAACTTTTTTCACTTTTTCTTGAACGTCTTCTATCGGTTCTTTTGTAATTAACGTCACTGTGAAGATTTCATCGAATTTTTCTTCCTCCAGCTGCTCTGAGGATGGAATAGATTTAATGACTTCCCCGCATTTTTCAAGCACTTCAAATACCATAAACACGCGGGCTGCTTTTAATACACAGTCTGCTCTAAGCGAAACAGCCAGCTCCCAGCAAGTAAACCCCTGCTCTTTCGACTGCTCAATAACCGTCCATTCAAATTCATCATATTGAAAGTTATTTTCCGGAAAGTCTGCCGGCGGAGCTTTTGGTGCTTCCGGCGCCTCCACTGCTGCGGCGGCTTCTCCCTGTTCAATGAGCAGAAGCTGCTCTACAATAGCAGATACATCACGCTTCCCATCACCACCAGACGAAATATCCTCTACCATCGCTTCAAGATCATCAACGGAAGAAAAAACGATATCCATAATCGCGACTGTAACAGAGATTTGTTGATTTCGAATGGCATCGAGTACGTTTTCAAGTTTGTGCGTTAAATTAGCCAGATCTTCATAGCCCATTGTGGCGGACATGCCTTTTAATGTATGGGCTGAACGAAAAATTTCATTTACAATAGCTGTATTGCCCGGGTCTTTCTCAAGTTCAAGTAAATGTTCGCTCATTGCTTGAAGGTGTTCTTTGCTTTCGTCAATAAAAATTTCTAAATATTGATTTGTATCCATCCATGTTCACCTCTTATTGTATACGTGCTTAACAATAGCTGAAGCAATTTCGTCGACCGGTACTACATCATCGACAAGATGAGTCGCAACGGCCGCTTTTGGCATCCCGTATACAACACATGTTTCTTTCGCTTCGGCAATCGCCTTTACAGAGCCCGTTTCCTTTAGCTTAACAAGCCCTTCTGCTCCATCTGATCCCATGCCTGTCATAACAACAGCTACTTTTTCAAGACCTTGAATTTCCGCTGCTGAACGGAAAGTGGTGTTAGCAGCAGGCCGATGCCCTCCTTCAGGAGCCGATTCGTCAAGCGCTATCACAGTCGATGTCCCGGCTTTTTTTAAACGCAGGTGTTTTCCGCCAGGAGCAATATAAACAGTGCCTTTCTGCAAAATTTCTCCGTCTTCTCCTTCTTTCACGTGAATTTCAGACAGTGTGTTTAGTCGTTCGGAGAGAGACTTTGTAAACCCCGGCGGCATGTGCTGCACAACTACAACGGGTGCCGGAAGTGCCCGTGGCAGCTTTGTTACCACATGCTGCAGCGCACGAGGACCGCCTGTTGAAGTAGCAATTAAAACGAGCTTGTCCATCTTTTTGCCATGCCCCTGGGAAAATATCGGGCTGCCTGCCGGGTGATGGCTGTCAGCAGGCGGCTGAACGGGCACAGGCTTTTCTGACAAAACCGGTCTCATGCTGATATTTGCTTTCGATGCAGCCAGAACCTTTTCAATAAGTACATCTTTGATTTTATGGAGATCTAATGAAATGGTTCCAGATGGTTTAGCGATAAAATCCACAGCCCCAAGTTCAATCGCTTTTAATGTTGTTTCGGAACCTTCTTTTGTTAAGCTTGACAGCATTATGACTGCACAGGGCTGCTTCCCCATAATTTCTTTTAGCGCCTCCAGGCCATCCATTTCCGGCATTTCAATATCCAAGGTAATGATATCAGGCTGCAATTCCAGCGCTTTTTTTACAGCATCCCGGCCGTTCCGTCCAAAGCCTATGACTTCCAGCTGAGGATGCTCTGATAAAAATTCGGAGATAAGCTTTCTCATAAAAGCAGAATCGTCCACGACAAGAATTTTTTTTGAATTCACTCTGCGTCCCCTCTTTCTGTGAAAAAGCGGCGAAGCTTGTCCATAAACCGCGGGCCATGTTCCGTCTTTTTTTCCGGCACGCCGGCATACGCTTGAACAATCTGCTCAAAAGACAGAGATACTTTTGTTTTCGGAAAAGAGAGAGTAAACGGGCTTCCCATCTTTACCGCTTTTCTGACGCAGGCATCTTCCGGCAGAGATCCGAGAAAAACAGGTGTTACATTTAAAAAAGTTTCCATGGTTCTTTTTAGGCGATTGGCCGTTTCCCGGCCTTCTTTTGCACTCTCAGCCCGATTGCAGATCAAATAAAAAGATTTTTCGTGATCACGCATATAAATAAATTTAAGCATCGAATAGGCATCCGTCATCGCTGTCGGTTCAGGGGTAGTGACTGCCAGCACTTCATCTGCCGCTTCAAGAATATTTAAACTTGCTGCGTTTGCCCCGGCACCCATATCAAAAAGCAGGAAATCATATTCTGTAGAAAGAGTTTCAAGAGCTGCCATCCATTTTTCTTTATACTCCTGCTTCCACTCAAACAGTTCAGAAAAAGCAGAACCGCCATGTATATAGGAAATTCCGCCAGGACCGGTTTGTACCAATTGATCTATTGACCGATTTCTTTCAAAAAAATCAACAATCGACAAAGAAGCATCGCCATTAATTAAATGATAAATATTACCCATCCCAATGTCCATATCAAACAGCAAAACTTTTTTATTTAATTTAGCAAGCCCAATTGCCAAATTAACTGAAATATTTGTTTTGCCAACGCCGCCTTTCCCGCTTACAACCGCTAATGTTTTAGCCTGTTCAAAGGCTTGAACCGTTTGTTTCAATGACTTCTGCATCATTTTTTGACGTAGTAATGCTGCTTGATCATTCATATTTTTCAGTCCTTAAATAAGCTTTCTACTAAAATTTTATTCGATGATTCAATTAAATCGTCTGGTACATTTTGACCATTAGTGATGTAAGATGTACCAACTTTATAAGTATACATCAAATTAATAATCAAGCCTTTTGTTTTAGTCTCATCTACTTTCGTAAAAATGAAACCATCTAACTTGACAGATAAAAAGTTCTGGATAATTTCATGTAAATCTTCTTCTTTAGCTGCTGCACTTAAAACGAGAAAATAACCTGACTCTTTCGGGCGGTGCATAATCAGGGGCTTTAAATCAGATACATATTGATCCTGTAGATAATTACGGCCCGCCGTGTCGATAAAAACGGCATCAAACGATTGAAGTTCCTCGACAGCTTGTTTCATATCATCTTCAGAATACGCTACATTTATCGGAGCATTTAAAAGCCCTGCATATGTTTTTAACTGTTCAATTGCTGCAATCCGATATGTGTCAGTCGTGATAAAGGCAACATTTTTATTATCTTCTAATACCTGCTTAGAGGCCAGTTTGGCGATGGTCGTTGTTTTTCCTACTCCCGTCGGTCCAAGAAGGTAAAAATACTTCGCTGTTTTTTTTCCGTTCAATGGCAAAGCCGGCAGACAGTTTTCTAAATACCCGGCTGCCCACTCTTGGAACTGCTCCTCTGTTGCTGCAGCTTTTTCTGTATTCCATTTACCAAGCAGATAAGAGGCTGTCTGGTCCCGGAGTTCCTTTGCTACATGATGCTTTTCCAGCTGGTCCATAACAGGCTTCATTACCTCTGGATATACGGAAGGAGAAGCCGATTTTTGCAGATCCCGGAGCATTTTTTTCATCTCATTCATTTCATCTGTTAATTCGGACGGCACTGTTAATGCCGTTTTTTGAAGAACAGGAGGCGGCGGAGCACTTTCCTGCGCCTCCGGAGTATTTCGTGCGTTAGGGTCTGCCGCTGCTACAACTTCAATATTCTTTTTCTTAAATAAACCTAAAAAGCCGCCTGTATATACCGTTTTTGACTGTAAAATAACGGCCTGGGCTCCCAGTTCAGCCCTTACTTTTTTCATAACCTCCGGCATAGAAGAAGCCCGATATTTTTTCACCTTCATTCGATTGTCACCACCCCTGTACTCTGTACTTCTATACTTGGTTCAAGTTCGTTATAAGAAAGCACCGGAATTTGCGGGAAATAACGCTCTAAGAGCTGCCGCACATACATGCGGATTGCAGGAGAGCAAAGAATAACAGGTGATTGCTGCATAAATGAAGCCTGCTCAACCTGCTGGGCTGTCGCCTCTAAAATCCGCTGCGAATCATTCGGATCAATTGATAAATAATTTCCATGTTCTGTTTGCTGGATTCCATCTGCAATCAGCTTTTCAATTCTTCCTGAAAGAGTAATAACATTCAAGGAGCCGCCTTCATCGGCAAACTGCATTGTAATTTGACGGGCAAGTGCCTGCCGGACATATTCTGTCAGCAAATCGGTATCCGATGTCATTTTGCCATAGTCCGCAAGAGTTTCGAATATAATTGGCAAATTTCGGATGGATAAATTCTCTTTTAAAAGTTTGGCCAGCACTTTTTGTACTTCGCCAACCGATAAAGGATTTGGCGTAACCTCGTCTACTAAAATAGGATATGATTCTTTTAAATGATCAATCAGCTGCTGTGTTTCCTGGCGGCCCAGAAGTTCATTCGCATGCTTTTTAATTGTTTCTGTTAAATGAGTTGAAACAACACTTGGCGGGTCAACAACCGTATATCCAAAAATTTCCGCCTGTTCTTTTACATCTTCTGTAATCCATTTAGCCGGAAGCCCAAAAGAAGGTTCAATTGTATCAATTCCTTCCACCATATCATCTTCCTCGCCCGGGCTCATCGCCAAATAATGATCTAAAAGCAATTCTCCTCCGGCTACTTCACTGCCTTTAATTTTCATGCGGTATTCATTCGGCTGAAGCTGAATATTATCCCGAATGCGGACGACTGGAATAACCAGTCCCATCTCAAGTGCAAGCTGGCGCCTTATCATGACGATACGGTCAAGGAGATCCCCTCCCTGGTTCGTGTCCGCAAGGGGAATTAAGCCATAGCCGAATTCGAATTCAATCGGATCCACTGTTAATAAGTTGACGACGGATTCAGGGCTTTTTAACTCTTCCGCTTCTGTTTCGTCTTCAGACGGCGGAAGTTCCTCCGTATCCTCTTTCGGAGACCGGGTAATCATATAACCGCCGAAAGCCAGGCCTGCTGCAATCGGAATGGTTAAAATGTCATTAATCGGGGTGGCAAGACCTAATAGAAAAATAGTTCCCGCCGCGATATAAAGCATCGATGGGTAACGCAGCAGCTGCCCTGTGATCTCTTCTCCCAAATTACCGTTTGAAGCAGCCCGGGTAACAACAATACCAGTTGCAGTGGTGATGAGCAGAGCAGGTATTTGCGAGACAATACCGTCCCCTACTGTTAAAAGAGAATAGCGTGATGCCGCTTCATTAAAAGCTAGTTCCTGCTGCATCATCCCAATTACAATACCGACAATAAGGTTAATAATAACCATGATAATCCCGGCAATGGCATCTCCTTTTACAAACTTTGTGGCACCATCCATTGCTCCATAAAAATCAGCTTCTCGGCTGACCTTCTCCCGGCGCTCACGGGCCTGCACCTCGGAAATCATACCGGCGTTTAAGTCTGCATCAATACTCATTTGCTTTCCGGGCATCGCATCAAGCGTGAATCGGGCCGCCACTTCGGAAACACGCTCCGCCCCTTTGGTAATAACAACAAACTGGATAATAACAAGAATGATAAATACAACGATCCCAACAATAACATTTCCGCCAACTACAAACGTCCCGAACGTCTCGACAACGCCCCCAGCTTCTCCATGACTTAATATGGACCGCGTTGTCGACACATTCAGGCCAAGCCGGAACAGGGTCAACAATAAAAGGAGCGATGGAAACACGGAAAACTCCAGCGCTTCTTTCATGTTCATGGAGATAAGCAAAACGAGAAGCGCAAGAGAAATATTCATGATGATCAGCACACTCAACAGCCATGTTGGCAGCGGAACAATCAGCATGGCCACTATTAAGATAACGCTAAGTAAAACCGTGAGGTCTCTTGCTTTCATTTTTTTCTCTCCCAACCAACACTACAATTTATTTTTTATTCGATATACATAAGCTAAAATTTCAGCGATTGCTTTGAAAAACTCTTCCGGCACCGAATCGCCAATTTCTGTTTGATCGTGAAGCGCCCGGGCAAGCGGACGGTTCTCAACCGTCATTACATTGTTTTCTTTTGCAATCAGCTTAATTTTTTGGGCAATATAGTCTGTGCCTTTCGCTACTACATACGGAGCATCTCTCTTTGATTCATCATACTTGAGCGCGATCGCATAGTGGGTAGGATTCGTAATAACCACGTCTGCATTCGGCACTTCCTGCATCATACGCCGCATCGCCATTTCCCTTTGCGTCTGCCGGATTCTTGATTTAATAAGAGGATCTCCTTCTGAGTTTTTATGCTCATCTTTAATATCCTGCTTGGACATACGAAGGCTTTTTTCAAAATCAAACTTCTGGTAAAAATAATCCAGGACTCCTAAAACAAGCAAAGCGGCCGCAGCTGCCAGTCCCATTTGAACAGTTAAAGAACCAACAAGCGGCAGTGTATCTTCGATCGGTCTTAAAGCCATTTTTAATACTTCTTCAATATTTATCCACAAAGTGACAAAAGCTGCTGTACCAACAAAGCCAATTTTCAAAATAGATTTTAAAAGCTCGACAATGGAGCGCATCGAAAAAATCCGTTTAAATCCTTTGATCGGATCTAACTTCTCAAGCTTTGGCTTAATTGGCTCTCCTGTTACAAGCCATCCGACCTGCGCGTAGTTGGCAGCAACACCTGCGGCTACTGCAGCCAGCATAAAGGGAGCCAGAATCACGGCACATTGCTCCATCACCTCAAACACAATCGTTTTTAAATTCGCCTCGGTTACATCCATTAACATATAATATTGAATAGAATGCTGAAACATATGGAAAATATTTTTCCCCATAGAAACTGCAAAAGCGGATAAAAAACCAAATAGCACTAATAAACTCACTGCTGTATTTAAATCCTGGCTTTTGGCGACCTGCCCTTTCTTACGGGAATCCTGCTTTTTCTTCGGCGTGGCTTTTTCTGTTTTTTCACCAGCAAAAAACTGTAAATTCAGCTTTAGCAGCATGTTCTTACCCGCCTCCAAAAATAGTCATTAAATCCCGCATTGTATATAGCATCATCCCGAACAAATCGCGCACTAAAGTAAAAATAACACCAATCACAATAAAAACAACGATAAACGCAACACCAATTTTCAGCGGAAAGCCTACGACAAAAATGTTGAGCTGGGGCACTGTACGAGCTACCACCCCGAGCATGACATCTGTTAAAAAAAGAACGGCTACAACCGGCATTGCCATCTGAAAAGCAATTAAAAAAACACTGCTGAGTGTTCTGGCCATGTAATAAGCTGCTTCTCCGCTGCCAAAAGACAAGTAAAGCTGGTCAATAGGGATAAATTCATAGCTGTAGAAGATACCGTCCAATATTAAATGGTGTCCGTTTAGAGCCAAAAGCATTAAAAGGGAAAACATATATAAATACTGGCCCATCAGCGGACTCTGGACCCCTGTCTGCGGATCAATGACATTCGCAATGGCAAAGCCCATTTGAAAGTCAATAAAACCGCCGGCAATCTGGACAGCAGACAGCACAATAAACGCTGCCAGGCCAATTAAAAGGCCTGTCACCGCTTCTTTTAAAACAAGCAGAACATACTCACCATTTATTTCAAAGGGCGCTGCATCAATCGAATAGTACATTGTCCAGGCCAGCACTATCGAAAAAGCAATTCTATGCTGTGCAGGAATCGTCCGGTACGAAAACAAAGGCATTGTCACAAAAAAAGCCGATACACGGACAAGGATAAGCAGGAAAACCGATACGTCCGGAATAAGCTCTGTCATGCCCGCCTACCCGACGAATCTCGTTAAATTAGTAAAAATATCTGTGGTATACGTAATAATCCGCTCAAGCATCCAGGGCCCGAAAAAAATCATGCCGATCATCACGCCGGCAATTTTAGGCACAAACGCCAGCGTTTGTTCCTGAATTTGAGTGGTTGCCTGGAAAATACTGACCGCCAGGCCTATGCCAAGGGCAAGAATCAAAAGCGGCGCACACACAATAAGTGTGGTATACACACCTTTTTCAGCAAGAGAAATTACCATTTCCGTATTCATTTTGTCACCTTCCTAGAAGCTTTGAAGCAATGATTCAATAACCAAATACCAGCCATCAATGAGAACAAAAAGCAAAATTTTAAACGGCAGAGAAATCATTACCGGCGGAAGCATCATCATCCCCATTGACATGAGAACACTTGCGACAATCATATCAATAACAAGAAAAGGGATGAAAATCATAAAGCCAATTTGAAAAGCCGTTTTTATCTCGCTTAACGCAAAGGCAGGTACAAGCGTAGTCAGCGGAATATCGTCAATGGATTCCGGCTGTTCAGCCTGTGTATAGTTTAAGAACAGCTGTAAATCTTTCTGGCGTGTCTGTTCACTCATAAACTCTTTAAAGGGGCCGCTTGCACGTGTATACGCTTCTTCAAGATTGATTTCTTCGTTAAAAAGCGGTGTCAGCGCCTCATCGTTTACTTCCTGCAGAACCGGAGACATAATGAAAAAAGTTAAAAAAAGCGACAGGCCCAGCAGTACCTGTGTAGGCGGCATCTGCTGCGTGGCAAGAGCTGTCCGGACAAATGACAGGACAATAATAATCCGCGTAAAGCATGTCATTAAAATTAAAATGCTTGGGGCAATCGAGAGCACGGTCAGCATCAGCAGAAGCTTTACTGAGGTAGAGACATTTTCAGGGTCGCTTGAATTAAAAAGTTCCATAAATTCATTCATTCTGATTCCGCTCCCTATCTGCTAAGTCCCGCATTGCCCGCTCTCGGCTTTTTTTCAGCTCATCCATCTTCTGCTCAAATTCATGTTTAAATGAAACTGATTCTTTTGCTTTCGGCTCTTTTGAGAAACGGTTTTTCAGCTTGCTGACAATGTGGGCCGGCTGCATCAGCATATCAGACTGGTCTTCATAACGGCTGATTAAATCGTCGCGTTCTGCTGGATCTTCAATTTCCTTCAGCAGTGAAACATCTTCTCCGACACCAAGAACAAATACACGGTTCCCTATTTTTACAACCTGGACCGAGCGGCTGCCGCCAAGCGGTGTCCCTCCCAGATGGCGGACAATATGGGTCTCCTGGTAAGAACGGCTTTTTTTGTTAATAAACCGCAGTAAAAAATAAAGAAGCGCCACTACAAAAGCCAGTGCCGCAATCATTCGGACAATATCAAAAAAGCCTATGCCAACGGGAGCTGCCTCATCTTTTGTGTTTAATTCCTGATTGTCATTTTCAGCTGGCTGTTCCTGGCTGCACAACTCTGGATTGTCCAGGCAGTCCTGTACACTGCTTTTATCTGATAACGCTGCTCCGGCAATGATTTCATTGCCGGAAAACAATATGACCATTAACAGAAGCATAAAGCTGCATTTGCTTAATAATTTCATGAACAGCCGCACCTTAAGAAAGCACTTTGGAAATTGCTTCAATAACACGGTCGGCCTGGAATGGTTTTACAATAAAGTCCTTGGCGCCTGCTTGAATGGCGTCAATAACCATTGCCTGCTGGCCCATCGCGGAGCACATAATAATTTTGGCGCCCGGATCTGCGGCTTTAATTTCCTTCAAGGCAACAATCCCGTCTTTTTCAGGCATGGTAATATCCATGGTCACTAAGTCCGGCTTTAATTCTGCATATTTTTCAACAGCCTGGGCACCATTCTCTGCTTCGCCCACTACCTCGAACCCATTTTTAGATAAAATGTCTTTAATCATCATCCGCATAAATGCTGCATCGTCTACTACTAAAATTCGATTGCTCATTTTTTTGACCCCCTGTGATTATCTAGTTTAAATTTTTTAATCGGTCAGCCGGACTCGCAATATTCGTGATCCGGACACCGAAATTTTCTTCAATAACAACAACTTCTCCCTTTGCAACAAGGCGGTTGTTAACGAGGACATCAACAGGCTCCCCTGCCAGCTTGTCAAGCTCAATAATAGAACCGGATGTTAACTCCAGTATATCTTTTACATTCCGGTTCGTACGGCCAAGTTCCACCGTTACCTGAAGCGGAATATCAAACAGCATATTCAAATTGCGCGCTTCCTGCTCGCCAAGCTGTGGTGATTGGAACGATGAAAACACTGCCGTTTCTACATTTGGCTGGGCACCCTGGCCCTGTCCAAATGAATTACCCCCCATAAATGCCGGCTCATTTGATGGCCGCGAAGGCATCGGCGGCGGTGCGGGATTCATCTGTCCATTAACCGGCGGCGTCTCCGGATTATGCTTTGGCTCTTCTACGGGAGCCTGCTGAATCGGCTGCACCGGCGGCTCATTTTCCGGCGGTGCGGGATTCATTAATTCATGTACCAGCTGTTTCCCAAATGGAAGCGGAATAAGCTGCATAATATTAGAATCAATTAACTCCCCTACTGTCAGCCGGAACGAAATTTTAATTAAAAGCTCCTGCTCCGGAATTTGGTCTGTTCCTGTTCCATCATTTAAATCTAAAAGAGAAATAGACGGAGGAGAAATATCTACTTTTTTATTGAAAATCGTCGACATCGAGGTAGCCGCTGAGCCCATCATCTGGTTCATCGCTTCCTGGACGGCACTTAACTGCAATTCGCCAAGTTCCTGAGCTACTTCTATCCCGCTGCCTCCAAGCATTAAATCGGCAATAATCGCCGCGTCATTTTGATGAATGACAAGCAAATTAGCACCGGAAAAGCCTTCTGTGTAATGAACCTCAATTGCTGCATAAGGATGAGGGAACTCCTCTTTTAACCGGCTTTTTTCCACTACCGAAACGCCCGGCGTGGTAATTTCAACTTTTTGGTTAAGCAGGCTGGAAAGCGCAGTAGCAGAGCTTCCAAATGAAATGTTGCCAATTTCGCCAAGCGTATCCTGTTCAAAGCTGTCCAAGTATTCTTCCACGCCGCCCAGTGCACCAGTCGCTGAAGCGTCTTCCAAATCGTCGCTTTCTCCGCCTTTTAGCAAAGCATCAATTTCTTCTTGTGATAACATATCATCACTCATCATCTTCATCCCCTCCTTCCGCATAATCAAGCACTTAAACGGCTAATTTGCGGTTAACTCGGCCAGGCTGCGCCAAAAATTTTGGTACATTCCCGACTTTTATGGTCAATGCATCTCCAACCACTGTATTCAAGCTGATAATATCACCTTCTGACATAGTTAAAAACTCTTCAATGGTAATGCCCGTCTGTCCAAGTTCAGCGATAACAGGCAGCGTTGCTTTTTTAATCCGCCGGTCCAGGTTTTCCAGCTCACCAGGGCTGCGCTCTTTTTTGTCCGGATTTTGCATCCAGTAATGAACGGACAGCTTCGGAATAATCGGTTCTAATACAACGTGGGGAATACAAATATTAATCATGCCAGCTGTTTCGCCAATTGTGGTATTTAACGAAATAACGACGACCGTTTCATTCGGGGAAACCATCTGCAAAAATTGTGGATTCACTTCAAAATCAGTCGCGACTGGATCAATATCGACTATATTTGACCAGGCTTCCCGGTAATTTTCAAAAGCGTGGTCGAACAGGTTCGACATGATCCGGGTTTCAATTTCCGTTAAATTTTCCACTTTATTGACACTGACACCACGGCCGCCAAGAAGCCGGTCCAGTATGGCGTAGGCGATATTCGGGTTTACTTCCATCAAAATCCGCCCTTCGAGAGGCGGAACTTCAAATACATTCAAAATCGTCCGGTTTGGAATCGAACGAATAAATTCTTCGTATGGAATCTGGTCTGCTGAGACGACTTCCAGATGAACATACGTCCGAAGCTGGGCTGCGAAAAACGTGGTTAAAATTCGCGCAAAGTTATCATGCATTCGTGTTAAACTTCGAATCTGGTCTTTTGAAAAGCGCAATGCCCGTTTAAAATCGTAAACTTTAACTTTCTTTTCCTGCTCTTCTTTTTTTAATTCTTCTGCATCCATTTCTCCGGTTGATAAAGCGGATAGCAATGCATCAATTTCATTTTGGGATAAAATTTCTCCGGCCAACTGGCTCACCTCCGATCAATGACAGGCCTCTTTATTGAATAATGTACGAGGTGATATATACAGCCTCTACTTTACCATCCTGCATAATGCTGTTTAAATCTGTTTTTAGCGTTTCTGTTAATTTTTGCTTGCCCGCTTCCCCTTTTAAATCGTCCGCGGTCATTTCGGAAAGCTTCTGGATAATCATGTCCTTCGCCTGGAAATCACGCTTCGTCATTTCATCCATCGCTTCCGGGCTGTCAGTTTGAATTTTAAATGAAATGCGAATAAAATCATCCGATGCGAGATTCGTTGTCATTTCCGGAATATCAACCGACGATTCAATCACTTCATCAATGGACGGCTCTTTATCCGCCGCTTCGCCGCCAGCTGACTTTAATATAATCACAACGGCGACAGCTCCGGCAAGCAGAATAACAGCCATTAATACGACCATGATCGTTAGTAATTTATTTTTTGGTGCTTTTTGTTCATTCTCCATCCTGATCCTCCTCCGCTTTCACTTTCCCTAAAAGTGAAATGCGTGTGTAAAACATTTCAATATCCGCTGTTACCTTATCATGCGGTTCGCGGACCACATACTTTTTTCCATTCGTCAGCGTGATGGTTGTGTCCGGAAAGCTTTCTACCGTTTCTATGTAAATAGCATTTAACGAGAATGGCTTGCCGTTCAGCCTGGTCACCGTAATCATAATTGCCAGGACCGGATAACCCGGCCCTGTCCCCCCCTGCATTCAAGAATAAGAAAGAATTTATCTTTTAACGTTTCATGCTCATCAATTCTTGTAAAATTTCATCCGATGTTGTGATAATGCGAGTATTGGCCTGGAAACCACGCTGTGCGACGATCATTTCGGTGAATTCTTCGGATAAGTCGACGTTAGACATTTCGAGTGAGCCAGCTATGACGTCACCATTTCCACCTGACCCAGCAACATTTAAAGCCGGTGTCCCTGACGCGGGTGTTTCTGAAAAATAGTTACTACCTGATTTACTCATTCCTTCAGGATTAGAAAACTTTGCTATTATCAATTGTCCAGCCCATCTCAATTCACCGTTAGCGTCAGTAAATGTCACTGTTCCATCTTGTCCAATGCTCACACTTGTTGCATCATTCGGAATTTTAATTGGTTTATATGCGGCGTCCGTCAAAGTTGGGTTTCCAGTTGCTGGAAAATTCGGAGTACCGGTTATTGTATCGGGATCTGCATACGATGTAGAATCATTAGGAGTAGTCGTATTATCAGCAAAACCGACCAAATAAAAACCGTCACTATTTACAAGCATCCCATTTGAATCCATATAAAAATTCCCAGCACGTGTATATTGAATACTGTCAAAAGCACTTGTTCCACTTGCTGACTGGCCAACTTGGAAAAAGCCATCTCCTGAAATTGCGAGATCTAGTGTGCGGCCTGTTGTCTGTAATGATCCTGTAGTATGCAATGTGTCAATAGCAGCAATTTGTGAACCTAGCCCTACTTGCTTGGGATTTGTTCCCCCACGAGTATTTGTAGGTGCGCTTGCTCCTGCTACAGATTGAGAAACCATATCTTTAAATGTAGTACGCCCTTTTTTAAATCCGTACGTGTTTACATTCGAAATATTATTCCCTACTACATCCATCTTTGTCTGGAAGTTTTTCATGCCGCTGATTCCTGAGTACATTGAACGTAACATAAGTTCTTTTTTCCCCTTTCAAATTCGCCTGCGTCAGTCGGTCGGCAGGCAGCAGGCTTCCGTTTCGGTCCAGCCTGTTTCAAGTTTAATTGTCCATAAGAATAGTGCCATTAATATTCGTAAAAATATGTGTACTTGCTTCTTCTCGGTTCATTGCGGTAATGATCGTATTGTTTTTGGCGCTTGCCACAAGTGCCGCATCCTTCAGCACAACAAGCGAGTCGGTGACGCCTTTTGATTTTGCTTCCGACAGCTTCTGGCCAATTAAATTCCATTCACTTTCCTGAATTTGGATGCCGCGCTCATTTAACCGCTGCGCCGCATGCTTCGAGATGGTCAGCGACTGGGCTTCAGATGAGACGTTTTTCAGCGTTTCGCTAAATAAAGCAGAAGCACTTTGCTTGATCTCTTTTTTCGCCGGCGGAATAATCGGCTGGCGCGTTCCGTGAACAATCGGGTTAATGGATTTCATTTTTCATCACCCGCCTATTCTATTTTCGTAAGAGTAGAAGAAGCGATTTTTTCCCCATTGACAAGCTGCAGCCAGACCTGCCCGTCTTTCATTGACACAGATTGAACTGCTGCGCTTTGCTCGGAGCCATCTGTTCCCCATGTGACCGTGCGGCCGATTAAATAGCTCGCTTCCACTAACGGATTTGAACTGGTCACACTTCCCGCAGAACTTCCGCTGCCACTGCCTGTTAATTCGGAAATATTGGCCGGCTCCAGTTCTGTTCCATCCGTCAGCGTAAATTTCACGCTTTCCCCCGAAAATTTAATAGAGTCGACTGTGCCGTTTCCTGTTTCCACAACCGGCTGCCCATTTTCATCCGTTTGGTCAGTCAGCTTATGCCAGACGACATTTTTTCCGACAAAGGATTGATAATTAATCATCTGTGAAGCGGTCTGCGCCTGTACCATCTGTTCGATCATGGATGTCATGTTCACCATTTGCTCCAGCGATGTAAACTGGGCCATCTGCGCGATAAAATCCTTGTCTTCCATCGGGCTGAGCGGGTCCTGGTTTTGCAGCTGAGTCATTAAAATTTTGAGAAACTCATCTTTACCGAGAGCGCTGTTACCGGTTTGCTTTGTTTGAGCCGGGTTATTGGCTAAATAAAGCGAAGGATCAATTTTTGACATCGCTTATTCCTCCATTTCTGCATTGAGTAGGGCTTCTTCAAACGAAGAAAGCACTTCGCTGTCCTTTTGTTCTGCTGGCTGATCATTTGACTGCTTCTGCTCCTGCTGGGTGCCGCGGTCAAACAGCTGCTGTCTTGTTTCCGGGCTGGTAATATCGATTTTGTCGACCGTCACATTTTGCTGGCTGAATGCATGCTTTAGCTGGTGGGCGTTTTGCTCAAGCAGCTCTTTTACCGACTGGGTAGACGATAGAATTTTCGCCGTCATTACGCCATTTTGCTGCAGCAGTTCAATGCGGAGCGAGCCAAGCTGCTCTGGATACAATTTAATCAGCATTTTTGTTCCGTTTGGCATTTTCACCATGTTTGAATTCCCGAGAATTTGGGTAAATTTTTCAATGAATTGTTCCATATTCATCGGCCGCGGATTGGTTTTTACGCTAAAAGCAAATTGTTCCGCTTTTGAAAGCTGATTTAAAAACGGGTGTACGGATTCAACGGACTGGGCGGCAGATTTTAGTGAAGCTGCTTTGCCGTTTGCAGCTTCAGATGGCTCCTGGCTGCTGCCGTAATTGGCAAACGCTGTTTGTAAACTAGCTTGATTTATGCTTGCTTGAGAAGTTTGCGAACCTGGCTGGGAAAGCTGAATAACCGGCAAACCAGCTTGTTTTCCAACTAACGGTGATGACCCCTGATTCTGCCCTTCCAATAAGGCTGCCCCATTTTTCAAAGCGTCCTGCAACGGCTGAAAACGTGCTTTCTGGCCTGGAAGGTTTTCCGCAAAGTAGTTAATCAGCTGCGCTGCCCTGACTACCGTGCTTATAAGCTGCTTATCTGAGCCGCTAAAAGGAATCGCTGTGTTTTCTGCTATCAGCTTTACAAGACCTTCCAGTTCCTTGAGCGGCAGCTTTTCGAAGGGCTGGCCTGTACTTGTTTCCTGCAGCATCGAATCAATCATTTCTTTTACTGTGCCTTCCCCATTATCCTGTGAGCTAAAAAGCTGTGCCAGCTTTTGCAGTGCATTTTGCAGTGCTTCTACATCAACCTGCAGCAAAACCGCCAGATCCTGAATCGATGGCATTTCTTCTTTATCTAAAAGCTCCTGTGCGTGTGCAGCCAATTCCGGCTTTTCTTCTATTAATCCATCCAGTGATTCAACAGGCTTAAATAGTGAAGCAAGCATCGCTGAAAAATCCGCTGGAAGTACTTGTTCCATATTTGGCAGTTCACTTGTATTTTGAACTGTTTGCTGAATGGAGCCCAGCAGGCTGCCAAATCCTCCGGCTGCCGGTAAAACCGCTTGATTGGAAGATGTGCCGCCGGTTAAAGGCGAAGAGATAGCTCCTAAGAATACCTGCATTATTTCACCTCCTTTTCTTCAACATTATCTCACATTTTTCTCTGTTATTCTTTATTCATTCGATAATATTTTTGTATATTCAGCGGCTTTTTTCGCTTCTAGATTCTCGAGTACCGCTCCTTGCTTTTCAACGCTCAGCTCTTGTAGAATAGCTGCCGCTTCTGTGTTAGTTAAATTAATAATAATGCCTGCGATACTTTCCTCATCCATCGATTCATATGTTTTCGCTACATTGTTTGCTGTTTTTGTTTCTTTTGAGTCGGCCGCTTCTTTTTGCTGCTGCTGAAGCTGCTTGATCTCGGCGTTCAGCCGGTCCTGTTCGGTCAAAAGCTCTTCTATTTCTTTTTCCGAATTGTCAAGTTCCTCCGACAGCTGCCCAATTTTTGCTTCTTTGTCTTTTACCTCCGCCTGCAGCTCGGCAACTTTTTCGCTGTCCAATTTTCCATCCTGCTCTGCCGTCTCCACCCATTCCGATACAAACGGAACATTTTCTGCCAGCTCTTTTGTTTTTTCAAATACATTGACGCCCGCGATGGTCATGACCACCAGCGCAATCGTCAGGGCGAATAAGAGAGGAATGACAGCCACAAATATTACCCATTGAAACGCGTTGTATTTTTTCTTTTCTTCTATTTCAGCCGGCTCTATTTTTTTCTTTTTTGCTGCCATTTGTCTATCACCTGATCTTTCGGTTCATAAACTGGATAGAAGAAAGCTCATCCATTTGCTTTGCTTCTTCTAAAGCCATCCACCTGCGGTAATGCACCAAATCATTCGCGCGGATTTTGCTGTATTTTTTCACTTCAATATTTTTTTCTTTTAACTGCTGCTCACACCACTGCATTCGGCCGCGTGTTGTCATGACAACACGCTGCTGCTGGTCAATCAGCTTTTCAAGATTAGAAATAAACTGCTGGTAGTGCTGAATGTCAAGAACGGAAAAGCCAGATTTCATTTTTTGCTCCTGAACAGCGATCAAATCTTCTTTTTTCTTTAACAGTTCATAAAGCTTATTTGCTTCTGTTTCAAAAAGAGTCTGCGCCTCTTTAAAAACAGTTTCTGATTCTTCTTTTTCCCGCTCGCGCAGCTGCATGATTTTTTCGAATTTATAATTGAATGCCATGTTTTATCCATCCTTTCGATCTGCAAGACGAACTAATCCAAAAGCTGTTTCATCCAATGTCGCTTGTTCATCTGTACGCTGCTTTAAAAAAGAGAGAATTGGCTGATAGTTTTGTATCGCCCGGTCGATCTCAGCAGACGAACCTTTTTTATAGGCACCAATATTAATTAAATCCTCTGAGTTTAAATAGGTATTTAACGAGTCTCTTACCGCAACCGCAGCATCGTAGTGATCACGGCTGACAATGTGCGGCATAAGCCGGCTGACGCTTTTTAGAACATTAATGGCTGGATACTGGCCTTTATTGGCGAGCTCGCGGTCAAGAACAATATGGCCGTCTAAAATACCACGTACTGCATCGGCGATCGGCTCGTTCATATCATCACCATCTACAAGAACCGTATAGAATGCTGTGATGGTTCCATGTTCGTTTGTGCCGGTTCTTTCCAGCAGTTTCGGCATAATCGCAAAAACGGAAGGCGTATAGCCTTTTGTAGCAGGCGGCTCTCCAACTGCAAGCCCGATTTCCCGCTGGGCCATTGCCACCCGGGTAACAGAATCCATCATCAGCATGACATTAAGCCCTTTATCACGGAAATATTCAGCAATCGCTGTTGCAGTAAAAGCCCCTTTTATCCGCATAAGTGCCGGCTGATCTGACGTCGCAGCCACAACAATCGACTTCTTCATTCCTTCCGGACCAAGGTCACGCTCTATAAACTCACGCACTTCACGCCCGCGCTCCCCGATTAAAGCAATAACATTTAAATCAGCTTTTGTGTTTCGGGCAATCATGCCGAGCAAGGTGCTTTTCCCCACACCGCTTCCCGCAAATATACCAACACGCTGTCCTTTTCCGACGGTCAGCATGCCGTCAATTGCCCGGACACCTACTTCGAGCTTTTCACGAATAGGCGGCCTCGTCATCGGATTGGGAGGCTCTGCTTCTGTTTCAATCGCTGTTAAGGTACGCGGCAGCACGGAATCATCAAACGGCTCACCGAGCGGATCAATAATTTTTCCGATCAAAGCCGGACCCGCCTTTACCTGCAGCGGGTGGCCGAGCGATTCCACCAGGCTGCCCGGCGAAATCTCATTGATATTTCGATAGGGCATTAAAATAATCATTTCATCGCGAAACCCGGTTACTTCCGCCATAATGGTCCGTTTCCTGTCTTTCGAATGAATGAGACAAATGTCGCCAATGGAGCTCTCAGGCCCCTGTGATTCAATCATCAGCCCTACTACCCGCTTTACGCGGCCATATCGTTTAAAAGAATCAAGTGATGGAATGGTATATTTTAAATCCGATGCTTTCATTGTCTACTCACTCTCCAATAATTGAAGGAGTGTTTTACGAAGCTGTTGAAGCTGCGTATCAATTCCCGCGTCAATCCGGCCATTCGCTGTTTCAATAAAGCATGTATTTTCACCAGCTTCTTCACTTGGATATATATAACAATTAATATCGGCTGGAAAAAGAGCTTCAATTTCGTCTTTTTGAGAAATAACCAATTCATACTTTTCAGGATGAACATGGATCTGCACTTCTTTTTGATTTTTCACTTCTTTTAAAGCCGATCGGACAATTCCCATAAACAGCTCATTGTCATTTTCTAGTTCACGCTGCAGAATTTTTTCTGCACAGGTTACAGCAAGTTCGACAATCGTCCGTTCCGACCTCTCTACGTTTTTTTCGTATTCTGTTTTCGAAGAGTGGACGATTGACCGTGCTTCGTCAATCAGCGTGCTTACTTCCTGATAACCGGCATTTCGTCCTTCTTCCGAGCCTTGCTGAAAAGCCTGTTCATATGCTTCCTGCTGCAGGCTTGCTTTTTCCTGCTCCCATTGCTGCTGCCAATTTGACGCTTCTGACATGATCCGCTGTTTTTCGGCCTCAGCTTGTTCAATAATCGCTTTTGCCTGACGGTTTGCTTCTTCTAGCACGATTGACCGCTCTGATGAAAAATCGGGAATATCTGCTTCTTCCTGCTCCTTATTCGCATAAAAAGGCTTGATGCCGATCACCCGCTTCGGGCTTTCAATTACTTTCGGAAACTCGTCTCGAACAAAATTAGACAATGATATCATCTCCTCCACCGCGGGCAATAATGATTTCACCAGTTTCCTCTAAGCGGCGGATGGTTCCCACAATTCGCGATTGTGCTTCCTCAACATCACGAAGCCGGACAGGACCCATGTACTCCATTTCCTCTTTAAATGTTTCAACCATACGCTGTGACATATTCCGGAAAACAACTTCTCTTACTTCCTCGCTCGATACTTTCAGCGACAGCAGGAGGTCTTCATTTTCACAATCGCGGATAACACGCTGAATCGACCGGTTGTCGAGCGTGACAATATCTTCAAATACAAACATTCGTTTCTTAATTTCTTCAGCCAGCTCGGGATCCTGTATTTCCAGAGCATCGAGAATGGTTTTTTCTGTCGACCGGTCTACACCATTTAAAACTTCTACCACTGCTTCGACGCCGCCTGTTTGTGTGTAATCCTGGGTAACAGTCGAACTTAATTTCCGTTCTAATATTGCTTCAACCTCATTAATAATTTCAGGCGAGGTGCTGTCCATAATGGCAATCCTTTTTGCAATATCAGCCTGAACCTCCTGTGGAAGCTCTGACAGGATTTGTCCGGCCTGCTGCGGGTCCAGATAAGAAAGAATCAGGGCAATTGTCTGCGGATGCTCGTTTTGAATAAAGTTTAAGATTTGCCCGGCATCCGCCCGGCGCGCAAAATCAAATGGCCGAACCTGCAAAGAGGATGTTAAACGGTTAATAATGTTTTGCGCCTGATCCTGGCCCAGTGCTTTTTCAAGTACAGTTTTGGCATATCCAATTCCGCCCTGGGAAATGTAATCCTGTGCCAGCGCAATATTATGAAACTCTTCAAATACTTCTTCTTTTATATCTGTATCTACTTTTTTTACCCCGGAAATTTCCAGTGTTAACCTCTCAATTTCTTCTTCCGATAAATGTTTATATACAGAAGCCGAAGAATCCGGTCCGAGGGAAATAAGCAGAATCGCGGCTTTTTGTTTTCCAGTTAATTTCTTCTCGCGTGCAGCCATAATAGATCTCTCCTATTCCTCAGACAGCCATGTGCGCAAAAGCTTCGCAAACTCTTCCGGCTTGTCTTTCGCCATCGTTTCCAATTGCCTGCGCCGTGTGCTGCTCTCTGTTTCAGTCAGCAGTTCTTCTATATTTTCCTCTGTTACGTCATCTTCAAACTCTTCTTCCTCTTCCTCCCGGCGTCTTCTAACCATCATAAAGATTAATACACCGATGATAACAACGAGAATGCCGCCGATGAGATATACCCACCAGGGAATAGTGGAAGCTGGCTCTTCTTCAAACGAAACTTTTCCGTTCAGCTGCTGTACTGAAACGGTGATTTTTTCTTCAAGAGCTTGATCCGTTAACTCTGTATTATAGCTTTCGTCAATAGACGTTCTCACGATATTTCCAAGAAGCTGCTGAATATCCTCTACACTTTGATCCGGCATTGTATTCGGATCATCCGGTGTCGGCGGTTCAACCATGACTTGAATGCCTAAATCCCGGATTTTATATGGACTTTCCGTAATTTCACGGCGGATCCGGTTTACTTCATTGTTGATTGTTTCTTCTGTCCGCTCATAGTCTCCGCTGCCTGTGGCTCCTTCAAGATAAGTAGCTGTATCTCCTGCGTCTTCTGCCTGCGGAATACCTCCTGCACCGGCTGCATCGCCTGTGTAGGTTTCAGTAATTCGCTGAGCGCTGATTTGAATGCCTTCCATGTTTTCTTCATCAACCGGCTCTACCAGATTCTCTTCTCTGTTTTCCTGAGTAAAGTCGATATCAGCTGTTACTGTCGCAACTACTTTGTCATTGCCCATCAAGGCACCAAGCATACTTTGAACCTGGCGCTGCACATCACGCTCTACCTGTTTCTTTACAGCCATTTGCTGTTCAAAGGAATCACCTGAACTGCTGCCGCTGCCGGCCATATCATAATACTCAAAATTCTGGTTCATAATGGCGATATTTTCAGTTGGCAGATTCGGCACGCTTTTTGAAACCAAATGATAAAGCGATTTAATTTGCTTTTCATCAAATTGATAGCCCGGCTCTGTATTCAGCACAATGGATGCAGATGCCTGTTCCGCTTCTTCCGTAACAAAAATCTGTTCCTGGGGAAGATTGATCATGACATTGGCATCTTTTACTCCGTCAATTCCCTCGATCAATGTTCCGAGCTCTGTCTGCATTGCATCCAGCTTTAATACATTAAACTCGTTATCTGTCATACCAAACCCGGCATTTTGGCTGAAAAAGCTATAATCAATTTTGCCGGATTGCGGAAGTCCTTCAGCTGCTAAATCTACTTTCAGGGTGTCTACCGACTCTTCGGGAACGAGAATCCCTGTCCCGCCTTCTGTAATTTCATATGGAATGCCCCGTCCATCCAAGTTTTCTTTTACCGCACCAATTTCCGAAGGGGAAAGTTCACTATAGAGCGGAGCCATTGTTGTTCTTGTCGCAAAATAAACGATTAGTGACAAGGCAAGAATGAAAAAGAAAAAGAAGGCGGTTCCGACTATTTTTTGCTTTTTCGATCGCGTATTCCAATATTCTTTTATTCTAGCAAGCTGCTGTTTGATAGTTTCGTTCATTACAATCCCCCGGTCACTTCAATACCTTCTACATTACATTTGCATCCGCATGATTTCTTGATATGCTTCAACGGCTTTGTTACGCATTTCCAGCGTTAACTGCATCGTTATTCCCGATTTTTGAGCCGCTGACATTACCTGGTGTATATCAACGTTTTCTCCGTTAATCATTTTTGTTGTCAGTGAATTGGACTCTGCTTCTGTTTTCATTACATCATTTAGTGCATCTTTTAAAAAATTACCGAAATTCTGCTGAGATTCAGCTGGAGTTGCGGCTTTTTTTACACTGCCCGGTTCTATCATTGCTGATGAGACGGCATTCAATGCTTCTATAGCCATTTACTTCATCTCCTTATTTTCCAATTTCCAGCGCTTTTGTCATCATTGCTTTTGACGCGTTAAATACCGTTACATTTGCTTCATAGGAACGGGTCGCACTCATTAAGTCCACCATTTCGCGCAAAGGGTCCACGTTTGGCATATTAACGTAGCCTTCTTCATTTGCATCCGGGTGCTCAGGATCGTAAACGAGCTTGTTGGGCGTTTCTGTATCCTCAACAATCCTAGTTACTTTTACTCCGCCGCCAGCTTCCTGGCGGTTGGCCGCTGCCTGCAAAAAAGTTGAAAAAGAGCCTTCCTTTGGCTGCATCACAACAGATTTACGCTGGTATGGCTGCCATTCTCCATCAACCAATTTGGCTCTTGTTGATTCGGCATTCGCCATATTGGATGATACAACGTCCATCCGAAGCCGCTGGGCCGTCAAAGCAGACGCGGTAATATTCATGCCATTAAACATTATCACCGGCCTCCTTTAATAATATTTGACAGCGATGCATACTTGGAACTCAGCCGGTCC
The DNA here is from genome assembly GCF_000970685.1 of Domibacillus indicus. GTDB lineage: Bacteria > Bacillota > Bacilli > Bacillales > Domibacillaceae > Domibacillus > Domibacillus indicus. The sequence continues at coordinate 189,928 of NZ_LAJB01000007.1, forward strand.
GTGAGCGCATTATAATAAATCTGATTTTCAGCCATTTCCGACATTTCCGAATCTAAATCGACACTGTTGCCACTTTCGTTATAGGCCACATTGCGCGCCGTTATGACCGGACCGCTTGATTGCGCGGAAAATGTAAAATGTCTTTTGTCTGTCCGGTAATTTTGAAAGTCATTTTTACTATCTTCTAATATTTTCTTAAAATCCACATCTTTAGCCTTATAATTTGGCGTGTCGACATTGGCAATATTGTTCGCAATTGTTTTTTGCCGTAAAGATGCATAGTCCAAACCTCGTTCTAAAGACGTTATTGAGTTTGAAAACAGGTTCAATTCGCCCACTCCATTTTTATTAAATAGTTAATTTTTATCTGCACTTAAAGAAATATAACATAAAAGTCATTTTCCGACACTATTCTTAACAAAAATAACAAAAAAATTTCACGACTTATAAATCCGAGTCGCAAAATGTCATAAACTTATAATTATTATACATTGTTGTTAACTTTTGTACATAAAAAAAATTAAAAAAACGCCAGCGGATGGGGGTTCCACTGGCATTGTAAAATTTAGTTGGATTTCAATTTTTCCAATTCCATCAAGAATTTATTATTTAATACTTTAATATACGTTCCTTTCATTCCGAGAGAACGCGACTCAATAACACCGGCACTTTCAAGTTTGCGAAGGGCGTTTACGATAACTGAGCGGGTAATCCCGACACGGTCGGCAATTTTCGAAGCAACGAGTAGGCCTTCTTTCCCATCAAGTTCTTCAAAAATATGTTCAATCGCTTCAAGTTCACTGTACGAAAGTGAGCTGATCGCCATTTGAACTACCGCTTTGCTGCGGGCTTCTTCCTGCATTTCCTCTGACTTTTCACGTAAAATCTCCATTCCAACTACTGTTGCCCCGTACTCAGCCAAAATTAAATCATCATCGTGAAATTGTTCTTCCAGCCGTGCAAGCACAAGAGTTCCAAGTCTTTCGCCCGCTCCTATAATAGGAACAATAGTCGTTAAACCGTTTTGAAATAATTCCTTGTTTTCAACCGGAAACGCTGTATACTCGCTGTTTACATCCAGATTCGAGGATGTTTCTGTTACGTTAAATAAGTTTTTTGTGTATTTTTCAGGGAACTGGCGTTCTACAAGCATCTGCTTCATTCGTTCATTTTCAATTTGCTGGTTGACTCCAAATCCAAGCAGCTTGCCGCGGCGGCTGACAACGAAAATATTTGCTTCAATCACTTCAGAAAGAGATTCAGCCATCTCTTTAAAGTTCACTGTTTTGCCTGCTGCATTTTGAAGCATTTTGTTTATTTTTCTTGTTTTAGCCAAAAGATTCATGATGTATTTCCTCCGATTGATTATAAAATAAATTCGCGTAAATCTTTGTTTTGTGAAATGGCAGATAATTTTTCATCTACATACTGAGGCGTTATTGTAATGGTCTCCATCGTAATATCCGGTGCTTCGAATGATAAATCTTCAAGCAGCTTTTCCATAATAGTATGAAGACGCCGCGCTCCGATGTTATCTGTTTCGCCATTAACATGAAAAGCAATTTCAGCCAGGCGGCGGACCGCTTCCCCGGTAAACTCAATGCGTATGCCTTCTGTTTCAAGCAACGCTTTGTACTGCTTAAGCAGCGCATTGTCAGGTTCAACTAAAATACGGACAAAATCATCTGTTGATAATTTTTCGAGCTCGACCCGGATCGGAAAACGCCCTTGCAGCTCCGGAATTAAATCCGACGGCTTCGACATATGAAACGCTCCAGCGGCAATAAACAAAATATAGTCTGTTTTCACAGCTCCATACTTTGTAACAATAGTAGAGCCTTCCACAATTGGCAAAATATCACGCTGCACGCCTTCGCGCGAAACGTTCGCCCCCGACTGCGCGCCGCCTTTCGCTGCAATTTTATCTACTTCATCGATAAAGATAATACCAGTCTGTTCTGCACGCCGGACAGCCTCCTGTGTTACTTCATCCATATCAATCAGCTTTTGGGCTTCTTCCTGCTCTAAAACCGGACGGGCATCTCGTACAGTGAGTTTTTTCTTTTTTTTCTTTTTTGGTATAAGGCCGCCGAGTGCATCCTGCATGTTCATCCCCATTTGCTCCATTCCTGAGCCCTGGAATAAGTCAAACATAGAAGGCGGCTGCTCTTCTACCTCAACAGTGATGATTTCGTTTTCAAGTTCTCCATCTGAAAGCTTTTGCTCAACAACACGCCGCTTTTCGTAAAGGGACATATCCTCCGTAGGCTCCTCAGCTTCCTCCTGCTGCCCGCCGCCTCCAAAAAGCATTTCAAACGGGTTTTTAACAGAGGCTCCTTTTTTGCGCGACGGGACAAGTAGTTCAACAAGCCGGCGGTTTGCTGCTTCTTTGGCAGGTTCACGCACCTCAGCCATTTTCTCTTCCTTAACGAGCCGGACAGCTGTTTCAGCCAAATCCCGCACCATGGATTCTACATCTCTTCCAACATAACCGACTTCCGTAAACTTGGTGGCCTCCACTTTAATAAACGGCGCCCCGGCAAGTTTGGCCATACGGCGGGCAATTTCTGTTTTTCCGACACCGGTCGGTCCAATCATTAAGATATTTTTCGGAATGACTTCATCCTGGATTGAGCTGTCAAGCAAGCTCCGGCGGTAACGGTTGCGCAGTGCAACAGCAACAGCTTTTTTCGCTTCTTTCTGCCCAACTATATACTGGTCCAGACGCTCCACAATTTGACGGGGTGTTAAATTGATTCCATTTGCCTTCATCTTTCCACTCCTCAGCCCAGTTCTTCCACAATAATATTATGGTTTGTATATACACATATATCCGCCGCCGTTTTTAGTGCGGCTTCCGCAATTTCTGCTGCTGACAATTGAACGGCATACTGTTTTAACGCCCGTCCTGCAGACAGAGCATAATTCCCGCCGGACCCAATTGCCAGAATGCCGTCATCTGGTTCAATAACCTCTCCGGTTCCAGATACAAGCAGTAAATGGTCTTTGTCCATTACAATGAGCATCGCTTCTAAGCGGCGAAGCATTTTATCGGTCCGCCATTCCTTTGCAAGCTCTACGGCCGCTCGCTGCAGATTCCCGCTGTACTCATTTAATTTTTTTTCAAACAGCTCAAATAGTGTAAATGCATCTGCTACAGACCCCGCAAAGCCAGCCACTACTTTTCCATTAAAAAGGCGGCGCACTTTTTTGGCGGTATGCTTCATCACAACAGCGTTTCCAAATGTCACCTGGCCATCCCCTGCCATAGCAGAAGACCCATTATGCTTTACTGCGAATATCGTTGTCGCATGAAATTGTCCCAATCTATTTTCTCTCCTTTATGCACGCGGATGATGGTTTCGATATGTATGCTGAAGGTGCTCTTTCGTAATGTGCGTGTACATTTGAGTGGATGACAGGCTGGCATGACCCAGCAGCTCCTGCACCGTCCGCATATCCGCACCGTTATTTAACATATGGGTGGCAAATGTATGCCTTAGCATATGCGGATGAATTTTTCCCGATAACGATGCTTTTTGAATCAGTCCATTTAATACATGGCGGATGCCTCCGGTTGTAATAGGCGCACCCCTGAAATTAACAAACAGCTTTCTGTGCGCTGTTTGTTTCATCAAAAAAGGCCTGCTGTTTTTCAAGTAGCTTTCCACCGCTTCTGCAGCAAAACCTCCGTACGGCACATACCGTTCTTTGCCCCCTTTTCCGTGGACAAGCAGAACTCCAAGCCGCATGTCAAGGTCTGGCAATTCCAGGCCGGCACACTCACTCACCCGGATGCCGGTTCCATACAGCACTTCAAGCAGGGCACGATTTCGAACAGAGAGGGCATCCGTTCCCTCCACCGTGCTGAATAATTCCTGCATCTCTTCTTCATAAAAAAAAGAGGGAAGTTTTTTTGCTCCTTTTGGACGGTGCACCAGCAGGAAAGGATTTTCTTCCACCACGTTTTCCCTCATTAAAAAGCGGTAAAACCCGCGGAGAGCAGATATTTTTCGCGAAACAGAAGCACGAGCCATTTTCTTTTCATGAAGCAGCGTTAAAAACAAACGAGCTTCCTGGTGTGTTACATCCTTCAAATCCTTTAGCTGCTGCTCATCCATAAACACAAAAAAGTGCTCCAGATCATCACGATAGCTTTTTATCGTGTGAACAGAGCTGTTTTTTTCAATTTGTAAATAAGCAAAATACGAATCCGTATAATTTTTGAAAAGTTTAGACATTTTCCCACCTCATAAAAGGGCTACTAAATGATAACATAAGTTAGCAGCCCTTCGCAAGAAATTTACAAACTTTTCGAAAAAGTTTGAATTGTTTCTAAAGCACGCCCAGCAAGTGCTTCATATCGTTCTTTTTTCCCTTTAATTTTGACCGGCAATGCTGGAAACAAACCAAAGTTCGCATTCATCGGCTGAAAATTATCAGGTGAAGTATGAGTAATATAGTGGGCCATACCGCCAATAGCCGTTTCCTGCGGTGCTGTGACAGGGTCTTTGCCCAGGGCAATTCTGGCAGCGTTAATGCCTGCCATTAAACCGCTCGCCGCTGATTCCACATACCCTTCCACCCCCGTCATTTGTCCGGCGAAAAACAGGTTTGGCCGATCTTTCAGCTGATATGTCGGCAACAGTGCTTTCGGTGAATTAATAAAGGTATTTCGGTGCATAACCCCATAACGAACGATCTCGACATTTTCGAGGCCTGGAATAAGCTGAAGCACTTCTTTCTGCGGTCCCCATTTTAAATGAGTTTGAAAGCCTACAATATTATAAAGTGTTCCGGCCGCATTGTCCTGGCGAAGCTGAACGACTGCATATGGGCGTTTTCCAGTCCGCGGATCTTCAAGCCCTACCGGTTTCATCGGTCCGAACAGCATGGTTTTTTTTCCTCTGCCGGCCATTACTTCGATTGGCATGCATCCTTCGAAAAAGATTTCCTTTTCAAATTCTTTTAAAGGCACTGTTTCCGCGGAAATAAGGGCTTCATAGAAACGGTCAAATTCTTCTTCATTCATCGGGCAGTTTAAATAAGCTGCTTCTCCTTTGTCATAACGTGACTTTAAATACGCTACGTCCATATTAATGCTGTCTTTCTCAACAATTGGTGCAGCTGCATCATAAAAATATAAGTATTCTTCGCCTGTCAGTGCCTTAATTCTTTCAGCAAGGCCGCTCGTTGTTAATGGCCCTGTCGCAATAACGGTAATCCCTTCTGGAATTTCGGTTACTTCTTCATTAATAACTGTTACATTTGGGTGGTTTTTTACCCGCTCCGTTACATGTCCCGCAAATTCATGCCGGTCCACCGCGAGAGCTCCGCCAGCCGGAACCGCACATGCATCAGCAGAGCTGATAATTACGGAATTTAAACGGCGCATTTCTTCTTTTAATACACCGACTGCATTTGTCAGGCCATTTGCACGCAATGAATTGCTGCAGACCAGCTCGGCAAATTTATCTGTATGGTGGGCCGGCGTTTGCTTGACAGGTCGCATCTCATATAAACGAACCTGAAGACCGCGCTCGGCAATTTGAAAAGCGGCCTCGCTTCCCGCAAGCCCGGCTCCGATAACATTAATTGATTGAGTCATTTTATTTCCCCCTGCTTTAAAGGTACGTACCTATTATATCCTTTTAGCATTTTACACTACCTCGTTATAGAAAAAAAGAAAAATGTTTTTTTCAAGCGAAGAACCGCCTGGCTGTCTTTCCTCTCAGGCGGTCTTCTTTCTTTATGCTTGAGGCTGTTCTTTGTAGTCACATTCAGTACATTGAATCTGTACACCTTTTTTAAGCTTTTTCTCTACAAGCAGCTTGCCGCATTTTGGACAAGGGCGTTCAATCGGCTTATCCCAGGAAAGAAAATCGCATTCCGGGAACCGGTCACACCCATAAAAAATACGCCGCTTTTTACTTTTTCTTTCTATTATATTGCCTTCCGAGCATTTCGGACATTTTACACCGATCTCTTTTACAATGGCTTTTGTGTTCCGGCAGTCAGGAAAGTTGCTGCATGCCATGAACTTTCCATAGCGTCCCATTTTAAAGACCATTTCATGTCCGCATTTTTCACAGTCTTCGCCAGCAGGCTCATCTTTTATTTCAACCTGCTCCATTTCTTTTTCTGCTTTTTCCAAATGCCCCTCGAAGCCTTTGTAAAATTCATCGATAACAGCAGCCCATTCTTTGATTCCTTCTTCTACGTTATCGAGATCCCGCTCCATTTTAACTGTAAATTCCACATCAATAATATCCGCAAAAAATTCAACCATTAACTCATGAACAATGGTGCCAAGCTCAGTTGGAACAAAGCGCTTATTATCTAATGCTACGTACCCTCTTTTTTGAATGGTGTCGAGTGTCGGCGCATAGGTGGATGGACGTCCGATTCCTAATTCTTCAAGTGTTTTTACAAGCCGTGCTTCTGTGTAGCGGGGCGGCGGCTGGGTAAAATGCTGCTTTGGATCGATCGCTCCTGATTGTACTTTGTCGCCATTTTCAAGGTTTGGCAGAAAGTTATCTTTTTCTTCTTTTGCATCGTCTGATCCTTCTACATATACTTTCATAAAGCCTTGAAACTTCACTTTTGATCCTGTTGCCCGGAACATCACATCCCCATTAACAATATCTGCGCTTACGGTATCCATTACCGCAGCTGCCATTTGGCTGGCAACAAATCGTTCCCAGATAAGCTTATATAGCCGAAGCTGGTCGCGGGATAAAAAATCCTTCAAGCCAGATGGTTCACGAAGGGTGCTCGTTGGCCGAATCGCCTCATGCGCGTCCTGGGCATTTGTTTTTTTCGGCTCTTTTTTTTGTCCCAGTTCTTTCGCATAGTCTTTGCCGTATTGAGAAACGATATAATCCAGGCTTTCTGACTGAGCCGTTTCTGCGACCCGTGTTGAATCCGTTCTCATATACGTAATCAAGCCAACCGTGCCTTCTTTTCCAAGGTCAATCCCTTCATATAACTGCTGGGCAAGCATCATCGTTTTTTTAGCCCGAAAATTCAATTTTCGGGCAGCTTCCTGCTGAAGGGAGGAAGTTGTGAAAGGCGCTGCCGGGTTCCGGCGCCGTTCTTTTTTAGTTACTGATTCTATCGAGAACTGGTTCCCTTTAATCGCCGCCAGTACCTTTTTAACATCTGCTTCCGATGCCAGTTTTTCTTTTTTTCCATTCAGTCCGTAGAAAGAAGCACTGAAGGTGTCACGTCCCTTTGTAAATTCCGCATCAATTGTCCAGTATTCTTCCGGCACAAATGCTTTAATTTCATTTTCGCGGTCAATAATCAGCCGAAGAGCGACTGACTGTACTCTTCCCGCACTAAGCCCTTTTTTGACTTTTTTCCATAGCAACGGGCTGATGTTATAGCCCACAAGCCGGTCTAAAATACGGCGCGCCTGCTGGGCATCTACCAAGTCCATATTGATTGGTCTTGGATGTTTAAAAGACTCTTTTATAGCATCTTTCGTAATTTCATTAAAAACGACCCGGCAGTCGGAAGATGTATCAATATTTAATGAATGAGCTAAATGCCAGGCAATCGCTTCTCCTTCGCGATCCGGGTCAGCCGCTAAATAAACTTTCTTCGCTTTTTTCGCAGCGGTTTTCAGCTCTTTTAAGACTGGTCCCTTCCCGCGAATCGTAATATACTTTGGATCATAATTGTTTTCAGTATCTACACCCATTTGACTTTTCGGCAAATCCCGAACATGCCCCATTGATGCCCGTACTTTGTATTTCTTCCCGAGATAGCGTTCAATTGTTTTCGCTTTCGCCGGGGATTCCACTATTACTAAATAATCTGACATAAAACAAAGCCTCCCCCGAAAGGTAAAATGAATAATTAGACATATTATTATGCGGATACCGCTTGTTTGTCAAACGTTTCTCTTTTACCTTGTTCCTTTTCATCCTCTGCATGTTACAAAACAGGACACGTTTTGTAAAATCATTCTGTTGCAAAATTTATATGATATTGACAGAAATTGCAACTGTTTTTAAAAAAAGTTTTTTATTCCTTCTTAATCTCTACTAAAATATCATCGGCACTGTGAACAATTTTGGCTCCATCCGCAATTAATGAATGCACCCCTTCGGAAAGAGGATGCATGATAGGTCCCGGTACGGCGAATACCTCAATTCCTTGCTCCATGGCGAAAGCAGCAGTGATCAGCGATCCGCTTTTCTTTGCTGCTTGAACGACAAGCACACCTTTAGACAACCCGCTTATAATTCTATTTCGAGCCGGAAACTGCCATTTTTCGGGTCTTTTATCCGGTGCATATTCGGATAACAGCAATCCTTGTTTTGATATTCGCTGAGCAAGCTCTCTGTTTTCCCGGGGGTAAAAGTGCTTGAAACCTCCCGCAATAACGGCAATGGTCCGGCCTCCTGCCTGCAGGGCTAATTCATGTGAAAAAGCATCAATTCCCCTGGCAAGCCCGCTTACAATCGACACCTTCTTTTCTACCAGAGAGGGAATAATGACTTGAAGTGCTTCTTTTCCATACTGGCTGCCGTTTCTTGAACCAACAACTGCGAGCATTGTTTCGTCAGCCAATAAATTGATATTTCCCATCGCAAACAAACCCCAGGGCGGCTGTGGAAGCCGCTTTAATTGATCCGGGTACAATTTATGATAAATGGGAATAAAAGTTGATGAGAGCTCTCTTAGAGATGTGCACAGGTGATTGGTGGATAAGGAGCAGAGGTTTTGCAGAATGAGGGCTGCTTGCTGAGTGGACCTTCCGGTAATATGAGCATATTCTTCGCTGGACATTCGCGAAAGCGAGGTCAGGTGAGGATCATTTTTTAATAATAAGTATTGGTCTTTCCAGGTGATGTTTTCGCAATATTGCAGCTTCAGCAGCCACTTGGTTGTTTCATCCATACGCTTTTTCTCCTTTTATTCACACAAAATGAGACGCCTGATTTCACCAGGCGCCTATTTTTATGATTAATGTGTTTTACATTCGTCCAAAAGTCCTTTTTCTTCAAGAACTTTTATCAGGGTTTCACCCATGACAGATGGCGTTTCCGCTACTTGAATGCCGCATTCGTTCATTACACGGATTTTTTCATCAGCTGTACCTTTACCGCCAGAAATAATTGCTCCCGCATGTCCCATGCGTTTTCCTGGAGGCGCTGTGCGTCCGCCAATAAAGCCGACAACAGGCTTCGTCATATTGGCTTTTACCCACTCGGCTGCTTCTTCCTCCGCTGTTCCACCGATTTCACCAATCATGATAACAGCTTTTGTTTCCGGATCTTCATTAAATGCTTTTAATACATCAATAAAGTCTGTTCCATTTACCGGATCACCGCCGATACCGACAGCCGTAGACTGGCCAATGCCTGCCTGAGTAAGCTGATGCACCGCTTCATACGTAAGCGTTCCGGAGCGTGATACAACGCCTACATGGCCTTTTGTATGAATATAACCTGGCATAATGCCGATTTTGCATTCTTCCGGTGTAATAACACCCGGGCAGTTAGGCCCGACAAGGCGGGTTTTCTTGCCCTGCATATACCGTTTTACTTTTACCATATCAAGAACGGGAATATGCTCTGTAATACAAATAGCGAGATCCAGCTCTGCATCAACCGCTTCCAAAATCGCATCCGCTGCAAACGGAGCAGGAACATAAATAACGGATGCATTGGCTCCTGTTTCTTCCACCGCTTCTTTTAGCGTATTAAATACAGGCACACCTTCAACTTCTGTGCCGCCTTTACCGGGAGTAACGCCGCCGACGATCTTTGTGCCGTACTCCAGCATTTGTTTTGTATGAAAAAGGGCCGTCGAGCCCGTAATTCCCTGAACAATTACCTTTGTATCTTTGTTAATAAATACACTCATGCCTATACCTGCCTTTCTATTGTCAACATCCTGATTATTTTACAAGACTAACGATTTTTTGCGCGCCATCTGCCATTGAATCTGCTGAAACGATATCAAGGCCTGACTCGTTTAAGATTGCTTTACCAGCATCTACGTTGGTACCTTCCAAGCGGACAACAAGAGGTACTGACAAGCTCACTTGCTTAGCAGCTTCTACAACACCTGTTGCAATAACGTCACATTTCATAATTCCGCCGAAAATGTTGACAAAAATTCCTTTTACATTTTCATCAGAAAGAATAATTTTAAACGCTTCTGTTACTTTCTCAGCTGTTGCGCCGCCGCCAACATCAAGGAAGTTAGCCGGATCGCCGCCGTAATGCTTGATAATATCCATTGTTGCCATTGCAAGACCTGCACCATTTACCATACAGCCGATGTTGCCGTCAAGCGCGATATAACTAAGGTCATATTTAGAAGCTTCAATTTCTTTTGCATCCTCTTCCTCAAGATCACGGTATTCTAAAATGTCTTTATGGCGGTACAGGGCATTTGAATCAAAGTTTAATTTTGCATCAAGCGCCATTACTTTGCCGTCTCCTGTTACAACAAGCGGGTTAATTTCCGCAATTGAGCAGTCTTTGTCGACAAATGCCGTGTAAAGGCTCATCATGAACTTCACTGCCTGGCCGACAAGCTCTTTTGGAATGTTGATGTTGAACGCAATACGGCGGGCCTGGTACGGGCTGAGGCCTGTCACTGGATCAATGTACTCTTTAAAGATTTTTTCGGGTGTTGCTGCTGCTACTTCTTCAATTTCCGTTCCGCCTTCTTCAGAGGCCATTAAAACAACCTGAGAAGTCGCCCGGTCTAATACAAGGCCAATATAGTATTCTTTTTTAATATCGCAGCCTTCTTCAATAAGAAGGCGCTTTACTTCCTTGCCTTCCGGGCCGGTCTGGTGTGTAACCAAAACTTTTCCGAGAATTTCTTCTGCATATGTACGTACTTCGTCAAGATTCTTTGCGACCTTTACTCCGCCTGCTTTTCCACGGCCGCCCGCATGAATTTGTGCTTTGACAACGTTTACTGCTGTGCCGAGTTCTTTTGCCGCTTCAACCGCTTCCTCAACGGAAAAGGCAACCTTCCCATTCGGCACGGCAACGCCGTAGCTTCTGAGAACTTCTTTCCCTTGATACTCATGAATATTCATCTTCCAGCCTCCTATCGATCTCAAAACATAGTCTCATTGCAAAACAGACTGCGACTTCATTGTAGAGAAAAAAAGAATTTATGTCCAGTTTTTGAACATAAAAAATCCGTTCTTTTTTTCAAGAACGGAAAATTTCTGCTTAACGCTTACAATGTTTATTTATCAAGGTGCCTGTCAAGGCGATACACGAAAGCAAACACTTCAGCAACCGCCTGATACAAGTCTTCCGGTATCGCTTCATTTATTTCAAGCTGGCCGAGCAGCTCAACGAGACCGGGATCCTCCTGAATAGGAATATTGTTTTCTTTTGCTGACTGAATAATTTTATCTGCAATCAGACCTTTTCCTTTTGCTTTTACTACAGGCGCCCCGGCTGAATCGGGATTATAAGAGAGAGCTGCTGCCTGCCTGCGGTTGTTTGGCCGGCTCATATGCGGATATCCACCTCCGTATAGCCCTCATCCTCCATAATGCGGGCAAGCGGCGGCTTTAATCCTTCTTTTGCTTCCTTGCGGGTTGGTTCTTTGAACTGGATGCCTGACAGCCGGTAGCCTCCTGCTTCTAAGGCTTCTTTTAACGAATCTGCCGCCTGCCCGCTTACTTTTTTTAAAAATGCCGGAGAAGCTTCTGCTAGAATTGTAAGGTGAATAATACGGTTTTGCACCTGCATATCAATAACAGTGTTTCGCAGATTCGGCATTTCTACATAAAATAATACACGGCAAAAATCAGCATCAATTTTCCCATCCGGTTTTTTTCTTCCCTGCCACTTAATTGTCACATCTCCTCTAAATTCCCCGAATTGAAGAGGAGACTGCATCACCAGCTGCTGGAGCGGTCCGGATTCAGTCGATAAGATGTGCTGGGCATTTAAACGTCCGACCAGCTGTTCCGCTGCTTCTCTTACAGGAGCCGGCATTGTCTCTGCCATTAGTTTAATAAGTTCCTGCTTGACTGTCTGCGGGGGTTCTTCCGGCCCTTTTAGAGCAAGCACTGCTTCATGGTCAACGCCAAGAAAACGAAATGCTTCACGAAAGGGCGGTGATTCCTTCGGCGGGAACACATCTGTTCCAAGCAGTATCGACATTCGTGCTGCCGCACGGTCGGGAGCCGACACAGCAGCTGCAGCGGCTATTTGAAAAAGCTCCGAGACCGCCTTTGCATCAGGGAATCTTCCTGGCTTTAGCCCTTCTGCCAGCTCTTCTGCCTGCTGCACGACCGCTTCGCGATTAGGGTGCTGGATCGGGACAGCCAGGGATACCGCTTCTTTAAACGCAGCAATTGACCCTGCTGAAACAGGCCGTTCTGCCAAATGAATGAGGGCTTCTTTCATTTTTTGAATGGGTCCGCCTCCTTGACCTCCTTCTTTTTGAAGAGTTGAAAGGTTTTTAACAACGGCAGCGAGCAATTCCTCGGTTCCCTCCTTTGTGACGGCAGCATTCGGCATTACTATGCTGCGGAGTTCGTTTGCTGCTTCTCTTGCCGCTGGACCGGTGCTTTGCAGAGCATGCACAAGCTGAACCGTTTTGCTGTTTATGCTTTCTTCTCTGGCACCTCCCTGAAAAAGCTTCGGATTAAGAAGCCGTTCAATAGCGGCCAGGGCTGTTTTGCCTTCACCGCCCGCCGGTAACATTTGCTGCAAGGCGGCCATTTTATCGGTCAGTGAATCCGCTGAGCGGGCGGCCGTGAGCGAACGAAAAATTTGTTCATTCATAGGGAGGTTACGGCTCATCATAAAGCGGATGGCTTCCATTCCATCTTCCAGCCCCGATTTTCCGAGCCAGCCGGAGACGGTTTGAATCAATCCTTTGGATAAGGATCTTCCGCTTTCAAGCGCATATGCCGTAAAAGCAGCCGCTTCTTTTGAGGCAGGAAGCTGCAATTTTTCAAGCAGTGCAGATGCCTGCTCAGACGACCCTTCCATCGGTGTACTGCTGCCCAAGACACGAAGGCGTATCCCTTTATCCAAAGAAGCTACTTGAAAAAAATAGCGTTCTCCTGTTTTTAGCGGAGCTTCCAGCTGAGCCGTTATTTTTTGTCCGAAAACCGCGATTTCAGCCATCTGGCCCGGCAGCAATGTGACTGCTTTTCCAGTGAAAATCTGTCCTTCTTTTACTGTTTCAATTCCACCGCTCCCTGGTTGTTTATTTAGAGCTGGTTGTATCGCCTGCCGGCTGATCTCCATATGTCTTCACCCCGCTTTTCTTACAGCATATCCTTTACCGGCGCAAATGTTTTGCGATGCTGAGGTGTAACTCCATGCTCCTGCAATCCCTTTAAATGCTCTTTCGTTCCATAACCCATGTTTTTTTCAAAGCCGTACCCCGGATATTGGGCTGCATACTGTTTCATCAGCCGGTCACGCGTTACCTTGGCTACAATGGAAGCAGCAGCAATAGAAGCACTTTTCGCATCTCCTTTAATGATTGATTCCTGCTCGATTGGAACAGGCAGGGCCATAGCATCAACCAGCAGATAGCCGGGCTGTTCAGGCAGTTCATTTACAGCCTGAATCATCGCTTTTTTGGCTGCTTCATAAATATTAATTTGATCAATGGTTTCTGCACTGACAATTCCTATTCCCACAAACGCTTTTTCAGTGATTAGTTTAAATAATTCATTTCGAACGGATTCATTCAGCTTTTTTGAATCGTTGAGACCCTCTGGCAAAAATCCTTCAGGTAAAATACAGGCTGCCGCTACAACCGGCCCGGCAAGCGGTCCTCTTCCTGCTTCATCAATGCCTGCGATTAACTGCTTTCCCTGGCTTATCGCTTTGCGTTCAAAAAACATAATCTGATCCAGGCGCTGCCGCTCTTCCTCCTGTTTTTGAAGCCGGCGCCTGCACGCTTTTAAGGCAGCTTGAACACCGCTTCGTGAATCCAGGTCCCACTGAGCCAGTTTTTCATCTTCCAGTGATGTAACCAATAGAAGCTGTTCTTTTATCCGGGCGATTGTTTCTTTTTTCATTTTTCCGCTCCTCCTATTTTTATCGGCTATGTATCATTTTTTTTCATACAAAAAGCGCGAAGGAAACCCTTCACGCTTTTTCGGGCGGGACATCAAATGTAAGCCGGCCAAACTGCATGGTACGCACGTCACGGATAATAATATCTGTTACTTTGTCATAATCAATCCCGCCGCCCGATGATAAAGCACCCCGCCGCTCGCCTATTTGATCAAAAACAGCTGCCATATCATCTGGCAGTTCCTGATATCCATACCGTTCCTCCAGCCTGGATGGATATTGTCCTTCTAAAAAGCGCAGCCCCCAGATTGCTACATCCTGCAAATTTAAAATAGAATCTTTAATGGCACCGGTCAGCGCCAGTTTATAGCCAATCTCCGGATCTTCAAATTTCGGCCATAAAATACCGGGTGTGTCGAGCAATTCGAGGTTTTTAGCGGTTTTGATCCATTGCTGTGCTTTTGTCACCCCGGGCATATTACCGGTTTTGGCAATATTTTTTTTGGCAATGCGGTTAATCAGCGTTGATTTTCCGACATTTGGAATGCCGACTATCATTGCCCTCATCGCCCGTGGTTTCATACCGCGGGCGCGCATCCTGTCAAATTTTTCTTTTAAAATCTGCTCTGCCGCTTTTACAATTTTATCAAGCCCATTGCCGGCCTGGGAGTTAACAGAGACCGCTTCAATTCCCTGCTCTTTAAAATAAGCGATCCAGTTTTTAGTAGCAGCCGGGTCTGCCATATCCTCTTTATTTAATATAACAAGACGAGGTTTTTGGTTTAAAATTTCATCAATCATCGGATTTCGCGACGATAAAGGCAGCCGGGCATCAACCAGCTCAAAAATAATATCTACGAGCTTTAATTTTTCCGTTACCTGCCTTCTTGCTTTAGCCATATGGCCGGGAAACCATTGTATTGTCAAGCTTGTACAGTCCTTTCAGTCTGTTTAGTCTACGAGATGGATCTGGTCAAACGGCCAATAGACGAATTTGGTTTCACCAACAATTTCATCTATTTTAATGGTTCCAATGTGGCGGCCGTCTTTACTAAAGCGCCGGTTATCGCCGAGAACAAAAATCTCTCCTTCTGGCACTGTTTCCTGTCCAATTATATCGACAAGTGTAAAGTCCGGCGTCAGAGGTCCATCGGTCACTTCGCTTTTGTACTGATCCAAGTATGGCTCATCTATTGCTTTACCATTCACATATAATACATCATCTTTATATTCGACTGTTTCGCCTGGCAGCCCGATGACCCGTTTTATGTAATCTTTTTTTTCCGGCGCATGAAAAACGACGATATCAAAACGGTCCGGATCACCAAGTTTGTTCACAATCATCCGGTCTCCGCTTTCAAGCGTCGGCATCATAGAAAGCCCATCAACTACAATCGGCGCGAAAATAAAATACCGGATAAGAGCAGCAAGCCCGACTGCAATTAACAGTGCTTTTGTCCATTCCCAAAATTCATTTTTTCCTTCAGCCATGCTGGCACCACCTTCATTCTAAGTACATCTATCATATCATGATGAATGGAAAATCTGAAAGAAAAAGGAGCCTGCAAGCAGACTCCTTTTAACATCTTAGTTTCTGATTTCTTTAATGCGCGCTGCTTTACCGCGTAGGTTACGCAAGTAGTACAACTTCGCACGACGAACTTTACCACGGCGCATAACTTCGATTTTCGCGATTTTCGGTGTATGAAGCGGGAATGCACGCTCAACACCCACTCCGTAAGAAATCTTACGTACAGTGAAAGTTTCGCTTACGCCGCCGCCGCGACGCTTGATTACTACGCCTTCAAATACCTGAATACGCTCACGTGTACCCTCAACAACTTTAACGTGTACACGAACTGTGTCTCCCGGACGGAATGATGGAAGATCAGTACGAAGCTGCTCCTGTGTTAACTCTTGAATAAGCTGGTTCATTGTGTTTTCCTCTCCTTCTAACGAATGCTCATATTCGCACAACCACGACAGCGGAACATTGTTTAATGCAATGTGTTATTTTACACACTGACTACGAAATTCTATCATATATTTTATGTTAAATCAACTTGTTTTTCTGCTTCCCACGACTCAATTTGCTGTTTTTCTTTCTCTGTTAATTCGATGGAGGCTAATAAATCCGGCCGCCGCTCCCACGTTCTTTTCAATGATTCAGTACGGCGCCATTCCTCAATGTATTTATGATTTCCAGACATAAGTACGTCCGGAACTTTCATTCCTCTGAAATCCGCAGGGCGTGTATAATGCGGATGCTCCAGCAGGCCGGATGAAAACGAATCCTGGGGCGCTGACTGCTCATTGCCAAGCACGCCCGGCAGCAGTCGGACTACACTATCTGTTACTACCATTGCTCCAAGCTCGCCGCCAGTCAGCACATAATCTCCAATTGAAATTTCTTCCGTGACCAGATGCTGGCGCACCCGTTCATCATATCCTTCATAGTGGCCGCATAAAAAGATTAAATGTTTTTCCCTGGCGAGTTCTTCCGCTTTTTGCTGTGTGAACCGCTCGCCTTGCGGACACATAAGAATAATGCGGGGGTTTTCCGCCGTTTTTGTCAGATCAGCAACCGCATCGAAAAGCGGCTGCGGCTTCAATACCATTCCGGCACCGCCGCCATACGGATAATCATCGACAACTTTATGCTTTCCTTCCGCATACTCCCGGAAGTTGACAGCCCGAAGAGATGCTTTGCCTTTATCTGACGCTTTTTTCATAATAGAGGATGAAAAAACTCCGTCAAACATTTCTGGAAACAGCGTTAAGATATCAATTTTCATTCAAAGAGACCTTCCATCGGCTCAATGATAATTGTTTTCTTATTTATATCAACCGACTTCACAATATCATCAATGTATGGAATGTAATATTCTTTGCCGCCGCCTTTCACAACCCACACATCGTTAGCACCGGGTGTAAGAACTTCAGCAACCTTGCCGACCGGGTCGCCGGACATGGTTTGCACCTCACAGCCGATAATTTCATGGAAGTAAAATTCTCCTTCTTCCAAATCACCGAGGTAGTCTTCATGCACCTTTAACACAGCTCCTTTAAACCGCTCCACATCCTCGATCGATGGATGCCCTTCAAAGGTGAGTAAATCAAAGTTTTTGTGTGTCCGGTGCGCTGCCACAGTCACTGGTATTCCTGTTCCATCCTTATTGTCCGGCTTAAAAACAGCAAGCTCGCTTCCCTTTTTATACCGCTTTTCCGGAAAATCAGTTTGCGACAGCACTTTGACTTCTCCGCGCAGGCCATGGGTATTTACTATTTTTCCGACATTAAACCACTTGCTCATTTCTTCACCCCTCGGTGCGAATTTCGATGATAATGCCATCTTTTACTACAATGGTTCCTCCGTTTTTTCCATCAAAACGGCTCCCCACTTTTAGTTCTGCAATGGATTGGATTTCCCGTTCTTTTAATTCAGTTCCAAGCGGAAGCTGGTCGAGCTGGCTCATTTGAAATTCTAAAACAGATATTTTTTCATGGCGCCGGTCAATTTCAATTTGAAATCTTGCTGCCGCTTCCGCTTGCTTCGTACCGCCGCGCTCCGCTTTTTTCTTTTCAAATAAAAGCTGGGCAGTTTCCCGTTCAAGCTGGCGCTTTTGCTGTTTGTATGCATCCATCCGGGTTTGTTTTAATGCTTCTGTTACTACTTGAACAACAGATACAGTTTGTAAAACATGCATCCCCACCGCTCCTTTACCTGGAACAAAAATGGCAATTCCCCAAAAGAATTCTCTTTTGGGGAACTGTTATATTGCAATAGCTTACTTGCTGTATTTTGCATTGTGGAATTTTTCCAAAATGCCTTCTTTAGAGAAAAGATTGCGAACAGTGTCAGATGGTTTCGCACCATCTTGAAGCCATTTAAGCGCAAGCTCTTCGTTGATTTTTACTTCTGCCGGCTGAGCAACCGGATTATATGTTCCGATTGTTTCAATTGAACGGCCGTCACGCGGCGCGCGGGCGTCAGCTACTACAATACGATAGAATGGGGATTTTTTTGCACCCATACGTTTTAAACGAATTTTTACTGCCATGCTAATAAGCACCTCCGAAATAGTTTCACACAAGATAGAATCATATCAAATAGTTCGAATGTTGTAAAGTGTTTTTTCTTTACAGTTTGAATCTAATTTACATTACATAAAAGGAAGTTTGGGCATGCCGCCTTTTTTCTTTCCTTTTTGCTGCATAGCGGACATTTGCTTCATCATTTTTTTCATGTCTTCAAACTGTTTTAACAGCCGGTTTACTTCCTGAATGGTCGTGCCTGAACCACGTGCAATCCGCTTGCGGCGGCCCGAATTAATGATCTCAGGCTGCTGTTTTTCTGCTGCTGTCATAGAGCGAATGATTGCTTCAACACGGCCAAGCTGTTTTTCGTCAACCTGCACATTGTTTAAGCCTTTCATTTTGTTCGCACCCGGCAGCATCTTTAAAAGCTCGTCAAGCGGCCCCATTGAACGGACCTGGCCAAGCTGGTCTAAAAAATCATCAAATGTAAAAGACATTGTCCGCATTTTTTTCTCTAGCTCTTTTGCTTTTGCTTCATCTACATTGGTTTGTGCTTTCTCGATAAGAGACAGCACATCGCCCATACCAAGAATACGGGACGCCATGCGTTCGGGATGAAACTGTTCAAGCGCGTCCAGCTTTTCCCCCATCCCGACGAACTTAATCGGTTTTCCGGTTACAGAGCGGATCGAAAGCGCTGCTCCGCCACGTGTATCACCGTCAAGCTTCGTAAGCACGACTCCGGTTACGCCAAGCTGCTCATTAAAGCTTTCCGCAACTGTGACAGCATCCTGCCCGGTCATTGCATCAACAACAAGAAAAATTTCTTCTGGCGAAGAAAGCTCTTTTATTTGTTTAAGCTCACCCATTAATTCTTCATCAACATGAAGACGGCCGGCTGTATCAATCAGCACATAATCCAAATGCTCGTCCTTCGCTTTTTGAATTGCCTGCCTGGCAATTTCAACCGGGCTTTCCTGGTCGCCAAGTGAAAAAACAGGCATATCAAGCTGCTTTCCAAGCGTTTGAAGCTGTTTAATCGCCGCGGGGCGGTACACATCAGCCGCCACTAAAAGCGGCTTCCTGTTATATTTTTTACGCAGCAGATTCGCAAGCTTGCCGGTTGTTGTTGTTTTTCCGGCCCCCTGCAGGCCAACCATCATAATAACAGTTGGCGGCCGCTTTGCAGTGCCGATTCGGCTTTCTTCGCCGCCCATTAACTCCGTTAATTCCTCTTTAACGACTTTGATCACCTGCTGGCCGGGTGTTAAGCTTTTCATCACTTCCTGGCCTACAGAACGCTCACTTACTTTTTTAACAAATTGCTTAACGACTTTAAAGTTAACGTCTGCTTCCAGCAAAGCAAGACGCACTTCCCGCATCATTTCTTTCACATCAGCTTCGGATACTTTTCCTTTGCCGCGAATTTTCTGCATTGTACCCTGCAGTCGTTCGGCCAATCCTTCGAATGCCATCATGCAGCCCCCCTATTCAAGCTCCTCAATTGCCTTGATTATTGTCAGCATGTTTTCATCAGCTCTTTTTTTCAGCTGATTGATTAACACCTGGCGTTCTTGGAATTTTTTTAGCAGCATTAACTTTGCTTCATATTCTTCAAGCATTGCTTCTGTGCGTTTTATATTATCATAGACCGCCTGGCGGCTCACCTCATATTCATCGGCAATCTCACCGAGCGAATAGTCATCCAGATAGTACAGGGACATGTAGCTGCGCTGCTTGTCGGTTAGAAGCATCTGATAGAAGTCATACAGATAGTTCATCCGCATTGTTTTTTCAAGCACGGCCGCCCCTCCTTTGTTAAGTGAAAAACCTTTACACTAAAACAGTGTAACTCCTTGTGTTCTTTCTGTCAAGAACAGGATCGTACCGCTTTATTCGGCTGTTTCTTCCTCAGGCTCTGCTTCTCTTTGTTCAAATGCCTGTGCAAATAAACCGTAGGCATACTTTTCTGCATCAAATGGCTGCAGATCATCCATTTTCTCCCCGAGGCCGACAAATTTCACAGGCACCCCGAGCTCTTTTCGAATGGCAAGAACAATACCGCCTTTCGCTGTTCCGTCCAGTTTTGTCAGAATGATTCCGGATACATCTGTTGCTTCTTTGAATGTTTTTGCCTGCACAAGTGCATTCTGGCCGGTTGTGGCATCTACAACAAGCAGCACTTCATGCGGAGCATCCGGGATCTCCCGCTCAATTACACGTTTTACTTTTTGAAGCTCGTTCATTAAGTTGACTTTGTTTTGCAGGCGGCCTGCTGTGTCACATAGCAGAATATCCGCCCCGCGGGATTTTGCCGCACGTACCGCATCGTACATGACAGCGGCCGGGTCTGATCCTTCCGCCTGCTTGATTACATCTACTCCGGTTCTTTCTCCCCATACCTCAAGCTGCTCAATTGCACCGGCACGGAAGGTATCGCCGGCTGCCAGCATCACTTTTTTTCCTTCACTTTTAAATTGATGGGCAAGCTTGCCGATTGTAGTCGTTTTTCCGACTCCATTAACACCAACAAACAGAATAACAGACAGGCCGTCCTGAATATTTAACTCCGACGAAGTTTCGCCTTCCCCTGCATAAATTTCAACAAATTTTTCCGTGATAATTTCCCGGAGTGCTTCCGGCTCATTTGTATTCCGGCGCTTCACTTCCATTTTCAGCTCGTCAATCAGTTCCATAACGGTATCAAAGCCGACATCTGCACCGATTAAAATTTCCTCAAGCTCTTCAAAAAAGTCCTCATCTATTTTTCTGTAGCGGGCAAACAGGTTGTTCATTTTTTCAGAAAAACCGGATCGTGATTTTTTTAATCCTTCCGTGTATTTTTCAGCAGTTTGCTCCTGTTCCTGAGAACCGGAAAACTTATCTTTTAATTTCTTAAAAAAGCTCATCGATTTCTTCCTTTCTTTCGTTATGTGACTGCCGCTTCCTCCAGCCTTACTGATACAAGACTTGTGACTCCCGATTCCTGCATAGCAACGCCGTACAGGGCATCAGCTTCTTCCATTGTCTGTTTGCGGTGTGTAATGACAATAAACTGTGTTTGTTCACTGAATTGTTTTAAATAGCGGCTGAAACGGTGGACATTCGCTTCGTCAAGCGCCGCTTCCACTTCATCTAAGATACAAAACGGCACTGGCCGTACACGTAAAATGGCAAACAATAGGGCAATGGCTGTCAGCGCACGCTCGCCGCCTGAAAGCAGGCTTAAATGCTGCAGTTTTTTCCCGGGAGGCATCGCTGAAATATCGACACCTGCATTTAAAATGTCTTTCGGGTCTGTTAGTTTTAATTCTGCCCGGCCTCCGCCAAACAGCTGTGTAAATGCCGGCTGAAACTCAGCTTTAATTGCCTCAAATGTCTCTGAAAACCGGCGGGTCATTTCACTGTCCATTTCGTTCATAACATCTCGAAGCGTGTTTTTCGCTTCTTCCAGATCTTCTTTTTGGCCCCGCAGAAACGCGACCCGTTCAAATGTCGTTTCGTATTCCTCGATTGCCCCGAGGTTTACATCGCCGAGCTCTTCGATGGCTCTTTTAATCAAGCGTACCTGCCGTCTTGATTCTTCAACCGGATGAAGCAATGGATAGGAACGCTTGGCTTCTTCAAATGAAAGGCCATATTGTTCATTTAACTTTTGCAGCCATGTGTCAATTTCTACATCTAACCGGGCAATGGCTACATCATGCCCGCGCACTGATTCTGTTAAACCTTTAAGCAGGCGGCGCGACTCCTGCAGTGAGGCCGTTTCTTCCTCAAGGCTTTTTGCTTTGTTGTTTCTCTTTTCTTTATACGAGGCAATTTGTTTTATAAGGCGGTCTTTTTCAGCAGCCTGGTCTTCTGATTGCTGTGCAAGTGTTACGCCGGTTGTGCCGCTGTCAGACTGTTCACTCCTCAAGAATAAAAGCTCTTCTTTCAGCTGCTTCAATTGTGCTTGAATTGTCAACCACTCTGTACTCAGCCGTTGTTCCTGCTGGTCACTGTACATAAGCTGTTCTTCAAGTACGGCTATTTTAGGGCGCAGGGCATGCACCTGCTCTGTCAGCTGGGTCCGCTCCGACACAGCTGTTTTTTGCTGTTTTTCAATTGAAGCAATTTGCGTATCCAGCAGTTGAATCGCCTGCTGCTTTTCGGCTAAAAGGCGGGCCGCTTCCTCTTTGCGCTGCTCGAGACGGGCTTTCTCTTCCTGAAATTCTCTTTTCTCTGCGTCATATACTGCAAGCCGGTCATTAATAGACTGTTCATTAAACGACCATTCCAGCTGCTGATTTTTTGCTTCCTGAAGCCCCTGGCGGTACATCTCGCCCTTTTCCTCTAGCTGGCTGACAAGACGGTCACATTCTGCAGCTCGGACCTGGAGGACTTTCACTTCCTTTTCCGCCTGGACTGTTTTTTGTTCCATCTGTTCAACTTGCTCTTTTAAGGATTCCAGCTCATTTTTACGGCCAAGCAGTGATGCGCCCGTTTTTTGAGCTGAGCCCCCGGTCATCGAGCCGCCGGCATTTACAACATCACCTTCAATTGTAACGACACGATAGCGGTGATTCATTTTGCGGGCAATGTGGTTTGCTTCTTCAAGTGACGCCGCAATAATCACATTTCCAAGTAAATGCCGGGCTGCCCGTGCATACCGCCCATCATAGTCCGTTAGTTCTGCGGCCGTACCGAGAAAACCTTTTTCATGGCGGACAAGCGCTAATGTATGCTCGGGGATGGACTTTTCTTTTATTGCCGATAAAGGCAAAAATGTCGCCCGTCCCGCTTTATGCTGTCTTAAAAACGCAATCGCTTTTCTGGCAGCCGCCTCATCGGTGACGACAATGTGCTGCAAGGCTCCGCCGAGGGCTGTTTCAATCGCCAGCTCATATTGCTTTGGAACCTGGATCAATTGAGCGGCCGCACCGATCACGCCGGGCAGGCTGCCATTTTTCTCTTTTAAAACTTCTTTTACACCAGAATAGAAGCCTGAATAGTCTTCTTCCATTGATGCTAAGAGATCGCGGCGGGATGCTGCTTCCTGCAGAATTTGGTATGCCTTGTATAAACCGTTTCGTTTTTTTTCAAGAGTTTCTTTTACTCTGTCCCGTTCCCGCCTTGCTTCATGGTAAGCGCCGGTGTGTTCGTTCAGCTTTTGCTCTGCTGCCAGGCGGGCTTTTTCGATTTGTTCCTGCTCCTGCTGAAGAGCGGCCCGTTCTGATAAATACTGATCATTATGCCCGCCAAGGCGCTCAAACCGGGCAGACAGCCTTTCAAGCTGCCGGTCAATTTCAACCAACTCATTCTTAGCTGCTGCTTCTTTGCTTAAATGGTCAATATAATCTGATTTCAGGGAATCAAGCGTTTCAGCACTTTTTTCCGACAGCGCATGCAGCAGGGCCTCTTTTTCTTCTGCTTTTCTTTTTAACAGTTGAAGCTCCTGCTTTTTCTCCCCGGAAAGCTTTTCGGCTTCTGCCAGTGCCTGCTTTAATTGAGCTTCTTTTTCTTCTGCCGCCTTTATTGATTGAGCAAGCCTTTCCTCGTTATAGGAAGCATTTTTTTGGCGTTCGTCCATTAAGCGCCGTCTGCCCTCAATTTTCTCCAGCGATTCGATAACAGCCATCAGTCCCTGCTGCGCGGATTCTTCTTCAATGGCGAGATGCTTCACTTCCTGTTCCAGCGCCTGAATACGCAGCTCTGTATTCTCTGCCTCTTTACTAAAATAGGAGATTTGCTGTTCCTGATGCTGGCGGTCTTTTTTCCGCTCTTCCCATTCTGCATGCGACTCGGCAATATCATATGCCCAAACTGATACTTCCACTTCTTTTAACTCGGCTTTTTTCTCGAGAAAATCTTTTGCGGCAGCCGCCTGAATTTCCAGCGGTTCGATCCGCTGTTCCAGTTCATATAAAATATCCTGGACACGGCTGACGTTTTCTTCTGTTTCGGCGAGCTTTAATTCCGCCTGCTTCTTACGGGTTTTATATTTGAGTACTCCGGCAGCTTCTTCAAAAATAGACCGTCGTTCTTCGGGACGGCTGTTTAAAATTTCATCAACGCGCCCTTGCCCGATAATCGAAAAAGCTCCCCGGCCAAGACCGGAATCCATAAACAATTCAATAATATCTTTTAAGCGGCAGCTTTGTTTATTAATGAAAAACCCGCTGTCGCCGTTTCGATTCACGCGGCGTGTGATACTTATTTCACTGTAATCAAGCGGAAGCGCCCCGTCCCGGTTATCGAGCGTAATGGTCACGTCCGCTTCATTCAGCCGCCTTCTCGAATCACTTCCCGAAAAAATCACATCTTCCATTTTGCCGCCGCGCAGGTTTTTAGCCGACTGTTCGCCTAACACCCAGCGAATTGCTTCGGTAATATTGCTTTTCCCTGACCCATTCGGCCCGACAACTGCTGTTACACCCGGCATAAAGTCGATGGTTACTTTTCCCGCGAATGATTTAAATCCCGCTATATCAAGCTTTTTCAGGATCATATTTATCCACCTGTCTTCTACTTCGATTGTTTTAAGTGCTCAAGCGCCATGCGCGCCGCAAACTGCTCTGCTTCTTTTTTCGAACGGCCGCTTCCGGTACCCAGTACAGTGCCATTCAATGAAACTTCCGTAATAAACTCTTTACTATGCGCCGGGCCTTTTTCTTCTAGTATTTGATACGATGGCGCCCCTTTTAATTCACGCTGGACATATTCCTGCAGCTGGCTTTTAAAATCCATTACATGAGAGAACGCCCCGGCACTGATTTTCGGAAAAACATATTTTTCAAGAAAAGGAATAACTTCTTCCATTCCCTGATCCAGGTAAAGTGCGCCAATATACGCTTCAAAAACATCGGCTAAAAGAGCCGGCCGCATTCTTCCCCCGGTCATTTCTTCGCCTTTTCCTAATAAAATAAGCCGGCCAAATTCGAGTTCGTTTGCAAACGTAACCAGTGATGGCTCACAAACAACGGCTGCCCGAAGTTTCGTCAGCTCTCCCTCTGACATAATAGGATACGTTTTATATAAAAACTGCGAAACAGTCAGCTCCAATACAGCATCTCCTAAAAATTCCAAACGTTCATTATCTTCATAAGGCTTTCTCCTATGCTCGTTTACATAGGAAGAATGGGTAAACGCCTGCTTTAGCAAAGATTCATTCCGGAAAACAATTCCTATTTTTTCCTGAAAGGCTTTGAATTCTGCATTTTTCCGCTCAGAATAGCGCTGCTCCCGATTTGTTTTTTTCATTATTGTTCCTCCGCAATGTTAAAATCCACACAAAAATAGTTTATCCGAAAAAAATGCATAGCGCAAAGAGAATTAAGCACCAGGCATTGGTTTATCCGCAGCACGTACAAAAAGAGCCTGGCAGGACATGATTTTTGCCCGGGGAGAGCCCGCAGCCGGAATAAAAAATAAAAAAAGCAGATCCGAAAAATCGGATCTGCCATTAATAGACGATTAGCTTTTGCTGTTTATGTACGTTACAGCGTCTCCTACCGTCGTAATATTTTCCGCATCATCATCGGAAATTTCCATATCGAATTCATCTTCGAGCTCCATTACAAGCTCAACAACGTCTAAAGAATCGGCTCCAAGATCTTCCTTGAATTTTGCATCAAGATTGATTTGAGATTCTTCAACACCAAGACGATCAACGATAATTTTCGTTACACGTTCTAATACATCTGCCACTGTGGTTCACCTCCCCTCAAGTATTATAGACGATTCAAAGCGGCAAAACACGCTTTTTCTTACATTGCCATGCCGCCGTCCACGCCGAGCACCTGGCCGGTAATATATTTAGCCCCGTCACTTGCTAAAAATGCAGCTGCGGCGGCGATATCGGCCGTGTCACCGAGTGTGCCCAGCGGAATTTGACTAATCAGCTGATCTTTCGCTTCTGCCGGCAATTCATCGGTCATGTCAGTAGTAATAAAGCCAGGGGCAATTGCATTAACCGTAATTCCTCTTGCAGCAAGCTCACGCGCAGATGCTTTTGTTAACCCAATAACACCTGCTTTCGCTGCCGTATAGTTCGCCTGTCCAGCGTTTCCAATTCGGCCGACCACAGAAGAAATATTAATAATCCGGCCGCTCCGCTGTTTCATCATTTGCCGGGTGACCGCTTTTGTACAGAGGAAAACTCCTTTTAAATTTGTATTAATGACATCATCCCATTCTTGCTCCTTCATGCGCATCATTAAGTTATCTCTTGTAATGCCTGCATTGTTTACTAAAATATCGAGACGGCCAAATTGGTCAACCGTTTCTTTTACCATCGCTGTAACAGCCTCGCTGTCGGCAATGTCACACTGTACGATGAATGAGCGCCGTCCCATCGCCTGAATTTCTTCAGCTGTTTCTTTTGCTTTTTGCTCACTGCCTGCATAGTTAACTGCTACATCGGCTCCAAGGCGTGCAAGCTCCAGTGCAATGGCTTTTCCAATCCCCCGTGATGCTCCTGTGACAAGCGCTGTTTTTCCCTCTAAGTTCATTGTCCATCCTCCTTGATCGCAGCCGCTGCTTTTGCAGCCGATTCTTCATCGCTGATTGCAAAAGTGCGAACGCGCCGGTTTACTTTTTTAATAAGCCCGGATAACACAGTACCTGAACCAATTTCAACAAACGTGTCGACGCCTAAATCAAGCATTTTTTGCACACTGTCTTCCCATAAAACCGGTGAATAAAGCTGTTTTACAAGGTTTTCTTTAATGGCTTCTGCATCACTAACCGGCTGTGCATCAACATTGGCAATAACCGGGATGCTGCTTGAGTGGATGTTTGCTTCTCTTAGAACAGCGCGCAGCTTTTCAGCTGCGGGCTTCATTAAAGGCGAGTGAAACGGACCGCTGACGTTCAGCGGAATCACCCGTTTTGCCCCCTTTTCTTTCAGCAGCCCGGAAGCTTGCTCCACACCCTCTTTTGAACCGGATATGACAATTTGCCCGGGACAGTTAAAATTCGCTGCCGCCACAATATGCCCTTCCTTTGAAACGCCGGAAACAACTTCTTCCAATAAAGCTCTGTCCATACCGAGAACAGCTGCCATTGCACCTTGTCCGGCAGGGACTGCTTCTTCCATCAAATTCCCGCGCTGGTGAACCGCCCGGACGGCTTCTTCATATGTAAGGGACCCGGCTGCCGCAAGAGCGGAATATTCGCCAAGGCTGTGGCCGGCAGTGTAGTCCGGCTTAATCCCTTCTTTTTCAAACCGCTTTAAAACAGCCATGCTTACTGCCAAAAGTGCCGGCTGCGCATTGGATGTAAGCGTTAGTTTTTCTTCCGGGCCGTTAAACATAATATCTGTTAAAGAATAGCCCAATTTTTCATCTGCTTTTTGGAGCATTTCTCGTATGTAAGGATGCTGATCTGCAAGGGATTTCCCCATTCCAACTGCTTGGGAGCCCTGCCCCGGAAATACAAATGCAATTTTCCCCATTGTTCTGTCATTCCTTCCCGCTGGCAATTTGTGATTCAATAATGGACGGCACGTTCGCCTGCGCCATTTTATGCGCCTGCTCGATTGCATGATAAAAAGCATTTGCATCAGAGGAACCATGCGCTTTAATAACCGGCGCTTTTAAGCCGAAAAGGCCCGCACCGCCATATTCCGCATAATCCATTTTGCTTTTCAGTCCGCGCAGCTCTTCTTTTAAAAGCAGGGCGCCTATTTTTGATTTGGCAGAAGCGGTTAATGCCGTTTTCAACATAGAAAATATAGAAAGCGCGCTTCCTTCAATTGTTTTTAATACCATGTTGCCGGTAAAGCCGTCTGTCACGACAACATCGGCAGCTCCGTTTAAAAGTTCCCGGGATTCAACATTGCCGATAAAATTCAACTCGGGTGTGCTGCTTAGCAGCTTGTAAGCTGCCTTTGTTAATTCATTTCCTTTTTTTTCTTCCGTCCCGATGTTCAGCAGTCCTACCCGCGGCTTTGAAACAGCGCGTACTTTCTCCGCGTAAACAGACCCCATTACGGCATACTGAAGCAGGTGCTCCGGTTTGGCGTCCGAGTTGGCTCCTGCGTCAAGCAGTACAAAACCGGCTCCATTAACCGTTGGAAGTGTAGGTGCCAGAGCAGGGCGTTCAATTCCTTCAATCCGGCCGACGATGAATAAACCGGCCGCCATAAGAGCTCCTGTATTCCCCGCCGACACGCAGGCTGCCGCTTCCCCGCTGGCCACGGCTTCTGCCATCATGACGAGAGAGGATTGTTTTTTGCGCCGGACAGCTCTTACCGGTTCATCCGTTCCAAGAATTAAATCGGGTGCATGGATAATTTCCGCCCTGCTTTCCTTTTCCAGAAGAGGCTCGATTTTTGTTTGATCGCCAAAAATCAGCAAATCCAAATCTGGTAACTCCTTTAACGCACGGTTGACACCAAGAATAATTTGTTCAGGTGCATGGTCTCCGCCCATCGCATCAATTGCCAGCTTCATTTTCTTCCTCCTTTTCTGAAGACGGCGCACGGAACATGGAGAATTCACCTCGAAAAACGAGGTCACTGCCCACAAAACTTGACACTTCCACAATGGTCCGCCCTTTCTCAGAACTTGTTACTTTTGCTTTGGCCACAACACGGCTTCCTTCTTTGACCGGCTGTGTAAATCGAATCTCTGCTTTTCCTGTCAGCGCCATTTCATCATTAATGACCGCTACAGCCAATGAATTAGCCTGGGCGAATAAATGATGGCCGCGCGCAATGCCATTTCGGGTAAATACATGCTCTCGCTGCACATCAAAAATCGAAATAGCACTTTTGTCCAGTTCAATATCAATAATTTCACCAATCACTTCCTCAAGGGGAAGAGACCGGACTTCATCTTTCATATTTTTCTCGGCTACATATTTTATACGCTCCCGCAGTTCAGGAATCGATAATTCCATACGGTCAAGCCGAATCGTCTGAACGCTTACGCTGAATTCCTGTGCCAGTTCTTCATCCGTTATAAACGGATTTTCTTGAATCGTTTTTTGCAAACGTTCCTGGCGGTCTTTTTTTGACTGTCTCATCTTCATCCCACCATCCGATATTAGGACTAGGTACTAAAAAACAGTATAAAGATAACAAAAAAAGAATGCAAGAGTTAACTTGCATTCTCAGTCAAGCTTTTCTCCAGCAAGAACCCCTGAATCAGTTAAAACCGCACGTAAATAGCGGTACTCTTCCCCTTTCCAGAAAGACGGATCATTGATCAGCTCCTTTGCATCCTCCCGCGCTGTTTCAAGTGCCCGGTAGTCGTGAACCATATCTGCCATTTTAAACTCCGGCAGGCCGCTCTGTTTCCGCCCGAAAAAATCCCCAGGACCGCGCAGCTCCAAATCCTTTTCACTTAAAACAAATCCATCATTTGTTTCTGTCATCGCAGTCATGCGCTCCTTGCCGGTTTCTGATTTTGGATCGGCAATCAGCATACAGTATGACTGTTCGGTGCCCCGTCCCACCCGGCCCCGCAGCTGATGAAGCTGGGACAGGCCGAACCGCTCCGCATCATAAATAATCATAACCGTTGCGTTAGGGACGTTTACCCCGACCTCCACTACTGTAGTTGACACTAAAATATTTAGTTCATTGGCGCTGAAGGATTTCATCACAGCTTCTTTTTCTTCCGAGCTCAAACGGCCATGCATAAGGCCGATTGTAAATCTTCCGTTAAAGTAGCTTGTTAATTGCGCATGTACATCAAGCGCATTTTGAAAATCCAGCTTTTCTGATTCTTCAATGAGAGGGCAGATTACATATGCCTGCCGTCCTTTTTCCAGTTCTTTTTCTGTAAAGTCTAAAACACGGCCCAGCATTTCTTCTTTTGCCCAGTAAGTTTCAATCGCTTTCCGGCCTGCCGGCATTTCATTGATAATAGAAACATCCATTTCACCGAAGACTGTAATAGCCAATGTTCGTGGAATAGGCGTGGCAGTCATAAACAAAACGTCCGGGTTTTCTCCCTTTGCCCGGAGAGTCCGGCGCTGGTTTACACCGAATCGATGCTGTTCATCTGTGATGACAAGCCCAAGGCTGTGAAATACTACATCATCTTGAATAAGTGCGTGTGTGCCAATTAAAATATCAATCTCACCCGCTTCAAGAGCAGCAAGCAGCGCTTTGCGGCGTTTTCCTTTTACCGTTCCTGTCAGCAGGGCGGTTGTAATGCCAAACGGTTCAAGCATATCATGCAGCGATTTGGCATGCTGCTCCGCTAAAATTTCTGTCGGTACCATTAAAGCGCCCTGGAATCCGGCTGTAACAGATGCATAAAGAGCCAGTGTGGCAACAGCCGTTTTTCCGCTGCCAACATCCCCCTGCAGCAGCCGGTTCATCCGGTACGGCGATTTCATATCTGCGCATATCTCGTTTACTGCTTTTTTTTGGGCATTTGTTAATTCAAAAGGAAGCGAATCAATAAGCTGCTTCAGCTTAGCAAGATCATATTTTTGAGCCATTCCCCCGGACTGTTCCCGAATCGTTTTGCGAAGCGCCTGCATCTTCAGCTGAAAATAAAAAAATTCTTCATATACAAACCGGCGGCGGGCTTGCTTCATTTCATTATGTGATACCGGGAAATGAAGGGCCCGAATCGCTTCTTTTCTTTCCATTAAGCGGTATTGCTCAATGAAACGCATAGGCAGCGTTTCTTCAATAAAATTTCCATAGAGATCGATTGCCTGCTTGACGAGCTTTCTAAACTGCTTTAGCGGAATGGCATTACGAAGTAAATAAACCGCCTCAAAGTCTGTCCCTCTCGAATATGCTCCTGTTTCAAGCAGCTGTCCTGATACTGCCAGCCGGTGCCGGTCCCATTTTCCGGTCACGGTTACCGTAGCGCCGGCCGATATTTTTTTCTTTAAGTACGGCTGATTAAAAAAAGTTACATTAATCAGGTGGGGGCCAGAAAGCATTTTAAACGTCAGCCTTGATTTTTTCTTTCCATAGTACATGACGGACGGTTCCGTTTGAATAACGCCTTCGATTGTTACCTTTTCATCATGTTCCGCTTCTTCGGGGCTTTTTAAGCGCATATCATCATAACGAGCAGGCACAAACTCTATTAAATCACCTACCGTCAATATTCCGATTGACGCAAGTGATTCTTCGGTTTCTTTCCCTGCACCTTTTAAAGCACTGACTGGCTGATTGAGCGGATGACCTGTTGCAGGCATTTCCCTGCCTCCTTTCAAATAAAATGGCCTTGCTTTCAGCTTAATGAGAAAAAGAGAGAGAATGATCTCCCTCTCTTGTTTATTCAATCGAAAAAATAAATGGATACAGCGGCTGCTTTCCGTCATGGACTTCTACTTCGATATCTGGATAATGCTCCCCGATAAACTCTGTCACTTGTTCGACGGCTGTTTCTGAAACTTCTTCTCCGTAAATAACGGTCACAATTTCCGATTCGTCATCAAGCATTGATTGAAGAAGCTTTTTAGCCGCATCTATTTTTTCTGAATGGGTTACAATAATTTTTCCTTCTGCAAGACCCATAAAATCGTCTTTTTTAATATCAATCCCATCAATTGTCGTATCACGGACCGCATGAGTTACCTGCCCTGTCTTTACCTGGGCTGACGCTTCTATCATAGCGGCACGGTTTGCAGCTTCTTCGCCATCTGGATTAAATGCGATTAACGCAGCAAGACCCTGGGGAACCGTTTTTGTCGGGACAACCGATACAGGGGTTTTTGCGATCTCTGCTGCCTGTTCAGCTGCCATAATAATATTTTTATTGTTCGGCAGCACAAAAACATGCTCTGCATGGCAGTCATTAATCGCTTTAACAATATCCTCTGTTGATGGATTCATGGTCTGGCCGCCCTCAATAACAGCAGCTGCACCAATGCTTTTAAACAGCTCTGCAACCCCAGAACCCATAGCAACGGCCACTACTCCATATTGTGCTTTTACAGCCGGCTTTTCAGCAGAAGCGGAAGCCGAACTTGTAATGGCACTATGCTGCTCACGCATATTTTCAATTTTCATATTGATCAAGCTGCCGTACTTCTGCCCGATAGTCAATACACTTCCGGGCTGTTCCGCATGAATATGCACTTTGGCGATTTCCTCGTCGGAAATAACAAGCAGAGAGTCTCCAAATTCACTTAATTCATGACGGAACCGGTCTTCAGAGAAAGGATTCTGCGCTAATTTTTTCTCATCGAACTTCACCATAAATTCTGTACAGTAGCCAAATTCAATATCCTCTGTATTCATAAAGCTTTGCACGCTTTTATGATGTTCAGCACTGACAAGATCTTTCATGTCCTGCCTTGTTGAAAGCACAGCCGGAAGAGCCTCTCCTTTAAGTTCTGCCAGGAACCCCTCATAGACCAGCAAAAGCCCTTGTCCGCCGCTGTCCACCACTCCGACTTCCTTTAAAACGGGCAGAAGCTCAGGCGTCCGCTTCAGCGAAGCCTGTCCTTCCTTCACCAATGCTTCCATAACAGCAATAATATCGGTTTCTTTTTGTGAAACGGCTACTGCTTTTTTGGCTGCGTCTTTTGCCACAGTTAAAATGGTTCCTTCCACGGGCTTCATTACTGCTTTATAAGCCGTTTGCACTCCAGCTTCAAACGCCGCGGCCAGCTCAAAAGCTGATACTTCCTGCTTGCCGGCTACTGCTTTTGAAAAACCCCGGAACAGCTGGGATAAAATCACACCGGAATTCCCCCGTGCGCCCATCAGCAGGCCTTTTGAGAGCGCTTCAGCTGTCTTGCCAAAATGAGCCTGGCTGCCAGCTTTCGTTTCTTTCGCTCCCGATGTCATCGACAAATTCATATTTGTCCCAGTATCACCATCCGGAACTGGAAATACATTTAATGCATCGACCATATCTGCATTTATTGATAAATGCTGGGCGCCCGCCGAAACCATCCTGGCAAAGCGCACCCCGTCCAACGAAGTCATCCTCACAAAAATTTCCTCCTCACACTACGGGTTCGTTACCCGTACACCCTGTACAAAAATATTAACTGAATCGACAGACAGCCCAACTGTTTGGTTAAGCGTATATTTTACTTTTGATTGAACGTTGCTCGCCACTTCGGAAATTTTTGTTCCATAGCTGACAATGATATACATGTCAATAAAAATACGGTCTTCCTCCTGGCGCACGACTACTCCGCGCGTGAAATTTTCACGGCGCAAGATTTCTGCAATGCCGTCTTTCAATTGTTTTTTTGACGCCATACCGACTATCCCGTAGCAATCCACTGCTGCTCCGCCCGCGATCATTGCGATTACTTCATTTGAGATGTCAATTTGGCCGAGTTCAGTCGTTAATTCAATCGTCACAAAAACTCCTCCTCGCGAATCGAACTAAAGCCATTTTACTATACTTATATATAACTTCACAACTCAACAACCGGAATGAAAGCCTTTTTCGCTGTCAAGGTGTTTTTCTTGAAAGACTTTTTTATAGCTATTGCATTCATTGGATGAATATGATAAATTATTTAAGTGTCTTGCACATAAAAAAGTAGACAATGATGATCCTGAATAGTAAGGAGTGAATACAATGCCAAAACAATGTGTTATTTCTGGCCGTAAAGCACGTACTGGAAACAACCGCTCTCACGCGATGAATTCAAGCAAACGTACTTGGGGTGCTAACCTTCAAAAAGTTCGTATCCTTGTTGATGGTAAACCAAAACGTGTTTGGGTTTCTGCCCGCGCACTTAAATCTGGAAAAGTTGAACGCGTTTAATTTCATTTTTCCATAAAAAAAAAGCACCGGTGCCAAGCGGCACCGGTGCTTTTTTATTTTCTTTTTTTTCCGGCTGACAGCACCATCCGGATCATGCCCCCGACGAATTTTGGCAGTTTCAGTGTATAAAATTTCAAAGGCGTCTCCTCCCGTCACAGCTTCTAATAACCATTAATATGCCTGAACGGAATGAAAAGACCCCCTTTTTTTCAATGATTTCATTGCTGACGCATCTTGATGAGCCGTTCTGTACGGTATAATTATAAAGCGGAAATTTAAAACCTGAAAGCGTCAGCCCCTCTACCTGCTCACTCATCGCAAAAAACGAAATATACGGCCATTTTTTTGTACGGCTGATGATTGTTTGTCCCGGTGCATAAATGGAAATTTCATTCTGGCAGTCGACAATGAAAACCGGGCATTCCAGCTCCTTTTTCATAAGCAGTGTGACAGCGCCGAAAAAATGATCAAGCCGCCCTCCGGTTACTCCATATAAATAAATAGCTTCCGGCTGCTGCTTGATTGCATCATTTAATGCAATTTCAAGATCCGTTTCATCTTTTTCAGCCGGAAATTGAATGTGGTACGGGACAGCAGCGGCGATCCGGCTCCATTCCTCCACGGTTATGGAATCAAAGTCTCCAAATGCTCTAGCGGGTGTAATGTCCCGCTCCAGCAAATAAAGAGCACCCCGGTCGACTCCAATCCATTGCTCCCCGTCTTTAAAATCCGCCTTTAAATCTGGCAGCAGTTCTTCTGGACCGCCAGCCACAATTCGAATAATCACGCGTTTTCAGCAGCAGCGCGAATCGCCTGAATGGCTGCACCGCGGTTTTTTTCGTTATATACAGCGGAGCCGGCAACCAAAACATTTGCTCCTGCTTCTGCACAGATTTTAGCTGTTTCTGTATTTATGCCGCCGTCTACTTCAATATCTACGCTTACGCCGGCTTCGCTGATCATATCGCGGACATGCCGGATTTTCGGTACAACTGCTTCAATAAAAGACTGGCCGCCAAACCCGGGGTTGACTGTCATTAATAAAACCATGTCAATGTCCCGGATCACATACTGAAGCACATCTGCAGGAGTTGAGGGATTCAAGACTACACCCGCTTTAATGCCAAATGAACGGATAAGCTGAATGGTCCGGTGCAGATGCGGGCAGGCTTCAGCGTGAACGGTAATAATATCAGCGCCGGCTTTTGCAAATGTTTCGATGTATTGGTCTGGATTCTGTATCATCAAATGTACATCGAGCGGCAGGCTTGTTACTGGACGGATCGCTTCCACAATCAGCGGGCCGATTGTAATATTCGGCACAAAATGCCCGTCCATTACATCGACATGAATATAATCAGCGCCTCCGTTTTCTGCTTCTTTTACTTCTTCACCAAGCCGCGCAAAGTCAGCGGATAAAATAGAAGGAGCAATCTTCACCATAAAATTAGTACCTCGGCTTTCTCTCTTTGATTTCTTCTATAAATTGCAAATAATGCTCATACCGGTAAGAAGGAATTTCTCCATTCTCTGCCGCCTGTTTTACAGCGCATTTCGGCTCATTTAAATGCAGGCAGCCACGAAACTTGCATGCTGAGCCCCGTTCCGCTATTTCCGGAAAACAACCGGATAATTCCTCGGCCTCTACCTCATCAAAATCCAAGGAGCTGAAGCCAGGTGTATCCGCAACCAGCCCGCCGGCTGCTGGAATAAGCTCTACGTGGCGGGTTGTATGCTTGCCCCGCCCAAGCGAATTTGAAATTTCATCTGTTTTCAATTCCAAATCCGGCCGAATCGCATTTAAAAGCGATGATTTGCCAACACCTGACTGGCCTGCAAATACGGAAGTCCTGCCTGCCAGACAATCCTGAAGCGTGTTAAGGCCCTGCATTGCTTTAGAAGAGGTTTCCACAACCGTATAGCCAATTTCCCGGTAATCCTTAATATATTTGTCGAGCTCGTCCGGTTCCTCCGCTAAATCCATTTTGGTTAAACAAATGACCGGCTCAATATTTTTGGACTCAATCAGCACTAAAAAACGGTCAAGAAGCATTGTGCTGAACGACGGTTTTAATACTGAAAACACAAGCACAGCCTGGTCGATATTCGCAATAGGCGGCCGGATAAGGTCGTTTTTCCGTTCTTTGACTGCTAAAACGTAACCCTCTTTTTCATTTTCCGCTTCATATTCCACATAATCCCCAACGAGCGGAGTGATATTTCGCTTGCGGAATACTCCCCGGCCGCGGCATTGAATAATGTTCTCGCCGTCAAGCACATAATAAAATCCGCTTAATGCTTTAATAATTTTGCCTTCTGGCATGTAGCACCACCTTATTCAGATTCTGTTTCTTCTGGATAGGGAACAGTCTCATCAATGATAACCACTTGATCCCTGATCACTTTGTAACCTGCTTTTTGGCCTTTTTCAATCGAAAACACAAGTGTCCGCTTTGTGTCTTCGGTGATTAAAAATTTTTCATACGGTTCTGTCATACTGTGAGCGGCATCTTCCATATAAATTTGAACTTCCTGCGCCTCTCCCTCTGCTTCGGGCTGATACGGAATAACGATTTCAGCTGATACTTCTGCCGGCGGAATTTCTTCAGGCCCTTTCGACAATGTTACTTCCACTGTACTTCCCGGTGCCACTTCACTGCCTGCTTGAGGAGACTGGCTGATCACCTGTCCCGCAGAAACGGTATCAGAAAATTCCTCACGGGAAATATCAATAGTAATCCCATTGGAATCTGCATAATCCTCCAGGCTTTTTTCCGTATAGCCGCTCAAATCTGTCAATAAAACATTTGCCAAGCCCGCACTGACCGTTAATTCAACATCCGTTTCTTCGGGAATAACAAGTTCCTCTGCATTTGGGTTTTGTTCCAAAACGGTTCCCGCCGCGCTTTCATCGTAAACCATTTCCGTCTCAACATTGCGAAAACCCGCTTCTTCGAGAAGCTCCCTTGTTTCTTCCAGTGTGCTTCCTGTATAATCGGCCATTGCTTTTCGCTCTTTCCCTGCGGAAACAAATAAATCTACTTCACTGCCTTCCTGTGCCGTTTCACCAGCTTCAGGAGCCGTTCTTATTACTTTTCCCTGCTCAATATCTGCACTAAACTCCTCTTCTGAATCACCAACGACTAACCCGGCATTAATCAGTGTAGAAGCCGCCGCCTCGGGACTGCTTCCATTTGTTTCGGGCACCTCCACCTCTCTCGGTGTCATTGCGACTGTCCAGGCAACCGCGCCCAAAACACCGGCAATAATTAAGAAAAGGAAAACTCCAAGCCATCGCTTTTTCTTTTTCACTGGTATTGTTTCCTCTTCTTTTTTAGGAGAAGATACAGGCGGCTGTATGCGTTCCGGCGACTTTGGAGTAATAACCGGAATGGCTTTCGTCACTTCGTCCTCGTCATCAGGAATGGCGAATTTTTGCTCATGCATCCGGTACTCCTCAAGAGCAGTTGACAGGTCATGTTCCATTTCTTCCGCACTCATATAGCGGTGAAACGGGTCTTTCGCCGTTGCATGCAGCACAACATTTTCAATACTTTGCGGAATTCCGGGATAAAGTTCTTTAACGGAAGGCGTTTCGGTCTGTAAATGCTTCAGGGCAATCGATACTGCTGATTCTCCCGAAAATGGAAGCTTTCCCGTTAGAAGTTCATACATAACAATGCCAAGCGCATAAATATCGGATTTTTTTGTAGCCATCCCGCCTCTTGCCTGTTCAGGTGAAATATAATGAACCGATCCAAGTACAGCATTTGTCTGGGTAATCGAAGTTGCACTCATGGCCATTGCAATTCCAAAATCAGTCATTTTAACCGTACCATCACGATCAATCAGCATATTATGCGGTTTTATATCCCTGTGAATAATCGAATGCTGATGAGCAAACGCAACAGCAGCTGTCATTTGTCTCATAATATCAATTGCTTTTTCATACGGAACCGGCGAAAATTGCAGAATATACTCTTTTAGCGTCATTCCGTCTACATATTCCATTACAATAAAGTGAATATTATCTTCTTCCCCAATATCGTAAATGCTGACGATATTGGGGTGAGCAAGGCTGGAGGCGGCTTGCGCTTCCCGCTGGAAACGGCGCAAAAACTCTTCTTCTCCCACGTAATCGAATCGAAGGACTTTAATTGCCACATCGCGGTCTAAAATCATATCGCGTGCCAGATAGACGTGTGCCATCCCGCCTCCGCCGATGGTCCGGACAATTTTATAGCGGCCGCTTAGACTTTTGCCAATTAACATACATTCACCCGCTTTCGCGTTCAGCACAATGTTCAAGGAGTACAACAGTAATGTTGTCTTCTCCGCCATTTTCATTGGCCATACGAATGAGAGTATCCGCTTTTGCCTGAAGCGAATCTGTTAATTGTAAAACACGGTGCATTTCCGCAGCCGAAACTTTATTGGACAAGCCATCTGAACAAAGAAGCAGTAAATCTCCTTCTTCAAACATAATGGTTCTGTAATCAACCGCCAGCTTTTCATCGGTTCCAAGCGCCCGTGTTAGTACATTTTTTTTCGGGTGGTTTTCGGCTGCTTCTCTGGTAATCTCGCCGGATTTAACAAGTTCATTTACAAGCGAATGGTCTTCTGTTACTTGCGAAAAGCCATCTTCACTTTGCAAGTAGCAACGGCTGTCGCCTACGCTGGCAATCGCGCAAAACTTTTCAGTACAAAGAGCCGCTACAAGGGTTGTTCCCATTCCGCTGCATTCGGGATGTGTGCTGGCATGATGCAGAATTTCAATATTAATGACAGGAACAATGGATTTAAGCCAGTTTAACGCTTCTTCAGGGGATTGAATAGCAGCCGCTGTCTCCATCCAATGATTTTGAAATATGTTAACCGTCATCCGGCTTGCCGTATCTCCCGCATTATGCCCGCCCATTCCGTCTGCTACAATCGCAAGGCAGAGGCTGTTTTTGTGATAAAACACGCCTCCGCTGTCTTCATTATGCGTTCGGACCCGGCCCCGGTCTGTTTCAAATACAGCGTTCATATGGTCACCTCGTTTCGCCGGCACGCTCTTTCGCCCGGAGCTGGCCGCATGCTGCGTCAATATCCGTTCCCTGCTCTCGTCGAATCGTTACATTTACATCATTTTTCTTTAATGTTTTTTCAAATTCAAAAATTTTATTGCGGGGTGTGCGCACATAGTCACGCTCTGGCACGTAGTTAACCGGAATTAAATTCACATGACATTTGATTCCTTTAATTAAAGCAGCCAGCTCTTCTGCATGCGCTGTTGAATCGTTTTCGCCGCCAAATAATCCATACTCAAATGTAATGCGGCGGCCGGTTTTTTCTGTGTAATACCGAATAGCTTCCATCAGATCTTTCAGCTTGTAAGCGCGGTTGATGGGCATAAGCTTTGTCCGCAGTTCATCATTTGGCGCATGCAGAGAAACAGCAAAATTAATCTGGGTTTTTTCATCGGCGAATTTATAAATTTTTGGCACGATGCCGCTTGTGGAAACCGTAATATGGCGGGCACCGATATTCAGCCCTTTTTCATGATTGATAATGTGCAAAAACGACATCATTTCTTCATAATTGTCAAACGGTTCTCCAATTCCCATGATTACCACAGAGCTCACCCGTTCCCCAACCTCATCAAGCGCTTGCTGCACTTTGACAACTTGAGCGACAATTTCACCTGCTTCCAAATTGCGTTTTAACCCGCCAAGCGTTGAGGCACAGAACGTGCAGCCAATTCGGCAGCCGACCTGTGTTGTTACACAAATAGAGTTACCGTATTCATGGCGCATAAGAACTGTTTCAATGGAATAACCATCATGCAGTTCGAATAAAAATTTAATCGTACCGTCTGCAGATTCCTGCTGGACAGCGGTTTTTAAAACGGTAAACACAAACCCTTCTTCAAGCTTCGTACGCAGTTCTTTCGAAAGGTTCGTCATCTCATCAACCGTTTTCGCCCGCTTCACATACAGCCAGTCAAAGATTTGGTCAGCCCGAAATGGCTTTTCGCCATTTTCTGCGAGCCATTGCTTTAATTCATGAAGCTCCAATGAATAAATCGACGGCTTCTGCGGTTCTGTTTGTTTTTTTCTTGCGGTTGTCATTTAATTTATTTCCTTCTTTCTGAATTTACTTATAAAGAAACCATCGCCGCCAAAGTCATTTGGAAACACCTGAATCATTGTTTGTTCCGGTGTAATTGAAATTTGTTCAAGCGGTGCCGGCTCAAATTCCGGATGGGCATTTAAAAAAGCGTTAACGGTTCCTTCATTTTCTTCCCTATCTACTGTACATGTACTGTAAACCAGCACACCGTTTTCTTTTAACAGCGGCACAGCCGCGTCCAATATGGAGAGCTGAATGCGCTGCAAATTATCCAGATCCTGCTCGGTTTTTGCATACTTCAAATCCGGTTTTCGGCGAATAACTCCAAGTCCTGAACAGGGAGCATCCACAAGAATTGCATCAAATGTTTTTTCCTCAAACAATTCTCCCGCTTTGCGCGCATCCTGTTTTTGCACATGAATATTCGAAAGCGCAAGCCGGTCAGCATTCTGCGCCACAAGCTTTAATTTATGCGCATGAATATCGAGCGCATCAATATGCCCTTTTCCATCCATCTGTTCAGCAAGATGTGCTGTTTTGCCGCCCGGCGCGGAGCACATGTCAAGGATTCTCTGGCCTGGCTTCGCTCCGACAACCGGCGCAACAAGCATGGAGCTTTCATCCTGAATTGAAATGGCGCCCTGTTTATAAAGCGCTGATTTTGCAGCATTTCCTTTCAAAATCCGAACAGCATAGGGTGAAACTTCGGACTGTACCGCCTCAAATCCTTCTTCCTTTAAAGCGGAAACCGCTTCATCACGTGACAATTTCATTGTGTTTACCCGTACTGCCTGTTCTGGAGCAGTTAAATTATACTGGCACATCGCTTCGGTTTTTTTCGTTCCATAGGCTTTTATCCACCTTTTTACAAGCCAGAGCGGATGGCTTGTTTCAATAGAGATTCGTTCAGCATCGTCTTGAATCGACTGTGTGCCCTGCACGCCTTCCCGCTGAATAGATCGAAGCACACCATTTACCATTCCAGCGATGCCTTTGTGGCCGCGCTTTTTTGCAATATTAACCGCTTCATGAATGACAGCCCGTTCCGGTACTTTATCGAGATAAAGCATCTGATAGAGAGATAAACGAAGCAAATTATGAACCCAGCGTTCGGGCTTTTTTTTCAAAAAAGGCGCCAGATAAAAATCGAGTGTTAACTTTCGCTGAATCGTTCCGTACGTAATTTCCGTTAGGAGGGCAGCATCCCGTCCGGAAATATGATTTTTTTCGATTGCTGTATTCAGCATCAAATTGCTGTAAGAACCGCTTTTCTCAACTGTATCAATTAAATCCAGCGCAATTTCCCGTACATTCAATAATTTCATGTTATTCTCCAAATACCACACCCGACTGCAAGGACGCACCTGAGCCGCGCAAATAATCACGTGCGCTCATCCGCTTTTTCCCGGCCGGCTGCAGTTCTGTTATTTTTAACGCCGTATTTGACCCTGTGGCTGTTACAATGCCATCTTCTTCAATTGAAAGAATCGTTCCCGGCCTGCCGCTTGCGCCAGGCACCTTTTCACTTTTCCATACCTTTATTACTCCTCCATCAAGCGTTGTGTAAGCAACCGGCCACGGGCAGAGCCCGCGCACCTGATTGTACAGCTCTTCTCCAGGCCTGATCCAGTCGATTTTTTCATCTGACCGGCGGATATTCGGCGCGAAGGTTGCTTGCGATTCTTCCTGCGGTATTCGCCGGGACGTTCCATTGATGATGGATGGAATTGTTTCCGACAGCAGTTCTGCGCCCACCACGCTTAGTTTATCATGCAGGGTTCCGGTCGTGTCTTTTTCCTCAATGATTACAGCTTTTTGAGAAATAATATCGCCCGCGTCCAGTTTTTCAGCCATGTACATTATGGTAATGCCTGTTTCTTTTTTGCCCTGTAAAATAGAGTAATGAATGGGTGCACCGCCTCTTAATTCAGGCAGCAGGGAAGCATGTACATTAATACAGCCAAACTCCGGGGCTTCGAGCAGTGCATTCGGCAGCAGCTGTCCATATGCCGCTGTTACAACGAGATCCGGCTTCAATCGGATAATTTCATCCAGTTCACTTGACTTTGATAATTTTTCCGGCTGTAAAACAGGCAGGCCATGCTTCATAGCGGCTGCTTTAACCGGCGGCGGGGTTAATATTTTTTTTCGGCCAACCGGGCGATCTGGCTGTGTGACAACCGCTAAAACGGTATAGCCGTCTTTCAGTATTCTTTCAAGCACCGGCACGGAAAAATCCGGGGTGCCCATAAAAACAATGCTGGTCACTCTGCCTCACTCCTCTCTAGTTCTTCGGCTGGAATATATTTTTCGACCTTCGATGTGAACAGCACACCGTCTAAATGGTCCATTTCATGGAGAATCGCACGGGCCAGGAATCCTTCCGCTTCCAATGTATAAAACTGCCCTTTTACATTTTGTGCTTTTATTTTAATTTGATTAGGCCGTGTTACTTCTCCATACAAATCGGGAAAACTCAAACAGCCTTCTATATCTGTTTGTTTCCCTTCTGCTTGAAGCAATTCCGGATTAATCAATACAATCAGGCCATGTTCATCTTCAACATCCACCACAGCGAGGCGCATATCTTTCCCAACCTGCGGTGCCGCCAGGCCTACTCCATCTGCTTCAATCATCGTTTCCTGCATATCACGCACAAGGCGCTTTAATTTACTGTCAAATTGTTTTACCGGCTGGCATTTTGTTTCTAAAATAGCCGCCGGGTGTTTAACAATGGATAGAATTGTCATTTTGTTCCTCTTTTCTACATCAATACATATGGGTGAATATCAATGGATACCATTAATCCCGTTGACTTTCCCTGTTTTGCATAATGCTCAAGCACCTGCTTCAGCACATGGCCAAGCTTTGGTTCACGTTTGTATTTTATCAGACATTGCCAGCGATATCTATTGTTGATCCGTGAGATCGGGGAGGCGACCGGCCCCAGCACTACCGCCGCCGGTGATAATTCCGGCTTAATGTTCATGACAATTTTGTTTGCTTCTCCAGAAGCAGTAACTGCCTCCTCATGGCTGACCGTAATAAGAGCCAAGAAGTAAAATGGAGGGTATCCGCCCATTTTTCTTACCTGCATTTCCTGTTCATAAAATGCTTCGTAATGCTGGTCAGCCGCCAGCTGAATGCTGTAATGCTCAGGTGTATATGTCTGAATAACCACTTCGCCGGGCAGTGTATGCCGTCCGGCCCGCCCGCTTACCTGCGTCAGCAGCTGAAACGTTTTCTCCGATGCGCGGAAATCAGGCAAATGGAGCATCGTATCCGCGCTGAGCACCCCGACGAGCGTAATATCAGGAAAATCGAGGCCCTTTGCAATCATTTGAGTACCAAGCAGAATATCGGCTTCTTTATTAGCAAACTTTTTCAAAAGCCGCTCATGAGCTCCTTTTGTCCCTGTTGTATCAACATCCATACGGATAATTCGTGCTTCAGGGAGCAGTTTTAAAAGCTCTTCTTCCACTTTCTGAGTACCTGTGCCAAAATGCCGGATGTGCTCGCTTCCGCATTCCGGGCATACATTTGGCGACGGCTCCTCATGGCCGCAGTAATGGCATTTTAATTGATGGCGGTGGCGGTGGTAGGTCATGGAAACATCGCAGTTTGGACATTCCGGCACATACCCGCAGTCCCGGCACATAATAAAGGATGAATAGCCCCTTTTATTTAAAAACAGCACGGTCTGTTCCTTTTTTTCAAGGCGATCTTTTATTTTAGTAAATAAGCTGCGTGAAAACATGGATCGGTTTCCATCTCGGAGCTCTTCACGCATGTCGACAATCTCAACTGACGGCAGCGGCCGGTCGTTAACACGTTCGGCTAGCGTCAGCAGTGTATAAACGCCTTTTTGTGCCCTGGCAAATGATTCGAGGGCGGGAGTAGCACTTCCTAAAATAACAGGACATTGATAAAAGCCCGCCCGCTGAATGGCCACATCACGGGCATGATAGCGCGGGTTTTCTTCCTGCTTGTAGCTTGTTTCATGTTCTTCATCAATGATAATAAGCCCGATGTTTTCGAATGGGGCAAAAACAGCCGAGCGGGCGCCGACAACCACTTTTACTTCTTTCCGGCTGATCTTCCTCCACTCATCATACTTTTCGCCTGTTGACAGGCCGCTGTGGAGAACGGCTACATCATTCCCGAACCGCTGTTTAAAACGGTCGGTCATTTGAGGGGTTAGTGAAATTTCCGGCACGAGTACAATGGCTTCCTGCCCTTTTTTCAACACCTCACTAATGGACTGCAGATAGATTTCTGTTTTCCCGCTTCCTGTCACCCCATGCAGCAGAAAAGTCTCAGTCCTGCCCTCATTTATTTTTTCAAGTATCGGCTCAATAGCTGCTTTTTGTGTTTTTGTTAATGGCAGCGGCTTATCTGGTGTGAACGTACGGCCCGCCAGAGGATCTCGATACCTTTCTTCTTTCTTTTCCTCGAGCAGGCCTTTGTCAATAAGTGCTTTTGCAACGGCTGATGATATACCGGTTTCTTTTAAAGAGAGCCACTTTCCTGTTCTCCCCTTGAAAATCCCCAGCGCGTTCACCTGTTTAACCGCATTTTTCGGCATAGACTGAATCGTTTCCTCAAGTTCTTCATCGGATAATGAACACTTGACCATGCGAATCGTTTTTTTTTGGCCTTTGCTTTTTACTGAATAGAGAATGTCCAGCGATCCTTTTTTCACTTCTTTGCGGACTTCAGATAAAAC
Source organism: Domibacillus indicus (assembly GCF_000970685.1). GTDB lineage: Bacteria > Bacillota > Bacilli > Bacillales > Domibacillaceae > Domibacillus > Domibacillus indicus. The sequence goes on from NZ_LAJB01000007.1 coordinate 234,540, forward strand.
ACCCGCTTCTGAAGCCTCTTCCCAGGGCATTTCATCTCTTCCGTTTAAAAGAGACTGCATCGGCAAGCTGAGCGGAGCAAGACCGGTCACTTGAATCTGCTTTGCATATTTTGCTTTCATAGCAGCAGGCAGCATAACCTGCAGAGCCGAAATTTTAAAACAAAGTGATTCTGCTGTCAGCCAGTCCGCCAGTGAAAGCAGCTCTTTATTAAGTACCGGCACAATATCCATCGGCTCAACAATCGGCTTTAGCTTGCGGCTTTCCTCTTCTTCCTTGATATCCAGCACAAAGCCCTGAACATGGCGCGGGCCGAAAGGAACGATAACACGCATGCCTGGCTGAATGATCTCTTCCCAGGCCGAAGGGATCTCATAGTCAAATGGACGATCAGTCTGCATAACAGCTACATCCACAATGACAGAAGCAATTTTCATTTCACTTCACCTATTCTTGCTGCCGCAGCTTTTAAAATTTGCACAGCAGCTTCTTTTTTGGCCATTTTCTCAAAATTTTCGCAAGTGCCGTCCCGGTGATAAATGGAAATAATATTCGTATCGCTGCCAAATCCGGCTCCTTCCTGCTTCACATTATTTGCAACAATCATATCTGCATTTTTTGATTGAAGTTTTCGCTTTGCATACAGTTCGACATCATTTGTTTCCGCCGCAAAACCGATTAAAAACTGATGGGTCTTTTGTTCACCGAGCGTCTTTAAAATATCCTTTGTCCGTTCCAGCTCAAATATCATAGAACCATCCTGCTTTTTCATTTTGTGTTCATGGACAAATTTCGGCCGATAATCAGCCACAGCCGCTGTTTTCACGACGAGATCCGTCCCCTCAAACACTTCCATGACTGCGTGAAACATTTCCTCTGCACTTTCCACCTGGCGGACTATCACCCCGGCTGGCGGCTCAATTGCCACAGGGCCGGAAATAAGCGTGACCTCTGCTCCAAGCTCAAATGCCGCCTCTGCTACTGCATAACCCATTTTACCAGTTGATTTATTTGTAAAAAAACGAACCGGGTCAACCGCTTCACGTGTCGGACCCGCTGTAACGACAACGCGTTTGCCCGCAAGCGGTTTTTCTGCTGCTCCGGCAAAAAACTCTGCCGCAAGCCCGGCAATTACTTCCGGTTCCTCCATCCGCCCTTTTCCTGTATAACCGCAGGCAAGATATCCTTCTTTCGGTTCAATAAACCGGTAACCAAAGGATAAAAGTGTTTTCATGTTTTTCTGCACAGCAGGGTGCGTATACATATTGACATTCATTGCCGGAACAATCCATCTTGGTGCTGTGCCGGCAAGAAGCACCGTTGACATCATATCATCAGCGATGCCATGGGCCATTTTGGCGATCATATTCGCTGTTGCAGGCGCTACAATAACAAGGTCCGCCCAGTCGGCAATATCAATGTGGGCAATTCTTGCCGGATCTTTTTCATCAAATGTATCGGTATAAACGGGCTCACCGGACAATGCTTGAAAGGTTACCTGCGTTACGAATTTCTGGGCAGACTCCGTCATAACTACTTTCACATGCGCGCCCGCTTGTTTCAGCTTGCTTGTTAGGGCTGCTGCTTTATAAACAGCAATGCCGCCGCTGACACAAAGTAAAATGTTTTTTCCGTTCATTCAAATTTCCCCCGTTCCGGTCAAATCGTTATGTAAATATGATAGCATACAAAAAGAAAAGGCCGGTATCCGCCGCCCTTTTCTTCTTTGCTTATTTATACTTCATCTGAATATGTTTCATTTTCATCTTTTTGCTTCATCACAAGCTCGTCGGCATAAATTTCTTCTAGAGCCTTGCCCACAAATTTATGAGATTTGTAAGCACTTAAAGCGCCTTTTCCTTTGCTTTCCTGCATCGAGCGCGCACGTTTTGCGGCCACGCTGACCAATGAATACTTGGAGTCGATTTTTGTTAGTAAGTTATCAATAGATGGATATAGCATTATTGTTCCCCTTCCAGTTCCAGCATAATTTGATATCGGTGCTGCACACGTTCACGGCGGCAGTGCTCTGCTTCAACGATAGATTGAATCCGTGAGCATGCCCGCTCTACTTCATCATTTTCCACGACATAATCGTAGAGGTCCATCATTTCTATTTCCTTGCGTGCTTGTTCCATACGGCCTCGAATGACCTCGTCCGTTTCTGTTCCACGGCCGATAATCCTGCTGTGCAGCTCCGAAAGACTCGGCGGTGCCAGAAAAATAAACAGCCCTTCCGGAAACTTCTCCCGTACCTGCCGGGCACCCTCCACTTCAATTTCAAGAAAGATATCCGTTCCTGCATCAAGCGTTTCCCGCACATAGTCAACAGGTGTACCATAATAGTTGCCGACAAACTCCGCATACTCAAGCAATTTGCCTTCTTGGATTAACTGCTCAAATTCTGCCCGGGATTTAAAAAAGTAATCTACGCCATCTACTTCTCCTTCACGCGGCTTGCGTGTTGTCATGGAAATGGAGTATTCAAACTTTACATCTTTTCTTGAAAAAATGGCTTTTCGCACAGTCCCCTTGCCTACACCAGAGGGTCCGGACAATACGATTAACAAACCCTTTTCCTTCACTCACTTCACAATCCTTCCTCAGCTTCCTCATCTTTTAATGCCGCTCGATTCGCGACTGTTTCCGGCTGAACAGCCGACAAGATAACATGGCGGCTGTCTGTTAAAATGACCGCACGCGTCCGGCGGCCAAATGTTGCATCAACAAGATTGCCTTTATCACGTGACTCTTGAATGAGCCGCTTAATTGGCGCCGACTCCGGGCTGATAATCGCCACAATCCGCTCCGCCGAGACGACACTGCCAAATCCAATATTGATTAACTGCATCAATTGCGCTCCCCTTTGCCACGTTTCGTCCATTTTTGCACACTTGAGCCATTATATCATATTTGACTCTTTTCCTGCTCAATAAAAGCAAGAACTTCTTCTTTTTCTTCCACGGGTCTGGCCAGTCCCAATTCCAGCTTCATTTTTTCCGTTTCAAGCAAAAAGTTTTCCTGTTTCAGTTTTTCCAATTCAATCTGTTCTTTTACAATTTTGTACTGAATTTTTGATTGGCTTCTCATATGGGCTGTAATAATGGCAACAATAGGAATGGAAAATACCATAATAACAGTGACGAATCCAGTCATAGTACGCCTCTTTTCTTCATTAAATTTATAAAAATAGTATACAGCAGTTTTGGCCGTTAAAAAAGAAATGTTCTCAAATTTACGAAAACGCTGTATACATGGTAAGATGGATAAATATGTTCGTATAAAAAGGGAGTATGAATCATGGCATTTGATGGATTGTTTACAAAAGCAATGGTTGAAGAATTAAATGAGGCTTTGACGGGCGGACGGGTGAATAAAATTCATCAGCCCTATAAAAACGAAGCAATTATGGTTATCCGGGCACGAGGGAAAAATAATAAGCTGCTTTTATCCGCTCACCCATCGTATGCGCGTGTGCAGCTGACGGAGACTGTTCAGGAGAACCCTTCTGAGCCGCCGCTTTTTTGCGTAATGATGCGAAAGCACTTAGATGGAGCTATTTTAGAGAATATCCGCCAGTTTGGCCTTGACCGGACAATATGTTTTGAGTTTAAAGGAAAAAATGAAATTGGTGATGTTTCTTATAAAGAGCTGTATGTCGAAATTATGGGCCGCCACAGCAACATTCTGCTGGTAGACAAAGAAAAAAAGACGATTATCGACAGCATTAAGCACATCCCCTCTTCCATGAACAGCTACCGGACGATTTTGCCGGGAGCCGAATATGTCCAGCCGCCGGCTCAGCATAAGCATAATCCGCTTACAGCCGATGCAGAACTGGTTACACGTGCGCTTGATTTTAATGCCGGAAAAATCGCCAGACAGCTTGTTTCTTCCTTTGAAGGGCTGTCTCCGCTCATCAGCAATGAAATTGTGGCCCATGCCGGGCTCGCAAACCGGGTAACGATTCCTGCAGCATTCTCAGAAGTTATCCAGCCAATAAGGGAAAGCCGGTATTCACCTGTAATGATTGACAATGGCGAAAAAACATACTTTTATATGATTGATCTGCCGCACCTGGCCGGTGAGCGTACTTCTTTCGATACTCTGTCTGTTCTTTTGGACCGCTATTATTTTGGCAAAGCAGAACGTGACCGGGTCCGCCAGCAGGCAAATGACCTGGAGCGGTTAATCAGCAATGACCTTCAAAAAAACCGATCTAAAATCCAGAAGCTTGAACGAACGCTTCAAGAAGCAGAAAACGCCGGTGAATACCAGCGGCTTGGCGAATTGTTAACGGCTAATTTATACGCAGTGAAAAAAGGCATGACTGAAATTGATGTAATCGACTACTACGATGAAAACGGAAAAATGATTACCATTGCGCTTGATCCGCAAAAAAACCCGGCTGAAAATGCGCAAAAATATTTTTCACGCTATCAAAAAGCAAAGCATGCGGTTATCGCAGTGAAGGACCAAATTGAAAAAACAAATGAAGAAATCCGCTACTTTGAAGCTCTTTTGCAGCAGCTTGAATCTGCTTCGCCTCGCGATATTGAAGAAATTCGTGAAGAGCTGGCGGATGAAGGATATATAAAAGCCCGGAATGTGAAAAAGAAAAAGAAAGCAGCCGTTCCGGCAATTGAAGAATATACCGCCACAGACGGAACTGTTATTTACGCCGGCAAAAATAACCGGCAAAATGATTATTTAACAAATAAAGCGGCCCGCCGTGATGACATCTGGCTTCATACAAAGGACATTCCAGGCTCCCACATTGTTATTCGTTCTGAGGATCCATCAGACGAAACGATTTTAGAAGCGGCTATGATTGCCGCTTATTACAGCAAAGCCAAAGATTCATCCTCTGTTCCGGTAGACTACACAAAAGTGCGCCATGTAAAAAAACCATCTGGCGCCAAGCCCGGGTTTGTTATTTATGATAACCAGCATACAGTTTATGTTACCCCTGATGAGGGCAAGGTAATGTCCATGAAAAAATAAATAAAAAGCAGTGAGCCCGGGCTCACTGCTTTTTATTTTGCTCCCCATGCATCGGGGTTTTGCTTCCACTGTTTTAACGTTTCAATGTCGCCTGATTCTACATAGTTCTTTTCAGCAGCCGTTTCAATCAGCGCGTCGTAGTCGCTTAACGCCACTGCTTTTAATTCAGCTTCAGCAAGACGGGAATCGCCTTTTGGCAGTCCATATGTAAAGATTGCCGCTGCGCCCAGCACTTCACAGCCTGCCGCACGCAGAGCTTCTGCCGCAGTAATCGCGCTGCCGCCGGTTGAAATCAGGTCTTCAATCACAACTACCTTTGAGCCGGCTTCTGCTTTTCCTTCAATTTGATTGCCTTTGCCATGTTCTTTCGCTTTCGAACGGACATAGCACATCGGCAAATGAAGGATATCTGATACCCAGGCAGCATGCGGAATTCCCGCTGTAGCTGTACCGGCAATAATCTCTGCTTCCGGGTACTCTTTTTGGATAAGCTCAGCCAGTCCTGCCGCAATTTTTTGCCGTGTTTCTGGATAAGACAGAGTTAAGCGGTTATCGCAATAGATCGGTGATTTCATTCCAGACGACCATGTAAACGGGTCATTCGGCTGCAAAAATACCGCCCGGATTTTTAATAGTTCTTCTGCAATTTGTTTTTTCATTTTATGCATTTCCTCCCCAGAGTGCTTTAACGTGCTGATAGGCTGCAACCGGGTCGGCTGCTTTCGTAATGGGACGGCCGACAACAATCATCGTTGAGCCGATTTCACGTGCTTCAGCCGGATCCGCAATACGCTTTTGGTCATCTGCACTTCCGTCTTTTAACCGAATGCCCGGCGTTACTTTGAAAAACTCTTCGCCGCAGGCCGCACGAATAGCACCGGCTTCCAAAACAGAGCAGACAACCCCGTCACAGCCGGCTTCCTTCGCTTTTTTTGCATAATGAAGAACCGATTCCTGAAGAGGAACTTGAATCAGCTGATCCGCCTGCATGGCTTCTTCTGATGTAGAGGTTAACTGCGTTACTGCCAGAAGAACCGGGCGTCTGCCTTCATAAGCCCCTGCTTCCAGTCCTTCACGTGCTTTTTTCATCATTTCAACGCCGCCGGCTGCATGCACATTGATCATATCGACGCCAAGTGCTGCAAGACCTTTCATTGCCTGGCCCACCGTGTTGGGAATGTCGTGCAATTTTAAATCAAGAAAAATACGATGATTCATTTTCTTCAGCTGTTCAATAATGAACGGGCCGTTTTGCAAGTACAGTTCCATGCCCACCTTTACATAAAGCTTTTCGCCATGAAAAGGCGCAAGAAATTGCTCGGCTTCCCTCCATGCGGGGAAATCGAGTGCAATAATCGGTTCATTTTCCATTATTTCCAGCTCCGTCCCTTTAATTCACTGATATGGTCTACATTATGCTGCTCTAAATAGCGGTCCAGTTCTTCAATAAGTTCCGGACATACAAATGGATTAACAAAGTTTGCTGTTCCGACAGCAAAAGCATCTGCTCCTGCCAGCGCAAATTCAATGATGTCTTCAACCGTTGAAATGCCGCCCATGCCAATAATCGGCAGGTTCGTCTGCTGGCTGACTTCATAAACCATCCGCACAGCAACTGGCTTAACTGCAGGACCTGATAATCCGCCTGTCCGGTTGGAAAGAACCGGCTTGCCCGTTTTTAAGTCAATCCGCATGCCAATTAACGTATTAATCATTGTGATGCCATCCGCACCGCCGTCTTCAATTGCTTTCGCCATTTCTACAATGCTTGTTACATTCGGCGACAGCTTCACATAGACCGGCACTTCCGATACTTCTTTCACACGCTTTGTCAGTTCTTTTGCTGTTTCGGGAATCGTACCGAATGCAATACCCCCGGTTTTCACGTTCGGACAGGAGATATTCAGCTCCAGTGCATGGACATTTTCCACTTTGGAAATTTCTTTTGCCACCTCAACATAATCTTCTGTCTGTGACCCGGCCACGTTCGCAATAATCGGCACATCAAATTGCTTGAGCCATTCCAGTTCATTAGCGATTACTTTTTCCAGCCCTGGATTTTGCAGACCAATGGCGTTCAGCATGCCGCCCGGTGTTTCCGCCACACGGGGTGTTGCATTCCCGTAACGCGGCTCTTCTGTTGTCGCCTTAATCATAATGGATCCAAGCTTGCTCAAGTCAAACAGCTGACTGAATTCACGGCCAAACCCGAAGCAGCCCGAAGCCGGCATAACAGGGTTTTTCAATGATAATCCTGGAAGTTCAAGAGCTAAGCGGCTCATAATGCCACCTCCCCGGCTTTAAAAACAGGGCCGTCACTGCATATTTTCAAATAAGCAGTACCCGTCTCATCCTCTGCCGGATGGCATACACACGCAAAGCAAGCGCCAATGCCGCAGCCCATCCGCTCTTCAAGAGAGATATAGCCATGCGGTGCCGCATAAAGCTGTTCAACAGCTTTCAACATAACAGTCGGGCCGCACGAGTAAAAAATATCCGCTTTAATGCCGCGCCTGTTCACAACATCAGTAACAAAACCCTGTTCTCCAAGAGAACCGTCAACGGTTGCTACATACGTTTCACCGAGTGCCGCGAACTGCTCGGTGTAAAAAGCGGCTTCTTGATTTTGAAACCCCAGTACATGAATCGTTTGAACTCCCTTCGCATTTAAGCGGCGGGACAATTCATAAAGCGGCGGGACACCAATTCCGCCTCCGATCAAAAGAGCGGTCTGCCCGGCAGCTGCTTCTTCAACCGGAAACCCGTGGCCAAGCGGACCAAGAACGTCCACCAGGTCACCAGCCCGTTTACGGGAAAGCGCACTTGTTCCTGCGCCTTCCACACGGTAAATCATCGTAAATTCCTGCTTTTCCGGTTCAACCCGGGCAATACTGATTGGGCGGCGGAGCAGGGGCATCATTTCTTCCCCTGCTTTTAAGTGAACAAATTTTCCCGGCTCATCGATTTGGTCAACAAGCGTCCCTGTTAATGTCATTTCAAAGATGTTTTTTGCGATTTCTGATTGGGAAACAACCGCCATCAGCTCTTTTTGAATCATGAATGGACCGCCTCCAATGCCGCCTGCGGCATTGCTTCAGCGTTAAATATCATTGACTCGAGTACTTCAAGAATGGCTGTTGCTGTATCCAGTGACGTTAAGCATGGAATACCGTTTTCAACTGATTCACGGCGGATGCGGAAGCCGTCACGTGCCGGCTGCTTGCCTTTTGTCAGCGTGTTAATGATAAACTGCGCTTCACCGCCGCGGATTACATCCAGCATATCCGGACCTTTTGCACCGATTTTCGCGACCGTTTGAACCGGCACGCCCGTTTCGCTGATCATATTTGCTGTTCCATGAGTAGCAAGCAGCTGGAAGCCGATATTATGGAAACGTTTTGCAATAGCGAGTGCTTCTTCTTTGTCTTTATCGGCAACAGTCAATAATACAGCGCCTTTTGTCGGAATTTTCATGCCAGAGGCAACAAGCCCTTTGTAAAGTGCTTTTTCAACCGTTGCATCTTTCCCCATAACTTCACCCGTTGACTTCATTTCCGGGCCAAGAGTGGTATCAACGCGGCGCAGCTTCGCAAAAGAGAAGACCGGCACTTTTACATACACACCTTCTTTTTCAGGAACAAGGCCTGATTCGTAGCCCATTTCTTTCAATGAGTGCCCCATAATCGCTTTAGTCGCCAGGTTTGCCATTGGCACATTGGTAATCTTGCTTAAGAAAGGCACAGTCCGGCTGGAGCGCGGGTTCACTTCAATGACGAACACTTCACCTTTCGAAATAACATATTGAATATTCAGCAGCCCGACAATATTCAAGCCTTTTGCAAGCCTGGTTGTGTATTCGATGATTTTGGCTTTCTGGTCCTCTGTTAGTTTTTGCGGCGGGTAAACGGCGATTGAATCTCCAGAGTGCACACCTGCACGCTCGATATGCTCCATGATGCCTGGAATTACAACATCCGTGCCGTCTGAAATTGCGTCAACTTCAATTTCTTTACCCGTTAGATAACGGTCAATCAAGACCGGGTGCTCCGGATTTACTTTTACTGCATTTTGCATATATTGAAGCAGCTCCGCTTCTTTATAAACAATTTCCATTGCCCGGCCGCCAAGCACATAAGAAGGACGGACTAAAACCGGATAGCCGATGCTGTTGGCAATTTCAACAGCTGCGTCTACCGAAAATGCTGTTCTGCCAAGCGGCTGTGGAACGTTAAGCTCCTGCAGCGCCTGTTCAAATTTATCACGGTTTTCCGCGCGGTCTACATCTTCAAGGCTTGTACCCAGGATTTTCACACCGTGCTCTACCAGCTGGCCTGCCAGATTGATCGCTGTCTGTCCGCCAAACTGAACAACAACACCTTCTGGCTTTTCCAGATCAATAATGTGCATAACATCTTCAATTGTTAACGGCTCGAAGTAAAGCTTGTCGGAAATACTGAAATCCGTCGAAACCGTTTCCGGGTTGTTGTTAATGATAATTGCTTCGTAGCCGGCTTCTTTTAGCGCCCATACCGAGTGAACTGTTGCATAGTCAAATTCAACACCCTGGCCGATCCGGATTGGTCCCGAGCCAAGTACCACTACAGATTTACGGTCCGTAACGATCGATTCATTTTCTTCTTCGTATGTTCCATAGTAGTAAGGTGTTTCAGATTCAAATTCTGCAGCACATGTATCAACCGTTTTAAATACCGGCACAATTCCATTTTCTTTCCGCCAGTCATATACTTCTTTTTCTGTTTTGTTCCATGCTTTGGCCAGTGTTTTATCAGCAAAGCCAAGCTGTTTCGCTTTTCTGGCTATTTCTGCATCAAACGGATTATTTTCGACTTCTTTTTCGTATTTTACAATGTTTTCAAATTTTTTCAGGAAGAATAGGTCAATTTGACTCCATTCGTGAATCGTTTCGATCGTTATGCCGCGGCGCAGTGCTTCGCCGAGATAGAATAAGCGTTCATCACCTGCTTTGCGGATTCGTTTTTCAAGAAACGCTTCATCTTTATCTGCCAGCTCGTCAAGTGACAGGTGATAGACGCCGCTCTCTAAAGAACGGACCGCTTTCAGCATGGATTCCTCAAATGTACGGCCGATTGCCATGACTTCTCCGGTTGCTTTCATTTGCGTGCCCAGTGTACGGTTCGCATTTTCAAATTTATCAAAAGGCCAGCGTGGGATTTTCGACACAATATAATCAAGTGCCGGTTCAAAGCACGCATATGTTTTCCCGGTAACCGGGTTCATCATTTCATCCAGCGTTAATCCGACAGCGATTTTCGCCGCCAGCTTCGCAATTGGATACCCCGTTGCTTTTGAAGCAAGGGCGGATGAACGGCTGACACGCGGGTTTACTTCAATAATGTAATACTGGAAGCTGTGAGGATCAAGGGCAAGCTGGACGTTACAGCCGCCTTCAATGCCAAGCGCGCGGATAATTTTTAAAGATGTATTGCGCAGCATCTGGTATTCGCGGTCCGTTAATGTCTGGCTTGGCGCCACAACGATCGAATCACCTGTATGGACGCCGACCGGGTCGATGTTTTCCATATTACAAACAACAATCGCATTATCGTTTGCATCACGCATTACTTCATACTCGATTTCTTTAAAGCCGGCGATGCTTTTCTCAAGAAGGCATTGCGTAACCGGGCTTTGCTTTAAACCGTTTGTTACTATTTCAATTAATTCGTCTTCGTTCTCGCAAATTCCGCCTCCGGTACCGCCAAGTGTGTAGGCCGGGCGGACAATAACCGGATAGCCGATTTGCCCGACAAAGTCTTTTGCTTCTTGAAGTGTATGGATAATTTCACTTTCCGGCACCGGCTCATTTAAATCATTCATCAGCGTACGGAACAAATCGCGGTCTTCCGCCTGCTCAATAGCTGAAAGCTTTGTGCCAAGAACTTCAACATTGTACTCATCCAGCACGCCTGCATTGGAAAGCTCAACCGCCATATTTAATCCGGTCTGGCCGCCGAGTGTCGGTAAAATGGCATCCGGACGTTCTTTTTGAATAATCCGGCGTACGAATTCAAGTGTAATTGGTTCAATATAAACTGCATCGGCAATTTCTGTATCTGTCATAATGGTTGCCGGATTCGAGTTAACAAGAATAACCCGGTATCCTTCTTCTTTTAGTGCAAGGCACGCCTGGGTGCCTGCGTAGTCAAATTCTGCCGCCTGTCCAATAACAATAGGGCCGGAGCCGATTACAAGTATACTTTTGATGTCTGTACGTTTAGGCATGATGTGTCTCCTTTGCAGCGTGTGTTTTCATTAAGTTAATAAAACGGTCAAATAAAACATTATCATCTTCCGGTCCAGGAGAAGCTTCTGGATGATACTGCACCGTGAAAGCCGGATGAACTTTATGGGCAAGCCCTTCTACCGTGCCGTCATTCAATGCAACGTGTGTAACTTTTAACTCAGTGTTGGCAATGGACTCCTCGCTCACCGCAAAACCATGATTTTGTGAAGTCAGGGCGGTCCGGCCTGTTTCTAAATCTTTTACTGGATGGTTAGAGCCGCGGTGGCCAAATTTAAGCTTAAATGTATCTGCTCCCGCTGCAAGCGCAAAGAGCTGATGGCCGAGACAGATTCCAAAAATCGGCACCTGGCCAATGAGTTCTTTTATTGTTTCAATCGCATGTGGAACATCTTTTGGGTTGCCTGGCCCGTTCGTCAGCATAATGCCGTCCGGCTTAAACTGCATAATTTCTTCTGCGGTTGTATCATGTGGCACTACTACCACATCGCAATTGCGTTCATTTAATTCTCGTAAAATACCATGCTTCATGCCAAAGTCTATCAGCACAACACGGAATCCGCGTCCAGGGCTTGGATAAGCAGATTTGGTTGACACCTGCGCAACCTGGTCATTTGGCAGTACAGTCGCCTGCAGGCGGTGAAGGACATCTTCAGGATTTACTTCCGCTGAAACAATTGCACCTTTTAAAGCACCATGCCGGCGGATAATTCTTGTTAATTTGCGAGTATCAATACCCGAAATTGCCGGGATGTCTTTCATTTTCAAGTACTCATCTATTGAAAATTCGCTTCTGAAGTTTGATGGGAAATCAGCAGCTTCTTTTACAACCAGTGCTTTAACCGCTGGCTGAATCGTTTCAAAATCATCACGATTGATGCCGTAGTTTCCAATAAGCGGGTATGTGAATGTAACAATTTGCCCGCAGTATGACGGGTCGGACAATGTTTCCTGGTAACCCGTCATGCCTGTTGTAAATACAACTTCTCCTGTTACGTCTTTTGTGCTGCCGAAGCCTTGACCGGTAAAAATTGTACCATCTTCTAAAATAAGCTGTTTTTTCATTCGTTGATCGTTCCTTCCTGCCATACAAGATTTCCTTCAAAAAACGTTGCAGCCGGCCAGCCGGAAAGCATACGGCCTGCAAATGGTGTGTTTTTTCCTTTGGATAAAAACGTCTTAGGATCGACTTCTTTTTCTGCTTCAAGATCAATAATTGTTATATCAGCACTCGCGCCCTCTTCCAGGCGTCCGTGAGGCAAGTTAAAGGTTTGAGCCGGCTTGATTGTCATCCAGTCAACCAGCTGCTGTAAGGTGATAACTCCTTTTTTCACAAGCTCCGTATAAAGAAGCGGAAAAGCAGTTTCAAATCCGGTAATGCCAAACGGCGCTTTTTGAATGCCGGCGGCTTTTTCTTCTGCGGTATGAGGGGCATGATCTGTTGCGATAAAATCAAGCGTGCCGTCCAGAAGGCCTTCAATCAGGGCTGCTTTGTCTTCCGCTCCCCGCAGCGGCGGATTCATTTTAAAATTCGGGTCCTGTCCGGGAATATCCATATCGGTTAAAACGAGATGGTGAGGTGACACTTCACCTGTTACGCGAATACCTGCTTTTTTTGCATCCCGGATAACCCGGACAGATTCTTTTGTGCTGACGTGGCAGACGTGATAATGGCAGCCGGCGTTTTCGGCAAGCAGCACATCGCGGGCAATTTGCACTGATTCACAAATCGATGGGATGCCCGGGATTCCTTCCCGCTTTGCATACTCTCCGTCATGGACAGCACCGCCATAAATTAAGCTGTTGTCTTCACAGTGGGCGACAATCGCCATATCGATGGCTGCCGATTTTTTCATTGCCGCATGCATCATGCCTGCTTCTTGAATTCCAACACCATCATCCGTGAAAGCAAAGGCCCGGTTTTCTTTGAGCGAATCAAAGTCAACCAGCTCTTTTCCAGCCTGGCGAATCGTAATTGAGGCATATGGCAGTACACGGATATGGGCTTTTTCTTCAATTAATTTATTTACTTTTTGAAGGTTTTCTTCCGTGTCCGGTACAGGGCGCGTATTCGGCATTGCAGCAATAGTCGTAAAACCGCCTTTTGCTGCTGCTTTTGTTCCGGTTTCAATCGTTTCTTTGTGCTCACCGCCCGGCTCGCGCAAATGCACATGTAAATCGACAAGCCCTGGTGCAACCAATTTCCCGCCTGCATCTATTACTTGTTCCTCAGCAGCTGTAAGCTCAGGTCCAATTTCTGCAATTTTTCCGCCCTTCACACGAATATCTGCTTTTCTTAGCTCTCCATTTTCGCTTAATACTTGTCCATTTTTAATTAACCAGTTCATTTGCCAATCTCCCCTCAAGCACTTCTTTTAAAACCGCCATGCGGACATATACACCATTCTGCATTTGTTTAAAGATCCGTGACCGGCCGCACTCCACCAGGCTGTCGGCGATTTCTGCATCACGGTTTACCGGAGCAGGATGCATAATAATGCTTCCCCGCTTCATACGCCCTTCTCTCTCTTCAGTTAAGCCATAGCGTTCGTGGTATTCCTCTTTTGTCATAGCGGATGCAACCTGGTGACGTTCATGCTGGATGCGAAGCAGCATCAGAACATCGACTTGCTCCACCAGCTCGTCTATCTCTACGAAGCCGCCCGACTGTAAAAAGTCTTCCTCAAACCACTCAGGAGGACCGGAAAATTTCACCTCAGCACCGAGTCTTCTAAGTGCCTCTGCATTAGAACGGGCCACCCGGCTGTGCCGGATATCACCCACGATGCCGATTTTCAAGCCGTCAAACGTGCCGAACTCCTGCTGAATGGTCAGAAGATCAAGCAGGCACTGCGTTGGATGCTGTCCGCACCCGTCACCTGCGTTAATAACGGGTATATCAATCTGACCGACTAATTCATCATAGTAGGCATCTGCCTCATGACGTACAACAACCGCGTTAACGCCGATGGCTTCCAGCGTTTTCACTGTATCGTACAATGTCTCTCCTTTTAAGACGCTTGAACTTCCGACATCAAAGGGTATAACATCAAGTCCTAATTTTCGTTCGGCCATTTCAAAGCTCGTTTTCGTCCGCGTACTCGCCTCAAAAAACAGGTTGGCAACATATTGCTTCTCGGGCGGCATCCAAATTTCACCTTCCGCAAACTTTTGCGCCTGCATTAATATTAACAAAATTTCATCTTTATGCAAATCCCTAATTGAAACTAAATTTTTCAGCATCGATTTCCGCCTCCGTTTTCATAAAAAAAACACCCTGATTTTCAGGGTGTTTTCTCGTTTTACAGCATGACGAAGCTGTACTGCACATGGGCGCAGACCGATTTCACCCTTAAATGCCTCTCGTGCATTTTTAAAAGGTTGTCAATGTTCACAAAGCCTCTCGGGACTTTTACGGAAACATTTATCTTTATTCATAAATACTTATACGATCCGTTTCATCTACTTCTTCGAGGGTAACCACAATCCGCTCCGTTTTAGCCGAGGGAATGTTTTTCCCTATGTAATCTGCTCTTATTGGCAGTTCACGGTGACCCCTGTCTACAAGCGCCGCCATTTGAATATGCGACGGCCGCCCAATATCCATAATCGCATCCATTGCTGCCCGCACAGTGCGGCCCGTGTACAGCACGTCATCTACCAGAATGACTGTTTTGCCGTTTAAGTCAACCGGGATTTCCGAGCCTTTTACTTCCGGCTCGCGGTTTTTGTTTTTTTCAGTTAAGTCATCTCGGTACAATGTGATATCCAGGTCTCCGACTGGTACCCGCTGCCCTTCTATTTGAAAAATCCGTTCCGCCAGCCGCTGGGCTATATAAATTCCGCGTGTTTTAATACCAATCAGCACGCAGTTTTCTATACCTTTATTACGTTCAATAATTTCGTGTGCAATTCTTGTTAAGGCCCGCCGAATCGCCTGCTGATCTAGTACGACCGCTTTCTCCATGAAAAAAGCCTCCCCACCCGATTCCGGTGAGAAGGCATACTGGTTCCTTGAAAATGGCATAACACTGCCATTATGTCCGATTCCTTCTCAGCCTCACGGGACTGTTCTTAAAAGTTCTTATTCAACTGAATTAAGTGTAACGATAACGGGAACAAAAGTCAAATCTTTTTGCCCAATTCCTCAAGCAAATCAGTAAATTCTTTTGGAGCAGGTGCTTCAAATTCCATATATTCATTTGTCCTTGGGTGAATAAAGCCCAAAACACCTGCATGGAGAGCCTGGCCATCAATATCCAGTGTTTTGCGCGGGCCATATTTGGGATCTCCCGCAAGCGGAAAACCAATATACTTCATGTGTACACGAATTTGATGTGTACGGCCTGTTTCTAACTCACATTCGACAAGGGTAAAATCTTCAAAGCGCTCCAGCACATGAAAATGGGTAACAGCAGCTTTTCCATGATCAACAATCCCCATTTTCTGGCGGTCCTTCGTGTCACGGCCAATCGGTGCATCAACAGTGCCAAAATCATGCTGAATTACACCATGCACAATCGCCTTATATTTGCGGGTAACTGATTTTTCAACAAGCTGATTAACAAGGTTTTCATGGGCCATGTCATTTTTCGCCACCATCAGCAAGCCTGATGTATCTTTGTCAATTCGGTGCACAATACCCGGACGCATAACCCCGTTAATGCCGGATAAATCTTTGCAATGGTACATAAGCCCATTTACCAGAGTTCCTGTTGTGTGACCAGGCGCCGGATGAACAACCATGCCGCGCGGCTTATTCACAACAATAACATCCTCATCTTCGTAATAAATATCGAGATTTAAATCTTCCGCTTCAATATTCAGTTCTTCCGGAGCAGGTATATCGATGAGTACTTCATCTCCTGCCGTTGCTTTATAGTTGGCTTTAACCGGCTTTCCATTTACACGGACACGCCCTTCCTTCAGCCACTCCTGTACCTGGGAACGTGAATACCGGTCATCCTGCGAGGCAGCAAGCTTGTCAATCCTGTTTCCATTTTCTTCTTCACCAACTGTAAACTGAAGTAATTTCATGTTATTCCTTCTTTCCTTTTCGGTCTTCTATAAACATGGCTATAAACAATAAGATAACGCCTATTGTCAATGCTGCATCTGCAATATTAAAAATAGGAAACCGGTAGCTGAAAATAAATGTCTGGACGAAATCAACGACCTCTCCGCGAAATAACCGGTCAATAAAATTTCCAACCGCGCCGCCAAGTAATACAGCTAACGATATTTTCATTAAAGGTTTCCCTTTTGCTTCTTTTTGCATGAAATAAATGATTCCTGCTACAACGACAGCTGTAATAATGTAAAACAGCCAGAACTGGCCTTCAAGCATCCCCCATGCGGCTCCTCTGTTTCGATGTGAAGTAATGTGGAGCAAATTTTCAATAACCGGTACGCTTTCGCCAATTTCCATTGATTTGACGATAAGCCACTTTGTCCATTGATCCAGCAGAATAATGATCAGTGCCAATACGTAATAATACATATCTTCCCTCCAGCAATGAAAAGAGGTTAGCGACTTTATGCTAACCTCTTTTTCGCCTTTTTAGTTTACTTCTGAATAATGTTCTTTTACAACAGACGCACAGCGCAGGCAAAGCGTTGGATGCTCTTCGTCCTGTCCTATTTCATCTGTTACGGTCCAGCAGCGTTCACATGTTTCGCCTTCTGCTTTTTCAACCACTACAGCCGCTGTATCAAGCTTCACCGCATTCTCCGGCGCTTCTGAAACCGGTCCGGCCGCCTCAAAGCCGGATACGATAAACAGCTGTTTTAAGTCTTCCTCAATTGACTCAAGAAGCGCTGCCGTTTTACTGTCTGCATACAAACGGATATGGGCAGTTAGTGACTTGCCGATTACTTTTTCGTTTCGCGCTTCTTCCAGTGCTTTTAAAACATCATCACGAACCGCCATAAACGCTGTCCATTTTTCTGTTAATTGTTCTGCATCTGAAAGCTCTTTGTATTCCGGCATGTCCGTCAGCTGCACATATTGTTCGGCTGCTTCAGGCACTTCTGCCCAAACTTCATCTGCTGTGTGTGGCAGAATTGGCGAAACCAGCTTGGCAAGCGCTGTTAACGTCTCATACATTACCGTTTGAATAGCACGGCGCTCCTTATTGTCTTCAGCCTCAATATATAAAACATCTTTTGTAAAATCAAGGTAGAATGAGCTTAAATCAACTGTACAGAAATTATTAACAGCATGATAAATCGCTGCAAATTCATACTTTTCATAATGGCTGCGGACAGTTTGCACCAGTTCGTTTAATTTCACCAGCATAAACCGGTCTACTTCACGCAGATTTTGATATGGCACCGCGTGCTCACCCGGCTTAAAGCCGTGAAGATTTCCAAGCAGGAAGCGGAACGTATTGCGGATTTTCCGGTATACTTCTGCTACTTGTTTTAAGATAGCATCTGATACCCGGACATCTGCTTGAAAGTCCACCGATGATACCCATAGACGCAGGATATCCGCACCAAGCTGCTCCATTACCTTTGCAGGGATCACTGTATTGCCAAGCGACTTACTCATTTTGCGGCCTTCACCATCAAGGGCAAATCCATGACTTAATACGCCTTTGTATGGTGCCTGGCCAGTTACGGCTACAGCTGTAATCAATGAAGAGTTAAACCAGCCGCGGTATTGATCCGATCCTTCCAGGTAAAGATCTGCCGGCCGCTGGGCATCCTCACGCTGCTCTAACACTCCTTCATGCGAAGAACCAGAGTCAAACCAGACATCCATAATATCATTTTCTTTCGTAAATTCGCCATTTGGGCTTCCGGGATGCGTAAATCCTTCTGGCAATAATTCTTTAGCCGTCCTTTTAAACCAGATGTTTGAACCATGCTCACGGAATAAACCAGACACATGTTCAATCGTCTCGTCCGTAATAATCGCTTCGCCGTTTTCTGCATAAAATACCGGAATTGGCACTCCCCACGCACGCTGGCGGGAAATGCACCAGTCGCCGCGGTCACGGATCATATTAAACAGCCGCGTTTCTCCCCATGCTGGCACCCATTTAGTTTCTTTTACCGCTTCTAGTAATTGGGACCGGAATTTATCGATTGATGCAAACCACTGTGCGGTAGCACGATAAATAACCGGTTTTTTTGTCCGCCAGTCATGCGGGTAAGAGTGGGTAATAAACTCTAGTTTCAGTAAAGCGCCCGCTTCAGACAGCTTTTCAGTGATTGCTTTATTCGCTTTGTCATAAAAAAGCCCTTCAAAGCCTGGCGCTTCTTCTGTCATGATGCCCCGGTCATTCACCGGGCAAAGCACGTCAAGACCGTATTTTTTCCCAACAATAAAGTCATCTTCTCCGTGTCCCGGTGCAGTATGAACAGCTCCGGTACCTGAGTCGGTTGTAACATGCTCCCCAAGCATCACCAGGGAATCGCGCCCGTAAAGCGGATGTTCCGCAATAACATGTTCGAGCTTTTCCCCTTTTATTACTTCTTCAACAGCATGAGACTCCCAGCCAATTTTCAATGCGACTTCTTCAAGCAGCGCTTCTGCTACAACATATTTTTCACCATTTGCACTGACAACCACGTAATTTAAGTCAGGATGCAGGGAGATGCCGAGATTTGCTGGAATCGTCCACGGTGTTGTAGTCCAGATAATAATTTTTGTTCCTTCTTCCAGCACATCGTTTCCTTTTTTCACATTAAAAGCAACATAAATGGAGGCGGACTTTTTATCCTGATATTCAATTTCTGCTTCCGCCAGCGCCGATTCAGATGATGGAGACCAGTAAACAGGCTTCAATCCTTTATAAATAAACCCTTTTTTCGCCATTTCACCAAACACTTTAATTTGTGCTGCTTCATATTCAGGCTTTAAGGTAATATACGGATTTTCCCAGTCGCCCCGTACACCAAGACGCTTAAATTGCTCGCGCTGATTTTCAATTTGCTTATACGCATATTCCTCGCAAAGCTGCCGGAACTCTGCCACCGTCATTTCCTTTCGGTTTACACCTGCGTTTGTCAGTGCCTGCTCAATCGGCAGTCCATGTGTATCCCAGCCCGGAATATAAGGTGCGTAGTAGCCGCTCATCGATTTATAGCGAACGATAAAGTCTTTTAAAATTTTATTTAGCGCATGGCCAATATGAATATCGCCATTTGCATATGGAGGGCCGTCGTGCAGTACAAACATTGGCCGG
Organism: Domibacillus indicus; assembly: GCF_000970685.1. Taxonomy (GTDB): domain Bacteria; phylum Bacillota; class Bacilli; order Bacillales; family Domibacillaceae; genus Domibacillus; species Domibacillus indicus. The sequence goes on from NZ_LAJB01000007.1 coordinate 254,017, forward strand.
CCTTTTGTACGGTCGAGCACTTTTTTGTAAATCTCTTCCTCATTCCAGGTATTCTGCATTTCCGGTTCGCGCTTCGGCAGGCTGCCGCGCATCGGAAACTCGGTTTTCGGCATTAGTAATGTCTCTTTATAGTTCATTGCCTTTTCTCCTTTTTAATAAAATATACACTGGGCGTTTTTTCTTCCCAGGAGGCTTAAATGAAGAAACCATTTTCTTGGAGCCGCCGGGTTCTATCAATTGTACTCCCCTGAGCCGGACATCTTAAAAACAAAAAAACCTTTCTCATCCCCCAAAAAAGGGACGGAAAGGTTTCCGCGGTACCACCCTGGTTGACAGCTCCAAGCTGCCCGCTCTTAATCCTTAACGTGGATAAGCCGTTTTTCGCTACTTAAAAGGTTCACGAAAAAAGCTCAAGGGTGATCTTAAACGGCAGATAGCCGCCGGGCTTCCACCATCCCCGGTTCGCTTTTGGCTATTAACTGCTGTCCTGCTGTCCCTGTCATTGCTTTTGTTAATTTTTGTTCGAATGGTTACATTATAAAAATGAACCGTTCATTCGTCAAGCTTACATCTCATCGTCGCTTAACTGTTCAAGTTCCTCTGTATCTACTTCAAAGTCAAGCAGCGCGTCCCAGTCATCATTGTTTAACAAATCTAATTGGGCCTCCATCAGCATTTTAAACCGTGTCCGAAATACTTTGGACTGTTTTTTTAATTCTTCAATTTCCACTGCAATCCGGCGGGCTTTTGACAGAGATTCTTCCACAATCCGGTCGGCATTTTTCTCCGCTTCCCGGATCAGCAGCTTTGATTCCTTTAAAGCGTTTCGCTTAACGTCTTCAGCGGTTTCCTGGGCAATTACAATTGACTTGTTTAATGTTTCTTCGATATTTGAAAAATAACTAAGCCGCTCCGTTTGACCGGCTAGCTGTGCTTCCAATTCTTTTTTTTCACGAATAATGAGCTCATAATCTTTAATAATTTGATTTAAAAAGTCATTTACTTCATCTTCATCGTAACCGCGGAATGAACGGCCGAATTCTTTTTTATGTATGTCCAATGGCGTTAAGGGCATACAGACACCTCCAAAGCGTTACATGATCATTAATTATTATAAAGGTTTTTCGACCGCTTGTGGGAAAATCCCTTTATTTTCACAAATTTATTTTAAAATCCCCAGTGTCATTCGCCACTTTTCTTTTTTCGTCTTTCCATCAATGGACAAAATTTTCATGCGCCCGACTCCCCGAACCGAAAGCATATCACCCTGTGCACACTCAAAGGATGTTTGATCTGCTGTTTTCCAGTTCACCTTTACCACACCGCTTTTAATCAGCTGCTGCGCTTTCTGCCTCGACATCCCTGGCAACGCTCCAATCACTGAATCCAGGCGCAGGGAGGAAACCGTGACCGCCTGCTCGCGCCACTCTTCAGCCGAGTAAACCGCTTCTGAAAAATTTTTGGGTATTAATTTAACCGGCACGTTCCCTACACGGTTAAATTGCGAGTCTAAATAACTGGTTACCTCTTTTGTCACAACAATTTGAAAACGCTCCTGCTTATTTAAAATATCACCAAACTTTTCCCGGCTTAAGCCAAGTCCCATTAAGCTTCCTAAAATGTGCGGATGGGTGATCGAAGCAAATTTTTGCGGATATTCAAGCTCAAGCAGCTCGATATCAAAATCCGTTTCTTCTGGAGCGAAATAAGAAGGATGAAAAAGCCCTCTTTTTCGTTCGGCAGATGGATGGCCGCCAAAAAAAGAAACTTGTACATCTTCGGACGACCCGACAACTGAACGTATAATCTCACGCTCACGAGGATTAAGAAATTGGGTTAATTTCGGCGCATACATATCGGCAGTTTTTTGTTTCCATTTTATAGCCTTATCAATAAACTCTTTTTCTTCCGGACGAAAATGCTGGTAAATTTCCTGCATATAAATTCCGCTTTACAGCCATGTAGCGAGCTGAATAAGTCCGCGTGTCGCCAGATTTAATGTAATAAAAGCAACAATTGGCGAAATATCAAACATGCCAAGCGGTGGAATAATCCGGCGGAATGGATCCAGATACGGCTCGCAAATTCTTGTTAAAAACCGTCCAATAGATGTATTGCGTGCGTCTGGAAACCATGACATTAAGATATAAATAATGAGTGCCCAGGAATATAAATCAATTGCCCGGACTAAGAAAAAAATAACTGTATCCATTTATGTTATTGCCACCCCGTTTTTTCTTGATCATGATGCGTAAACTGCGTAATGCTTCCGGTTATTTCTACGTTTTCCGGCGCACAGAAAAAAATTTTTTCGCCCACTTGCTGGATTTCTCCGCCGATGGCGTAAACCGTTCCTCCCAGAAAATCAATAATTCTGCGGGCCTGGTCTGTTTGAATTTGCTGCAGGTTTACAACAACTGCTTTTTTCGATTTTAGATGGTCAGCAATTTCCTGTGCTTCCGCGTAAACACGCGGTTCTGCCATAACGACTTTTGCTGGCTTCTGGGCGCTTTTTAAACTGACTACATTTTTTTGCGAGGCACTGGTGAAGCCGGTTCTTCTTCGTAAACTTCTTCTTCCGCCATGTCGTAATCTTCATCGTCAAGCAGGAAAAATGACTTAAACTTCGATTTCACGCTCATCGTTCCACCTCCGCTTTTTCTTTATTCTCCTACAAGCGCCGTTCCAATACGAATCATCGTTGCGCCTTCTTCTACCGCCAGCTCAAAATCGTTGCTCATGCCCATAGAAAGCTCATTGCATGGAGCATAGGGAAGATTCAAAGCTTTTACTTCCTCTCTGCACAGGGCAAGCTTGCGAAAACAGGCTCGAAGTACACTCTTTTCTTCCGTTAAAGGCGCCATCGTCATTAAGCCGCACACTTGAATTTTTTCATATGGATGAAGCGATTGAATAAACGGAATCACTTCTTGAGGCGGCAATCCATGTTTGGATTCTTCTCCTGATACATTGACCTGAATAAAGCACCGAACTGTTTTTTCAGCTCTTCGGTTAATTTCTTTCGCAAGAGACTCCCGGTCAAGCGAGTGAATATAATCGACTTTATCAATAATCGATTTCACCTTTCTTGTCTGCAGTGAGCCGATAAAGTGCCAGGCTGCCGCTTCTCCAATAGCTTCATATTTCTCATTTAATCCTTCAGCCCGATTTTCACCAAGATGGAGAATCCCGGCTTCTATTGCTTCCTGGGCTCTTGCTGTCGTTACATATTTTGTAACTGCGATAATTTTTACGTCTTCTGCTTGACGGCCAGAACGTCGTGCGGATTCCTCAACGCGCTGTTTAATACCTGACAAATTTTCGCTAACTTTCATGATTTCCTTCCTTCCAGCCAATGTAACCCATCATCCTGCCGGTGTATCCTTTATCGCGCCGATGTGAAAAAAATTCCGGCGAGCAGCTTGAACAAAGCGATGTTACATAAATATTTTCCGGCGGAATGCCTTTTTTTACAAGCAAATCTTTATTGAACTTTTGCAGAGAAAGAAAATAGGTATCCGTCTTATTTGGCACCGGGGAGAAGGGAGCTTCTTCACCCGGTTTATACCACTTTTGTACTTCAGCTGCGACCGAAGCGCCCACTTTGTAGCATGAGCCGCAAATGGAAGGTCCGATCGCGACTTCGATATCCTGAAGACGGCTGCCTTCATTCTCCCACTCTCCTGCCATTTTCGGACCAATTCCATTAACGGAGCCTTTCCATCCTGCATGTGCTGTTCCGATTCGTTTCGTTGAGCGGTCAAGGAAAAAAAGAGGGACACAATCCGCGAAACAAAGTGTTAGTAAAATGCCGGCAGTATCAGTGTAAAGCCCGTCTGTAGATAAAAGCGCCGTTTCATAATCAAGAGCACCGCGGCCGGCATCTTTTTTTGACACAGATTCGATAGAAATATCGTGTGTTTGTTCACAGCCGATCCATTGATCGACAGGAAATTCGAGTGCCTTGCTTACATATTTTCGGTTTTTCTGTACATAAACAGGCTCTTCATGGACATGAAAGGCCATGTTTAAGCCGTTATACTTGCCGGAACCGCCTTCTTTTGAAGTAAAGCCGGCAGCAAGGCCTGGTTCTTCTCTTTCCCATCTTTCGATATGAAATAAGCCGCTGTTTGTTTTTTCAAATGGCTCTGTCATGGTATACTCCCATTGATTTTTTTTAAGTGTACCACATGACACCCTTTTTCGTCACCGTTCATCTCCTTTCATCCCCTCTCGGTTCTGTTTCTCCATAGCGGACTAAAATAACGTCACCGCCAATTTTTACAATATGCATCCAGGGAATGACCACTTCTTCCTCTTTGCCAAACAAACCGAATTTTTTTCCGCTTTGTTCAATGATCAGCGCTGAAATAGCTCCTGTTGCGTTATTCAATTCAATATCAGCGAGCCGGCCCAGTTTTTTACCGTTCGTTACATTGACAATGTCTTTCAACTGAAATTCAGAAATCCGCATAAGAGCCCCTCCTTTTTACCAATGTATGCTTGAAGACAAAGAAAAAAACAGAAGATAGGCTCTCCTGTTTTTTTCTTATCCATTTATTTTCTTTTTCATTTGCTTGATGGCTCCTTTTTCAAGCCGGGATACCTGGGCCTGAGAGATGCCGATTTCATCAGCTACCTCCATTTGAGTCCGGCCTGTAAAAAACCGTTTTTCAATAATCATCCGCTCCCGATCCGATAATTTATTTAATTCATCGGTAACGGTCATCGTATCCACCCATTCTTTTTCCCTGTCTTTTCCATCACTAATTTGATCCATCATGTAAATTGGATCACCGCCGTCCTGGAAAACCGGTTCAAACAAAGAAACGGGATCTTGAATGGCATCAAGCGCAAATACCATTTCTTCCTTTGGTACATCAATCGCACGGGCGATTTCCTCTGTTGCAGGCTCAACCGACCGTTCTGCTGTCAGTTTCTCTCTTGCCTGCAAAGCTTTATAAGCAATATCACGAAGAGAGCGCGATACCCGAATCGGGTTGTTGTCTCGAAGATAGCGGCGTATTTCACCGATAATCATTGGAACTGCGTATGTTGAAAAGCGGACATTGTGGCTTAAATCAAAATTATCGATTGATTTCATCAAACCGATACATCCAACTTGAAACAAATCATCGGCTTGTTCGTTACGGTGGTTAAATCGTTGAATAACACTTAAAACGAGGCGTAAATTTCCGGTGACAAGCTCTTCACGCGCTTGCTTATCCCCATTTTGATATTTCACAAACAGCACTTTCATTTCAGGATTGGTTAACACAGGCAGCGTCGATGTATCAACACCGCATAAGACAACTTTATTTCGGGCCATCACTGTTCCTCCTCATGATGTCTGTTTCTCAGAACAGTATTGCCGGCCCGAAAAAAATTATTCAGCGCAGTTTATTGAGTTCCTTTTTCAATCTCCCAATAATCTTTTTCTCAAGTCGCGAAATATAAGATTGCGAGATTCCCAGCAAATCGGCCACGTCTTTTTGCGTTCTTTCTTCTTGTCCATTCAACCCAAAACGCATCTCAATAATTTGCTTTTCACGTCCTTCTAAGTCTTCAAGCGCCTCTGACACCAGGTGTTTGTCCACTTCTTCTTCAATGCCTTTTGTAATAATATCGCTTTCTGTGCCAAGCACATCGGACAGCAGCAATTCATTCCCGTCCCAGTCAATATTTAAAGGTTCATCAAATGAAATCTCTGAACGGATTTTATTATTGCGGCGCAGGTACATCAAGATTTCATTCTCGATACAGCGGGACGCATACGTTGCGAGCTTTATTTTCTTTTCCGGGTCAAATGTATTCACTGCTTTAATAAGCCCGATTGCTCCGATACTAATAAGATCTTCAATATGAATTCCAGTATTTTCGAATTTCCGGGCAATATAAACAACGAGGCGTAAATTCCGTTCGATCAGCATTGCCCGGACCGCCTTATCTCCTGATGAAAGCTTTTTTAGAAGGTGCGCTTCTTCATCTCTCGTCAGGGGGGGAGGAAGCGCCTCACTTCCGCCGATATAATAAATCTCTTTCGACTTGATACCGGCTTTTTGCATCATATTGTACATAACATACATCCACTTTGTTTTTACTTGCCGCAAATTGTTCACTCACCTTTCCATTCATTCCTGAACCATATTCGGATGCAAAATGCAGACAAACGACTGATCATTCGATAAAGCCCTGTCCGTAAATGTGACAAGCGCTCTATCCGTTTTCCGTTCTTTCCCGTTAATCCAAACTGTAAAATTGTCTGTCCGAAATGAAGCAAGCAGCCTGCTTTCGGCATGAATAGACTTAGATGGAATCCAAACGAGTTTTTCAGTCCAATTGTCTGGAAGTTGCAGCAGATCGCTAATATCTTCTTTAAACAACGCTTCCGGCCACTGCTCGTGCGGATTGATTTGACATATCGCTACCTCTCTTTTAGAGATGGGGTCGCAAAGCGCATTGCCTGTGTCAATCAAGCCTTTTCCCGACCAGTTTATCCCGCAAAGCGTAAAAGAAACGGGCACTGTCTGGCTGATTGTCCGCCTTGTAGCATTCAGGTTAAACAGCCGGCGCTGAATAAAGTAAAAAGAAATTGCTACTGACATAATAAAAAAGAATACGAGAGACCATTTTCCTCCCGCGGCATACTGTGTATACATAGATTGAAATCCGAATAAAATACCGCCTGTGAGAAAAACGATCAGATAAAACGTAAGGACCATAGAGATGAGACTTGTTACACCGGTTGTTTTGAAAGCGATGCGGATCATGAATAAAGGCATGACCATTGTTAACGATTTGTTTAAAAGCCCGGTGGGACCTGCCGCTAAATAAAGCCATACCGGTATGGTTCCGGCTAATGAGGCTGCAAGCAGCCGGGAAAGCCGAAGCGGGCGGCCGCTCAGCTTTCCCGTTACAAAAAGCAGCAGCGCATCTGCAGCAAAATTAAAGAAAATAATTCCCTCAGCGTAACCGGTCAATTCATCCCTCCCTTTTTCCGGCTGCCTGTCCTATGAGCAATAGTGTAACGGAATCATTAGCTGATGTATGTCGGAATGTCAGTGAATTTTTACAGTAGTTTTTCCGAATCATGTCAAAAAAAATCCCGCCACAGTAGTGGCGGGATTTCGCTTTTATCTTCTTCGATTGCGATTGCGCAAGAAAGTTGGTATATCAAGTGTTTCGTCTGCTGAAGGCTGCTGTGGCTGGCGAGTCGGCTGCTCCGGCGCCGGTGCATCTTCACGTTTTACTTCACGCGGCTTAGGCTGATGCTGCTGAGAAGCCGGCTGCTGCTGTGGTTTTATTTGTCCAAGCCCTGACCGAGGCTGCTGCCCGGCTTCATTAGGCATTTCTTTAAAGCCTGTTGCGATCACTGTAACCACAATTTCTTCTTTCAGGTTCTCATTGATAACAGAGCCGAAAATCATATTTACATCCTGGTCAGAAGCGGAAGAAACAATATCTGCTGCTTCCTGCACTTCATAAAGGCTTAAATTTGTTCCACCTGTAATGTTCATCAGAACGCCCTGGGCACCATCAATTGCTTTTTCAAGCAATGGGCTGGAAATGGCTTTTTTCGCAGCTTCTACTGCCCGGTTTTCCCCGGAGGCAACACCGATTCCCATGAGCGCTGAGCCTTTGTTTGACATGATTGTTTTTACATCGGCAAAATCCAGGTTGATTAGCCCAGGCGTTGCAATTAAGTCAGAGATCCCCTGAACACCCTGGCGGAGCACATTGTCGGCCTCACGGAAGGCTTCAAGCATTGGCGTGCTTTTATCGACAATTTCCAACAAACGGTCATTCGGAATGACAATTAGCGTGTCTACAGATGCTTTCATTGCCTCGATTCCACCAGCTGCTTGTGTAGCGCGCTTACGCCCTTCAAATGTAAATGGACGTGTTACCACGCCAACAGTTAACGCACCAAGATCTTTTGCGATCTGGGCAATAACTGGTGCGGCACCAGTACCTGTACCGCCGCCCATTCCAGCGGTAACAAAAACCATATCCGCACCTTTGAGTGCTTCTTCAATCTGCTCTTTACTTTCTTCTGCCGCTTTTTTTCCGACTTCAGGGTTGGCCCCTGCCCCTAAGCCTCGTGTCAGCTTATTGCCAATTTGCATTTTCACTTCCGCCTGGGATAAATTAAGGGCCTGCGCGTCTGTATTGACCGCAATAAAATCTACTCCCTGTACTCCATGTTCAATCATTCGGTTAACGGCATTGTTTCCGCCGCCGCCAACACCGATTACTTTAATCGTTGCCAATGAGTCTACACTTGTATCAAATTCAAGCATGGCAAATCCTCCCATTCACTGAGTCTTTTTTGGCGATTATTCTTCAAAAAAGTACCCAAAAAGTTTTTTCATCTTTCCTTTGACGCCTTTTTCTTCTTCAGCATGCGGCTGCTCTTTTTTAGCAGACTTTATTACTTCCTGCTTCACTTCCGGCCGCTCTTTTCTTGGTTCTTTTCCTGCTGACGGCATTTGATTTGCCTCACTTAATTTCCGTCCTGTTAACCGGGCATTTTTATAGGCGTACTTTATAAGGCCCACAGAAGTGGTATACTGCGGTTCACGAACACCAATATAATCCGGAATTGCGACACGGACCCGATTCTGAAATACATCCTGGGCTAAATCAAGAATACCATTCATGGCAGATGATCCGCCGGTTAAAACGAAACCGCCTGGAATATCATGAACACCTGATTGTCGAAGATGTTCAACAACCATCATAAATAGTTCTTCCAGCCTCGCTTCAATAATTTCCGAGATTTCAAGCTGGTTAAATTGGTCATGCTGGTCACTGCCAATAACAGGGACACTGAACACCTCTTCTTCTGAAGCTAGATCGTAAAAAGCATGGCCATGCTTTATTTTAATTTGTTCTGCTTCTTCTGTCGATGTGCGAAGACCTATAGATAAATCTTTTGTAATATGGTCACCGCCGACAGGGAGTACTGTGGTCTGCCGGATATACCCGTCTCTAAAATACGAAATGGTTGTAGACCCTCCGCCAATATCCACGAGCACAGTCCCAAGATTTTTTTCATCCGTCGACAATGCGATTTCTCCGCTTGCCAGCGGCTGAAGCACAATTTCATTAATATCCAGGCCTGCACGTTCAACACAGCGCAGTGTGTTATGTAAAAACGTTCTAGAACCAGTCACAATGATGCCTTCCATCTCAAGACGAACACCAAGCATGCCGCGCGGATCATTAATTTCATCAAAACCATCTACAATAAACTGTTTTGCGATAATGTTTACGATTTCTCTATCCGGCGGAATCGACATTACTTGTGCGGCATCTTTTACACGGATCACATCTTCACTTGTAATTTCACGGTTTTCACTTGAAACAGCCACAACGCCATTACAAGGGTGAAGAATAGCATGATTGGCTGCAATGCCAACGATCACTGACCGAATTTCAAGACCAACCATACGCTCTGCCTGTTCAATCGCTTTTTTGATTGAATGGACCGTGTCATCAATGTCAACAACCGCTCCTTTTCGAATCCCTTTTGATTTTACACTTCCGACACCAATTATATTTAAAGAATCATTAACCATTTCGCCAATAATTACTTTAATTGCGGATGTACCGATGTCGAGACTTACTAGAACTTCATTATTATTCATGCTGCGGCACCTCCTTTACCCTAAAAGCGTGAATAATCGAACGACAATTCGCACATTTACTCCTTGAATATATGTTAAGAACGTAATTCGTCATATTCCACATGATTTCCTTTTAAAGTTTTATTTTTTGTGTTTTCAAAACTCTCTCATACAAGTCTACACTAAGATAAGAAGCTGGAAAAGGCTAAGTTATTCTGTTTAAAGAAAACTTTATGGCATTTCAGCCTCTTCCTCAGCCTCTTTGTCTGTTTCTTGCTGCTCTGTCGGATCATAAGCTTTAAAATAAGAGCCGACTTCAATGTCAATGACACCTTTCACATCAGGATTAAGCTGTGTGGAAATGGAAGGATAATAAACCATTTTCTCTGCAAAGGTTGAGAGGGTGGCAGATACTTCAAATCCATCTGTCATAAACGCTTTTATATGGAGAGGGTCATTTTTTTTCGGATCATAATACACTTCGGAGATTGTATTAAAAACTTCATCTGGAAGTGTACGGGCAGCTTCTGTAAATAAATCCAGCGCTTTTCCTTCTTTGAAATCATATAAAATAGGCAGCTGCAGCGGAGCGCCGCTGACAGGCTCGCTTAAAATTTTCCCATTTTGAAGAATCGGATACAAGCCGCCTTTACGGGCAGCGTAAGCGACCTCCTTCTGTTCAACAACGGCGATGATAAGATCATTGGGAAATCCCATTGTGATATTTGCTTCCTTAATCCGGTCATCTTTTAAAAGTTCTTCTTCCGCTTTCTTTTTACCGGTTGTCCATATATTGGTTCCGGTTTGAAGGCCACTCTGTTCGATAACCTCCTGCTTTGACATAAGACTGCTTCCCTGCACATGAATCTCGGCTACTTTACTTAATGAAGACTGCAAGTAGACAACAAGAAGGATAAGAGAGAAAAACAAAGACAACAAGAGCAGCATTCGGCGATTCGCTTTCTTTTTTCTTATTTGCTTCAGCTTTGGAATGCGCTCTTCAATCGAAACTACTTTTTGCTTTGTCATGTTCACACCTCTGCCCATGTTATCAATCATCCGCCCATTTTCTTTTTATTCTGACGGCTGACTGCCATGTTTTCAAGATGAATGGCCGCCTTTTTTTGTTAGTTCGGCCATTACAGCATACAACCGGTCAGCAGCATCACGAATACCAAGGCGTGCTGACTCTTCTTTCATTTTTGAAAGCCGCAGGTCATTCATAAGAATAGCGTCTAATTCTTTCATGAGCAGCCCGCTCGTTAAATCTTTCTCAAGAAGCAGTACGGCGGCTTCCCGATCGGTTAAAGAGCGTGCATTTTTTTCCTGATGGTTATTCGTCACATAAGGACTTGGAATTAAGATAGACGGAATTCCCAGAGCCGTTAATTCCGCCAGTGTGGTAGCCCCTGCTCTGGCCACAACGAGATCACAAGCGGCAAGGACATCCGGCATATTGTGAATAAAAGGCTCAACCGCAACATTTTCAGGCTTTTCTATGGTGTTTAACATGTTTGACACCTGTTCATAATGAACCTCACCTGTAACATACAGCACCTGGTACTGGCGGCTTGCTAAATCTTTCAGCGCCCCCGTTACAGCGTCATTGATCGGCCTTGCACCGCGGCTTCCACCGAAAATCAGCACAGTTTTTCGGCCGGTTCGAAATCCGTATTTTTCCAATACTCCAACTCCGCTCGCTTCAATCACTTCCGAGGCACGCGGATTGCCTGTAAGGACGGTTTTTTGTTCAGGGAAATAGGCTTTTGCTTCCTCAAAGCAAATGGCCACTTTGTTCACATACTTGCTTAAAAACTTGTTTGTCAGCCCGGGCACGCTGTTTTGTTCATGAACAATTGTAGGAATATTCATTTTAGCTGCCGCGTACACGACTGGTCCGCACACGTAGCCTCCTGTCCCAATCACAACGTCAGGCTGAAATTCTTTCAGCATTTTTTTGCATTCATTAACGCCCTTTAAAAAGCGCATAATTGTTTTCACATTTTCAAATGAGACCGACCGGCGAAATCCAGTAATATCAATCGACTTAAAAGGAATGTCTTCGCGCACGACAAGCTTGGATTCAAGCCCCTTTTCTGTTCCGATATATAAAAAAGAAGTGTCCGGATGTTTCATTTTAATCATTCGAATAAGTGCGAGTGCCGGATAAATATGTCCACCCGTTCCTCCGCCGCTGACCACTATTTTCAATTCTTTCACCTCAATAATTCATCTGGCAGCTTTTATTGCTTAAATCCGCTGTCCAATGCATTTTCATCTTAAATCAATGCGTCCCGAGAATCAAATATTATCTTAAAAAAGCCGCAAATTTCCTTCTAAATTACCGCATATGACGGCTGGCGCTTAACACAATACCGGCAAGAGCGAGAGTCATTGTTAAGGAGGAACCGCCGTAGCTTAAAAAAGGCAGCGTAACACCGGTTACAGGAAGAAGGCCGGTTACCACACCCAGATTAATGAAAGATTGTAAACAAATCATGCCCGTCAGGCCGAAAACAAGCAGCATGCCGAATGGATCGTCCAGCCTCATGGCAATATACACTCCGCGCCAAATCAGCAGAAAAAATAATAGAATGATCCAGAGTGCGCCAATAAAGCCTGTTTCTTCTGACCAAATGGCAAAAATAAAGTCTGTCTGCGGCTCTGGAAGATAGTAATACTTTTGGCGGCTTTCGCCATATCCATGGCCGAAAAGACCGCCCGGACCAACCGCATACAGGGATTGAATAATTTGAAAGCCGCTTCCAAGAGGGTCCGACCACGGGTCCAAATAAGCGGTAATCCGCTTCATTCGATAAGGCGCCGATGCGATCAGCACCACAAGCCCGATTACAGCTGAAACACCAATTGTAACAAAAAAACGGATCGGTGCTCCTGCACTGAAAAGCAGAAGAAAAGCGGTGCCGCCCATCACTGCTGCTGTGCCAAGGTCCGGCTGCAGCATGATCAGTCCAAAAGCAGCTCCAATAACCGCAAGCGGAAGAAATAAACCTTTCCAAAATAAATGGATCGTTCTTTTTCGTTCAGAAAGAATAGCGGCTAAATAAAAAACAAGAGCCATCTTCATAAATTCGGACGGCTGAAATGATAAAGACCCAAAACCGATCCAGCTCTGTGAACCGTTTCGGACCATTCCAATACCGGGAATAAGAACGGCAATCAGGAGAAGAAAAGCAAGCATAAGTGCCGGCTTTGAATATTCCCTCCATAAGCGGTAATCAAAACGCGAGCAAAGAACCATCACCAGCACTCCTGCTCCAGCAAATATGGCTTGTCTTTCTACAAAATAAAAGGAATTTCCGTAGTTAAACTGCCCCCACACCTCCCCGGCACTTGCGACCATAAAAAGGCCGCTTCCCGTCAACAATAAGACAAGCAACAAAAAAAGTTTATCTGTCCCTTGAGTAAAAACGGCAAAGCCACCCCTTTCAAGTGCATTAAAAAACCGGAGCCACCCTGGCCCCGGCTCTTTCTTATAACGTATTCACGCACTCAATAAATATGTCTCCGCGTTCTTCAAACGTTTTATATTGATCCCAGCTTGCGCAGGCTGGCGATAATAAAATCACATCTCCTTCTTTAGACAAGGCAGCTGCCTTCTGAACAGCGTCATTCATATAATCAGCTTTTTCAAAAAGTGGTATGCCTGCTTTTTCGGCTGTTTCTCTCCATTTTTCAGCTGTTTCTCCAAAAGCAACAACCGCCTTGACAGCATGCAGATATGGAAGCAAATCATCAAATCCGTTTCCACGGTCCAGTCCCCCTGCAAGCAAAATAACCGGTGATTGAAAAGCGGTCAGCGCGCTTTTTGTTGCGAGCGTATTTGTTGCTTTTGAGTCATTATAAAACTTCCGGCCTTTCCATTCACGGACAAACTGCGTACGGTGCTTAACTCCCGAAAAGCTTTTAAGAACATGACTAATTGCTTCATTAGAAACGCCTGATAATTTCACTGCTGCCACTGCCGCCAGAATATTTTCGAGGTTGTGGCTGCCCGGAAGTGCAATATCAGCTGCTGACAAAACCGCTTCTCCGTCGAAATAAACCATGCCTTGTTCTACATAAGCCCCTCTTTCAACCCGGCGGGAAACGGAAAAAGGAATGATGCGGGCGCGGCTTGTTTCCGTCATGGATAATAAAGCTTCCTGATCCGCGTTCACAATTAAATAATCTTCCGCTGTCTGGTTTTCCGTAATCTTTATTTTCGCTTTTGCATATTCTTCACGTGAGCCATGGTAGTCCAAGTGGGCATCATAGATATTTGTAATGATGGCAATATGCGGACGGAATTTCTGAATCCCCATCAGCTGAAAAGAAGAAAGCTCAATGACTACATGATCCTTCACAGAGGCATGCTGGACAACTTCGGAAGCTACTTTTCCAATATTGCCCGCAAGCACTGTCCCTTTGCCGTCTTTTTTCATCATTTCTTCAATCAGTGTGGTGGTAGTCGTTTTTCCGTTGGTCCCCGTAATCGCAATAAATGGCGCCTCCGAGATAAGGCCGGCCAATTCTACTTCTGTAATGACCGGCAGCCCCTTGGCCACCGCTTTTGATACAATCGGGTTTGAATACGGAATGCCGGGATTTTTCACCATGACCTCAAAACCTTCATCGAGCAGCGTTAACGGGTGGCTGCCACAAATCACGTTAATTCCCTCGGCTAAAAGCGAGCGGGCTGCTTCATTTTCTTCCAGAGGCTTTCCATCGTTAACCGTTATCTCGGCCCCGAGCTTTTTTAATAACCGTGCTGCTGCAAGGCCGCTTTTGGCCAGTCCCAGCACCAATACTTTTTTTCCACTAAACTCATTAATCTGTTTCATATATTCCATACTCCAATCCAGACACCAATCGCTGCTGCCACCACGCCGACTGACCAAAATGTCACGACCACACGCCATTCGGACCAGCCGCCTAATTCAAAATGATGATGCAGCGGGCTCATTCTAAAAATTCGTTTTCCTCTCGTTTTAAAGGACCAGACCTGTAAGATAACCGACAGCGTTTCCGCTACAAAAACGATACCGATCAATAGCAGCAAAAATTCAAATTTCGTTAAAATGGACAAAACAGCGATAGCTCCGCCGAGCGCTAATGAGCCTGTATCTCCCATAAACACATGCGCCGGATACGCATTAAATACCAGAAACCCAATAATTGCTCCCACTACTGAAAATGCAAAAATAGCTGTCTCATCAAGCCCCTGGCTCCAGGCAATAACAGCATATGCCCCGAATGCCACCGAGGCTGTCCCGGATACAAGGCCGTCAAGGCCGTCCGTTAAATTGACAGCATTTGAAAAGCCCACAAGCCAGAACAGCACAAACAAGGCGTAAAGGATGCCCAGGTCAAGAGAAAAGAAGCCAAACGAAAGCTCTGTTGATAACCCGTGCTGCGCATAAATAACATAAAAAATGATCGAAATAATAATTTGCCCAATTAACTTTTGCAGAGAAGTCAGCCCGAGATTCCGCTTCATGACCACTTTAATAAAGTCATCAAGAAAACCAAGCAGCCCAAACCCGATTGTTACTAGCAGAAGAAGAGTCGTTTCTGCTCCTATCGAACCAAACAGCTGGACGAAAAATAAAGTTGTGACCACAATAGAAAGCAAGAAGACAATCCCGCCCATCGTTGGCGTGCCTGATTTTTGCTGGTGTGATTGAGGCCCCTCTTCCCGAATACTCTGTCCAAATTTCAAGCGCCGTAAAAATGGAATAAAAAGAGGCGCGATAATAAGAGTAATAAAAAAGGAAACTGCAATAATTAATGCGATCTGCCATTCATTCATGTTTCTCACCTTCCTTTTGCAGAAGTGCTTCTTTTGCCGTTTCCCGATCATCAAAATGCAGGACATTCTGGCCAATAATTTGATATGTTTCATGTCCTTTTCCAGCGATAACTACTGCATCGCCAGGGCGGGCATCTTCAATCGCTTTAAAAATAGCTTTTTTCCGATCTTCAATTACCAGATACTGCTCATCTGGCACACCGGATTCCATATCGGCTAAAATCGCAGCAGGGTTTTCGCTGCGCGGGTTATCAGAGGTAAAGATGGCCTGGTCCGCATAACGGCAAGCCGCCTGTGCCATAAGCGGCCTTTTTGTTTTGTCACGGTCTCCGCCACAGCCAACCACAACTGTAACACGTCCTTTTGCCAGCGGACGAATCGTTTCAAGCACGTTTACCAGGCTGTCCGGAGTATGGGCATAATCAACTATCACCGAAATATCCTGTTTATTCGGTACAAGCTCAAACCGGCCTGCCACACCTGCTACACTTTCCAGTGCTTTTCGAATCGTTTCAGGGTTGATTCCAGACACAAATCCAGCTGCAAAAGCAGCAATCATATTATAAACGTTAAAGCGGCCCGCTAATTTTGATTGAACAGATACTGTGCCTCCTGGATATTTAACAGTAAAAGCAGTTCCTTCAGAGGTCAGGCGTACATTTTCAGCTTTCACATCGGCCTTATTATCAATACCGTACGTGACAACGTGGGCCGCTGTCATTGATTGATAAATAGATGAGGCAGCGTCATCAGCGTTTAAAACAGCAAACGCCGGCCTGCCGGCATAAAACAAATTACCAAGGCGTGCGAATAAAAGACCCTTGGCCGCCCGGTATTCTTCCATTGTTTTATGAAAATCAAGATGGTCCTGCGTTAAGTTAGTAAATACAGCTACATTAAAGGCTGTACCATTTGTCCTGCCTTCTTGAAGGGCATGAGAGGAAACCTCCATTACAGCGGACGTAACACCCGCCTGTTTCATTTTTGAAAATGTTTTTTGAAGTGTCAGGCTTTCCGGCGTTGTATTTTTCGTTTCGATTGTTTCATCACCAATTTTTATATACATGGTTCCAATCAAGCCGGTCGTTTCCCCATGGGTCTGCAATATTTGCTCAATAAGGTGGCTCGTTGTTGTTTTCCCGTTCGTGCCGGTAATCCCAATCAAGTGGAACCCTTCAGTTGGGTATTGATAGAAGTGTGCAGCTAAATAGGCCATTGCCCGTTTTGTGTCGGACACATAAATAACAGGTACAGATACATTAACAGGGCGCTCTGCCACAATGGCAGCTGCCCCTTTTCGCACAGCTTCTTCCGCTGCTTCATGACCGTCAAAGGTAAAGCCTTTTATACAGATAAATAACGATCCCTCTTGAATAAGCCGGTGATCGTTTTCAATCGAAGTAATCGCCGGGTTTCCCTCTTTATCTTGCTGATAAAATGGAA
Organism: Domibacillus indicus; assembly: GCF_000970685.1. GTDB lineage: Bacteria > Bacillota > Bacilli > Bacillales > Domibacillaceae > Domibacillus > Domibacillus indicus. The sequence continues at coordinate 270,901 of NZ_LAJB01000007.1, forward strand.
GCGCTGCGAGCACAGTTGATAAATCCACGTTTTTCAATCCTTTCTCTTCTCAGAACACTATGTACAATTCCCGCGATTTCTATTGTAACGAAAAAAAGCCGCCGATGCGAATGCTTTTCAGCCTGTTTCGGCCAAATTTGGCGGCATTAAATAAATTTATTTTAGAAATACACGTACTTTGCTTCCTCTTTCTACTTTCACGCCTTGTTTTGGAGATTGTGAAATCACTACCTTGCCTCTTCCCTCGGTAACAATATTAACGTTCACCAGCTGCTCTTTTAGTTTTTCCTTTGTTAACCCTATTAAATTCGGCACGCTGATAAGGTCTGGATCATTCCACGCTTTTTCTTTTTCAAGCTGGTTCTCCTGTTTTTTTACATGTAACAGCGGCAGAATATCCTCCATCATTTTCCCTACAATAGGCGCAGCCACTGTTCCGCCAAATTGAACAGTACCTTTGGGATTATCAATGGCTGTATAAATCACCACTTTAGGGTCATTTGCAGGAGCCATCCCGATAAATGAAACAATATGATTATTCTCCAAATAGCGCCCGTCTTTTGCTTTTTGGGCTGTTCCTGTTTTCCCGCCAATTCGATACCCATCTACAAAGGCGTTTCTTCCCGTGCCTTTTGCTACCACACTTTCAAGAGCGCGTCTTACCTCTTTTGACGTTTCCTCCGATATAACACGGCGCACTTTTTTTGGCTTTTGAATGGACTCTACTTTTCCCGTTACTGGATTTACCCAGCTTTCCGCCACATGCGGTTTATACAGAATTCCGCCATTAATCGCAGCTGACACAGCGGTTACCTGCTGAATAGGGGTGACAGCTACCCCTTGTCCAAAAGCAGCTGTTGCCGCTTCTACCGGGCCTGCTGATTCTTCTGTAAATAAAATACCGGTCCCCTCTCCATACAAATCAATCCCTGTTTTTTCACCAAATCCAAACTTGCGAATATAACTGAAAAGCCTTTTCTCACCCAGACGTGAGCCGAGTTCAACAAAACCCGGATTGCATGAGTTTTCCACCACTTCAAGAAACGTTTGGTGTCCGTGTCCTTCCCGTTTCCAGCACCGCAGGCGGGCACCATCAACTTCTACATAGCCAGGGTCCGAGAAGTGTTCACGGTCAAGATCAACCTCTTTTTCCTCCAGAGCTGCTGCCAGTGTAATAATCTTGAACGTAGAGCCTGGCTCAAAGGTGCTCCAAACCGGCAAATTCCGATTATATATGTCAGGATCATATTCACTGAAGCGGGCAGGGTCATAGGAAGGACGGGAAGACATTGCCAAAATAGCACCTGTATTGGGGTCCATTGCAATGCTCATCGCTCCATCTGGCTTGTACGTTTTTTCAGCCTGGTCCAGTTCTCTTTCCATTACTGCCTGAATGTCCGCATCAATGGTCAATTGTAAATCCATTCCGTTCACCGGTGCTTTATAATCATTAGCCAGGCCGGGCATTTGATTTCCTTTGGCATCTGTATACATCTGGATAGAACCTGGTTTTCCAGAAAGCTTCTGGTCATAATACGCTTCAATACCGGCAAGCCCTTGATTATCCGCGCCTGTAAATCCGATAATGTGGGCGAGCCGGTCTTTTAACGTGTAATCACGGATTGAGTCTTCGCCGAGCCAGACCCCCTTTAACTGAAGATCCGCTACAGCCCTGGCTGTTTCGGCTGATAAGTGTCTTCCTTTTGAAGAAAGCCGTTCAATAGACGAGCGTTTTGTCATTCGTTCATATAAAACGGATTCTTTTTCACCAAGAACCGCCGCTAATTTTTCAGCAGTCTGCTCTGGATCATCAATTTGAGCTGGAATTACATAAACAGTCGGAGCATTTTTATTGCCAACGAGAACCTTGCCAGTACGATCAAGAATAAGTCCGCGTTCAGGTTCGGCGGGAATGCTTCTTCCCCAGAGTTCTTCTGCTTTGTCCGTCAATTCACCCCCATTAAGCAATTGAATATAGCCTGTTCGGATAATCAGGGCTGAAAAAGCGATAAAAGAGAAAACAAGTATCCAAAACATTCGAACCCGCATCGCACATCCCCCTTTTCTTCATGATCATATGCAGCATGAAAAAAAAGTTGACAAAAAAGCTGCCTCAAACATAAAGTGCGCGGCACTTAGTGAGGCAGCTTTTTTTATCGGGACTGGTCCGATTCAGCGTTTGCGTTTTGATTTGCTTCTTCAGCACTTCCCGGCTCTTCAAGCTTAATAATTAATTTTTGGCCTTCTTGTATTGTTTTACCTGCTTGTATATTTTGTGAGACAACATAGCCAGAACCTGAATAGCTTACCTTGAGACCGGCTCCTTGTGCTATCTTCATAACGTCGCGGATTGCCCACCCGCTCAGATCCGGCATTGTCCATTCGCCCGATGTCAGGAGCACCGCTTTTTCACCTTGAAGAAGCTTTTCACCGGCTGCCGGTACTTGTTTGGTAATTTCACTGCCGGTGCCAATAATCACTGGATCAAGTCCCGATCCTTCATAGTCTTTACGCGCTTCAGCTGTTTTCCTGCCAGTAAAGTCTTTTATTTTAACAGTTTGAGAGACAATTGTTTCTTCCGGCTGGATATTTAAATACTGGAGGCTGTTGCGCATCACAGGATTAAATACTTTCGACACAGGTACTGATCCGGATTCATTGTCAAGCTTCGGCTTAGCGACCGCCACATACACAATCAGCTCTGGATCATCTTTCGGTGCCATGCCAAGAAATGAAAACAGGTAATTGTTAGTGCCTGTTAAATACTGGCCGTTTTCCCCGACCAGCTGTGCTGTTCCTGTTTTTCCGGCTATGTCGTATCCTTCAATATGATAGGGTTTTCCGGTACCATGCTCCGCTGTAACGACTGTTTCAAGCACATCCAGGGTTTTCCCGGCCGTTTCTTTGGAAATTGGCTCACCGACTACTTCTGGCTCTGTATTCACAAGCGTTTTCCCGGTCGTGTCATCAACAATCTTTTCGATAATATACGGCTTCATCATTTTTCCGCCATTTGCAACAGCTGTTGCCGCCTGAACCATTTGCAGGGCATTAACGGTAGAACCCTGTCCGAATGCGGTTGTTACCTGCTCAAGCGGATAATTAAACAAAATGCTTCCAGGTGCCTCATTTGGCAGTTCAATTCCTGTTTTTTGGCCAAAATGGAAGTCTTCGAGATACTGCCTGAACACACCCGGGGTTATTTGCTCGAGCATATTGGCAATCGCTACATTTGAAGAACGCTGGATCCCTTCTTCATACGTGATTTTTCCCCAGCCGGCTCCTCCGTTATGATCACGAATACGGTTTGGCCCCACACTGTATGTGCCGGACTCATAGGTAGCGTCCGGATGAAACACGCCTTCTTCGATGGCTGCGGCCAAAGTAAAAATTTTCATAGTAGAACCGGGTTCATATGAATATTCAACCAGGTCATTCATCCAGTTTACATCAAGACCTTCACGAGTGCCGGGGTGAAATGTCGGCCGCTGGCTCATAGCCAAAATTTTTCCCGTTTTCGCTTCCGCTACGATTGCGAATGCTTTTTCCGGATCATATTGGGTCTCGACTTCATTCAGGGCATCTTCCAGAAACGTTTGAATTTTAGAGTCAAGAGTTAAATAAATATGGTCTCCATCTTCCGGCTCTGTAACCATTTCCTGTTTCTCCGGAAGCAGATAGCCCCATAAATCACTTGTATAGCGTATCTTTCCGTTTTTTCCTTTTAAATATTTCTCATACGACTTTTCAATGCCCATCTGCCCTTCCGTTTCTACCGTGACATTGCCGCTTTCATCTTGCTTTTCTATCTGCTGTGCAAAGCCTATTAAATGCGAAGCAAATGTTCCATTAGGATAAAATCGCTTCGCCTGGCGGATAAACGTAAGACCGGGCAGATTTTCTTCTTCAATTTGCCGTTTTACGCTATTTGATAATCCGCGCCCCGCGCTTCCGAATTCTACCTGAAACGCACCGTCCTTTTTGAGCCTTGCCAGTATATCTTCTTCACTCATGTCAATATATTTAGCCAGCACTTTTGCCGTTTTCTCAGGATCAACTACATGATTCGGAGACTCTGGATTTGTTGTAACAGAATCATCTAAAATAGCGGCGATGGTGAAAGAAGTTGTATCTTCTGCAATTACCTGGCCATTTGTATCGTAGATTTTTCCTCTGCTCGCTTCAAGTACATCTGTGCGCATATATTTTTCAAGAGCTTCATTCTTCAACTCATGTCCATCTGCTTTTCCTGTTGCCTGAATATAAAAAACTCGCGAAAACAAGATAAAAAAGAGGAGGGCGAACCCTATGTAAAGGATCGCAGCTCCTATTTTACGATTATTTCTATTTTCTATCATTTGGGTTCAACAACCTTAATATTTTGTTCACTCAAGTCCAGTCCCCTTGCCTTGGCGCGTTCCCAAATTTTTTCATATGTGCTTTCTTCACTAATTTGCACTTCAAGGTCATGATTCACTTTTTCCTGCTCTTGAATTTTAGCATTCATATCTTGAATTTGCTTGTTCGTTTCGTAAATAGCCGCCTGTGTTGATATAAGCTTGGCACACATAAAGCAAACAGTAAGTACAAAGACAAGAAACAACACCTTTTCTCCTGGTGTGAAAAATTGCTTGATTACCTTTCTCGGTTTGGCGGGAGCGGTTCTTGGCTGGTCGACAACTGGCTTTTGGGCTGTATTATTCACTTGGATCCCCCCTAAACGTTTTTTTCTTTTTTTCGGCAATACGCAGCTTGGCAGACCGAGCCCGGTTGTTTTTTTCCAACTCTTGGTCTGTAGGCATAATCGGTTTTCTTGTAACCAGCTTTAAAACAGGCTCATATTCTTCAGGAATCACTGGCAAACCAGGCGGCAGCTGCGGGCCAGAAGATGCTTCTTTAAAAACAGTTTTGCAAATACGGTCTTCAAGTGAATGAAACGTAATAACACTAATACGGCCGTTAACTCCCAGTAAATCAATGGCATCATGAAGCGATCGTTCAAATACACCGAGTTCATCATTCACAGCAATCCGGATCGCTTGAAAAATCCGCTTAGCCGGATGGCCGCCTTTCCTTCTCGCTGGGGCTGGAATGGCATCTTTTATGAGTTCCGTCAGCTGACCCGTCGTTTCAATTGGCTGCTTTTCACGTGCCGTTTCAATTCTGCGGGCAATCTGCTTAGAAAACTTTTCCTCTCCGTATTTAAAGAAAATCCGGACAAGCTGTTCAAAGGGCCATTCATTCACCACGTGATACGCTGACAGCGAAGCATGCTTATCCATTCGCATATCAAGCGGCGCATCGTGATGATAGCTGAATCCGCGCTCAGGTGTATCAAGCTGCGGCGATGAAACGCCTAAATCGTATAAAATGCCATCAACTTCTTTAACGCCTCGCTTATGAAGTTCTAATTTTAAATGTTCAAAATTGCTTTTTATAAATTCAACGCGATCAGCAAATAATTCAAGCCTTTTTTTGGCATGGGTAATCGCTGTTTCATCCTGGTCGAATGCGTATAATTTCCCATGAGGCCCAAGCTGTGAAAGCAAATATTCACTGTGGCCTGCTCCTCCAAGTGTACAATCAACATAAATCCCGTCAGGGCGAATGTTCAGCCCGTCAACCGTTTCATGAAGCAGAACGGTCGTATGATTAAATTCCATCTTCTTATCAGTCCAATCAACGTTATAAATCAAAATCAGTTAAACTTTCTGCAATGTCTGCAAATGAGTCAGCCGACATTTCCAGATACTCGTCCCATTTTTGGGCATTCCAAATCTCCATCCGATTAGAAACCCCGACAATTACACATTCTTTACGGAGCGATGCGTAGTGCAGCAGCGGCTCGGGAATATTTATTCTTCCCTGCCTGTCGAGCTTACAGTCATTTGCTCCTGAGAAAAAAAAGCGGGTAAACGCCCGGGCATCTTTTTTAGTTAACGGTAAAGTGGATAATTTGCGTTCTATCTCTTTCCATTCATCAAGCGGGTATGCAAATAAGCACTCGTCAAGTCCGCGCGTTACAATAAATGTTTTATCGGAATCACCACGGAATTTCGCAGGAATAATCAATCTGCCTTTTTCATCGATTGAATGACGGTATTCCCCCATAAACATTGTGCTTCCCCACTTTCTACACTAACTTTACCACATCCCCCCACTTTGCACCACCAATTTCATGACAGGCTGACAGTCCTTTTTTTCTTACAAAAAAAAGCCTGCCCAAAAGGCAGACTTTTCATTTAAATATATATAACATAGTGGCTTCCATCATGCTTATACGACTGGCCGAGTAATTCATCAACGAAAGATGGCCCGTACGAATTTAAGAAAGGATATAAGTTCCATACTCTTTCCTGCAGCCCATCCGGCCGCAGCCGCATTTCTGCCAGGTTAAACCGGCGCAGTGCCGCTTCGTGCGTCTGCTTTAAAACAGCTTCGCTTTTTTGAAGGAGAATATCGATTTGCCGTTCATGATATGCCTTGTTTTTCTCAACAATTGGCATAAGTCCTTTATGGAGCTCCTCCGCCCGCACTTCGATTTTCTTATAGCCGGCCAGCAGCTGCTGCTTTGTCTGTTCGACCAGATCATGCAGGTGATGATCTCGAACGGATTCGATATAAGCGTTTTTTTCCTGTCCCACGCCGCTTTGAACAGCCGTTTCAACAGATATGCCAGTTTCTAAAAGAGTGCTTGCCGTACCCCGGTCGACAATTGTTATATTTAAGCGCGGAACGACCGGCGGCATATTCATCTCAAAATGTTCAAAAGCGCCTTTTAGTTCAGCCCAATACGCAATTTCTCCCGGTCCCGCAATAAAGGAAAGTGTTGGAAACAGCCATTCCTGCATAAGCGGACGTGTCACCACATTATTGCTGAATGATTCAGGCGACTCTTCAAGAAGCTGAAGCAGGTCCGCTTCTGTATATTTGCGGCCGCTTTTGCTGACAAAAAGCCCATTTTCCCTTTCCAGTAAATAGCGTTCCCCTTTTTCTATTAAAAATAAGTTTGCAGGCTGCACGCCTGTCTCAATGGCAGGAGTAAAGCCCATCTTCTCTATCTTTTCCTGTGTATTTTTAACCGCTTCTGCTAACGGTTCACTTTCCAAAATCAAACGCTTGAAAAAAGAGGATTCAAGTTTTCTCAGGGCAGGATCGGCCGCATCGACCAGCAGCAGGCCGTGCCTGGCAAAAAAAGAACCGGTTAAATATGCAAAAAATTCTGTAAACGTATCGCTTTCTTTTACAGCCGCTTTTAAATCGTCAAGCAGCTGGTTGGTATACTGCGTTTCTTTCAAACAGGCAAAAACAGATGTGATCCATTCCCACATTACCTTTTTATCGTAAACCGTGCTTGATGCCGGCTGTTTTTTTATAAAACGCTCGGGGTAGCCCATTTTTTGCATACGTTCATTTTTTTCAACAAAAACATGGTTAATTTCTAATAAATCATGGTCCTCCCCGGCAATCCAAAAAATAGGCACCACTGGAATACCAAGCTTTTCTTCCTGCTCTTTCGCTAAATGCAGAATAGAAATAATTTTATGTATAGAATACAGGGGACCTGTTAAAAGTCCCGCCTGCTGGCCGCCTATGACTGCTACGGACAAGGGGTTTTTCAGCTTTTGAAGCGACTGCTCCACCTCTTCTGTAAGATGGTGGGGAGACATATAGTTTTGGATTACATCTGCCAATTCTTCTCGTTTAAATATCCGCGTCCGCACTTCTTCAGCACGTTGTTCAAAAGACTGCTGCAAGAATGGATTATAGTCAAAAAAGACTTCGGTACGAGGTGAACCGTTAATATATTCATTTGCGAACGGGTTTAAAGCGGGAACAGAAATGCGTTCTTGTTCCATACACGTACTTCCTTTCTTTCGGACAAATTTTCTTGTTCGAGTATACCACCTGTTGGATTAAAAGAGGAAATAATGTGCCTGCTGCCAAGCATTTTTTTTAAAAAGCCGGCTTCAGCCGCCTGCTTTGCCTTTTACAAGGCTGTATAAAATCGTAAAAGCGGAGGTTTGTATATTCTTCCGGGCCGCCTCATTTAACAGCGCTCCTACAATTGCATCCAATTCAGTGATCCGTCCTGCTTTTACATCACCTAACATTGACGATTCATTGGATGCTGTCCTGCGGCAGACTGCCAGAACAGACTCAGCAGCCTCTTCTTTTGAATAATATGGAAAAACAGACACAAACTCTTCGCAAAGTGTTTTAACAGCCGCACGGTAAGCAGGGTTTTCTACAAGTTCTCCATTTTTTACGTTAAGAAGCGCAGTGAGCGGGTTGATAACAGTGTTCGCCGCCATTTTATCGACCAGCATTTTATACGCATCCATTTCCCAGTGAAAAGAAAAGTTCACTGTTTCCAGCACGCTGCCAATCTTATCGCTTCCCCCTATTATAGAAGCCACCTTTGTTGTGTTGCGCCCATTCACTTCAATTGACCGTCCATCTACCCTGGAGATTCCATGAGTAACAGAAGCAGCATAAACATTCGAATGAACAAGACGCTGCATTTGTTCAAAATGGCTTAAACCATTTTGAACAAATAAAAGTGACGGCGCATTGGGAAGGTTCTGCAGGACTCCGTCTAAATGATATTGTTTCACAGCTATGACGGCCAGTTCTGTTTCTGCCGGAGCAGACGAAGCTGCCTTGACCATATAAACCGCTTCACGGCCATTTTCTATAACCCGGATCCCTTCCTTTTCAATCCGTTCCCCCTGTTCCTTTGTTCGTGTTTGGACAGTCACTTTGTGGCCGCTGCACCACTGCGAAGCAAAAAACAACCCGATTGCTCCGCCTCCAATTATATGAATATTCATATTCTGCTCCTATGTTATAAGCCATTCTCCCGGCCTCTGCTTTTTAATTCATTTTATTATATACCAAAAACACCTGAACAGAAGTAATTCAACGAATCTTGTTTTTTATCAAAAGACCAAGGTGAGCCAGGGATCATACCTGATTCTTTATACCCTGATGTTCTTGCTTAAAGGTAAGCTGGCTTTCTTGATTCCCCTTATAAAGATTAATAAAAAAACACAAAAAAAGTGAAGAGCCATGGTCTCTCCACTTTTTTCGAAAGATGAAAAAGTCTTATTTGCTAACGACTTCTTTGCCTTTATATGTTCCGCACTCTTTGCACACACGGTGCGCAAGTTTCATTTCACCGCAGTTCGGGCAAGCTACCATACCAGGCACTTGAAGTTTGAAGTGCGTACGGCGTTTGTTTTTGCGTGTAGTAGAAGTTCTTCTAAAAGGTACTGCCATGTGATATACACCTCCTTAACGGAATAAAAACTATATGAAGCCAGAATAGCTGTACTTCTCAATTACTCATCATCGGACGAAAAGAAGTTTTGGAGCCCGGCCAGTCTCGGATCAACAGCCGGCTTTTCCTTTTCTGGAAGTTCATCTTCCTCTTCAAAAAACGCCCAATCTTTTCCAGAGTGAACAACATGCTGATCCGCTTCTTCACTGAAAATCTGCATCGGCACCTCTAAGATAATCGCCTCTTCCAAAATCGGCCGCAAGTTAATTACGTTTCCTTCTGGAAAATGGACATCTTCCTCTTCGTAAGATTCGCCTTCCTCCGGCTTTAACAAAAACCGTTCAGTGAGCGGAATCTCAAAGGCGTAAGGCACGTCTACAAGTGTCCGTGAACAAGGGACAATCATTTCACCCGTTGCTTTTACATGAAAAACAATTTGATCATGACGGATATCAGCCCGTCCCGTTACCCGGACAGGTGAAATACGGCGTATGTCATTATCGAGCGTTGTTAACTCTGTTACGTCAACTGTTTCATCAATTTCAAGCCCGCGGTCGCGGTATTTTTGCAGTTGAATTATTGACCATTTCATTTAATCACCTCAAGGCAACAAAAGTAATTATAGCCCTCTCCAGGATGAATGTCAATATATTTTCTTTACAGTGAAATGTCGGTTTGACTTTTTATTCACCATCTTTAAAAATAAAAGTACATTCTCTTGAGGAAAGGACGTTTTCAATGAACGCTGCTGGTATTGTCGTTGAATATAACCCATTTCATAACGGACACCTCTACCATATAAATGAAACGAAACAATTGTCAAACGCAGAGGTGATTGTCGCTGTTATGAGCGGCTCCTTTCTGCAGCGCGGAGAACCGGCCGTTACAGATAAATGGACCCGGACTAAAATGGCCCTGCAGCATGGAGTTGATATTGTCGTTGAACTTCCTTATGCTTTTTCTACTCAAAAAGCAGAGACCTTTGCGACAGGCGCTATTCATATTCTCAATTATTTAAAATGCCAATTTTTTTGTTTTGGCAGTGAAAACGGGCAAATCGCTCCGTTTCTTCATGCTGCAGAGCGCTTAAAGCAGCAAAACAATGAGTTTTCCAGGCTTGTTCGCTCTTTTATGAAAGAAGGAGTGAGTTATCCATCCGCCCAGACAAAAGCAAGAGATTCCATTTTTCAAAAGAACCCTTTGCCGCTTGACTTATCGAAACCAAATAACATTTTGGGCCTTCATTACGTTCAGGCAAACAATGAGCTCGGCTCCCCTATGACGCCTCTGACTATCCTGAGAAAAGGGGCTGGTTTCCATGATACAGAAGCAAAAGGATCTATTGCGAGTGCAACAGCAATTCGAAAACAGTTGATTGAAAAAAGCGGTTCAATTGATCATGCAGTGCCCCCTTTAAGCGCTGCAGCACTAAAAAAACAATTTCTGCATTCATGGGAATTATATTGGCCGCTGCTGCGCTACCGCCTTTTAACCATTGAGCCCGGACAGCTCGCTTCCATTTATGAAATAGAAGAAGGAATCGAGCCGCGGCTGATAAAAGCCGCTCTTCAAAGCGATTCATTTGCTGAATTTATGCAGCGGGTAAAAACAAAACGGTATACCTGGACCCGCCTGCAGCGAATGATGACGCACATTTTAACAGACACCGATAAAGAAAGCATGGAGCAGGGTGCAAATGTTTCATTTATCCGCTTGCTTGGCATGACAGAAGCCGGCCGTGCTTATATCCGGTCAGTCAAAAAAGATATACAGGTGCCGCTGATTTCGCGTACAGCTTCCGGCAGCAGCCTTCTGTCACTGGATTTAAAAGCGTCACGAGTTTTTGCATCCGCTCCCCGGCTGCCGGGAGAGTATGCTCACTCCCTTCTTAAGCAGGAATATTCAACGCCGCCGATCTTACTTTGAATCAGAAATACGTTTTAAATAATCAACTGCATCTGAAAAGGTTTTAACCGGCACGACCTTCATATCTGTGCCGATATCTGCGGCTGCCTGAACAGCCTCTTCATAATTGGTTTTGAGGCCGCCGCTTTCTGCCGGAAGCTGATCATTCGGGGCAAAAAAGAACTCTGCTCCTGCCCGGTCGGCTGCCACAACCTTTTGCGAAATGCCGCCAATCCGGCCCACTGTTCCATCTGACGAAATAGTACCCGTCCCGGCAACCTTTAAACCAGCTGCTATATCCTCTTCTACCAGCCGGTCGTAAATTTCGAGAGTGAACATAAGACCTGCGGAGGGACCGCCAATGTCTTCTGCTTCGAGCTTTACAGCCGGATCGGTTCGCAGTGTGCGGTCATCTGCCAGGCTGATGCCAAGGCCAGACTTGCCTCCCGCTTCAGCAAAAGCGTCGAGTTGAATGGTTTTCTTCATTTTTTCTTTATTGCGTATAAAGGCAATAGTCACTGTTTCGCCTGGTTTTTTTGATTGTACGTAATTTGTCATTTCTTTTGACGATTTTATTTTTTGGCCGTCAATAGTCGTAATTCGATCACCTGCTTCAACGATTCCTTCAGCAGGCATTCCAGGAAATACACCAAGCACATAAATACCGTTATATTTCCATTCGTAGGATTTTCCCGCTTCATCAAATGCCACCGTAATAGCATTTTGCTGAGAGGTATCCATTAAATGAAACTGCCTCACGTTGTATTCATCATTCGATTCATGCGGATAACGTACTTCTTCTTTTGGCAGTATTTCTTCATAATCACGCATATATGCCCATGCATATGAGTAAACGTTGGCCGGTCCCATCCGGATAGTTGTCAGCATCAGTGTACTCGTATCATTTTGGTCTCCTCCCTCTACATGCACAATCGGGTCAAGCTCATGTGCTCCGCCGGGTTTTGTTACATAATAAGGAAGCGGTATAAAAGCGGCTGCAATGATAATAAAAAGCACAGCATACAGGAGCACAGTTTGTTTATTCTTCACATTTGTTCGTCCTTCCATGCAGAAATCTCTTTGAGACGGCGCGGCCTGTTCAGTCTTCTATTCGACATCACTTGTTTCCCCTAGTCTATTCTTGAACACCCCACATATCCTTTTGTACAGGCTCTTTTTATTTTACAAAATTTTAAGCCGCTGCGCTTTATATTACACTCGGGAGGCTTTTTATGTGGAAAAATTACGCTGCTGCTTGCCTGGTTACACTTTTCGCCGCTGCCCTTCTTTTTTCTCCTCAAACCGGCTTGCAGGCAGCAAAGTACGGAATGGATATGTGGTGGAAAACCGTTTTTCCCTCTCTTCTTCCCTTTTTTATCTTGACCGAATTAATGGCAGGTCTCGGGGTCATTGCTTTTTTTGGCTCTCTGCTGGGGGGAACTATGCAATTTTTCTTTCGCATTCCCGGGCCTGCCGGCGTTTCCTGGATGCTGTCGCTTGCTTCCGGATTTCCATCGGGCGCGAGGATGGCAGCCCGGCTTCGTGCGGAACGCTCCATTACACGAATTGAGGCCGAACGGCTGACCGCAATGGCCCACTCGTCCAATCCTTTGTTTATTTTAAGTGCTGTCGCCTCAGGATTTTTAAAAAATCCTGAAGCAGGTTTTTTGCTGGCAGCCGCTCATTATAGCGGAGCATTTTTTGTAGGACTGACGATGCGCTTTTATGGAGGACGCCCGGAAGGACAAGCAAAAAAAGTAAAGATCGAGCCTTTAAATGCTTTTAAGGAAGCCAGAAAAAAGGATGGACGCGTGTTTGGCACAATGTTTGCCGACGCTGTTCTGTCATCTGTGCAAACACTAATGCTGGTTGGCGGGTTTATTCTCTTTTTTTCTGTTTTAACTGCTCTGTTAAACGAGTATGGCGCGGCCGCTTTTTTATTTTCATTTTTTCCTGCCCAGGAAACAAGCATGCCAATCGCCCGAGCTTTATTTGCCGGTTTTTTTGAACTAACCTCCGGCTCCCAGCTGTCAGCTTCTCCTTCTATTGCTTCAAGTACAGGCCTTCTTTTAATTAGTGCCATTCTTGGATTCAGCGGTTTAAGTGTGCACGCACAGGTAGCTGCCATTATTAGCAGCACGGATATTCGTTACGGCCCGTTTTTTGCTGCCCGGGTCCTTCACGGCTTTTATGCAGCCGTTATAATGACCCTGCTTCTCTCACGCCCGTTTTCTTTTCCGGCAGCGAGCCTTTCTTTTGTACCGGAGCACGGCATGATATTTACGCTTTTATTTCTTGGAATGGCTTCTATCCTGCTGGCTTTTCGCTGGTCAAAAAGCCGGGAAAAAAGAATATGATCTTTTTTCCCGGCTTTTTCATACAGAGGAATTGGAAAGGCGCTTTTTCCTTAAAGCAGCTTCGACTTCTTTTGGGACGAGCTCTGAAATATCCGCGCCATATTTCGCCACTTCTTTTACAATGCTTGAGCTAAGAAAAGAATACTGGCTGTTCGTCATCATAAAAAATGTTTCGAGTTCATCGTTCAGCACGCGATTCATTGACGTAATCTGCATTTCATATTCGAAATCAGACACCGCGCGGAGCCCGCGTAAAATAGCTTTTGCATTGACTTGCTTCGCATAGTCAACAAGCAGGCCCTGGTAATGATCCACCTCGACATTTGGGATGTGAGAGGTAACCTTTCGGATTAACTCCGCTCGTTCTTCAGCTGAAAATAATGGTTTTTTGGACGAATTGCTTAATATCACTACATATACTTTATCAAACACTTTTGCCCCACGCTGAATGATATCCAGATGTCCGTTTGTAATTGGATCAAAGCTGCCCGGGCACACTGCAATACTTGCCATTAGTCTTCCTCCCCATGGTCTGCTTCCTTATAAATCGAAACAGAGATGATTCCATATGTTTCACTTCGCTTGCAGAAAAACGGGCCAATCTGTTCTGGAAGATGTACTTCCTCCCCGTGTTCACACATAATAAACCCGTTTTTCGCCAGCAGTTTATTCTGGGCTATAAATTGAAGCGTGGATTCAAGCTTTTGTTTTTTATAAGGCGGATCAAGAAAAATACCATCAAACGACAGCCCCCGCTTTACAATAGCTTTTAAAGCGCGATCCGCTTCATTTCGATACACTTCCGATCTTTCTTCCAATCCGGCCGTACGAAGATTTTCCTTTACCGTTTGAATCGCTTTCATGTCCCGGTCAACGAATATGATTCGGTCAAATCCCCGGCTGAGCGCTTCAATACCCAGGCCTCCGGAACCTGCAAAAAGATCGAGGCCGAGACCGCCTTCAAAATAAGGACCAACCATATTAAAAATGGATTCTTTTACTTTATCAGTGGTCGGGCGCGTATCTCTGCCCGGCACCGCTTTTAAGGGAAGCCCCTTTTTTCCGCCTGAAATAATTCTCATTTTTTAACCTGCCATTCATTTTTCTTCATTTATGGTATCATAAACAACTAAATGAAATCTACAGCGCCAAAAAGAAACCCTGCATCAGTTTTACAGGGTTTCTATAAGCCGTAAGACTTCAAATGGACTGCTTCCTTCGTTTCCTGCACTTCTACAAGGAAAATTTTTTGAAACCAGATTTTATCAATGTAAATGGCACCATCGATTTTTTGAAGAGCCGTTTCATATAAAGTATATGGGCGTTTATTTAAAAGAACTTGATTCCTGCTTAAATAAAATTGGTACGTTTCAAAGTCTTTCCTCATCAGCAATTCCTGGGCGTACTCTTCTTTTACAGAAAAGCCGAGCGCTTTCGCTGCCTCTTTTAACGGGATGTAAAGCATGCTATCTTTTTTCTTTATATGAAAAGAAGCTTCCACTTCTTCTACCATTACGGGACGGCCGTCAAAAAAAGTGAGCGCGGCTGCCGGTGAATGAATGCTTTTGTTTTTTTCGAAATAGTCGGTTTGCTCGCCTTTTACCGATGACAGGGCTTCATCAAGTTTCTGGCTGCTGAGTTTTTGCCCTTTCAATTGCCAGAGCTCGGCTTTCCATTTTTTTTGTTCTTCTTCTGTTAACATAGATATAATTTCTTTATTCATACCTGCTGCTTTTTCTTCCTCCGGCTGTTCATTATATAAAGCAGCAGCAAGCAGAGATATCATCCACTGCTCTTCTTC
The DNA here is from genome assembly GCF_000970685.1 of Domibacillus indicus. Lineage (GTDB taxonomy): Bacteria > Bacillota > Bacilli > Bacillales > Domibacillaceae > Domibacillus > Domibacillus indicus. The sequence goes on from NZ_LAJB01000007.1 coordinate 286,247, forward strand.
GGGGAAAACAAAATACTGAGCCAAATAATCATTAATCATCTTTGTGCGTATCGATCCCAGGTCGCTTTCCTTTTGAATGAATGTCAGCCCATTAAGCTGCTGCGCCCTGACACCCTGGGTAATCACAATCACTTGAGCAGCGCTTTCCTTTTCAGAAAACAGCACGGAAACCGAGTCTGCAGGTATGTCAACGGGATTTTCCGCAAAAACAGTAATACTGCCTGCCCTGCTTTGGGGCATCGGACTTTTTTGCCAGAATAAGGGCGGGTTTTCAATTTTTCCTTCAAAAGAATAAAAATCAATCATTGAGAGACTTTTAGATGCTGTTTGTGCAAGAGAAGAAATCCACTGTCCTCCTTTTTTCGTGTGATCTGTAATTTGAAGGTTTGTCTCGACAATGTCAACCCCTTCAAATGAAGCCTGCCAGTTATTTAATAAAAAAGATTGAGAAGAAAGCGAAGCCGGGATCCGGTATTGGATGTAGAAGTCTCCGCCGGCAGCAGTTATCGTACCAGACTGGCTTGCTGTTACACATTTATCTCCCCTGGAGCAGGACAGCTTTTGCACATCAGCAGGAAGTTTCATCGTTAATGTTGTTCTTTCCGGCAGTGAATGAAGGGTTTGTTTTACGGAAAATCCATCATCCTGCACATCTATTTCAAGTGTTTGGTCTGCTGTAACTTTTTCAGAAGCGCTGGACAATTTTTCATAGCCAATCCATTGAACAGTAATTAAGCTTCCAGAAAGAACAAGCAGCACAACAGAAAATAAAAGGACTTTTTTCACAAATAATCCTCCTTAACTAGGTAATATAGCTTAAATTCATCATATCAAAAAAAAGTGAACTTGACGATGATTTTTGTTAAAAGAAGCAGAATAAATGCGTATAATAAAAGTGGAAGAAACGGAGGGTAAAAGATGATTCAACGATTTATTGAATTAGGGGAAGGGTATTCAGATTTATATGAACTTATCAATATTGCGGAACGGTCAAATGAAAGGCTCGTTCATTTTATTGCTCTGCACGCCGGAGAAGCTACTTCGTGTGCCGTTATTTTGCAGCCCACCGCTACAGGCGGTTTTCAGCCGATTTACATATGCCGGGAAGGGATCCCTAACCCTCGCAAAAAAGAAAGCGAGCGGTTTCGGTTGTTTCAAGAGGCTGCTGCTTTAAGCGGCCGTCCCGTTATTCAGATGGAAGTGAAATCCTCAGCTCTATTTGCGGACAAAACACTTTATTACCAGTACTTAATCGGAATTTTGCGGCTTAACAACTATCTTCCTCCCCTCTCTTAAGAACAAAAAAAAGGCTTGTCAAAAGACAAGCCTTTTCACACACCTATTTTATAATCATATTCTTTCGCTTTATCCGGCCGGGAATTTTCATAATCCACTTTTAAAAATGGCTTCTCAGACAAGTCGACTTTTTTCACAAAAGAAAAAGCAGCAATTTTCTCTGCCAAATCCGATGCTTCGGCATGATTGCAGTATAAAACTGCATACTTCATTTTTTTCGATACATAATGAACATTCCCATATTTACGCAATGACTTGGCCGGCTTCAGTGAATGAAGCCAGACAATTAATGCTTGTCGTTCCGTCAGCATAATTCACCCTCCGCACCTTTTATTTTTAAGCGGAACAGCCGCATGAACCGCCACTGCCGCAGCTGCCGCAGCCGCTTGTAAAAACCGATCCTGCTCCCGGCACTTTCACCTGCTCGGATACCGAACGGGCAATAAGCAGACTGATATCATCTAAAAGCTGCTGCAGCTCTGTCTCGGCCCGCCGAAAAGCCGCAACATGTTCATCCATATCCATTTCACGCTTAGCGGTACGTGTGTCCATCATAATTTGTTTATAATCTGGATGATAACGTCCAAATCGCTGGACGTCTTCATATTTTTCTTTCAGGCGGCTAAAAGCAAAAATTTTATATTTAACGGATTCAACCGTATAAAGCTTATTGTAACAATCCTGATATCGCTTCGCTTGTTCTGATTGAAGAATCATATCGCCAAGCTCATCCGCGGCATTAGCCACATTTATGAGTTCCATCGTTGTAGCAATCATTTCTGGCACCTCCATCGGCTTATTTTATCATACTTCGCTACATTCCGGTGAATATTTGTGTAAAATGAGTACGATAAGCCCCTGTTCCAAACGAACTATAAGACCTGTCTAACAGAATCTCCCGCTCTTCTGCAGAATTCAGCCATGCTTCTATAGCGGCAGGTGCATCAACATAGTTGGCACTGATCAGTTCATTTGATGCCTGGAATGCGATGCCCGCTCCTGTTAAACGCTCTTTAACATTTCCAAACTCCGGTGATTCATGATCAAAAAAACCGGCTTCCAGCATATCTTTGCTATGCTCCCTTGCCAGCGCCCTGATTTCCGGTTTCCATAAAAGCCGCGGTACACCTGCCTGCTCACGAACTAGATTGCTTATATCCGCTAACTGTGCCTCGCTCCCTCGTTCAATATGAACCCACTCAGACATTTCCGGCAGTGGAACCTCCGGTAAAGTTCCTTCATAGACCAGCTCATACGGACGCATTTTAAGCAGAACATCAGCTGTCATGAAGCGGACACTGGACAATGTTCCGGTCTGCTGGTCAATATAAAGCTGTGCATAAAAATCGCCGATCGGAATAAGCGGCCTCAAATTCAGCTCTTCCTCCGATAGTTCAAAGCGATAGTAGCTGTCATTAGCATGCACGACGATTTCTGTTTCTGGATACCGGGAACTAAAAATTTCATTTGAAGACCGCCCAAGCGTAAAAGGTGCTGTATTGATATTCCCTTTAGCAAATACTGTTACCACATGGCCGCTTTCAATGCCTGCAAGCATATACTGGCCTGAAGACTTATAGACCCACCATTCATATCCGTATGCTGACGGATCTTTTCGAATTGGCTCTCCATATTCTTTTACAAGCAGATCCGCTGACTTTCCTATTATCGACCCGCTTCCCTCGCCTGGAGCCGGTTCCACCTCTGCCGGCAGCTCCGGCTCAACCTCGCCGATATTAACAGGCGGCGGCTTAAGAGGTTCATTGCTTTTTTCATCTATTGCTTTATCGGTATAAACACCAATTAGCATTAAAATTAAAAAAATGATTAAAATCTTAAAAACAGCTCGCAGACGATCATCTCCTTACATCCCCCGTCTCTTTCTTTTAACAGTATATCATTCTGTATCCACGATTGAAAAAACTTGTTATTTACTTCTTGGAAATTTGTTTTACTAGATCATCTCAACCACATTGCATGAAAGCGCAATATCGACTATTATGAAAGAAGAAAAAAAGATATATAGGCAGGAAGGAGTACGTTTATGAAATTTGAAAACACAGGTCTAGAAGGTACACAAATTGATTTAAACCAGCTTACGCATATTATGGAAGAGCATGACATGGTTCTTGCCGGCCAGTGGGATTATGAACGTGTTACATACGATCGAAAATTCGAATTAAAAGAAGGCGTCTATTACTTGCGTATTTTTGGTGTTGCGGTTAAAGGAGACGTGGGTGCTGAAGATGCGATGATTGAATTGCTGACTCCTCTCCTTGGCAAGCACTATTACCCACACGGCGTTGAATACGGAGCTGATGAATATTTTCCTGAATCACTCGTAAAAACATGTGAAAAGCTGCTGGCAGATATTAAGGGAGAAATTGTACATTTTGTTTAAAAAAAAGCTTTCCTCTAGTAAGAGGAAAGCTTTTTTCGTTATTCTCCGCCAAGAATTGCTTTAAAAACAGAGGTTGTCGGCCCGCCTGTATAAAAAACATATAAAAGCAGATAAACAGCCACTCCTGTAATCGCAGTAAAAAACCAAATCACGCTTGTGTATGGCCCAATTTTACGGTGAAGCTTCAAATTGTTTTTCAAGCCGCTCAAAATGGATACAAGCCCAAAAACGGCTCCTGTGGTCGCCAGGCAAATATGAAAAATTAAAAAGATAGTATAGTAAATTTTGATATCTGCCGGTCCGCCAAAAGCCGTGTTTCCGATAAATAAAGTCCGGCTAACATAAATGATGAAAAAGGTGAGTGCAAAAATTCCTGCTAAAAGCATTGTTTTTTTATGTTTTTCTATTTGGCGCCGTTTTATTTGCGCCCAGCCAATCGCTACAAAAACCGCACTCAGCGCGATAAAAAATGTGCTGATTGTCGGCAAAACTGGTAATGACATAGTAAAATTCCCCGCTTCCATTATGTAAGACAAAGGAAATGGAGGGCCATTTCCTTTTTTGGTTACTGTATATGATTATGGCGAGCTAATGCCGCCTCAGTAATTTTATCTGCATCCTCTTCTTCTTTTCTAAACCATTCAAAGAAAACCTGTGCCAGCACAAAACCGTACACAATTTCCTGAATAATTTTCATTACTATTCCGCCTGTTTTCTGATCTTCTACAACAGCCATACTGGAAAACAATTCAGGCCCGCTTAAATTCAGTCCAGATAAAGTGGAAGCCGGAACACAGAGCTCCATTGCCTGCAGCCAGGCTGCTCCATTAGAATACGTTTCATAAAGCGGTGTTGAAGCAAAAATAATTAATGCACAGGCCGGTGTTAACAAAACCCCGTTTGCAAATATATAACCGATTTTCTTTAACCCGTCAATTCCTTTGCTTTCGGGCTGCTCATTTACCAGCGGCCACCACATACAGATTGCCAGGAAAAATAAAACGACTGTATATAAGCTGTGCAGTGCCTCATTCATTTTAATGAAATCAAAAATGAGCGGGATATGATAAAACGAAAACATGCCATTGAATAAAATAAGCGCAATAAGCGGACGCGTGGCAAATGAAAAAATATGTTTTATGACAGGCGCCTCGATAGCCGGCTTCCATATCCACCAGGGAATAGCTTTTATAAAAAGCGGCGGCACTACGAGATAAAGAACAGCCATTTGAACCATATGGTATGTCATCATAATATGACCCATTAAATCAAGCGGCGAACCTTTTACTGCATACAAAATCAAGACAGCAGCCAAAAACAGCACTGCCTGGCGCTTCGTGAGCGGTTCACTTTCCTTGAATCCTCCCCGCCATTTAGCAGCCGTTAAAAAAAATAAAATCGTTATAAGCAGCAGTACAACAATAAAATACGGACTCCAGAGAGCCGGAAAACCAAATATACTGATTGGCACCTTATTCACCTCAATTATATTCGATGCTCCCCTTATTATATCGCCCCTATATGTTTGTGACAACGCCATCAATTGACAAGTTCATGACAGAAAAAAAGTGTTTCCTGTTTTCAGGAAACACTTTTTCTTCTTACCACCAAATGATTGTAACAAATGCAAGAATGGTTACAAATCCTACAATCACACCAGAATACATGAACAATTGCGGTGCTTCATGCCCTTTATGGCTCATATGCATAAAGTAATAGAGCTGGAAAATTACCTGCACAACAGCCAGCAATAAAACAAATGGTACAATAAACCATTTTGAAAAGCCAGCTCCTACAGCTGCAAAAGCGATAACCGTAAAGAAAATCATCATTGTAAAGGTTATAACCTGCATTCTCATTTCTTCTGCATGTTTTTTACGGCGGTATTCATACGTAACTTTAGGATCACCTGAATTCGGATGTAAATTCGCCATCGTTATCCCACCATTCCCATTAAGTATACGACCGTGAAGATGAACACCCATACGACATCAATAAAATGCCAGTATAGGCTTGCTAAATAAAACTTCGGCGCATTGTATAGAGTAAGCCCCCGCTTGGCATTACGGATCATGAGCGCAATAATCCAGGAAAGCCCGAACACAACGTGACCTCCATGGAAGCCAACCAGCGTGTAAAAGGCAGAACCAAATGCACTGCTTGTAAATTTATGTTCAAACTCATGATAATAATGATTGAATTCATAAATTTCACAGCCAAGGAAGCCTAATCCTAATGCGACTGTAATAAACAGCCATTGCTGCATTTTCTTAAAATTATAGTTTTTCATGTGATACATTGCAAATACCGATGTTAATGAACTTGTTAACAGAAGCATCGTCATCAAGAAAACGAGCGGCAATTCGAATAAATCTGCTGCTTTTGCGTGTGTATCACTTGGCACACTATCTTTTAACGCGAGATATGTTGCAAATAGCGAAGCAAACAGTACTGTTTCCCCGCCAAGGAAAAACCAAAAACCTAGAAATTTATTTTTGCCTTCAAGCGTTGCCTGCTCAGGTGATTCGGGCCACGTTTGCGGCGTGAATTTTTGTTCAGCTGCCATTAAACTGCCCCTCCTTTGCCTGACTCGTCCAGCAATTCTTCTTTATGAATGTGATAACCGTGATCATCTTTGATTGAACGGTAAAGCATTGCACCAAATGTTACAATCATTCCAATGATAAGAACGGGGATTGCCCAGTCTTTGCCTTCATCTGCATGATACATAGCACCAAATGCCGCAATGAAAAGGCCTAATGAAATCACAAACGGAACAAAGGAATTGTTCGGCATGTGGATATCGCCAACTGGTTCTGCCGGTGTCATTTCTGTTTTGCCTTCCATTTTTTCAATCCAATATGGATCCAGCCCGCGAACAAGCGGAAGCTGCTTGAAATTGTAGTAAGGCGTTGGAGATGGAAGAGACCATTCAAGGGTACGCCCATCTTCCCAAGGATCACGTCCTACCTGCACGTTTTTCACTTGCGTTATAACGACGTTCACAAGGAAAATAATAACCCCGACCGCCATAAAGGCTGCCCCGATTGAACTTATAAGATTTCCACTATCAAGCCCCTGGCCAGGAAGGAAGGTCCAGACACGGCGCGGCATCCCCATTAATCCAAGGAAATGCTGAATAAAGAATGTTAAATGGAAGCCGATTAAGAATAAAACAAAGGTAACTTTACCGAGTTTTTCACTAAGCATTGTACCAAACATAAGCGGCCAGTAGAAATGGGCACCGCCAAGAAGGCCAAGTACAATCCCGCCAACGATTACATAGTGGAAATGGGCTACGATAAAGTAACTGTCATGGAACTGGTAGTCAGCCGGTGCTGCTGCCTGCATTACTCCTGTAACTCCGCCCATAACAAACGACGGTATAAAAGCAACAGCGTAAAGCATTGGCACGGTAAACTTAATGCTCCCGCCCCAAATGGTTAAAATCCAGTTGAAGATCTTAATACCGGTCGGAACAGCAATGGCCATCGTTGCTACAGCGAAAATAGCGTTGGCAATTGGTCCGAGTCCCGTTGTAAACATATGATGGGCCCAAACCATGAATCCCAGGAATCCGATTAGTACAGTCGCAAATACCATGGAGGAATAACCAAAAAGGCGTTTCCGTGCAAACGTTGGGAAAATCTCTGAAAAAATCCCGAAAGCAGGAAGGACGAGAATATATACTTCCGGATGTCCGAAGATCCAAAAGAAATGTTCCCAGATAATTGTATTACCTCCCATTGCGACATCAAAAAATCCTGAACCAAACATACGGTCAAAGATAAGCATAAACAATCCGACCGTAAGCGGCGGGAAAGCAAATAAGATAAGAGCGGATGCCACAAATGTCGTCCAGGTGAAAAGCGGCATTCTCATATAGGTCATGCCCGGTGCACGCATATTAATAATCGTCACCAAAAAGTTAATACCGCCCATCAATGTACCAAAACCGGAAATTTGCAGTCCAAGGGCGTAGAAATCAATACCATGCCCTTCAGACGCAAGTGAAAGCGACGCATAAGACGTCCATCCTGCATCTGGAGCACCTCCCAAAAACCATGAAAGGTTTAAAAACAGCCCCCCGAAAAAGAACAGCCAAAATCCAAGCGCATTGATAAACGGAAAGGCAACGTCACGCGCGCCAATTTGCAGCGGCATAACAGCATTCATAAATGCAAATAATAAAGGCATTGCTGCCAGGAAAATCATAGTGGTACCGTGCATTGTAATAATTTCATTAAATAAACCGGCACTGACAAAGTCATTGTTCGGCACAGCCAGCTGAATGCGAATCATCATTGCTTCAATACCGCCGACAATAAAGAAAAAGCCGCCAGCAAGTAAATAAAGTATTGCGATTTTTTTATGGTCAACTGTTGTTAGGTATTCCCAGACTGTACCGGCAAATCCCCGTTTCTGCGTATGTGCAATGGTACTCAACGGTTTTACCTCCTTTACCCTAACTCTATAATTATTATTCTACTTTAAGACTCATTAAATAAGCAGCCAGCTGATCCAGCTCCTGGTCAGACAGCTCACCGTATGTACCGGTCATTTTATTACCTGGTTTGTACTGCTCGGGATTTTTAATCCAGCTTTTTAATTCTTCTTCGTTATGCGCCAAAATACCGGCTACTAGTTCGCGGTCTCCAAAATTCGCAAGATTTGGCGCGGTACGCGCTGCTTCCGGCCGTGCATCAGCGGTTGTGACAGCATGGCAGCTTAAACACTTTTGATTAAATACTTCCTGTCCTGCTGCTGCAGTTGGATCCGTTGGCACTTCTTCCGCTGCCTCTGCATCTACAGCCTGCATAGCTGTTATCCATTGGTCAAATTCTTCCTGTGGAAGCGCACGCACTTTAAAGTCCATTAAAGCGTGAGAAGGACCGCAAAGCTCGGCACATTTCCCATAGAACAAGTTATCAGCTTCAGCCGCTTTTTCATTATCAAATTCAAGCCACATTTTATTGACATTATCTACATTTGTATCAATCTTTCCGCCGGCAGCCGGAATCCAGAATGAGTGTTTAACGTCAGATGCTTTTACATTAAAATATACTTTTTGGTCAGTCGGAACAACAAGATCCTGGCTTGTGATAATTTTCTGGTTGGGATACTCAAATTCCCACCAGTACAGGTTGGCCCGCACATTTACAACTAAAGCGTCTGTTGTGCCATCTTCATTTTTCTTATCCATTGCCTTCGTATCAGCCAGATCGAATGTAGCGATGACTGTTGGAATTGCCAGAACGATAAGCAAAAGGATTGGAATAGCAGTCCAGATAATTTCCAAAACGTGGCTTCCTTCCACCTGTTTTGGAATGGCTTTATCTCCTTTTCTGCGGCGAAACTTGATGACAGCAACAGCAAACAAAATCGATACAACGATAACTACTCCTACCATAATCCATGTGCTCAGCATCATAAGATCATATGCGGTCTGGCCTGCTTCACCAGCAGGGGTCAGCGTTGAAAGAAACGGTTCACCGCAGCCGGACAGAACGAGCGCCAGCAGGCCGACTGCCGTAAAAAGGCGCCATTTTGTTAGCTTCTGTTTCATAGCGTATTACTTCCCCTCTTTCGTATAAAATTTCTACTAAAACAGTGCGTATATATGGATTTCTTCAAAAGAAAGAACTCCCTTTATTAAATAACAGTCACAATGACCATCGCTACGAAAATAATGGTTAAATACTGCAATGAATAAATAAACATATATTTAGCCCATTTCAAATCGTCTTTAGTTCTGAAGCCTGTTGCAGCCAGCACAGCCCATCCTGCATTTAGCAAAGTTGCCAAAATGATAAATGCCATGCCCAGTTCAGTCATGAAAAACGGCAGCGGCAAAAGGAGAAGCGTCCAAACAAACATATGGCGTTTTGTGACCGCAAACCCTTTCACAGTAGGAAGCATTGGAATACCCGCTTTCCCATATTCATCTGCCCGCTTCATCGCCAGTGCATAAAAATGCGGCGGCTGCCAAATGAACATGATCAAAAAGAGCATCCACGGCAAGACGTCAAGTGTCGGATCAACCGCTGCCCATCCGATAAGAGGCGGAACCGCCCCCGAAATACTTCCTACAATTGTATTGCTGACGTGGCGCCGTTTTGACCACATTGTATAAATAACAACATAACTCAGAATTCCAATGACGCCGATGACGCCTGCTGTGAACGTTGTCATAAATAAAAGCGCTGATCCGATAATGACGAGCGCAAGTCCTAATGTTAATACTTTGGAATAGCTGATCTTTCCTGTAACCGTCGGCCTTGTTTTTGTACGCTCCATTAACGGGTCAATGTCTCGATCGATATAATTATTTAAACTTGCGGAACCCGCAATGATTAAAGCGGAGCCAATAAGAGTCAAAACGATTGTATTAAAATTGGCCAAAAACGGAATATCATTTAAGATAAAGGCCAGCCACATACCTGTAAAAACGGTTATTAAGTTAGAATTAACAATGCCGATTTTAATTAGCGCTAAAAAATCTTTCATTGCTGTTGTTTCCGGCACATTTGATTTATCTATAGTTGTTGCTGCACGCGACATCTTTCCTCCCCCTTTCTTATTTTACTATAAAGGATATAGCCGCGCTTTTCTACCATATTTCAAAACATTTCAAAAGCATGGCGCTCTCTTCCATATTAAATCATATCCTTTCTTTTTTATGTGAACGGATAATGAACTATTTTTGTCTAATTTGTGTCTCGTGAAAACCTTCTGTTTTCAGGCGTTCTTTTTTATAAGATAATATGAAGATGTATAATAGGCGGCTTTAAAAAAAGACAGCCTTCTGGATTTGCTGGAATGATAGATATATATAGATAGAAAGAAGAAGGTGAACATTTTGCACAGCTGGCTTAAATGGCTTGGTGTTGTGACCACTCTTGTTATGCTTGCCGTCTTGATTGGCGGTGCGCTTGTCACAAAAACGGATTCCGGTCTTGGCTGCGGAAATGAATGGCCGCTTTGCCACGGCCAGATTATTCCGGAAGATATTACGATAGAAACCATCATTGAACTTTCACACCGCGCCGTTTCAGGAGCAGCCGGCCTTCTTGTTCTGGCGCTGTCCATTGCATCCTGGCGCTTTATCGGCCATAAGCGGGAAACAAAGTTTCTGGCTGTCCTGGCTCTTTTCTTCTTGATTGCCCAGGCACTGATTGGGGCAGCGGCTGTTCTTTGGGGACAAAACGATTTCGTGTTAGCGCTTCACTTTGGCATCTCTCTTATTTCGTTTGCAGCCGTCCTCTTACTGACACTGCTTATTTTCGAAGTAGACCAGCGGTTTGATGCGTCATCTCTTGTTGTTGACAGCCGCATGAAATGGCATACGATCGGAGTTACTCTTTACAGCTACATTGTTGTTTATACAGGGGCTCTCGTCCGCCACACAAAATCAAGCATGGCATGCAGTTCATGGCCAATGTGCGGCAACAATGATTTGCTGCCATCAAATTTGTATCAATGGGTTCAAATGAGCCACCGTGCTGCAGCAGGACTTATTTTCCTGTGGATTGCTTATATTGCTTACCTTTCCGTTAAGCATCATAAGCACCAGCGCGTTTTGTACTATGGGTGGCTGATTGCGTTTATTCTGGTGCTGCTTCAAGTCATTGCGGGCGCAATCATTATTTGGACGAATTTAAATTTATATGTAGCCCTCGCTCATGCTCTTTTTATATCCTGCTTATTTGGACTGTTATGCTACTTTATCCTGCTTATTTCCCGCAGTAAAGTTAATACGCTGGATCAAATAAATAATAAAAGCACTGCCTCCAATTAAGAGGCAGTGCTTTTATTTTCTTATTTTTCAAGCTCTACAAGCAAATCGCCTGTTGCAATTGCTTCGCCGTTTTGAACATGAACCGCTTTAACTGTTCCATCAAATGGCGCCTGTACGGTTGTTTCCATTTTCATTGCTTCTGTAATCATTAAGTGGTCACCGCGCTTTACTTTATCCCCTTTTTCAAGGATAACTTTGATAACCGTTCCCGGCATTGTTGCCGCGATGTGGCACTCATTTTTTGGATCTGCTTTTACTTTTGCATTTACAGCAGATTTGATGCTTTCATCTTTAATTACGACATCACGCGGCTGCCCATTCAGCTCAAAGCTTAAAATACGCGTTCCGTCTGCCTGAGGATGGCCGATTGAAACAAGCTTTACAATTAACGTTTTTCCTGTTTCAATTTCAATTTCTTTTTCTTCACCAAGACGCATGCCGTAAAGGAACGTTGGTGTATCTAAAACGGAAATATCTCCATATTGCGCTTTTACTTTTGCATAATCGCTAAACACCTTAGGATACAGCGCGTACGCGATCACATCTTGATCTGTCGGCTCTTCCCCGATTTCCTGCTCCAGCTCTTTGCGAAGCGCCTGGAAATCCACTGCTTCAAGAAGCTCTCCAGGCCGTACACTGATTGGTTTCTTGCCTTTTAAAATAACTTTTTGAAGCTCTTCCGGGAATCCGCCTACCGGCTGTCCAAGATAGCCTTCAAACAATTCGATTACCGAATCCGGGAAGTCGATTTTATCTCCGCGGCTAAGTACGTCTTCTTCTGTTAAATCATTTTGAACCATAAACAGCGCCATATCGCCGACTACTTTTGAAGAAGGAGTTACTTTAACAATATCACCGAACATAAGGTTTACACGGCGATACATATCTTTCACTTCATCCCAGCGGTCGCCAAGCCCTACGCCTTTTGCCTGCTGCTGAAGATTTGAATATTGCCCGCCTGGCATCTCATGCTCATAAATTTCTGTATGCGGAGCCAGCATGCCGCTTTCAAATGGCGTGTAAAACTTGCGGACATCTTCCCAATAGTAAGAGACTTTTTCAAGCGCATCAATGCTGACCGATGGTGCACGGTCTGTTCCATCCAATGCATATCGCAATGTGCTGGCACTTGGCTGGGACGTAAGCCCGGCCATTGGGCTGAGTGCGGTGTCGACAATGTCTACTCCTGCTTCAATTGCTTTTGTGTACATCAAAATACCATTGCCGCTTGTATCGTGTGTATGCAGATGTATTGGAATATTTACCGCTTCTTTTAATTCTGAAATCAACCGGTAAGCAGCCTGCGGCTTAAGAAGGCCGGCCATATCTTTAATACCAAGAATATGAGCGCCCTGGGCTTCTAATTCTTTAGCCATCTGCTTATAGTATTCTACATTATACTTTGCACGGGATGGATCATCAATATCTCCTGTATAGCAGATAGTGGCTTCTGCAATTTTGCCCGATTGACGAACTGCATCAATAGCTACTGTCATACCTTTAACCCAGTTTAAGCTGTCGAAAATGCGGAATACATCAATGCCTGTTTCTGCAGACTGCTGAACAAACTCCTGAATAACATTGTCTGGATAATTTTTATAGCCGACTGCGTTTGAGGCCCGAAGCAGCATCTGGAATAATACATTCGGCACCTGCTTGCGCAATACCTCGAGCCGTTTCCATGGATCTTCTTTTAAGAAGCGGTAGGCTACGTCAAATGTCGCGCCACCCCACATTTCAAGTGAGAATAATTCCGGAAGAAGACGTGCCGTTGCAGGCGCAATATGCGTTAAATCCGTTGTGCGAACCCGGGTTGCCAGCAAGGACTGGTGGGCATCACGCATTGTTGTATCCGTCAAAAGAACCTCTTTTTGATTTTTCACCCATGTTACAAGGCCGTCAGCACCCTGCTCATCCAGGATCTGTTTTGTGCCCCGTGCCGGTTTTTCAGACAGCTTAACCTTTGGAATGCGCGGTGCATCAAAAACAGGCTTTTTCTTTTGCTCAATACCCGGGAATCCATTCACCGTTATGGTTCCAATATAGTTAAGCATTTTTGTGCCCCGGTCTTTTCTTTTCGGGAAAACAAACAGTTCAGGCGTTGTATCAATAAATGATGTATCATAATTTCCTGAAATGAAGTCTTTATGCTTCATTACATTCTCCAAAAATGGAATATTCGTTTTAATTCCGCGAATTCGGAACTCCTGCAAATTCCGTACCATTTTAGAAGCAGCCTGTTCAAACGTCATAGCAAATGTAGACACTTTTACAAGCAGAGAATCATAATACGGGGTAATAACGGCACCCTGGAAGCTGTTTCCTGCATCAAGGCGTACTCCGTAGCCGCCACCGGAGCGATAAGCCATAATTCTTCCTGTATCCGGCATAAAGCCGTTTTCCGGATCCTCTGTTGTCACTCGGGATTGAATGGCGTATCCCATTGTGCGGATGTCCTTTTGCAGCGGAACTCCTACTTTATCGCTGTGAAGGCCATGGCCTTCTGCCACTAAAATTTGTGTCTGAACGATATCAATACCCGTAATCAGTTCCGTAATCGTGTGTTCTACTTGAACGCGGGGATTAACTTCAATAAAATAAAAATCTTCTCCAGCAGTTAAAAACTCAACCGTCCCTGCATTTAAGTAATCCACATTTTTCATCAACTTAACTGCGGCATCGCAAACACGGTCTCGCAAATCAGCTGAAATAGAAACCGCCGGCGCTACTTCCACCACTTTTTGATGGCGGCGCTGTACCGAGCAGTCACGTTCAAATAAGTGGACTACATTGCCTTCATGATCGCCAATAATCTGTACCTCAATGTGTTTTGGGTTTTGAACAAACTTCTCTACATATACTTCATCGTTGCCGAATGCTGCTTTCGCTTCCGATTTGGCACGGTCGTATGCTTCGCTGACTTCTTCCAGGCTCTGGACAATCCGCATGCCGCGCCCGCCGCCGCCAAGTGACGCTTTAATAATAATAGGGAAGCCGTGCTTTTCACCAAATTCCCTTACTTCATCCAGGCTGTTTACCGGTCCATCTGAACCCGGAATTACAGGGATTTCTGCGTTAATAGCCTGTGTCCGTGCTTTTACTTTATCACCGAACATATCAAGGTGGGCAGACTTTGGTCCGATAAAAATAATCCCTTCCTCTTCGCAACGTTTTGCGAATTCGATATTTTCAGATAAAAATCCGTAGCCGGGATGAATAGCGTCTACTTCTGCTTGTTTAGCAATTTCAATAATGCCTTCAATGTCCAAATAAGCGTCAATCGGCTTTTTACCTTCGCCGACAAGGTATGCTTCATCAGCTTTATAACGATGATATGATCCTGAATCTTCCTTCGAGTAAACAGCTACTGTCCGGATATGTAATTCTGTGCAGGCACGAAATACGCGAATAGCGATTTCTCCCCTGTTCGCCACCAGCACTTTGCTGATTTTTTTCATCTTCATCTCTCCCCTGATCTGTTGATAAAATATATATATAAAAAGGTTCAACTGGTGAACCTTTTTATTTTTATGATTTATAGTTTTTTTCGTATTTTGACTGCATCGATACATTCGCTAGAATTCCGAGCGAAATGGAAAGCAGCAATAAAGACGAACCGCCGTAACTAATAAAAGGAAGCGGAACCCCGGTAATCGGAATAACTCCTGATACACCGCCCAGATTGATAAATGCCTGAAGCCCTATCATGGAAGAAATCCCGACTGCAAGCATAGAGCCGAACGAATCGGAACTCCGTATCGCAATCCGAAGTCCATGTAAGACTATAAAACAAATTCCTCCAATGACAATAATGATTCCGAATATGCCAAGTTCCTCCGCAATAATGGCCATAATAAAGTCCGTATGCGGTTCTGGCAGATAGCCAAGTTTTTGAACACTCTGTCCAAGCCCCCGACCAGTCAGTCCGCCCGAACCAATCGCAAGGTAGGAGTTTACAAGGTGATAACCCGCATCTTCTTCATATTTAAATGGGTCCATGTAACTTGTAAGCCGGCTCATTCGTTCTTCTGACAATATATTGTCTTTCTGCCATATTAGGAGGGGCGATAAGAGCACAGTGAAAATTCCGATAAGAAGAAGAAACTTTGCAAGCTTTTTCATTTTTATACCGGATGATAGAACAATTGTCAACCCAATCGCGAAAATGATCGATGCTGTTCCATAGTCCGGCTCAAGCGCGACAAGAAAACAAACCACAAATAAAACGATTACTGGAGGAGCAATACTATTGTTTAAGGAATTAATGTTTTTTTGTTTTTTCGAAAACACAGCTGACATGTAAATAATAATAACAAGTTTTGAGAATTCAGAAGGCTGAATAGAACGGGCTCCCACTTGAAACCAGCTTTGCGCATTATTAGATACGCTTCCAAATAAAAACAACAAAAACAATGTGAGAAACATTCCGCCCGTCATGATAACTAATAACCGGTTTGCTTTTAAACGCCGGTAAGGAAATATTGACATGAATCCAAAAGCAAGAAAAGCCAGAACGACGTGGATCTTTTGTTTATCATAAAAATATCCGCTTTCAAGTCCCCATCGCTGTACCGCCATTACTGAACTTGCACTGAAAATCATCATCAGCCCAAACAAACATAGTATTAAAAATACAGCTGCCAGTGGATAGTCATATGATTTTAACTTTCTCTTCCACATACATACCTTCCATTCATACGCTTATCGAAAAGCGAGACTCAATTAGGTTAAAAAAAACTCAAACAGCTGTTTGAGTTTTCTGTCTGTTTACCGGTCGATCGATGCTTCATGCAATGCTGATAATTTTTGTTCGAGCGAATCGATCAGCTGTTTGCCGTCTGCTTCATCCACCAGTCCGAGACGTATGGCGAAATCTATTTCACGGGATAAGCCGAACATTTGAGTGTCAAGCACTTCCTCGTATAAAGGACACTGCGGCATCGTTAAGTTGTCCATTTGTACTTTAATGAGACGCAAAATTTTTTCCGCATCCGCCTGCAACAGAGAGTAGGCTTTTTCCCGATGGTCTATTTTCATTTCAGATGCCATTATTTCTCCCCCTGTTCCAAGAATGGAATCACTGTATATTAAAAGATTTTATCGTTAATACAGGGAATTTGCAAGGAATTTTAATACATGCACTGACAACCTGAACGTTTCAGGGTATACTTAATTTATACATAGCCAACTACACAAAGGAGATTTAACCCTATGGAACAAATCATTCCAATCAAAGGGAAAGTATCATTTCCTGTTACGCTTGACCCGGGCGTCTGGATTTTCGACGACCGCCGTATTGATTTAGATGAATTTTTTTCTTCTTCAAGCCAGCCAGAAAGAGACGAAGAAGAGGAGTATATCAAAAGCACATCCAGGTTTTGGGAAAAAGAAATTCGAGAAGGTGCTGTTTTTCCGCCGACGATTAAATCAGAGAAAAAATATGAAAAAGAAAAAGTGCTTACAGGCACTTTCGGTATTCCTTTATCTCCATTTTTAAAAAATGCAGAGCCGCTGGATGAAGCTTCTGAAATTTTATTTGAGACAAAAAACGGTCCGGTTTCATTTCCATTAACAGAAGCTGAACTGCTGATTCTGCAATTTTCGCTAAAAGGGAAACCACTTCATGAAGAAGGTCCTGTTCATGTATTGTTCAAAGATGGCTCAAATCGCGAAAATCCTATTACTCATGTTACAGCTGTTCAAATCCGCTAAACGCCCCGTATGAAAGATAAAGATATTGAAATACAGCTTATCTTCCGCCGGCCGGGAAGCGGAGTGAGCAGCGTCAAACCTTCTACAGGACTGTCGACAAAGTCGCCAGTCCTTTTCACTTAACTTCTACATTTGAAAAAGTACAGGCGGTTTACTGGGAAGCCCTGCTTTTTGGAAAAAGCCGGATTCCCGCTGCTGCCTTAGATTTTCCACAAAAAAGCAAACAGATTGCAAATGACTTGATCGGCAATCTGCTTCTGTTTCAATAAAAAGCTCCTTATGTATAAAATAATGTTGTATCGGTTTCCGTAATCATAAGGGTCGTCTCTTTTGCCATATTTACTTTATAGGGCACATCCAGGACATGCCCTTCCTCTTCTAAAATAAGAAGCACGGGGCGGTCGCTCATATGTTCATTCTGTTCGGAAACAACCCCCTTCCGCCCGTCATTCAGCCAGACAGTTAAACCCTTAGGATACATTACAATCGCTTTTCTAAACATTTCAATATAAGCTGTTTCAAACTCAGTTCCTGAGCCTGCATATAAAATTTCCATTCCTTCATGAGGGAGCATTGCTTTCCGGTATATCCGGTTAGAAGTAACTGCGTCATAAACATCAGCAATGCCAATCATCTTGCCGAAAATGTGAATTTCATCTCCGCTAATGCCACGCGGATAGCCCGAGCCGTTTAACCTTTCGTGGTGCTGAAAAGCGCAATGCGCTACGGTTACCGGAAGGCTGTGTTCTTTTCGGAGCAGGTCAAATCCGAATTCTGTATGTTTTTTTATAAGTTCAAATTCTTCACCTGTAAGCCTGGAGGGCTTTTTTAAAATGGCCGCCGGAATAAGCAGTTTGCCAACATCATGCAGCATTGCCCCTAGTCCAAGTTCTTCTGTTTGTTTCGCTGTTAAATTTTTCAGTTTAAGGCTGAGTGCCAAGGTATAAATAGTCACGTTCAATGAATGGATAAAAATGTAATCATCATGAGCATACAAATGCGTCAATAAATCAATTGCTTCTTTCCGTTCTTTAATCTGGCTGATAATGTCCCGGACAACCACCGCAAACCTTTTTTCCATTTTATGCAGCCCAAATCTCGGAGACCCTTCAGCCAGCTCTTTTTTTACTTGATGAAACGCTTCCGACATCATAGTAAGAGCTTCTCTCCGCGTTTCTTCTGCCAGAACCGGCCGGATGTAAATATCATCCGTTCTTGCATCCTCGATATAAACATAGGTAATTCCCAGCGAATGCAGACGCTTTAAAATGGAAGATGTAAGTTCCACACCAGACCTTAGCAATACTTGTCCTCTGCTGTTTAGTACATTTTCAGCAAGATAGACATTTTCTTGAATGGATGACAAAGCAACTAATCTCAATATTTTCGAACTCCTTATATAGTAAAACTGGCCTCGTCAGCTCCTCCCCTGCCTGAGGGCGGCCATAATTTGCCGGTCCAATTTTTCCGCAGCCTGCAAATCATATGTTTGCTCATAAACCGGTTCAACTGCAATTTTTGATCCATAAAACATAACGTCCCGCACTTCTTTTATAGCCAGTTCTATTACAGACGCTTTTAATGGCACGTCATCGAGACGGCTGGATATCACTTTAGCACTTCCGCTGATGGTAAAAGTGGAGCCGGAAGCAAAAACAGCCAGGGAAACGAGCGGGTTTTTATGAATATTATCGATGATTTTCGAGCGGCTGTCCACCGCAATCCGCAAAATCTGGTCCGTCGGGGCATAAACCCAGGATATGGCGTTCATAAAAGGCGCTCCTGTTTCCGCGTCTACCGTTGAAAAAAAAGACAGGCGCTCTGTCTGAAGTGCTTCGAATAAGTCTGGCAGTAAATAAGATTCATTTCGGTTTGCCAATATTTCCACCCCGTTATTTTTTCCCTCATTATACCAACAAACGTTTTGTAATTCTATTGCTGCCTCTTTATCATGTTATACTAGAGAGAACATGGAGGTGCCCTTATGAGAGTAAAGTGTGTAATGTGCGATAAAATTGAATCGCTTGATGATCATTTGCCTGCCGCAAAAAAATTGCGGAACCGCCCTATTCATACATATATGTGCGAAGAATGCCACGCACGTATTGCAGAAAAAACGGCCAATCGGATCAAAACCGGACATTTTTTCGTTTACCGATCCGGCAGCCAAAAAGAATGGCTTCAATAACTTATATTTTGCTGGCCGGTGCTTCCGCCGGTCTTGCACTTGGCCTTTTTCTAAAAGGAGTTGAGGCGGCCACGGGAATTGCTGTTTATAAACTCCTGCTCAATGTGGATTTTATTCCATACATCAATCAGGTTTTATGGCCTGAATGGGCTGAATTTATTTTCCACCTGTTTATTTCTTTTCTTTTATCAGCAGGATTCTTTGCAATTCTGCTAAAATCAAAACACCCGTATACGATTTCTTTTCTGCTGACACTGCCAGCTGTGTTTCTGTATTTTCCTTTGTCCTGGCTGGCTCACAAGCCCGTTCCGGCAGCAAATAATATGCAGGCTTTTGCCTGGTGGGCAGCAGGGCATATTTTATACGCATTCACGCTGGCTTTGTTTGGTCAAAAATATAAGCGGGAGGCCTAGGCCTCCCGCTTTCACTATGATGACATTTTCTCTTCTTTTTGGTGCTTTTTCAGCCTGAATTTATACGTACCCAGCACAAGCGCAGCTACCATGAGGCTTTCCACAACCGGAAGCTGGTACGATAAAACCAACAGTAACAATGAGCCAATAGCAAGCGAAAAATAAACAATTATGTTTTGCCATAATTTTAACTTTTTCGCAAATCCAAGATTATAGACAAGAATGGAAAGCACAATCAATATCGCCCAATACATTTGCACCGCGGTTCCAACGCCAAATTGTTGAATAAGCGCGCGCAGAATTGGTCCGACATGTTCAATTCCTTCCATATCCATCCCCCTTTATTACTGGTCTTTTTTGTTCTTTTTCGCGGCTTTTTCACGTTCATTTTTATCAAGAATTTTTTTACGCAGGCGAATTGACTGCGGTGTGAGCTCGCAGTATTCATCATCATTTAAGTACTCAAGCGCTTCTTCCAGCGACATAATACGCGGCTTTTTCATGGTAGCCGTTTGGTCTTTTGTCGCTGAACGGACATTCGTTGCCTGCTTTGTTTTCGCAATGTTTACAGTAAGGTCATTATCACGTGTATGCTCGCCGACAATCATTCCTGCATAAATTTCCGTTCCTGCTTCGACGAAAATGGTACCGCGGTCTTCAACCCCCATAATTCCATAAGTAGTGGCTTTTCCAGTTTCCTGGGAAACAAGTACTCCCTGGCGGCGGCCGCCGATGCGTCCTTTTTGCATTGGCTGATAGCTGTCAAAAGTATGGTTAATAATTCCGTATCCGCGAGTCATCGTTAAAAATTCGGTTGTATAGCCAATTAAGCCGCGTGCTGGCACCATGAAAATTAACCGGACTTGTCCGTTTCCATTATTAACCATGTCGAGCATTTCGCCTTTCCGCTCACCCATTGATTCAATGATTGACCCGGTGTATTCTTCCGGCACATCAATTTGAACACGCTCAACCGGCTCACATTTAACCCCGTCAATTTCCCTTACAATAACTTGAGGCTTCGAAACTTGAAGTTCAAATCCTTCACGGCGCAGATTTTCAATTAAAATGGATAAGTGAAGTTCACCGCGTCCGGATACAATCCACTCATCAGGCGAATCTGTATTTTCGACACGAAGGCTTACATCTGTTTCCAATTGGGCATGAAGACGCTCTTCAATTTTTCTTGATGTAACGAATTTTCCTTCACGGCCTGCAAATGGGCTGTTATTAACTAAAAAGTTCATTTGAAGAGTCGGCTCATCAATTCGAAGAACGGGCAGTGCTTCCTGATGCTCCATTGGTGTGACAGTTTCGCCGACGTTGATATCTTCCATACCGGAAACCGCTACAAGATCGCCGGCTTTTGCTGTCTCAATTTCCACGCGTTTTAATCCAAGGAAACCAAACATTTTTGTTACACGGAACTGTTTTACTTTTCCGTCAAGCTTCATCAGCGCAACTGGCTGGCCGACTGACATTTCTCCACGGAATACACGGCCAATCCCAATACGTCCTAAATAATCATTATAGTCCAGAAGTGAAACCTGGAACTGAAGCGGCTCATCACTGTTATCCACCGGTGCCGGGATATGCTCGATAATAGCTTCGTACAACGATTCCATATTTTCATCCTGCTGGTCCGGATCTGTGCTTGCTGTTCCATTAATGCCCGAAGCATAAATAACCGGGAATTCAAGCTGCTCATCGTTAGCATCAAGTTCGATAAATAATTCAAGCACTTCATCTACTACTTCAGCCGGACGGGCAAAATCACGGTCAATTTTGTTTACAACTACAATTGGACGAAGGTTTTGCTCCAGCGCTTTTTTCAAAACAAAGCGTGTTTGTGGCATGCATCCTTCATAGGCATCAACAACAAGAAGAACGCCGTCCACCATTTTCATGATCCGCTCTACCTCACCGCCAAAATCCGCATGCCCAGGGGTGTCCAAAATGTTGATTTTTGTATCTTTATATTGAATCGCAGTATTTTTAGCGAGAATTGTAATACCGCGTTCACGTTCAAGATCATTTGAATCCATCGCGCGCTCTTCTACATGCTCGTTTGAGCGAAAAATTCCTGATTGCTTTAAAAGCTGGTCGACGAGCGTCGTTTTCCCATGGTCAACGTGGGCGATAATCGCGATGTTCCGTAAGTCATTTCTTGTTTTCAAACTGTTTCCTCCTGCCTTTTCTAGAAACTTTCTTTTGTACAGTTTCCATTAACTGAATTATTATATCACACACTTTACATGATGCCTATTTGGAAAAAGCCGCATTGCAAAAAAAGCCGACAATATACTACAATAGAAGAAAAAGGGGGAATGAACTTTGCCTGCTATTCAATGGCCATTTTTAGGATTTGCTGTTTTAGCTGCCGCCTGCATGATCGGCACTGGCATCGCTATTGGAGAACAAAGCTTTCTAGGCATTGCAGCGTCAATCATTTTGCTGCTGGCCGTTATGGGATTTGGCTTTTCATACAAAGCAAAAATGCGACGTGCCGGAAAGTTATAAAAACCTTGTTTACCGGCCCGCGGCTGCAAATCGATAATTGCTAAGCATATATAGTTCTTGCTGCATAAAAAGGAACGGCTTCCGCTAAGCGCCGTTCCTTTTTTTAATTTAAATATTTTTTTAAGATGTCATCATGAAGACCTGGAGCAGATGCAAAAACCGGATTGACTGTAAGCATATTTATTTCTCCGCCGCTCAGGGTACTGACAATTCCTCCTGCCTCTTCTACAATCATTTTTCCGCCTGCAAAATCCCATGGAGCATTCCGCATTGTAATGTAAGCACTAAGGCGCCCAGAAGCAACGTATGCAAGCTCCAGCGCAGCCGAGCCATAAGACCTTGTTCCACGCACATCTTTTGCAAGCTGGACTAGCTTGTTTTGATCAAAATGCCTATTATCCACAAGCCATGTTGCACTTATACCGATCACCGCTTTTTCCACAGGTACAGGATCAAGCTTCTTAAGCGGCGTGTCATTCATCCAGGCACCGAGCCCCTTTTGAGCATGGTAAAGTTCGTCATGGACAACATCATATATGTAGCCGAGCTGGCCGATACCATTTTCATATATCCCAATGGAAAGAGCAAAATTTCGCTGCTGGTGAACAAAATTCATTGTTCCATCAATCGGGTCAATAATCCATATTACGCCATCAAGCGACTTGATGTCGTCTCCCTGTCCTTCTTCTCCCAGAATGCGGTGGCCGGGAAATTCGGTCCGGATCCGCTCAATAAAAAAACGCTCTGTTTCTTCATCCACATTTGTAACTAAATCATTTGGATTTGACTTTGCCTGTATACTAAGCGAACCGGCAAAAGAAGCACGTATATTTGCCCCGGCCTCTTGAATCCAGCGTTTTACTGTTTCATCGATCTTTGTCCAATCTGCCACATAACTTCCCCCGTTCCACTTCAAGCCATTTTCTTTCACCTTACATGAAATACAATGGGTTATCAAGTTATTGCCACCAGGTGCTTTATGTGATAATAATTATTATAATAAAGAAATGATTCGCAAGAAAGGAATTAAGGTATTATGAATTTTAATGGCTTTACGGCACACGATTTTGAAGCATTTCACATACAGGGATTAGAAGAGCGGATGGCCGCTATACAGGAACGTATTCAGCCGAAATTCAAGCTGCTGGGAGAAGTTCTCGCTGATGACCTGTCTGTTATGCTCGGCCAGGAAATGTACTTGCATATCGCCCGCCATGCTCGCAGGAAGGTAAACCCGCCAAACGATACCTGGCTGGCAATTGCCCATAATAAACGGGGTTATAAACAGCATCCTCACTTTCAAGTCGGCTTGTTTGATGACCATGTATTTATCTGGACGGCGTTTATTTATGAGCTTCCCGGAAAAAAAGAAATTGCCCAGACATTTTTAGATCACATAGACTTTTTAAACAATACCATCCCGTCCGATTACGCCGTGTCTTTGGATCACCTGAAAAAAGAAGCAGAATCCTGGGGCAGCCTGGAGGCCCAGCAAGCTCTTTCCCGGTTCCGCGACGTAAAAAAAGCAGAATTTTTAATTGGCCGCCACATCCAAGCCGATGATCCGGTTTTACAGGACGGTAATGCTTTTTATGAATTAGTTAAAGAAACGTTTGAAACCTTGTTTCCGGTTTATCAGCTGGCATTAAAACAAGAAGCAGCCCGTCCCTGATAAAGGGAGCGGCCTGCTTTTACATACGTATTTTTGTTTGGTCAGGTGATTGTTTCATTTTTTGAATCGCACGGTATGAAGAATAGCCGCTTACTTCTTCAAATTCATCACAGATGCGTTTTTCATCCGCTTTACCCGGCACAATCTCCTTGAACCGTTTGTATCGTTCCATCAATTCTTCTTTCACAATGCCTTTTTCGTATGCCTGTTCAATGGCTTCAAAAAAAGCCACTACACTAATCACTTCTTCTGTTGACCAATCCGTTGAAAACGGGTATGAATATTCCATTATTCTCACCTCACTTTACCTATTCTATTCTTCCCTCTCCAACTCCTTGTTAAATAAGAAAAATTTCTATGCAACAAAAGTTCAAAATGCTATAATTCTTTTGCTTTAGCGAATGATTAGAAAAGAGGTGGAAATGGCGTTGTCACAACACGAAACTCCATTATTTGACGGGCTGCTCCGGCATGCAGAAAAAAACCCGGTTCAATTTCATATTCCAGGCCATAAAAAAGGCAGCGGAATGGATCCAGTATTTAAAGAATTTATTGGAGAAAATGCATTATCCATTGACTTAATTAACATTGCGCCGCTTGATGACCTGCATCAGCCGCATGGCATTATCAAGGAAGCCCAGCAGCTCGCGGCCGAAGCATTTGGTGCTGACCATACGTTTTTTTCTGTTCAAGGAACTAGCGGTGCCATTATGACAATGATTATGGCTGTTTGCGGACCCGGCGAAAAAATTATCGTTCCGAGAAATGTTCATAAATCAATTATGACGGCTATCGTTTTTTCTGGAGCCATCCCTATTTTTATCCATCCGGAAATCGATAAGGATCTGGGGATTTCGCACGGTATCACAACTGAGTCGGTAACCAGGGCCTTAACAGAGCATCCAGATGCTAAAGGCCTTCTTGTGATTAACCCGACGTATTTCGGTATTGCAGGCGACCTCAAGCAGATTGTAGATATTGCCCATTCTTTTCATGTTCCTGTACTGGTTGATGAAGCACACGGTGTGCATATTCACTTCCACGAGGACCTCCCAATCTCTGCTATGCAGGCAGGCGCAGATATGGCGGCAACGAGTGTGCATAAGCTGGGCGGTTCTTTGACCCAGAGCTCGATTTTAAATGTGCGAGATGGGCTTGTTTCTGTAAACCGTGTGCAATCTATTTTAAGCATGCTGACCACCACGTCTACATCATATATCCTGCTTGCTTCACTTGACACTGCCCGGAGGCATCTTGCCATTAACGGACATGATATTATCGATAAAGTGATTGAGCTTGCACAGGATACCCGCAGACGAGTCAACAAAATTGATCACCTGTATTGTGCAGGTGAAGAAATTCTCGGATCAAAAGCAACCTACGATTACGATCCGACTAAACTGATTGTTTCTATAAAAAACCTTGGCATTACCGGACATGACGCTGAAAAATGGCTTCGTGAGAAATATAATATTGAAGTGGAACTCAGTGACCTGTATAACATCCTTTGTATTATTACGCCAGGAGATACAAAAGAAAACTGTGATCTGCTTATACAAGCACTTACTGAAATGGCAGCCGCTTTTAATGGCACTGTCCAATCCAAATATGCCCACGTTTTGCTGCCGGATATTCCGCTGCTCGCTTTATCCCCTCGCGAAGCATTTTACGCCGAGACAGAGACAGTCCCACTTGATGAATCTGCAGGCAGGATTATGGCGGAATTTATGATGGTTTACCCGCCCGGAATCCCAATTTTTATTCCTGGAGAAATCGTTACGGAAGAAAATCTTCGGTATGTAAAAGAAAACGTGGCGGCCGGCCTGCCCGTGCAGGGGCCAGAGGACGAAGCACTCAAAACATTACGGGTTATTAAAGAGCGTAAACCGATTTTTTAAAAACACAAATGAAGCGGGCCCTCAATCGTTTTGCTCAATAAAAGCTTTTTAAAAAAAGACTGACGGCAAAGCCGTCAGTCTTTTTATATAATTGTTAATCATCAATTTCTGTTTCTTGATCGCACCCGCAGTGAGAGTATAAAACGGTCACCTTTTCTTCTTCAAAATGCTCGATTGTTGATTGGCAAGCTTTGCAGACAATTGTTCCCATGTTTCATAACCTCCTGATTGGTTTTTTGAAAGCGATTTATGTTTCTTGAGTTTATAATAATATAACACATTAATGATTGCAAGCACTTATTGTATAACATAATTAAAAACGGGACAAAAAACCCCCGGTTTCCTATAATCAGGAAATCGGGGGTTCTGTTTAATTAGTTCTTTTATTTTACAATGTGAATTGGTGTGCCAAGTGCCACTTCCGCCGCTTCCATTGTCATTTCCGCAAGCGTTGGGTGTGCGTGGATAGTCATAGCAACGTCCTCAAGCGTCATGCCTGCTTCGATTGCAAGACCAAGTTCTGCGACCATGTCAGAAGCGCCGGAACCAGCGATTTGCGCGCCGATAATAAGCCCGTCTTCTTTACGTGATACCACTTTTACAAAGCCGTCTGTGCTGTTAAGTGCAAGAGCACGGCCATTTGCTGCAAATGGGAATTTCGCAGATACGATTTCGATGTTTTCTTCTTTTGCCTGCGCTTCGCTATAGCCAACTGTTGCAAGCTCAGGCTCTGTGAAGCAAACAGCCGGAATTGCAAGGTAATCTACTTCGGATTTCTCTCCTGCAATTGCTTCTGCAGCAATTTTACCTTCATAAGAAGCTTTATGGGCTAATGGTGGTCCCGAAACGATATCACCAATTGCGTAGATATTTTCTACACTTGTACGGCATTGCTTGTCGATCTCAATCAAGCCGCGGTCTGACATTTTCACGCCAACACCTTCAAGCCCGATTTCATCTGTGTTTGGACGGCGTCCTACCGTAACCAATACGTAATCAGCTTCAATAGTTTCTTCTTTTCCGCCTGCTTCGTATGTTACTTTTACGCCATTGGCTGTTTCTTCAGCCGATTTGGCCATTGCTTTAGTTACAATTTCAATGCCCTTTTTCTTCATGCTGCGTTTTACGAGAGCAGACATTTGCTTTTCAAAGCCGCCCAGAATCTCTGGAGCGCCTTCTAGAATCGTTACTTCTGTTCCAAAATCCGCATATGCTGTTGAAAGCTCGGAACCAATGTAGCCGCCGCCGACAACAACCATTTTTTTCGGGATTTCTTTTAGTGATAATGCGCCCGTTGAATCAATTACACGGTTTGAAAATTTAAAGTTTGGGATTTCAATTGGACGTGATCCAGTAGCAATAATCGCATTTTTAAAAGTATACGTTTGTGCAGAATCTTCACCCATAACACGAAGTGTATTAGCATCATTGAAATATGCTTCCCCACGCACGAGTTCTACTTTATTTCCTTTAAGAAGGCCTTCAACGCCGCCTGTCAGCTTTTTCACAACGCCGGCTTTCCATTCCTGGACTTTATCAAAGTTGACTGATACTTTCTCGGCAACAATACCAATATCATCAGAATGCTGTGCCTGCTCGAAGCGGTGAGCCGCTGTTAAAAGAGCTTTAGAAGGAATACAGCCTACATTTAAGCAGACGCCTCCTACGTTTTCTTTTTCAACGATGGTCACTTTTTGTCCAAGCTGTGCTGCACGGATTGCCGCAACGTAGCCGCCAGGTCCTGAACCAATTACTATAGTGTCTGTTTCAATCGGGAAATCTCCTACTACCATCTCTTACGCCTCCATTAGTAAAAGTTCTGGGTTGTTTAACAACCGCTTAATGTGATTCAACGCATTTTGTGCTGTCGCTCCATCAATCATACGGTGATCGAAGCTCAATGATAATGCTAACACAGGTGCAGCTACAATTTCACCATTTTTTACAATTGCTTTTTCAGCGATGCGCCCAATACCTAAAATAGCAACTTCAGGATGGTTGATAACCGGTGTAAACCATTGGCCGCCAGCTGACCCGATGTTTGTGATTGTGCAGGAAGCGCCTTTCATTTCTGCAGGAGCCAATTTGCCGTCACGCGCTTTTACAGCAAGTTCATTGATTTCATTAGAGATCGCGAACATTGACTTGCGGTCTGCGTTTTTCACAACTGGTACCATCAGGCCTTTTTCAGTGTCAGCCGCGATACCGATGTTGTAGTAATGCTTGTGAACAATTTCGCTTGTTGCATCATCAATTGATGTGTTAAGCGCAGGGAATTCCCGAAGTGCACTTGTTAAAGCTTTTACTACATACGGAAGGAATGTTAGTTTTACGCCTCTTTCCGCTGCAATGTCTTTGAATTTTTTGCGGTGCGCCCACAGCTCGGTTACTTCTACTTCGTCCATTAAAGTAACGTGTGGCGCTGTATGTTTTGAATTTACCATTGCTTTTGCAATTGCTTTGCGGATACCGCTCATTTTTTCGCGTGTTTCCGGGAATTCGCCTTCTGGAATTGCCGCTGCTGCCGGTTTTGCTTCTTCCTTCGCTGCTGGCGCTTCCTGCTGTGGCGCTGCTTCAGTATTTTGAACAGCTGCCTGCGCACCGCCGCTTAGGAATGAATCAATATCTTCTTTGGTAATACGTCCGTTTTTGCCACTGCCGGAAACCTGTACAATATTTACTCCTTTTTCACGAGCATATTTGCGTACAGATGGCATAGCAATAATACGACGGTTCGGATCCACTTCTTCCTGCGATGGAGATGGAGTAGTACTTACAGGACCTGTAGATTCTTTCGGCGCTTCTTCAACAGGAGCTTTTTCGATGTTTTGTCCGCCCTCTAAAGAAGACTGAACCTGCGCTTCTGTTTTCGCTTCGCCTTCACCGTCATGATCGTCGCCCTTGAATTTCAAATCTTCGTATCCAGGAGCGTCAAATTTGATTAATGTATCGCCCACAATTGCTGTTGCGCCCTCTTCAACAAGGACTTCTTCTACTGTACCCGCAACAGGTGATGGAATTTCAACAACCGCTTTATCATTTTGCACTTCGCAAAGTACGTCGTCTTCTCCAACTTTGTCACCTGGCTTAACAAACCACTTGACGATTTCACCTTCGTGAATACCTTCACCAATATCCGGTAATTTAAATTCAAATGCCAATGCATTCAACCTCCTGTTTTGTTAGTACTGAAAAGGAGAACACGCCTCCTTTTCAACAATTATTATGATTAAAATTCAAGAACTTTTTTCGCTGTATCGATAACATCTTTATAATTCGGAAGCCATACACCCTCCGCTTGGGAGAACGGGAATACAGTGTCCGGTGCTGCTACACGGAGAACAGGGGCTTCCAGGCTTAAGATTGCACGGTCGTTAATTTCAGCGACCACGTTCGCTGCAATACCGCCTTGTTTTTGCGCTTCTTGAACGACAATTGCGCGGCCTGTTTTCTCTACTGAAGCGATGATTGTTTCGATATCAAGCGGCTGAATCGTACGAAGGTCAATTACTTCCACTGAATGCCCTTCTTTTTCAAGTGCTTCCGCTGCTTTAAGAGATTCATGAACCATTGCGCCGTACGTGATAATTGAAAGATCTGTACCTTCACGCTTTACAGCTGCTTTACCAAGAGGAATTGTGTATTCTTCTTCAGGCACCTCTTCACGGAATGAACGGTACAATTTCATATGCTCTAAGAAAATAACCGGATCGTTATCGCGAATAGCGGAAATCAAAAGTCCTTTTGCTTCATAAGGAGTGGAAGGAATAACAACTTTTAAGCCAGGCTGCTGTGCTACCAGCCCTTCCAGGCTGTCTGCATGAAGTTCAGGTGTGTGAACGCCGCCGCCAAATGGAGAACGGAATGTTACAGGGGCAGAATAAGTTCCGCCTGAACGGTAGCGCATGCGCGCAAGCTGCCCGTTAATGGAATCCATTACTTCGTAAACAAATCCGAAGAATTGAAGTTCTGGTACTGGACGGAATCCTTCCAAAGCAAGGCCGACAGCTAAACCGCCGATTCCGGATTCTGCAAGCGGTGTATCGAAAACGCGCTCTTCCCCGAATTCTTTTTGAAGGCCTTCTGTTGCACGGAATACGCCGCCGTTAACGCCGACGTCTTCACCGAAGACAAGGACGTTTTCGTCATTTTTAAGCTCTACGCGCAAGGCATCCGTAATCGCTTGAATCATTGTCATTTGTGCCATGGCTTACTTCGACTCCTTTTCAGTGTAGATTTCATATTGTTCTTTTAGGTTTGCTGGCATTTCTTCATACATATTTTTCATAAGGTCTGTTACTTTTTGTTTTGGTGTTTCGTCCGCTTTTTTAATCGCGTCTTTGATTTCTTCTTTTGCGCGTTCAATTACTTCTGTTTCTTTTTCTTCATTCCAAAGACCTTTTGCTTCCAAATACTTACGGAAACGAACAAGCGGATCTTTTTTCTCCCACTCTGTATCAAGGTCAGAAGTACGGTAGCGAGTCGGGTCATCTCCGGCCATTGTATGCGGACCGTAACGGTAGCATAGTGTCTCGATCAATGTTGGGCCTTCACCGTTGATTGCACGCTCACGCGCATCTTTAACAGCTGCATATACCGCAAGTGGGTCCATACCATCAACAAGAACAGATGGAATACCTGCTGCAATCCCTTTTTGAGCGATTGTTTTGGCAGCCGTTTGTTTTTCACGCGGAGTTGAAATCGCGAATTGGTTGTTCTGAACGATAAAGATCGCTGGCGCATTAAATGCACCAGCAAAGTTGATTCCTTCATAGAAATCACCTTGTGATGAGCCGCCGTCGCCTGTGTATGTAACAGCTACTGCTTTTTTGCCGCGTTTTTTAAGCCCTAATGCTACGCCGGCATTTTGAACGTATTGGGCGCCGATAATGATCTGTGGAGACAAAACATTTACGCCTTCTGGTGCCTGGTTGCCTACAAAGTGACCGCGTGAGAATAAGAATGCTTTCCATAGCGGAAGGCCATGCCACACGATTTGCGGAACATCACGGTATCCTGGCAGAATCCAGTCTTCTTTTTCAAGAGCGTATTGCGAAGCAATTTGAGAGGCTTCCTGTCCAGCAGTTGGCGCGTAGAAACCAAGACGCCCCTGGCGGTTTAATGAAATGGAGCGCTGGTCAAGCACACGAGTGTAAACCATGCGTGTCATCAATTCCTGAAGTTCTTCATCTGAAAGCTTTGGTGCTGCACCTTCATTTACAATTTTTCCTTCTTCATTTAAAACTTGAACCATTTCAAATTGCGTTTCAATCGATTCAAGCGTTTTTTGCGGATCGAACTGAGTTTTCTTTGGACTCATGGTTGTCACCTTTCCTTTCCGTATTGGTTATATCTGGCCGTATAGCTGTTTTTTATTTTTCAGCTGTCTGTACCAGTTAATTTTTAAAAACCACTAATACAATATAAAGCTACGGTTAATAGTGTATAATAACCGGGTTCATCCGTCAATTCAAAAAGATTTTTTCTAAATTCCAGTTTATTTCTTTATTAAAATCTTATCTGTATCAATAATCATCATAAAACTGTACTATAAAAAGAAAGCGCTTTTTTAACCTGTTATACATTACGCATTTTCCTCCATCTTCCTTATTCCCTTCTCACCTGGTACAAAACAAAAGTTTTGCTTCATTAACATTTTGCACACTTTTTGATAAGATAAATACACTAAACGTGAAAAAGGGAAGTGAAGTCCATGATTAAAATGAATGATATTGTGCGGGAGGGTAACCCTGTTCTTCGCCAAAAAGCCGAAGATGTTTCTCTGCCGGCATCAATTGAAGATAAAGAAACACTAGCTTCATTAATGGAATATGTACAGAGCAGCCAGAATCCGGAGAAAGCAGAAAGATACGGGCTGCGTCCCGGCATAGGCCTTGCCGCTCCGCAAATCGGCGTCTCTAAGCGCATGATTGCCGTTCACGTAAAAGATGAAAAAGGAAATCAAGTGAGCTACGCGCTTTTCAACCCGAAGATTATCAGTCATTCTGTTGAAAAAGCTTTTTTAACAGGCGGTGAAGGCTGCTTGTCTGTCGACCGTGATGTTCCAGGCTATGTCCACCGCTATGCCAGAGTGACCGTTAAAGCGACAACTTTAGAAGGGGATGAAGTAAAGCTTCGCTTAAAAGGACTTCCGGCTATTTGTATTCAACATGAAATTGACCATTTAAACGGCATCATGTTTTATGATTATATAAATGAAAAAGACCCATTTTATGTAGAAGAAAATGCTCAAGCAATTGAACGATAAGCCCCGCTGTTATTCCTGCCGCCTGGCACGAGAGAATTGCCCATTCCCTTTTCATTCAAGCATCCATGTGATAAAATGGCAATAAGGAGTGATCCACGATGTTGAAGAAGCTGAAAAAAAAGCTCGCTAAACAGTGGAAAGATCTGCTTAGAAGAAAATCAATCGCATAATTATGAATGGTTAAGCCCTTCCATTATGAAGGGCTGTCTTTATGCAGGAGACAAAAAAGGTGTTCTTTCGTGTCAAAACGCCTTTCTTTCTATATAATGAAATCAACCACCGCAAGGCTGCTTTTGTAAGTCCTTGTAATAAAAATCGAGAAAAACCGCTTTATTGCGGTTTGTATATATCAAATCGGTAAAAGGAGAGAAAATAATGATTTACAAAGTGTACTACCAGGAAGACCGCTCAGAAGTACCAGTTCGTGAAAAAACAAAAACGTTATACGTTGAAGCGGAAACAGAACGTGAAGTCCGCCAAGCACTGAAAAGCCGCCCCTATAATATCGAGTTTGTTCAAAAAGTAAATGATAACCATCTTGAATATGAAAAAAAGTCTCCGAACTTTAATTTGGAGCAGCTGTAACATATGAAATTTGTAAAAAATGATCAAACAGCAGTTTTCGCCCTCGGCGGTTTGGGCGAAATCGGCAAGAATACGTATGCCGTCCAGTTTCAGGACGAGATTATTTTAATTGATGCTGGAATTAAATTCCCGGAAGACGAGCTTCTCGGAATTGACTATGTGATTCCTGATTATTCTTATCTTCAAAAAAATGCAGATAAAATCAAAGGCCTTTTTGTTACACATGGTCATGAAGACCACATTGGCGGCATCCCGTATTTATTACGTGTGGTTAACGTTCCAGTGTACGGCGGCAAACTTGCTTTAGGCCTTTTGCGGAATAAGCTGGATGAACATGGCCTTCTTCGGCGTGCACGCCTGCATGAAATCAACGAGGACGATGTAATTAAGTTCCGAAAAACGTCCGTTTCTTTTTTTCGGACTACACACAGCATCCCTGATTCATACGGAATTGTTGTGAAAACTCCGCAGGGCAATATCGTTCATACAGGAGATTTTAAATTTGATTTTACACCAGTCGGTGAACCTGCCAATTTAACAAAAATGGCTGAAATCGGCAAAGAAGGTGTTCTTTGTTTACTGTCAGACAGTACAAACAGTGAGGTCCCGAATTTCACGATGTCCGAACGCAAAGTCGGCGAAAGCATTCATAATGTATTTCGCAAGGTAAAGGGCCGTATTATTTTTGCTACGTTTGCCTCCAATATTCACCGTCTGCAGCAGGTTGTGGAAGCGGCCGTAGAAGATGGACGTAAAGTTGGTGTATTCGGACGGAGTATGGAGAATGCGATCAATATCGGGCAGCAGCTCGGTTATATCCGATGCCCAAAAGACACTTTTGTTGATACACATCAGTTAAATAAACTGCCTGCGGATAAAGTCACTATTTTGTGTACAGGCAGTCAGGGTGAGCCAATGGCTGCACTTTCGCGAATCGCCAATGGATCTCATCGCCAGATTCAAATTCAGCCGAACGACACAGTTGTTTTCTCATCTTCCCCTATTCCTGGAAACACAGTAAGCGTAAATCGGATCATTGATGCCCTGTCCCGTGCCGGTGCGGATGTTATTCACGGTCCGTTAAATGATATCCATACATCCGGCCATGGCAGCCAGGAAGAACAAAAGCTTATGCT
Organism: Domibacillus indicus; assembly: GCF_000970685.1. Classification (GTDB taxonomy): domain Bacteria; phylum Bacillota; class Bacilli; order Bacillales; family Domibacillaceae; genus Domibacillus; species Domibacillus indicus. Next base: position 320,134 of record NZ_LAJB01000007.1, read on the forward strand.
TCGATTAATCAAGCCCAAATTCTTTATGCCGATTCACGGTGAATACCGCATGCAGAAGACGCACTGCCAGCATGCCATCGATTGTGGTGTTCCGCCGGAAAATTGCTTTATTATGGATAACGGAGATGTATTGGCGTTATCTAAAGACGAAGCATATGTTGCGGGACGCATTCAATCAGGCTCAGTTTATATTGATGGAAGCGGCATAGGCGATATTGGCAATATCGTTCTGCGCGACCGCCGTATTTTGTCAGAAGAAGGCCTTGTTATTGTTGTAGTCAGCATTAATAAAGAGAAAAATAAAATCGAAGCAGGCCCTGACATTATTTCACGTGGGTTTGTTTATATGCGTGAGTCTGGAGATTTAATATACGAAGCACAATCTATGCTAAACCGGCATGTAAAACAGCTATTAAACAATAATTCGACCCAGTGGTCCGACATTAAAAATGAAATTACGGATACGCTGTCTCCATTTTTGTATGAACGAACAAAACGCCGTCCGATGATTTTGCCAATTATTATGGAAGTATAAAAATAAAAGAGCGCTCCTTGCTGACAAGGAGCGCTCTTCTTTCGATGGAGGCATTTGTATGATTCAAGTAAAAGGACAATCGCAATATGGAGTGAATATTAAAGAGAAATATCGTTCTTCTGCCTGCGGACCTGTCACATTCTCTGTTATCTTACAATACTGGAACAAACCTTATTCGGCGAATCAGCTGTATAAACAGCTTTGGACAACAAGGCTTGGCTCCTCCCGCTTTGTTATGATCCGCCGCCTAAGGAAGTTACTGGGGAAAAGCTGGGTGGTTTCTTCTTCAAACCGTATCGATGAAGTGACCAATGAGCTCAAACAAGGACATCCTGTTGCAGCCAAGTTCGATAAATATTTTTCGTTTCGATTTCTCTTAAAGCCTATGTATGCTTACCACTGGGTTGTTCTTGTTGGATATAAAATCAAAAACGGCAGCATCTATTTATATTTTCATGACAATGGCGCCCCTGGACGAAAAAGCAGATTACGCTGCGTTTCGTATGAGGAGCAGGCGCAGGTACTCCGCTTCGTTCTTCTGCATCCCAAAAACCCCCGCAGTAAAACGGGAGATCGGGATTAATCATTCATTTTTTTCTCAAAGCGGTCAATGTCATTATCGGCACCGATAATAATCAGAATATCATTTAAATGAATAGGCTCATCTGCCTGGGGTGAAACAATAATTTCTTTGCCGCGTTTAATGGCTACAATATTGATTCCATAGCGCGCCCGAATATCAAGATCAATGAGTGTATTTCCAGCCAATGTTTCATTCGCAATGATTTCCATTATAGAATGCTCATCGGAAAGTTCAAGGTAATCGAGCACGTTGTTTGAGACAATATTATTGGCAAGGCGCCGTCCCATGTCTCTTTCAGGATGAACAACCTGGTCGGCACCGATTTTTAGCAGCACTTTTTCATGGTAATCATTCTGGGCTTTTGCGGTTACTTTTTTTACGCCGACTTCTTTTAACATTAATGTTGTTAAAATGCTTGATTGAATATCATCACCAATTGCCACAATTACGTGATCGAAGTTCCGGATGCCGAGGCTTTTTAACACTGATTCATCTGTTGTATCCGCCACAACAGCATGAGAAGCGATTGAAGCAAATTCATTAACACGGTCTTCATCCAGATCAATTGCCATTACTTCCATTCCCTGTTCACTCAGCTCCCGGCAGATACTGCCGCCGAAACGGCCAAGACCGATAACGACAAATTCTTTTTTCATTATTCATTCCCCCGCTGTTAATGCTAAAAATGGTTCTGCTTTGACAGTTTACCATGAACCTGCCAACAATGCTTTCATTTCTTTTTTCCTTTTACATAATCTGTATCAAATAAAAACAGCCGCATAACTAAAACAAGCGATGGAATAAGCAGGCACAGGCCGAGAATAAAAACGACAACAAGGGCCGCTGCCATTGCATCACTTGTCACATTTTCCCGAAACGAAATATACGGGTACAAGATATATGGTAGATGCGATGCCCCGTATCCGAAAAATGCAAAGAAAAATTGAAGCATTACCATAATGAATGCCGCCCCATATCTTTTTCCGATATAAATAAACCAGGAAGCAGCCCCAAAACAAAGAAGTGACAGTCCAAACATCCACCAGTACTCCGTAACGGCTTTACTGTAATGCTCCGGGTTATGCATTTGCAGTGATATAAAAGCCAGAAGACTGGCCACGATGGTCGGCATACTCCAAAAAAGGGCAAACTGGCGCAATGTTTTTCTCGCCCAATTGTTTTCTGCGCGATCTGCATAAAATGTTAAAAATGAAGCGCTAATAAAGAGGACAGAAACAATAGATAAAAAAACGACACTCCACGAATAAGGGCTCGTTAACAGCTCTTTTGCAAGAAAGATAACGTTCCCATCTATTTCTTTTAAAAAACCTCCTTCTGAGATCGTCAATACTGTCGACAGAGAGGCGGGTATTAACAGGCCAGCCGCCCCGTACAAAAATAAATAAAAGGTGCTGTTGCGTGAGCCATAGTTATTAAAAGCGTAAAAAGAGCCCCGCACACCGATTAAAATCAGAGCAACACTGCCAGGAAGAAGCAGGGCAGTTCCATAGTAGTACGCAGCAGCTGGGAAGAATCCGACGATTCCAACAAAGAAAAATACAAAGAAAACATTTGTTATTTCCCACACCGGTGATAAATAGCGGGAAATAAGGTCATTGATAATATGGTCCTTTTTCTTTATTTTTGCATAATACGCAAAAAAACCGGCTCCAAAATCAATTGAGGCGACAATAATGTACCCATACAGAAAAGTCCAAAGAACGGTAATGCCGATCAGTTCATAATTCATGGTTCCTCCTCCTTCTTATTCCCGGTTCGGATACCGTTTTTCAATTTCAAGTTCTGCAGGTGAGTTTTTAAACATTTTAATCAAAATCACAGCTGTCATTATACCGAGTACAAGATAAAGCAGGGCAAACAGTATAAAGACCATGGCGATGCTGTCATTGGTAGTTGCCGCTTCCGCCACTTTTAAGTAACCACGCATAATCCATGGCTGGCGGCCGGTTTCCGCAAGAACCCATCCCGCTTCAATGGCAATCATCGACAGCGGCCCAGCAGCAAGAATTCCAAGCAAAAGCGGTTTACTTAATGCATTCCTTCTTTTCGCCCGGTCCATTAAAACAAAAAGCAGCGTAACCGCCATCACATACATGCCAATGGTGACCATTGTATCAAACATATAATGAATCCAGAGCGGCGGCCGTTCATCTTCTGGTATATCGTTTAACCCAATTACTTCTGTGTCAAAAGAGCCTCCTGCAAGAAAGCTGAGCAGCTTTGGAAAACGCAGGGCATTTTCCACTTCTCCATCTTCATTTACTGTTCCAAAGTAAACTAAATCCGCTCCTTTTTCTGTTTCAAAATGCCATTCTGCAGCAGCTAGTTTTTCAGGCTGGGCATCAGCTAAAAATTTTGCCGAAACATCTCCTGCAAAAGCTGTTAAAAGCGAAAAAACAAACGTACAGGCTGCCGTTAAGCGAAGCGCTTTTTGTTGATAATGCCCGCGGCGTCCTTTTAATATTGCAAAAGCGGCAATTGCAGCCAGTATTGCTGCTGAGGTCATATAAGATGATGCCACTACATGAAACACTTTAGAAGGCATTGCAGGATTCAGCATAGCGGCGACTGGATCGACGTTAATAGTTTCGCCATTTTGGATCTCAAACCCCCTCGGCGTATTCATAAATGCATTTACTGTGGTAATAAAAAAAGCTGATGCTGTGGAACCGAGCAAAATCGGCAGTGTCAGCAGCCAGTGCGTCCACTTATTTTTAAAGCGATCCCATGTGTACAAATAAATCCCCAAAAAAATTGCTTCGAAGAAAAAAGCGAATGTCTCCATAAACAGCGGCAGCGCAATAACCTTGCCTCCAACTTCCATGAAGCTTGGCCATAGAAGGGAAAGCTGAAGTCCAATAATAGTGCCGGTCACAACACCCACTGCTACTGTGATGGTATAACCGCGTGTCCAGCGTCTGGCAAGCACCAGATAATGATGATCATTTCGTTTAATCCCAAGAAATTCGGCAAAGGAAATCATCACTGGCACTCCAACACCGATTGTGGCAAAAATAACATGAAACATTAACGTCATTGTCGTCAGCATCCTGCTCAGCATAACACCATCCAGTTCCATTCAGTCGACCTCTCCTTTGTGATTCAGCTACTTATATGTTACCCGTGTGATAAACCTTAAACAAAAACAGCTGCATTATTAAACAAAAAACGGTTCTTTGTGATTTTACTCACAAAGAACCGGACAAAAAAACCGGCTTATGCCGGTAATTCTTTATTCTGCTTTCGCCGTTTCATCTAATACGCGATTAACACGTTTTTCAAGCATTTTCATACCGCTGCCCCCCGCCTGGAAATGGCGGAGCTGGCCTTCTTTATCAAATACATAATAAGCGGGAACATACTGATTTTCAAATGCTTCTGTAAGCGTATGTTCACTGTCTACGAAAATCGGCTGTGTAATTTCATGTTCAGCCGCAATGGATTTGATTTGTTCAAGATTCAAATCATCTTCTGAACGAGGCATATGCACAGCAAGGACATTCAATTTATCTTTATAGTCATCACGGAATTTATTTACGCTCGGCATCGCTTCTTTACAAAGATGGCAGCTGATAGACCAAAAATGAATTAACGTCGGTTTTTCACCAGTTAAATCACTTTTTGATACTTCTCCATTCAGCCATTCTGTTGCACCGTTAAGCTCAGGCATCTGGTCTCTTAATTTCATGAATCTACCTCTCCTTTTCTTTGTATAGACGCATCAGGACCTAACACAATGTTAGGCCCTGCTGAAAAAATCAGTATTAAAGAGTTGTTTGGCCCGGTTTCCAGTTCGCAGGGCAAAGTCCGCCCGTTTGAAGAGCTTGAAGCACGCGAAGCGTCTCATCTACATCGCGGCCGATATTATTATGGTTTACCACCTGATATTGGAGCTCGCCTTCCGGATTGATAATGAATAAGCCGCGAAGTGCAACACCCTCCTCTTCAATGAGAACACCATAATCACGGGAAACAATGTGATTCGTATCTGCTGCAAGAGGGTATTTTAGATCACCAAGGCCGTTATCTTTGCGGTCTGTTTTGATCCATGCCAGATGAGTATGGATTGTATCAGTAGAGACACCAATCACTTCAGCATCAAGATCTTCGAATTCATCGTAGCGGTCAGAAAGAGCCGTAATTTCTGTTGGGCATACAAAAGTAAAATCCATTGGATAGAAGAAAAGAACCGTCCATTTGTCGTTTTTCATATTTTCTTCAAGGCTTACTTTACCGAATTCTTTGTTCGCAAGTACTGCTTCCATTTCAAAGCGTGGTGCTTGTTTTCCTACCATACGTTCTGCCATGAATAAAAAACCTCCAAATTAATTGTTTTAATTGAGAAAGCCCTTTTAAATTCTCAATAGCTTTCAATTCACGGAAATGGTTATAAACCTTCCGCCAAAACATGTTAATTTCTCATTGTAATCATTTTAACCAAAAAGTGATTATTTAAAACGACCATTACTAACTCAAGCACTGTTTTAGTTTACCACGTTTTGGGACAATGGCAAAATAATAAGCCCTGTAAAACAAATTACCGGCTGCCCAAGTAAGTAAAGTAGCGGATAATAAACGAAATTGCAGTGTCAATAGCCTTCTCGTCTGGATTCAACATTGCATGATGAAGGCCATACTCGGAACCGACACCAAGCCAGAACATAAGGCCGGGTATTTCCTTTAACATAAAACCAAAGTCTTCCCCTGTCATTGCCTCTCGTGATTGAACAAACTGGATATCCGGCTGCTGTGAAGCAAACTGAATAAATCGACCGGTAACTTCCGGATCATTAAAAACCTGGTAATAGCCGCTTCCACAGTCAATCTCTATTTTGCAGCCAAATGCCGCTTCGACACCTTGTAACAGTGATTGAATTCGCTCCTTTGCCTTATCCATGGCTTCTGGTGAGAGTGTCCGAATCGTGCCCTCCAGCCTTGCATGATCAGCAATAACGTTTTGCACTGTGCCCGCTGTCATCTTTCCGATCGTAACGACCGCACTGTCAAGCGGATCAACATTTCGCGAAACGACGGATTGAAGCTGGGTAACAAAATAAGAAGCAGCAACAACCATATCCTTTGTTTCATGCGGATAAGCAGCATGGCCGCCTTTTCCGCGGAGGTCAATAAACAGTTCAGAAGTGTTTGCAAACAGAAGGCCTGGCTTTGTGGAAATTGTTCCGGCTGGATGCTCCGGAGCAATATGCAGCGCATAAATTTCATCCGGCATCCATTCACGAAATTCCGGTGAAGCCATCATTGGCTCTGCTCCTCCCGGCCCTTCTTCAGCGGGCTGGAACACAAACAAAAGACTATCGTCTATTGGATTCGAAGCAAAATGTGTTACTGCTCCAAGAGCAATACTCATATGAAGATCGTGGCCGCATGCATGCATTCGACCTTCATGAGTGGATGAAAACGGAAGACCAGTTTTTTCTTCAATCGGCAGGCCATCGATATCTGTACGCCAGCCGATTGTTTTTGATGGATTTGTTCCGTTTATTTTCACAAGAATTCCTGTACGCCATGTTTTGATTTCCATCCGTTCCTGTGGGAGCGACTGCAAATAAGCTAATAAATAAGCCTGTGTCTTCAATTCCTGAAACCCCAGTTCAGGAATTTTATGTAAATCACGGCGGATTTCCGTAAACTGACTCATTTCTTTTCCCCCTTTTTAGAAAAAAACGCGCGGGCAACTGCCCACGCGTTCTGCCTCACCGCTTTTACAGTTTGCGGAGTTCCTGCATAATTTCTGTTTTTGATTTGGTTTTGTCATCAATTTGCTTAATTACACGGGCCGGTGCTCCAACCGCTACAGAATAAGGAGGGATATCCTCCGTTACAATTGCGCCGGCAGCGACAACTGATCCTTCCCCAATTCGGCAGCCTTCTAACACAACAGCATTGGCACCAATTAAAACATTATCCTCCAATACGACCGGTGAAGCGGAAGGAGGCTCAATTACCCCTGCAAGAACGGCTCCTGCTCCAACGTGGCAGTTCTTCCCTGTTGTAGCACGGCCTCCAAGAACTGCATTCATATCAATCATCGTTCCTTCGCCGATCACAGCACCGATATTGATAGAAGCGCCCATCATAATAACTGCATTATCACCAATTTCAACCTGGTCTCGAATCACAACACCCGGTTCAATGCGGGCTTTGATGTTTTTCAAGTCAAGAAGTGGAATGGCTGAATTGCGGCGGTCATTTTCCACTACATAATCAGTAATTTTATCTTTATTCTGCTCAAGTGCTTCCGAGATTTCTGCCCATTCTCCAAAGACAACGGCTGACTTTCCTTCACCGAATACTTTAGCAGAAGCGCCAAAGTTTATTCCTTCTATCTCTCCATTTACATATACTTTGACCGGAGTTGCTTTTTTGCTGTTGCCAATAAAAGCAATAATTTCGTTTGCATCCATCATTTTCATAATTATGTATTCCTCCTGAAAAATCTCTTTTTTCTGCTCTTACTTTATCAAAGCACTGTCATTTTCACAAGCGATTTTCATTGTTCTCCGCCATAAAAAGTTCAACTGTTTCAACAAAAGCCTGTACTTGCCGGAGTTCAAAGGCTGTATCATATCCGAGAAGCCATGTATCACGGCGGATCGGCTGCCCCTCGCGGTCAAGAAGAGGAATTTGAAACAAATCATTCTCCTGATTTGCCAGTGTAATGGCAGGCAAAATCGCGTATCCGAGACCATTAAAAGCCATTTGCCTGCACGTCTCAATTTGATCGACAACGATAGACCGCTTTGGAGCCATTTGAAACCGGCTGTGCCACCACTCCTGTATTTCCTGATCGTAGTTAGAATCGCTTTTAAATTGAATGAAGGGCTTGTCGGTTGATAAAACATCTTCAATATCCTGAATTTCTTTATCGACCAGATAAAGCGGGTCCTCAAACAAATGAATTTTCCGCCCTTTCCATTCAGGTGTCCCCCGGATGATTCCGACATGCACCTCCCCTTCATACAGAGCTTTGGCAATTTCACTGCTCCAGCCGGTGATCAACTGAATTTTCGCATGAGGATACCGCTCCACAAATAACTTCAATACTTTTGGCAGCCAATTCTGTCCAACAATGGTTGCACATGCAATCTTCAATGTACCATGCACCTGGGGCTCCAGCGACTGAAGCTCTTCAAGCAGCTGTTCTTTTTTCTCAAGTGTTTCCTTTGCATACTCAACAATCAGCTCACCAGAAGGAGTTAAAGACAATCCTTTTGTCGACCGGTTAAAAATTTTAACTGCCCATTCTTTTTCAATTGTCTGCAGCCGCTGCGAAAGAGCCGGCTGTGAAACAAACAGCCTCTCGGCCGCTTTACGCATATTCATTTCCTCAGCCAAAACGGTTAACAATCGAAATTCTGAAAACGACATTTTTCACTCTCCTTTCTTTAAAAGCAGCAGAAGTACAAATGAGGCTGCCGCAAACAAAAAGACTACAATGTAAACAGTATGCAAAGAAGAGGTTAGTGCTTCGCTTAAAACAGACTGCGCTGTTTTGTTTAAATCAGCCTGGCCGCCCAGCAGTTCATTCACAGAATTAATGGTCAGCCCTCCTGCATCATCGCTGCCTTTTAAATAAGCGGAAAGCCGGCTGTTCAATACTCCCCCAAGCAGTGCAGCGCCAACTGTATTTCCAATGTTTCTCATAAACATATTAGAAGCAGTGGCCGCTCCTCTTTCATTCCAGCCGACTGCGTTTTGGATAGAAACGATAAACGCTGTAGAGGTAAGGCCCATACCGATTCCGACTACAAAAGACGAAGCCGCTGCCCACCACGGGCCCAAATCCGGTTTCATAAGCGTAAACATAAAGCCGCCCGCAAGCAAAGCGGCACCGCCAATCAACGTTGTTGTACGGTATCCAATTGATTGAAGAAGGCGTCCGGACAGCGAGGAGGCAATTGGCCAGCCTATCGACATGGCTGTCAGCGTAAACCCGGCCACTGTTGCGTTTTTACCCATTACTCCCTGAACATATGTTGGCAGAAAGGTTGAAATCCCAATCAGTATAATTCCCGTTGTAAATGATACGAGGTTGGCAATTAAAATCGGCCGGACTTTCCATAAATGAAATGGAATGATGGGTGATGGCGTACGCTGTTCATGAAGAGCAAACAGGATAAGTGATACAATGCCAATTATAAGAAGAGGCACTGTATAAGCGGTTTTCCCCGCTTCTACTAAAAGATACATAAATGTTGAAATACTGATTAAAAACAATAGTGTCCCAATATAATCGATATTTGGCTTTTTCTTTTCAACTTTTTCATGCAAAAAGAACAGAAGCATCAAAATAGAAATAATCCCGAGTGGAACATTAATCCAAAATACCCACCGCCAGGAAACATATTCAACAAGCAGACCCCCGAGAGCAGGACCGGTTACAGCAGAAATACCCCATACACTGGAAAGATACCCTTGAACCTTCCCACGTTCCTCTTTTGTATAAATATCCCCGACAATCGTTGTAGCAATCGGCATTACTGCACCCGCACCAATTCCTTGAATAAAGCGGAAAGCAATCATTTGCTCCATGGAACCCGCCAGCCCGCAAAGAATGGAGCCAGCTAGAAAAATGCCTATTCCGGCAAACAATACAGGGCGCCGCCCGAAAATATCGGAAAGCTTTCCATAAATCAGGACAGTTGCTGCATTCATTAACAAGTAAGCTGAAAATACCCAGCTATACAAGGAAAATCCGCCAAGGTCCGCTACAATGTCCGGCATGGCGGTAGCAACGATGGTTGCCTCGATTGCTCCCATGAACATTGCCAGCATGACAGCCGCCAGGACTAGAGGACGTTTTGTTGTGGTTTGTTTCATATGTTTCACCTCATAAATTCAAGAAAAAAAGACCCGCCGCGTGGCGGATCTTCATTAATTTAGCTGATCAACATAGTAATTCAGCTGTTTTAAAATTACCCGTCTCGTCAGTATTCCTTCAAAGTGGCCCTCTTCATCCGTTACACAAAGGAAAGGATGATTAATGAGCTGGCCGAGCGCTTTACGAAAATGATCATGGACTGTCAGCCTTGGTTTATCGACTGACATTACTTCCTCTACTTTTAATTCTTCAAGCCGTTCAAATTCGACGCGCTCTAATCCGAGGATAGACTCTGTAATCATCGGGATGCTGATCAGCCCTTCAAGACGATATTTTGCGTCCAAAACCGGAATAGCCGTGTAGCCGCTTTTTGTCAGGACAAGCAGTGCGTGTTCAAGACTGTTTCCCCGCTGAACAAAAGCAACTTTTTCTGCTGGAATAATATAATCCATTATATTTGTCTGCAAGACATCTTTATTTTCGAAGGAAATCATCGATTTTCTCCTTTTTCTTTTTGTAAGCGCTTTACTCCTCTTCTATTATAGCAAAATACTTTATGCTAATCCAGAGAAACGAGCCGGCTTCTCCCACAATCCGGCCCGGCAGGCCGTTCTTATTCCTGTGCTTCCTGCTTTGCTTCTTGAAGAAGTTCAAAAATTTCAATAGCTGTCATATCAATATCATCAAAAGGATATTTGCTTCCTTTTCCATCCTTATCGTATACCTCAAGTTCAAAGGTGTCTTTATTGGGAAAATATTTTACCTGACAAAGAGTTTTGCCGTTCAACTCAAACAGGCGCTGTTGTACTTCTCCCTGTTCACCGCCCTCCTGTAATGACTTTAAACGCTGCACGATTCCAACCAATTGTGACATATATTGTCGACCCCTCTCTTAATCGTTATCCATTTAGTAAGCACAAGAAATATACCACACATCCCTTGTTTAATCCAATAATTTTGTCCTGTTTTTTCGATTGAATAAAGGTAAAAAAGACGCTCAAACTAGCGCCCTTTTATCCAAACAACGATGATGATTCCTATAAAAACGACAAATACCGCCAGATACAGCCAAACAACCGGATTCAGCATATATGGGTGGTGCCTGACCGGCCCCGAATTGTCCGTATCCTTCCGTCCCAGAGCACCGGAACGCCTCATAATGGAAGCTGTCCAAAGACCACCGCCAACCAGGACGGCTGCCGACAAAATGATCCAGATCATGCAAAGCATCTCCTTTTCATTTCAGGATGCTTCCATTGTTTCCAGCTCCAGCATGTTTCATACGTTAATATAGCAATCCATCCTGGTCATACAAATATTCATATGGTATATCGAAAAATAAGTACTCGTGATCGCTGACAGGGTAAGAAAAAGTCCGAATGGTTTCGCCTGTTTCAATGTCATTATATAAATCTGAAATCAGGCCGCCGCCATTTTTGTTCATTTGAACAATGTTTTCAAGAAAATACGGGCGCCAGCTCCAGTTTTTATCCAGGTACTCGGGCTGAAAAATCCATTTTCCGTCTTTTTTAAAGTAGTTTGAGGTTAATTCAAATCCATTTTCATCGCAAATATATAAGCGAAAGCACATTTCATCAAACTGCTGCGCAATTTCCTCAAGAAGCTTTTCTTTCGAGTCTGCTTTTGACCTAGCAATCACTGCACTAAGTCCTGTTTCCAGCTGTTCAGCAAGCGAATAAACACTGCCAAGTGCTTTTTTCTCGTAGGAAATAAACCGGCTGCATTTTTCTCTCAGCATGTCTTTTAAGCCGTCTGGCTCTGCAAAGCCGGCTAAAGGCTCTGCCAGATAAAAGCCCTGGTAATAGCGCCCGCCATTTTTCCAGGCGTATTGCAATTGGTATTCTGCCTCTACTGTTTCAAATAAAAGGGAAGCCCCTAACTTTCGAGCAAACATGGAAAGAGAGTATACAATATTTTTGTAGGACTGATCGCTCGCATCTTTTCTCAGCGCCCGCAGGCTTATTTTTAAAATATCCGGCGATGATCCGGCAAAATGCCGAATATCGCCGTCCAATTCCCCAATATGGTCCACTGCAAGCCGAATGCCGAGTGTTTTATAATACCGCAGCACATTATCGAGCGGCTTGCTATAGTCAGCTTCAGATATTTCAAGTACTACCTGTTCAAGCCGCAAACCTTTTTCCGTATATTCATCTAATATGGCTAGAAAGGACTCCCCATAATCCTCTAGAAGCCCTGCCGCCCTGCGGTTAATAAAAAGCATCTCTGTTTTCCTGGCTTCTGTAAATGCATTAAGTGCTTTTCTAACAATAACGTCCTCTACTTCACGACGAAAGTCATCCGGTGTATCTTCATCATGGAAAAAGCGCCCGAGGCTTCGAGCCACCCCATTTTCTATGTAACGTCCTAATACTTCGTATCCAATAATTTTATGTTCATCGGCGCTAAAAATCGGCTGATAATATGGGACAATGCGATCAAGATTGCTCATAATTTCCAGTGCATCCATGAATAAACCCCCTATTCCGTCAAATCGCTTATTATTATACATGACTTTTGGCAATTATGCTGTGAATTAAAAAGAACCCGGCACAAAACTGCGCCGGGCTACTTTATGTGGCGGCGGGCAAAATCGACGAATCGAAATTTGTCCGGCCGGTGTCTTGATTCTGTATATTGGAAAAGGCTCGCATCCTCCAGATATACATAGTTGCGAACAACAACCACATGTGAAAAGCCATTCGCATCAAGAAAACTCATATCTTCCTGTGTACACGGCTCGACTGTTATTTCTTTTTTGGCGAAGCTGATGGTCAGCCCGAGCTCCTGCTCAATATAAGCATAGATTGACTGGCCGCAAATGTCTTTTGTCAGCGCTGGAATATGTTTTTTCAGGAGATAATCCTTATCTAAAATCACACGCTCCCCATCAAATGTGCGCGTGCGGATCACCTTCCAGACTTCTGTTTTCGCATTACATTGCAGCTGATGCTGCAAATACGGCTCCGGGTGAATAGTGCTGAACTCTTCTACAGTTGTATGAACAGTCCCGCTCATTTGGTCTGCCAATTCTTTAAAACTGACAAGACCTGAAATAGGAAAGCTGGCCCGGTTTGTATCAAGCACTACTGAACCTTTGCCGCGCAGCTTTTGAATATAGCCATTTTGCGAAAGAAGCGTCAGCGCTTTACGAATTGTCTCTCTTGATGTCTCGTACTTTCCTGCCAGCTCATGCTCTGATGGTATAAGCTCGCCCGGCTGAAATGTGCCTTCTTTCATTTGCTGAGCAAGTTCCTCATAGATATACTTATATTTGTTTTTTTTCATATTTGTTCACCTGCATGCTGTCATTCTTCTACTATAACATAAAATAAACTAGTTAGACAGGCGGTATACAGTACTTTCATAAGCTGTCAGCGTCCAGTCTGACAATGTTCGAGGAGCATCTGGTTCATTGGACAAGATAAGCTCCGATTTCATCGACTTAAATTCCTGGGGCACTGTAAAGGCTGCTTTTTCTTCGTAAAAATTATTAGCGGCCAGCCATATTTCCCCTTTGTACTCACGAACGTAAACAAATAAAGCGGGATCATCTTTCAAAAGAAGACGAAAGCTTCCTTCACGCAGGGCAGCTTCCTGTTTTCGCAGCTGAATTAGTTTTTGGTAATGCTTAAAAACAGAATCTGTTTCGTTTTGTACCGCTTCCGCGTTGATTTCATGATAATTTGCCGCAACGCCAATCCAGGGACTGCCTGCAGTAAATCCTGCATTGGGACCGTTATTCCACTGAACAGGCGTCCGGCTGTTATCACGGGATTTCTGTTTTAAAATAGCCAAAACCTTTTGTTCAGGCACACCACGAGCTACTAATTCTTTATATATGTTCAGGGATTCCACATCGCGATACTCTTCAATCCGCTCAAAATTCGGATTTGTCATGCCAAGTTCTTCACCCTGGTAAATATAAGGAGTCCCTTTCATAAAGTGAATGACATTTGCAAGCATCTTTGCTGACTTTACCCGGTATTCCTTATCATTGCCATAACGGCTTACAATGCGGGGCTGGTCGTGATTACACCAGAACAATGCATTCCAGCCGCCGCCTTTATCCATTTCCATCTGCCAGGTTGACATTACATCTTTCAGCCAGAGAAAATCAAAAGACGTGTCCGTCCATTTCTCGCCATTTGGATAGTCTGCTTTTAAATGGTGGAAGTTAAACGTCATTGCCAGTTCATGCGAGTTGGGATGCGAATAACGAATACAGTGCTCAATTGTAGTTGAAGACATTTCTCCAACGGTCAGCAATTCCTCGTACTTAGAAAACACTTCATTATTCATCTCCTGCAAAAATTCATGAATATGAGGTCCATCTGTATAAAAACGCCGCCCATCCCCTTCAAAGTCATCCGGAAACGCCTGATTTTTTGAAATTAAGTTGATTACATCCAGACGAAATCCGTCAATGCCTTTTTGGAGCCAAAAATGCATCATTTCGTATAATTCTTTCCGCATTTTTTCATTTTCCCAATTCAAGTCTGCCTGTGTACGGTCAAACAGGTGCAGGTAGTACTGGCCGCTTTGCTCGTCATATTCCCAGGCTGAACCGCCGAATTTGGACTTCCAGTTATTCGGGGGCCCTCCACTTACTCCATCTCTCCAAATATAATAATTACGATATGGAGAATCCGGGTTTCTTGACTGTTTGAACCACTCATGCTCTGTTGACGTGTGGTTGACAACCAGGTCCATTACAATCTTTATGCCACGGCCATGCGCCTCCGACAAAAGCTCTTCTACATCCTTCATCGTGCCGTAGTCCGGATTGATGCGGTAATAATCACTAATATCGTATCCATTGTCTTTTTGGGGAGACTCATAAATAGGTGTCAGCCACAGGACGTCAACTCCGAGCTCTTTTAGATAATCAAGCTTTTCAATAATGCCCGGTATGTCCCCCACTCCATTTCCGGTCGTATCATTAAAGCTTTTTGGATAAATTTGATAAACCACACTTTTCTTCCACCATTGTTCATTCATAATTAATGCCTCCTAATAGAAAAAAAGGGCAAAAAGACGCCCTTTATTTTTGTTTCGCAAATTTCGAAAAAACGAACGTTAAGATGACCGGCAGCACAAGAACAATGATCATCCCTATTAAAAAGGAGGTCATTCCTTTACTGATAACAAGAAAGCCTGGAATGCCGCCTACCCCGATTGTGCTGGCCAATACACCGTTGATAGAAATAAACATGCCGGCAACGGCTGAACTTATCATAGCCGCCGCAAAAGCATAGCGGAAGCGCAGGTTAACCCCGAACATCGCGGGCTCTGTCACACCAAGAAAAGCCGACAAAGCTGATGTATAGGAAAGTCCTTTCAGACGTTCTTCTTTCGCCAGGAAGCCGATTGTTAAAGCAGCAGCCCCCTGCGCAATATTAGACAGCGCGAGCATCGGCCACAAGAACGTGCCTCCGAGGGATGAACCGACAAGCTGCAAGTCAACCGCCAAAAATGTATGATGCATTCCGGTAATAACAAGCAGGCTGTACAGGCCTCCATAAATCAATCCTCCAAGGACAGGAACCGTGTCAAAAATATAAATAACGGCATCTGTAATCACATTTCCAACCGCAAACATAACCGGACCGATTAAGATAAACGCGGCAAACCCTGTGACAAGAAGAGCAACCGGCGCAACAACCAGCAGCTGAATGCCTTCCGGAACCCGCTTTGTTAAAAAGACTTCAATTTTCGCCAGCACATAAGAAGCAAACAGGACCGGCAGCACCTGCCCCTGATAGCCTATTTTTTCAACTGTGAGCCCGAGGATGTTCCAGGTTGGAATTTCTCCTGCTTTTTCAGCTTCACCATACGACCAGGCGTTTAACAAATCAGGATGAACCAGAATAAGACCGAGGACAATTCCAAGCAGCGGACTGCCGCCAAACCTTTTTACCGCTGACCATCCGATCAATGCCGGCAAAAAGGTAAAAGCCGTATTTGCGATTAAGTTGATAACGTTCGCAATGTCTGCCCACTGTGGATACCGTTCAATCAATGACTCCTCAAAAAAGATTCCCTGGCCCGTTAATATATTATTCAATCCAAGCAATAAACCGGCTGTTACAATAGCGGGCAAAATGGGTATAAAAATATCAGCAAGTGTTTTAATTGCACGCTGCAGAGGGTTTAAATTTGATTCAGATGCTTTCTTCACATCATCTTTTGATGCTTCTCCAATTCCCGTTTCTTCTACGAGGTCCTGGTACACTTTATTTACTGTGCCCTGCCCGATGACAACCTGATACTGCCCATTAGCAGAAAAAGACCCTTTTACTACGTCAATTTGTTCAAGCTTTTTTTCATCCACCAGGCTTTCATCTTTTAAAGCAAAACGAAGACGTGTTACACAATGTGTAGCCGCTTGAATATTTTCTTTGCCGCCGACTGCTTCTACAATCTGCGAGGCTTGTTTTGAATACGCTCCCATTTCAGCTTCCCTCCTAAACTTGTATATACATCTTAACGCTAGTTTAATACTTGTATATACATGATGTCAATAAAAAAAAGAAAGCGATAACAAAAAAACAGCGAATGCCGCTGTTTTTAAAAAGGAAAGCGATTCAGCCACTGTCCTCCGTCAATTGCAATGCACTCACCATTTATATATTCCGCTTCATCAGATGCCAAATAATACGCAAGACCTGCAACTTCTTCAGGAGTTCCCAGCCTTTGAAGAGGGACACTGTTTATTGTCCTCATTGCTGCTTCCTCTGATTCCCATAGCTTTTCCGCTCCTCCCGTCCGTTCAATTGGGCCCGGTGCAATAGCATTCACCCGTATGCCATATCGGCGCCCCCACTCTACGGCGAGTGTTCTGGTCAGGGACAGCACGCCAGCTTTTGCTGCGGCTGAATGGGCAACCCCGGCTCCTGCATTCCATGCATATGTTGCGGCCATATTGATAATTGAACCTTTTGTCCCTTGTTCGATCCAGTAGTTTGCCGCGGCATGGGAACAATAGAAAGTACCGTTTAAAACGATGTCAATAACTGCCTTCCATCCATTTGGCGTTAATTTTTCAGCAGGGCAAAGAAAGTTCCCCGCTGCATTGTTAATTAAAATATCCACTGATTGAAAAGCCTGTTTCGCTTTGTCGACCAGCTTTACAGCTTGATCAGGTTCTCTTACATCCATTTCCATCGTTAAAAAACGGCTGGCTCCCTCTGCTATTTCTTTTTTCGCTGCTGCCAGCTTTTCTTCACTGCGTCCTGAAATCAATACGTTTGATCCTTCCTGATAAAAACGCTTTGCCATATACTTTCCCATGCCGCTTGAGCCGCCCGTGATAATGACCGTTTTGGTTTTCAAATTTCTTCTCCCCTTTCTTTATGAATGATTATTCACTCATTAATTATAGCATAAAAAAATCCGCAAATGATTTTTGCGGATTTTTGTTATTCCTCATCTTCACGAACGCGGTAAGCAGCTTTTAATGATTCAAGCTGACAGTCAATATAGGTATCTTCCGGTCCATGTTTAACATAATGGTAATTCCCTTCGTTATCCTGGTAACGGGCTTTCGCATTGTCAGCTAATTGCAAATGAAGAAAATTATCCAGCCTTTCTTTCAGTGCTTCCTCTAAAATTGGAAACAAAATTTCGACCCGCTTGATCATGTTTCTTGTCATCATATCCGCAGATGATAAATAAATTTTCCGCTCACCATTATGATGGAAGTAATAGATCCGGCTATGTTCAAGAAAGCGGCCGACAATGCTGATCACCCGGATGTTGTCGCTTACCCCGGGAATTCCCGGTCTCATACAGCAAATCCCCCGGATAATGCAGTCAATCTGTACTCCGGCGTTGGATGCCTCATACAGCTTCATAATAAGCCTCTTATCTGTCAGCGAATTCATTTTTGCAATGATCCGGCCATTTCCATATTTTTTGTGAATTTCAATTTCCTCATCTATCAGTTTGATGAAAGCGTCTTGAATATCAAATGGTGCTACCACCAGGTGGTTATACTTTGGTTTATCCATATAGCCGCTTAAGTAATTAAAAAAATTAGTCGCGTCTACACCAAATTCTTTTTTGGCAGTAATTAATCCATGGTCGGTATAAAGCTTCGCCGTTGCATCATTATAGTTTCCAGTGCCGAGATGGACGAACCGTTCAATTCGTCCGGCTCGCTTCCGCACAATCAGGGTAATTTTGCTGTGGGTCTTTAAATTATGCATCCCGTAAATAACATGGCAGCCTGCTTTTTCCAGCTCTTTGGCCCATTGCACATTGTTTTCTTCGTCAAACCGGGCTTTCAGCTCTACAAGAACCGTTACCTGCTTCCCTTTTTCGGCCGCCCGTTTAAGCGATTCAATAATTGGAGAATCACCGCTCACCCGATAAAGCGTCATTTTAATCGCCAATACGGTAGGGTCGTCTGCCGCCTGTGAAATAAAATCAATCACTGGCTCGAATGATTCATACGGATGATAAAAAAGCACATCCTGCTGGAGCGTTTTTTCAAAAATATCTTCCCGGGAAGTCAGATCTTCCGGCAGCTGGGGTATAAAGGTCTCATATGATAGCCCTTCACGGAGAGTGCCTAGTTTTTTCGTGAACGGAAACAAAAAAGTTAAGTCAATCGGCCCGTCAATTTCATATACATCTTTGCAATGTATTTCAAGTTCCTCCAGCAGGTAATCAAGCACATGCTGATCCAAATCCTGGGACTTGATTTCCAGACGAACAGCGGCGCCCCACTTTCGCTTCTTCAGTTCTTTTTCAATTTCCAGCAGTAAATCCCGGGCACCTTCTTCATGAATTTCCATATCGGCATTTCGTGTAATCCGGAACGTGTTAACGTTTTTCACCTTATAACCATGAAAAATGCGGTCGATAAAGTATTCAAGCACGTCTTCCAGCAAAACGAATGCCCCGTCTTTTTCTGAAGGAATTTCAATTGTCCGCTCCAGCACACCGGGCACCTGTACAATCGCGACACGGTCCATTTCTGCATCCGGTTCATCATTTTCGAGCATTACAACGAGATTAAGAGATCTGTTCAGCAGCATGGGGAAGGGCCGGTATGCATCAATCGCCATAGGTGTAAGAACTGGAAATACTTCATTATCAAAGTAATCCAGCAGGAACTGACGTTGTTCTTTTGTTAATTCAGCTGGTTTTTTCAAATAAAAACCTTCTTCTGCAAGAGAGGGCAATATTTCTTCCCGTAGCACCCGATTTTGAATTTTCACCAGCTCATGTGCCTTAATACTGATCCGGTTCAGCTGCTGCTTCGGTGTCAGCCCGGCTTTGTTTTCAGGCTTATTAAAGCCAGCCTTTACCTGGTCTTTCAAACCAGCCACCCGCACCATAAAAAACTCATCTAAATTCGAACTGAAAATAGCTAAAAACTTCATCCGCTCCAGTAAAGGATTATTTAAGTCCGATGATTCTTCCAATACTCGTTTATTAAAGTTAAGCCAGCTTAACTCCCGGTTATTGTAATACATCGGATTTGCCAAATCGATTACGGCCCGCTCACTCATCGGAATCCCCCGTTTCAATTGATTTCAATTCGTTTAAAGACAATTTCAACTGTTTTTTGCAAAGCTTTTTCCAAGTGGCGTTTTTGCTTATCGCTCTGGTAGCGTTCAGCCAGTTCACTGCCTTCACAGTAAACGGTAATGACAATATGATCATTTTTTCGCTTTACATTCAGGTCGCTTACAATGCTCCGCTTTGAGCTGTTTAAACTAAAGCACAGCTTTAACAGCGAACCGTATTCACGCATTTTTTGAATTTCGTCTTTTGAAAACCAGCCATCAAATTGTTCCAAATACTGTTTTAAAGTTGAATTGTTTGTAAAAGAAGCTGTTAGGGAAATATAAGCCTTCTCCCGATGAGTAAATCCATCGAATAAAGAGTTGATAAGTAAATAAAACGTATGGCGGCTTTTTGAACTTGAGGAAATATATTCGCCAAGATAAAACAAAGCGGCCGACTGCTCGATGATAAAGCGTTCTTTGCCCGTTACTTCCATAATGCCTTCCCGCTCGAAGCCTCTCAGCATATTTCCTGTCAGTTTCATCATTTGATAATGGTGCTTTGCATCGTGGCCATAAACCGTCAAAAGCCGCTTTATGCCGTTTCGCTTTACGTCTTCAGCTGTTTTCCAGGCACCGCTTTTTGTCCGCTCCAGCATAATGCCGTCGCGAAGCCCTCGCGAGCTGACGAGAAGCCCTTTCGCTTTTGTATGTATGGCAAGCTGGTAAAATACCTCAATAGCCGGCAATATCAAGTCAGCACGTTCATTTGACAGTCCATCTACTTTTTCAAGTTCTGAATAAGAAAGCGGTGAAAGTTCTGCTCGGAGCTCGTCAAGCGCCTCGATCGTCAGTTCATAGCCATGAACACCGAGCGGCGGGTAATTCTCTTTTAACTGCTGGACATTCGCCAGGTTCCGGGCGCTTCCGCCAATTGCTGCAATAACGCCTTCCGGTGCCTCTTCCAGCCAGTCAAACTTTTTAAGTTCTGCTTGAATATATTCAGCCATTTTCTTTTGTTCTTTTGGCTTCATCCGGTCTTCTGTTATAAATTGTTCCTTAAGCGACACAACACCGAACGGAAAGCTGAAAGAATGCTTTAGTTCTCTGTTTTCAAACAAAGTGATTTCCGTGCTGCCGCCGCCAATATCAATAGTTAATCCCCGATCGGCCGGCATGGTTTTCAATACAGCTGACAGCCCATAGAAAGCTTCTTCTTCACCCGATAGCAAACGAATTTGAAAACCGGTTTCTTTTTTCACTCTTTCAATAATGACATTCCGGTTTGCTGCCTGGCGCACCGCAGCGGTCGCTGTGCATTCCACTTCTGTAACTTCGTAGTAATCGAGCACTTCTTTAAAATTTCTCAGAGCTTCTAGAAGAAGCTGAATTCCTTCCTCATTCATCTCACTTTCCGCATCCAAAAAGCGGCGCAGTCTGAGCGGCGCTTTTACATTGCGGAATTCTTCTATCGCTGATCCATATTCTTTATATAAGACAAGGCGCACTGTGTTTGATCCAATGTCAATAATCGCTGTTTTGCTTTGTTTCATCGCTGTTCCTGCTTTCGTTTTTTATTCATTTTCCCCTTACAATATACCATGCAAACCACGGTGAATGCTTCCATATCGGGCTTAAACAGTATATAATAAGAAAAAATGAGCACGAAAGGAGTCACTATCTTGAGCAGTAAATCTGAACCCTTCACCCAATCTTCATCAGATGATACCCTCGCCAAAGCGATCTTTACAGTTAACCGTCATGCGAAGACGGCCACTAATCCAAAGTATTTGTACTCGCTGAAAAAATGCGCCCTCTTAAAAATGATCAAAGAAGGCAAAGCAGAGAAAAAGGGCCTTCACTTTTCCCGGAATCCGAAAAACAGCCGCCAGCAGTCCGATGTGCTAGTTTCATGCGGCAACTATACTTTTCATATGCCGCCCTGCAAAGAAGACTTTAATTCACTGCCCCATCTTGGCCGGCTGAGTGATCAAACACGAAATCCCCGCTGCTCGATGGGGCTTTCAAAAGCAAAACATATCCTCGAATCGTACACAGGAATGAAAGAAGAACACTCCAAGCATAAACCGCCAGGGCAAAAAAAGTATACAAAGCCTGTTTTCAAGCCACTTGGCCAATCATATTAATAAAAAGGACGCAGCCGCCAGGGAAGCGTCCTTTTCTGATTTATAGGGCCAGCTCGTCAATATATTGAATAAGGCGGGCAATCTCCGGCTTGCTCACCTGTGCGTCCGCTCCCACTCCTGTTCCTTTATGGCGGAGCTCATCCGTAATAAGAGAAGAAAAGATAATAACAGGAAGCTGTTTCAGTATCGGATGATCTTTCACTCGTTTTGTTAAATGGTGGCCGTCCATTTTTGGCATTTCAATATCTGTTACGAGAAGCTGCACTTTTTCGAATGTGTTCTCTTCGTCAAGTGTTGATTCTAAAAAGTCATAGGCAAGCTGCCCGTTTTCAAAAAACTCAACCCGTTCATAGCCAGCTTCCCGCAGCGTGTCGTGTAAAAGCTTACGAAGCAGCGGGGAGTCTTCAGCTACAATAATTTGCTTTTCTGAACGCTGGCGTTCTCCCAGGCTTTTAATTTGGTCAACATGAATACCTGAATGCGGATTAATATCGACAACAATTTTTTCAAAATCAATCAGTAAAATCATCGTACCGTTAATTTTAATAACACCGATAATTTGATTGTTGCCGCCCTGATACATTTCAGACGGTTTTTCAATATCATTCCATGAAATCCGGTGAATACGAGTGACGTTTTGAACATGAAAAACAACCTTTTGCTGGTTAAATTCCGTTACAATGTATTTATCTGTAGATTGATTTTCAGCCGGCTGCATTCCCAATACTTTTGCCATGTCGATAACCGGCAGCACTTCACCGCGCAGCTGGATAATTCCTTCGATGTTTGGATGTGCATGCGGAATGAAGATAATCGGCATCGGCTGTATAATTTCCTTCACTTTCATAACATTAATGCCATATTTATTTCCTTTTACTTCAAATTCTACCACTTCGAGTTCATTTGTTCCAGATTCAAGTAAAATTCCATAATCATTTGTCATAAGCCATTAGTCCCCTTGCTTTTTTATTTTACTATATCACGAAATAAAAAATTGTCGATGCTTGAAAAGTTTATAATTCTTTAATATTCATCTAAAAAATTTACATTATAATAACAATAGAATAAAAAAAGGTGGTTTACAAATGGAACATCAATTAAATACTCGTGTAAAAGAAATTGAAATTTCGGGTATCCGCAAGTTTTTTAATTTAGTCGGCACACAGCAGGACATGATTTCTTTAACAATCGGCCAGCCGGATTTCCCGACACCGGAGCATATCAAAACAGCAGGAATTGAAGCAATCAATCACAATGAAACCGTTTATACACCAAATGCGGGGCTTCCCGAGCTGCGAGACGCAGCTGTCCGCTTTTATAAAACAAAATACGCAGTCGAATATCATTCTGAGAGCGAGGTAATTGTGACCGTTGGAGCCAGCCAGGCTATTGATATTGCTCTTCGGGCTATTCTGGAGCAGGGCGATGAAGTGATTATTCCCGGACCGGTTTACCCTGGCTATGAACCGATTATTCATTTGTGCGGAGCAAAACCAGTTATGGTGGATACAGCCGCAAACGACTTCCGCCTGACGGCCGCTCTTATTGAACAGCAGATCAATGATAAAACAAAATTGATGGTCCTGCCTTACCCGTCTAACCCGACGGGCGTGAGTTTAACTGCAGCTGAACTACAGGAAATTGCAGCCCTTGCAAAAAAGCATAATTTATTCATTCTCGCAGATGAAATCTACAGTGAGATTGTTTACGAACATCCGCATATTTCGATTGCTTCTTTTTTAAAAGACCAGACCATTGTAGTGAATGGATTATCGAAATCACATGCCATGACCGGCTGGCGAATTGGTTTTTTATTCGCACCAAAAGCGATTGTGCAGCATATCCTCAAAGTTCATCAGTATAATGTATCATGCGCTGCCTCTATTTCACAGAAAGCGGCGATTGCCGCTCTGACAGACGGAATAGACGATGCTCTGCCTATGAGGGATGAGTACAAAAAACGCCGCGATTTAACGTTTAAAACACTGGGGAGCCTTGGGCTGCATACTGTAAAGCCTGATGGCGCGTTTTACTTTTTTGTGAAAATACCAGCAGCTTATTCCGGCTCCTCTTTTGATTTTTGTTTAACACTGGCAAAAGAGTATAAAGTAGCCGTTGTGCCGGGCAGTGCTTTTTCCCGGGCTGGTGAAGGCTGGTTCCGCCTGTCGTATGCCTGCAGCGTGGAGGAAATTACAGAAGGATTATCACGAATTGAACAGTTTTTAAAAACATTATAACCAGCATAAAGCGGCTTCTTTTGAGAAGCCGCTTTTTTAAACAAAAAAATCCCGGGCAGCGTTCGCCCGGGCAAAAGTGAGAGAAATGGAGAATGAAAAACTGGTTACGCTACTATCATTCCCGCTTTTTCTTTTTTTACACCTTTTTTTATTAATTTTTTTCAATCGAGTTAACAAGTTCGACAACTTCTTCTGCTGTAGACATTTCTACCGCTTTGGCTGCCAATGATTCCATATCTGATTTGGACAAGTTCTTCAGCTGTGCACGTGCTTTTAAAATAGAAGTCGCACTCATTGAGAATTCGTCAAGACCTAAGCCGAGCAGCAGCGGAATAGCCGTTTCGTCGCCTGCCATCTCACCGCACATACCGGCCCATTTGCCTTCTTTGTGTGCGGCTTCAATGACCATTTTAACAAGGCGCAAAATAGAAGGATTATACGGCTGGTATAAATAAGAAACCCGTTCGTTCATGCGGTCTGCCGCCATTGTGTACTGAATTAAATCGTTTGTCCCGATTGAGAAGAAGTCCACTTCTTTTGCAAACAGGTCAGCGATAACAGCTGTTGATGGAATTTCCACCATGATGCCCAATTCAATTTCTTCCGCTACCTTAATACCTTCCGCTTCCAATTTCGCGCGTTCTTCCGATAGAACCGCTTTCGCCTGGCGGAATTCGTTTACAGTTGCAATCATTGGGAACATGATTTTTAGGTTTCCATAAACACTGGCGCGAAGCAATGCACGAAGCTGCGTGCGGAAAATATCCTGTTGTTCCAGGCAAAGACGGATTGCACGGAAGCCAAGGAACGGGTTCATTTCATGCGGAAGATCCAGGTATGGAAGCTCTTTGTCACCGCCGATATCCAGTGTACGGACAACAACCGGTTTGCCTTCCATTCCTTCTAAAACAGCTTTATAAGATTCAAACTGTTCTTCCTCTGTCGGCAGATTGTCACGGCCCATGTATAAAAACTCGGTCCGATACAGGCCAACGCCTTCTCCGCCGTTTGATTTTACGCCATCAAGATCTGCAGGCGTTCCTATGTTAGCTGCCAGTTCAACATGGTGACCGTCAGCGGTTACAGTCTGCTCGTTTACAAGCTTTGCCCATTCTGCTTTTTGCTTGGCAAATGCTTCAGCACGTTTTTTATATTCTGCTGCGATTTCTTCAGTTGGATTAATGTGCACTTCTCCCTGAAGGCCGTCAATAATAATCAGGTCGCCGTTTTGAATATCTGCCGTTGCATTTTTTGTTCCAACAACCGCCGGAATTTCAAGCGAACGTGCCATGATGGCAGAGTGAGATGTACGGCCGCCAATATCAGTTGTAAATCCTTTTACAAACTCACGGTTTAATTGTGCTGTCATGGATGGAGTTAAGTCTTCTGCAACGACTACAACTTCTTCGGCAATCAGCGCCGGCGCCGGAAGCTCTGCCCCAAGAAGCGCAGCCAGCACACGTTTTGTTACATCTTTAATATCTGCCGCACGCTCTTTCATATACTCATTGTCCATTGCTTCAAACATGCCGACAAACATCGTCGCTGTTTCTTGCAGCGCGAATTCTGCATTAACAGAATCCGACTTGATTTTCTCCTCAATGGGCCCGGTTAATTCTGGATCGTTTAATACGAGCAAATGGGCTTCAAAAATAGCCGCTTTGTCGTCTCCCAGGTCGATACGTGCTTTTTCTTTAATTGCTTCAAGCTCTGCTTCTGATTTTTTTAAAGCAGCGCGGAAACGCTCCGCTTCAGCTCCCGTATCAGCCACATCACGCTTTTCAACAGTTAAGTCAGGTTCCATTAAGCGGTACGCTTTCGCAAAGGCAATTCCGTCAGATGCTCCAATTCCTTTTAATATCGCCGCCATCAGTTCGCAAGACCTTCGCTTTTCAACAAGTTTTCAATTGCTTCAATTGCCTCTGTCTCGTCATTGCCCTCGGCTGTGATTGTAATTTCGGCACCTTTTCCAATGCCAAGAGACATTACACCCATAATTGATTTCAAGTTCACAGTTTTGCTGTTAAACGCAAGGTTTACATCGCTTGCATATTTGCTCGCTGTTTGCACAAGAAGTGTAGCAGGACGTGCATGAATACCTGTATCTGCTGTTACTGTAAATGTTTTATTAGACATTAATCGGTCTCTCCTTCATACGTTTTCTTCATAGAGAATAGCATTAAACTTATTTTCCCTCAACGATCGCGCCTTCTCATATTGCTCTTCCTGCTTTCATTTTATAAAATAGACAAATATAGTAAAAGCAAGGAGATTTTATCATGTATTATAAAAGACAAGAAGCTTTTCGTTATGTTTTCCCTGAAGCCATTTCTGCTTCAGGCGAGGTGTATCAGTATTCCGCTGGCAAAAAAGAAAAGGTTCAGGTGTTTGATGCTTATATTCTCGATATTAGTCCGAACGGGCTAAAAGCCTCTTCTAAAACAGACATTGAATTAAAAAACGGCCTGATTGTTATCCTTTCTTTTTCACTTTCTGGAACATTCATTCATTTTACCGGGCAGCTTATTCGAAAACGAAGAGCTGGCAGTGTCTTTGAATATGGTATCCAAAGCGATGGAAGTGATGCTTTAAAAGACCAGATTGTTTCAGCGTTGAAGCTTTATACAAAAGAACAGCTGAAAAAACAAAAAAGTCAAGGAAAGTAAATCATCTTACGCGTCATGCCGCCGTCAATCACAAGGTTTTCTCCGTTTACAAACGTGTTGTCCGGATCCGCAAGATACAAGCAGGCTTTTGCAACATCCTGCGGTTTCCCGACACGCCCGGATGGATGCTGGGCATGATCTTCTGGACGAAGCTTTGCATAATCTCCCGTCTCGATCCACCCTGGACTAATACTGTTTACACGTATTCCTTTGCCGCTGAATGTCATAGCGAGCGTATGTGTTAACGAATAAACCGCTCCTTTTGATGCCGCATACAGCTCAGTGTCAGGTTCTGACATGCTGTGCCGGGTTGAGCACATATTCACAATTGCACTGCCCTTTTTCATATGTTTAGCAGCTTCCCGAGAACAAAAAAGCACACTTGCGGCGTTAGTGGTCATAATTTTGTCCCAGTCTCGTTTATTTATGTCCCAGATGGAGCCAAAAGAAGAAACGCCTGCATTATTAATTAATATATCAATAGTACCTCTTTTTTTGACAATATCAGAAAATACATTCTCTATTTTTTCAATGTCTCCAACGTCTGCAGCATAAAAAGCAGCCTCAAGGCCTGAGCTTTTCCATTCTTGAACCGCTGCCTGGCCTGCTTGTTCATTTACATCAATGATTGCCGTAAATGCTCCTTTTTCCGCAAATGCAAAAGCTGCTGCTTTGCCGATTCCATTGGCTCCACCCGTAACAACTACTGTTTTCCCTTTAAACATATGTCTCCTCCCTTAGCTTCGAGGTATTTTCATATATTCATACTCAACATGCCCTCCGTGTTTTGCGATTCCACGGAAATGCTTAAAGTCCTGCTGTTTGATCAGCTCTTGTCGAAAGGACAAGAAATCTTCTTTTTGAACTCTCAGGATTTTTATAGTTTCATTACGAAGGTTCTCAATCGACTGAACGGCCTCTTCCGGAGTCAAGTAGTCACCTCCCTGGTAAAATAGTCAAAAAATTAACACAACATCGTGTAAAACCCTTTACTATTTTCAAAAAATAAGGCAAAATTTAGTTTAATACCTTTTGCTGACGTTTTTTATTATAAAAGAAAACAAGCAAAAATGGTATCGCCAATTGTCGAAAAGGAGCGAAATAGATGACAAAAGCAGAAGTCGGCAACATTATTGAATTTAGAAATGGCCTGCGCGGAATCGTCGAAAAAGTAAATGAAAACTCCGTGATTGTTGATTTGACTATTATGGAAGATTTCGACGAGCGCGAATTAGAAGAAAAAACAGTCGTTAACCATAAAAATTATATCATCGTCCATTCATGAAAAAAAGAGCGGATCATAAAATCCGCTCTTTTCTTTGTTTTATGCTTGTTTAATAGTAATTGCCTCATCTTCCAGCACAGCGTGGAGCTCCGTTACCTCGGGATGGTCAAGCACAAAATCAGCGATGCCGTCTTCAATTTGTTCTTGAATGACCCGGCGAAGCGGACGTGCTCCAAATTGCGGGCTGTATCCCTGTTCAGCCAGTTTTTCTTTTACCGCTTTGTCTACTTCAATCTTCATTTGCTGCTCAGCAAGCATTTCATTCAATTCAGCAATCATCAAATCAACAATTTGAGCCAGCTGCTCTTTGCCCAGTGCCTGGAATTCAATAATTGCATCAAACCGGTTTAAAAACTCTGGTTTAAAGTAATCAGATAAAGATTCTAAAACGCTGCCGATTGATGCTTCCGGCTGCTTCTCAAAGCCAACTGTGACACTCTTTCTGCCAACGCCGGCATTACTTGTCATAATAATAACGCACTCTTTAAAACTTACCGTCCGGCCCTGGCTGTCTGTGAGCCGTCCATCTTCCATAATTTGCAGAAACATGTGCTGCACATCGGGGTGCGCTTTTTCAATTTCATCCAATAGAATAATGCTGTAAGGATTGCGGCGCACTTTTTCAGTCAGCTGGCCCGCTTCTTCGAAACCGACATAGCCTGGAGGTGATCCTATTAGTTTTGAAACACTGTGTTTCTCCATGAATTCACTCATATCCAGGCGAATGAGTGCATCTTTAGAGCCGAACAACTCCTCCGCCAATGTTTTGGTTAATTCTGTTTTCCCGACACCAGTCGGCCCGACAAACAAGAAAGAACCTATTGGGCGATTTTTGGCTTTTAATCCAGCCCGGCTGCGCCGAATGGCTTTGGCCACTTTCTTTACCGCTTCTTTCTGACCAATTACCTTTCCTGCTAGATTTGCTTCAATCAATTTCATTTTTTGTTGTTCATCCTGCTGAAGCTTCCCAACTGGAATTCCAGTTTTGCTTTCAATTAACTTTTGAATATCTTCTGCTGTCACGGTTGGAGCCGCCGCCACACTTCCGCCTTTAGCAAGCTTTTGCTCCAGGGCGGCTTCCTCATCACGCAATTTCGCTGCTTCTTCGTATTGTTCTCTTTGAAGAGCTTCTTCTTTTCTTTTGGCAATGCCGGCAAGCTGCTCTTGAATTGATGCTGTATCTGCTTGATCAAGCGTTAAATTCAGCTTTGAGCCTGCTTCATCCAGCAAGTCGATCGCTTTATCCGGCAGGAACCGGTCCTGAATGTAGCGGTGAGATAACTGGGCACATGCTTGAATCGCTTCATCAGAATAAGACACCTGGTGGAAAGCTTCATAATTCTTTTGAAGACCTTTTAATATTCGAACAGTTTCTTCAACATTTGGTTCTGCAACCTGAACCGGCTGAAAGCGGCGTTCAAGTGCTGCATCTTTTTCAATCTGGCGGTACTCTTTAAGCGTTGTTGCTCCGATGAGCTGCATTTCACCGCGGGCAAGCGCCGGTTTTAAAATATTTCCCGCATCCATTGACCCTTCTGCCGAACCCGCGCCGACCAGCTGATGAATTTCATCAATAAAAAGAAGTATATTTTTGCGTGTTTTTACTTCTGAAATGATTTCTTTCATGCGCTCTTCAAACTGTCCTCTTATTCCTGTACCTGCAACAAGTGACGCGACGTCAAGAACGTATACTTCTTTGCCGGCAAGCTTTTGCGGCACCCGGCCTTCTGCAATATACAACGCAAGACCTTCTGCAATCGCTGTTTTTCCGACACCCGGCTCACCAATTAACACCGGGTTATTTTTATTTCGTCTATTTAATATTTCAATTACACGTGCTATTTCTTTATCACGGCCAATAACTGGATCAATTAAGCCTGCTTTTGCAAGAGACGAAACATTCCGTCCAAACTGATCAAGAATTCCGCCGCCTCCTCGTCCCGCTTGAGCCGGAGGTGTTTGCTGCTTCATTGACTGTGGCTGTCCCGGCTGCATTTGTTTCATAAATTCATCAAATGGAAAACCAAATGGTTGAAAGTTCATATTCATTCCCCCAATTGTTTGTTTTTCTTTTTGATAGCAGGCATTGCATAAAAAGTACTGCGCAGACTGCCCATTGACACGTACACTCATTTGCACATTCGCTTCATGCTCCTGGCATTTTTGACATTTCATCTACGTCATCCCCTTTATTTGACTTTGACTATATTTGACTATAGATTTATTATAATTTGACCTTGTTTGACTTTCAAGATCTTTGCTTAGAAAAAAGCATCTTATACATGAAACACTTCTTTTCATTTGACCATCTTTGACTATAAACCTATTATAATTTGACCTTAACTGACTTTCAAGATTTTTGTTTTAAAAAAAGAAGTGTCTTTTATATTAGACACTTCAGCCAAGCGGAAGAAAAATGATAAAAAGCAGATCAAAAATTAAATGAGAGATAATTAAAAGTGGAATGCTTTTTCGCCAAATATAAAGGCTTCCCCAAAAAACACCTCCGCATAAGGCGGCCAGCATCCAGATCCATTCTCCGGAATAAATAAAAACAGAGGCATAGAAAAGAGCGGCAATGACCATCGCTGCCCATTCATTCATATAGCGTCCCAGCCTTTTTTGAATAAATCCGCGAAAAAAAAGTTCTTCTCCCGGAATAATAATAAGTACCAGAACGATATAATGCCAGATAAATACCGGGCTGAACAATGCATATATAGATGATACGTGCTCTTCAACTGATAAAGGCAGCACTTTTAATAAAGCGTAACCCGCTGCAAACAGGACGTATAAAACAATTCCTGAACCGATTCCGTAAAGCATAAATCTATTTGTATTTTGCTGGTCATCAATCGGCTCGCTTATAATAGAAATGCTCATAAAAAACAAAGCGGCAGCCGTATAAATATACCAGAAAATATCCGAATCAAAAAAAGTTACGTATAAAAGAATATACGCCCCAATCACTCCAACAATAAAACGCCAGTCTTTCCACAATGCCATTTGTAAAGCCCCTTTCTCGTTAACCCGAGTCATTTTACCATAGATAACGCCGAGTGATCAAAAAGGGTTATGACAAATTTTTGATAGATAAGCCCAGTTTTTTTAATATTGCTGTTGCCTGTTCCACTTCTTCCTCTGACAAGACCTTAATCAGCTCATGAATATTTTGTTCGTGCTTCGGAAAAATACGTTCAATTAAATTTGTTCCTTCTTCCGTTATGGCCGCATGAGTGATACGGCGGTCCTCAGAGCACGCCACCCGCTTCAGCAGCTGTTTTTTTTCTAGTTTATCAACCACGTACGTAATACTTCCACTTGCCAGCAGAATTTTTCCGCCTATCTGTTGAAGCGGCTGCGGCCCTTTGTGATACAGCAGTTCAAGCACTGCAAATTCTGTCGGATTAAGTCCGGCTTTTTGAATATATCCGTTTACTTGTTCATTAACCACTTTGTATGCACGCGATAAGACGATGAATAGTTTTAACGATGCTTTACTGTCTTTCATGGCTGCTCCCCTGCCTGTTCATTTCTTTTTACTTCTTTCTACGTTACACATTTTTGCTTTGAATGAAAAGTATTAACCCGCTTATTTCTAATTTTTCTACAATTGTTTTTTGTCGATTTCTTTTCCAGGTCGTGTATAATAGCGTCATGTGTTTATCTTACTTATTCAGGTGATTTTATTGAAAAAGCGTGATGACTATTTTGATAATGTACGGTTCTTTTTGATTTTTTTAGTTGTCTTTGGCCACTTAATGCGTCCTTATGTTTACGATAGCCCGCTTATTTACTCGCTTTATATGACCATCTATTCGTTTCATATGCCGGCGTTTATTTTTATATCTGGTTTTTTTGCTAAAGGAATTATGCGGCAGGGCTATCTTAAAAAAACAGCAGGAAAGCTGCTCGTTCCCTTTGTGATCTTTCAAATTGCTTATTCCATTTTTTACTTCTGGATCGATCATGAAGAAGCACCATCTGTCAGTCTGCTGATTCCCGAATGGTCTCTTTGGTTTTTAATCAGCTTGTTTTTCTGGAACGTATTTCTTTTCATAGTAGTAAAATGGCTAAAAAGGCCTTTTCTGGCGCTTGCGGTTTCAGTTGCGGCGGGGCTGCTGATTGGGTTAATGAGTGACTCGCTCACCATTCTCAGCGTGGGGCGGACATTTGTTTTTTTTCCTTTCTTTTTAGCAGGCTATTATGCAAAAAAAGAATGGCTTCAGCCGCTTTTCCGGGCTTCAAGCCGGCTGCTGCTGCTGCTTTTTGCAGCGGGGCTGTTTGTGTATTATCACGCCAATACCGATATTCAAATCGAGTGGACGTTCGGTTCCATTTCTTATGCAGAGCTTGGGGCCCAGCCATTAACCGGTGTGCTTGTCCGTATCTTAATGTATATTATTAATGTTATTATGATTGCTTTTGTGCTTTCTATTGTGCCAAAGAAAACGTTTTTCTTTACGCCCTGGGGCCGTCATACCCTTTATGTGTATTTGCTGCATGGCTTTTTCGTTCAGTCATCGCGGCGGGTCGATACACTGGAGCTGCCGCCCTCCCTGTTCGTTTTGCTGGCAGCTGCAGCCGGGTTGACGCTGCTGCTTTCGTCGCCATTAACGGCTGCTTTGTTCCGGCCTTTTCTTGAACAAAAACGGCCGGGCTTTTTACTGAAAAAGGAGAATAAATTGTGAATATAACTGTTTGCACGCTAAATGCAAAATACATCCATACCAACCTGGCCATCCGCTGCTTAAAGGCATATTGTGAAGATGCTTATAATATCCGGATTGCAGAATATACGATTAAAGACCCTGTTATGAATATTGTGGCAGACTTATACAGCCAGAAACCAGATGTTATCGGCTTCAGCTGCTATATATGGAATATTGAAGAAACGATCCGGGTTGCCGGCATGGTCAAAAAAGTGCTGCCACATTGCACGATTGTGTTTGGCGGGCCGGAAGTGACCTATGATGTTCCGCACTGGCTTGACCGACTGAATGATGTTGATTTTATTGCGATAGGCGAAGGTGAAAAAACCTTTCGAATGCTGTTAGACGAGTTGTCCGGCAGCCGGAATTTTTCAAATGTGCCCGGACTTGCTTATAAACAGGATGGCACTCACTGTATCCAGCCGCAAACAAATAAAATTGACCTGCGGGAGCTTCCTTCCCCATTTCGATTTGAAGAAGACCGGGATTCTTTATCCAAGCGGATCACCTATATTGAGACAAGCCGCGGCTGCCCGTTCCGATGCCAGTTTTGCCTGTCGTCCATTGAAACAGGAGTCCGCTATTTTAACCGAGAAAAAATAAAAGATGACATTCGGTTTTTAATGAAAAATGGCGCCAGAACGATTAAATTTGTTGACCGTACATTTAATATAAGCCGCAGCTATGCAATGGAGATGTTTCAGTTTTTAATCGATGAACATTTGCCGGGCACTGTTTTTCAATTTGAAATTACCGGAGACATTATGCGTCCGGAAGTTATTCAGTTTTTAAATGAAAATGCGCCGGCCGGTTTATTTCGATTTGAAATCGGCGTACAGTCAACAAATAATGATGTAAATGAACTTGTTCAGCGCAAGCAAAACTGGGAAAAGCTTGTCCGAACGGTTACCATGGTGAAAGAAGGCGGCAAAATTGATCAGCACCTTGATTTAATTGCCGGCCTCCCTGAAGAAAATTATGATTCATTCCGCCGTACATTTAACGATGTATTTGCACTCCGTCCTGAAGAGCTCCAGCTTGGCTTCTTAAAACTGCTGAGGGGTACCGGACTTCGTTTGAGCGCTCCGCACTACGGCTACAAGTATATGGACCAGGCACCTTATGAAATGCTGTCCAATCGTGTCCTTCCGTTTGAAGAAGTCATCCGTATTAAACAAACAGAAGATGTTTTGGAAAAATACTGGAATGATCATCGAACGGATGAAACGATTGAATATATTACCCGTCATCTTGCTTTGACGCCTTTTGACTTTTTTCAAGATTTCGGAGCATTTTGGGAAACAAAAGGCTGGGGGCGGATCGGCCACCAGCTTGAGGACTTATTTAAACGGCTCTTCTCCTTTGTACAAGAAGCGTATCCGGAAGAATCTGCTCATGTAGAAAGCATCATGAAATATGATTATTTGATCAATCAGCGCTTTAAGCCCCGCAAGCCATGGTGGCATTCAGAAGAAACGAAAACTGCCCCGCTCATCTACAAACAGCTGGCTGCCCATCCTCTTGCTCTGGGCGAGGCATTTGCATCACTTCAGCTGCGTGAAAAGGATTTGCATAAACACACCATTCTAGAACCTGTAACCATGCAGAAACACAGAGATGGATGGGTAAAAGAAGATGGATGGATGCTTGTTTACTTTAATCCAGCTGGAACCGGAGCCTCTGTTTATTTTTTGGGGGCACAGTGTAATTGAAGCTATTTAAAAAAAGGAAGGGACCTTATGGCGGCTCCCTTCCTTTTTCTTTATTTTAGGCTCGTATCTTCTTTCTTTTAATTAAAAAGAAAAAGCAGGATCAATTTTACCCATAATATGCTCTGCAATAAGCTGTGATAGGAACAAATTGTACACGCTTGAACTGTTAATGTTTGAAGCGTTTTGTTTATATACCCGGTTCTTCAATATTCCTTTCCGGGCCTTTTAACCGGGCGACAAGGTAGCCGCCTGCCGCGATTGCAAGAAGAACAGCCCAAAATGTCAGCTTCCACGGCTTGGATTCAGGAAAATGCTCATCAAGAACAGCCAGGGAAGGATGGGACAATGTGAATACTGCCAGCTTTACACCTACCCAGCCAACAATTAAAAACGCAGCTGTTTCGAGTGTCGGGTACTTTTGCAGCAAACGAACAAACCAGGTTGCTGCAAACCTCATAATAATAACTCCAACAAAGCCGCCGAGGAACATAACAAGGAACTGGCCGGAGTCGATGCCACCAATTTGTCCCCATCCGGCTTCAGGAAGAGTAACGGCGAGCGCGACGGCTGCCAGCATGGAATCGATAGCAAATGCAATATCGGCTATTTCCACTTTAAGCACGGTCATCCAAAAAGAAGACCCTTTTAAATCTCTTTCAACACCATGTCCTTCCACTTCCTCCTTTCGTTCTTTCCATTTTTTGAACAGATGGCTAAAAGCGATGAAAAACAAGTAAAGAGCTCCAATTGCCTGGACCTGCCAAACCTGCACAAGAAACGAAATAAGAAACAGCGCGGCAATCCGGAAAACAAATGCCCCCAATAATCCATAAAATAAAGCTTTTTTCTGTTCTTCTTTCGGTAAATGTTTAACCATTACCGCCATAACCACTGCATTGTCAGCCGCTAAGATACCTTCAAGGATAATGAGAACGCCAAGCACCCAGGCGTACTCCAGTAATAACGCTGTATCCAATCGCTTCTCCACCTTTCATTTTATTCCATTTTTTGATATATAAACCAGAATGAAGAACAAAAAAAGCGAGACCTTTGCCTGAAATTCAGGCAAAGGTCTCGCTGAGCATGTCTCGTCTTCATGCCAACAGCCCCGATGGATCAAATCCATGAAATGACGACGCTGTTTTAGGTTTATACCTAACGCTACTCCCCTTTGACTATTTGTCAAAAGAAAATTCAATTTTCTACAAAGTTAATTATACTTCTTCTCCACTTTCCTGTAAACTCTTTTTTTTGCGTGTCTGGCGGTCAAACAAGCTGAAGACCACGGGAATCACAAATAGTGTTAAAAAAGTACTGGAAATCAAGCCGCCAATAACGGTAATTCCCATCGGCTGATTAATTTCTGTTCCATCCCCAATTCCTGATGCAAGGGGAATTAATCCTAAAATAGTCGTAAGCGACGTCATTAAAATCGGGCGGACTCTGTCTTTTACCGATTGGACAATTGCTTCAGCGCCGTCGTATCCTTCTCGTTTCCGCTGCAAAATATAATCGACAATCACAATCGCGTTGTTTACGACAATTCCTACTAAAATGAGTATGCCGATAACAGCCGGAATGCTGAGCGGCAGCTTGGTAATAAGGAGTGATAAAGCGACTCCGATAATCATTAAAGGAACCGTAAACATAATAACAAATGGATATTTAAATGATTCATATTGCGCGGCCATGACAATGTAAATGAGCACAACGGCTAAAATCAAAGCCATAATCATATCGTCTTTTGAGTTATCAAGCAATTCCTGGTCACCGCTGTATGACATAATGGTTTCATCAGACAGCTGCAGGTTTGCAACCCGCTTATCGACAGCCCCGGAAATATCACCTAGATTTTCATCAGCTGCATAGGTAACTGTAAATTGAACCGCATCCTGCCCTTCAATATGGCGGATATTAACAGGACCGTTTGTTACCTCGATATTGGCCACTGATTCAAGCGCAATAAAATTGCCGGACGGTGTTTTAATCTGCATTTGTTTAAGGGCATCCAGATTTTCGGTTACTTCTTGATCATAACGGACATATACCGTTTTCACTTCAGAGGTTTCACTTTCAATCATTTGAGTCGCAAAAGCTCCGCGTGTTGCATCATTCACAATTTGGGCAATTTGCGCCGGAGCAAATCCAGCAGCCTGTGCGTCTTCCCGGTTTACCGTCATTTGAATTTCCTGGACTGTTTCATCGCGGTCTGTTCTTACATCGGTTACACCGCGAATCCCTTCCACTTCCGATTGGATTTTTTCAACAGCCTTATCAAGCCGGCTCGAATCGGCATCCCGGACGCTAAAGCTCAATGTCTGGGGAGCCGTACCGGAAGCCGACTGAAGGTTGAATGTTACTTCAGCTTCTTGATTAACCGCCTGTGCCGCTTTCTCTGCAGACGGTTTTACATCATCCACAAATTCAAAAATAGAGCGATTTCGCTCTTCAGTCATTTTTACATAAATCTCCGCTTCGTTGGCTTCGCCTGTCCCGCGTGAAGCATTTTCCTGGGTTGAACCGATTAAACTTACATATACTTGCGTATCGCTTTCTTCAGCAAGCACTTTTTCCACTGACTGGACGACCCTGTTTGTTTCTTCAAGCGATGTCCCGCTTTCCGTTTCTACGCGGATCGTCGCAAACCCTTCGTCGGTCGGCGGCAAAAACTGGGTGCCGGCTCTTGTCAGGCTGAATATGCCGGCCGCCAGAAGAACAAGCGCTGTAACAAGTACAACAGCACGGTGTGCCAGTGACCAGCGAACTGCTTTTTCAAACGCCACAAGCCGCCGTGACTGCTGCCGTTTTAATTCAGCCTCTGCCGGCACCGAGGTTAAAAAGCGGCTTGCCATCATCGGAATCACTGTTAAAGCGACCACAAGAGATGCAAACAGGCTGAATGAAATGGTCAGCGCAAATTCCTTGAAAATTTGCCCGAGAATACCGGAAATAAATACAACAGGCAGGAAGACAGCAACGGTTGTCAGCGTAGAAGCAGTAATGGCTGCTCCTACTTCTTTTGCGCCGTCATATGCAGCTGTTTTCGGATCTTTTCCCATTGACAGATGGCGATAAATATTTTCAATTACGACAATAGCATTATCTACCAGCATACCGATGCCAAGCGCAAGCGCGCCAAGTGTCATGATATTCAAGTTAAACCCGGCAAAATACATCAGTACAAATGTGACAATAACCGAGTAGGGAATCGCTACTCCAATAATAAGCGGGCTTTTTATATTGCGCAGGAAGAAAAACAGCACCGCCATGGCAAGCAGCCCGCCGACAATAAGCGAGCTGGCAATATTGCTGATTGCAAGGCGTATATAGTCTCCCTGGTCAAATAAAATATCTGCCTGAACCGATTCATACTGTTCTCTTGCCAGAAGTTCGTCCAGCTTTTCCTGAAATCCTTCTGACACGTCTGCCGTATTTGCATTGGATTCCTGAAGAATACTGAGCAGGACCGCAGGCTTGTCATTAGCACGCGTAACGGTATTTTCATTTAAAGCCTTCGTTTCCACAGCAGCGATGTCCGCCACTGTTACTTCTTCTCCATTCAGCGGGTTAACAGATACCGTTAAATTTCGGATATCTTCCTGGGAAGCCAGCTGGCTCATAACACGTGTTGTGAGCGTTTTGCCCTCTGATTCAACTGTACTGCCCGGAAGCGAGATATTATTTGCCTGGATAAGCTGCACCACATCGGACTGGCCAATACCATACTCCTTCATTTTTTGCTCATCCAGTTCGACAATGACTTCATCGGCAGTAATGCCGGTGACGCTTACACTGGCTACTCCTTCAACAGATGAAAGGTCTGTTTGAAGCGTTTCGGCCAGCTGCTCAAGGTCTGCTTCTCCATCCGACTGAAGAGACAGCTGAATAATTGGAAATTGGGACGGATCAAATTTTAAAAATTGCGGCTCGCCAGCCCCTTCAGGCATTGTTGTCTGTCCAATCCGCTGCAGCACGTCATTTTGTACATCATCAATATCCGTACTCCATGAAAATTCAAGTAAAATAAAGTTAGATCCTTCCTGTGACGTAGATGAAATATTTTCAATCCCTGGAAGCGTAGACAAATTTGCTTCAAGCGGCTTGGTTATTTTTTCTGACACCTCGGCAGGCCCCGCTCCGTCGTATGTGGTAACCACAACGGCAATCGGGGGATTTAAATCAGGAATTAATTTCAGCGGAATGCGCATAAGCGATACAATTCCGAGAATAATGACTAAAAACATGATAACCGTCGTGAAAACGGGACGGTCAATGGAAAACTTGCTTAATTTCACATTTTGTTCCTCCTCTTTGCTCCGAACGTTATTCTTTCACTATACCGAATGTAAAGCCTTCTGACCAAATTGAACACTTCTTACAAAAAAAAGAAGTCTCTCAAAGGAGACTTCTTTTGGAGTGTAGACAAAGTTAGAAAGCCGGCTGATTGAAAACGTTTGGCTTTCCAGGAGCGCCGCCCGCTGGGAAGCGGAGTGACCTTTTAGGGGGGGCATGAGCATTCCCAGCCGGCAAGTGACGCCGAAAGCAAGAGTTTGTCAACAGCCTGAAAAAAGTCTCTCAAAGGGGACTTCTTTACATTATCCTATTAAGTTATAAAGGCGGATATTTTCGTGCTTATCCTGGAACCAGCGCAGTGCAAAGTCATTTTCAAACAAGAAAACAAGATTGCCGTGACGATCGCGTACAAGCGTGCTGCGTGAGGAAGACATAGCGTCGGTAATATCTTCTTCATTTTCAACCCAGCGGGCGATTTTCTGGCCGATCGGCTCCATGCGGACTTCTGAATTGTATTCGCCGCTCATCCGGTGCTCAAACACCTCAAACTGAAGCTGTCCGACAGCACCGAGAATATACTCTTCTGTGCGGACTGTTTTATACATCTGGATTGCACCTTCCTGGACAAGCTGTTCGATTCCTTTATGAAAACTTTTTTGCTTCATGACGTTTTTCGCGGCCACTTTTACAAAAAGCTCCGGCGTAAACTGAGGAAGCTTTTCAAATTCGAAAACCGGCTTTCCGCCTGTCAGTGTATCGCCAATCTGGTACGTTCCAGTATCATACAGCCCGATAATGTCGCCGCTGACTGCTTCATTGACTGTACTGCGGTCATCAGCCAAAAATTGTGTTGACTGTGAGACTTTTGTTGTCTTTCCTGTCCGGGCAAGCGTCACCGGCATGCCGCGTTCGAATTTACCGGAGCAAATACGCAGGAAAGCAATCCGGTCACGGTGAGCCGGGTTCATATTTGCCTGGATTTTAAAAATAAAACCGGAGAATTGTTCATTAAGCGGATCAATCTCCCCGGTATCCGCTTTACGGGGCTGCGGAGAAGGAGCAAACTGCAAATATGTTTCCAGAAAGGTCTGCACTCCAAAGTTCGTTAAAGCACTGCCAAAAAAGACCGGCGAGAGCTCACCAGAGTTGATTTTTTCTCGTGAAAAATCATTGCCTGCTTCATCAAGCAGCATAATATCATCCATTGCTTCTGTGTAAAGCGACGACTGTTTGATTGGATGATCTTCCGCAATATGTCCATCCTCATCAAGCGGTAAAAATCGGTTCTCCTCTTCCGTCCGGAACTGTTCCACCCGCTTGTTGTAACGGTCATAAATGCCGAAAAATTCTTTCCCCATACCGATCGGCCAGTTCATCGGATACGATTGAATACCAAGCACTTCTTCCAATTCTTCAAGCAGTTCAAGCGGCATTTTTCCTTGCCGGTCAAGCTTGTTGATAAACGTAAAAATGGGAATGCCGCGCATCCGGCAAACTTTAAACAGCTTTAATGTTTGGGCTTCAATCCCTTTGGCTGCATCAACAATCATAACCGCACTGTCCACTGCCATAAGCGTGCGGTAGGTATCCTCGGAAAAGTCCTGGTGTCCCGGTGTATCCAGGATGTTTACATTATATCCTTCATAAGCAAACTGCATAACGGAAGAGGTAACCGAAATGCCCCGCTGCTTTTCAATTTCCATCCAGTCGGAGGTGGCAAACTTTCCTGTTTTCTTTCCTTTTACCGTTCCGGCGTCCCGGATTGCTCCTCCAAATAGGAGAAGTTTTTCTGTCATGGTTGTTTTCCCGGCATCCGGGTGGGAGATAATAGCGAATGTTCGTCTTGATAATACATCTTCTTTAAATGATGTCATTCTGTTCTTCCTTTCTTTCCTTACGCGTTTATATTCTGACGATTCAGATAACATATATAAGTAAGTATTATTTTAATTTTACGTCTTTTTTTAAACAGTTGAAGAGCCGACGGTGTTAATTATAAACTAGTCAGATGTGGATGTGTAATGAAAATTAAAGGAGTGGGCTAAATGACGTTCCTATGGGGACTTTTTGGAATTGCGATTATACTGGGGATTGGGTTTCTTTTTTCAACGAATAAAAAACGCATCAATTGGCGAACCGTGCTGGGCGGGCTGGCCTTTCAGCTTGTTTTTGCTTTTGTTGTATTAAAGTGGTCCTTCGGCCAGAAAATGCTGTTAGGACTGACCGAGATTGTAAATGCTATTACCGGATATGCGAACGAAGGAATTAACTTTTTGTTCGGCGGCCTCTATTCGGAACAATCCGGCATTACCTATGTTTTTGCATTAAACGTTCTGCCGGTTGTGATTTTTTTCTCGGCGCTTATTTCGGTTTTGTACTATTTGAAGATTATGCAGTTTTTTATTAAAATCATCGGTGGCGTGTTATCCTTCCTGCTCGGCACCCGAAAAGCAGAATCGATGTCTGCTGCCGCCAATATTTTCGTCGGGCAGACGGAAGCACCACTTGTTATTAAGCCTTATATCGGAAAAATGTCAGAATCCGAATTATTTACAGTGATGACCGGCGGACTCGCCTCTGTCGCCGGCTCTGTTCTCATTGGGTACTCGCTGCTTGGCGTCCCGCTTGAGTATTTGCTTGCGGCAAGCTTTATGGCCGCTCCAGCCGGTTTGGTGATGGCGAAATTATTCGTTCCTGAAACTTCAAACGAGCCGGAACCGGCAGAGTTTAAAATGGAATCAGATGAAGATGCCGCCAATGTTATTGATGCAGCGGCCAAAGGAGCCGGCGTCGGCCTTCAGCTCGCTTTAAATATTGGCGCTATGCTGCTAGCGTTTATCGCAATTGTAGCATTGATTAACGGATTGCTTGGCTTTATTGGCGGACTGGTCGGCTTTGATGAGCTTTCACTCGAGTTAATTCTCGGCTACATCTTTGCGCCAATTGCCTTTGCAATCGGTGTTCCGTGGAATGAAGCCGTTACAGCCGGAAACTTTATCGGCCAGAAGCTTGTAATTAACGAATTTGTCGCTTACTCCAATTTCGCTCCGGAAATTGGCAGCTTATCAGAAAAAACGGCCGCCATTATTAGTTTTGCGCTTTGTGGATTTGCTAACATTTCCTCTCTTGCTATTTTGCTTGGCGGTCTTGGCAATCTGGCGCCGACCCGCCGTAATGATATTGCCCGTCTTGGCTTAAGGGCAGTGCTCGCCGGCGCGCTTGCGTCATTGCTTAGCGCTGCAATTGCCGGAATGCTCATTTAACGTTTCACCGTTCTGGATCAGGGGAAATAAAGAAGAGATAAAATTTGACCTGATAAGGAGCGATTGCTAATGGAGCCTGTTTACAGTGTCACTGTTAATGCGCAGGGCGGACGCGAAGGAAAGGTCTGGACGGAAGAAGGACCATTAAACCTGGAATTGACTACCCCGGCTGTTCTGGGCGGAAAAGGGCAGCTTCGGACGAGCTACCTTGAATTGTTTGGCGCTTCTATCGCGGCCTGTTACCAAAATGCTATTCAACAGGCGGCAGGCATTGACGACCATGATAATCCAGACGAAGTATTTGC
Source organism: Domibacillus indicus (assembly GCF_000970685.1). Taxonomy (GTDB): domain Bacteria; phylum Bacillota; class Bacilli; order Bacillales; family Domibacillaceae; genus Domibacillus; species Domibacillus indicus. The sequence continues at coordinate 362,274 of NZ_LAJB01000007.1, forward strand.
GGATGTCGCAGCACAGGTAGATGTATTAAAAGATCCGGAACGGGGCGGCCATCGCCTCAGCGTCGTGCTTCATGTAAAATTCTATGGCGGGCGCTTTAATGAACTGCTTGATCTGCGTGTGATTGATGAAGCAAGTGGATTTTGTCCGCTTATTAAAGCTCTTGAAGGCGAATGTGATTTTGCAATACGGAGATACTAAAGAAAGAGCCGGGGCTCTTTCTTTTTTTACAATAACATTATCGGAATATTTCAAATTGATTTTTATTGGATTTTTGGTTTTAGAATTCGTATATCGGGAATACATAAACCATCAAGCCATTACAATTTACTTATTAGGAGGTAACAAACTATGGGCTTTATTATTTTCTTGATTGTCGGTGGAATCATCGGCTGGCTGGCTGGACTTATTCTAGGTAAAGATATTCCAGGCGGAATCATCGGCAACATTATTGCAGGTATCATTGGTGCATGGATTGGCGGCGCACTGCTGGGCGACTGGGGACCAGACATTGGCGGAATGGCAATTATTCCCGCATTGATCGGTGCAGTAATTCTCGTTGCCATTGTAAGCTTTATCCTTAAAAAAATGCGTCACGCATAATATTTAAAAAAAACGTCATCCTTCGCAGGATGACGTTTTTTTGTTTATTAATTTTCAAATGCCTGCTCGAAATCGCGGATAATATCATCTGGCGATTCCAGCCCGACAGAAAGCCGAAGCAGGCCGTCTGTGATACCCCGTTTATTCCGTTCCTCATCCGGCATCGCCGCATGCGACATTTTGGGAGGATAAGACAAAATCGATTCTACCGCTCCAAGGCTTACAGCGAATACTGGAATCTTCACATTTGCACTAAATCGGCGCACCGCCTCTTCGTCCTCAAGTTCAAACGATAAAACAGCACCGCCTCCGGAAGCCTGCCGGAAATGCACAGAATGGCCGGGATGAGAGACGAGACCAGGGTAATAAACATTTTTCACTTTTGAATGTGAAGCCAGGTAATGGGCAATTTCGGCCGCACCTTTTTGTGACTGTTCCATCCGTACAGACAATGTCTTTAAGCCGCGCAGTACAAGCCAGCAGTCCTGCACGCCAAGAACGGCGCCAAATGAATTTTGGAGAGCATACAGCCGGGCAGCCAGTTCTTCATCTTTCGCTACTGCCAGGCCGGCCAGCACATCACTATGTCCGGATAAAAATTTCGTGGCGCTATGTAAAATAAGATCGACTCCTAGCTCAATCGGACGCTGCAAGTATGGAGTGAGGAAAGTATTATCTAAAAATGTCAGGCATCCATTTTCTTTTGCCAGCTTAACAACACCCTCAATATCCGTCACCTTCAGTAATGGGTTTGAAGGTGTTTCCATATAAATTACTTTCGTATTAGGCTGAATCGCTTCAGCTACTGCCTCAAGGTCGGTCATATCCACAAATGTATGATCAATGCCAAAACGTGTTAATACAGACGTTACCATTCTAAATGTTCCGCCATAAACATCCTCGGTTACAACAACATGGTCCCCTTTTGAAAGAAGAAGAAATGCTGTTGAAATAGCGGCCATGCCGGATGCAAAAGCAAAGCCACGCACGCCCCCTTCCAATTCCGCAATTGCTGCTTCGAGCGCTTCGCGTGTTGGGTTTCCGGACCGGCTGTAGTCATACTGGCCAAACGCATCAAAATCCGCCTGGTGAAAGGTGGATGCATGCTGAATCGGCACGCTGACTGCTCCGGTGGCAGGATCGAATTTATGGCTGTTATGCAGTAATTTTGTCTGGAATGTATAGTCGCTCATGTTGTTCATCCTTTCATTTTCTCAAATGCCTGCGTAAGATCTGCAATTAAATCATCTGCGTGCTCAATGCCGATTGAAAATCGAAGCAGCCGGTTACAGACGCCATTGGCAATACGTATTTCTTCTGGAATATCCATATGTGTCTGTGTCGCCGGATAAGTAATAAAGCTTTCTACACCGCCGAGGCTTTCGGCAAAGGAAACAAGGTTTATATTCTGGAGGAACCCGTTTACCCATTCTTCTGATTTTAAACGAAACGAAAGCATTCCTCCCTGTCCCGGATACAGGACATCGAGAATATCATCATGAGAAGCAAGAAACTCGGCAACTTTCCGGCCGTTTTCAGTATGCTGCTTCATACGAAGGCTTAACGTTTTCATGCCCCGGGCCAGAAGCCACGAATCAAACGGCGACAGCACAGCCCCGATTGCATTTTGAAATTCAAATACTTTCGCTGCAAGCTCTTCCCCTTTTACTGCAATTAATCCGGCCAAAACATCATTATGCCCGCCAAGATACTTTGTTGCGCTGTGAAGAACAATATCGGCACCCTGCTCAATCGGGCGCTGCAGCACAGGTGTATAGAAGGTGTTATCTACAATCAGGATAAGGTTATGCTCTTTTGCAAATGCCGCTACCGCTGCAATGTCAGTTTCTTTCATAAGCGGATTTGTCGGCGTTTCCAGAAAGATGGCTTTCGTCTGCCCAATAAGATTGTTTTTTGTTTCTGTTAAATCCTCAAAGCTTTCATATGTAAAATCCAGCCCGAATTTCTTCCAGCCTTTTTCAAACAAGCGGTAGGTCCCGCCGTATAAATCAGCTGACACTAAAAAGTGGTCGCCTGGCTCAAATAATGATAGAAGCGTGTGGATAGCGGCCATGCCGGAAGAAAAAGCAAACCCTGCATCGGCATCTTCAAGGTCAGCAATCGCTTTTTCCACAACCTCCCGGGTTGGATTGCCTGTACGGACATAATCGTAGCCAGTTGACATACCGATCCCTTCATGACGGTAAGCTGTCGAAAAATAAACAGGGGGATTTACCGTCCCGGTCGGATTATTTGTCCGGTTGCCAATTTGTGCTAGCTTTGTTTCAATATTTGTCATTTCAATCGCTCCTTTATATATAAAAAACAAGCCTCCATGGAAGAAGGCTTGTTTTACACTTCTTCTCATCTTCCGGACGGTGTCAGCCCGCTGGATTTAGCACCTTTGCCATTTTGGCAGGTTGCTGAAGCATCGCCGGGCCAGTCCCTCCGCTTCTCTTGATAAGGTTTTGTTTAATTGGTCTTATTTTTTAAATGTACAGGAAAAAGCGACAGCTGACAACCTTTTTATTTTTGGGACATTTTTTGCCCGATTCTATTTACAAGCCTGCAAAAAGACGATACAATACAAAAATAAATTTTCTGAAAATTTAACGAAAGAACTATTTTCATGCTGTGTAAACGAACTGTATTAAACAGAGGAAGAGGGATTGTATTGAAAAACTTGCGCCAGGAAGCTTTGGACATTCACCGCCACTATCAAGGAAAGCTGGAAACCACTGCTAAAGTCTCAGTAGCCAACTTAAAAGATCTCAGTCTGGTTTATTCACCAGGTGTGGCTGAACCATGCCTTGATATTCATGCAAGCGCTGAAAAAATTTATGATTATACGATGAAAGCAAATACTGTCGCTATAGTGTCTGACGGATCAGCTGTTTTAGGCCTTGGGGATATCGGTGCAGATGCCGCCCTCCCTGTTATGGAAGGAAAAGCAATTTTATTTAAAAATTTTGGGGGTGTGGACGCTTTTCCGCTTTGTATTAATTCCAATGATATTGAAGACATTATTAAAACGGTGAAGCTGACCGCTTCTTCTTTCGGCGGGATTAATCTGGAGGACATCAAAGCCCCTAATTGTTTTATCATTGAAGAGCGCCTGAAGCAGGAAATGGACATTCCCGTTTTTCACGACGATCAGCATGGCACGGCAATTGTAACGGCTGCCGGCTTAATAAATGCGCTGAAACTTGTGAATAAGTCTTTTCACGAGCTGAAGCTTGTCATTAACGGCGCCGGTTCCGCAGGGATTGCCATTGCCAGGCTTTTGTTTCAATTCGGTGTCAAGGAAATCATTATGTGTGACACGAAAGGCGCTATTTATAAAGGGCGTACTGCCGGCATGAATCTGGTAAAAGAAGAGATTGCTTCCTTTACAAATCCGAATTGTGTAAGCGGTTCTCTTGAAGCAGTAATAAAGAAAAGTGATGTATTTATTGGTGTATCAGCCGCAGGAGCTCTTACACCCGCTATGATTCAAACAATGAACAACAATGCAGTTGTATTCGCCATGGCAAATCCAAACCCGGAAATCCTGCCGGCTGAAGCTAAAAAAGCAGGCGTCCGAATTATCGGCACAGGCCGATCTGATTTTCCGAATCAAGTGAACAATGTACTCGCCTTTCCAGGAATCTTCCGCGGTGCTCTTGATACACATGCAGTTGACATTAATGAAGAAATGAAAATGGCAGCTGCTCATGCCATTGCTTCTCTTGTAGATGCAGATAAGCTTTCTGAAGATTATATTATTCCTTCTGCGTTTGACCCGCGAGTCGCACCGGAAGTAGCTGCAGCTGTCGCCCAGGCCGCAATGGATTCGGGTGCCGCCAGGAAACATGTTTCAGCGGAATCAATCCGTCATAAAACGTATCAGCTTTCTTCCCTGCAGGTTCGCCCAACACCTGTCCCTGTATCTTGAATGTAAAAAAGCCCTGGCACACAGGGCTTTTTTTATGCATAAAAAAAGGTTTACAGCATAAAAATAAAAGGAATTGTAAATAAAAATCCTCTGAATGTTAAAGTTTTGTAAATTTTGTGTTAAGATATACATAAATCTATTGACAAGAGGAAATGGAGGAAGGAGTGAATGAGCTATGACAGTAGCTGAATTTTACGGAGGAATCGAGTATTCTGTTACACAATTTGCTGTACAGCTTACAAATGAAATTGAAGAAAAAATTGTTATGCGTGAATTGTTTTATGAAGATCAAATTACCCGCTATATTGAACGCCGCGCTGCACTTTTCATCCAATCTTTAAACCTCTCACCCGCTATTTCAGCCGTTATGAAAAAAGACGTGATGCGCCATGTTCTTTTTAAATTAAAGCCAGTTATGAACCGCCATATTGTTTTCAAATTAGTAAAGTAAAAAAGCGCCCATTAAGGGTGCTTTTTTTACTTTACTGCCGCGGCTGCCTGACAGCGATACGCTGCTCCGCTTTACGGATGCCATCTTCTATTTTCGCTGATAAAAGGCCTAGCAGAACGCCTAATAATGCACCTGCTCCCACTTCTACCGGCTGATGGCCAAGAAGCTCTTTCAGTTCTTTTTCACGCTGGACATATTCAAAGCTTGGGAATTCACCGGAGAACTTGACCAGATTGTCTTCAAGGTCATTGACAAGCTGGGCAATCTCTCCTGTGTGACGGCGGATTCCCTGGGCATCGTACATTACAATAACGCCAAATACAGCAGCAAGCGCTGTTTCAGTATGGCGCCAGCCTTTGTTTGCAGCTACGTAAGAAGCCAGCGCTGATACACCTGCCGAGTGAGAACTTGGCATGCCTCCCGTTGTAAATGCCTGCTTCCAGTCCCACTCGCCGCTCACTTTTTTATGAGTAAAAATCTTCATTCCCTGTGCAATTCCAATTGCAGATAAAGCGGTGACAATACCTCGATTCATCTTTTCCATTCATACCCCTCCACTTTACAAGCTGGCCTGTAAGAGCCTTTCAATTCATCTTCTGTTCTTTTGATACCCCAAAAAAGATTTTTATATGCAGGCAAAGCAGATTTAACGGGCTGTTATGATCATATTAACTGCTTTTTCATAAATAGCAATAACAGCAGGAGTCATGCCGATTTGCTCACCGTCAATCATTACTTGAACAGGATGATTCGTTTCAATCATAATATTTTTCCCTTTTTTATAGGTAACACCTGTCCGAAAAATTGGTTCTCCTCTTATAAGAAGCGGAAACAGGCCAAAAAGCAGCCGGCTCCGCTTAACGGAATGAATGAGTGTTACGTCTGCTATTCCATCAATCGGATGGGCGTATGGACAGATCACAAGTCCTCCCCCGTATAAGGATGTATTGCCACAGGCAATCATCCATGTCCGGTCGGATACATACTTATCTCCGTCAATGGTCACAATGCTTTTAAATGGTTTGAAATAAAAACTGGAAAGCAGAGCACCCAGCCTGAAGGAAAGCCCTCCGGCTCCCGCTCTTTTAAGAATTTTTCTTAAGACAGCTTTAGATGAGCGTCCCGCGATAAATGCATCAAGGCCAATGCCCGATACTGTTAATCCGAAGCTGTTGTTTACTTTTAGAACATCAAGCTTAGTCGGCTTTTCTTTTAAAAGCTTCTCTACAAATAGGTGAGGATTGTTTGTTAAACCAAATATACGGGCGGCATCGTTTTCAGAGCCTGCTGGCAGCAAGGCTGCTGCCGTATCTGTGTGAACAAGATCCTGCAGAATGGCATTAAGCGTGCCGCTTCCTCCAATCGCCGCGACTGCTCTTACCTTTTCTTCTTTCAGCCTGTTCCAGACAAAGTCACGCACTGCTGCTTCAGAACCGCCAATGAGTACGTCATAATAAACTTTTTTCTCTTTTAAAACCTTTTCAACTTTCTTCCACAATGAAACGGCCTGCCTGTTTCCGGAAGATGGATTAACAATAAATAGGTACATCGTGTCACCCGGCCTTATTTTAATCTATCATTTTCTTCATCATAGCATGAAAAAAGACCTCATGCTTTTTTTCTATAATAAAAAGAGGTGCCGTTGAAGCACCTCTCAGCTTGCAGACAATGTCACTTTATCATTGAACAAATAGAAGAAGATGATTGCAGCTTAAAAACGGAATATCTTCTTGACGACTCTCTTTTTTTAATTTCCTGCTTTTTTTAACTGCGCAGCAGCTGCCGCCGGGTCATCTGCCCTGCTGATAGCTGTAATAACAGAAACTCCGTCTGCTCCCGCCTCTATGACTGCACCGGCGTTTTCAATTGTAATGCCGCCGATTCCTACAACCGGAAATTCCGGATGATGCTTTTTCATAAGGCGAATTAAAGCTGTCCCAGCTACAGGACGCGTGTCAAGCTTCGTTTCTGTTGGATAGACCGGTCCTGTACCTGCGTAATCAGCGCCATCTTGGATTGCCTGCTCAAACTCTTCCATTGTATGTACGGATACACCGACGATGCCTCCTTTTATTTTTTTCCTTACCATGGAAGCCGGTTCATCCTCCTGCCCGATATGAACACCGTCTGCACCAATCTGGACAGCAAGCTCAATATCATCATTTACAATGAACGGAATACCCGCCTCCCGGCAAATAAACTGCAGGTTAAGGGCCGTTTTCTTTTTCGCTTCTCCGGTCAGTGCCCCTTCACCTTTTTCGCGGAATTGAAACATTGTAATCCCGCCTTTAATTGCTTGTTTAAGTACTTTCTCGATTGGTTCGGGGCAGTTTGGAGTTCCAGCAATAAAATAAACGGCCAGCTGTTCACTTTTCATTTACTGCCGCCTCTCCGGCGAAACGCCCAGTGATTGGTCGGCCCATGCCCTTTGCCAAGATAAAGCCCATCTTCAATAGCCGCCTGTATAAATTCCTTGGCTGTTTCAGCTGCCGCCTGCACGGAAGCACCCGTGGCAATTGAAGCCGCCATTGCTGCTGAAAAGGTGCAGCCGGTCCCATGCGTGTCTTTTGTATCGATCCGGCGGCCGGTGAATGTATAATACTCACTTCCATCGAACAATAAATCAACAGTTTGAGATCCTTCCTCGTGGCCGCCCTTGATAAGCACATTTTTCACGCCAAGCGACAAAATGATCTCTGCGGCTTCTCTTTTGCTCGCTTCGGATGTGATTTTCATGCCGGCAATAACTTCTGCTTCAGGAATATTTGGTGTAACAACAAGCGCACGCGGAAGCAGTGTCCTTTTCAACGCTTCAACTGCCGCTTCCTGCAAAAGGGAAGCCCCGCCTTTGGCAATCATCACTGGATCTACAATGATGTTTTGGCAGTTGTATTCCGATAGTTTCCGGGCAGCCGCCTCAATGATTTCCGCTGAAAAAAGCATTCCGGTTTTTACTGCATCTGCACCAATATCTGATAGGACCGCATCGATTTGCTTTTCTACCGCTTCAGCCGTCATCGGATAAACTCCATGAACACCAAGCGTGTTCTGGGCTGTCACAGCTGTTAAAGCAGAGGTTCCAAACACGCCAAGCTCTTGAAATGTTTTTAAATCAGCTTGAATTCCCGCGCCTCCTCCGCTGTCTGATCCTGCAATCGTTAACACTTTATAAATAGCCATCTTAGATCGCCTCCAATTTTCCGCCCTGGATGATTTCTTCATGCCCGGTTTGATGCAGTTCATTTAAAAATTCAGCAGCAAATGTACCGGGGCGGCCTGCACCAGACAGCCCGGCGGCCCGCTCCGCAGCAACACCGTAAAATAACAAAGCTGCAGCTGCGGCCTTTGCATAATTTTTTTCAACCGCGCAAAATGCTGCAATAACGGAGCCAAGCAGGCAGCCCGTGCCGGTTACACGTGTTAAAATCGCATCGCCGTTTTGAATGGCGTACGCCTCCCCTTCCTGCCTAAAAACAATATCCTCCTTGCCTGTGATTACACAGGTAAGGTTCAGCTGGCCGGCTGCCTCTTTTGCCAGCTTCCGCATATTTTCATTTCCGCCGCCGTCTACACCTTTTACTTGAACGGGCCGGCCGCATAAAACCGCAATTTCGCCGGCATTGCCCCGCAAAACATCTACCTTCACTTCCGATAAAATACGCCTGGCGCTTTCTGTCCGGTATGAAGTAGCTCCTGCTCCAACCGGATCAAATATAACCGGGATGCCTTTTTCATTGGCTGCTTTTCCAGCTAGAATCATCGCTTCAATCTTGTCTGCAGTGAGCGTGCCAATGTTTAAAACAACCGCTCTGGCAATATGGGCCATATCTGCTGCTTCTTCGACTGCATCCGCCATAACCGGAGAAGCTCCAAGTGCAAGCAGGCCGTTTGCCGTAAAGTTTGTGACAACTGTATTTGTTAAATTGTGAATAAGTGGCTGTTCATTTCTTACTTTTTCGAGAAGCTGTGCTGTATAATTATTATTCATTTCCTATCATCCTTTCTATCTAAATAGTCGTGTTTTTTTTAAGCGGACCGTAATCAGCCATCCTAAAACGGCGCCTGTTACACTGCTGATCAGAAAAGCCGGCATAAAAGCAAGCGCCGCCGCTTCCATCCCGAGAAACAAGTTGGCAACAGGCACCGACACAAGTGAGGCCACAACTCCTGTACCAATCATTTCTCCCACCGCTGCTAAAGGTGCTTTTTTCCATTTCCAGTACGCATAGCCTGCAAAAAGCGCTCCAATCATGCTGCCAGGAAACGCCAGTATGGTGCCCAGCCCGAGCAGGTTTCGGACTGCTGCAATTAAAAAAGCGATGATTACGGCAGGCCCCGGACCAAGGAGGACAGCCGATGCTACATTAATAGCGTGCTGTACGGGAAAGGCTTTGGCTGCACCCGCCGGAAACCAAATAAACGTTGCGCCAAGCACTCCAAGGGCAGCCATCAGGCTCATTACAGCCATATTCTTTGTTGTAAACACAAAAAACCTCCTCAAAAAAAGCCGGCTCAGCAATACGCTGAGCCGGCTTTTTGTCAGTGATTGCTACTTCCCTCCGCCGGCATAATCCGGATCAGGTCATTGGAGTTAAGGAACATCCTCTCTCAGCCCGAAGGCACCCCCAGTAGTCTTATATTCAATTGCCTATTTTATTTTTGCATAACCCTGTCAGGCTCGTCAACCATATCGAGGGGAACAGCAGACACTCTTTCTGCATAAAAAAAAGCCGGCAATCCGCCGGCTTCTGTACATTATGCGTCAAACACTTCTACTTTTTCCATTACATCGCCATTTTTCATGGATTTTACTGCTTCTATGCCGGATGTTACCTGGCCGAATACCGTATGAACACCATTTAAATGTGGCTGTGGCTCGTGAACGATAAAAAACTGGCTTCCGCCTGTATCTTTACCAGCGTGCGCCATAGAAAGAGATCCTTCCTGGTGCGTATGAGGATTTCCTTCTGTTTCACACTTAATCGTGTAGCCGGGACCGCCCATACCAGTTCCTGTCGGGTCTCCTCCCTGGCTGACAAAGCCAGGAATAACGCGGTGGAATACTACGCCGTTATAAAATCCTTCATTTGCCAGCTTCTCAAAGTTTTCAACTGTACCCGGCGCTGCTTCCGGAAACAGGTCAAATTCAATTTTCTCGCCGTCTTTCATTTGGATATAACCTTTTTTGGCCAAGTGAATCGCTCCTTTGATTTTAATCTTTCTTATCATACCACGCACCTTCAGATTTTAAAACAAGAGTGTCTTATAGTAATGTTTCCCGCTTTCATCCACTCTCGTTTTCTCTTATAATAAAGAGAGACTAGAAAGGGAGTGTGATATTTATGCTGACACGTCCCGGAGTGTGGTGGAAAGCAGCTTTAGCTTTACTGCTGCTGGCAGCTGGCGTTATTATCTGGTACGTACAGGATACAAACAAAGCAGCCGTCATTCCGTTTTCGTCGGTTGAATCCATTATTCAGGAAGAAAATGGCCGGATGGTGGAAATAAAGGAGTATAATACCGGAAAACTGCTTATTTCTACACAAAACGGCGAATTCACTTCATATATTTCTCCGGACAGCGATGCCATTGACCGTTTAAATGAAACTTATAATATCCGTTACACATATGCCCAGGGCAGCGCATATGAAAGCTGGATTATTATCGCGGTTCTTTTACTTGCAGCCGGAATCGGTTTTTATTTTTACCGAAAAAAAGGCGGCATGGGAGTGGCCCACTCTATGAAAAACAGCCTTTCGCAGGCACGTCCGCTTCCAGATATTACGCTGGATGATGTGGGCGGCCTGTCTGACGAGATGAAAGAGGATATTTTACAGACTCTCTCGATTTTAAAGGAAAAAGACTTATCGACCCGCCTAGGGCTTGAACCGCCGCGCGGCATCCTATTGTACGGCCCGCCGGGAACGGGAAAAACCCTTCTTGCCCAGGCGATTGCCCGAGAAATCGGCGCTTCATTCTTTTCATCAAGCGGTTCTGCTTTTACAGAGTTATTTGTCGGCGTCGGCGCATCGCGCGTACGCAGCTTATTTACTGAAGCACGCAAGCAAAAGCCCGCCGTTATTTTCATCGATGAGGTAGATGCTCTGGCAGGACGCCGAAAAGCGCATGGCGGAGAAGAAGGCGAAAAAACATTAACCGAGCTGCTTGTTCAGCTTGACGGCGGCCTTGATAACGATGGCATTTTGTTTATTGCTGCTACAAACCGGCGCGATATGCTGGATGAAGCGTTTCTTCGCCCCGGCCGGATTGATTTCTCATTCCACGTTACACTGCCGGATGCAAAAGGACGCAAAGAAATTATCGACATTCACGCGAAAGGAAAAAACCTGGCTGAAAATGCGGCCGCTATGCTGCATGACCTGGCTGAATCAACAGTCGGCTTTTCTGGTGCTGAGCTGTCTGCCCTTTTTGAAACAGCGAGCCGCAGTGCCATCCGAAGCGGCCGCGATACAATTGAGAAAAAAGACTTTGACTATGCGCTTGACCGCACGATTCTTGGCACGACTACACGGCCGCTGGCAGATCCGGCTACAAAGCGGCGTGTAGCCATTCACGAAGCCGGCCATGCTCTTGTGTCCGCTTTGACAAAGCCGGGATCTGTCCGGAAAGCGACCATTATACCGCGTGGACAAGCACTTGGTTATGTTGCTCCGGTGCCAAAAGAGCTTCATTTGTCAACCGCCAGTGAACTGATTGACCAGGTCGCCATGATTTTAGCAGGCGGCGTCGCAGAACGGCTTTACCTCGGTGAACACTCTATCGGCGTAAGCGGCGATGTACAGCAGGCAAAGCAAATTCTTGAGCGCATGGTTGATACCGGTATTTTTCAAGACCGCTTTTCACTTACGTTCCGGCAGTCAGATAAAGAAACAAAAATGAATGACTTGTTTGAATTAGCGCTTGAACGGTCGGAAACATTGATTGAAGAACATCGTGATGCATTTGACCGCCTTGTTGAAGAGTTAATGACGAAAGAAACACTTGAAGGCGAAGAAGTTGAAATGCTTATCCACCAGCTGTAAAAAAGGATGCCTCCGTCGGAGGCATCCTTTTATAATACTTTACTTAAAAATGCTTTTGTCCGTTCATGCTGCGGAGCATCAAACAGGGCTTTCGGCTCGTTTTGCTCAACAATATAGCCGTTGTCCATAAAAATAACCCGGTCGCCGACTTCCCGGGCAAAGCCCATTTCATGTGTGACGACAATCATTGTCATGCCATCTTTAGCCAGCTGCTTCATCACTTCAAGCACTTCGCCGACCATTTCCGGATCAAGCGCAGATGTCGGTTCATCAAACAGCATCACTTTCGGTTCCATTGCAAGAGCCCGGGCAATCGCAACCCGCTGCTTTTGACCGCCTGACAATGATTCCGGATAAGCAGCGGCTTTTTCAGCCAGGCCCACTTTCGCAAGCAGGATGCGCGCTTTTTCTTCCGCCTCTGCTTTTTTCATTCCCCGAACATTGATCGGTGCAAGTGTCACATTTTCTAAAATCGTCTTATGTGGAAATAAGTTAAAATGCTGAAACACCATTCCGACATCCGTTCTTATTTCATTGATGTTGGTTTTTTTGTTCGTTAAATCTTTTCCGTCAATCACTATGTGTCCGCCATTGATGGTTTCAAGCATATTCAGGCAGCGGATAAAGGTGGATTTCCCTGATCCGGATGGTCCGATCACAACGACGACTTCCTGCGGAGACACATCCAATGAAATGTCTTTAAGAACTTCATTATCACCAAATGATTTTTTTAAATTTTTAACGTTGATCACTGGTGCTCAATCTCCTTTCAACGTAATTCATCAAATAAGTTAATGACAGCGTCAGCACCAGGTAAATAAGCGCGACGGTAATATAAGGCTCCCACACCCGAATATACTGTCCGGCCGCAGCGCGCCCCCAATACATAAGCTCGGGGGCAGCCAGTACCGAGCCAAGAGACGACTCTTTCAATAGCACGATAAATTCATTCCCAAGCGGCGGAATCACCCGTTTAACGGCCTGCGGCAAAATAACCAGCTTCATTGCCTGGGTGCGTGTCATTCCAAGCGATCTCGCTGCTTCCATTTGTCCTTTGTCAATGGATTGAATACCCGCCCGGAAAATTTCCGCGATATAAGCGGCGGAGTTCAAAGAAAGGCCGATAACAAGCGATACGAGCGGATTGGATGGAGACATAAACAACGGCACCACGCCAAAGTGAATAATTAATAGCTGTACGAGCATAGGTGTTCCCCTGAATATATTAATATATATATTAAAAGGAAGCTGAACCCAGCGGCTGGACGACATTTTTCCAAGGGCAATCAAAAGCCCTAAAACAAGCCCAATTAAAACACCGGCAAGGGAAACACCAATCGTAATCCCCATTCCCCGTAGAAAAAACGGCATATAATCCGTTACGATATCAAAACGAAAATCCACTATTCTCTCTCCTTCCTACTTAAAAACGGCTGCCCGTTTGCTCATGGACAGCCGTTTTCTTTTTATTGTGCTGCTTGCTTTAAAGCTTCCATATCCGGTTCTTCATTAAACCATTTTTCATAAATTTCAGCGTAGGTGCCATTCTCATAAAGTGCATTTAAAGCTTTATCGAAGTCGGCTTTATATTCGCTGTTCTTTGGAAAAGCAATTCCATAATATTCTGGAACAAACTGATCATCAGTAATCGTTTCAACACCTGCGTCAGGGTTTGATTTTGCATATTCAACCGCTACTGCAATATCTGTTACTACTGCCTCAACATCTCCGCTTTGAAGAGCCTGGAACATAAGAGCTGCTGTTTCGTATTTTGAAATAGCTTTATTGTTTTCGCCAATAACCGATTCAGCTGCAAACTGGCCGGTTGTTCCATTTTGAACACCAACCTTTTTCCCTTTTAAGTCTTCGGCGGAAGCAATGTCGGCTCCTTTTTTATAAGCAATCATTGTTACAGATTCAAAATACGGAACTGAAAAATCATATGTTTCCTTCCGCTCATCTGTAATCGTGATACCTGACATGCCAATATCTACCTGGCCGCTTTGAAGACCCGCAAGCATCGCATCCCAGCCAGTGTTTTGAATGTCGACCTCATATCCGGCTTCTTCGGCAGCTGCATTCAGCAGATCAACATCAAACCCTGACACTTCTCCTTTATCCATAAATTCAAATGGTGCAAATGTCGCTTCCGTTCCAACATTCAAAACTTTTTTATCTTCAGAGCTTTCTGTGCTGCCTGTGCTGCTGCCCTCTTCCGCTCCGCCGCATGCGGCTAAAAGCAAGGCGCTGCTTGCCACAATAGCTGCTGCTGCTTTTTTAAATGAATAGGTCATTTGAAAAACCCCTTTATCTTTTTTGTATATTAAGATAATAACCCTTCTCTCATAAAAACTCAATGTTTTTTTGTCAAAAAACTTATTTTTATACAACGTTATTCATTAAAAACGGGTTTTTCCTGCATTTTATTGCATTAAAGTGAATACAGTTTGCATAAAGAAGGAATTTTCTGAATAGTAAGGCATATATATTTTTAACAAGAGCTTCATGATTGCTTCTGCTCCGGAAAAAAAGCAAAAAGTTAAAAATACGGGTAAATGAGATTGTTAAATAAAACTATATATAAAGGTGTAAGAAAATTCCACGGCTTTTCCCATATTTGTAGGAAAGTACAAACATTTTGTTCTTGTTAAACAGCTAACACGAAAAAAGATTTCCTTACCGATAAAATGCTTCCCGCCTTCTTTAATAGTGCCCATATTCACAACAGGCATTTCCTTTTTAATTTATATTATTTAAAAAAAGCATAATCCGCTTTTTATACTGTTCTTTGTTGACAATGATTATCATTCCCTATAAGATGAAAGTACAATGACAACGGAAAGAGGGAGACTTCATGAACGGAATGCTTCATGGGCTAAAGGATATCCATATGGTGATTGCCAACAGCCGGAAGCTGGGTGGTGCTGCGGAAGCCGAGTCTATTACACTTTCATCCGGTGAAATATATATAAATCCGGTTTTTACAAATGTCGATTTGTCGCAGGGAAAATATGTTTCATTTAGCTTTATCGCAGAAAACGGCGAAAATATTACAGCCCATGTAGATCAAATTGGGGTCATGAAAGGACTTCGCCATAAGTTGATCTGCCAGTTAGAAAATAAATCAGTCCGGGAAATGATGACCGAGGAAAGTCTTCGTTATTTAAAAAAGCTTTGTGAAGTAAATGAAGGTTTTGTCACCAATTCCTTTAAAAAAGAAGCGCTGAGACTTGTGCGCGATGTGAGTGTGGATGAGCTTGAAAAGCGGCATGTGAATTTGCCGTTTGCCATTGATTCAAACGTTGTCTCGATAACCAAAAGAAAATTTGCATAATTGCATTTAAAGCCTGTCAGAAGGCTTTTACATAAAAAAGAACTGTCTATCTAAAGTGAAGACAGTTCTTTTTTTATCAGCCATTTAACACGGCCTGGCAGGCAAGACGGCGCGGTGAAGTCCCGAGCTTTTTCTGCTCTGCTTCGTTTCTCTCTGTTAAATAGGCCGAGCCCGAAATAATATCGACTGCACACCGGCCGCATGTTCCTTTGCGGCATTTAAACTGAACGCTGCATCCCTGTTTTAATGCTGCATCGAGCAGGGTGGTACCCCGGGAAAGAGGAACAGAACAGGTTACATTTCCCTGCCTTAATTCTACAAAGGGCTGCTCAGGTGTTTTGGGCTTTTTAAATTTTTCTTCCGCCGGGCGCACCGCTGCTTTTCCTCTGGTTAATGATATTTCTCTGCCTGGAATAAGCGAGCCGACCGTCCATTTCCTATTCATCGTCTCTAGGGTCGGCAAATGTGCAGATTGCAGACGGCCGTTTAATACGGAGTACGGCCGTTTCAAATACACGGAATGGATGATTCATTCCTTCTTCGCCGAGATAGGCGGTTTCAAAGTCTTCAGAAACGGCCATGTCAAGATTATTGCGCCCTGTGTTCACAAGAACGCCCGTTTTCCCTTTTAATACGGGCGACTGGAACACACCGGCCGTTACAAGCTCACGGACATGTTCAATTTCAAGAACATTGGTATCGCGGTGAACACGGTGCAAAAGAGCGTACAATTCTGGAGAAAGCACAAGCGCGTATGGACCATTATGATTCATTTCCATCAGCTTTCCACGCGCTTCTACAACATCTTGAAAGGCAGTACCGGATTCATACCAGTTGCTGATCAGGTGCGTCTGGCGCCCTTTTACATTCATCAGCCCTGGAATATCAAACTGCCCGGCACCGTGGAAAATCATTTCATCTTCCAGCAGCGCTACGTCACGTGCCGCATTTGCCGCTGCTGAGAAATCCATCGGAATACCGAGAGCTTTTGCCTGCTCAATGTCACGCCAGTACAAAACAAAATCTTTATACAGCATTGGAATTGTATAGTTTACACGACGGGCTGATTCTATTTCCGTATCAAATGATCCCTGCATGTCCATATGAGCTTCGCTTTTTTCAGCAAATATATCAGTATGAATGCTTTGGACACCCCGTCCAAGCGGGCCATAGAGCTCAATAAACCGGCGGCCGGTTAACTGCTGCCTGGCCGCTTCAATAACAATTTGATCAAGCTCCTCAAAATCATCCGCTGACAGCGGCGCGTCCGGGTATAAATGTACTTTGCTCATGAATGGTTCCCCCTACTTTTTAATAAGTGATCCTACTGTAAATGAACGCTTTATCCGTGCCGGCCCTGGCGGCTGAGCTGTTTCAGTGTGAATATGATGATCTAAATGGTCGCCATGCTCATCGTGATGGGCATGCGGATCTGTATAACCCGTATCGAAGCGTTCATTTATACCGGCAAGCTTTTCTTTTACAAACTGGTAGCTTTTATGATTTGCTCCGCGCATTTCAGACAATTTCGCCTGGCGTTCCGCATCCTTAAATTGAAACAGCGCCAGATCCAGATGCTCGACAAAATTATGCAGTCCGAATTTTTCTAAATTCAACTCTTGAAGCAGCCGGTTAAATGCATTGTTGGATGGTGAAAAATCGCCGCCTTTTCCCGCCTGGAACATTTCAATTAACGGAATCAGTTCAGCAAGTCGTGACAGCCTCTGTTCTTCTTCTTCATAAATATGGTGGTAATAAAGCCGCTCATGGTCATCGCCTGCATTGTTAATTACAGGATCAAGCATGGCCATGAAGCTTTCGATATCTTTTTTCGTGCCGGTAAAAATATCGTAAAATTCGCTCAATTCTTCTTGCATGCATTGCACCTCCTCTATTCACTACTATTATTATAATCTCTCTATTTAGCAGTAGCAAAAAATACATGAAAAAATGGTGCCGGTTCCGGCACCATTTAATATGCTATATCTGTTCCTGCGGCTGAATTTTAGCTGCTTCAATATTCTTCATTTTATTGTCCCAGCATGCCTGGCTTAAATCAACCGGGTATTCCTCTGGATTAAGAGCCCGTTTGTATTCGCTCCACAGCAAGGATAGATTGTCCCGTGTTCTTTCCCGGATTGATTTAATATCCGGCAGTTGATATAAACGCACTCCATTCAGGAAAATCAGCTCATGAAGTTCGCGGGCTTCAAAATCAGTTACGAACTTGCTGACAAAGGTATGCACGGGATGAAACATTTTCAGCCGCTCTGCATGCTGCGGGTCTTCCTGCTCAAGGGCAATGTAGTCCCCTTCCGCTTTTCCATTCAGCTTATTAACGATTCGATATACGCGCTTCAGCCCCGGAGTGGTTACTTTTTCCGGATTGGCTGATAACTTAATTCTATCGCTCATCTTCCCGGCTTCATCTTCAATCGACACAAGCTTGTATACAGCCCCCAGCGCTGCCTGATCATATGCGGTGATCACTTTTGTGCCGATGCCCCATACATCAATTTTCGCATTTTGCGCTTTTAAATTCATAATGGTATACTCGTCTAAATCATTTGATGCAACAATATGCGCTTCTGGAAAACCAGCTTCATCAAGCATTTTGCGTGCTTCTTTCGATAAATACGCCATATCGCCGCTGTCAAGGCGAATGCCAATAAAATTAATGCGGTCTCCAAGCTCTTTCGCTACACGAATTGCTGCCGGCATGCCGGATTTAAGCGTGTCATACGTGTCCACTAAAAAAACACAGTCCCGATGGCGCTCGGCATATTTATGGAAAGCCGTATACTCATCTTTGTATGTCTGCACAAGAGCATGCGCATGAGTGCCGGTAACCGGGATGCCAAATAGCTTGCCAGCCCGGACATTGCTAGTTGCGTCAAAACCGCCGATATAAGCGGCCCGGGTTCCCCAGACAGCTGCATCCATTTCATGGGCGCGCCGTGATCCAAACTCCATTGCTGTTTCATCACCAAGCACCTGCTTAATACGTGACGCTTTTGTGGCAATTAATGTTTGGTAATTCACAATATTAAGCAAAGCCGTTTCGACAATTTGTGCTTCCGCCAGCGGTGCTTCTATTCGCAAAATCGGCTCGTTTGCAAAAACAAGCTCACCTTCCTGCATGCACTTTAATGTACCGGTAAACCTCATATTTTTTAAATAGTGTAGAAAGTCTTCTTTATAGCCAATATCACGCAAATAATCGATATCACTTTGCGTAAAACAAAAATTCTCCAGATAATCAATGATTTTTTCAAGCCCGGCGAATACAGCATATCCATTTCCAAATGGAAGTTTTCGAAAATATAATTCAAATACGGCTTTTTTCGTATGAATACCGTCATGCCAGTACGTTTCGGCCATATTAATCTGATAAAGGTCGGTATGCAAGGCAAGACTGTCGTCTTCGTATCGTGACATTGTTTTTACTCCCTTTGCTTATCCATCGTATTTCATTCCTATCATCCTACACCTTTTCAGCTGTTCCGGCAACACCTTCTAGGGTTAATATAAATAAAAAAAGCGCCCATTATGGACGCTTCTTTGCTTCAATGTACAGGATATGGTGGTCTTCCATTTCTGTAATGGTAAACTCCCAGTTCTCTGTTTCAAGTGTGTCATGAAGAGCTGTATCGATTCTTTCGGTTAAAAACCAGCCGCCAAGCGTGTCAACATCTTCAGCATTTAATTCCGTCCCCAGCAAAGCATTGATTTCATCAATCAATACCCGGGCGCTGAAAATAAAGTGGCCATCTTTTATCTTTCTGATTTCTGCAATTTCATCAGTATCATACTCGTCCCGGATTTCCCCGACAATTTCCTCTAAAATATCTTCAACCGTTACAAGGCCTGAAGTGCCTCCATATTCATCGATCAATATCGCCATATGCTTCCGTTCTTTTTGCATTTTAACAAGCAGGTCGTGGAGAAGCATATTTTCAAACACCCGGATAACAGGTTTGACAAATTGGCGGAGCGGTTCCACTCGCGGAAGAGGCTTTCCTTTAACAGCAAAGCTTAAAATTTCTTTAAAATTGACCATGCCAATCACATTATCTTTATCTCCGTCTATGACAGGATAACGCGTATATTTCTCTTCTTTAATAATCGCTAAAACTTCTTCCAGTGTATCGTCAATCGATAAACTGACCATTTCAGTCCTGGGCACCATAATCTCTTTGGCCAGCCGCTCATCAAACTCAAAAATATTATTAACATACTTTAATTCATTTTGATTGATCTCCCCGCTTTTGTAGCTTTCTGAAAGCAGCAGCCGCCATTCTTCTTCTGTATGAACAGCCTCATGCTCCGACGTCATTTTCAATCCAAACAAGCCGGTAATAAAGCGGGCGGAGCCATTTAATGCCCATATAAATGGGTACATAATTCGATAAAACCAGATAAGCGGAACGGCAAGCGCCAGTGTAACAGCTTCTGCTTTTTGAATAGCCACTGTTTTAGGAGCCAGCTCACCCACTACAACATGCAAAAATGTTACAACTGCAAATGCGATCGCAAATGATAAAACAGACGTAACGGAAGAGGCAAGTTCGAACCGCTCAAACACCGGGTGAAGGAGCCTTTCAACAGTAGGCTCTCCAATCCAGCCAAGCCCAAGTGCTGTAATCGTAATTCCAAGCTGGCAGGCAGATAAGTATTCATCTAAATGCGTCGTAACGCGCTCAACCGCTAACGCTCCCGGTTTTCCTTCTAGAACAAGCTGCTCGACGCGCGATGCCCTCACTTTTACAATGGCGAATTCCGCTGCTACGAAAAAAGCAGTGAAAGCAATTAATAACACAATACCGAGTAAATTGACAATCTCCAATGACAGGCTCCGATAATACGGAGCACCCACCTCCTGTTTCCAAAAATCACTGTTATTTTCTTTATCATATCACGTTGAGCCGTCCTTTAGCACAAAATCCGGCCTGGCTTCTGCCAAACCGGATACAGGTTATATATCGCTGACGGTTACAAATTCATATCCATCTCTTTGTAAAGAGGACACCAGTTCATCGAGAGCCTCTGCCGTCGTTTGATGAATATCGTGCATTAAAACAATTGATCCGTCTTTTGCTTCTTTTTTAACAACGGCACAAATGGCTTTTGGATTATGTGATTTCCAGTCCATTGTATCAATCGTCCAGAGCACTGGCTTTGTACCAATTACTTCGTTTATTTTATCATTCATCGCTCCATAAGGAGGGCGAACGGCCAGTGGAGACACTCCCGCTGCCGCTTCAACAGCCGCAGCAGTCCGGTCAATTTCATCCTTCACTTCATTTGGCTGAAGCTTCGTAAAATCGCGGTGGCTCCAGGAGTGATTGCCTGCTTCATGGCCGTCCTGAACAATTTTTTCTACTAATTTTGGATAGCGTTCAACACGTCCGCCCAGCATAAAAAATGTCGCTTTAACATTGTGTTTTTTCAGCGTAGCCAAAATTGCTTCCGTGCTTTTGGGATTTGGGCCGTCATCAAACGTAAGAGCAATTCTTTTTACATTTTTGCCGGCAGCCACATTTGTCTTAGCCGGGCCAATCGCAAGCCGGTCCCGCCATTCTTTTTTTAGAAAAGGAGCTGCTTTATGAAATGCAAGGCTTCCTGCCTCATCTTCTTGATCGTTTAAAAATACAATTTTATTTCCCTGCAAATACAAACTAGATTTTTTTATATCAACAGGGGTATGCAGGGCAAGAGCCGCTTTTTCCGGACTGATAAACAAGTCATCCGGCTTAGCAGCGGCCCCTTCATCTGGATCAACAATAAATATAGCAGCGGCCGAGACATTTTTTTCAGGAGCCAGATATGTTTTTTCATTAAATAAAACAGAATAAACCCCTCCGTCGGCGGGAATAAGCTCAAAGGTAAGCGCGAGGGAAGCGGGCTGCTTTTTTAACTTTTTCTCATCTATTTTTTCAATTTCTTTTAAAAAATCCGTCTCTTTTTTCTTTACATAGTATTCAAACTTCTTATTTAATGCATCATTTTTAAAGACAGGATACTGGAAAGCCAGATGATACCGTTTTTCTTTTGCTTCTCTTGTTTTTACATCAATATTTTCATAGGGCGATTTTGTCAGATTTGTTGCCCATACTGTTTTATTATGCGGTGTGGCAGTTGCAATTAAATTGACCAGCACCATTGCCAAAAGCAGTAAAACACTTGCCAGCAAAGCGACGGCGGCCTTTTTCTTTTTCATACGTATCCCCTGTTTAGTCACAATATTTGGATGTAGCTTCCATTTATTATTGTAAACAAATAGATACTATAATACAATACTTTCGTAAAAAAATTGTTACTTTTCTGTTATGATTTTCTTTAATTGGTGAAGTTCGTCTGTTTTTGTCAAAGAAGCAGAAGTTGTCACCTTCTTCTGGCCATAAACCCGGGCGGCTTCCGCAAAGGCAGCCGGTACGTCCGGATTAGACGGAAAATATAAATGAGCGTAGCCAGCAACGGCGTTAAAAACTGTACATCCATCCGCTTTATTTCCAAAGCGGCTTTTTGATTGAAAGGCCGGTGCCGGTTTTTTCTCATGCTTACAAATCGAGTAATGAAATTCATGGCCTCTGACAGTCGTCCCTTCCGGCAGCCAGGCTCCTTTCACTGCTGTTAATTCACGATAGCCCAGTGCCGCCCTTGTTGACTTCATCATTGTTTTTCCTTCGATTACGCCGCACATTGGGTATACATGGTTGTCTACTGTTTCCAGTTCGCTGGTTAAATACATAAAACCGCCGCATTCAGCAAGCACCGGCATGCCTGACTCAACCGCATTTCGTATCGATTTTCTTGCTTCGCACTGGGCAGCCAGGACTGGTGCGAATTCTTCCGGGAACCCGCCTCCAATATAAAGGGCCGCAGCATCAGCCGGCACAGCTTCTCCGGCAAGCGGCGAAAAAAAAGAAAGATTGGCTCCCTGTGCCTGTAGCATTGCAAGATTTTCTTCGTAGTAAAAATGAAAGGCGGCATCCTTTGCAACCGCAATTGTAACAGGTTCACCTGCTTTTTGATCAAAGCAGCCCGGCGATGGAATGGTTAATTCCGGTGCACAGGCCAAAGAAAGAAGCTGGTCAAGATCCATTGTTTTCTCCGCTGCATCAGCAAGGGTGTTGAAAAATTGGTTTAAATCTCCCCTTTCAACAGCTGGAACCAGACCAAGGTGCCGCTCCGGCACGTGAACTCCCGTCATTTTTAAAAGATGCCCGACAACCGGTATGCCGCATTCCTGCTTAACTGCCTGTTCAATAAGCCGGAAATGCCCTTCGCTTCCTGTTTTATTGGCAATCACCGCCGCTATTTGCCCGGGTGCCATCGCCTGAAATCCTTTCACAACCGCCGCCGCGCTCCGGGCTGTGCCGGAAGCATCGATAACAAGCAGTACCGGCGCCGATAAAAGTTCACTAATTTCGGCCGTACTGCCATCGTTTTTCAAAGGATCTTTTCCGTCAAACATACCCATAACCCCTTCAATGACGGAAATATCCGTATTCTGTGAAGAGCGGACAAAAATTTCTTTCAGCACGTCTCCATTTCCCATCCAGCTGTCCAGGTTGCGTGACTGTCTTTTGCAGATGGCAGTATGATAAGTTGGATCGATATAGTCAGGACCGCATTTAAACGGCTGCACCGATAAACCTCGCCGCATCAATGCGCCAAGCAGCGCCAGCGTCACGGTTGTTTTGCCTGACCCGCTTCCCGTTCCTGCAACAACTAATCGTTTTGGCATTTTCCTGCTCCCTCCTTTGTTTAACAAATTCCAGTTAATGCTTTATAATAGCTGCAGAAATAGTGACATTCCCGCTTTTTTTCTTTGGAAGAACGATTTCTCCGCCATTTGAGGCCAGGTAAGCTGCAGGCTCGCTGACTCCATAAGCTCCGGTAAATTTAAACACTGTTGCTGACTTTTCTCTCATGGGCGCTTCATTTAACTGGCCGGCTGTGAATGTTAAAAACGGCCAGCTATTTTTTTCGGCAACCGCTAAGATACCCGCTTCATCTTTTTTCAGATCAATGGATGAAATCGACCGGACACTCGTTTTAGACAGTGAAAGATCATCAAGAACCTCATCAATGACCTGTTCAATTTCTTCCGCTTCTGTTCCACGGTTACACCCGATGCCAAGTACGATTGATTTCGGCCGGTATACAACAGGATAGCGAAGGCCTTCCAGTTCTGCCTCATCCAGCAGCCGGTGTGTCACAACAAGAGCCGCATTGTGGGGAGTTTCGAGCGCTTCTTCTACCGAAGCTGCCGTTTTAATATGAGCCGGCACCGGCCGGTCGTGCTTCCACCAGTCCGGCTCCCCTGACTCCTGCACGATAAGCACTGGTTCTTCGTTTACTACTGCCGCGGCTGCCTGCGTTAAAAAGCGGTCATATTCAAATGTCCAGCCGAATTCACGGCCGAACATATCAACCGGAATCGTTTTTTGCACATCCGATGCGGTTGTAATTACCGGCCGGGCGCCTGTCAGCCCGGCCACCCGGTGTGTAAGCTCGTTTGCGCCGCCGATATGGCCTGAAAGGACGCTGATTGCATGCTCGGCCCGGTCATCCAGGACAACTACTGCTGGATCAGTTTTTTTATCGCCTAAAATTGGAGCAATCATCCGGACAACCGCCCCAAGCGAAATGATCAGCACAATACCGTCATATTCTTTAAACAATTTTGGCAGCTGAAGGCGTACAGAGCCGTCAAACAGCGTAATATTTCGTTCTTCTTCATCGCCTCGGCAAAATTTCTGCATATAATACAAATCCGCCTGCATCCCTTCTGCAAGTCTGCGGGCGGTTTCTGTGCCGTGTTTTGTAATCGATACAACCGCAATCCTCATTGCTTAATTCCTTTCCTGAATCCGTGCGTAAAGGTTTTATCGTATAATTTGGACCGGTATCCGGACTTGCCAATCTCCGGGTCCAGTGCTTTTCCGGCTAAAATCATTGCCTGCTTGCGAATGCCATTTTCACGCATTGCCGCGTCCAAATCACCAACCGTTGTTCGGACAATTTTTTCATCCGGCCACGTGGCCCGGTAAACCACAGCTGCCGGCGTGTTTTCAGGCCAACCTGCTTCAACCAGCTCACGCGTGACCTTTTTGGTCAGCGTTGCGCTTAAGAAAAAAGCAATTGTGCATTCATGCCTGGCTAAATCCTTCAGCTGCTCTTTCTCCGGCACCGGCGTTCTTCCTTCCGCCCGTGTTAAAATAACAGTTTGTGTTACATCCGGAATGGTCAGCTCCGCACCCGCTGCTGCAGCTGCCGCAAAAACGGAGCTGACTCCGGGCACGATTTCCGTCTCGATGCCCGCTTCCTTCAGCAGGGCAATTTGCTCGATGATGGCTCCGTAAACAGCCGGGTCGCCTGTGTGAAGGCGGACGACTTTCTTTCCTTCCTTCACATAATTGACCATGGTTTCTACTATTTCTTCTAAATGCATGCCGGCTGTTTTCAGTACAACAGCCCCTTCCTTGCAGCCCGCCATTAATTCCTCGTTAACGAGTGAATCGGCATATAAAATCACGTCTGCCTCCTCTACAAGCTTCATTCCGCGGACTGTAATTAAGTCCGGCGCCCCCGGTCCCGCTCCCACAATAAACAGCTTCATTTTTTCTTCACCACCATCAGCGTTAAATAGTTTGGTTCTGCCCGTTCAAATTCCTCGAGTGTCCAGATGATTTCATCTTCGGAGGTTACTTTTGTTACCGCATGAGCGTGCTGTTCAAGTCCAAGCTCCCGAATAACGCTTGAAATTAGTGCAGCTACTTTTGCCACCTTCAAAAAAATGACGCAGTCGTGCTGCTCAATTGCCCGTTTTAATGCTTCTCTATCAGCTGTTGCAGGTATAATTGCGACATGCTCGTCTCCATCTGCCAGCGGGATATTGAGCCTGGCTGCTGTTCCGTTAACAGAAGAAATGCCTGGCACTACTTCTGTTTTTACATCCGGTATTTTTTTTTGCAGCACCTTCTTCATATGAATAAACGTGCTGTACAGCATTGGATCCCCTTCTGTCACAAATGCCACGTTTTCGCCTGACTGGAGTTTTTCTGCTACAGCCCCGGCTGCTTTATTCCATTCACGCTCCAAAATGGCCGGATCCTTTGTCATCGGGAAAACGAGGCCAAGCATGTCTTTTTCCTGCGGATCAATATACGCATCAATAATCTGGCGTGCATAGCTTTTTTCACCGGACCGTTTTTTCGGAAATGCAATAACCCTGCTTTCCGACAAAATACGAAACGCTTTTACGGTTAACAGCTCCGGATCGCCCGGTCCTGCACCAATCCCATATAAAATACCTGTCATGACTGTTCCTCTTTTCTTTTCGCACATATAATGTAAACCGGATTTTGCGCTTCAAGGCGCGTCATATTTAAAATAGGCCTGGACAGGGATACCTGCGCAAGCGCCATATCCACCTCAAAGCCGGCTTCCCGAAATAGCTGATGGGCTTTCGACATATTTTCAATCGTAACAGCATTCAATACGATCGTCCCGCCCGGCTTCAGCCGCTTTGCGCACGTATCAATAAGCCTGTCCATATTACCGGCTGTCCCGCCCATAAATACGCAGTCCGGGTCAGGAAAAGCCTCTAACCCATCGGGTGCCTTCCCATGAATGAGCGTGATGTCCGCACGGAATTTTTGAAAATTCGCTTCAGCATTGGCAAGGTCCGCTTCATTTTTCTCAATGGCAAAAACGGCGCCGTTTCGGGCTATTTTCGCTGCTTCAATTGCAATGGAGCCGGTGCATGTGCCGATATCCCAGACTGTACTGTCCCGATGGATATTCATGCGGCCAATAGTAAGAATGCGGATATC
Organism: Domibacillus indicus; assembly: GCF_000970685.1. Taxonomy (GTDB): domain Bacteria; phylum Bacillota; class Bacilli; order Bacillales; family Domibacillaceae; genus Domibacillus; species Domibacillus indicus. The sequence goes on from NZ_LAJB01000007.1 coordinate 388,481, forward strand.
ACGCTTTGTAATCAAGCCTTTGTCCGGCTTGCGCTGGCTGAATTCCTCATCCGGAATACCGGCAGTCCATGTTTTGAATGGCCGGTTTTTCTTTAAGATGACCACGTTCAACGGAGCAAACGACGCTTCACTCATTTCTTCAAGGCTTAAATGGCGGCAGCGCTCGTCCGGCGCACCAATATTTTCGGCCACAAATGCATCGTACTCGGTCATATTAAACCGAAGCAGATAGCGGGCAATCATATCCGGTGAATTTATTTCATCTGTCAGCAGCGCCACTTTTTCCTCACCATCGATCTTTTGGGCAAGCCCGGTGATGGGCCGGCCGTGCACGCTGATCGTTTTCGCATTGTGCCACGATTCATTCATCCGGGCAAATGCGAGCTGTATACTGGACGGCTGCGGTTCAATCACAGCTTCCATACTTCCTGACAAATAGGCCCCGATTCCGTAGAAAAGCGGATCGCCTGAAGCGAGGACCACGACTGGATCTTCCTCGTCCTGAACCCGTTTTTTTATCTCTTTTAAATTCCCTCCAATCACGAGCTTCTCCCCTGTGAAATCAGGAAAAAACGACAGCTGCCGTTCTCCGCCGACAAGCAGCTGGCTTTCTTCAATACGTTTAAGAAGGCGCGGGTGCAGCCCTTCCGCTCCGTCCGCACCGATGCCAATAATATGTACGTTACTCACTGTATTCCGCCTTTCCTAAAAGCTGTCCTTTCATCGCAAACAGCAGCGTTTCAACCTCTATGCCGCCGCGTACTTCCCGAACGGCATTTCTTGAGCAGCTGCAGCAGAAAAGCGCAAAAAATGCCGGATAATCCGCCATTAATTCTGCTGCATGCGTCGCTGTGTTTGCTGCCCGCACTTCCTCAATTTCATTTTTTATGGCGCCTGCTTCTTCTGCCATCTGCGCCAAAAAGTTCATATCGACCGGTGCGCTTTTGGAGTGCACCATCATAACGCCTTGAGCGACTTTTGAAAATTTGCCCGGCATCCCGGCGAGTGTGACTTTTCGAATACCGAGCCGTTTACAATGCTTCAGTGTAAAGCCGACAAAATCGCCCATTTCAATGAACGCTTCCTCCGGCAGGTGCGGCAAATGATTCATGGCATATTTTTCACTGCGCCCGCCCGTTGTGGCAGCGACGTGTGTACAGCCGGCTGCAACAGCCACTTCAATGGCCTTCACAATACTGGCCCGAAAAGCAGCGGTTGAAAACGGGCGGACAATGCCGCTTGTCCCTAAAATAGACAGGCCGCCTAAAATGCCAAGCCTTGCGTTTAAGGTTTTCTCAGCCAGCTCCTCGCCGCCGGGAATCGAGATAATCACGCGGACCCCTTTTCCAGCACCGGATTCCAGAAGCAATTCCTGCACGGCTTCCGTAATCATCCGGCGCGGCACCGGATTGATTGCGGCTTCTCCCGGCGCTACATCGAGCCCCGGCTTTGTCGCCCGGCCGACTCCTTCCCCGCCATCAAGCTCAATACCCGGTTCGCTTGTCCAGCTTACTTCTGCACAAATCACCGCTCCGTGTGTAATGTCAGGATCATCTCCCGCATCTTTTTTAATGCCGGCTTTCACAGAGCCCACGCTCATTTCAATAAATTCAGGTATGAAATGAGCCCATTGCTTCGCCGGCAGATAAATTGAAACCGATTCGGGCGGCTGTCCTGAAAGAAGAGCCTGAAGAGCGATTTTTGCCGCAGCAGTCGCACAGGATCCTGTTGTGTATCCTGTTCGAAGCGGCTTATCAGGGACCGGCTTCATTTTACGGAAAGCAGTGACAGAGCATTCAACGCTGCCACGGTGACCGTACTGCCGCCTTTCCGGCCCATATTTGTAATAAATGGAATATCAAGTTTCGCCAGCTCTTCTTTTGATTCTGCCGCCGACACAAAGCCGACTGGCATGCCGATAATCAAGTCCGGCCTGGCGAGCCCTTCTTTGGCGAGACGGATAATTTCCAAAAGAGCGGTCGGGGCATTGCCGATCGCGTAAATGCCGCCTTCCCCAATCGCTGCCGCTTTACGCATGGAAACAATAGCCCGCGTCAGCCCAAGCTCTTTTGCTTCTTTCATCACATCTTCATCCGATATATATACATGCACAGAGCCGCCAAACTGCTCAATGCGCGGCTTCGATACGCCGGATTGAATCATTTGCACGTCACAAATCACACGTGTACCCTGCCGAATCGCGCGAATACCGGATTCGATGGCCCTTGGATGAAACAGCACGCTTTTTCCAAGTTCAAAATCGGCAGAAGCGTGAATCACCCGCTGGACAACGGCGAACTCTTCCGGTGACAAATCATGAGAGCCGAATTCGTTCTCAATTATCGAAAAACTGAGTGATTCGATTTCCATTGGCTTCACGGTTTCTGGTATAAAGGTTGTTTTAAAGTCCATGCTTCATTTCCTCCAGGCGATTTAATGTATGGATCACTTGCTCAAACTGTTCGCATCGATTCGGATACCGCACCGGCGGCCGGGAAATAACAATCGTTTCAATGCCAAGCGACACGGCTGCTTCGATCTTTTCCGCAACGGCGCCGATCGCGCCGCTTTCTTTCATAACGGTTGTTGTTACGCCGTAATGACGGTACAGTGCAAGGTCAAACTCTTTTGTAAAAGGCCCCTGCATGGCCACAATATTTTTTTGAGGCAGTCCAAGTCTGGCACATTTCTCCATATTATCCGTGCGCGGCAGCATACGGGCAATCAGCCGGATATCACTGCACGGGAGCAGCTTTCGGGTAAAAATTTCCAGCGTCTTGCTGCCCGTCGTCAGGAGCACGATCCCCCCTCGCTCAAGTGCTGCCTCCGCCGCTTCTTCATACGTATCCACACGTGTAACAAGCGGATGTTCACTGATTTGCGTGCCGGCCCGCTCAAAACGGATATAAGGAACGCCGGCCCGCTCTGCTGCTTCGATGGCATTCCGGGACGCTTCTTCCGCAAAAGGGTGGCTGGCATCGACCACTGCCGTATAACCCTTTCCAAGAATAGACATCATTTCGTCTGCAGAAAGCCGGCCCACACGCGTTGAAATACCCTCGGCCTTAAGCTCAGCCGCCGCATTTTCAGTGACTACGGAGGCTGTAACCGGGCGCCCGTCCTTCTGCAGCTTCACAGCGAGCTCGCGGGCGTCACTTGTACCCGCCAAAAAGAAAATCATCGAATCGCCTCTTTTTCATGATCATGGCTATGACTGTGGTGATGGCCATGATCATGATCATGGTCGTGGTCGTGGTCGTGGTCATGATCGTGATGATGGTGGATGCCCGCTTCAAACCGGTACTGGCATGTATCGCAATTCATGAGGGACTTGCCGCCGAGCGCTTCATCAATCCGGTCTGTTATAATCACTTTCAGCTTCGGATGAAATCCGAAATAATCAGCAAGCGTGAAAGACAATTCTGGATATTGCTCACAGAACAGAGCCAAATCCTGCTCAATCCGCTTGATCAGCACACCCGTAAACAAAAAGTAAGGCAGAATAATAATCTTTTTCACACCAAGCTTTTTAACCCTTTCTACCGCCTGGGGCAGTGACGGCTTTGTAACACCGTAAAACGCGGGTTCAACGATTTCAAAAGATGTTTTCTCCCATAAAATCCGGGCGATTTTGCATAAATCACTGTTGGCATCTGCATCGCTGCCGCCGCGGCCAAGCAGGATCACTGCATCTCGTCCGCCGGCTCCGTCCGGGTCTATGCCGGCGTCCTGAAGCCGGTCTTTTAAAATCACAGATGTTTCATAATGAATACCGATAGGCTTTCCATAAGTAAATGTTACGTTTGGATACTTTTCCTTCGCCGCGTCAATTGCGGCGGGAATATGAATTTTCGAATGCCCTGCCGGCAGCAGCATAAGCGGCATTAAGGCAATCTCTTTTGCCCCTCTGGCCACACACTTGTCAATTCCTTCTGCAATACCGGGACGCGCAAACTCCAGGAAACATGTTTCGTATAAAACGAGCGGATTCAAATCTGGCAGAAAACCCTGAACAAACTGGTGAATCTGCTCATTTCCCTGTGGGTCACGGCTCCCATGCCCAACAAAAAGTACTGCTTTCATTTCTTCTCCCCCTTATTCACCGCACGGCATCGGCTCAATGTCCGGCACCGGCATATCCCGATGTGCAAATCCTTCGACTTCGCCCACACGTTTAAAATATTTAAAGAACCGTTCATTCGGATGGCCGGATTCTCGGTACTCTTTTACAATCCGTGTCAGCATCGGCACAACTTTCTCAGGTGGAATACCCTCTGCTGCATATACACCCGGATGAGCGGTCCGGCTGACCACTTTAGCGCCTAAAAATAAGTCAAAGGCTCCTTTGCGGTAGACAATGCCGATATCTTCATTTACCGCACCGTAGCAGGCCATGCCACAGCCGTTGACACCAATGCGAAGCTCTTTCGGCACACCAAGGCCGCCAAGCTCCCGCCCAAGCTGTTCTGTATAGGGAATCGCGTCACCTTTGTCACCATTGCAGAAATCACACGCCTTGATGGTGACAACATCCCCTGCCGGTGCAAGGCTTAGTCCCGCTTCTTTCAATTTTTCAATAATCGGCTGCGGGCTGCTCGTTTCGGTTTTTAACAGCACATAATGATGCGGCGTGTATTCAATCGTGCCGGTTTCGCCCGCTGCTTCAGAGATAGCGATCAGCTGCTGAGGTGTAAAATGCTTGTTTACCACACCCGGGCTGACTGCTGCTTCAAATATTGTTTTAACAGCCGGCGGGGCATTTTTCTTTTTCTCAATTGCCGCCAGCGCCTGGAGACCCAATTCCTTTAAAGGCCGTTTTGCTTCGTTTTTGCCGCCGTGCAGCGCCCACGGTTCATTTTCCGGACGAAGCCGCTCATGCGGACGAAGCGGCTGCTTTTCTTCTGTTAAGGTATATTTGCGTGTGTAGCCGCGCGGAGTGATCATCAGCCCCTCATAAAAAAAAGTCGTTGAATTGCCGATCACTACTGTCGTCAGCATGCCAATCTCATGATCCAGCATGTTACGAAGCGTCGTCATCACAACTTCCTCCCGGTCACGATAGGCACTTTTCACAAGTCCCACCGGTGTTTCGGGGTTTCGGTACTTCAGCAAAATTCGCTGCGCTTCCTCAATTTGTTTGGTGCGCCGGCCGCTTTTCGGGTTATACAGCGCAATCACAAAATCAGCGGCTCCTGCTGCATCAATTCGTTTTGCGATCAGCTCCCATGGTGTTAAATGGTCGCTCAAGCTGATTGTGCAGGAATCATGCATAATTGGGGCGCCAAGCAGAGATGCACAGGAGTTAATCGCTGAAATACCTGGAATAATCTCCACGCGTATGCCGGTATCACGCTTCCAGCCCTGCTCTGCCAGCACTTCGTATACAAGGCCTGCCATGCCGTATACGCCGGCATCACCGCTTGAAATAACAGAAACTGTTTTGCCGCGCTCCGCCTGCCTGACTGCTGCCTGTGCCCGGCTTACTTCTTCGCTCATTCCTGTTGAAATAACTTCTTTTCCTTCGATCAGCGGGGCTACAAGCTCCATATACGTTTTGTATCCAATCACATAGTCGCTTTCTCTTAATGCTTGTTTGGCCCGGCCGGTAATATGATCTTCATGGCCGGGTCCGAAGCCGACAACGTACAATGTACCTGTCATTTTTTCTCTCCTTTTTCTGTGCCTCTGAAGCGGCTGTTCAATAGCTGCATGCCTTCGCCTGAACGCTCATACGCAATCCACTTTTTTAACGGCTGATTGTTTTGCAGATGCGAAGCAACCATTTCCCTGGCCCGGTGCTCGTCCATTTCAAAATACCAGTCTGCTTCTGGATAAACGACTACCACACAGCCGTCTTTACACCGGCCGTTGCACCGGGTTCTTGTTGTATGTATACTGGCGTCTAATTCACGCCTGTTAATCTCTTCCCGGATTGCCTGTGTTACTTCCTCGCCGCCCTTTCTCATGCAGGTTGATCCATTGCAAATAAGGACATGCTTGTTCATCTGTGTTAAATTCCAGGTCGCCATCTCTGATTCCCTCCTTTTGATAAAAACGCAAAAAGCCCCCGCTTCTTCGGCAGAAGCAGGGGGCAGAAAAGGGCATTAAAAAGAAGCAAGACATAAAAAGTCCATGCATGCACGCTCATCCCGTTCTTCCCACCGAAGAATGATGTTTCAGCATCAAAAGCAGGTCTCCTGGCTTGCGGTCACTTTACTTTTGTCTCCCTTCCCGGATAGTTTCCAGTGGGGCAATCAGACAAGTTCATCACGCTTACAGTAGCGGGGGCTGCACCGGACTTTCACCGGTTTCCCTATTATCCCGGATGTACAAACTCCGGGCACTTTTAATGTGTAAATATTTAGTTTTCCTGCCATTAACATTAGCAGGAAAAGCCTTCCTTTGACAAGCAAAACTTAAAAGAGCAGGTGCTAATTATAAAAAAGACCTCTTTTTAAAGAGGTCTAAGGCTGTTGACAAACGCTTGCTTTCTAACTTTGTCTACACTCTCAGACCTCTTTTTAAAGAGGTCTTTTCAATTCTCTATTGATCAATCGTTTAAATCTGTTTCTCCGACTTGCACTTTACCTGTCGTTCCATCTACATAAACATCGGTCTCTTTATTGCCATCATGGATTTCAATTTCGTACCCGCCGTCATCAAGTTCTATATCTTTTACTGTGCCTTTTACTTGTTTTTCCGCTGCCGCGATTGCTTCCTCCTGAGTCACAGCTGCACTGGCCTGCTCATGTTGACCGTTAAAATCATCATCAGTATCGTCATCATCCTGTTCTGTTTTTAAAACATCTCCCGAATTCCCATCAATTTTTACATCATATCCCTGTGTATCTACCTCATACACCGGGCCTGTTAAATCACGCTCCAATTCTACGCTTTCAACAGCTGAATTTGTTTCTTTTTCAGCGATTGAACTCGCTTCCTCAATTGTCAGCTTTGTGTTAAAACCGGGAACTTCTGCTTGTATTTTATCGTTCTGCATTCCCCAAAAAACTCCACCGCCCAAAAGTCCTGCTGTTAATAAGCTGCCGGCTATTATTGTTTTTTTCATTCTGGTTCCTCCTCTTGTTTTTCCTGCTTTTATCATAGCCAGACAAAATGAGAAGAAAGAGAGGAGAAAATGAGAATTCGATGAGAAAATTAATCGTCCCAGGTGATTGACATAATGCCGCCCGAAATGGCATTTACCTGAACAGTCGCTTCCTCACCGCTTTTTGTTTCAATATCGATAAGGTAGGAGCCGGCTTCTTCTTCATCCCCGAGTTCGGCCTCCTCAATAGTCCCGGGTACTTTCGTTAACGCAATCTGTCCCGCTTCTTCCGCTGTCAGCATCCGAGTGCTTTCCTCCTGTATGAACGGAGTCTCGGCTTCCAATGCAGCGTCTTCTTTTTTTATTTCCGAAAGGCGTGCCAGCTTTATTAATTCTCCTGTTCCGCTGTTTACTGCCAGCTCATATGCACCCTGTCCCGTAACTTGAAGGATATAAACAAATTGTCCGTTTTTTTCTTCCGACTGAACGACAGTTCCATTATACTGCCGGGCCAGCTTTTCTCCGGCTTCTGCAATAGTTGGCGGTGCCTGCCGGAAGAAAGAATAAAAAACAAATGCGGCGGCCAGCGCGGCGCCTGCAATAATCAAGAGTATCACTTTTCTCACAGCTGCTCCTCCTGTTTTTCTTTTAGTGTAACGGGAGAAAATGAGAATTCACTGAAAGTTAAAATGGCTGTTGTCCCGCTGCTCTCCTCACTTTCCAGGCGGATCTTTATATCCAGGGCATCCGCAATCTCTTTTGCAAGAGCCAGCCCAAGACCAAACCCGCCTGTCTTGCGCGATCTTGCTCTATCTACTCGATAAAAACGGTCAAATACTTTTTGCAGGTCATCCGCAGGAATACCGATACCCCGGTCGATCACCCGAATCTCTTTCTTATTTACTTTTATTTCGACCGCTTCCTCTGAATATTTTCTTGCGTTATCCAAAAAAATATAAAGCAGCTGCCTTAGCTTTGAACGGTCCGTGTGGATTATAAACGGAGCCGCCACATGAACAGCTACCGGACGCTGATGGGCTTTTTCAAAAGCATCAGCTGTTTCCCGGACGAATTCATCAATGGCTATCTGCTCGTGCTTTATATCCCAGCCCTCACCGCGCCGGGCCAGTGCCAGAAGCTGCTGTGTCAGCTCTTTCATACGAATTGCTTCTTCGTGGATGGCTTCCACTGATTCCTCCCATAATTCGGGCCGTTCCCTGCCGCGCCGCTTAAGTAAATTTGCATATGATTCAATAACTGTGAGCGGTGTTTTCAACTCATGAGAGGCGTTTTGCACAAAAGCCTCCTGCTTTCGATAATTTTCTTCAAGCAGATCCATCATGCCGTTAAATGTCACGGCCATATCCTGCAATTCATCATGGCGCTTTTCTTTCGTTTGTATCCGTTCATAGGTGCCTCTTGTTCGGATGTGCTGCATCGTTTTTGTCATTTCTTCGACTGGATTCGAAATAATGGCACCGAGAATGCGGGCGGAAAAAACAGCTGGAATCACCGCAATAATGGAAATAAAGATAAGAATAAGGCGCAGTATATGTAAAATCCGATCTGTAGCTTGTAAACTTTCCATTCTCTCAAGCAAGGCGATTTCTCCGCTCCGCCAAATAACAGGGATGGCTGCATATGCGTAAGAGGAATTCTTTGTTTCGACAACCAGACGCTTTTCGCCATTCCCATAACGCGCTTCACGCTCGCGAAGCGCCGCAGTATTCTGTGATACAGAAACCCCGTCAACTGTCCCGTTTGGCAGAATCACTCGAATCATGCCATCTGAAGGCGTGTAAGCACGTAGCAGATCACTGCTTGCAACTGATTCGGCTGGACTGGAAATTCCGCTGGCTGTCCGTGCTGCATCAGCGGCATTTCGTTCCAGGTCAGCTTCTTTTAACATATAAGAAGCAGTAAAATAAATAGAAGTATTTATAAGAACAACAATGACAATAAGCAGGACGCTCGTTCCAAGGTGAATTTTGTTTTTCAGCTTCATGATTCTTTCAGCACGTATCCGACTCCGCGAACCGTCTGGATCAGCGGCCCGTCAAACGGCTTATCAATTTTATTTCGAAGATAGCGGATATAGACATCCACAATATTGGTGTCTCCATAATAGTCATATCCCCAGACACCATCCAGGAGCTGCTCCCGCGATAAAACATGACGCTTATTTTTTAATAAATAAAGAAGCAAATCATATTCTCTCGGTGTTAAATCAATTAATTGCCCCGCACGTGTTACTTCATGAGCTGCTTCATCAACGATTAAATCTGCTGCTGATAATGAAGTGCCCGGCACGGTTTTCCGGAGCGCGGCTCGAATTCTCGCTAAAAGCTCGTCCATATCAAAAGGCTTTGTCACGTAATCACTGGCACCAAGATCAAGCCCGCTTACTTTATCCGCCGTTTCATCCTTCGCTGTCAGCAGAATAACCGGCACATCACTTCCCTGCTTGATTCTCCGCAACACCCCCATACCGTCCAGCCCCGGCAGCATCACGTCCAGCAGCACAAGATCAAACTCACTTTCCCGAAAAGCTGAAATCGCATCAAGACCGTCCAGTACTTTTTTTGTTTTGTATCCTTCATGCTCAAGCTCGAGTTCCAGCAAACGGGCAATCCGCTCCTCATCTTCTACAATCAGTATTCGATGGTCGCTCATTTCATCCGCTCCTTTCCTTCCTCTTATTATCCGTTGAAAAACCTTTGTTTGTCCAAAAAAAGACGACCTTCACCAGATCGTCCTATCCCTTAAAAAAATCATCTATTAATGTTAAAAGGTCTTCGTTTCCAGGAATACACTTTGCCACGGTTTCTATAACAAGCCGGCGGGGAGTTTCTTCCCTTGCTTCATCCTGCAAAAATCGGAGCAGCTCATCTGCCTGCTCGTCAGCTGACTGCTGCATGGCGCCGATTTTCTGCAAAAGCCGGCTTTTTTTGCGTTCTTTTATAAGAAGCTCTTCTGGCTGCCATCTCTCAAGCAAGCGTGAATCGAGCAATACATCTTTTGTCTTCACAATATCTTCTACTACTGCATCCATTCTACGCATGGCATAAGCAATCACAGAATCAACTTCAACATCCTCTTCTATTGCGGCCAAAAAATGAAGCGTATTTTGAATAATGCCGAACATGCTGATGGCCGTATCTAAAGAATACGGACGAACGCGCGAACCATATACCTCCACGAGCCGTCTTTGCATCCAGCGCAGTTCCTTTAAATGGTGCCGCTTGACGAATTTTTTCAGTTCTTCATCTTCCGATATAAACACACCCTGAAACAGAGCAAATAAATTGTTTTCTTTGTTTACTTCCATTTTTACTTTGACCTGCCGGATAAACACCTCTTTATCATGAACAGGGCGCCCGGCGATCACCTCGGTGCGGCGTTCATCTGCTTCCAAATTAATTTTTTCGAAAATACTGATCAGCAGCTCACTTTTAGATGGAAAGTAATTATAGAAGGTTCCTTTTGAAATGCCGCTTTTCTCTAAAATATCCTGAACGGATGTAGCCGTATATCCTTTTTCCACAAATAAAGCGTGTGCGGCTTTCATGACATTTTTTTTACGCTCGTTCAATGAATGCACTTCCTTTTTTGAACTGTCGGTCTATTCAGAGATTAACGCAGCACACTTATTATTTCAAGGTTTAATAAATAATCTTTAATTATTTGTTGATTTTTTTGGACGACCGGTATAATATAAATACCTATTGGAATACAAGTTCAAAATTTGAACATGCAGTATGCTAGAGGAGGAATTATTTTGAATACACAAGGAGCGATGGAAAAACCGCCCTATGCAATGATTGCGATTTTATTTGTCGGCGCGTTTGTCTCTCTTTTAAATGAAACGTTATTGAATGTGGCCCTGCCATCGATTATGAAAGATTTTGATGTATCAGCGTCTGCTGTACAGTGGCTGTCAACCGGTTATATGCTTGTAAATGGCGTGTTAATTCCGGCAAGCGCCTTTTTCATCCAAAAATTCACAAACCGGAATTTATTTATCACCGCGATGATTTTATTCACTGCAGGATCTGTTCTCGCAACACTGTCACCGACATTCGGCGTACTTTTAGCCGCGCGGATGATTCAGGCATCCGGCTCCGCTATTATGATGCCGCTTTTAATGAACGTTATGCTGGCAAGCTTTCCAGTGGAACGGCGCGGGGCAGCGATGGGCATCTTCGGACTTGTCATGATTACAGCTCCCGCTATCGGGCCGACTCTTTCGGGCTGGCTGATTGAACATTATTCATGGCGCACGCTGTTTGACGTTGTTATTCCAATTGCAGCGATCACCCTTATTTTTGCGCTTTTCAAGCTGAAAAATATCACACCACAGCGAAATATTACGCTGGACGCACTATCGCTTGTTTTATCCAGCATTGGATTCGGCGGAATATTATACGGATTCAGCTCGGCCGGCGAAAAAGGCTGGGATTCTATTCATGCCTACGGGGCGATTGCCGCCGGCGTAATCGGGCTTATCCTGTTTGTTCTGCGCCAGATGAAGCTGGATGAGCCATTGCTTGAGTTCCGGATTTACAAGTATCCAATGTTCGCCCTTTCATCTGCGATTTCGGTGGTTATTGCAATGGCGATGTTTTCCGGCATGCTGTTAATGCCAATTTACGTGCAGACCATCCGCGGTATTTCCCCGCTTGATTCAGGACTGCTAATGCTGCCGGGCGCTATTGTAATGGGGATTATGTCGCCGATCACCGGTATTTTGTTCGATAAAATTGGCGCGCGAATCCTGGCTATTTTCGGACTGTCTGTGACGATTTTAACAACCTTTATGTTCAGTAATTTAACGCTGGATACATCATACGGCTACCTTATGTTCGTGTACACGCTGCGCATGTTTGGTATGTCGATGGTGATGATGCCGGTTATGACAAATGGATTGAATCAGCTGCCGCCGGTGATGAATCCGCACGGTACAGCGATGAACAATACTCTTCAGCAGGTATCCGGCGCTGTTGGTTCTGCTTTACTCATTACCGTTATGCAAAATCGGGCTGAGTCCGAGGCAGAACGGCTGGCTGAATCAGCAGCTGGCGACCCGTCTGCCATGGCGAATATTGCAAATGAAGCAACATTGAATGGGATTAACTTTTCGTTTACGGTATCTGTTTTCATTGCCCTGGCAGCACTTGTGCTTACCTTTTTTATGAAGCGGGTAAAGCCTGCCCACGAACAGGTCAAGCAGCAGTCTGCCGGCTGATTCACTTACTCTTTCAGAGGCTTAATTTAAAAAAACGCCCCTGCCGGCTGCGGCAGGGGCGTTTTTTATCAGGCCTTTTTTGTTAAGCTTTTAATAATTCCCGTATGCATACCTTCATGAAAGGTGACAAATTGGAGAACGGCATTGATGGTTGTCATCTCGAGCGGCCCGATTGTAACCGGCTGGTCTGCATCTTGATCGAGTTCCCCGCAAAATTCTGTCAATGCGTCCCATTTGCTCTTGAAGTGCATGGATAATTTCCTCTGCTGACGGCACATTTCCCTGCCAGTCTGACGGCCGCGTTCCAGTCGCAAACAAAGCAGCCCCTCGGCCAATACAAAAATATGCCCGGCATTCCAATGAATATTGTTGGATGACGAGCCCGGCATTTCTGCCCATTTTTCCTGCGGCGCATTATTGATTATATGGAATGCCGAATTTCTGGCAAAAACGAACTGTTTAATAGATTCCATTCAATCTCCTGCTGTGCGATAATCGCCTATATCTTATCACATTTCTTTTCCCCCACACTTATTCGAGGGCTCGAATAAAAGCATATTTGTATGTTTTAAGAAAACAATAGAACGGGAAAACAAAAGGAACTATAAATGGAGAAGGGACTGGATTTAAAATGTCAAAGCAAGTTTACGACCTATGCGGCGTTGGCATTGGTCCATTTAATTTAGGTATGGCTGCTCTTGCGGATAAAACCAGCTTGAAGTGCCTTTTTTTAGAGAAAAACAGCTCATTTAACTGGCACCCCGGTATGCTTATCAGCGGCAGTGATTTGCAGGTGCCTTTTCTGGCAGATCTGGTTACATTCGCCGACCCTACCAGCCCCTATACGTTTTTAAATTATTTGCATCATCAAAATCGGCTTCATTCCTTTTTCTTTTTCCAGCGCTTTGATATTCCGCGCCAGGAATATAATGAATATGCTAAATGGGTAGCGGCCCAGCTTCCGTCCTGCCGCTTTGATTCAAAAGTCACAAACGTAATCAGCCGTGATGGACTGTATGAAGTAACGGTAAATGGCCAGGAAACGATTTACGCCCGCCATGTTGTTCTCGGAACAGGCTCTGTGCCGATGATGCCCCCTGGCTTCAAGCCATCAAATGATGTGATTCATTCCAATTTCTTTTTACAGCATAAAGCTCATCTGCAAAAAGGCGAAACGATTGTTGTAGTCGGCTCGGGGCAAAGTGCGGCGGAAATTTTTTTAGAACTGCTGACGGAAAAAGACCAATTCGGTTATAAACTCGCCTGGCTGACCCGTTCTTCGGGATTTCTGCAGATGGAATCAGCCAAGCTTGGCCAGGAAGTTTTTTCTCCTGACTATGTCAATTACTTTAAAACTCTTTCATACAAAACCCGAAAAAGCTCTCTTAATGAGCTGGAACATCTGCGAAATGGCGTTGATGCTGCTACCTTAAAAGCGATTTATGATCATATGTACCACCGGTCTATTTATGGAAAGGAAACAGACGTGCTGATCCAGCCTTTAACGGAGGTTAACGGATTTGAAGACGGCCGCCTGCACTGCCGGCAATGGCAGGAGGATATTTCATTTGAACTGCCGGCCGACCGGGTGATTTTGGCGACCGGTTACAAACCTCATCTGCCGGACTGGCTGCTTCGGATGAAAGAAAAAATAAAATGGGAAGATAAACATTTTTTTGAGATTGATGATGACTACCGGATTATATTTAAAGATAACCGGCCCAATCATTTGTTTACCCTGACGAACCTGGAGCTTGCCTCTGGAACAGGCGCAACAAATCTCGGTCTTTCTGTCCGGCGGAATCAGGTTATCTTAAATGCCGTTGCTGACAAGCCATTATTTAATCTGAAACAGGATACGGTGTTCCAAAACTTTTCAGCAAATTTTATTCAAGAGACCTTTTCCATACAAAAAAGCGGGAGATGAAAATCATCTCCCGCTTGCTTTTATTATTTTCCAATGAACATTTGTGTCCAGTGGCCGTCTACATATCCTACACCAATGTGTGTAAAGTTTGTGCTTAGGATGTTTTTCCGGTGACCGTCACTGTTCATCCATGCCTTCATAACTTCTTCCGGAGTCTGCTGGCCTTTCGCGATATTTTCGCCGGCCGCTTTATACGTGATGCCAAACTGCTTCATCATATCAAATGGTGATCCGTATGTTGGCGACTGGTGAGAAAAGTAGCCTTTATCCTTCATATCCTGTGATTTTGCACGCGCTACCTTGCTAAGCTCAGTATCTAGTTCCAATGCTTTCAATCCAGCTTTTGCACGCTCTTCGTTTACAAGTTTGGCAACTTCCTGTTCAAAAGCATTAACAGATTCAGAAGCCGTCTGCGGGGCAGCTGTTTCTGCTGTTTTTTCCTGCTGCGGTGCTTCTGCAGCAGGCGCTGCCGCTTGCTGCGGTTTTGCTTCAGCTGTTGGAGCAGCTGTTTGGCTGGCAGCTGGCTGTTTCACCTGGTAAGTATATTTATAAGTTTTGTATTGAACAAGTTTTGATACGTCGCAAGTTGGTGCTGCTGCTTCCGCTTGTCCTGCTGTAAATAGTCCAATAGACATTAATCCGGCTACTGCGGCAATACGTACATTTATTTTCAAGGTAAAAATCCTCCTGTGTTTTTTAAGACTGCCCGGGCTGTGTGATTACTATAGCTTGAATCAAAACACCGCCGCAATAGATTTAAGCATGGAAAATGCTAGACTCTTTACATAATGGTAGTTTCCTTAATTGCCCACGGCGTTGAGCCCATACAAAATAAGCGGTTCAACTCTTCTTAAAAAAAGAAGAATTGAACCGCGAAACAAAAGCGTAATTAAGTGACATAAATGTTACAATGCCGTACTTTCATCTATATGGAAAAAGTAATAACGAATGCCAGCTGTATATGCGGTCGATGTTGTATAGCTCCAATGGCGGTTTCGGCTGTTGGCTGTATGGGCGTTAACGAGCGGTATGCCATTTTGTTTGCTTACCACGATCGCAGCATGATCCATTCGGCCATCCCCCGTAAAATCATAAATAATCACATCTCCCGGCAGGAGCATTTCAGGCGATTGCTTTCTCGCTGCTTTTAATCCGCTTCGTGACCCTTCCAGGTACCACCTGAGCGAATGTGCCACACTCCAGCTGAAGCTCCATGCGCCCCCTCTGATCCACCACCCGTTCTCTCTGCCCGGGTAGCCTCTCATTGGAGCGCCGCCTGCAAGCAGGCATTGGGATACAAAGTTAGTGCAGTCTACAGAAAATGAAGGAAAAGCCGGGTTGTAGCTGTTCCACCATTGATGGGCATAACGGACAGCTGCTTCACGATTGTACATATCCATTCCCCCTTAATAAATGGTATGCAAAAAAGAACATAGAAAAACCGGCCTGGGAAACCAGGCCGGTTTTATTTAAAAAAATAAAGTAACTCACAACGTTTTGCAGATGAATCTTTTCTTCATTCTGCATGAAACCGCCGCGGTATTATTAATTCTACATTATCGTTTTTGATGTACCTAAACGACCTAAGCCCTTCCTGCTCTTAAGTCCTTGCAGCTCCGAAGCTGCTCCAGTGTGAATAAGTTTAGTCAACACTAGCAGAATGCCAGAATTTTATTTAAACGTTCCAAGTTACGCTCTCAATCAGAAGGTAATTATATCATCTGTTCCTGACAAAGTCAACAGTATGTTATTATTTCCAGCCGAGGCGCTTTGAAATCTCCCGGCCCGCTTGAATCATCCGCTGCCGCAGCGGGATAAGCCGTTCATCTGTCATTCGAAGAGTCGGGCCCGAGATTGACACAGCTGCCGCTACAGCTCCGGTGTGATCAAAAACGGGAGCAGCAATACAGCGGATGCCGGCTTCGTTTTCTTCAAGATCAAGGGCGTAGCCTTTTTTCTTTACGTCCGCTAACTCTTTTAAAAATTCTTCTTTTGTAGTGATGGTATGCTCAGTATGAGCCGGCAGCCCTTTCCGGTTTAAAATCTCGATTACTTCCGATGACGGCAGATGGGCTAAAATAGCTTTGCCGACAGAAGTACAATGCACAGGTGCCCGTTTGCCGACTTTTGAATGCATTCTCAGTGCTTCATAACCGTCAAGCTTTTCAATATAAACGACTTCCCCCCGGTCATATACAACAAGATGAACCACTTCATTTGTTTCTGTTTCAAGCTGGCGCAGCACGCGCTGGGCTTCTGCCCTTACATCAAGTGAGTCAAGCAGCTTCGAGCTGATATTTAAAAAGGCATATCCGATCCGGTAGCGGCCGGTTTCTTCATTTTGTTCAATATATCCGTACTGCTCAAGTGTGGCGAGTGTTCGAAACACCGAGCTTTTATTAATATCCATTTGATTAGCAATTTCTGTCACCCCAAGCCCCGACCGGGACAAACTGACAATTTCAATAATATCGAGCGCCCGCGCAACAGATTTTACGACATTTTCTCTTTCCAACCGGTCTTCCCCCTCTTTTGAATGAGAAAAGCCGGCCGCAGCCAGCTTTCTTTTACGATTTAATCCTGTATTTTTCTTTTGCTTCGAGCCGTTTTCTATGCAGGATCGGCTCGGTATAGCCGTTCGGCTGTTCACGCCCTTTAAAAACAAGATCACAGGCAGCGCTGAATGCAACGGAACTATCATAGTCTGGTGCCATCGGCCGGTAGCCGGGATCACCGGCATTTTGCCGGTCAACCACCTTAGCCATGCGTTTCATCGTTTCCATCACCTGTTCTTTTGTGCAAACGCCATGGTGCAGCCAGTTGGCTGTATGCTGGCTTGAAATGCGCAGAGTGGCCCGGTCTTCCATCAGGCCAATATTATGAATATCCGGCACTTTCGAGCAGCCGACACCCTGCTCTACCCAGCGGACAACATACCCGAGAATGCCCTGCAAGTTGTTATCCAGCTCCTGCTGAATGTCTTCTGGACTCCAATTTGATTCATCCGCAGCCGGTATTTGCAAAATGTCATCCCGAAAAGCTGACGCACTCTGTGTTAATTCTTTTTGAACGCCGGACACGTTTACTTTATGGTAATGAAGTGCGTGCAGCACAGCGGCAGTTGGCGACGGCACCCACGCTGTACTGGCGCCGGCTTTTAAATGGCCAATCTTCTGCTCCAGCATCTCCGCCATTAAGTCAGGCATGGCCCACATTCCTTTGCCAATTTGTGCCCGCAGCTGAAATCCTGCCGCAAGGCCGGTGGCAACATTGGATTTTTCATAAGCGGCAAGCCAGGACGATGTTTTCATATCTCCTTTTTTTATCATTGGCCCCGCTTCCATTGAAGTGTGTATTTCATCTCCTGTCCGGTCTAAAAAGCCTGTGTTAATAAACGCAATCCGATTTTTAACAGCAGCGATACAGTTTTTTAAATTAAGAGAAGTCCGGCGTTCCTCATCCATAACGCCAATTTTCAACGTATAACGCGGCATTTCAAGTAAATCTTCTACTCGGTCAAACAATTTATTGGCAAATGCCGCTTCCTCAGATCCATGCATTTTCGGCTTTACGATATAAATCGATTTCTTATGCGAATTGTACAGTTTAAAGCTGCCAAGTGCGGATGGCTTTGCAATAGCACTTGTTATAACAGCATCTAAAATCCCTTCAAAAATTTCCTCACCGCGCTCATCTAAAATTGCGTTAGTTGTCATTAAATGGCCGACATTACGGACAAACATCAACGACCTTCCCGGCAGGGTCGCCTCCTCACCATCCGGAGTCACGTATGAACGGTCTGGATTTAAATTTCGGCTCACACGCTGGCCATTTTTATTGAATACAGCAGACAGTTCTCCTTTCATGAGGCCGAGCCAGTTTTGATAAACCAGCACTTTGTCTTCTGCATCGACGGCTGTAACCGAATCTTCGCAGTCCATAATAGTTGTGAGGGCTGCTTCCATTAAAATATCTTTCACACCTGCAGGGTCCGCGGCACCAATTGGATGATCCGGGTCGAGCTGTATTTCAAAATGCAGACCGTTGTTTTGAAGCAAAATACCCGTTTCACTTATTCCTTTTAATTGATCAGGATCTTTCAAAGCGGTCTGTCCGCTCTTAAGCGACACGATCAGCTGTCCGTCCTCCACATGATAACCAGTGGCATCCCGGTGCGAACCTTCTGCAAGCGGCGCTGCTTGATCCAGAAAGCGGCGCGCATATATAATGACTTCTTTGCCGCGAACCGGATTGTAGACTGCTGTCTTCTCCGCTCCGTCTTTTTCTGGAATAGCATCTGTACCATATAACGCGTCATACAAGCTCCCCCATCTTGCATTCGCGGCATTGATTGCATAACGGGCATTGTTAACCGGCACAACGAGCTGCGGACCCGCCTGCAGGGCAATTTCCTCATCAATATTCTCTGTTGCAATTTTAAAATCAGGCACGGCCGGTTCGAGATAACCAATCTCTTTTAAAAAGGCTTTGTAGGCACGAAAGTCAAATTGATTTTTTTTGTGCCAATCATTAATTTTCTCTTGAAGCTCGTCCCGCTTCTTCAGCAGCCGGCGATTTTCTGGTGTTAAATCTGTTACAAGAAGGCTGAACCTGTCCCAAAACACGGCCGGTTCCATCCCCGCTTCAGGCAGAACACTTCTGTTTACAAACTCAAACAGCTTCTGATCTACCTGCAATAAACCTGCTTTCACATAATTCCCCATTTGAAACATCCCCTTTGTTTCTTATTACGCAACAGCGTTTCAAAAAAACCTTAAAAAAAGAGTAGCACGGCTTTCAGAAAATTTCAATCTTTTTCTGAAAGCCCTTTTTTATTTTTTCCACATTTTCATTAAAATTGGGTAGAGCTTAACCATTGCTAAAATAACAGCGGTCCAGACAATAACCTGTAATATAATATCGCTCACTATAATCTTCTCCTTTTTATCAGTATAACAAAAAAGAAAGAACACTAAATCAGAAAACATTCAAAGTAAATGTATCAGAATGAGCCAAAGTGTGAGATAATAAACAAGATTGACCAAATAACCCCGGGGGTGACTTAATGTCTTATTACAGCAAAAACCGTACGGAGCCGCTGCCTAACGTTGATATTGAAACGTGGGAATGCCCGTCGGATGATTGCAAAGGCTGGATGAGAAAGAATTTTTCAGAAGATGATTCACCATCGTGCCCATTTTGCGGAAGTAAAATGGAAAACGGAACCCGGCACACGAATTCGCTGCAGAACAATACGTTTCGTAAACCGGCAGAAGCCGAACAAAAAAAAGCGTGATTCCATTTTAGGAATCCGCTTTTTCTTTCTTGATTTATCCAAAAGCAGTGCTTTTTATTTACAATCAGCTGTTTGATTTTTTTGATGCCTTGATTTGATATCGTTTGCCGTTTTCCACTTTTGGAAAAACTTCAATCTCTTCCTCTGTTACAGAAGGCTCCCCTTCTGCATCGGCAATTACTTCTTCAAGCAGATCTTCATCCGGCTCAACCATCCGGGCATCATAAGCATTCATTATCTCCTGGAGATCTTCAAGCGTCTCCGCCTGCTGGTCGCGCTGTACTTCTTTTAACAGCCGAGCTGATTCTTCTTCAGTTAATTCGACATATCCAACCCGTATTCGTTCCGTCGCCATGTTAAAAGCCTCCTGTATGTTTCTTGGTAGATGAACTATACCCTTATGCGTTCAACCCTTAAACATACCGCTTTCACAGAACAGCTTCCGCCGCAAACCAGCCAATCATAATCAGCTGAATGATAATTTTCGCAAATGTTCCGCTTAAAAAGGCGATCAGCGTTGCGTACGCCACAAGAAATGCCTGCTTTATATTTTTCAAAATAACAAGTTCGACAGCAAGAACAGCAATAAATGGCACGATAATAATGCCAAATGGCGGAATAATAAACGAACCTGCAATAAGAGCTATCATCGCTGTCCATTCTCCCCATTTAGAACCGCCGTATTTTTTAACAAAGTAGCTGTTGACAAGAAAATCAGCTAAAAACATAAGGAGCGTGAATAAAAGCATCCCGATCCAGAAAATAACGGATAATTCTTCACGGCTAATGCCAGCATAATAAAGGCCAAAGCCTGCCCACAGCACAAGCACAGACGGCACAATCGGAAAAATAAAACCGGCAAAGCTGGCAATGAACAATAAAATAATAACAGTCCAAATCAAAATAGACATACAAAGCCCCTTTCCTCTGTTATGATAGCATTGTACCATTATGTAAAAGAATAGGACGTGATTTACATTGATTAAAATCGAGCTGCCACAGGCTGACTATATTTTAACCAGAAAACGAAATCCAGAAGATACAAGCGAAGCAGCAATCGCCCGGGAGTATGGATTTACGGATTATCATAAAATTCCCCGCGATAAAGCAGGAGTTTTTATGTTTTATGACGCTCAGGACCGCCTTATGTTCGCCGGAAAAGCCCGGAAACTTCGCATGCGGATCCGCAAACACTTTGAAGACAGCGTATCAGATATTAAAAACCATCGTGATGATGTGCATAGAATTGTCGTGTTTGTGGTAGACAGTCCGATGGAACGGGATATTTACGAAACATACATTATTAATACGTTCGAAGCAAAATACAATACTGATAAAGCGTTTTTCCGTTCTTAATCATTCTGCCGGCTGCAAAAGCCGGCTCTTTTATTTAGAAAACACAATTTATACAAAGTGCTGACTAAACTGTTTTATGACAAAAAAGCTGTTTTTCTCCATTAAATCTCGACATTTCTGTAATGTTTTTAGACGTTTTGTCGAATATGTTTTAACCCCGTCTTTTTTTGCGTATACTAAATGCTGTTCCTTTTAATTATAGGAAAAGAGCTTTATATGGAGGAATAGCTATGAATAAAGCGATGACTGCTGATGAATTAATCAAAAAAATTAAAAAAATGCGCCATGTGATGATTTCAACAGGAACAGCAAAAGGCTTAAATCATGAGGAAACCATTCAATACAGCCAGCAGCTGGACCAGCTTATGAACCAGATCTATTTCAAACACCCGGATATTCGTTAAAACAAGGCTTGCGTCTGCTGCTTTCTGCCCGGCGCCCCTTCCCCAAAAACAGCGTTTTCAACCAGCCTGCTTTTTCTTCCCCTTGAATATTAAAACAAAAAAATCAGTTCCTGAGGAACTGATTTTTTGGCGCCGCCTTTGCCGTATTGTTAAAAAATAAGAAAGTTTTAAACCACCACTCCTCAAAGTGGGTGTTTGCAAAAACATTCATGTTTGTCCTCCGTGCCGAACCGGCAGAGGCCTGTCAATCCTGTTTTAATGTTAAACTCCCTATTACAGCTTAAAGGTTAAAACTTAATTAAAAAAACACGCACAACGCAGCTGCCTTCGTATCTTACTTCTTTTCATCCGAAATTGCAAGCCGTTTTATTTTGCCTCACGAAATATTCCTGCTACACTAAACAAACAAAAGACCTGCACAACGCAGTGCTATTATCCTTTGTCCTGTTTCCTTTTTTATTTTAATTTAAAGAAAGAAGTGTCGATTATATGTCTATTCCCTATTCAGTCCTTGATCTTGCGCCCATTACTGCAGGAAGCACTGCTGCCGAATCCTTTCAGCGTTCTGCCGACCTTGCCCGGCATGCGGAGCAGTGGGGCTATAACCGTTACTGGCTGGCTGAGCATCATAATATGCCTGGCATTGCCAGCTCCGCTACCTCCATTGTAATTGGCCATATCGCCGCAGCCACGAACTCGATTCGTATCGGCTCCGGCGGCATTATGCTGCCGAACCATGCACCGCTTGTGATCGCTGAACAGTTCGGTACCCTGGAATCACTGTTCCCGGGACGTATTGACCTTGGTCTCGGCCGTGCTCCCGGAACCGATCAGGTTACCATGCGGGCGCTGCGCCGCCAGAATATGAGTGACGGGCACGATTTTCCGGAACAGCTTGATGAACTGCGCGGCTACTTTAATGGTACAAACCGTGTTCATGCCGTACCGGGTGAAGGCCTTTCGATTCCCATCTGGCTTCTCGGCTCAAGCGGCTTTAGCGCCCGGCTCGCCGGAGACGCAGGCCTTCCTTTTTCATTCGCGAGCCATTTTTCGCCTGATAACACTATTCCGGCACTTGCCCTGTACCGCCGCCACTTTACGCCATCTGAGACTCTGGAAAAGCCATATGCAATGCTTGGCGTCAATGTAATTGCTGCCGATACAGATGCGGAAGCAGAGCGTCTCGCCACTTCTATGCAGCAGCAGTTTTTAAATTTAATCCGCAATAACACCGTGCCTCTTCAGCCGCCGGTTGACAGCATGGACAGCATATGGAGTGAATTTGAAAAAGCGGCCCTTCAGCAGCAGCTTGGTTCTTCAATCATCGGGGGTCCCGAAACTGTTAAGAAAAAACTGGATGCATTTATGGAAGAAACAAAGGCGGACGAGTTAATAATCAATGCACAGATTTATGATCATGAAGCAAGACTGCGGTCATATGAACTTACAGCTGAAATTTTAAACTAATAAAGTGTGCGCAAAAACCTCCCTTCCACGCCGGTGAAAGGGAGGTTTTCGCTTTAATAAGGAACAGTATGTAAAATCATTTATTCCATTATGTAGTGAACAACACTCTCTACAAGCTGAAACACCTGATTAACAGGCGTTTTCTATAAAAATATTCTTTTTCTCTATTCTGATAAGTAGGAACAGCAGTAGTCTACAACTGTATGTACTTTTAACTGGAAAGACTCATTAGCCGGTACGTAAAAAATACCGCTTCCATTAATTGTTTCCCATTCTCCTCCTGCCAGTTTGTATTCAAGCTTCCCGAAGGATATTTCCATTTCCTCTTTTAAGTCCGTTGCAAATTCGTATTCTCCCGGCATCATGATACCAAGCGTTTTTTTCGTTCCATCTTGCAGAAAAACCGTTCTGCTTGTCACCTTTCCATCAAAATAAATATTCGCTTTTTTTACAATACTGGCATTTTTTATTTCAATCATAGCTCTCACCCTTTCAATTTCTTTTACTAATTTATCATAAAATTTTGACGATTAACATAAAATTTTTCCGTATCCGGGTGGGCAGCGGCCGTGATTACACAGATGCCAGCCCGCTTCAAGGAATTTACAGAGGAGGCAGCCAGACGCTTCTTGATGTAAAAGTAAGCGTAAAAACAATAAACACTCCTTAATTTATAAAAAAAGGGGTTATTCCAAGCAGGCAGCTGGAATAACCCTGTTTTATTTATAATAGCAAGTAATGTGTTTTTATTCACTGTGAATATCGAAAGTAATATCCTGATTCCGGTGGTCAATATAAGCAACGCTGAAGCAGCGGTTTCCTGCTTTGCAGCCATCCGGCGTTTCGAATTTGTAGAATGTTTTTTTGCGGTCTTTCCGGTCCGATATATAACGGTCGGATACCATTTCATAAAACTTGGACGTCTCGCCGCACTTGATATGAAAGTGAGTGCCTTCGCCGAGCTTTAACTCTTCTTCAAACGATTCGCCCTTCTTCCACTCTCCATGTCCCGTTTTATACAGGCATGTTACTTTATTTGTTTTCATCGTTCAGCACTCCTTTCTTATTTGCTTTCTATATTCCCTCAATTTTGGATAAAAAACATCTTACTTGTTATAAAATCTCACAGAGTATTCATCAAACCAAAAATGCATCTGAATAAAGTAAGCTACAAGCTGGGGGCCGGTCATCAGCTGGCCAAACCAGGGATACTGAAAAGAAGCTCCGCCGGTCCGTGCCAGTTCTTCCAGCTTTTCTTTGGAAAAGAATTGCAGCAGCGGCGAATCTTTTTTTAAGATGTCCTGCAGCATAGCGCAGACAGCAGACGTATAAGCAGGATGATGAGTTTTCGGGTACGGGCTTTTTTTTCGGTAAAGCACATCCGGCGGCAGAATGCCGTCAAGCGCTTTTCGTAAAATCCCCTTTTCCCGTCCGTCTGCTGTTTTCATATCCCACGGAATGTTCCAGACGTACTCCACAAGCCGATGATCTGCAAACGGCACACGTACTTCAAGGCCTGCCCCCATGCTCATTCGGTCTTTTCGTTCTAAAAGAGCGGCCATAAATGATACCATATTTAAATAAAATAACTCTCTGCGACGGCATTCCGCAGGGGGTTCGCCATCAAGGAGCGGTACTTCATCACGTAATTTCCGGCTTTGCTCCCGCCCATATTCTTCCAGAGGGAGAACCTGCTGCCACCTATCATTCAGCAGCTGCGATTTTTCTTTCATCGAAGTAATCCAGGGGAATCCTTCCTCCTGCTGATTTCGGTGAAACCAGGGGTAGCCGCCAAATAATTCATCAGCGCATTCTCCCGATAACCCGACTGTGAAATCCCGTTTTATTTCATGGCAGAACCAGAGCAAAGAGGAATCGACATCTGCCATTCCCGGCAGGTCCCTTGCAATCATGGCTTCCTTTAAAGCATCGGCAAGTGTGCTGTGATCAATAATTTTTGTATGATGTACGGAACCGATGTGCTTCTGTACTTTTTCAATCCACGGCTTATCCTCACCCGGCTGAAAAAGACTGCTTTTAAAGAAGCGGCTGTTGTCTTCGTATTCAATTGAATAAGTGTGAAGCGGCTGATCAAAAAACTCGGCCGCAAAGGCGCTGATGGCACTCGAATCTACACCGCCGGACAAAAAGGTACAAACCGGCACGTCTGCGGTTAATTGGCGGGTGACTGCGTCCTGCAGAAGCTCACGGACACGCAGGGCAGTATCTGAAATTGAATCTGTATGCGGGGTGCTTTGTACGTTCCAGTACCGCCAAATACGGAGACCGTCCCGTTTTACCGTTAGTGCATGCGCCGGGCGTAATTCTTTTATATTTTTGAACACTCCCTGCCCCGGAGTTCTTCCCGGCCCGAGCGCAATCAGTTCCATTAAGCCGGCCTGATCCAGCTCCGGCTTTACATCCGGATGGGCAAGCAGTGCTTTTATTTCAGAGCCAAAAATAAAAGCTCCATTTTTTTCTGTATAAAACAGCGGCTTAACACCGAGCCGGTCACGAGCCATAAATAACTCCTGGCGGCTGTCATCCCATACACCAAAAGCAAAAATACCATTTAGCCGTTCCAGGCATTGTTCCCGCCACTCGATAAATGCATAAAGAAGCACTTCTGTATCAGAATGCCCTTGAAATGAGTGGCCGCATTTAAGGAGTTCCCGCCGAATATCTTCCGTATTATACAGCTCGCCATTGTAAACGATGGTATACAGCCCCCGTGTCATTGGCTGAACACCTCCGGCCGGATCTACCACAACAAGGCGTGTGTGGCCAAAAGCCGCATGACGGGAATTCCAAACATTAAAATCATCAGGGCCTCTTTTTACAAGTGTCTGCGCCATCTGGCGGACGGTTTCTTTTTCATTGACAAGCTCCCGCTGAAATTGTACAAAGCCTGTTATGCCGCACATACGCATCACCCTTTCCTATAATACGATATGCTTGCCCCACATCAAAAATGTCCCTAAATACAAAAACCGCCGGCACGCTAAGCACCGGCGGATCCTGTCCGTTCTTTCAGTTTTTGATGCAGGCTGTTCAGCCTCTTCATCAGTTCCTCGTATTCAGATAAGCTAATATGACAAAGCTCGATTTCCTCTTTGATTCGTTCCGTAATTGCTTCCTGGCTGCGGCGTGCTGTTTCCTCCAGATAAATAAAAACGTTGCGTTCATCTTCTTTTGAACGTTCTTTTCGAACCCATCCGTTTTCCTGCATGCGTGAAACCATCGGTGTCAGGGTTCCCGTTCCGAGACGAAGCCGCATACCAAGCTCTTTCATTGTTACGCCGTCTTTCTCCCACAGCGACAGAAGCACCAGGTATTGCGGATACGTTAAGCCGAATGGCTGGAGTGCACTTGTGTACAGTTTAGTAAACTCTCCGGCCGTTTCATATACTGCAAAGCAAAGCTGGCTGTCCAGTGATAAAAAATCCTTCATGACAAAATCTTTTGAATATCCTCTTCAATTTTTTCTGGGCTTGTCTGGGGAGCATAACGCTCAACAACCTGGCCATTCTGATCAATCAGAAACTTTGTGAAATTCCATTTGATTTTTTTAGACAGCATCCCTTTTTTCTCTGATGTTAAATGAATAAATAAAGGATCCGCTCCTTCACCATTCACATCGACTTTTGCAAAGATGGGAAACGTCACGCCGTAATTCACCTGGCAAAACTCCGTTGTTTCATTAATATCATCATATTCCTGATTATTAAACTGGCTGCACGGAAAGCCAAGCACTACCAGCCCTCTGTCTTTGTATGCTTCGTACAATGATTGAAGGCCCCCGAACTGGGGCGTAAACCCGCACTTGCTTGCTGTATTCACAATAAGCAGCGGCCGCCCCTCATATTCCTTGAGCGGCACCATTTCTCCATTTGGTTTTTTTACATCAAAATCATACACGGTTGCCATTTTCATTCCTCCTTTACTTAATTGAAAGATCAACTTCAACGTTGCCGTTGATCGCTTTGGAATAAGGACAGTAGTGGTGGGCTTTTTGTACATACTCTTCTGCGGTGGCACGGTCTATACCTTCAACCGTTACTTCAAGCTTAACGCCAAGTTTAACGCCTTTGTTCTCTTTATCAGGATAAAGCGAAACTGTGGCCGTTACTTCGCTGCTCGAAAAGTTTACTCCCCCTTGCTCCAGCATAAGTTCAAGCGCACTATTAAAGCATGCGCTGTACCCCGCTGCAAACAGCTGCTCTGGATTTGTTGCTGTTGTCGCATTGCCGCCGAGTGCTGCCGGCTTTTCAACGTCCAGATTGAAAATATTATCTGGGGAATGCACTTCTCCGTTACGACCGCCTGTATTGATGATTGTTGTTTCATAAATAGGTTTCATGGTAAACTCTCCTTATTTATTAATTAAATCGCCTACAATTAAATCGTACACGATTTAATTAATAAAAACAAATAAAAAGAAGCCCTTTTTTCAAAAAAATGGCTTCGTTATATCCAATAGTGTTAA
This sequence comes from Domibacillus indicus, assembly GCF_000970685.1. Lineage (GTDB taxonomy): Bacteria > Bacillota > Bacilli > Bacillales > Domibacillaceae > Domibacillus > Domibacillus indicus. The sequence continues at coordinate 415,710 of NZ_LAJB01000007.1, forward strand.
TTTATTCAGTGATTTTTTCTTATTAAAAAAGCTTTCCGGAAAATCTGTCAGCCCGTATGCGCCGCAAATATCCTGAAAGTTACCTCTCGTACCGCCTGCCGTTAATACAATCCGCCATCCATCTTCTGCCCGGCGCACATCGCCAACGACAACACCCGCAGCATCCGAAAAATCTTCTCCGAGTTCATAGCGTACAATCTCTTCTTTTGTTTCATCGTTGATCATCCGTACAAAGGCTTCATTTACATCACGAAATGCCCGATCCCCTGATTGATGAAGTGCCGCGGCAATAATAATTTTATCGACAAATGCCGGCAGCATGGAAAGCTGGATAAACAGTTCCTCGTCGTCGCCGCTTCCCGCTCCTGTCTGGTTGTCGTTTGATAAAAGAACGGCACCGTTCATAGCCGTTAACTGGTTATAAAAAACAACATGCTCATGCGAAAGAACGGAATTGGTTTTATCCACCAGAATCGCCATCATGTCAAGATCAAATAATGAAGCGCTTCCATCCCACCCCAATGCAATTTTCATTGACTTTGTCAGCCGCTTTGGTTTCAAAGTATCCCTCCTTACGGTTGATCATATCAGCTGCAGGCTTTCTTTACAATGGGAAAGCCTGCGGGAGGCTGCTTATCTTGTTTTCTGTTGAAGCTCGTTTAGCATTTGGTTCGCAATCGCATGATAGCCGAGAGCACTCGGATGTATGCCGTCATCTGACAAGTTCTGCGGCTTTTCACTGTTGATTACTTCTGTCGTGTCGACCACAACGGCATTATCATAATTTGATGCCATCTCATAAAATTGGACATTCCAGCGCGGCAAAAACCGGCTCGCCAATGTATACAATTCAAAGTCTTTGTCGAGCGGATTATATAGTTCAAGCAATAAAACCGTTGCTTCTGGATTTAATTCGTGTACACGGCCCATAATATCAGCCAGATTTGCGCTAAACTCCTTTTGAAGAGAATCGAACGACTGAACTGCCTCATAAAATCCTTCTTCAAACCCAAGCTGCAAAATATCATTCCCGCCTATATTAATTGTCACAATATCTGCCTGTTGAATCTGCTTATCAAATTGTCCATTTTGAACAAGATCATTTAATTCACGGCTTGTAATTTCATTAATTCCTTCATTATGAAACTGTACTTCTTTGTGGATAGATGACTCGAGGTTTTCTGAAAATGCTTTAACGAGGTTTTCTTTTGGATGCGCGCCAAACCCGTTAATAACCGAATCACCAATGGCAACGTGGTAAAGCACAGGCTTATCAACTTTACGAAAATACTCAATATATGTGTCTTTCCGCTCACTAGCAAGCGTTTGAGGTCCTTCTTTTAACTGCTCTATTTGATATTGCGGATAGTAGATCCAGATCGCAAATCCTGCCACACAAGCTGCTACAAGACTAAAAATGGTGGCGATTATCTTCATTTTCTTTTTCTTGTTCCTCCCTTTTTTATTGGAAATACTTTTCAGTATGGCCTTTGTGATTCCTCATTATACGTCTTCTGCGCTTTTCTTCTCAACTATTTTGTCTCCTTTATTTCTTACCCGTATTTGTAAAATAAAACAGCTTTTCTGACAAAAAAACCTTGTCTTTAATGACAAGGTCACGACTCAAATGAATTGTAAATATCATATTCTTCTTTCTTTTCTTCCAGCCAGGCAGTGTACTCCGTCGAGAGCTTCTCTTGTGTTAACGTCTCTTTAATTTCCGCGCTGCTGTCTTTTAAATTTGCAGCTTTGGCTTCCTGCTTATCCGTAACTTTAATGATATGGTAGCCGTAATCTGTTTTCACTGGATCGCTTATTTCTCCGACTTTCATAGCAAAAGCAGTTTTTTCAAACTGTTCAACCATTTCACCCGTTCCAAAAAAGCCAAGCTCCCCGCCGTTTTCTGCACTCGTTGTATCGGTTGAATATTCTTTCGCCAGCTCGGCAAAATCACTGCCATCGGCAAGCTTTTTTGCTACTTCATTGGCCGTTTTTTCATCATCCACTAGAATGTGGCTGGCTTCTATCTGTTCAGGCGTAGCAAAGGTATCCTTATTTTCTTCAAAATAGGCGCTGATTTCTTCATCTGTAATTTCAATCCGTGGCTCAAGCAGCTTGACTGTCTGCAAGTAAGCCTTGATATCTTCCTTCATATCCTCTTCGGTCATACCGCTTGATTCTAAGGCTGATGCATAGGCTTCTTCACCGCCGTAAGATTCAATCGCCGCATTCAGCTCTTCTTGAATTTCTTTGTCCGTTACTTCTATTTTTTCTTTTACAGTTTCTTTTTCAACAATTTTATCGGCAATAAGTGACTCAGTTGCATCTGCGCCGTACATTTCCACGAGGGAATCATATAAATCATCTTTAGTAATTTTGGCGCCGCCAACCTCCGCAACAGTCTCCGCACTGCTTCCCGCTGTCGCAAAAAAGAAGCCAGCCGCCGCCACAACAGCAATAATGCCTGCCCATAAATATGTCCTGCCGCTTTTTAAAAACTTCATCTTCTCGCTCCTAACCTTTATATTCTAGCGCTAGTATAAAAAAGAAAAGTGAAAAAACGGTGAAAAGCAGCTTTTCTCACGGAGATTCCGTTTTCAAGTGATTTTATTTATAAAAATGTACCGCCCTGTTTAACAAAATCCATTTCGCGCTTGATCGCTTCCATTTTTTCATCAAGCACTTTCATCGTCTCAGCTGCACTTTTTAATTCCCGCCCGAGTGCCTGTGGGATTTCTTTCTCAAATTTGTAAAATAATTTGTGTTCCAGGCTCGCCCAAAAGTCCATCGCAACGGTTCGGATTTGGATTTCCACCAATGTTTTTTCCGTTGATGCAGCGAGAAACACAGGAATTTCAACAATTAAATGCAGGCTCTGGTAGCCGTTTGGCTTTGCGTTTTTTATGTAATCTTTTAATATGACGACTTGGATATCCCGCTGATGCTGAATCATCTGCACGACACGATAAATATCAGAGGTAAATGAGCATGTAATACGGACACCCGCTATATCGTGAACATGGCGTCTTGCATTTTCCGGGGTGACGGCATGCCCTTTTCTTTCTAATTTTCGAACGATTCCCTCCTGGTTTTTTAATCGTGATTTAATATGCTCGATCGGATTGTACTGGTGAATGTGCTGGAATTCTTCATTTAAAATTTGCAGCTTTGTATTCACTTCATCAAGCGCAAACTTATGAATAAGCATCAGCTTTTTCCACTTTTTTATTTCCTGCTCCATTGTTTACACGTCCTTTATCGATAATTGCCTGTTCAGCATAACGATGAAAGGTGAAAATTAAATGAAAAAAAAGCATCCTAAAAGGGATGCTTAGCCGCTTTCTTCATTGCCGCGCGTTAATTTAAAGTCGCCAAATTGATTCACGTCTACATTCAGCCTGTCGGATGCATTCAAATAACGCAAAATAGTAATAAACCGCTCTGGCTCAATGCCATGCTCTTTCATATATGAACGCATCTCGTCGTATGGAGGAAGGTCATCTGTTTCCGTCTCTGCATTTATATAAGGAGAAAAATATTCAGAAACCACAGCTGCTTCTTCTTTGCTGATAAATTTTAAGTTTTCAAACTCTATTGCTAACGCTTCTTCAAATCCGTGTAGCAGCCCATAAATATGGCCGTTATCTACGGTGCTGATTCCTTGATGATTTTGCACTTCGTAGATCCTGCCAAGCACTTTTCCTAAAGCTAATGTCAAGTCTCTATCCACCTTATCCCTCCTTTTCTTTTATCTTGGGCAGATAAAACCAATTTATACGATTTGCTTTATTTAAATTCCCCAGCTCAATTAGAACGAAACTTCTGGGTGGACAGCCACTCGCGCAGCATCGTTCGGGAAAAGTAAATCTTTCTGTTTATCTTGATGGAAGGAATGTCTGGATGTTCTTCAAGCAGTGCTTTCGTATCTCCTTTCATTGTGCCGATAAAACGATGCACCTCTCCTGCTTCAATCAGCTCCGGCTGCTCTCTTACTTTAAAATGATCCAGAAAGTTTCTTTCAGATGGATTTTTCCAGTTCTTCAGTCCGTCTCCTATAAAATAGCCGGCTACTGCAATTCCTATCCCTAAAAATAAACTCATCACTTGTCCTCCTTTTCACTCTTTTTTCCGCTTTTCTATCCTATGAACAAACATCGACCATCATTTCTTTTCAAAGAAAAAAACGTGCCTGGGCACGTTTAAAAGCAGCTGCTGTTTTACAAACGGATTACTTAAACCAGCCTTTTTCTTTTGACTGGGAAATCGCTTCAATTCGATTTTTCACTTCTAATTTATCAAAAATAGTCGAGATATAGTTGCGGACTGTCCCATTTTTTAAATTTAGCTTTTTTGCAATCTCTCCTGTGTCCTTTCCTTCCGCCACTAGAGAGAGCACGTCTTTTTCTCTCTCTGTCAATGGGTTTTCCTCGCTGTAAAAATCATCCATCAGCTCAGGTGCATAGACCTTTCGTCCATTCATAATACTGCGGATTGAGCTGGCAAGCTCTTCGCTCGGGCTGTCTTTTAATAAATAACCGCTCACCTTTGCTTTCAATGCACGCTGAAAGTATCCAGTTCGGGCAAAAGTTGTTAAAATAATGACCTTGCAAGAACCGCCTTTTAGCTCTTCAGCCGCTTCAAGTCCAGTCTTAAGCGGCATTTCAATATCCATGATGCAAATATCCGGATCCAATTCACGCACGAGCCTGACAGCTTCTTCCCCATTTGCCGCCTGACCGACCACCTCCATATCCTCCTCTAAATTGAGCAGCGAGCCAAGCGCTCCAAGAAGCATTCGCTGATCTTCAGCGATCACAATTCGAATCATGTTCTTACCTCCCCGTCGTGCTGCGTCACGTTATTTGGCACTGTCATCACAAGCGTCGTACCATCTCCACTTTGGATTTTCAGCGTACCATTTACAAATTCAAGCCGTTCACGCATGCCTGGAAGCCCGCTTCCTTTTCCGATATCCTGACGATTCAAGCCAATTCCATCATCTTTCACTGTCATACGGACTGAATCCTCCAGCTGTTCAATTTGAATGTGGCATGAAAATGCCTGGCTGTGTTTCACGATATTGGTGACTGCTTCTTTCATACACATACTCAAAACGTTTTCTACAAACAGTGATGGTTTTTCCAGCTCAAAGGCTGAATCTCCCGTATATTCAATTTGTGCCGCTTTTAACATTTGCTGAACGATGACTATTTCATCATTTATCCTGATGCCCCGCATGGAAGAAACAAGGTTTCTTACCTCGTTCAGCGCCGTCCGTGCTGTCTGCTGGACATCTAAAAGTTCATTCCTTGCTTTTTCTGGATCCTTTTCAATCAGCTTACGGGCTAAATCACTTTTCAGCCCGATTAAAGATAGCTTCTGGCCAAGCGTGTCATGCAGGTCGCGGGCAATTCTCTGGCGCTCCTCCTGCTTGACCAATTCTGAAATCCGGTTATTGGCCAGCTGCAGCTCCGTCTCAAGCTTTTCCTGCTTTTTTCGATTGTATAGTGTAAATGGCAGTAAAATAATGCTGATGAACACAACCACGATAATGGGCAGCTGCTGGATAAACAGTGGATGCTGAACGACAATATTGTAGTTAATAGAAGCAATTGTACTGACTAAATGAACAACGTAAACGGCTATAAATGCAGCTCGATTACGGATGCTTCCATTAAAGTAAGCGATATAAAATGAAAAATAAATAAATTGAAAGAGAATGGTCATGGTGACGGAAATAGCAACCAGGATACATGCCCATATATAAACCGGCCATCTTGATGATAAAAAGGCGAAACGAAAACTGATAAAAAATAAAATAGTTAGTGTGATGCCAATGACAATTTCACTTGTTGAAGAAGACTGGAAAATAAAATAAAACGGTAAAAAGCTTAAAATACTCCATATATAAGGAGACAAGCCTGAGCTTCTTTGAAGCGATGCAAATTTTCTTTTCATACAACACCTTTTTGCCCTTATTTTAACATAAAAAAGCCATCCTCATCGAGTGAGAACGGCTTTTCATTAATTAATCGCGTTTCGCTTATTAAATGCCCCGTACAATTTTTTCGCGTCTTTAAAGGTAATAAACTTATCCTGTGCCTCATCCCATAAACGGAATTTTACAGACTGAATACTCGTCCAGAGTGTAATCGTTGGCACATTTTGAAGAGGCTCCGAATTTGAGTGGGCATCTTCAAGCTGATAATTCGGCACACGCGGGCTTAAATGATGAACGTGGTGAAAACCGATATTGCCGGTAATCCATTGAAGCGGTTTTGGCAGCTTGTAGAAGGAACTTCCTTCCACCGCTGCTTTTACATAGCTCCAGTGCTCATCTTCTTCAAAATACGAATCCTCAAATGTGTGCTGAACGTAAAACAGCCATACACCGATAGCACCGGCGATCCAGAACATTGGTCCGTGTACAAGAAGAAAAGCCTGCCAGCCCACAAGCCAGCTCATGAATAGGACGCCTGCAAGAATGAGCACATTGGTTAAATACGTATTTACCCGCTCTTTTTTCCGCGCTCCTTTTACATTAAAGCGGTTTGTAATTAAAAACACCCAAACTGGCCCGATAACGAACATAATAAACGGATTTCGGTATAAGCGATAAGCGATGCGCGTTTTTAGCGGCGCTTCATAATATTCATTTACTGTCATCATCCACATATCTCCTGTGCCCCGTTTGTCTAAATTGGAGCTTGTCGCATGATGGATGTTGTGGCTGCGCTGCCATTGTTCATACGGGAAAAATGTCAGCACGCCTGTCAGTGTACCGATAAACCGGTTGAGTTTCCGGTTTTTAAAAAACGAATGGTGGCAGCAGTCGTGAAAAATAATGAAGATGCGTGTAATAAAGCCCGCACCTATTACTGCCAGGCCAAGCGTCAAGAAATAAGAAATAGATAAACTTTGGTACGCCAGATACCAGACCAATAAAAATGGTCCGATCGTATTAATTAGTTGAAAAACGCTTTTTTGTGTATTTGATTTTTCATAGGGAGCTACTTGTTTTCGTAAAATCTTTGTATGTTCTTTGCTCATAAAAGTCCCTCCGCTTAAGTTGTAGCTTTAGTATAGCGGAAGGAAAATACTTTGTGCAGTAGCACCCGTCATGCTGATTATATGACAGGTGTCATATAAGAATGCTGACAAACGTTTTAATCATCCTTCTTTTTCTTAACCTGCGGGCAATTATTTCTCATTGAGCAGGAATAAAACCTTTGCAGCTTCAGCGCGGATTGCTGTGCTGCCTGGCTTAAACTCACTTCCTGTTCCTTCCATCAAGCCCAGCTGATATGCTTTGTGAATGGATTCCTGCACAGACTTGCTGTACTGTGAAACATCCTGAAACGGCATAGAGCCGCTTTCCTTGATTTTCCCATGCTCTTTTTCATATGCCCGGACAAGCATAACGGCCATTTCTGCCCTCGTAATCGTTTTTGCCGGTTCAAATGTTTTTTCTGTTGTTCCTTTTACAATACCCGCTTCGTATGCAGCTGCTATCTCCTTTTTCAAGGCTCCGCCCACATCTGCAAAAGGCGCTTCTTTAGAAGCAGTCCACTTCATGGAACGGGCAATAAAGCTTACGAATTCACCGCGTGTAACATTGCCTGCCGGATCAAATACTGTGCTGGTTTTTCCTTTAATGATTCCTGCATCTGTGAGTGACTTAATATACTGAGAAGCCCAATGGCCAGCAGGAACATCTTTAAATGACTGGCCGCCACTTGAGGAACCTTTGCTTAAGTCAAGCTCGAAAAGCCCAAAGCCTTTTTCATCTGTGTCACCTGTATACGTAATATTGTTCGTTTCTTTCGCCAGTGCCGCCGCTTTTGGATTGGAAGCAAACGTGGCGACTGCATTGGTTTTGGCAAATGTCCAGTTGTTATTGACCGATGCATCAATTTCCTTGAACTCCTTCACATAATCCATCATTGCCTGACGGTTGGAATCGGGCGCTTTTAAAACTGTATTTATACCGCCTGGATTCATCAGCTTGCTGCCGGCTGCCCGATAGTCGTTGGTAGCGACGATAAATTCCATGTTATCCGTAACTGTCTGCCCGTTATACTTGAGGTTTTTAATACGATTGGCTCCTTCATTAATAAGATTTTGCCCTTTATCGTATTTTGGCTGTGACGTTACATCAATTTCATATGTTACTCCATCAATCACATCAAAATTGTACGTTGGAAAGTCTGAATTGATCAGCGGCTGCGCTTCTTCTTTAGCCGGATCGATCGTATTAAATTGTCCGGCTGACCACTCAAGCCATTCTTTTAAAGCGGCGCCGTTTACTTTTACAGCATTTATAACATTATTATCGTACAAATATAAATCGGCAATGTTCTTCAGCACAATAGTGCCTGACTTTACATCCGTATAATCTTCTGCTCCGCCGCGTCCCGCTTTAAATGGTGCCGCCGCAGAAAGAACCGGCAGCTTTTCGTACTGAGTGCCTTTCAGCGCGTTGTCAACATACCATGTCTGCGCGCGATTTAAAATTTCCATCGCTGCATTATCCTGTACAAGGCCGAAATATGTGTTTAAGTCTCCTTGAAGCTCGCCCACTGGTGTTTCCATGTAAGAAATGGTTGCTTCATGCTCTGCTTTAACAGACTCAGTGATCTCAGGGTCCGCTTCAGCTGTTTGCTCCCCAGAGGTGATCGGCTTTAAGGTGGATGTTCCTTCTGTTACATCCCATTTCCCATTGACTTTTTCAACCTGGAGTTCAACCAGGCCGATATTGTTTCCCCATGAACCCGGCATCACGACTGGAACCCCGTTGATCGTTCCTTCTGTATTGTCAATGCCGTTGCCATCCGGAAACGATGGCTTTGCTGCATTAGGGAAGCTTAAGTGCTGGTGTCCTGTTAAAATAGCATCCACATCTGGAATTTCGCTTAAATAATAAGAAGCATTTTCAATGCCTTCTGCATAGGCTTTCATGCTGCCGTTTTGATCATAGTCGGCAATGCCGGAATGAGACAGGATAACGATAATATCTGCTCCGGCCGCTTTCATTTCAGGTACAACCTTTTTGGCTGATTTTACAATATCTTCGACAACCAGTTTGCCCTCCAGGTGCTTCGCGTCCCAACTCATAATAGCCTGCGGCACAAAACCGGTTACTCCGACTTTAATGTTATGTACTTCACCATCTGCATCTTTTAATTGTTTTTCCAGAATTTCAAAAGGAGTAAAGTAAGGGCTGCCGTCCGTATTGTAAACATTCCCATTTACATAAGGAAAATCCGCGCCTTTAAGAGCTGTATTTAAAAAATCCAGTCCATAGTTAAATTCATGGTTCCCGACCGTTGCCGCATCATAGCTAAGCTGATTCATCGCTTTGTAAACAGGATGAATATATCCCTCTTTCATGAGCCCATTATTATAAACATAATCTCCTAAAGGGCTGCCCTGAATTAAGTCCCCATTGTCGAATAAAAGACTGTTTTGGGACTCGCCGCGAAGCTGTTTTATAAGTGCCGCCGCTTTGGACAATCCATACGCATTTGTAGCCGAATCTTTATAATAGTCGTAGTTCATAATGTTGGAATGAATATCGGATGTCTCAATTATACGTAAATTCACAGTATCCTCTGCCGCCTCCGCCATCGTTGGCAAAAATAAACTTGCTGCAATAACAGTTTTCGCTGTCCAAGCTTTTTTCATACAACTGCCCCCTAAATTGTTTTTTTACTATAAAAAGTATAGCATGGCCCCTTCCATCAAATCTGAAAATTTACAATTTTAACAACAAAAATTTACAAAATGCTCGTATAAAAAAAGACACTCTCAAAAGTGCCTGAGAGTGTAGACAAAGTTAGAAAGCAGGCTGATTGAAAACGTTTAGCTTTCCAGGAACGCCGCCGGCTGGGAAGCGGAGTGACCTTTTTGAGGTCATGAGCACTCACAGACGGCAAGTGACGCCGAAAGCAAGCGTTTATCAACAGCCTGAGACACTCTCAAAAGTGTCTTTCTCTTAGTTACACACTAAAATCCGCCTTGAAAATGTGCCTTTTTTGGCAATGCAGCGGTCTTGAATGTTAAACCCCGCTTGAGAAATCATTTCTTCAATCGAGTTTACGGAAACAACTACTAATTTTCGGGCAATCCTGCGGGCATGTATTAAAATGTCCTGCTGTTCCGCCAGTGTTGCGTGTGTGCATAGATCGTACGGCATATCAATAACTGCCACATCATAATGCTCCTTTACATCTGCAATCGGCCCGAAGGCAACCTTTCCTTCAAGCCCGAAAAAAGCAATGTTTTCACGTGCCCCATCGGCTACCAGCGGATTTATGTCGCGGCCTTCTATTTGAATGCCCATCGACAGCGCTTCTACCAAAACAGTACCAATTCCGCAGCATGGATCAATCGCCCTGATGCCAGCGGGGTCTGGCACGGCAATATTTGCAATGGCGCGTGCATCCCGGGCGCTTAAAGCAGTTGAATATTCACGCGGCTTTTTAATATGCTCTGTCCATACTCGTTTATTTTTTTGATATTCCCCGAAATACCAGCGGCCGCCGCAGGCAGCAATACCAAAATGGCGGTCGGGATTTTTCAAGTCTGCGTCTCCATTGATTTCCCAGCCTATTGCCCGTTCAATTTCCTTTCGTTCTTTATATTCGACTTTCTCATTTGCCGGCAGATTATTGATTTTAACAAAAGTAACTTTAAAAGTTTCATCGCCAAGATGGATGCCGCCTGCTTGTTTAATAATATCTGCAGGCGTTTCTCCTTCAAGCTTCACATCTATTTTTTCCCGTATAAAGGGACTCCGGTTCAAATCAAGATCAATGCTGCTTTTAAGGATCGGTCCCGATGCATCCGGGCCAAAAAAAGCCCGCAGCTCCATTTCAGCAAGCCCTTGATCTTCTTCACTATAATTAACTGTATAAACAAATTGGTTCACATTGGTCCTCTTTTCATTATGTTCTCCTGCTTATTTTGACATATTTTTTCGCTCCCTGGCAGAATCTTTTTAAATCAAAACAAAAAACCCTGACGATTTATTCAAAATCGTCAGGGTTTTTATCTTCGGGGCGGGGCTCTTTTTTATCGGGAGCACGCTGCGGCTCGATATCTTCGCCTCGTTCTTTTTTTCTTTGCTGTTCTACGGAATCGTTTGATTTGATATCCTTATCTGACATTTGTGTCTGCCTCCTTTGTCTTGCTTCTTTTATGTTATTTCCACAATCCACAGAAACTAAACACAGGTTATTATGTTTCTGCCGAAATAGTGCAGCCGTGCTTTCTCTACAAAAAATCCGCTGCCGGCTGACAGCGGATTTTGTTATTTCTTTTTTAAAATGCCAAATGTGCGAACCATGGAACCGATAAACATTACTAATGCTCCTCCAATTAACAAAAAAAGAAATATCTCTTTTGTAATTGCACCAAACGGATAAAGAAGTCCGCAAATAATGGAAATAAAGCCAATGGACGTAAGTGCCCAGCCAAATTTAATCATCTAAACACCTGCCTGCTGTGCATTCTTTCTGCTAGTTTATCATAGTTGGGCTGTTAATTGTTTTTCATGCTGAAAAACAGTACACTTATTCTACCACTTTATCATAAAGGAAGGATTCCGCTTTGAAAAATTTCACTGCTCTTGATTTCGAAACGGCAAACGCCAGCGGAAGCAGTGTCTGCTCGATCGGACTGGCGAAAGTTGTAAATGGAGAAATTGACCGCACCTATTATTCGTTAGTAAACCCGGGTGAACGGTTTGATGCCAGAAACATTGCCGTACATGGCATCCGGCCAGAAGATGTGCAGGATGCCCCTTCGTTTGCCGATATATTCGACGAAATACTAGCATTCATTGGAAATGATCCTATCGTTGCTCATTTTGCCCAGTTTGATATTAATGTTTTGCGCGGCACAGCAGGCAAACACCAGCTGACCCTGCCGAACAATCCTTATTTCTGCTCTTGTATGCTTGCCAAGTCTCTCTTGACGCTTCCATCAAATAAATTAAATGTTGTAGCCGGCCACTTCAACTTTACCTTTAATCATCATAATGCACTCGAAGATGCTATAGCGTGTGCGGTTATCGTGAACGGCATGTCGAACAATTACAGTTCTATTGATATGCTGCTTGAAAAAGCTAATTACTCCTTCGGGTATATACATGGCGATTCCTTCAAAAAAAAGAAACCCATCTCGAAACGAAAGCAGCCTGCAAAAACCGCAGCGCATCCTTTTTCGCAAAAAGCGATCGCTTTTACCGGCACACTTACAGCGATGAAGCGGCAGGAAGCTATCGATCTTGTGAAAAGCCTCGGGGCAACTATTCACTCTACAGTCAAAAAAGACACCGATTATTTAATCGTCGGCGAATCCGATGCGAAAAAGTACCGGAACGGCCAGCTGTCTTTGCAAATTCGAAAAGCAAAGGAATGGCAGGCCAGAGGCAGTGCTGTCAAACTGGTCTCAGAACGTAAATTTTTTGATGTGTTATCTAAATAAAAAAACGCGCTTGTTTCAGTGCGTTTTTTTGGCTTGCTTAGGCCAGATAAAATAGCTGGCTGTTATAGCAGCATCGATGGCCAGAACAAGACTCCATATACGCAGCACCTGCTGAAGCGCTTCAGTCCGCTCCGAATCACCGATAAAAAGAATAATGCCATAGAGAAGCCCGGCTCCAATGGCATAGGCAGCAACGTGCCGCCCCAGTCCCTTTGCCTCTTGTCTGGCAAATGCCAGGCCGGTTTTTTTCTCCTTCTTTCCTCCTTCTTTGAGTACATAATAACGAAATCTCCTGTCTGCCCAGCGTATCATACTTTTTCCATAAGCAAGAGAGATTCCAATATAAATTGCAGCTATTCCATGAGCAATTGTTGCGGTTGCACCGCGTTGTAAATCAATAAATGTGAAGCAAAGCAGCAGCAGGTCAATAAAGGGTGTGAGCGCTAAAAAGAAAAAGCCCGCTTTTTCTTTTTTGAACAGATACCTTGTTGTCAGCCCCGCCAGGATAACCAGCCAGAAAGAAATTTCACAGGCAACAATCAGCCATGCAATTGTATTCAACTTGATCTCTCCTTTTAAATAATACATTTGTATTATTTAAAGAATAACACATCAACTTATTAAATACAACTGTATCAAAAAAAGTTCTCCGGCGTCTTTTTTGCTATAATAAAGATATGCCTAAAATTGTCGATCACGATCAACGAAAACAGCGAATTGCCGAAGCCACGTGGAATGTTATTGTAAAGAAAGGAATAGAAGGGGCGACTGTCCGTGCTGTCGCAGCTGAAGCCGATGTATCACTCGGCTCGCTTCGCCATTACTTTTCATCCCAGGACGAATTGCTTTTTTATGCAATGAATCTCGTTAAAAAGCGGGTAGCAGAAAGGATCGAGTCCATTTTACAATCAGGCTGCCCGCCTGAGCAGGCCAGTATCCGTATTTTGCTTGAACTGATTCCCTACAACAAGGAAAGCGAGGTGGAAATGTCTGTCTGGTTTCATTTTGTGATGGCGGGCACCCACCATAAACAGCCGGCGGAGGATGGAATGTATGAAGGAGTAGAGCGTATTGTAACCGGTCTTTTTCAGGCAGGCCTTTTAAAAGAAGCGGTCAATCCTGCTATTGAAACGGAACGGCTTTATGCACTGGTTGACGGTCTGGCTCTTCACGCTATGCTTGATTCTAAACGGCTGCCGAAAGAAACAATAAAGCAGGTTATTGTTCATCATATGAATACACTATTTAAGCAGCCGGTGAAGGAGGCGGATATATAAAAAAGTGTGGCAGAATACGCCACACTTTTTTACGAAATCGGCAGGGAAATACAAAATGTTGTGCCGGCTTCTGATGTAGACAGCAGCTTAATCGTTCCGCCATGGCTTTCAATCATCCGCTGAACGAGCGGAAGACCAAGGCCGGTGCCTCCCTCTTTAGAGGTTGAGAAAGGATCAAATAATGTTTTTTGCATTTCCTCGGGTATACCGGTTCCTGTATCCTGTAAATAAATGCAGTACCAGCCCTTCTTAACCGTTGACTGAATGGAAATATGGCCTTTTTCTTTTATCGCTTCTATACTGTTGCGAATTAAATTATGAAAAATCTGCTTCATTTGATTCTGATCTACATGCAAAGGCTGAGCATCCAAAGAAAGAGTAAAATGGATATCCTTCTGCACTGACTCTGTAATAAGCGGCAAAATGTCCTGGATTAAGTCTTCCATCTTTGTCTCTTTTAAAATAGGCGCTTCAGGCTTGGACATCAGCAGCATATTTTCAATAATCAAATTAATCCGGCTGATTTCTTTTAAAATAAGCGGAAGGTAGTACTGCTCTTTCTCTTTCTTCGAAAAAGTCTGGTCCATTAATGTAAGAAACCCGTGAATAACAGCCAGCGGGTTGCGGATTTCATGGGCAGCCCCTGCGGCCATTTCACCGACAACCGCCAATTTCTCCGACTGCCGCATTCGCTGTTCAAGCTCGTTCATTTTTGTAAAATCAATAAAATAAAAAATCCGTCCGATTCCCTCTCCCTGCTCATTCACTAACGCTGCTTGAGATACAAGAAGCTGGTAGGATTGCTCATTGATCGAAAAAGAGATTCTTTCATTTTGACAAATACGCTTTGACTTTAAAATTTTCCAGAACGCTTCATTTTGTTCGAAATCAGCTTCTGCCAGGCACTGAATGGTGTCTTCCCGCGCTTTTAGCAAGTGCTTGGCGAAGGTATTTAAAGAAATTGAGCCCGTTTTATCGTCGCTTGTAATAATGCCGATAGGCAGTGAATTGACAATCTGTTCCTGATATATTTTACCTTCCGTTATTTCCTGAAACGATTCTTTTAAACGGTTCGACATTTTATTGATAGAATTTGTTATAGCTTTCAGCTCTTCCTGCTCTACTGCCGTTATTTCCAGGCCGTATCGCCCTCTGGCAATGGCGTCTACACTTTTAACCACTTTTTCAATTGGCTTTGTGAGGCTCCGGCTGATCCAGTGGGAAGCATAAATAGATAAAATGAGCGCAGCGGTTGTAAAAAACAACAGCAAAACCAGCGCTGTTTTAATAATTTCGGAAAATCGGCCTGCCCGCCCGCTCAGTGAAGAAAGCGTAGCCGCTTCTTTTTCCTCCAGCTTTGCTTTGAGCCGGTTCAGCTCCGGCAAATAATTGTTTGTTAAAAATGCGGCCGCCTTCTCGTTGCTGTTGTTAAGCAAAAGGCCCTGAACATTATTTTCAATTAAAAAATCCAGACGATCAATCTCACGGCCAAACGGCTCAAGCGTTGACGGAACTGCTACCTCTTCTCCTCTTATAAGCTGGACGGCTTTTTGATCCTGCTTCTTATATACGTCTATTAATGTGCTTTCCGAGCTGCCTGACAAATAATTTTCAACGATGTACTTCTTTATATTTAAATCTTCTTCCCAGTGGGAAATCCATACTACTTCAGGAATATCCGTTTGATTAATCCGCTGGCCAACGGTTTGCACATCCTCGATGGACTGCACAAAAACCAGGGAAAACCCGCTTAATAACATCGTATTGATTAATAAGACTATTAAAATTTTATGACGGAAAGACATATGAATAAATCGTTTTTTCATAACCTGCTTCCTTTTTGCATCAGTTCAGCTTATCCATTTCTGCTTGAATCTGCTGCCTCTCTTTTTCTGTGTACATAGGACCGAGCGGTGTAAGTGAAAACAAACCGTCCTTATTCGTGAGCATTGCCATACCGCCAGGCATTCCTTTTTCACTAAAGTAATCCTTCATTATGGCTTCGTAAACTTTCGGTATATCGTTAACAACACTCGTCAAAACAACTTCTTTTCCCAGATACGATTGATTATCCATATAACCGATCACGTAAACTCCCCGCTTCGCCGCATAATTAATAACAGCCCGGTTAAACCCATTTCCTCTGGAATAAAGAACATCAACTCCATTATCGATCATTTCTTTGGCAGCCTGGACAGCCTTCGTTTCATCTTCCCAATCGCCCGTTACTTCATAATAAAATTCTGCTTCTGGCGCAAACTTATCAAGTCCTTCTTCAAATCCCGGATGAAACAGCCGGTCTTCTACCGGATCAATTAAACCGATTTTATTCGTTTTTGTTTTCATAGAAGCAGCCAGAGCGGCAATCCGCTCAAATTCAACAGCGTTCTGCTTATATATATAAGACGTATGGTTGGCTTTTTTTGCTTTCCCATGCAAATTCGCAAACTGCACATCCGGATAAACGGCGGCAGCCCTATCAAAAGAGCCCGCGTATTCCCGTCCATGTCCAATAATGACTTTTGCTCCTTCATGCACTGCCCGGTCAATACTTTTTCTCATTTGCGCTTCGGAATGTATGTTACTCACCAGCTCCGCTTCAACCGGAAACTGGTCCTCTATTTGAAGCATGCCTTTGTAAGCGAGGCTGCTCCAGCTCTGATCTTCCGGTGCATCAGACGTTAAAATACAAACCTTTATTCTGGCTTCTTCTTGAACAGCCGCTTCTTTGTTTACAATTTCTTCTGCTTTTAAGCTGATCAAGAAAATGATAGCAGCGGCTGCGGCAAAAGCTCCTGCTAAAATAACCTTTCCCCGTTTGAACATTTGGCACCTAACACCCCCTGACCGGTTTGATAACGAAAAGTATTATACTTTGATAGTAAATCATGCGCCCGCAAAAATCGACATTTTTCTTTCTGTAATGCGTTTCTTCTTAAAACTCCTTTACATAAAAAAAAGACGCCGCCCTGGCGTCTTTTTTGCTTAATGATGATGCTGGCCGCCCTTTGACGAGTTTGTCACGACGAACCCTTCCTCTGGCACAAAAAAGTATTGAACAAAGATGCCATCCAAAAATTCTTCCCGGCTGTCAAGTATGATGTCGATGTCCTTATCTGTGTGAATAACTACATCATGCTCTTTTGGCGTATCCAGTGAAATAGCATAATGAGCATGGTTACCATGATGCTCTGTTACTTCCACACGGATCATTTTTCCTTCTGCTTCGGGTGTATCAAGCATTTTCTTTAATGCTTTTGCCGCTTTTTGATTTACTTTGCACTTCATTTTGTTCTCTCCTTTTTCCATTTCATAACAGGATGTTTCTTTCAGTGTAGCGGTTTATGGATGAAAATGCGAAAGTCCTGCCCTTCGCTGCTTGTTTTCTTAACTATTTCCCAGCTGCCGCTTAGCCAAATTGCTCTCTCACAAGGAAATCGGGATTCGAATAAAATAAAGCAGCGCCTCTTTCCCTGCTCGTTAAGCCTTTCCGATTTAAATTGTCTTTCATTCACTGAAAAGAAAGGAAGATACTTTGTTTCAACAGCAGGACAGCGGCCATCAAAACAGCCTGGATAAGCAGGTAAAGGAGGAGAAATATGAAAAAGGCTCCTGTTATCGGCATTACAAGTTCGTATGTCCGCCAAACCCTCAATTCAGAAGGAGTATATATTCATCACGACTATCACCGTGCGGTATTTAAGGCTGGAGGCATTCCCATTATTCTGCCGGCTGCTCCTTCAAATTTTATTCCTGATTATCTTGAAATGTGCGACGGCTTTATTTTAAGCGGAGGAGAAGATGTTGACCCGCTTTACTACGGCCAGCATGCTCACGAAAAATTAGGTTCTGTTTTTGCGGAACGGGATAAATTTGAACTCGAGCTGACCGATTTAGTATTAAAGCAAAACAAACCGGTCTTTGCCATCTGCCGCGGCCTGCAGGTGATCAATGTTGCACTCGGCGGCACATTGTGGCAGGATATTCCAAGTCAAGTAAACAGCCGCATTCAGCATTCCCAGACGATCCACCGATCGACTCCTACCCACCCGGTCACCTTCACCAGCCATTCAAAGCTGGCAAAAATCATTCAAAACACCACTTTACATGTAAACAGCCTGCATCACCAGGCAATTGACAAGCTCGGTAAAGGGCTTAAAGCTGTCGGCTACAGTCCTGATCATTTGATTGAAGCGGCAGAGATGGACGGGGATGTGTTTGTCATTGGTGTACAATGGCACCCCGAATCAATGGTTCCGGGAAGCATCGAGATGGCCAGGCTCTTTTCTTATTTTATTCAGTGCGCTTCTATTTCTTAAAAAGAAAGCGGCCTCTGCTCTCATACCACCCTGCGCTCGGATAAAAATCCGGGCGTTTCCAATCAGCCTGCTGTGGCCTTTGCTGATTCCTTTTTTACATTAAACAGTACATCCGGAAAATTGGTAAACATACCAGTCACTCCCCAGTCAATCAGCGTCTTCATCGTTTCTTTATCATTTACTGTGTACGGATGGATTTCAAGCCCGCTGGCCGTTACTTTCTCCACGTACTCTTTACTTAAAAAGGCGTAATTTGGTCCGATGCCAATCGCATATTTCTTTATTGCTTTGATTTCTTCCTCTGTGATAACTGCCTCAGATGTATATAAAAACAATTGAACAAGCTTAATCGAATGATCAAGTTCATGGATTTTGAGTAGACTTTCCGCACTGAACGACTGTATAAGGAGAGTATTTTTGTTAATTCCGTATTTATTTATAAGGTAGAGAAGCTCGTTTTCCATTTCCGGATAAACCTGCGGGGATTTTGTTTCAATATAATAATTTGCATTTGGCCCGAAGTACTGGAAGATCTCTTCGAGTGTTGGAACCGTAGCTCCTTCGTAGGCCCGTTTCCTGTTTTGGGGATATTTTTTATTAAACCAGCTTCCTGCATCAAGCTGCTTAATTTCAGCTAATGTATAATTCTTTACAAACCCTTTTCCATTAGTGGTCCGGTCAAGCGTTTCATCGTGCATGGCAACCAGCTGCTTGTCTTTGGTCATTTGCAAATCAATTTCAATATAGTCTCCGTTTAGCTTTTCGCCCATTTCATAGGAAATGAGGGTATGTTCAGGAGCATAGCCTGAAGCGCCGCGGTGCGACACATTTAAAAGCTCTTTATGCTTTTCGCCTGCCATGGCTTTGTTGCTGCCTAAAGCCAGCGTAATACTAATTATAAAAGCAAAAAACCTTGATCTCCATTTTTTCTTCACTCTCCCCAGCTCCGATCCGGTAATCAGTTCCTCTTTTCCTTTATCAGCCGCCTCTCGTTTCCCATCAAAGGCAGCAATACATAGGAAAAAAGCGCTTACCAAGATAATCAGTTGCAGCCAAAAACAGCATATCCGCCCGATAGGAAGCCCTGCAGATAAAAATATATTGTTTGTAGCTTTGCCTGAAACCTCAGAACAATACATCCATCATTTACACAAAAAATGAACTGATAATTCCTGTTTTCTATCTCATACTAACTGGGCGGAAACGCATAATTGAGCCCCAATGGGAGGGAGAGCATTGAGAAACAAAGCAAAAGATTTCCCTATTACAACCATGAAAGGCGAAGCTGGAAAAGCCCGAGCAAAAGCAGCTTATGCATCCAAACGCGCAAATGGCACTATTAATACTCATCCGCAGGAACGAATGAGAGCATCGACAGACCGGACGGATTAACGAAGGGAGCGGACAAAATGGGAAAAGATGAACATAAAGCAGGCAGCAACGGCGAACGGGTTCTTTCACAAACTCCGAAAAACCTGCGAATAGCAGCACACAGTGTAAACGAAGAATATGCCCGGGAACTGGCAGAATTGAGCAGTCTGCGTCAGAAAAGGCTCAATAAAAACCAGAAAGCGAAAAACAAGTAATTTTACCACTTTTCGGAGGTGATCTCATGGACGTTCAGCGTGCAAAACAAATTGTTTCCACTCCTTCTTCGGATATAGAAGTTCAATTTAACGGCGTATCTGTCTGGATTGACCGCATACACGAGGACGAGAAAACAGCAACCGTTCATTTGCGGGGCCCCGGCGAAGAACGGACACAGGTTGGCATTGAAGATTTAAAAGAAATTATGCATTAAGTAAAAGGCTGTTGACAAACGCTTCCTTTCGGCGTCACTTGCCGGAAGAACAGGCGTTTTCAATCAGCCTTCCTTCTAACTTGGTCTACACTCTGGGCTGTCCTTTCTGGAAAGGGCAGCCTTCTTTCACTTCGTTAGGGCTTGCTTTTTCCGCAGAAGCCGTTTCAATTCTTGTTCGAGTTCATCCGCTGGTTCCAGGCTTAATCTGCTGACTACTTCGGCAATCTTTGTTTCAAGCAAAAGCAGCTTTTCTGCTTTTTCATTATGGGAAGGAAGAATCTTTTTCTCTTTATATTCATGTAAAGTGCCGGTAAACGCAGCCAGCTTTCCATCTTCAATAGCCAGTACGTTTGTTGCAATTCTTTCAGCAAAACGCCTATCATGCGACGTAAACAGAACTGTTCCCCTGTACTCGGCTAAAAGAGATTCCAGTGCTTCAACTGCTTGAATATCAAGAAAATTGGTCGGTTCGTCCAAAATAAGCACGTTTGCATCACTGACAAGCAGTTTTACAAGCGCTGTTTTTACCCGCTCGCCACCGCTCAGCACCGATACTTTTTTAAAGACGTCTTCTCCCCAAAAGCCAATCCGTGCAAGCACAGTACGGATAAGTGATTCATCCTGGCCGGATGCTTCTTTTACATTCTCAATAATTGTGCGAGAGGGCTTTAAAATTGTAAGGTGCTGGCTAAAGTAGCCAACTGAAACAGCCGGCGCGATCGAAATACCCTCGTGCCGATGGACAATTTTCTCTAAAAGTGTTGTTTTGCCACTGCCATTCGGTCCAATCAGCACCGTTTTATCACCGCCATAAATAAAAAAGTCGGCGGCTTTCCAGAGATCCTGCTTCCCTGCTTTTCCTTCCACTTTTTCTGCCCGAATAACGACCCGTCCTTTCAAACTTTCCTGGTGCTGTGCCGTGATCTGAACCGGTGGAAGTTCCTGGGGCTTTTCGATCTTCTCCAGCTTTTCAAGCCTGGTTTCTAATGATTTGGCAGCTGTCTGGAGCTTTTTTTGCTTTTTAGCGTAATAAGGCTTAACATTGCGCGCTTCAGACAGGCCAACCGATTTCGGTTTTTTCACAGCTCGTTTCGCTTTTTTCTGCTTTGCCGCAATTGCCTGCTCCAGTTTCCTTTTGGTCTGCTCGTATTTTTCCGCTTCCAGTTCATTACGATGCCGTCTCTCTTCTTTTTGCATCTCATAGGCGGAATAATTTCCTTTGTATATATAAAAGCCCGTTTCTGTTATCTCCCAAATTGTTGTGCAGACGGCATCTAAAAAAGCCCGGTCATGGGAGACAACAACAAATGCTTCCGGCCATTCCACCAGCTTTTTTTCAACCCATTCGACGTGGCGCCTGTCAAGATGGGCAGTAGGCTCATCTGCCAGGAGCAGTTTTGCTCCGCTGTAAAATGCTTCATTCACATATCGCTGTGTGATTTCCCCGCCGCTTTTGCCCAAATCTGCTCGTTTCAGCTGTGGCAGCAGCTCAATTAATCCCCTTCTGATTATCGTGCCCTCGCTTGCCTTTGCTTTTCCTGCTAAAACATGCAGCAGGGTTGTTTTTCCGCTGCCATTTTTGCCGACCAGGCCAATCCGGTCTTTCTCCTGAATCACAAGATGTTCAATGGATGCCAGCAGCCGGTCCTTTGCCTCTAAACGAATTTGTTTGGCTTCTACTATATTCACTTTCTCATCCCCTCTTGATGGAATGGGGACATGAAAATGCCCCCTATTTCTTTTCAGAATAGGAGGCATCGCAAAAAAAGCAGGGGTATCCCTGATTGAATCTGCTCCATCCTATTCTGAAACCCCTATTGAACGCGCAACAAAAAAAATACTGCTGTTTTTTTGAAAGAACGGTTCAATTAGATGGCATTTCAAAAATAGGATTAGAACTTCATTCGCTTGGGTCACCCTTTCATTTATATGGTTGGTCTTACTTTAATTGAAAACACTATCATTGTCAATGCACTGTTTATGCGTTCTGCTTAAGAGCTGCGAGGCGCTCTTCGACTTCTTCAGGTGTCAGGTCATGCTCTTCAATATACCGGTTGCGCGGATGGGTCCGGCAATGCTCCGAGCAGCTGCGCAGGAAGCGGTGCTCTGACTCTTCTGATGCCAGAATTTTTTTGTTGCATTCCGGGTTGGCACAGCTCACATAGCGCTCGCACGGTTCCCCGGTAAAGAAGTCTTTACCGACGACTTTTGGATTTACACGGTTAACCGGCACACTGAGCCGGTCATCAAAAACAAAGCATTTTCCGTCCCAGTTTTCTCCCTGGACTTCCGGGTCTTTTCCATACGAAACGATGCCTCCATGCAGCTGCATAACATCTTCAAAGCCTTCCTTCTTTAAAAAGCCGGAAAAC
Organism: Domibacillus indicus; assembly: GCF_000970685.1. Taxonomy (GTDB): domain Bacteria; phylum Bacillota; class Bacilli; order Bacillales; family Domibacillaceae; genus Domibacillus; species Domibacillus indicus. The sequence goes on from NZ_LAJB01000007.1 coordinate 437,968, forward strand.
TTTTCACAGCGGATGCCACCGGTGCAGTATGTTAAAATCTTTTTGCCTTCCAGCTCTTCCCGGTGATCCTGGATCCATTGCGGCAGCTCACGGAATGTCTCAACATCCGGCCGAATAGCGCCTTTAAAATGGCCCAGGTCGTGTTCATATGTGTTGCGTGCATCAAGAATAACCGTATTTTCTTCTTTCATTGCTTTTAGAAATTCCTTTGGCTCCGCATATTCACCGGTTAATTCAAGAGGATTGATATCCTCTTCAAGGCGGAGCGTGACCAGTTCCGGACGCGGACGAACCTTCATTTTTTTAAAGGCATGGCCTTCTGCTTCATCAATCTTAAACACCATATCCTTAAAGCGCGGATCGGCATGCATTGCTTCCATATAGCGGTCCGTCTGCTCTTTTGTGCCGGAGACTGTTCCGTTGATGCCTTCTTTCGCGACTAAAATGCGCCCTTTCAATTCAAGTTCCTCGCAAAATTCCTTATGCTCCGCTGCAAACACTTCTGGATCATCTATCGGTACATATTGGTAGTAAAGTAATACTCTGTACATCTTATCCTCCATCTATTCACTTTTTTCATTTGGTATCATATCACGTTTAGGTTGGGTATGGGTGTAATCTGCCTTGCGTTCGGTTAAAAGAAGAATTTGCCCGGCAGCCGCCTTTTTACCCATTTACTCTTTATTGTATCCACTTCTCGCAGTTTACCACTGTTCCTTCGTAAAAATTTTTACTAAGCCATAAAAAAAAACTTCACGGGCGGTTTCATGCTGTTGAAAAAAAGAATGTGTTAATCTGAAAAGCGTAATAAAAGACCTAAAAATAATGCCATCCCCTGAACAGTAGAAGTGGAATAAGGCTCTGTCTCATATTAGAAATCATTTCCAACATGTTTTTTAGCATAAATGCTTTAATCCGCGAATAAACTATCTTTATATCAAAAATTGATCACTGTTGCTTTCTAAAAATATTATAAATTTTACAAAAAGAAAATATTGACTTTTATAGAAAAAAAAGTATAATAGGTTTATAAGTATTAAAGGAACAAAAAAACATGGTAGTATAGCCAAGCGGTAAGGCAAAGGTCTGCAAAACCTTTATCCTCGGTTCAATTCCGAGTACTACCTCTAACTGAAAAGAAGCAGGCCCGCAATTTTTGTGGGCCCGCTTCTTTTTTTTAAAAAGATTAATCCATATACCGGTCCACCAGCTCATAACAGCGATTTCTTGTTACATCTGCCTGTGTGCTTTTGTATTGGACCGATTCCCATGATCCTCCCGAAAATGAAGAAGCGGCTTCCTCTGCCGTTTCATCACGGAATTTAATCCATTCCCGCTGTGCCTGCCGCAGCTGTTCCATTTCTCCTGACGGAAGCTCTTTTTTTAATACGCCATATATTTCATTTAAAGCATCATCCCAGCGTTTATAGCGCTCTGTTTCTGCTTCTCTTATTTCAACGGTTGTTCCGGTTTCATAAATATAATCTAAATCGGCCAGCCCCCGCTCGATACGATCCAGCTTTTGATAATAGGTGGTTTTTTGGCTTACTGCCACAGCAGCGGCAGCTTCCTCGGCTGCTTGAACAGCTGCTTCTTTTTCTGCTTCGGCTTCATTTTGCTGCCCGGATTGAATATCGGCCGCAATTTTATCCACCTCGCTTGCAAAGCCGGCATAAGCAGCCTGCAGGTTTTCATCCTGCTTAATTTCATCAATCACCTCCTGTGCCTCTTCGTATTTTTTGTCTTCTGCCAGCTGTTTGGCCGTGTCGACTTTTTCCGCTGCAAGCTGCTCATTTTCTTTGGCTGCTTGAGCTGTATGTATAAACTGTTCTACCGGCTTTTTCAAGCTTTTTCCCAGTTCTTTTTCTTTTATCAGCGCATTTCCCTCTTCAACTACCTGATCCCATTGCGCCTGTTCTGCTGCTGCTTCTATGTTTTTGTAAGCCGACAGCTGCTTGTAAACTGCCTCTGCTTCCTTGTCATCCGGCTTTTCTTCCAGTGCCAGTTCAAACGATGCCAGCGCTTTATCAAATTCTCCTCCTGCCAGCGCCAGCTTCCCCTGCTCCATTGATTGATCATACAATCCATTTCCACATCCTGCTAACATGAACGCTGCCAGCAGCATTGCTGCTTTTTTCTTCATTTGTACCCTCCATTGTTGTTTCTTTCAGCTATTATTGCTATCAACATATTACCATTTGGTCATGACCAATAACACAGTTTTTTTGAATCTTTATAAGCCTGGCAGTACTGTTTTTCAGACTATCGCTTTATTCAACGAAGTAATAAGCCTCCAGGCTGTACCGGAGACCTATTTTTTAAAAGCATTTAAAAGACAGCATCGTCTGCTGGCCGCTGTAACGTTCAAAAGGAAGTTTTCCCTCGATTTTGAATGGATAAAGAAAGAAGACGGCATTCTATTTCCGTATACTGTTTTCTTACTATTGAAGGAGTGGTTTGATGATTTATTGTGATATTGCTGTTCCCATTAAATACCCAGGCACCTTATCCGGCTGCGGGACCGAGCAAATTGAACCTTTTATGTTTGACCGGCCGGCGCGTTTTACAGTATACCGGCATGAAACGGAACCTCATTTTATTATGAAAGACGATCATCACCGCTGGTATCTGGCGGTCCGCTGGAAATTCACTTCATTAACCGATGTAAAATACGCCCGGCAGGTTCACCGCCCCTCTTATGTGGACGAAGAAGTAACGTTAAAGCTGGTTGATTATCTTGAGGACATGAACCTTGCTCCTCAGCTGGATGACTTTGATAAAGCATTTGTTCATACGACTGTATTCGCTGAAGATTTGGATGATATTCCCGCCAGCAGGCAGCTGCGCATCGCCAATGCTGACGGTGAGGATGATCCTTCCGTCATGCAGTGCATCCACTTTATCGAGAATAAATACAATGGCCGGCGGACCCGCTTTCTGGCCGGTTTTGAAACCCGCTCCATTGCAACCGTTACCGAAAACCGCTACTATTTGGAGCATATCCATCTGCCTGCTTCTTCTTTTCTTTACCTGCAGTATTTTACTTTCTTCCAGCAGTACGGCCGGGTGCCCTCAAAGCAGATGATGGCCAGGCTCCTTGAAAATCTCTGGGCTTCTGCCCAGGCTATGAACAACAGGTGGAATCGTTCACTGCTGGTGACGGAGCAGGTTGAAAATTAAGCACCTGACTGCTGGCGGCTGAATGTAACCCGAAAGCCGCCTTTTGTTTTTTTGCCTTTAATCTCGAGCACATGCAGCCGGTGCTTCGCTTTTAGCGTATACGTTCCCTGCCTGCTTTCTGTAAATATCTCTCGCCAGACCGTTTCTTTTCCGTCCCTCCATTCGAGGCAAAGCTCTCCTTCTTCAACTGTTACTTCATAGGTAAGAGCCGCCACTTCTCCATGTCTGAAAAAAAACGAATAGTATTCAGCTCCATGGAACTTTTTATATGATACGCTCAGCTTATCGCCAAAATGTTTGTATGCATAGCCTATTTTTACTACCATTTTAAGCAGGCCGCATTTAAACAGCACATAGCCGATCAATCCAATTATCAAAATTGGTACAATAGATTCTCCCATCCCATACACCTCTCACTCTGTTAAAAAGGCTTCCCCGGTTTAGGGAAGCCTTGATCTTATTTTTTATTCTATCAAACTGGATAAGCTGACACCATGGTTTCAGTCCGGTTTCATGCGAGGAAAAGCCGCTATTTCATTAAACAAAATCACTGCGTTTCATGGATATTATATTTATAAGCAGCCGGATCATCTAGCTGTATATAAAACAATCTCATAACAAGGGAATCCTCTTTTGCAGTATCCGGCTAAATGGATCGATTCATCTTCCTGCTGCTGTTAACCGCTGCAGAAAGGCTTCACCCTTATAAAAAGGAAGACAGAAAACCGGGAATCCAGTAACATAAATAACAGGTTTATATTTTTTCCTTCTGGGCATGATAGGAGGTATAAAAATATAAAAGAGAGGAACGGTGAGAGATGGAAGACATTATTAGCCGTGTCGCATCGCTGGAATGGCTGACGATGGGAAATGCAGTAAAAGCCGTGTCTTATACCTTTTTCTTTGTGACCGTCGCTGTTTTTGCCTGGCAGGTGTTCCGCTGTATCCGTAGTGTTAAACATGCCATTTCCTTGAAAAAAGTCAGTTTAAAAGTGATTGGCCAAAGTTTGATTACGCTTTATATTATATTAGTTATACTGCTTTCAGCCGGGATTAACGGACTTACAGGAATCTTCTGGGTATTTTCCTTTATCGGCTTTTCCCTCACTGTAATTTTCTGGATTGACCGATCGGCAAAGCGGGGCACTAAACCAGAAAAGCTGAGACAGCCTCTTCAAAAAAGACGGCTGAAAAACAAACTGGGCGTCTAGCCCTTTTTTTCGGATGGCCGGGCTTCGCCTGCCTTCTTTTAAAGCTCTGTGCTTTCGCTACAAAAAAGCCAATTCTCTTTAACAACAGAGAGCCGGCTGGAGGGTTCTACTCTAGTGGTTACCTTGCTTTTACGTTGATAATCGCTTTTCCGTACTGATCCATTGCCTGCCGGTACGCTGTTACTGCTGTTTTTAATGGTTTTCATATACTTTTCAACTCTTCTTTTTTCTCTTAAAATCTCTCTTTTTCTTAATTTTTCTTTCTTTTTTATTTTTCGTTTCACCTGAGAGGAAAACTGCTGTCATACTAAAAAGCACCGGATTATTCCGGCGCTTTGTTCATTTTCCTATAGACAATAATATAATTGATGATCATAATAACAAGCACATAGAATCCATATAGCCCAAAAGAAAACCATTTATTTTCAGAAAAACTCGCTCCGGCAAATGACAGCAGGAGAATATTCGGCAATTTCCCAATCGCTGAGGCAACGAGAAAAACAAGTCCGTTTACTTTACTCAGCCCACAGACAATATTAACAACTGGCGATGGCACAATAGGGATTAAACGGACAAATAAAATAGCCAGGAACGCATTTTTATTTAGCTTTTCCTCATACTCTTTTACCTGGGGATGCTGCGAAATTTTCGCCTGCGCCCACTCTTTAAAGCCGTACCGGGCAATATAAAACAACAGCATGGTCCCAAGCATCGAGCCGCTGAGCGTAATGATAACGCCTTGAGGAGTGCCAAAAATGCCGCCAATTAATCCCGCCAGCACTGGAAACGGAACGATTGGCACGAATACGCAAATGGCCACCAGTACCATGCTGATGAGAATGGAATATGTCCCGCCCTCGTTTACAATTTCGAGGAGCGCCTCTTTTTGGGTGATGCCCAGTATGAGAATGCCGGCAAGTACCGCCAGACTGATAACTTTTTTTATCATAAAGCACCTCTTCTTCTGCAAATGTTTCTTTTAGATAGTTTACCATATACAAAAGAAAGAAATGCATCTTCCTCCGGCAAATGTTTGTCCATTCCGGTTTATTTGGATAAAATATGCTGAAATGCATTATCAAGTGTTTTAAAGGTGAAAACGTAGCCTTCCTGCTCCAGCCTTTCTGGGAGGACCCATCGGCTTTTGAGCACTAGCTCCGTTTCCGTTTTGATAACCCTGGCGCCAAGCTCCAGCAGCCACCCAGGCGACGGCAGGCCGAAACGGACATTCATTGCTGATCTTAGCTTTTGCATCAATTCGCGGTTTGTAACAGGATGCGGAGCCGAGCAGTTAAAAATGCCGCTCAAGTCTTCTCTATCTTTTAAGAAAAGAATAATTTGAAACAAGTCCTCGATATGAACCCAGCTGAACATCTGCCTGCCGCTCCCTTGAACACCGCCCATCCCAAACCTTGCCAGATTGCGGTAAGGAGTCATCACGCCTCCCTCTTTGCCCAATACAATGGCGATACGCAGGGCAATTTGCCTTGTTTCAGGCAGATCGAACGAAAAAAAGGTTTTCTCCCAGGCTGTGGCAACATCCACCGAAAATCCAGAACCTATTTCCCCCGTTTCTTCTGTCATCGGCCGGTCTTCTGAATGCCGATAAATGGTGGCTGTGCTTGAGTTCATCCAGGCCTTTGGCGGGTTCTTACAGGCCAGAACTGACTCTCCAAGCAGCGTTGTCGTTTGCACTCTTGAATTCATAATTTCCTGTTTGTTTTTTTCATTATATCGGCAGTTGACAGATTTTCCTGCCAGATTAACTAGCAGCTCGGCTCCTTCCAGCGCTTCTTTTATTCCGTTTTGATCATCCCACGAGATGTACGGCGACTGCCGTGAAATGATGTGGACTTCGTAGCCGATTTTCTCAAATTTTGATTTAAAATAATGGCCAATAAACCCTGTACCGCCTGCTAATACGACCTTTTTCATGTAGAAAACCTCCATCTTTTGCAAACTGGTTTCTTTCCCTGTCCATTGGCAGTGGTACTAAGTTTCTCATTATGTACATTTATTTTAGCATAATCAGGAAATCTCTTTAACAATATAAATATATGCGCCAAAACGCCTCAGTCAAAAAATGACTGAGACGTTTTGAATAAAAGTTGATTATTGACCAGTTCTTCTTCTGACAGCTCCTGTATCGTGTACCGGGCAGCTTTTTCGGAACAGATCGACAGCGTCATATTTTCCTTAAAAGGAACGGTGTAGAAGAACAAGTTGTTTTCTTTTTTATTTTTGGATTTTGTTATTTCTGCAATAACTAATTCGGGATCTTCCAGAAATCCGCTGCCAAGCATTTTCACATAAGCTTCCAGCTTTGTCCAGAGAGCGGTCCATTCACTGAGGGAAATCGCTTTTCCTTCTGCCCCGAACAGATCAGCCGCTGCCAGCCGCTCCACATCTGTTTTCCGGAAGTTTTTTTCCAAATCTATGCCTATTTTCCATTCGGACCAGGCTGCAGCAGCAATTCCACTGCTGTGCGTGATAGACAATTCCCCTGAAGCTTCCCGTATATATGGCTTTCCCTTTTCATCATGGCACAGGACAGCAAAAGGGTTTCCTGTTACATACTTGGCTAAGGCAAGCCCTAGCAAAGAGTCATATCTGCTTTCAAATGACAAATACTTATCCAGATACAGCCCTTCTGTTTCATGAATAGACTCATATAACGCCTCGTAAACTGTTAAGCGGTAGCTCGCCTCTATCCAGCACACCGAGGCGGCGTTTGTTAAGCTGTTCATGCTTTTTCTTTCTTACTTGCCGGCAGGCCGGGGCAGGTAGCCGGCATTCACTGCATAATCAAGCAGCCGATGGATAAATGCTTCATCTGGCTCGGGACAAACAATACCCTTTGCGCCCGCCGCTTTTGTTGTTTGAGGGCAGGCGTATGTGATCGGCGAATTTTTAGCGCCGTCTCCTTCTAAACCGGCAATAGCCAGCTCCACTCCCTCCCGGCTCTTGCGCTCATCCGAATATAGCCACGACTCAAACTCCGCCGGAGGCAGCAAATCAACTTGATAGCCATAAGATGCCAGACTGCTGATTAACGCTGTATACGGCAGGCTGTGCGGATTGCATATGTGAAAAATCCCGCCGACTGCCTGATCGTCTGTCACGATTCCTCTGATGGCTTTGCTCGCATAGTCAACCATCGTGAAATCCATATTAGCTTGAACATCCGGTGCTTTTCCTAACAGAATAAAGCTTTTAATCATCCTGTAAACCGCATTGGCGTCAATATTTTTTTGAAAAATACCTGTTTTATGCTGGCAGCTGATATTTCCGGGACGTACGATGGTCACAGGCAGCCCATTTTGATAAAATGCTTCAACGAGCTTTTCCGATTCCAGCTTGCTGTTTGTATATAAACTGCTGACGGCTGGCGCTTCTGAAATCCGGTCGGACGCGAGGAAGGCGTCCCAATGGCCTTCCATTGCCAGATCTTCCGGGATACCGATCGTTGACACATAATGGAACCGGCAGCCATCCAGCCTGGCAGCCAGCTTTAATAAATGCTCTGTTCCTTTTACATTGGCGGAATGGAAGGACTCCTGATCACCAAAGTGCCGTACATCGGCACCGCAGTGAAGAATGGCATTCACCCTTGATTCGATCAGCTGTTTGTCTTCCACTGACAGCCCTAGCTGCTCTTTACTGAAATCCCCCGCAACTATTTGGATTCGCTCGTCGGCATTATACATATTCCAAAAATCAGCCGGTGCATACATCTCAAGAGCCGATTTTACTTTTTGCTCTGCTTCCGCTCTGCTGCTGCCTCTGACAAGTACATAAATACGGGCGTTTGTTTCTTTTATAAGCTCTATCAAAAGATGCGATCCCAGGTAGCCGGTTGCGCCTGTTAAAAGAATATCCGTCTGGTCCACAAGTTTCGATACCCGGGCTGCTTTCAGCTTTACCGGGTGCTCCACAAGCTTGATTTCATCCGCTGGAAAAATGCTTTCCTGGCGTTCCTCTTTTGCACTGTCCGCTTTTTGAGCCAGCTCCTGAATCGTTGGATGCGTAAAAAAGTCGTTAATTTTCAAAGCAGGAAAATCTTTTTTAAGCAGCGATAAGGCTCCCAGTACTTTTAAGGAATGGCCTCCCAGTTCAAAAAAGTTCTCATCCACTCCGACTGTACGGATACCCAGGCTCTCCTGCCATGCTTCTGCAATTCTTTTTTCTGTATCTGTAACAGGCAGCTTTTTATCTCCCTCATTTGTTTGGGCAAGAGGCAGCGAGGATAAATACTTGCGGTCTACCTTGCCTGTTGGCGACAGCGGGATGGATGCCAGCTTAACAAAATAAGAAGGAACCATGTAAGGAGGCAGCTTCTCGGAAAGATATTCGATTAGTGTTTTTGAATCGATCGTCATATCATCCTTTGTTGAATAATAAGCAGCAAGAACCGTATCGCCATTCACTTCTTTTGTTACAACTGCCGCGTTAGCAATCAGAACTGACTGAGCAAGCGCATCTTCAATTTCACTTAATTCTACACGGAAGCCGCGTATCTTGACCTGCAAATCTTTTCTTCCGACAAATTCGATCTCTCCATCCGGCAGCATTTTCACTATGTCACCGGAACGATAAACCGTATCCTGGCTGAAAGGTACCTGAACAAAAGCGGCGGCTGTTTTTTCAGGCAGATTAATATAACCGGCTGACAGCCCTTCTGTTTCAATTAACAGTTCGCCTTCCACCCCAATAGGGCATAATTTCATGTTATCGTTCACAATATACGTTTTATAGTTGTGTACCGGCTTCCCGATCGGTATATTGATCACGCCTTCTTCCAGCCTGCCTGTTACTTTATAAAAGGTTGAGATGACCGTACACTCTGTCGGACCATACAGATTTACCAGCTCAATCAGGCCAAATTTATCTTGAAACAAACGAACAACTTCCCCGGTCAGAGCTTCTCCGCAGACACCCCATGATTTTATACCGGAAAAGCAGGCTGCTTCTTTCTCATCAGCATAAAGTGAAAATTGCTTTAACACACTTACCGGCACAGCAGGGATATATGTAATCCCCTCTCTTGTTACCATCTGTGCAAAGGAAGAAACGTCTACCCGTTCCGCTTTTGTAAGCAGATGAAGCCGCGCCCCTGTAAACATCATAGGACAGAGCTCTAAAAGAGAAGCGTCAAATGTCAGCGTATAAAACTGTGTCAGTACATCTTCAGAAGTAGTGGGAAAAATATCGGTTAATGCATACCCAAGCCCGACAATGCTTTTATGGGAAATTTTCACTCCTTTTGGATTTCCAGTCGAGCCGGATGTATAAATAATATAAGCAAGCTGCGTTTCCTCTGTGCCGTCAGAAAAAGGAGCTCCTTCCGCTTTGATTGCGCTGATCGGCACAATCGTTGTCTCCAGTCCGCCCAGCATTTCTTCAAGCTCTGCTGTATAAGCTTCCTGTGTGAGCACTGCTTTTGATGCAGAATCCTGAATAATGTACCGTGTTCTTGCTTTAGGATTGTCAGGGCTCAATGGCACATAAACAGCGCCAGCTTTAAGAATACCGAGCATGGCAGTGATCATTTCAACGCTCCGCTCCATGTAGACCGAGACATACTCTCCTTTTCGAATTCCGCTATCCTGCAAGTAACGGGCGATCTGGTTAGATCGGCTGTCCAGCTCCGCAAAGGTAACAGAACCGGCTTCAGACGAAAGAGCCGTTTGATCAGGATATAAACGGGCTGTTTCTGAAAAGACGGCATGCAATGTCCGGCCGGCCGGGTATTGCTTTTCCGTACTGTTAAATTTTTGCCACAGCATTTTATCCTCAGAAGTCAGGAGCTCCAAGTCTAAAATATCTTTTTCCGGAAAAGCAATCATATCCCTGGCCAAAATCTCAAAGCTGTCCAAATATCTGTTTTCGCATGACTCGTTAATAATTGACTCCTGGCCTGATAAATAAAATTCCATTCCTGTTTTCGTAAATTGCAGATCGGCTGCTTCGCTCAATATTCCACTGTCTGAAAAAACCAGTATGCATGTACCTGTTTCATTTCCTGCTCCTTGCAGCGCCTGTTCCACACTGCTAATAACGGCATTTGCCGTTATTCCTTTTGCAAATATTACTTCTGCAGGATAATACCGTCCATTTCGGTGAAAGTCTATCTGCAGCATTTCTTCTCCCGTCATCCGGTGTACCCAGATAACAAAAGCAGCCGCAAGTGCTTCATATTGCTGATAAGGAAGTTGTTGCTGCCTGCTCAGAAACAGTGTCTTGTTTCTGCGGTAGCGAATGTCCGCAGGAAACGGAAGAGTTCCTTTGGCCGGGTATGTAATTGTTTTTGTTTCTTGTATTAACGTGTTCACGATTGATCCTCCTGAGAAAAGGCCTTCTTTAAAAAGGAGACCTTTGTAGTTTATGCATTTAATTCCGACACAACTTTTTCCAGATCACTGACAACATCGGTCATCTCCTGGGCGGTGCCGATAATGTTTTCAAAAGACTTATGCTGCTGTTCAATATTGCCGGAAATGGCCATCGTCGTTTGATTGTTTTGCCGGGCCAGCTCAGACAATTGCTTGAACGTTAAAATAATGTCGCTGTTTTCTGCTGCCATTTCCTCTGCTGCAGAAGACACTTCTTGAATACTTGCGGTTACTTCCTGGGTAGCGGCTAAAATATCGGCAAAAATTGCGCCAGTTTCTTCAACTGCTTTCACACCTTCATTTACATAAGCAGCATTGTTGTTAATCGAATTAAACGCGTCATCCGTCTCTTTCTGAATATACGCAATCAGTCCTTTGATCTGTTCCGCTGACTGTTTGGACTGCTCGGCCAGTTTTCTAACCTCTTCTGCTACGACCGCAAAGCCTTTCCCCTGTTCACCTGCACGGGCTGCTTCTATTGCCGCATTCAAAGATAAAAGGTTCGTCTGGTCGGCAATACTGGTAATCAGCTCGACAATGCCGCTGATTTCTTCTGAGCGTTTTTTCAGCATCGAAATGCTGTTTTCCGAATTTCTAGTTGATTCATTAATCAGGGTCATCCGCTCCTGGACAGAAGAAACAGAATAATTGCCGTTTGATGCCCGTGTTTCCATATCCGCCGCCAGTTCACTTACAGCGGATGTGTTTCTGGCCACTGTTTCCACTACCTGTGACCATTCTTCAAGTGAATACAGCGCTTCTGCTGTAGAGGTTGTTTGAGATTGAAGCCGTTCAGACATGTCGGCTACTTCTCCTGTAATCTCTGTCAGGCTGTTTCCTGTCGAATGAATGGAGCTGAATAAGCTTTCAGACCGGATGTTTGTTTCATGCGAGGCCCCTTTAATCGATTGCAGCAGCCCGCCAATATTTCTTGTCATTTTGTTAAACTTCCCGACAACCACACCAAGCTCGTTCTTTGATTCTTTAAGTTCGAAATCGAAATTCCCTTTTGTGGCTTCTTCAATCCCATAGATTAACTCTTGAATAGGCTTGAAGGTTTTGGTGACTGATTTATACTGCCAAAAACTGAATACCAGCAGCAATACTAATAAAATAGAACCAACAATCCAAAGCATTTTCCGCTGATTGTCCAGATACGGTTTTGCGTCAAAATCCACTCCGTAATAAGCAAATACTTCGCCATTTTCGTTTACATATGGCTTTACGACTGTTACCCAGGTGCCAAAGTCATCTGTATAAGGCTCAGACGCGGCCATGGTTTTCGTTTGTTTCATTTCTTCGATAACCTTCACAATATTATCCGGCTGTGTATAAAAACCGCCTGTTTCCACTCCTGCTTCCGCCAGGGCATCCGTCAGAGCGGCTGGGCCTGACACATAGCGGGTATCGGTGCCACTCTCCAGTTCCGCTCCAAATATATATCCCTGTGCGACCTGCGGCTGATATTCAGATAAATCATTAAAATGCGCTTCCAGCTCCTGGCCGGTCTCACTATCTCTCTTCTTACTCTCCAGTAAACGGGCCGCATCCTCTGCGGTTACATCTTTTGACCATGCTTCAACTGTTTTTTCTGAATCAGCTACAAGCTGGTCAATCGACAATTTCATATTCATATAGTTGCTTACTCCAGCAATAATCACACCCACTGCTATAGTTATCAGGCATGTGAGGAGTATGGTCTTTGTTTTCATGGACAAATTTCGCACTGCTAATCACACTCTTTCCATTTGTTTATCGATTTTTGCTTTTCAATTTTTAAAATAAAACAAAAAGTCCATCCGAAAGAAAGATGGACTTCATTTAAAACAACTCGTTAAATAAAAGTGCTTCCAGCTTCTTCGGCAGCCTGGCTGCCATAGCGTTATGCTTTAGGCCCACAGCTTTGCGTCCTTATCTTTCAATAAGTTTGCCCTTATCAGAAAATATAACAATGATAAACTATATAAGTTAAACACATCCTGCTTCTCTGAAAAAGCATGTAGAGACAGGGCTTTACCTGGACAACGGAACAATAGCGCCATCGCGCGTCTGCTTTTTTTAAAAGAAATCCTATATGGAACTAAACCGCGAATATAAAGGTATTAATTCAACTTATGCAGGTCATTTGTATTGATTTCAAACATCAATTCCTTTCTCTTTTAATAAATAGAATAATAAAATCGACAAAAGGAGACTTATTACACATATTCCTCGATATAATTATGGGTTTTTTGTCATGCTTTTTATAATAATACGAATTCCAATAGATAGCAATTATATTTTTATAAAATAAATATTATTTTTTAAAGAAATATTTTTATTTATTCGCTTTTCTGTATGGCTATTTTATGGGCTTCTTTTCTCTTTAACTGGAATAAATAACTATTATTATATAACAACTACTTTCCATACTTTTTTCCTGTTAATCTCTCAAATCATTTTCTTTATTATGTTTTCGACAAAAAGTATAAGTTGCTTCTTTAAACAAGAAAAAACGCTCTTTACAAGAGCCCCTTTTTCATTTTCCATTAAAAAAGCCAATTTCGTTTTTAAAACGAGATTGGCTTTTTCAGCTTATATGATTTTTCAGCATACACGTTTTTGAATTTCGGAAGGGATTACTTTCTGGGAGGGCATGAGCCTTTCTAGTTCTTTTAGTTGTTTGACTGCTTCCTCGTAATGGACACTATCGTTGTATGTGGCTGAAAAGTACACAGATTCTGAAGAGCATTCAAGCAGGGCCTGAACGGTTATCGCTATTGCTTCACCACTGTCTTCATCCCCAATAGCAGCATCCGGCAAGGGGCTTTCCTGCTCACTTGTAAACAAGCTTTTCCTTCCGGCGGCCGATTCAACAAGCTCGATAAAATCCTCCAGCGTTTCTGCGCGCTTCATTTTCATCACCTCGTATGTACTGTTACCCTTTTTAATAAAATCAAACGTTCTTCTTTGATTTCCTTCAAAAACAAGCGTTTCCAGCGGTTTCACCCGGTTTTTCTTCCTTAAAACTGCTATAAAAAGAGACTAAAACGAATAAATACCCCGCGGATAAGCTCCAGCGGGGTACCGTGTTTAAACTGTTTAACTGCTGCAGCCACCGCCGCAGCTGCTGCAGGAAGAGCCCCCTGAATCTGATGAACAATTCGAGGAATCTGAATCGTGATGGGAGCCATTCCGGTCATCGTCATACCGCCGGCCATCGTACCCGCTGCAGGCATATCCAGCTGCTGAATCGTTTTCCTCTTCTTCAGGCTCATGGGCGGCTTCCATTGATGTATAAAGAAGCAGGAAAAGTGCTTGATCGCTGGCTGCTATGCCGCTTTTAGATTTTGAAAGAGGCGCTGCGGACCCACTCGTGACAAGTCTTTCCTTTGCAGTAATAAGCTGCCGGGCGATCTGCCTGGAAGCAGCACAGATCAGCTCACCATGCTGGGACACGTCCGCCTTGAAAAGCGTCTGCTCGATATAGCGTTCCAGCTCCTGCCCTCTCAGTTCTTCACATTCTAAAATAAATTCCCGGTTCAAAAGACTGTTCCCAAACGGTCCCTGAATCTGCTCCGAGCCTGCATGAAAATCAAACAAAACGCTGTATACCAGCTCATACAAGGCCCGTTCATGACGGATAGAATGGTTTGTTTTCGACGCTTTCTCTGTCGGCGTATGATGAATCATCGCACCGTTAAATCGCTCACAAAATTCAGAATAATCCTTTGTAAATAAAATCATGTCATGCCAGATCGCATCCACTTTGGCACTGTACATTGGCACATTTTTCATGATTGCCGTCATACAGAAAAACCGCTTTAACTCAAGCTCATACCATTCATATTCCTGACTGGAAAGAGCTCCCTTTCCAATTAAACGCTCCTTTACCGACCCGGCCATTTGCTTATTCCATGCTTGCTCAAGCTTTCCCGCCAGCGGATCACCTTCCTTAAGACGCATCCCCAGCGTCTGTCGCAGCTCTTCCGGAAATTCCGGAAGGCTCTCTCTTTCCTTCATCCGCTTTCTTTTATTAAAGTAATTTATAATAAAAAACATCAAAAGCCCCCTTGCTGTTTCGATTCACTCATCGCCTGGTTTCATCCTAATAAATGCTTATGTATAAGCGGCCCTTTCCTATTCCAAAGCAATACCGCTGCCCTTTCTTTTATTGTACATGAACTGGTAAATAAAAACATCCGCTTTTTCAATATTGAAACACTCTTCAATAAATGCCATGTTTCCTTTCACAGGACCGGCAGCCACTTTTATCGGCCTCGCTGTTTTAAAAGGGCTGATGATCAAAATCTCGCCCATTGTATAGACTGAGCATTTAATGAATGGAATAAAGCAGACCGAATATAATGAACAGGGTGCTAAAAACCTCTCCTTGACTGCCAGAAGGGATTTATTTAAAGTAAAAAAGGTATAAAGATCTAGGATTTTCATCCTATTAGATATATTACTTTGAATCCACGGCAATTTTTTTTAGTGAAAGGAAGAGCTTATTGAAGAAATTTTTATTTGGCTTTTTTATTTTCTATCTTTTGTATGCAGCTGGCATCAGTGTGTATTTGTTAAATCTCGAGCCGGGCTATGTGCCGGCTGAATATGCCGGCACGAGTGCAGATCCAAAAGAATTTATGACGAAAAGCGAGATTGAAGAAGCACACCATTTAGATCTTATCCAGTATTTTACGTTCTTTTTACAAACACCGCTTGATGTGGTGCTGGTGCTATTCTTTATGATGATCTCGGTTAAATTGCGCAATCAGGCCATTGCCCGGTTTCGTAAATCGTTTTGGCAGATCAGCTTTTATTATTTCTTTTTCAGCCTGGTGCTGACACTTTTGTATCTGCCGCTTGACTTTTTCTTTTATAAACTGTCGCGAGAATACGGCCTGTCCAGCCAGTCTCTGGCGTCATGGCTCGGCGATATGGGCATCAGCTTTGGCCTGGATATGGTTATGGGCATTCCACTTATTTGGCTGCTTTTTTTCGCTATCAGAAAATTCCCAAAAAAGTGGTGGCTTGCTGCATGGGCTGCGTCACTGCCGTTGACTATTCTGCTTATGTTTATTGCACCCGTCTTTATTGAGCCGCTTTTCAATGAGTATAAGCCGCTGGAAAACGGCAAAATCAAAGCGGAGATTCAGCAGCTCGCAGATGAAGCTGGTATTCCCAATGCAAAAATTTTGGAGATGAATATGTCCAAGCAAACAAATACAATCAATGCGTTTGTCAATGGCTTCGGCAGCAACATGCAGATTGTGCTTGGCGACACAGCCATTAATGAGTTAGACGTCGACGAACTTAAATTTGTGATGGCACATGAAATTGCCCATTATAAAATGAACCATATTTACAAAGGCCTGGCGCTGCAGGTGATCGTCAGCTTCTTTACCGCCTTTGTAACGTTCTGCTTATTTAATTGGGTACGCGAAAAATGGGGACACCGATGGGGAATTAAAAATCAGCAGGATATCGCGGTCCTGCCGCTGTTGATTACCTCGTTCAGCATTATTTCCTTCCTGGCTTCCCCAATTGACCACTGGCAAAGCCGGCATTTTGAAGTGGAGGCTGACCGCTATGCAATTGAAGCAGCAGGAAACAGAGAAGCTGCTATTACCGCTTTTCAAAAACTAACAATAAACTCAAAATCAACCGGCTATGAACCAGCTGTCATTCATTATATTATGGGTTCACATCCCCGTATTACGGAACGAATTGATTTTCTTGAAAATTACGATGCGAGTGATTCCGGGAAAGCCGATTGAAGATGGCACACAAATTCAAGCACCAAAACGGCCCGCTCAATGCGGGCTGTTTTGGTGCTTGACAAACGCTTGCTTTCGGCTTTCCTGCTCCTCCCCTTTAAGAAAGTGTCTGTACACAGTTGCGGCCATTCCGCTTAGCAGCGTACAAAGCCTGATCGGCTTCTCTCATCAGCATTTGAACCGGTGATTCTATACTGCCGGCTTCAATCCATACCTGTGAAATACCAAAACTTGATGTAACATTCAGTGCCTTGTCTTCCACATATACAGTAGCTTCAGCAATAGCCGTCCGGAGGGCTTCTGCCCGTTCGTTTGCATCAGCCAAAGATGTATGCGGCAAAAAAATAATAAATTCTTCTCCGCCATAACGGGCCAGCAAATCTTGTGAGCGCATGCTTTTCCGGGCCGTTTCCGCTACTTTCATGAGAACAAGATCTCCTGCCTCATGGCCAAATGTGTCATTCACCTGCTTAAAATGATCTATATCAAACATGATCAGTGATACGCTGTCCCCTTTTTCTTTTATTCCGAAGCAGGCTGCTTCTGCCTGTTCAAGAAAAAAGGTCCTGTTCAAAAGGCCGGTTAAGCCATCTGTTCTGGCAAGCTTTTGCAGCTGCTCCTCCATTTGCACCCGCTCTGTTATATTAATAAACATAACAATTTTGCCGACAGGCTCCTTTTTTTTATTGAGCAGAGAAGCAAAGCGGATGTGGAAATGCAGCTTCCTGCTTCCTTGAATGAGTTTGTAATCACCTTCCTGCCCGCTCTGCAGAATGTCGGCCAGCTGCTTATCAAAGCCGAGTATCTCTTTTAAAGGCCTGCCAATGGCATCATCCGTTAAAAATGGAAGCAGCGGCTTCATTGCCCGGTTGTAATCTACGATCATTTCTCTCTGGTCCAGTACCAGTACGCCTTCTTCTAAACTCTCAAATATGGTTTCCCGTGCGACCGGCACCACATCAAACATACGGAACCGCAGCAGAGCTGCTCCATGAAATAAAAATGACGCACACATAAAGACCGGCCCGAAATCAAGACCGCCGCTCAAGCCGCTCAGGTAAAAAAGAGTTCCCGCCACCGGGATTAAAATACCGATGCCCATCATTAAAATTTGTATATGAAAACGGGACGAAACTCTTTTCAGCTGGCTGAGCAGGATCCAGGCGCCAGCCAGTACACAAAAATAGAGAAAAACAGTCTGGACCCAGAACCATGGACCTCCTTCCAGCCTGGCAACCGGATGTCCCATATTTCTGCCCAGGCCGACAGACGTGTAATAAAAATGATGATACGAATTTGTCCAATTCAGCATAACTGTGATAACCGGAATTCCAAAAAGAACGGCATACATCCACTTTCTTGGCTTTCGGGCAGCATAATCAGCGCACATAAGCAATGTGACGGCCGGCAAAAAAGCAATGGCCAGGTATTCAACTGCTACCCAGAACAAAATTTTCTCAAGCGTATCCGATGTTAACTCGAATGCATATGTTAAAGCGAAAAAAGCGGCCAAAAATGCAGCCGCGCAAAAATACTTTCCGCCGGGTGCATGCCTGATCTTAATAAATGCATAAATTCCTAAAAACGAACTGACGGAGGCACCTGCAATTAACGCAATTATGTATAGCAGCAGCTGATGCGGCATTTCTGTTCCCTCACTTGGCAAAAAGTATAATAGTATCTATTAATATATCATTTCACTTTTATTTTTTGTTGATTTATTTCCAAAACGAGTAAAACTCTTCTAAATTTAATTCTTTTTTTAGATTTACAGATACTCACTCATTTTCGTTTTCATTTAAAATGATTCCGGCAGCCTTTACCGCTGCTCTCTTACAATGTCTTTGCCTGCCATCGGTAACCTGGCGGCGGCTCCTGAGTATGATGAAACAGAGTAAAAAAGCGAAGGGGCGAAAGAAGTGAAAATAGATGCAGTATTTGAGGGCGGCGGTGTAAAAGGATTTTCTTATATTGGCGCTGTCCAGGTATTGGAAAAATCCGGCTATGTATGGAACCAGCTGGCGGGATCTTCTGTTGGTTCTATTACAGCGGCCCTGCTGGCCGCTGGCTTTACTGGAGAGGAAATGAAGGAGTATTTTCTTAAATTCCCTCTTGACCAGTTAGGAAAAAAAAGTGGAATCAGCCGTATCCCTTTTCTTGGACCCGCATTAAGCCTGGAATTTTTAAATGGAATTTATTCACTAAGCCCTTTAGAAGCGTCGCTGGTCAGTGCCTTAAAAACAAAAGGAAAGGTTACCTTTGGCGACCTTCCTGAAAACAAACTAAAAATTGTCGTGTCCGATATTACCCAAAACCGAATGGCGATCCTTCCTGATGACCTCCCGCTTTATCACCTTAGCCCTGATGAATTTCCAATCGCCCGGGCAGTTACAATGAGTGCAAGTGTACCCTTTTTTTTCAAGCCTCTTACATTGGATGGAAACCTTATCGTTGACGGCAGCCTGTTGAGCAATTACCCGATCTGGCTGTTTGATTCAAAGGAAACACCGAGATGGCCGACCTTTGGGTTCCGCCTGTCGGGATCTCCCCGGGTACATCAGCAAAAGAAAGTAAAAGGGCTAGTCGATATTTCTCTTGCATTGATTAAAACGATGATGGAAGCCCATGATAAACGGTATATTGAATCGCATAATGCAGCCAGAACGATCTTTATTAAAGGGATTCCTGTCTCCACTACTCAATTCGATATTTCCAATGAAGAAAAGCTTCAGCTGATTGAGCTGGGAAAACAAGCGGCAGAGGAATTTTTAGCAAAGTGGAACTTTACCGAATATATCCACCGCTACCGGGCGTAATCTCTTCTCTATAAGAAGTATTCATAAAAAAGAAGCAGGCTTCTCCCTGCTTCTTCCTGTCCTATGAAATGGTCTTTGTTTCTTTTTCTTTTTCGGCGGGTGCCGCCTTTTTTATGGATGGAAAATATCCGTAAGTAAGCGAACGCCACAGCCATTCAAACGGGCCGAATGCAAACTTCTTCATCCAAAAATAGCTGTATGCCACCTGAAGCACATAAATAACAAGGCAGATAAGCGTTCCTGTACCCAGGCCGACTTTCCCATAAAAATCGAGTACGAGAAAAAGGAAAAAGCAAATAATTGTCTGTAATAGATAATTAGTCAGCGCCATCTGCCCTACATAACCAAGTGGACGGAGGCGTTTTTGCCACTTTGCTTTTTGCGTCAGCAGCATAAGTGAAGTTATATAAAAAAAGCATAATGTAAAGCCGCTTAAGCTGACCAGCAGCTCCTCAACGGTGCTCTGGTAATAGCCGCCGTCAATCCATGACAGCCTTAATGCAGCCAGGCTGGCAGAAAGCGGAATGCTTATCAGCAGTGCAGTGCGCCAGATTTTCTTAACAAGCGGTAAGTAAGGCGTGCCGGGCTGAAAAATGCCTATTTTCCCCGCATAAAGCCCAAGCAGAAACATGGCCAAAACCGGCAGCATAGAAAGCGGGAGCTGTGCTGTAATCAACGGAATCTCTTTGTCAAAGCGGTACGCGATCCATTCCAGATAGCCGGCTTCTTCATACATCGCCACATATGTTGGGAATTCTTCTGATTTCTTTTCTTCAAAAGCCATTTTTAATTGTTCAAATGATTCGTTAGGCATAAAGAAAGGAACGGCCAGAACAAGGTGGCAGGCTGCGAGCAAGCTGCCTGCCCAAACTAAAAGAGTTTTATTTTTCCGCTTATAAAATAAAAGCAGCAGCAGGCCGGTAATTGCATACGTATGCAGGATATCCCCGGACCATAATAAAATAAAGTGGGCCGTCCCGATCAGCAGCAGCACAGTCAGCCTTCTCGTAAATAAGCGATTGGTCTGCATGCCTTTTTTCTCGGCCCGGCTCATAAAAATGTAGAAGCCCAGGCCAAACAGAAACGAAAAAATCGTATAAAACTTCGCTTCCACAAACATCTGCAAAAACAGGGTGAGCCAGAAATCTTTTTCCTCTTCCCCGAGCCCCTGAAATACAACGGGTGAGTGAAAAGAAGGCATATTGACCAAAAAAATGCCCAACAGAGCAAAGCCTCGAATAATATCGATCGTCAAAATCCTTTCGCTGGCAGATAACGGTGCGGATTTCATTTTCTCAGCTCCCTATTTTAGTTTTGCTGTTCGCCTGAACAAACACTGCTTTTCCTCTGTATCTTTATTCAGCTTATGAAAACACATGAATATACAGAATATTTCCGCGGGCTTTTTGATAGAAAGAAAAACATTTTTATTCTAAGGACAGAAATCTATCAAACAAAAAACAAAGCGGGCTGTAACTGGCTTTACCGCTTTGTTTTCGATTTTGGTAATCCCGCCGGCTAGTTTATTACCTCGATTTTCCCATTGTTTGTAGCCAATTTAATTATATTTTCCCCTTTTCCAAACCGGGCGTTGCCATCGTACTGATCAAGAATATTAATGGACCCGTTATCTTTATGCACATCAAAAGTAGTGTTTGTCGGTTCTTTTTCCGATTCAACGGTAATTTCTCCATTGTTCGTTACAAGCTGCATCGGCCGGTCAAGATCCTCCGTCAGTACCTTTATACGGCCATTGATGACTTTTCCTTCAATGATACCGTCTACATGGTCAAGAAAAATTTCTCCGTTATCGGCCTCCACTTTTACATTTTGTGATGTGATATCCTCTCCGGCCACTTTTCCGTTATCTATCCGCATCTGCACGTTTTGAGCTGCCAGTTCACTCACCTTTACCCGGCCGTTATTGTTTTTTACATACAGCGACTCATATGTTTTTTCCGGAAGATACACGTTTAGTGTTATATGCGTCAAAACGAAATCCATCGTGTAAAATTTTTTTTGTTTTTCATCAAGTTCTACAACCAGTGTATCTCCCTCTACGTCTGCGCGGAAAACCAGTTCACTGCTCGGCTTTTGTTTTCCCGTCAATTCCACTTTCGCAGACGATCCCGGCACAGGAACGATATTCACATCTGCATTATCTGTATCCAGCTGTACCTCATTAATTGAATTCTCATTGAATGTTTTCTCTTCTGATACCTGGACAGCTGTATTTGCCCGGCTGAATGTCAGTACACTTCCTGCTCCGCCTACAAGCAGCAGAATCAATGCGAGAATCGATAATTTCTTAATCATGCCGCAGTCCGCCTTTCACAAAAGATGCATTAAATTTCAAATACCGGATAAACCCTCTCATTACAGATTTCGTCGCAAAAAACATACCGATCAAAATAAACAAACCGATGCCGCAAAGAGCCATGGAAGTAAAAAGATCAAACCATACAAATGTGCCCAGATTAATAACCGCACTAACAAGAACAAGCAGCGGTGAAGCGACTAAAGATACTCCCATCAGCCACCCGGACAGTACGAATCCCATCAGTGCCACAAAAGGAGCCAGCACGATAATTAAGTTGAAAAAACCAAGCCCAATAACAGCCCATACTGCCCTCATCACATTGCCTGCGGTTGCAGTTGTTCTCGCTCTTTCTACTTGATGGGAAGCGGCCAGCTCTTTTCCGATCTGGCGGGGCGAGCCGAGTGCGGAAGCAATTTCCTCCTCCGATTTTCCTTCCTCAAGCCCACTGGCAAAGTATTCTTCGTAATCCTGCAAAATATCACGCCGTTCTTCCTGCGAAAGTCCCTGCAGCGCTGAATCGAGCTGCTGCAAAAATTGTTTCTTATTCACTTGATCCACCCTCTTTAATTAATTGATTGACCCCTCTGGTAAATTCATTCCATTCTTCAATCAGCTTATGAAGGTACTCTCTCCCTTTGTCCGTTAATGTGTAATACTTGCGCGAAGGACCTTCGGTTGATTCCTGCAGGTAGGTCGTAAAGTATTCTTCTTTTGTCAGCCGTCTTAGCAGCGGGTAAACCGAACCTTCCGATATTTCAATCTGGTCCGAAATCTTCTGCACCAGCTCGTAGCCGTAACGATCCTGCTTTTCCAGGAGCACCAATACACACAATTCAAGAACCCCTTTTTTAAATTGGACGTTCAACTGTTTTTCACCTCTTTCCCACTACTATATATTGTGTAGTAGTGACTCATAATTAGTACCGGTTAGAATTATAATATCACCCAGTACTGATCATTGCAAGGTACCGTATTATATTTTTTTACCTTTTTTGTCCATATATACTTAGAAAAAGGCCAGGCAGCTTCTTGAATATTCCGTTAAGCAATTCTACATTGCTTTCTGTTCGGGGCAGTATAATACAATCCAGAGCGGTAGTTGCCGTACCCGGGGCGGAAAAACGTTTAAACGCCCCGCGAATAGTACCCGCCCTAAAATAAAAAATATCGCCCCCCGATAAAAAGCCCCTTCACTTACATTAACCGCTTTAGATAAGGAATTTTCCTCCACAAAAATTGGCTGGTCAAAAAGCTTGGCACAATGCCCAGAACGGAAACCAGAACAAATTTTACCCAGACGTTTACCTCCAGTCCAGAGATGCCGTATTGTAAAACAACGAAAACAGGCACATGAAGGAAATAAACGAGAAATGCGTTGGAGGCCATCAATTTTAGCACGTGATTAGACTTGTTTCCTTTTTCTCTGAAAAGTGTTAGCAAGGCTCTTATCAGTTATTTCATGAGTAAACAACTTTATTATCTCTATACAAATACAGAAAATATCAGTTCATAGACTCTGCCGAAATTCTCTCACACCCGTTGAATATTGCAAACTTTTGGAAACAACTGTTCAAAGCTGTTCGCAATTGTGTTGTTTGCTTCACACCGTTTTCGAACCAGATGTTTTTAACAACGAGTGTTCCAGTTTTTCTCTCTGCGATAATCTCTGCTCGTCCAATAAAGCTCTCTCCATATAATAGAGGCAGCACATAATAGCCGAATTTTCGTTTGATTGCAGGTGTGTAAATCTCCCAGGTGTAATCAAAGTCAAACAATTCGCTGATAAGTTTTCTGTCCCATATGAAATTATCTAGCGGGGCAATAAGTTCGCAACGCAATTTTGTTGGCTCCTGATTTTGCAGAACGGCTTCAATAAGCGGTAAATCCTCCACGAGGCAGTACAGCATGTCCTTCATTTGCTCCACGGCAATAGCAATAATGCGAGCTTCGTGTAATAGCTGGCGGAAAACCTCTTTCCGCTGTGCTGCTTTCAGCCCCCATATATTCAACCATGCATCTGACGCACGATTCCATAAGAGACCAACCGAGCCGATACGACGTAGTACCCGCCACTTATGATGCTCAAGCTCATCTTCAAGCGGCTCTGATGCATTCAGCAGATTTGACTGTATGTACTTTTTGGCTATATCGTAATATTTACGCGTTCCTTTTTTATGATGGATAATCAACTCACCCGTCGAATACATCTGTTCCAGCACTGATCGAGATGAATTGCTTCCGCTGCTCCAGTGGATGGCCGATTGCCAGGAGAAATCTCCATCTAATTTTAAATCATCTGAACATATTGGACCGTGAATTTGGATATGAGCCCGTACTTGCGCTGTCAACGCTTCCATTTCGGGATAGCGTACGGCATGTTGTCGGGCGGCCTGTCTGTATCGCTCAAAATACGGCCAGTCCTCCACAGGGATAATGGCCAGGTTCTTGTCAGGATAATCGACAAGGCTTCTATCCTCATACAGCAAATCGGCGAGCATTCCCTTAGTAAATCCTTTGATTCGTGACTGTAACACCAATTCGGCGTTTTTTCCGCAAACATCAATGGGATCGTATTGAATACAGCCAACCTGCCGAGCAAAGTCCAATACGCCCTGCTTCCCGCTAAATTTATATTCGTTCAAAAGTCCGTGTTTCAATAACAGAAATTGGCGTGTCTGGCGGTTTGTTAATTGGATCATGCGCGCACCTGCCTCTAGTTTAGTTTTCTTTTTATATTATAGTGAGGGATGGAGGAGAAAAGAAAAGCGAATGCGTGAAGGAAAATTTGTTCACGTCCTCGCTGGGGTGTTTCTCGGACTTTTTATTGGCTGGCACGAGGCCAGTGCAACCCCGTACTCAAACCAACCAATCAGCCGCATAAAAAACTCTAACTTTAAGTAATATTACCCATGAGGGCATCTCTTCTTTATTGCATTTCTTTAGTTGGGGCCATCACAGATGGTACTGGTAAGCCTGCTTGACGTACTAGCACCATCATTTGGCCGCGGTGATGTGTTTGATGGTCAATTAAGAAATGTAATAATGCACCTTTTGTTGCAATACTCGCAATGCCTCTTTCTGTTAGCAAGTCTACATCTGATAGCTTGGCTGCCTCTTCCTTGACCGCCTCTGCTGCTTTTTCGTAAGCTGTTATAATTTCTCTTGCTCTCGCTGGAACTGATTCATCTCGACTAATCATTGGCACAGTTAAACCTGCTATATGACTAAAATAACCTGTTGTTTCTACTAAATTCCAGCCTAACCAACCAAGTGTACTATGCCCTTACAAAATACCTTGTCCTAATTTGTCATCAGTTACGGCTTGTACTACTTGCAATGTCCCTTCCACAGCCAATGCCCATTCCTTTAAAAAAATCATCCACTTGTCGATACATCCATACTCCTTCTCTATCATTCATTTCTATTTTATTAGCAACATATAAAAGAAAACACAAACGTGCATTCCTGTTAAGAAGTATGTATAAAAAACATCTGTAACCGCTAAATCCGAAAGAATGAGCAGATTATTGAACATTCCTTTTCGTACAAAAAAGCCGCCGGCCCCCGCACAAAGGACAGGCAGCTTTTAGCTATCTGGTTTTACTGAGCCATTTTTTCTGCTTCCAGCTCACATAAATATAAGAAACGGCACCCAGTCCGGACAGGCAGTAAAAAGCGTTTAGAATAATGAAGTTCTCTATGTACGTTCCGCCTAAAATACCGGCCAGTCCGGCGATGCCTGCCGTAACCGCATGCTTTTTTTGATTTTCAAAAGAAGTGAACACCATTTCGTCCCGCTGCAGGCGTTCCTTTAATTCCATGTACTGCCCCGGTGCTTGAAATACCTCTTGGATCAAGTGAAAAAACCGAAAAGCCGGCTGGCTATTGATCCATTTCCATATAAACTTCCACTTATTTAAATTGCTTTCAAGCAGCCATTCCTTAAAAGCCGGTCCCATAATATCAATGCTTTCTCTCTCCGGGCAGAGTGTATGCAGCATGCCTTCTACTGTGACAAACGAGCGGCCGAGAAAAACGAACCTCACCGGCACTTGAACCGGCAGCGATCTCACCATCTGGTTTACTTCTTTTTCAACTGCAAATAAATCCATATTTTTTAAGTCATTAATTTGAAAAGCCAGCGCTTCAGCCAGCGGCTTTTCAATCACTTTTGTATCTGTGCCGGGAATTAAAAAGCCCAAATCCCCCAGCACTTCTGCTGCTTTTTTATGATCTTTTAAGAGCAGTGTTTCCACCAGGCGCTGAAAATTCGCCGCATCTGTTTTAGAAATGCTGCCTGTCATGCCAAAATCGAGCAGGATAAGAGTGCCGTCTGACTGAATCAGCACATTTCCCGCGTGAGGATCAGCATGAAACATGCCTGCCTCCAGCCATTGCGGAATAAACAGGCGAAACAGGCGCCGGGCCGTTTCCATGCGGTCGATCCCATGCTTGTCCAAAAATGAGGTGTCCGTTACTCTGGCGGCTTCTATCCACTCCATAACCATCACTTTGGAAGTAGTCAGCTCCCCGTACACTTTTGGAATACGCAGCCAGGCAAGCGGACGGAACCTCTGTTGAAAATGAAAAGAGGTATTCATTTCATTATGGAAATCAAGCTCTCTTTCCACAACCTGCTTTAGCTCCTGATAAAGCATGGAAAAATTAATAAAGCCTTTTGGCACAGGCGCAAAATAGCGCGCAAACCAGATGATGACAGCCAGTGACTGAAAATCGGTTCTTACAATCGACTGGATTGCCGGCCGCTGTACTTTTACAGCTACGTCTGTTCCGTCGGGCAATTTCCCCCGGTATACTTCGCCGATCGAAGCAGAAGCAACCGCTTTCGGCTCAATCGATTGAAGAACGTCACTAATTGGCCTGTCCCACTCTTCTTCAAGAACCCCTTTAATTTTTTTCCATGAAGAAGGCGGCACCTGATCGGCTAAATCCTGAATCTGGCTGATAAACCCGCCCGGCAGCAAATCCGCGCGTATGCTTAAAAACTGTCCGATTTTAATGAGCGGGCCTTCGAGCTCAAACAGCATTTCGCGAAACTGCTTCCCAATTCTTTCCCCTAGTTCTTCTTTTTGTTCCGCTGACTTTCTCATAAGCTTGTACCCATACACCCGCAAAACAACCGACAGGGCAAAGGATAGTATTCTCCACATACGGTACAGCTTCCGCTCCGTTTTCATCTTCATTCCTCCATCGCTTTATGTGCCTCATTGTTACATGACAGGATTGTGTTTATTCCTATATTATCCTTTTGAGATGTAAAAAGCACCAGTTTTCAAAACACCGTCAGATAAACTGCCAGGTTCCTTGCGGCTTCTTATTGGTATGAACAAAATATAAAGCAAGAAAGGAGCTGGACTGAATGCTGTCTTTTGTTTTAAATAATCTGCTGGCGGTTTTATGGATTATCCTTTTTGTAAAAACTAAAAAAGAAAACGGACTGCAGGCCGCCCATTTTCTTTTTCTTTTTATCGCCATTGGCATTTTAGTTTATTCCTGCCTGGACACGTTTCCTCCCCTTTATTCACCTTCTTAACCTGGAAGTGCCTTCACTGTAGCTACCGGCGGCGCTTTCGTTCATTTGATTTCCGGACCCTGAGCTGTGTTTCAGCCGGCTGCTTGCGGATCCATTTAATGTATTTGCTTATTTTTTCATCCTGGCGCAGCCGTTCCAGAGTATCGAGACGCACCGCCAGTTCGTTATTTGTGTAAATTGCATGTATTTGTTTATGGCATGTGCGGCACAGATTGGCTGTCGGTCCGTAAGAGCCGCCTTCCTCGCGGGGAATTAAATGATGGACGGTTGTCTCAACAGGCGACCGGCCGCACAATTCGCATACTGATGATTTCATCGCGCTCACCCTTTTTCTACATTGTAACAGGTTCTGTTATTTGCTAAAATGGACGAGACCACATGGGGAGTCTTCGGGCTGAGAACAGATACGATCTGGACCCATGGAACCTGTCGGATCATGCCGGCGCAGGGATGTGGACTTTTTTCCTCTTTCTTCGCGTGCGGTAGAAAGGAGGAAAAAATGAATCGTAAAGTACCACTTCAGGCTTTGATTGAAGCAGCAGTTATGGCAGCTCTGGCATTTATTTTAGATTTGCTTCCCTCTATTAATGTTGGACCGTGGATGTCCATATCGATTGCGATGCTGCCTGTTTTTCTTGTTGCCCTTCGCTGGGGCTGGAAAACCGGCATGGCGTCCGGCTTTATTTGGGGCTTATTGCAGATTGTATTGGGAGATGCCTACGTTCTAACGCCGCTTCAAGCATTTATTGAATATTTTATTGCATTTTCATTTGCAGGCTTAGCGGGGCTTTTCGCCAGACATTCTTTATCGGTACGTTTCATACTGCTCGCTGTATTGATCGGCTCTCTTGCCCGTTATTTCTGGCATTTTATTGCCGGCTGGGTATACTTTGGCGAATATGCGCCGGAAGAGATGCCTGCCGCGCTTTACTCACTGATTGTAAATGGCGGCACAGCGCTTTTAACGTTCGGACTATGTGCCATTGTTCTTATTCTGCTCTGGAAAACAGCTCCCCGGCTGTTCAAAACAACATAACTTCTTTTAAAGACCGGCTCAATGCCGGTCTTGTTTATTTTTCTTCAAACTGCTTAATTTTAACCCAGGATGGCGCGTTTTACTGAGGAGCGGCGCGTTTTTCTAAAAACGCGGCGCAATTCCTTGTTAAAATGGCGCGTTTCATCCAGAATCACGCCACCCCGGCTGCTTATCGCGCCGTTTTACCTGGAAAACGCGCCAGTTCCGTAAATAAATAAAATTAAGCATTAAAAAAGCAGCTGCTTAGTTTGCAGCTGCTTTCCACTTTTCAAGAAGAGGGCCCTCTGTTCCAAAAACCGGGTCGGTTTCCGGCACTGGAACGTTTGCGATCTCACTGAGCGACTGGGCTCGTACAGCGGGGGCCCGTTCTTTTAAGTTCGGGCTTTTCCCATCCGGATATGCTCCGATTACGGAAAAATCAGGACTCTGATCAAGCCGCTTATGGCCTGTTCCAGCCGGCAGCACCAAAACATCGCCAGCTTTTAATTCAAGGCGTTCGCCCTGTTCACCGCCGACCAGAGCAACGGCCGTTCCCGACTGTACACCGAGTACTTCATGAGTATTGGTATGGTAATGATGATAGTCATAAACACCGCCTGACCAGCTGTTCGTCCAGCCATGCTGGTTAAAGGACGGCTCAATATCCTGAGGATTTTCGGCAAAAATACCTTCGTAGAAAATAACCGGGAGCTTCTCGTTATTTGGAATCTCTCCGTCGTCTTTTAAACGAAATGCTTTTACATTTCCTTGCATTGATTATCCGCTCCTTTCGTAAATTGTTTACCCGGAAGCGGAAATAATAATCATGCTTTATGAGAAAGCCGGCTGTTTTACGTTAATAGGATCCTGCTCGATACATTTTTTGCCGTCGCCGAAACAAAGCTTTGTTTCAAAATAATACCGGCTGCCCTCCATTTTTGCCGGCAGCTGAAATGAAAATGGAATTCGTTTGGAGGTATTAGGCGGAATATATTCCGACATAAAAATCATAATAGCCTCTGCATCCGGCGCCTGTACGGCAGCATTTTTCGTTACAAGGTCACATTCAAGACGGCTTAATTTCTGCTCAAACACGCCGCTTTTTATAAGAAAAGAACCGGTTACTTTTTCACCGGGCGTAAATTCATTTTTATCCAGCAATAAATCGATATGTGGTGAGCCAATCCGGTCTTTAACCTGATTGATTAACTTGTTCAACATACCTTCATATTCCCTCCATTGCTTAAAATCACACTTGGCATAATCGCCTGATAAACACGTACTATACGCCCGATTTTCCCTTTTGTAAAGGGGAACAGGAAAAATTATATTGTTAAAAATATGAAAACGCTACCGATTATGAACAAACTGTAAAAAAAAGCGTCGATCCCCATCATTCGTTCTGTATGAAAGCAGCCTTTTCCTGCAAGCTACTAATAAAGAAAGGAAGGTGTTCACGGTGGAAAAACCACAAAATACAGGACAGCGGATTCAAGAAACAGCAGATGAATTAATGAAGAAAGGAGTTCCTCCAAGAGCGGCTGCTTTCGCTGCTTCAATGGGTTTCCTGCGTGAACTTCAAAAAACATCTAACCGTAAATAAGCGGGCTCATGCTCTCGAAAAAACACTTCATACATCTGCGGGCAGCCGTTTTTTGTTTTTAAGAAAACATCCCCGTCCGCGTTAACGGACAAAATAATTTATAAAATCGGCTGCCCGCTTTTTACAGATGGAAGTTCTTCCTGCCAATAGAGACGCAGCTCTTTAAGCATTTTTCCGGAATGTTCTTACTTCTGCATACACTGCACATTTTGAGCAGACACTTCTCTTTCGGTTTTGCTGGTTTATCTGAAAAAGCGGTTGACCTTTTGTTTTGCATAAAGCACATTTAGATTTCGCCAGCCGATCTACCACATGATATTTAATGGACTGTAAGTATGTAAGATTGCTCGTTTTCATAAAACCATCCTCCTTTTTTTAATAATTTCGGTAGAGTGAGAGATTTCCCTGTAAAAATCGTTCATCAAATCGCGACAAAAACTGCGGGTGCCGGGGCATTGCTTTTTATAGGCAATTGGCCTCTTTTTATAATTTAGCGCTTTAACCGCTTTTTTGCCGGGTAAAACATTGAATAACTATTTTTCTTCTACACATAATAAACAGACATAAAAATCCTCATAAAACAATCTGAAAGGGCAATATCTCTGAAATTTTTATTTTGTTTAATTTAACAAGTGACATTCTTCATAAAGAACATTATACTTATGTTATGTTCTTTATAATGAACAATAGGAGGCTTAACAAGAATGAGGCAATTTGTAGACGACACGTTTTTCATTCATCATTTAAAAAATGAATTAAAATCTGTTTTATCCGGGCGCCAGGAAATTGTTTTTGTCTGCATCGGCACAGACCGGTCATCAGGTGACAGCTACGGTCCCTTCGTCGGTTCAAAATTGAAACAAACGTTTTTCCTTCGCAAATATACGCATGTGACCGTTTACGGCTGTCTTGATTATCCTGTTCATGCTAAAAACCTGGCTGAAACGGTCCAAAAGATTAAAGAGAATCATATAAATCCGCTTGTGATCGCTGTTGATGCCTGTCTTGGTTCTGCTCAAAATGTTGGCACCGTTGTTCTTAACCAGGGCGCAATGAAGCCCGGGGCTGGTGTTCAAAAAGAGCTTCCTCCTATCGGCGATTATCACATTTCCGGCATTGTAAACATCGGCGGTTTCCTGCCGCTTCAAGTACTGCAAGGGACCCGGCTTTCCCTCGTGTACAAAATGGCAAACAAAACCGCTGATTTTATTACGAGGGCACTGGTTGAATTAGAATACGAAAAAAGAAAAAGCACAGCCGTTTAAAAAAGGTGCGCCAGATATGCGCACCTTTTTGTTATCTAAAACGCTGAATTTCCTCGGGATCATCTGTTTTTCTGTCTTCCAGGATTCCCATTTCCTGAATATGCTGTTTGGCTGCTTTATCGCCCAAAAGGTAAATAAGAGCGTACAGTACTTTTTGCGAACCATCATAATGGTCGTTTCCCGGGTCGTGATGGTACTCTAAATAAGGTATGTGGGCACGGACAAATGTTTCTAAATCTGCATCGTACTTATCGTCCAAAACCGCCTGCAGCATTTCTATTTCCTTTTCATCCGCATGAATAACAAAGCTTGGACTGTCAATTGGTTCGCTTAAAATGCTTTCACTGTTTAAATCCACATAATATGTTTTCTTTCCCTGCTCCATCCGGATCATCTCCTTTTTGTTTATTCTGTACCCGCTGCCGGCCTATTGAAACGCGCAGACAGTTTTGGATTCTGTCTTTTTTATGCCATTGCATGCTTGTTCGTTAAATACATCACTGCTTCCTCAAGCTGCTTTTCGATGGCGAGGGGGGGTATAAATAATCCATTTGGTAAAAAACAACGGTTTCTTTAAATAGCAGGGTGCACAGATGAAAAAAGTAAAGGAAGTTTATGTTTTCTTTGTCAAGAAACAGCAGTGGCTTGACTGCTCCGGACGAAGCGAACGCCTTTCTGACAAATTAACCTGCGAATAAAGCCGGGCTTTTCTTATTCTCCCCATTTTTTTTGAAGAAGTTGTTTCAAAAGCTCTACGTTTTCCTGCCCGATTTCCTTTGCGGCATCTTCCTCTGCTTTTTTCTTAATCCTGGTCATTTCCTCGCAAAACGCTTTTCCTTTATCGGTGAGCATAAGCACCTTGTCCCGTTCGTTTTTTTGAATCGATTTATCGTCAATATACTGTTTTTGAATAAGCCCTTTTGCACATTTATGGACTGCCTGGCGTGAAATATTCATTTTTCTTGCTGCTCCGGCAATGGTTTCCGGTTCTCGCTCCAGCAGGGCGAGGAGATGAGATTCAGCCTGTGATATATCCTCCTGGCCCGTTTCCTGCCACAGTGTACGCACTTTCTGCCGCATCCTTATATGTTTGTCACTTAATAAGTCTGTTAAATTTTTATCATCATGCATATGTGATCTCCCCCTTTTTTCTTTGCCATTCGTTTCATATCCTTTTACAATAGAAAGAATTTTCTTTTCCGTCAACTATGTTGACGAAAAATAGAACTCTCGTTATAATAAACCGTCAACATAGTTGACAATAAATCAAAAGGGAGTTTTAAAATGGGAAACACCAAAAAAGAAAAACTGATTTTTACTACGTTGATGTGTGCAGGTATGGTTATTTGCATGAGCATGTACAATATCTGGCTGCTTGAAGGCTTCTCTTCAACGTTTTTTAAGCATTTTATCGCAGGATTAATCCCCGGTTTTCTTGTTGCTCTTTTACTTGACCTGTTCGTTGCCGGGCCAGTTGCACGCTTCCTGCTTCACAAATTTACAGGTGAACAGACAAAGCCGGTAAAGAAAATGTTAACGATGATCTTTTCCATGGTTGCGATGATGGTTCTGTTGATGTCATTATATGGCGTTCTTGTTAATGCCGGCGCTACAGCCGCTTTTACGCAGCTTTATGTGAATACCGTATGGAAAAACGCTGTTTTCGCTTTTCCCCTTCAGCTTATTATTATTGGGCCTCTTGTAAGAAGCATATGCTCCAGGCTTTTTGCACAAAGCAGCAGGACAGCCGCCTGACCAAATCCTTCCCTCCTCACGTTTTGTTCGCTGCCAGCAGGGAACGCTAAAGATGACACATCATTTTCAGAGGAGGAATATACATGAGTAAAACCATTTTTATCACAGGTGCCGGATCAGGACTGGGCCGTGGGGCAGCACTTGGCCTTGCAAAAGCCGGCCACCGCGTGATTGCCACAACGGAGATTACCTCTCAGAAAACAGATTTGCTTCGGGAAGCCCGGGACCAGGAAATTGAGCTGGAAGTGTTTAAGCTCGATATTACCAATCCGCGCGACGTGGTTCAAATACAAAAATATGATTTCGATATTTTCGTCGCCAATGCAGCCATTAATGAAGGCGGCCCTCTCGGTGAAGTACCGATGGACCGATTTCGTGCGTTGTTTGAAGTAAATGTTTTCGCTACACTTGAAACCGTGCAGATTGCGGCCCGCAAGTTTGTTCAAAAAGGCCGTGGAAAGATCATTTTTATGAGCTCGATGGCCGGTATTTCAGCCACTCCTTATGTTGGACCTTACACCGCGACAAAACATGCGATCGAAGGCATTGCTCAGACCCTTAAAGCGGAGCTGGAAGGGTTTGGTGTCCAGGTCGCTACCATTAACCCGGGCGCTTATAAAACCGGGTTCAATGACCGGAGCGCCGAGGAAAAATGGAAATGGTTTAATGAAGACACCCATTTTACCCGTAAGGAAGATATGAAAAAGCAGGAAGAAGCGCTGGAAAACCAATTTGACCCGGCTGATATGATTGCGAAAATGGTTGAAATTATTCCCGCCGGCCACCATAAATTCCGCACGGTTCATCCGAAGGAAACAGAAGAGCAGCTGAAGAAAACAGAAAAGGAACGCTGGGATATGGAAATTTAACTGAACGCAGAGCGGAGACTTTCTTCCGCTCTTTTTTGGCGATACTCTCTAAAAAGAAAGGTTGTTTTTTACTTCCCAGGACGGGTAACATAAACATAACGATGATTGACGTAAAGGAGTGCATACAATGGTTATCAAACAAAGCAAAGGCATTCAGCTGCACGATTTTAACAACCTGACAAAATCGCTCAGCTTTAATATGTATGATATTTGCTGGACAAAAACAAAAGAAGAGCGAAAAGCATATATTGAATATATTGATGAGCAATACAACGCTGACCGGCTGACAGAAATTTTACGGAACGTTACGGATATTATTGGGGCACACGTTTTGAACGTCGCCAAGCAGGATTACATCCCACAGGGTGCGAGTGTGACGATGCTGATTTCCGAAGGGCCGGTTGACCCTGAAGCCAGGGAAGAATCACAGGAGGAATCGCCCGGCCCGCTTCCAGATACCGTTGTAATGGCGCTTGATAAGAGTCATATTACCGTTCATACGTATCCCGAATATCATCCGAACGAAGGCATCAGCACGTTTAGAGCAGATATTGATGTATCAACCTGCGGCGAAATTTCGCCTTTAAAAGCTCTAAACTACCTGATTCACTCTTTTGATACAGATATTATGACCATGGATTACCGCGTCCGTGGCTTCACAAGGGATATTAACGGAAACAAGCTTTTTATCGACCATGACATTAACTCTATCCAAAACTACATACCTGAGGATGTTAAGGAACTGTACCATATGATCGACGTTAATATTTACCAGGAAAATATCTTCCACACAAAATGCAAGCTTCGTGAATTTGATTTAGATAATTACTTGTTCGGCCATACCAAAAAAGATTTGGACAAAGATGAAATCGATAATATAACTAAAAAGCTTCATCATGAAATGGATGAGATTTTTTATGGGAAGAATATTGTTCACGATACTAATGCGGAATCGGAATAACTCCCTCCCTCCTTTCACCAGGAGGGTTTTGTTTTATCCGCTATTTGAGGAATCCACTTTTTAATGAACAAACAGATTGTTTTGAAATTTTTTCCCGCTTTCAATCCTTTCCCTGCCGAGAACAAATCTTTCTCCAGCACATTCAGCGGTGTTTAAATGTTTATTTTTGCCGCAATTCGGGCAACGAAGTAAAGACTACCGAAAGGAGAGATGTTCCATGGCAAACTCTAATGAAAAAATTCCTGAAACGCAGGGTCAAGTAGAAGAAAAAGTACAGTCAATGGGCGAAGAGAAAAAAGAAGATATTCTAGCAAGCTTTGAAACTTTTAAAAGCTACCTGGGTGAAAAAGTCGAAAAAGGCGAACGGCTCGGCATGAATGAAGAACAGCTGGCCAAAACCGCTCAAAAAGTAGCTGATTATCTGGCCGCTCATGAAGAACCGCGCAACCGCGAGGAAAAGCTTCTCCAGGAGCTATGGAAAGTCGGCGACGAAAAGCAGCAGCACCAGCTCGCCCATCTGCTGGTCAGACTTGTCCAGTAAAAAAACAGGAACTCTATGAAATGCTTAAAACAGCTCAATAATCCTGACAGGTACTGCACTTAACGAAGAACAAACAGATTACACAAACGAATACACCATTAGCAGGCAAAAAGGAGCTGAAACCAGCTCCTTTTTGTTTTGAAATTATTTAGGTATTTTCCTCCTGTTTAACGTTAAAGCTGTTTAGTAACCATTTTAAACAGGAGTGACTGATTATGCTGAAGCTGCAAACTGAACTGGAAGGCAAACACGCTTACTTTGGCCATGTACGTGAGAAATTTAGCGATCTTGGATACGACTTGGGCGGGAACTGGGAATACGACCGGGGAAGCTTTGATGCGATTCTTTCATGTAACGGAGGCGAAACCATCTATATCAGGGTTCCTTTTACAGTCCTGAAAGGCGCA
Organism: Domibacillus indicus; assembly: GCF_000970685.1. GTDB lineage: Bacteria > Bacillota > Bacilli > Bacillales > Domibacillaceae > Domibacillus > Domibacillus indicus. Next base: position 473,616 of record NZ_LAJB01000007.1, read on the forward strand.
CTCGATAACTATGATGCCTGGATCAAATTTGAAACCCCATTTGTGATTAAGCATGTAGTGAATATTGGACTGGAAAAAGATGAACACTCTCTGCTGACCGCTTCCGGGTTTAATCAATTTCAGGACCCGGTTGAACTGGATGGGAAATTAAAACAGAAAAGCAAGTGGGAAGAAGCTGGAGAAAAAGCCGTTAAGCGCATTATCGGTTATGTAAATGACGGTCTGAGTGCCAGCTGATCTTCTTGTACTTTGTAACATGGCGGAAACGGGCCCAGCGCTGACCTGCAGAAAGCAAAGCCGCAGGCCCGCCGCTATCTTAAATTCTGTGTATTGCCACAAACTGGCCAATACATAAATCCGGCTGCCACCTAAAGGTTATTGTATATTATTTTGAAAATCGATCCATACTAACAGCATGGACTTGTAGCTCAACGGACAGAGCGGCCAATAGCTCCTTTAGATGATCTATTGTGTATCTTGTGGGTTCAACTCCCACCAAGTCCATAAAATATATAAACGAAACAGCGCTGACCAAAGAAAAATCAGGAGTGGCATATATGCTTTTTTTAAAAAGATTTTTTGTTTTATTACTCATCATCAATTCGCTAATTATATCGGCAGATCAAAACTATTTGAATGCTTTTGCTGACTCGCCCTCCTCCAATTCCCTTTCTTTTCCCGCAGGCGAAGAAGTAAAAGGTGCCTATTTACATATGAATACGCCTGAAAACCAGCTGATCATTCAAGTTAAGCCTATTGAGCAGCGAGTAGTTTTCAAAGAAGATGAAATTGATCATTCCATCCAGCTTCCAAACGGAACGAAAGCTGTATACAGCTTTGGAAATCGGATCAATCGCTTATCGTTTGAAAAAGACGGATGGCAGTATATATTAAACGCAAATAAGCGTGCCTCTGAAGTTATGGAGCTTGATATGCTCGCTGCCATTGCCAGCACTCTTATAAAAAACGGGCAATAAAAAAAGCCCCGCTTTTTGGCGGAGGCTTGCGTTAATTTTCTTCCTTATTTAAAGCTTCTTTATAAAAATCCCATGTCTGGGCTTCTTCCAGACCGAGGCTCCAGTTCCCGGCTCCCTTTAAATTATATTTTTCGATGAGTGCCAGCTTTGCTTTTATAGACTGCTCATTTTCAAACCAGAGAGTGTAACGGCCCGGAGTTAAGGCAGTCCACTCCACGGTGATTGGTTCTTCATCAGCCGGAATAGAGAAAACCGCCCTGGCAGATTGCTGCTCCTCATCATAAGTGATTTCGCCATTATAGCTTTCCACTATCTCATTCACCATATTAAGCGGAACGTGAATGCCGCGAATAGAGCCGTCTTCATTCCATAACCTTCCATAAAATGGAATGCCCAGCACTAATTTCTCAGGAGAAACCTCCTGGGATAGAGCATATTCAATTGATTTTTCAACAAAGGAAAGACTGGCGACCGGGCCGGACTTTTCGTGATCCTGGAAGTGCTCATCATATGTCATCAACATTAAATAATCCGTATATTTAGCCAGCTCGGCATAATCATACGCTCCATGCCATCCGCTCGTCCAGCCTTCAGGATTTGCAGGGACAGCCACTGTAACGATTTTTTCTTCAGGCAATTTGCTTCTCAGCAGCTTAACCAGTTCCGTATAGCTGCTTCGATCTTTCTCGGTGACATACTCGATATCCATATTCACTCCATCCAGCTCATACTCTTCTACTTCGGAGGCAATTTCGTCTGTCAGCTCTTCCCTGTTCTCCAGAGCAGCTCTGGCTTTTTCTGTATCCCATCCGTCTGATAAAAAAGGAACGACTTTTATATTCCGTGCGTGCATTTCGTCTACAAATTCCTCGCTGACAATATCCTGGTTTAAAGAGCCCTCTTCGTCTAAACTAAAGTAAAAGGGCGATACCTCATGCAGGGTTCCCGTGGCCTGATCAACTTTTTCAATGTAGTCTACATAGCTTCCATCCGGTTTTCCATTGTAGAGATAAGCCATTACGTACTTTCCATCAGGGCTGTCATCTTTTTGTGTTTCTTCATCCCTCAAAAACTGACTGCTCATAATCCATATCACTCCTGAAACAGCAAGGATTACAGTCAGCCATTTCATGGGTTTATTCATGAAATGGCCTCCTCAATATCAGCCATGTCCTGGCTAAACGGTGCTTCCATTTTTCCTTAAGCTCCTCTTCTCTTTGCACTTTCCGCAACACTCTCGAGCGGAAGGCGCACATTTCCTGATCGGTCAAATTTGTTCCAGCCTACCATTACCCCTTTTAAAACAAAGGTAAAGGATTTCCAGATCGTAAACGTTAAAAACTGGCGATAAACAAAGCGCTGCAGGAACAGCCATATTAAAGGCCTTGCGCTGACTTTTTCCAATTTAAAAGAATAGTAAGCAACCAGCATGTCCAGCAGCAGAAAAGCAGAATAAAAAGCTAAAATTTTAGGGGCATCTCCGAAAAGACCAATAATAAACACGATATCTGCTAATGGCGCCAGCGCCTGCAGTCCATATTGCGACCACATATTGGGCAGGCCAATAAAGCCGAGTGTTTTTTGTTTTGAGTTAAACAGGGCGCCTCTGTGCTTCCATAAACACTGCAAAATACCGTAAGACCAGCGGAACCGCTGCTTAATAAATGTTTTCATATCCTCCGGCGCTTCTGTGTATGCGTAGGCATTCGGCTCATACTTAACACGGTAGCCGTTTCTTAAAACCTGTATTGTAATATCTGTATCTTCCGCAAGTGTGTCCTCTGCAAAGAAACCGGCTTCTTCGACAGCGCTTTTCCGCCATGCGCCGATGGCTCCCGGAACGACTGTGATCGCATTTAATTCATCAAACGCCCGCTTTTCCAGATTAAAGCCGGTAACATATTCTACGTGCTGCCAGGTTGTCAGAAGGTTCCGTACATTTCCGATTTTAACATTCCCCGAAACAGCCGCAACCTGTTCATCGGCAAAATAACTGGCGAGCAATGAAATCGAATTAGAGGCAATGGATGTATCAGCATCAAGAATAATAATAACTTCGCCTTTTGCATCCTTGAATCCTCTATTAATGGCGGAAGACTTTCCTCCATTCGCTTTTACAATTAGCCGGACTCTTTCATCGCTGCTGAAAGCCGTTCTTACTACTTCTGCTGTTCGGTCGGAGGAGCCATCGTCCACCACCATAATCTCAAAATTTTCATAATCGCTTTTTAAAATGGAATGAACTGTTCCTTCAATGACCTTTTCTTCATTATATGCCGGGATAATCACCGTTACAGCGGGCTGGTAATCGGGATCAATTTTTCGTTTTTGATAGTTCTTTCGATGCCGGCTGCTGAAGAAAAGCAAAAATAAAAGTCTTACAATACCGAAAATGATCGCTCCTGTAAAAAAGACCACACTGAATTTTGCCAGGAAGCTATACATGCTGCTGGCGATTTTATAAAAAACCATGTATATGCTGGCATCATTTTGAACAGGAGGCATAATTTCCGACTGACTTTTCCCCATCAAGCTGCTTACTGTTACAAATGTATAGCCTTCTTTTCTCAGTTCGTCAATAATTTTTGGCAAAGCTTCTACTGTAATAGAACGGTCTCCGCCTGCATCGTGAAGCAATAATATATTGCCTCTATCCACGTTTGATACGGCAGTTTCTACAATCTGTCCGGCTGAATTTGCTCCCCAGTCCCGCGTGTCAATTAATGAACCAACCATATGGTAGCCCATATTTTGAGCAGTTAAAATCGGTCCCAGCTCATTAGGAGCATAATCCGCATCCGTTGTATAAGGAGGGCGGAAGAGACTAGTAGAATGACCTGTTGTTTGCTGAATCAGCCATTGCGTGGCATTCAGTTCTGCTTCAATCATCCACGGGCTGTCTTCCTCGATATTCGTATGGCTGAAGGTGTGGCTTCCGATATCATGCCCTTCTCTTTTAATGCGCGCAGCAATATCTGGATAAAGGGCGGTCTGCTTTCCAAGTACAAAGAAAGTCGCCGGCACTCCTTTTTCACTTAAAATATCAAGAATTTTTGGTGTGTAGAGCGGATCAGGCCCATCGTCAAAGGTAATCGCAATTTTTTTGTCTGTTGAATCGGCGTGTCTTTCAACAAAACGGTGAACCGGAAACTCCATATAGGTTTGTTTATCAATAAACCCATTCCCATCCAAATGAATGGTTCTTGAACCTTTGCCGGTATTTTCTGAAAATGTGATTACTTCACCAGAACCAGTATCAGATAGCGACACAAGGTTCTCGATGGTTTTCAGCTCATCTGCCTGCTGTGTAATAGTTCCTTCATTTTTTAAAAGGCTCCATATCCCCTTTTCCTCGAAGCCGAGTGAACGAATGGCTACACCTCTGGCTCCCTGATCAAGCCCCATTTTAATTTGATTGTACGAAGTGACTCCATCGAGAAACCAGACAATATGATTTTCATTGTTTTCTTTATAGCGCAAATATGGATTGCGGCTGTTTTCATCCCATTGGACTGTTAAGTTAGATTCCGAAGCCATTTTCATGATTTCTTCGTATGACAGCATTTTTGCAGGTTCATTGCTGTTTTCTATCCAGTCATAACCAATGTTGGCTATGCCAAGAATTAATTTATCAGCAGGGATTGGAAGGTCTTTTAACATTTTCTGTGTCCAGCCGGCAGAAGCAACCGGTCCTGCCTCACTGCTTTCATAATGTTCATCATAGGCTGTTACAATAATTCGGTCTGCAAAAGCAGATAATTGTTCAAAATCATACGGTCCTCCTTCAGGAGTAGCCGTTATTATAATCTGCAGGCCGCTCTCTTTGAAGGGTATGGATAACTCTTTTACAAACTCGTTGACAGCATTTTTGTCTTCCTCGGGTATTCCGCTAAAATCCAAATTAATTCCTTGATACTGGTCCTTTTGCACCTGGTCATGAACATTTTTCACAAGCTCTCCCCTGAGTTCCGTTGACTGTAGAGCTTTCTGCATCATTTGAATATCTTCAGGCTCTTCGAGTTCAAAAGCCGGTATTATTTTTATGTTTTCCTTTCTCGCAACGGCATCAACTTTCTTTTCCGCTTCCTTCTTGATCGTCCCTTCAGAGTTTATGTAATACCAATTGGGAATTATCACATCGAGTGAATCAATATTTTGCTTTAGAGAGCCCTGGCTGCTCGTATTATCTCGAAGATAAAACCCATATGTTTCACTGGCTTCGTTTTTAGGAATAGAGGCTGCTCTGTATTGATGCTCTGCTACAAAAGGCGGTGAACTTTCAGCTTCATTATTCAGCGGCTCCTGGACTGCTTTCAGTTCTCTGTCAAAATTAACAGGGGTTACATTAGGGTCATCAAATAAGCTGGACGTAATAACGGCAGTAACAGTACTAAGAAATAAAACGGTTAAAACTAAGACCAAAACCGATACTGGCCAGCGCCGGCCAGTATCATCGTGAAAAATAAATTTCTCTTTTGCATAGTTGCTGTACGGCTTTTCTTGCCCCCTTTTTTTGAGAGTCAAAAAACTAACCATTTTCTTAACCAAGAAAAACACTCCTTTTGCCGATAATTAAACCTCGCTTTGTTCTCCATAAAGAACACAGGTATATAATATCACGAAATGTTCGTTATATGAAAACAATTTATTCTTGATAAAGAACGACGTAATTCTTAAAAAATCGGCAAAATAGGACTATAATAAATAAATTTCGATTGTTTCTTAACAATAAAACGCTTTCTTTTTAACGAACAAATTTCTTTTTCATGAATTAATGTCGAATAAGAAAGAAAACTTTTTAAAGAACAAGCTTTTTAAACAGCAAAAAACCTGAAAAAGCTTTCAGGTTTCGGCTGTTAATAAATGGATTTTCAATTAGTTTGTTTCTTGCTGCACGACCGCTTTCGCAGACACTGTGCCTTTTAAAAAGCAGGTAATGAGCTGCCAGGCAAACGCATCGCTTAGCTCCCGCGCCTGCCGCTGTTCATTGCCCGGTCCTGGCGCTGCTTTTTTGAGATCTCTAGATAGAAACTCTCCAAAAACAAAAAGAATGACTTCTGGCAAGTTTATTTTCCAACACTGAAAAACCCTGAGAGCTTTTCTCTCAGGGTTCGTTATTCAGGCGCTTATGAAAGATGAACGCCTGCTTCTTTTTCTTCCAGTTTCTTTTGAACAATGGTTTTTTTCTTAAACACTCTCTTTTTCAAAGCGGCAATAAGCGGTTCTTCTACGAAAGAATGAACTGCGCACCCGGCCGCTGTCATCAATGCCATGACCAGTACGGTAGTTATCAGGCCGCCGGCTGCGTTATAAATGGATAATCTGCTGTACAGATCAATCGAAACGTCTAAAATTAAATTATGAGACAAATAAATAGAGAAGGCAGCGTTTCCTAAATAATGAAAAAACGCCGGGATTCTTACTTCCTTCTGCAGATCGATAGAGGCCAGCCCCAGAATAATGAATACAGAGGCCAGTCCGGTGCCAAGATCAAAATCCAGGTTTACAAAGTGATAAAGGTAATTGATCCATGTAAACGGAAAGCCCAGCAGGCCGATCATAACGAAAGCAGCAGACCACTTTATATTCCATTTAAAGTGAGTGACTGCATACGCACACAGGATCCCCGCCAGAAAAATAATATTATACAAGTTAAAGAAAAAGCGGATTAAATAATGGTCAATTCCGATGTATCCCTGGTAAAAAGCGACCGAAAGCAAAGCCCAGGCCGCCAGAATAGGAACCGAAATATTTCTTTTGACAAGGAAAAAAAGTGAAAAGACAATATAAAAAAAGACAGTATGAACGAGTGACCAGGCGACAAGAAGGAGCGGCTCGGCTTCACTGCTGTTTGGCAGCAGTAAAAAAGAGGTGAGAACCGCTTCAATATTTATGTCTACCTCCCAAAACTGGCCGGGGAATGAAAAAAGAATAAGTAAAAATACACATGTCAGAATCCAGTAAAGCGGATAAATACGGATAAAGCGATTCAGCAGAAAGCTTTTTGCCTGCCCGGGCTTATCGAAGCTCTCCCGGTAAATGTAATACATCATAAAACCCGATAAAGCAAAAAAGTAGTTGACGCCGCCCGATATCGGAAGGTACGTAAAAATCGAAATATCGTAATCAAAGTATGCTTTCATACTTTCCGCTGCATGAAAAAGCATTACCATTAAAGGCACTAGCGCCCGTGAGAATTGGATTAACACCAATTTTTTCCTGACAGCCATTTTCATCTTCCTTTCGTTTTTGCCATTCATCTTTTTGCTTTTTTACTATATCACCTTCATCGTTCATTATAAAGAACAAATTGTTCTTTATTCAACTATTTTATCGGGCAGGCTGCCGCTCGCCGCCCTGTTCCAATATCTTGCTTATGTATGCTAAAAGCCGGAAGCAGTTGCTTCCGGCCAGTCATTTTTCAATATCAAAATTCCACCCGCACACTTTTCCCCTGCTCAATAATGGATTTTTCTCCATTCACTGCATCACTCGTTAACAGCTCAATCCATTGAATTTCACTGCCTTTTTCCACAATAAAACCCATACTGCCGGACTTCACCTCACCCGGCCCAAGCTGCCCTGCCAGCTCTTCCAAATAAAAATCATCTTCCCATGTTTTCAGTTCATCATTGCTTGTTTTCAGCCGGGCAGCCGGATTAAACTGCACTGGTTCGCCGTCTGTATTTTCAATGAGTACATTTAGTTTTATAAAATCGAATTCTTCTTCGTGAGTATACATATGAAAAAAATCAATCATGCTGTAGTCGGGTTTAAAATGCATTATCTTCACTTCATTCACTGTTATCTGTACAGGACCGATCTGTTCCTGTTTATCGGCTGCTTGTAAGCGCAAAAGAGTCAGTTCACCTTTGCCGTCCGAAACGTTCTGGCCTTCTTTTATGAGAGCCCGGTCATCCGTAACCTGCGGATTGGGTACATACGTATCTGCTTCTTTTATTTCAATGGCTGTTTTCGCTTCTGCAGCAGGAAGCTCTGTGTTAGTTGGTACGCCTTGCTGCTGGCTGTTGCTGCAGCCAGCGGCAAGGAGAACTGCAAATATCCAGCTTAATCTTTTCATAGAATAGCTCCTGCCTTTCCAGAAAAACGCCTGCTGCCTGATTGGCAGCAGGTATTTTTTCTTTATTTTTTCTTGCTTCCTAGAAGTTCAAAGATAATTTCTGCATTTTGTGTATTCTCTATTTGGCCTGCAAATCGTTCCTTGTACGGTCCATACGCATAAACTGGTACGTCTTCGCCGGTATGTCCGCCTGTAGTCCAGCCTGTATGAGAACGCTTATTAAAAATTCCTTCAATCGCATTATCAATATCGGCCTGCTTGCCGGCTGCTGCCGCTTCTTCAACCGATTGAATTTCCTCCTCTGTCAGCTTCAGCTTCGCCTGATCAATGTATGTTATCAGTACGTCTTTTACATTGCCGCCTTTTACAATCTCAGCCGCCATAAAGTCTGGAGTACGTTTTGCCGCTTGAATTGGCTCTCCAAACCAGTTATAAATTCCATCTGCTCCGATTGAATAACCGCCTGTAGAATGGTCGGCTGTTACAACGACCAGGGTATGTTTATCTTTTTTGGCGAACTCAATTGCTGCTTCAACCGATTTCTCAAAGTCTTCCATTTCGCTCATTGCACCGACAATATCATTATCATGTCCGGCCCAGTCGACCTGGCTGCCTTCTACCATTAAGAAGAAGCCGTCCTTGTCTTTTTGCAGGCGATCAATGGCTGAAGAGGTCATCTCTTCAAGTGAGGGAATTTCTTCTGTCCGGTCAATCATTTTCGGCAGGCCGCCTTCAGCAAACAATCCAAGAACTTTTCGGCTGTCGTTATTGAGCATTTCTTCCTTGCTTGTTACATAGCTGTAGCCCGATTCTTGAAATTCAGCTGTTAAATCGCGGTCCGCCCGGACAAAATTCGATTCACCACCGCCAAGCAGTACATCGATTTTATGGTTTCCATTAACAAGCTCATCGTAGTAGTCATCGGCAATTGCATTCATATTTTTCCGATTTTCATCATGCGCCCCGAATGAAGCCGGTGTTGCATGTGTAATTTCAGATGTGGCCACAAGTCCCGTTGCTTTGCCGTTTTCTTTCGCTGCTTCTAGTACTGTTTTCACTTCCGTTTTATCGTTATCTACACCAATCGCCGCGTTATATGTTTTAACGCCAGCGGACATTGCTGTTGCCGCAGAAGCAGAATCCGTAATATTTTGTTCCGGGTCTTCCGGATATGTCATCTGCTGGCCAACCAAATATGGATCAAATATTGTCTGCTCAACAGCCGGCGTAGCAGGATTATCCTTTAAATATCGGTAAGCAGATGTATAGGATGTCCCCATCCCGTCCCCGATCATAAAAATGACATTTTTTACTTTTGCGTTATTCTGGTTTTTATTTTTTGCCGCTTCTGCATCTTGATTGGAAAAGCCGCCAGCTGCTCCCATAATAGCGAGCGCCGACACTGTGCAAATCGACAGGTATTTTTTTCCCCATTGCTTTTTCATTTTGTAAAACCTCCAAAGGTGTATGTTAGATTCGTACTTTACTATAAAGATGTAATATGAAGAGAATATTAAGTGAATGTAAAAATAAAAAAGCGTTAAAAAGACTTGGAATTCCCTGTTTTAAAAGTATTAGTTCTCTTTAAACCCACCGGCCTATTCATATGAAATAAAGGAGGAAATTCTAGATTAATAGGCTCTTAAAAGTGGTTATAACCGGAAATAAATTAGCGAGTAGGAAAAAAGGCATTTTTTTATGCAGACTTTAAATTTGCAGACTTTAAACAAGAGGAATAAATTCAAAGATAATGCACAAAATACAAACATTCCATTAAAGCAATCCGATCTAATTGTATTTTTTAAAATGTCAGAAGGCGGGTAAACGATGCAAATTGAAAAGGTTGACACTTTTCCATTACTTTATAAGGTCGGTACACCTTATGGCGATGCAAACGGATACAAAAAATACCGTTCTTGCTTTTTAATACACATTGTAACGAAATCCGGAATAGATGGCTGGGGAGAATGCATTGACTGGCTGCCGGCCTTGCAAGCGGGGTTTAATCAACGAATTATCCCTTACCTGATCGGAAAGCCGGCATCGAGCCGCCTTCAGTTAGTGGATGTAATCAAAAAATGGCATAAGCGCGCGGCGGCAGCTGTCAGTATGGCTTTAACAGAAATTATGGCCAAGCAGGCCCATCTTCCGGTCTGTGAACTATGGGGAGGAAAATGGCGGGATCAAATTCCTGTTTATGCCTCCTTTCAGTCCTATACTGACAGCAAAGACTGGATCAAGCACTCTATCCAGCGGGTGGAACAAACGATTTCAGAAGGATTTAACAGCATAAAGGTAAAAATCGGGGGCCGGGTATTTCAGGAGGATCTTTCTCATATTCGATTGCTGCAAAACATGACCGAAGAAAAAATAGCCCTTATTCTTGATGCCAACCAGAGTTACGATGCAGCGGCGGCTCGTTTATGGCAGCGGCATTTTTTAAACTGGCCGAATATTTTATGGCTGGAAGAACCTATGTCCATCGGCAACCTGCCTGAATATCATCTGCTGCGCGCAAGCCTCCCTGTACCCCTTGCCGGCGGAGAAAACCTGAAGGGTGCCAGAGAGTTTCTGCCGCTGCTCTGCCAGAACACGTTTGACATTATTCAGCCGGACCTTCTGCATGGAGAAGGAGTGGACGATTTTCGCAGCACGCTGCAGCTTGCCCGCCACTTTGGAATCAGGGTATCTCCTCACAGCTATGACGGCGCTCTTTCCCGATTGTATACACTTTTTGCCCAGGCAAGCCTGGCGGGCTGGAGCAAAATGGACGGTGAAAGCATTGAACCGGTCGAGTGGGATGTGATGGAAAACCCTTTTTCCGAGCTCATATCCCTGAAGCCAGTTAACGGCTATGTATCAATTCCTTCTGGAACAGGCACTGGCATCGAGATAAACACAGACATAATCAAAGCTTATTTATGGGACGGATCGGCTTACTGGCAGCAGCCAGCAGGAAAATAAAAATACAGAAAGTGTATCCTTCTTTTCTCAGGATACACTTTCTGGATTTGTCTCTGCTTATTTGCTGTTTCGATATGCTGCTCTTGTAGTTGGACTATACGCCTGGAAGATTCGGTCAATTTCTGCTTCGTGATTTTCTTTTGCGTCAACGAGCACAACAACATTTCCTTCCTTCAAATACCGCTCATACTCTTTCGCTTTTTCCTCTGGAATACCGGCACCAGCCAGCGCACCGATAATTCCCCCGCCTCCAAGACCGACCCCTGCCCCGGTTAAGCCGGCGACAATCGGACCGGCGGCGACAATCGGACCAATTCCCGGAATGGCAATCAAGCCTGCGCCAAGGATCGCTCCCAGTGACCCGCCGAGAAGGCCGCCTGAAAGTGCGCCAATGCCCGCTCCTCTTTCAGCGTGTTCAAGCCGCTCGCTACTGTCGGTAATAATATCCGCATTTGTCTCATGCTCAATATCATGAACATCCTTTCTGCTTTTCGCAAAAACAGAAATATCATCAATGCTGTAGCCTTTCAGCTTCAATTCCTCAATTACTTTAATAACTGCGTCATGTTCTTGAAAAACGCCGCCCATAATTCTCATTGCCATTGTTTTGTTCTCCTTTCTTTTTTGTTTCTATTTCTTAATACCCGGCACTCAAAAAACTAACCGGATAAAACACTGTCTTTCTTTCCAGCGCAAATTAAAGCAAAGCTATTGAAACATTGATGGATCAAGTCCGTTTGAAGCAAGAACAATATCATTTTTCCTAAAAAGCTGGATGATCAAATGACGAAGCCTGCTTTCAAGCTGTTCCTTTGTTTTAAAATTGGCAACGGGAATTTCAACCAAAAAATCCATTGCCCTGTTCCGCAAACCGACAAACCGAATGTCAGGAGCAGGCTCTGCTAAAATTCCGCTCATGCTTTCTTTCATTTTCTCTGCCGCTTCCTGTAAAAGCTCTTCCACTTTTGCTGTATCGGCACCATATTCAATACTGACGGACACTTGAGCCATCATTTCCGCCCCGGTCCGGTTTTTAATAATCTGCTCGATAAAGTACTGGTTGGGTACAATGAGAACTCCTTCTTTGGCAGTCCGGACGATGGTGGAGCGCAGCCGGATTTTTTCCACCTGGCCAACCTGCTTATCAATCTGGATTATTTCGCCTACTTCAATAGGCCGTTCAAATAAAATGATAATCCCTGATACAAAGTTGCCGGCTACATTTCTCATTCCAAAGCCGATTCCGATGCCCAGCACGCCAAAAACAGCACCAAGGGCCGTTAAGTCAATTCCTACGCTTGTAAAACTGATGGCCAGCGCCACAATCATAACCGTATAATAAATAATTTGATTGAATGTATAGCCGAGTCCTCTATCCACCCGGTAGTAATCGTAAACCGGCGTCAAAACGTATTCCATAACCAGCTTCAGGAGACGATCCGCCAGGGAAACAATCATAATGGCCATAATGATTAAAAACAGGGATACATCTACGCCGTCGCTTGAATAAAGAGGATAAAACAGCCAGCTGCTTTTTGAAAAATAAAACAAAAACAGAAGAATAAGACAATAAAACGTAATCCAATTTAAAAAAGAGGAAAAAGAAGTAAAAACTCCTTTTTTAATGCCTGTTTTTTTAGTAGACATCCTGTTGAAGAAGCCTTTTAAGATGATATTCACCAGCACAATGGAGGCAAAAGAAACAATAAACCATGTAAGCTGAAGATCTGAAAACTGCTGTAGAAAATCTGTCATTTGCTGCATCACCCATTTTTAATATAAAGCTTTCAAAGCCTGTTAGTCTGCTTATTCCCTCCTGGGCTGTTCAAAAACGCGAAGGACGGCATTTCCTGTTTTGGGAGCAGAAACAGCACCAAAGCCTTTTCCTTTACTTATCACACCTGATAGCCTATCTTTTGGTGAGGAAGCCTTACAGACGGGAAGGTTGTGTTGAAAATGAAGTTAAGCGTTTTGGATCAATCCGTTATTACGGCCGGCAGTACAGCGGCGGCTGCCTTGCAAAACACCGTAAAGCTGGCCCGGCTAACAGAAAAAATGGGCTATACCCGCTTTTGGACAGCGGAGCATCATAATGCAAACGGCATGGCGGGCTCGTCGCCAGAAGTGCTGATCTCCCATATTGCTTCAAATACCAGATCGATCCGTGTCGGGTCGGGAGGGGTTCTTCTCCCTCAGTACAGTCCATATAAGGTGGCGGAAAATTTCAAGGTACTGGAAGCTTTATTTCCGGGAAGGATTGATTTGGGAATCGGACGCTCGCCGGGTGGTTCTGCGGACACCCGCCTGGCTTTGACAGATGGCATCAGAAAAAGCCTAAATGAATTTCCGCGTCAGGTGAGGGATCTGCAGGGGTATTTAGCCGGCGAAAATCAAACTGTCCAAGCGTACCCGATGACGAGCAGCCTTCCTGAGATGTGGATGCTGGGCATTACCCACCGCGGCGCAAGAACAGCCGCTGAGCATGGCACTGCTTTTACTTATGGGCATTTTATCAATCCTTATAACGGGCGCAGGGCAATGGCGCAATATCGAAACGATTTTCAGCCTTCGTCCCTTTTAAATCAGCCGAAAACAAACGTCTGCGTTTTTGTTATATGTGCAGGCTCCCAGGAAAAAGCGGAAGAAATCGCACTCAGCCAGGATGCATGGCTGCTGGCAGTTGAAAAAAACAGGGATACGAGAATACCGGCTATTGAGGAAGCCGGACGGCGCATTGTAACAGGTGCGGACAAGGAAAAAGCAAAAGAAAACCGGAAGCGCATGATTATCGGAACTCCCCAAAAAGTGAGAGATGAACTTCTTGCCCTGAGCGAGGCTTATCAAACGGAAGAATTTATAATCATTGCCAATGTACATAACTTTGAGGACAAAATAACGTCGTATTCTCTCCTCGCTGAGAGCCTGTTATAAGCAGGCGGCAGAAATATCTTGATCTTTTTCAGGAAAATCCGTTTTCCCCACAAAAAAGCCCGCCTGTTCATGCAGTTTTCAGGCGGGTTTTCTCGTTATTAGTTTACTTTATTGTTAATATACACTTTTCTCTTTTTTGCTTTTAAAGGAAGTAAATATTTTGCGGATCACGGCCAGCAAGATAACGATCGTCAGCACGTTGACCAGCAGTCCTAAAATAGAACCTAACATCCCCATACTTCCAAATAAACTGCCAAACAGCAACCCAGCAAGACCACCTACCATTAACCCACGCATAAGCCCGCTTGACAAAAAGCTGCCCTTTTTCTGGGCCGAGCTTGTGGATTTATTTGTGGCAATCGAATCCGATTTTTTGTTTTGAAAACTTGAAGGACTGTTTACACTGTTGTTTGTGCTGTTAAAGCTTCTTTTTCCCCGCGCTTCCACAGTGGTTGAATGATCCTGAAAAACGGCTGTTCCAAGAGGAGAAAAAGCAATGACTGCTGCAAGTAAAGACGTGATGATTTTCTTCAATTCTCTATCTCCTTCATGCAGTTAAGCATGGTAATTTTGTTAAAGCACAGCCCGGAAATAACCGAAGCTGAGGAGCCAATTTAAGAAGCTTTTCCTGAAAATCAGTTCAAGCTCCTTACATCTCTTATTATACCATTTTTTCAAAAAAAACCGCACTTATAAGAAGTGCAGTTTAAAAAGGAGACTATTTGTTTTGTTGATCCAGGCTATATTCTTTCTTAGCTAATTCAAACGCTTCTTCTGCATTTTTCACGCGAAGCCTTCTCCAGCGGGCTGCAGTTTTATAAACGTCCCGATAATCCGGTGTATTCATATTAAGCTTGGCGCAGTATAAAAGAACGTTTATTGCATCGTCAGGCAGGCGGTATATCCGCAGCTTCCCAACAGCCCGCAAGTCAGCCCCTAATACTTTTCCACCGCTCATATCTTTTAATAATTGAGGCGCACTTACCTCTTTCAGGTATTGCAAAAGTTTGCGTTCTTCATCTGTCATTCAGCTACATAACTCCTTTATATCTCTTTGAAGTTCTTTACGGCCAGCGACTATCACATCGGCAGATTTTGCATCTCGCCGAACAAGCCGGTGCTGCTCCGCAAATATCAGTTGCAGCTTTTTGACATCAGCTGATTAAATATGGCTAACACGCCCTATAGTCTCCTGCAATTCTTCATGCTCCGGTCATTTCATCCATCAAAGCGGCTTGTAACATTTACGTGCCGGCTTGTTCGACGTCTTTCTGACCAAAAGCCCCCTCCCCAGTAAATTAACCGTTCCATCCTGCTTTTAAACAAATGTAAGAGCCATTCAAAGATTGCGGCTGGCTTCTTCACACCAAAGCAGGCGGCAATGATGCCATGTTTACAGGGTAAAATAATAAGGCTTTCTTTTTAAAATGACTATTATTTTATATCGGCTTATCTAAAAATCCTAAAAAGCAGTTCGATATTGTAATATTCCGAAATATTCCGGACAATGTATCTGTACCGAGATTTTGATAATCTACTTTTTATGCATAAGTAAATTTCATGGAAAAAGGCAAGGAGACGTCTCCTTGCCTTACTTTTCATAATACTTTGTATAAACTCTATATAGCAATAGCGCTAGTTGCCCTCTTGTTAAAGGGTCGTTGGTGCCAAACACTGTGTTTGATTTGCCCCGGGTAATGCCGCTGTCCGTCAAAGCATGAACCGCTCGAATGTATCGGCCAGAGACATCTTTAAATGAAGTTGATATATCTTCTGGCTCAATAAGCTCAACATTATGCTGAAATACATTGTATAGCATAATCGCTGCTTCGCCTCGTGTCATTGTATCATAAGATCCAAACAGGGTTGCGGTTTTTCCATTCATAAGACCTGCCCATTTAAGGGTTGAGATCATGTCTAGCGCACGTAGAGGCACATCTGTAAATCCTGCTGACGGGTAATCATCAAACTCAGCAATAAAATCATTTCTATACTTTCCAACGATCATTGCGGCATCCAAACGCTTAATTGGATCGTTTACGCCAAATGTTTCACCGAAACCTCTTGCTATTACATTTTTATGTAAGAACTGCACAGCGTGGGCTAGTTCTGTGTTGGCTGGCACATCTGTAAACTTCGTTACTCTCCCTGGCTCACTTTCTAATACCAGCTCCTCAGGTAGAATTTTGTCGTTTGATGGCATGGATGGAATTGCCGCCTCGTCCTCTTTTTCTACTGCAATCGGGCCATCTGATCTCCATTCAGCGAATGTCAGTGTTAATGTTGATGAAAAACATGTGCCTGCCAGCAATGCTGACGCTAAAACTTTGAATGGCTTTTTCATGGTTCCTTTCTCCTCTTATGTAAATTAATAGATGCCATTTATTATTATATCAAAAGAGCAGTAAACAAAAATTATCTTTGTAGAAACCCTCTTAGAAACCAGGCAGGGATACCTTTTGATCGACAAAAATAAAAAGAGACGTCTTAGTAAGACGTCTCTTTCTCAGCAGTTTGCCACTATAAAGATCCAAAATACGGCGTAGTTTTAGATGACCGCTGGACTGGCTGCTTCATGCAACGATATAGAAGACTGCTGCACCGCTGGTTTAACCTGCTTTTTCATGACGTCCCAGATAGGAATCGAACCTACGACCTGCAGCTTAGGAGGCTGCTGCTCTATCCTGCTGAGCTACTGGGACCTGTAAAGTGTTACTATGTAAGGATATTTGTTAAATTTGCCTGTTTCGGTTTATTCGTTTAACAAAGTCCTCTGCCACTCCTTACTTTAGCAAAAACAGAAAATCTTTGCACTCAAAAAACCTAAAAACTAAAAAAAGAATAGCTTGCACGCATCATTTTTAAAATTGATTGCCAGCAGTCTGACTTTCTTTAGGCAATTCCTATTATATTATAAAACGCCCTCCGATAAAAGACGTAAAAACTGCAGAGCACCTTAATGCACTCTCTTCTACAGCTTACTCTGACCTTTTCCAAAAGAAGCGTGCATGATCTTCTGCCGGCATTTCTCCTTTAAAACAATCACTCCCCGGTTGAGTGGCACATCAGCATTTAATCTCCAGCACTACCGGACAATGATCGCTGCCTATGACGTCAGCATGGATGTCTGCTTTTAACAGAGATCCGGCTATCCGTTTGGAAACAATGAAATAATCAATTCTCCAGCCGATGTTTCTTTCCCTCACCCGGCTCATATAAGGCCACCATGTGTAGGCGCCTTCTCTGTCAGGATAGAAATACCGGAAGCTGTCGATAAAGCCGGCTTCCAGCAATGCTGTCATCTTGCTCCGTTCCCCTTCTGTAAAGCCCGAGTTTCCTCTGTTGGATTTCGCATTTTTTAAATCAATCTCCCGGTGCGCCACATTCAGGTCCCCGCAATAAATGACGGGCTTTACACGGTCCAGTTCAATTAGATAACCGCGTACTTCCTCTTCCCAGGTTAAGCGATAATCAAGGCGGGAAAGATCTCTTTTGGAATTGGGGGTATAAATATTGACTACATAAAAATGTTCAAACTCGAGGATAATTACCCTGCCTTCTGCTTCGTTTTCATTCGCGCCAATCCCGTACTTTACCGAAAGAGGCGGAATCTTAGTAAAAACAGCAGTGCCGGAATATCCTTTTTTCTCTGCATAATTCCAGTATTGATGATAGCCTTCCAGGACGAGATCGATCTGACCTTCCTGCAGCTTTGTTTCCTGCAGGCAGAATATATCTGCGTTTATCTCATTAAAATAATCCAAAAAGCCCTTTTTCACACAGGCTCTTATGCCATTAACGTTCCACGAAACCAATTTCATCAAGTACAGTTGTCTCCTTGCCTTATGTTTTAATAAATTCCACAATTACTATACTAGGCAACAAAAGGGGAAACGTCCAGCGATGCCAATTGAGGAAATCGTGTTAAAACAGCAGCCAGGTACAAAAGAAAGATGAAAGTGGCTATGTATAAAACCAATAGTTCGCTAAAAGCACGGCTATTCTGTGTGTCCCTCTTTTTCTGCCAGAGAGGAAACA
The DNA here is from genome assembly GCF_000970685.1 of Domibacillus indicus. GTDB lineage: Bacteria > Bacillota > Bacilli > Bacillales > Domibacillaceae > Domibacillus > Domibacillus indicus. The sequence continues at coordinate 491,607 of NZ_LAJB01000007.1, forward strand.
AACGGCAGGAGCTGCTTGTAAATATGAATGATTTCCTCCATTTTCATTCTGACTAAACCACTGGAAGAAGGGGCCACAAAGTCCAGCGTACCCGGCACGACAGAGTCAGGCTGCGGACCCCAGGGAACCTGTTTCCTGCCGCTGTATTCCTGATAAACTCCTTTCCCGACAAAACAAACAATTTTGGGGCGGTAATGCTCGATCTTTCTTTTTAATAGAACTCTGCCCTCCCGATACTCCTCCTTTGTAATTTCATCAGCTGTTTTCGTCGGTCTCGCGACAATGTTGGTCAAGCCGTACCCCAATCCCGGCAATTGACTGTCTTCGGCTGCCCTGAACTTCCTCGGGGTCAGCCCTGCTTCAAAAAGAATTTTCCAAAAACGATTATTCGGATTAGCAAAGTGATGCCCCGTTTCCCCCGAGCGGACACTCGGATTGAAGCCTACAAAAAGAATATCAAGATTTTCTTTTAAATGGTCGTTGATTGGTTTCACCCTTCAGAACTCCTCCTCATATGATGAGCAGATTTATTTTCTTTTATTATTCCCGCTTTTCGCGGTAATAAAAAATGCAGCATTGAGCTTTGTACTAAGAAAAGAACCATCCAGCCAGAGATTGGGTTTTTGTCACACGTTAATAAATAGACGGCAGTATGTCTCTGTCATGCAGCATTTTAAAAACCCTGAAATAAAATCGAAACTCATCCAAAAACAACCGGGTTCCTTCTTCAAAATCATGCCAGTCAAAAAACGATTCCAGCGTATCAGAGTCCTCATTATCAAGCTCACCGGAAACATAAAGCGGGTACCTCAGCTTTTCAAACATCCTGCTATGTCCATAAATACCGAAAATATCTTCGATCTCTTCTTCTGTCATTTGTAACTCTCCTTTCTGCTAAATACTTCCTATAGTATGTCCAAACAGCCGCGTGGAACCGGCACCTGTCCCTGCCTGCCGGCTTTTTCAAAAAGAGCCTGGGCTTGTTCACCAATTTACGCACACTTCTCTTTGGGCCTGTTTATAATAAATAAACAGAAATAATTGAAAGGAGCATTCTTAATGGAAAAAAAATCTGAAGCGCCTGATATTTATGAAACAATCAGAAATGCAGGCTTTCTGCTGGAAACACAGCTTAATGAGTGGATCCAGAACCAATTAAATAAAGAACAGCTTGTACTGCCCGCAGCTCTTCTATCCAATGTACACGGCAAGCTGATCGAGTTTATCAGTGAATTCCAGGAAATCATTTCTCTCCATTTAAATACTCCGACCAAGGACGATGTTGCAAATGTTGCCAGACTGGTAATTCAGACCGAAGAAAAAGTAGATGATTTGAACGATAGAATGGAGGAGCTGGCAGCAGTGATAGAGGAGCTCAGTACAGGAACAACGCATAAAAAACCGGTCTCCAGCCATCCGTTATCGGCCCGGCATGCCTCCAGACTGCCGGACCGGATAGAGGAAAAAGCAGATGATTTAGTCCGCAGGATGGATGAATTGGAAGCAATAGTAAAAAAGCTCGGAACCAAAACAGGTAAAAGGCCGGCTTCGAGCTGTTTGTTATCAGCCCGGCATGCAAAAGAGAACAGAAAATCAGAAGCCAGAGATACCAAGAAGAAAGCAATCCTTGAAGAACTTCTGAGCCCCAGGTCCTTTGTTCTTCTGAATTCTGATTCTATTTTTGGAGATGAGGCTTTTTCAAAGCTGCTTCAGGATGTAAAGCAAAAAAGGAGAAAAAAAATATGAAAGAGCTGCCAGACTTTGATAAGGAAAAAGAGTGGCAGCGCTGGAAAGGTTTTTTCAGTATTTGGACTACACCTGAACCTGAAGTGGGCCAGACACCGAGAGTCGCTGTCTGGAAGAAAAATAAAGCAACACTCTGGTATTATCCATCCCCAAATAAAAAACATGCCACCCCTCTCTTTCTTGTTTATTCACTTGTAAACAAAGCATTTGTCCTGGATATGGCTCCGGGAGCGAGCATGATTGAATCTTATCTGCAAAACGGGTACGACGTTTATTTGCTGGATTTCGGTTCACCCGGATACGAGGACAAAGATATAACGGTAGATGACTACTTGATGGACTATATTGACCGGGCGGTCCGGAAAGCGTTAAAGCATTCAAAAGCTGCTTCGCTTACCGTAATGGGCTTCTGCCTTGGAGGAACCCTGGCCGCCATGTATACTTCCATTTCAGAACAGCCGATCCGGAATTTGATTCTCTGTGTGGCACCGCTTAATTTTTCAGAGCCGCCGATTTTTACCAAATGGGCCGAAGCCATGCAAAACGGCGACTTCAGCATGGATCCGGTTTTGGATGCGCTCGGATATATCCCGGGCAGGTTTATGAAGTACGGACTGCGGCTGGCCAGCTCACCTGTTTATATCAGCCCGTATCTTTCTCTGTTAAACAAAGCCTACGATCAGGACTATGTCGACCGGTGGCGGCGGTTCAACAAATGGACGAATGGGCATGTCGGCTTTTCCGGAGCGGCCATCAAGCAGCTCACCAGCGAAATTGGCAAAGAAAACAAATTTATGGACGGAACGCTTATGATCAGAGGGAAAAAGACTGATCCCGCGAATATCAGGGCAAACCTTCTCGTTGTGGCAGGAGAACATGACCGGCTGGTTCCCAAAACGCTCAGTCAGGATTTCATCAACAAAGTATCCAGTCCAGACAAGACCTACCGCCTCGTTTCCGGCGGGCATACTACGCTGGCTGTCAAAGGAAAGGGCCTGCCGTCTTTTCTGGCAGACTGGCTTCCATCAAGGTCTGGTGAATGATAATCCTATAAAACATGTAAAGGCAGCGTTCCGGTGGGAGACGCTGCCTTTTGTTCTGTCATAGAGAGGTCGATTCTAATGACTCTTTATATAAAAATGATTTATTCGATTTCTTTTATCGCCATATTCAACATTATCAATATAAAGATAATGCTCGTCAGTATAAAGGTAAAACAGTACACGTTAGTGGTAAATGATTCGATAAGTAAAATAAAAAACTTCAAATTGATTACACTATTCTTTTGAATGAAATTTTTTAAAAGGATAATTTGAATATACTAAACCATGGATCCTTAATTTACTCTGCTACTTAGCGCGAACTTTTCCGAAAAACTGCTGAAGTATTATTTAAAAACCATTGATCCAAAAACAAAAACGGCAGTGTTTTCAGGTTTCCCCTGTAAAACACTGCCGTTTTATTACAGCTTCTCTCCGTTTGATTCAATCACCTGCTTATACCAGTGAAAGCTTTTTTTCTTATAGCGCTTTAAATCAAGCAGGTCGTTTTCTTCGCGGTTTACGTATATAAACCCGTACCGCTTTGACATTTGCCCCTGTGAGCTTAATAGATCGGTCGCTCCCCAGGTTAAATAACCGATAATATCCACGCCTTCTTTGATCGCTGTTTTCATTTCTTTAATATGGCTGCGCAAATAATCAATCCGGTAATCATCTTCCACCGTATGATCTTTATTCAGTTCTTCTTTTACCCCAATGCCGTTTTCCGTCACAAAAATTGGAAGCTTGTAGCGGGCATACATATCCTTCAGCGCCACCCGGAACCCGATCGGATCAATGGTCCAGCCCCATTCTGATGATTCAAGGTTCGGGTTTTTCGCCAGGCCGGCTTTTATGCGGCCAATTCCCTCTGCATCGGCAGCTTTAACGGTGCTGCTCTGGTAATAGCTAATTGACAAGTAATCGACTTTGTTGTTTTTCAATAATTCCGCATCGCCTTCTTCAAACACCGGCATGATGTTTTGCTGCTCCAGGTAGCTTGTAACATAACTCGGATATTCTCCATGAGCAAATACATCAAAATAAAAGTCATCGAGCAGTTCTTTTGCTTTCATCGCTGCGATGGCATCTTCGGGTTTCGGCGAATGCGGGTACACGGTAAAATACGTGATCATTCCGGCCATCTGCCCACCTGGAATAATGTCGTGAAGCGCTTTAACAGCTCGGGCATGGGCGATAAATGCATTGTGGCACACCTGGTAGCGCAGCGCCTCTGAATCTGCATCACGCACAACGCCCCAATATTCCGGGTTTGGCAGCACAAGATTTTGTTCATTGAATGTCAGCCAGTATTTCACTTTATCTTTATAACGGGTAAACACCGTTTTTGCATATCGTTCAAACAAATCAACGACTTCCCGGGAAGCAAACCCATTGTACTTTTCTGCCAGCGCCTGCGGAAGGTCAAAATGATACAGCGTAATTACCGGCTGAATGCCATTCGCAATCATTTCATCAAAGACATCATCATAAAACTGCAGACCTTCTTCGTTTGCTTCACCTTCGCCGTCCGGAAAAATCCGTGACCAGGAAATGCTTGTCCGGTAGGCATTGAAGCCCATTTCTTTAAACAGGGCAATATCTTCTTTATAACGGCTGTAAAAATCAACGGCCGTTTTCCAGTCCGAATGGCCTTCCGGAATCGGACGGGCATCAACGATCGAAGGGCCCTTTCCGCCTTTATTCCAGGCACCCTCTGTTTGAAAAGAGGTTACGGCTCCTCCCCACATGAAGTTTTCCGGTATATTGTATTCTTTGGCTTTATTCAAGAGCATGACTTCCTTTCCAAGTAAAGCTGCTTTTTATTTTTATATTTGATCGAGCGCAACAGCCGTTTCTTTTTCCTTTATAAAGCCATACACTGCTCCGAGCAGGTTGGCATTGTGCCGAAACTTGCAGACCGCAATTGATGGTCTTATTTTCGCATCCCGAACAGCTTCCAAAATTGAATCAAGCTTTTTATTCACTTGTTCAATTAAGTCTTCCCGGGCGCTGATGCCGCCGCCGATTAAAATAAGCTCCGGATCATAAACATACTGCAGATTATAAATACCGACAGCAAGAAAATAGTAAAATTCATTGATCGCATCCGAGCAGATTTTGTCTCCTGCCGCAGCCAGGTTGAAGATTTCTTCTCCGGAAAGCGTCTCTGGATCCAGCTGTTTCGCCGCCGCCACTTTTTTCACAAGCGCTATTGTTGACCCAACACCGCTCCACGTTCTGGCCTGCCCCGTTAGAGGAGGGGTCATTAACATATAGCCGAATTCTCCGCCATGCAAATTGGCTCCTTTGTGCAGTGTGCCATTTTTGATGACAGCCCCGCCAATCCCTGTTCCGATCGCAATAACCAGAACATCATTTTTGTTCTTAGCTGAACCGTTCCATACTTCGGCATACGCTGCGCAGTTGGCGTCATTTTCCATGTAAACCGGCATACCTGTACGCTCCATAATGAGCTTTTTCACATTGGGCCCGTGCAGGTAAGGAAGTGCACTGAAGCCGTAAATAATCCCGCTGTCAGAAACAGCTCCCGGAGCGCTAATCGCAATAGCTGCTGTTCCAGGATAAAGGCCGGCCAGTTCATTTATTTGATCGAGCAGGCCGGCCAATGTTTTCGGCGTTTTCACTTTGCTCTGTTTCAAAATTTCTTTATCGCTCGTCACGAGTCCATATTTAATAAACGTTCCACCAATGTCTAATGCTAAGTACTTCTCCATTTCATCCCCCACAGTTCGTTTTCATTGCCGATTTCTCATCAGCCCGCCAGTACATACTTTTTATCGAAACCGCTTTCCTTATTGAGGACAAAATTCCCGCGACATTCTATTTCCGCTCAGCAATCAGTTTAATTTCTGAAAAATATTAAACATCACAGCCATTTGAAGAAAAACAAATGGCACAAGTCCAAATAAAAGCAAAAGAGCCGGAAGCATATAAATGACTGTAAGATAAATGCCCAGAAAAAACAGCTGTATAATGATCCCGGTAAATGACGTAAATCCTATTTTTAAAATGACCGCGAAGTAATTGGCCGCCGGGATATTGAAACGGACAACTGCCGGGAATAAATACAGCCAGCTGATTAAAAGAATGAACGTAAAAAATAACAGAACCGGATACATAACCAGCCGAAGCGTCTCCGGATAATAAGGCAGGTAGTATATATTTACAAGAAGAATGCACGTGGCCGCAAGAAACATCCAGCCTAAAATATTGGCGGCTCTGTAATTCTCATAGTAGCGCTTTTTATATAAGTCGGAAAGTGAAATGGGCTCTTCTTTTTTCATCCAGTGCTGGACAACGGCATACACGGCTGCAGTTGCCGGGAAAATACCCATAAGAATCCAGCCTTTCAAAACGTAAAGAACCCAGAGAAAGTGCAAACCGAGCACCTCAGCCAGCCATTCGGTAAACACGAACGTTCTTTTCATATTCTCCCCCTTAAAATCTATTTGTTGAATGAACCTTCTTTCCTGTTCATCTTCCAGAACAGGTGATTTTCATAGCGTGATAATCCGACTAAGGAATGGAAGAAGGGAAAAGCTTCCTTGCAAAACAGCGTCAGGGGCTCCGGTATGGCAGCTGCGCTTCGCACTGTCCTGTCCACCTACCCGCAAATGCCGCTATTCGATCCCGGCGCCAGGCACTGTTTCTCCATAATAATACGTTAAATCCTTCGTTCAGTATAAGCTCCCTGCACTCTCCGGCTGGCTTGCTTTATTTCACGGCGCCTTCTGTCAATCCTGCAATAAATTGTTTGTTGAAAAGCAGGAATACAACCAGAATTGGGAGCGTAGCTAAAAACGTGCCCGCCAGTATTAAAGAATAGTCTGTAGAGTACACATCATTTAACGTCCTCAACGCAATTTGTATCGTATGGACACTGCTGTCTTTTAACACAACGAGCGGCCATAAAAAGTCATTCCATGTTCCCATAAAAGTGAAAATTCCCAGTGTGGCAAGACCCGGTTTAACCGCGGGCAGTACAATGTTCCAATAAATGCGGAAGTTGCTGCATCCATCCATTCTTGCCGCTTCAATCAGTTCATATGGAACAGCACCGGAAATATACTGCCTCATCCAGAAAACACCGAATGCATTTACAGCGGCCGGCACAATAACAGCCTGCAGTGTATCCACCCAGCCAAGCTGGCTGACGATCATGTAATTTGGAATTAAACTTAACTGAGGTGGAATCATCATGGTGGCAATCAGAAAAATAAACAATCCATCCCTGAATTTAAATGTAAGCTTTGAAAAAGCGAATCCAGCTAATGAGCAAAAGAATAATACAGATAGCGTGACCACCGTTGAAATGAGAATGGAATTAAACAATGCACGGAAAAACTCAATTTCTTCAAACACAGCCAGGCTGTTCGCAATAAAGTTAGGTCCCGGCAAAATAGAAGGCGGGAATTTGTTAATGGCTGATGTTGTATTTGATGCAACCACAAACATCCAGTAGAACGGAAAGATAGACAGCAGGGCACTGACCGTTAAAAATGCGTATAATGAAATTTTTGGAAAGGCTTTTTGGCCGACTTCATTCATTTTTTTACCTCCACTGTTAACTTGTTTGAATTTTTTTAGTAATTAACAAATTAATTAATGAAACAATAATAATCAGTAAAAACAATACCCAGGCAATAGCAGATGCGTATCCGAAGGAAAATCTGGTGAATGCTTCCTGATAAAGATACAATGTCATCGTCAGCCCCTGGTATTGGCCCCCTTCACCGAATAACATCGGCTCTGCAAACAGCTGCATACCGCCAATTGTCGATTGAATAACAGTGAAAATAATAATCGGCCGCAGCATTGGAACTGTAATGTACCAAAGCTGCTGAAGTTTGCCTGCACCATCAATGGTCGCTGCTTCGTACAGCTCTCTCGGAATGCTTTGCAGCCCGGCTAAATAGATGATCGCGTTATAGCCGACCCACCGCCACATAACCATCGTTGCAATTGCAACGTGGGTGCCGAAATAAGAGCCTCTCCAGTTGATTCCCTCGATTCCAAAAACAGAAAGCACGTAGTTAATCAAGCCGTATTGAGAGCCAAACATTGCAGAAAATACAAGGGCTACTGCTACAACAGACGTCACGTTCGGCATGAAAATTGCCAGCCTGAAAAGCGATTTCCCTTTTAAAAATTTTTCGTTTAAAAAGTAAGCAATCAGCAAAGCTGCAATGAGCTGCGGAATTGTTGATATGATCCAGATGCTGAATGTGTTGCCGACTGTTTTCCAAAACAGCGGGTCATTTGTAAAAATATTAACGTAGTTTTTAAATCCTATAAATTCTTTTGTTCCCAATATATCCCATTTGTGGAATGAAAGATAAGCAGTGAAAATCAGTGGAAAAACGCCGAATATGCCAAATAAAATAAAAAAAGGAGAGATAAACAAATACCCTGATCTGCGTTCGCTTTGTGCGGTGCTGTATTTTTTTTTGCTTTTTGTGAATTTTCCGCTTACTTCTACGCCCTCTTTTTTAAGCTCCACGTTCCTGCCTCCTGACTGTTTGTTAGTTTTCAGGTGTGCTAATGAAAAAGAAGGAAGAGGCTGAACCAAAATCATCCTGCAGCCTCCTCCATTGATTGTCCTTTACTTTTACTGCCGGTCGAGCTGGCGTTTTGCTTCCGTTAATACGTTATCCCATGCTTCTTTCTCTGTGGCATTTCCATCTTCAATCGATATTAATGCATCCTGGAACAGCTGGCTCACCGGATCATGCATAACTCCTTTATGGCCGGCCACAATTTTCTGTGCCGCTTCCGCATAATAAGAACCTAATTCCGGATTATTGAAAAAGTCATCATTGTATTCTTGAATGGACGGGTCTTCATAAACACCTGGCGTAGACGGGAACGGGCCATTTGCTTCCGACCAAATGCGCAGCTGCTGGTCCGGTGACATAACCCATGTGATAAAGTCATACGCTTCTTCTTGGTTTTTACCTTGTTTTGGAAGTGTTAAAAACGATCCGCCGAAGTTGCCCGAACCTTCCGGTATAAACGTAACGTTCCACTTGCCTGCTGTATCCGGGGCAGCATTTTTTATATTTTGCATCATCCATGGCGGCAGCAGAACTGTTGCAATATCGCCGGCTGCCAAAGCGGAGCCCCACTCAGCGGAATCCCTCTCTAAATTGCTCGATATGTCTTGCGCGCTCGTTGCCAGTTCCCACGCCCGAACGTTTTGTTCACTTTCTTCAGCAACAAAATTTTCTTCTTCATCAAAATATTGAATCTGCGCTTGTTCAAGTACAGCCTGGTACAAATCGGTTGTACGGCCGATCATATTGGCTCCTGTTGTTTCTTTTACTTTCTTTCCGGCTTCAATGTATTTTTCCCAGGTATCGATTTGGGCCGCTACTTCAGTCGGATCTGTAGGAAGGCCGGCTTTTTCAAAAATGTCTTCGCGATACGCCATGACCATCGGGCCTACATCAGTTGGAATGCCCAGCAAGAAATCACCTGCTGCGTTATTCGCCTGCTGCCATTTCCAATCCAGGTAATCTCCCTCAAGATCTTTTGCTCCAAGATCGTATAAATTATGAAATTGGTCGCTGTTTTTCTTCATCCGCTCTAAATAACCTTCATCAACAGCAGAAATATCAGGCGCACCGGAACCGGATGAAAGCGCTGTAATTAAATTTTGATGGACATCCGCATAATCAGCTTCTTGAATTTCAATCGTCACGCCCGGATTGTTTTCCTCATACTCTGCCGCTAAATCTCCAAGACCGAAGCCCGGCCACGCCCACATCGTCAGCTTAACATCTCCGCCGCTTTCACCAGAGCTGCCTCCTCCTGATTCTCCACCGTCGCATGCTGATAAACCGAAGAGTAAAAATAAACTTGCCATTGCGCCTGTTGCTTTTTTGCCAAATGTCATTGTATTCTCTCCCCTTTTGTTATTTTTGTTATCTTTATTTTTTGATTACACGATAACAATAACATCTCAACCCATAAATGTAAACGCTTTATTTTACTTTTTTAAATAAAATGTAAACGCTATATATTTTATGTAATAAGCGCTAACAAAAAAAACCGCAGTCTCTCCGCGGTTTTTCAGTAGAAGAACTCGTCTGTTATCTGGAAGGTGAGCTAATCGATTCACGAATTAAAATGTCACCAGAAATCAGGACTTTTTCAGAAGGGAATTCAAAATTTTCCATTCGCCACAGCAGCATATTCACTGCCCGGCGGCCCATTGCTTCCTTCAGCACCTGCACTGTTGCCAGCGGCGGAGAAAGAGAAGCCGTATAAGCTAAATTGTCAAAGCCAGTAACCGAGCAGTCTTTCGGGATAGACAGCCCCATCTCCGTCAAAAGCAAAATAATTCTTGCAGCGATTTCATCATTTGCGCACACGAAGGCGGTTGGCAGGCTTCCTTTCTCCTGTCTGGAAATAAAAGAAGATTCCAGCGCCTTTTTTGACTCTGACCATGCGCTGTAATTAATTCTTATCAGATTTGTTTCTTCCGAATGGTAAAGACTTTGTTCTTCCAGCGCCATTCTAAACCCCTGCCATCTGTCATAAAAGCTGCGGGAAAAGGAATGGTCCCCAATAAAAGCAAGCCGTTCATGCCCGAGCCCTATTAAATGATTCGTCATTTTGTACACACTGTCAATATTATTCATAAAAATGGTATCCACTTTTAAAAGGGGGTCTTCATGGTCGATCATCACAAGTGTAACGTTATGTTTATTTAATTCCAGCAGCATCTCTGTAGACACGAGTCCCACTGTTATAATACCGAGAAGGTTGTCATTTTTCACATGGACAGCCAGGTTGTTTTGGCTCGATATGACCATCGCGCCTATATTCAGCTCATCAAGCGCCTCAATAATTCCATTAAAAATGTTACTCCAATAATAAGATGCTTTATTCTGGTACCGATGATTAGGCATAACCACAAGGACAAAACCTTCCTCCGCCGCCACTTTGCTGCTCTGCTTGCTTTCTTTTGCTGTTTCGATCTGCTTGATTGGATGGTCTTTAAAATAGCCAAGCTGCTTTGCTGTTAAATAAATTTTTTGCCTTGTCGCTTCACTCACTCCATCTTTTCCATTTAACGTTTTAGATACGACATATTTCGAATATCCAGCCGCATCAGCGATCATCTGCATAGTAATTTTTTTATTTGCCATTGCGTCACCTGCTTTTGTTATTTCTGTTATTTTTGTTAGTTTTGTTATTTAACTATATCACTAGATGCACCTGGTTACCAGACTGTTTATCCCTTTTTTTATTTCAACCCCATAAAAAAAGAAGAGCTGCTTTGCTCTTCTCACAGATTAATCCTTCACTGCTTTTAAGATAAACAATTCAGAAGCAAAGTCACCGGGTTTTTCTCTTTGCCAAAATTCCTGCGCCCGGCCGGTATAATCTTCACTGAGAATGATACCCGCATTCATTAATTCATCTCCATAATGTGTCGTTTCTTTTCCCTCAATTTTGTACAGCTTCTCAGGCTCCAGCCCTTTTAATTTCAAGCGCCGATAGGAATCGTTCGGTTTCGCGAGTATACGGAAAGACAGTACGATTGCTTCGTCTTTTGACACTACCATCCAGGCAACATCATTGAGATCCGCATCAGCCTGCAAACGATAAAAAGAGCCTTTCCGGATCAAGCCGCGGTATTGTTTAAAAAACGCCACCTGCTGTTTCACCTGCTGTTTTTCTTCTTTATTCAGCTTCCCGGGATCGAGTTCATAGCCGAATGTGCCGAAATAAGCGGTATTCGCCCGCGATTCAATCGGTGTCAGCCTTCCCACCTGGTGATTTGGAATTTCGGACACATGGCTGCCAATGGAACTAAGCGGATAAACCAGCGAAGCACCCGACTGGATTTTCAATCGTTCCACGGCATCCGTATTGTCACTCGTCCATATTTGCGGAGAATAATACAGCATGCCCGGATCAAACCGGGCGCCTCCTCCCGCACAGGATTCCAGAAGAATTTCAGGATAGTTGTCCGTTATTCTGCCGAGCAGCTGATAAACACCTAAAATGTAGCGGTGGAATACTTCTCCCTGCTGGTCTGCCTGCAAAGAAGGACTGTATGCTTCGGTAATATAGCGATTCATGTCCCACTTGATATAAGAAATCTCTGCTTTTTTAAGAATATTGTCCATTAATGTAAAAACGTGCTCCACTACTTCAGGCCTGGAGAAATCCAGAACAAATTGATTGCGTCCGTGTGAGGCTGTGCGCCCCGGCGTTTGAATAATCCAGTCAGGATGTTCTTCAAACAGCCTCGTTCCTCTGCACACCATTTCCGGCTCAAACCAAAGTCCAAACTTCATGCCCGCTTCGTTCACTTTTGCTGAAAGACCCTCGATCCCCCCGGGCAGTTTCTTCTTATTTGCAAACCAGTCGCCAAGTGAGCTTGTATCGTCATTACGCTCGCCAAACCATCCGTCATCCAGGACAAACAGTTCAATGCCAAGCTCCCGGGCTGTATCAACAATCGACAAAATCTTTTCTTCATTGAAATTAAAATAAGTCGCTTCCCAATTGTTTATTAATACCGGCCGGTCCCGGTCCCGCCAGTATCCCCGTACAAGCCGATCTCTGTACAGCGCATGATAGGACTGGCTCATCCCGTTTAACCCTTCGTCTGAATACACCATGACGCATTCCGGTGTTTGAAACGATTCTTCGGCGTTTAATTTCCATTTAAATAAAAACGGATTAATCCCCATCATCACACGCGTGACCTGGTATGTATCAACTTCTACTTGAGCCAGAAAGTTGCCGCTGTACACAAGGCTGAATCCCATTACTTCTCCGCTGTGTTCAGTTGCATCCAGCCTTTTCAATGCCAAAAAAGGATTATGGACGTGGCTGCTTGCGCCTCTTGCACTGTAAATAGATTGAATGCCTTTCGTTATTTTTTTGGTTTCCTTATGAGTTTCTCTCGCCCATGCCCCGGCCAGGTGCACCATTTCGTACTGATCATCCGGCAAGTCCAGGCTGGCGCTCATCGCATTATTTACGTAAACAGATTCACTGCCTTCGTTCACAAAACAGGCATTCCGGCAGATCACATTCCGGTTCCGGTATATGGTATAGCTAAGCCGCAATGTACAATGCAGTACGCTGTCATACAGCGTGATTACGAGTGTATCGGCTTCTTCTTTCTCTTCGACATATGTCGCCGGAAGCGGGGCAAGCGATGGTTTTCCTTTTATAATTTGATAGCCCGTGTATTGAAAGTCAGTCACGCTGCTGCCATCGCTCCGTGTTATTCTATGGGCGGGATACCGGTAATCCGTTGTGCCAAACGCTGGATATTCCTGTTTAATATGCTCAAAAGAAGATGTATGGTCACCTTCGAATCTATTGCAGGAAGGCCGCACCTCCCGCTCAATTAAATGCTTAAAGGAGCGGCGGTGTGTTATATTTCTGCCGTAATATAAATGCTCCAGCTGGCCGCTTTTTTCGATAACTCTGAAAATATAGCTTACTTCCCCGTTAAACAAATGAAATTCTTTTTGTTCTTCATTTACCTGTATGCCCATTTGCTCACCTCTTCGTTTTGATAGCAGCTTTTACCTTCTCTTACACTTGCTTTGACTATAACGGAAACCAAAAAACGAATCGCAAAATAATTTAGGTTTATTTTAGTTTCCCTTGAAAGCGTTGTCAAATTTGTTATAAAGCTTAGACAGCTCTGTTCCGCCTGTGAAAGCTGGTTTGCAAAAACTGTTGCTGCAAAACGCAGTCTGATATAAGCAGCCCGTGCTTTCTTTTTGTTAATCCGGTCATGTATTATATGTTCTGCCGATCAAAAAGCAGCTGATAAATTAAACTGCCTTTTTTCATCCAAAAAAGACAGCATTTAAAGGTTCGTCCCCCATCCATCCTTAATCATGAATTTAAAGCAAAAAAAGACCACCTCCGAAGAAATGGTCTTTTCCGCTTACACCTTTGCTATATAAGGTTTTAAAGCTATTGAAACATTGATGATTCCTACTGGGTTCGAACCAGCGACCTCTACCCTGTCAATATCGATTTACAAAAATAGATTAGTTTAGCTGAGATAATTAAATTTTTAAAGCTTTATATATTAAGGATTTTTCAAATTTTTAAATGAGCTTAATAAAATAAATTCAGTTAAAAAAATTAAATATGTGATCATTCGTGTTAGCAAGTTGGTTGGCGGGTGGTCTGTTACAATCAATTTAAGTGTTACAGGTTAATACAGCTAATAATTTTAGCTCTAAGTTCTATTGTTCTCACCACAGCTTACTTGTTACCGAAGAGATAATTTATAAAAATATAGTAATGTATTTATCAAAACATTTAGATATTTGAACTCATATAGTCCTGTATTCAAATCATTAACTCAATTCCAACTATACTAACCCCATCCCAATTAGAGAATCAACCTTTAAAAATCTTTCTACAACCAAAGCATCTGTCAGTTAAATAAGAATCTCTAACTATATTACTTTTTAATCGCTATTGCATTTAGATGATTGTCCAACTTTTTCACCTTCCTTACATACTTCATAGACAGGTTCAATTTTTTCATAGCACCTTCTTTTGCTTCTCATTGGGTTAGTAAATTGAAAGCTTTGATCACTCGTTCCGTCCCCTGATTGTATAGCTCTTCTTCGTATGTATTTACAGCTCTCTCCCTCATTTTTAGTCTTTCCTTTTTCTTCACAGGAACAAATTTACCACTCTGGTACTCCTTAATCAATTCACCTAAGTTCAGATAAAACGCCATCCATGGGGAAAACAACGCTTGCCTTGAATAATCTAATCCCTCTAAGTTCAGATAAAACGGGCTTACAAATGGGCGTATTTGGGTGGCGTGGCAATTTATATCCCTCTGAGTTCAGTTAAAACGATGTATGGGAATGGCTTGGATGGTTAGATCTAAATAATTTATATCCCTCTAAGTTCAGATAAAACTACAGTGAAGCGCCGCACGGACAAAAATTTTATCCATTTACATCCCTCTAAGTTCAGATAAAACGCAAACTTGCGTACAACTTGCAAAAAGTTTAGCCGAATTTACATCCCTCTAAGTTCAGATAAAACGACTTCATCTTCATTCTTTAAATTCTTGCCTATTCTATTTACATCCCTCTAAGTTCAGATAAAACAATCATCCTAATTTCATCAATGAAAATCCTGTCACATTTACATCCCTCTAAGTTCAGATAAAACGCACCCCTCTCTTTTTATGTAGTTAGTTTATATTTATATTTACATCCCTCTAAGTTCAGATAAAACGAATCGATTTAGGAATGTCACAGCCGCGCGGCAAACATTTACATCCCTCTAAGTTCAGATAAAACAGCAGCAAATCAAAGATGAACTTGACGTTGATTTAATTTACATCCCTCTAAGTTCAGATAAAACCTTCGTACAGCTGAATATATTCTTCTACATGCTTCATTTACATCCCTCTAAGTTCAGATAAAACTCCATTGTTCCGTTTTGTGCAGAAAGCAATTTCACATATTTACATCCCTCTAAGTTCAGATAAAACAAGAATATTGCTTCTGTAATTAGAAGGTATATTCAAATTTACATCCCTCTAAGTTCAAATAAAACCGATTTGGATAGCGATTCTGGTTGTATTTGTGATTATTTACATCCCTCTAAGTTCAGATAAAACATGAAGCCATTTTATATGACCGATGGTGTGAAATTAATTTACATCCCTCTAAGTTCAGATAAAACTTAACTTCTCCTCTCGCTCAATTAACGCTTCTTTCATTTACATCCCTCTAAGTTCAGATAAAACTTTCATGGGGTTACTGTAAAATAATATTTACCAAAATTTACATCCCTCTAAGTTCAGATAAAACGAATCCAGGTCAGAAGTTCTCAGGATATAACATCACATTTACATCCCTCTAAGTTCAGATAAAACTACCCGTGGAAATGATGGATTTGACACGGTGAACTAATTTACATCCCTCTAAGTTCAGATAAAACAGGAATTAGGTTCAAAAGGAATTGTAAATCGCATCGTATTTACATCCCTCTAAGTTCAGATAAAACACAAGCTGCGCCGATTCCTACCGGCACATTAAAACTATTTACATCCCTCTAAGTTCAGATAAAACGATGAGCCTGGGCGTGCAGAAACCATTGATATTCTATTTACATCCCTCTAAGTTCAGATAAAACGCACAGCTATTACAACAGAGAACTATGAAAAGATGGATTTACATCCCTCTAAGTTCAGATAAAACAATCGCCATCTGCAAAGGAAATGGAAACCCCGTCAAATTTACATCCCTCTAAGTTCAGATAAAACAGCCTGGATTCAAGCTCTTACTTCATGATGGCGGTGAAATTTACATCCCTCTAAGTTCAGATAAAACATGCGGAAATTGGGGCTTGTGTTCAGTCTCATCATCCAATTTACATCCCTCTAAGTTCAGATAAAACATCACAAGAAAAGAGCGGCGAGAAGTTATTTAGTTGATTTACATCCCTCTAAGTTCAGATAAAACCGCTTTTTCTGCGGATTGATACATAAGGTCCTTCGTAATTTACATCCCTCTAAGTTCAGATAAAACACAAAAGCCGGTTCCTGTTCCAGATCGTCCAGGCGTATTTACATCCCTCTAAGTTCAGATAAAACCAAGGCAGCCTTAACGGGCGTCTTGCGGTTCGATGAAATTTACATCCCTCTAAGTTCAGATAAAACTGGATCGGTACTATTTTTTAAAGACGTACCTAATTTATTTACATCCCTCTAAGTTTAGATAAAACTTTCTTGATGCCGTTTCAGCCTGTTTTCGCTTATTCATTTACATCCCTCTAAGTTCAGATAAAACTGATCTGGATGAAAACGGCAAGGCATCGGAAAACATTTACATCCCTCTAAGTTCAGATAAAACCGGCGCATCCCCACAGATTACCGCAGACGGTGATTTATTTACATCCCTCTAAGTTCAGATAAAACCACTTGCCGAAGCTCTTGAATACACTTTCCGTATGATTTACATCCCTCTAAGTTCAGATAAAACGGTCATTGGTGGATTTAATGCGATTCTCTCGTTTTTATTTACATCCCTCTAAGTTCAGATAAAACCGACGCACCTATCAAGCGAGCGATCTTGCTGAATACATTTACATCCCTCTAAGTTCAGATAAAACGTTATGACAGGCAGACAAGGGTATGGAAAAACGAATTTACATCCCTCTAAGTTCAGATAAAACCGCTACCACTAAATAAAGACCGTCACTTGCTTTAAATTTACATCCCTCTAAGTTCAGATAAAACGGGGAAAACGGCTTTTGCCATTAACTTAGCGATGAAATTTACATCCCTCTAAGTTCAGATAAAACAAGCGCCCTCTCGAACCCATATGTGCTGTTTACGGATTTACATCCCTCTAAGTTCAGATAAAACTTTCAGACGCATCGAACGAGATTGAGCAATATAGACATTTACATCCCTCTAAGTTCAGATAAAACCGATGCTCGCGACAATGAGAGAAGCCGTGCAACCGAATTTACATCCCTCTAAGTTCAGATAAAACGATTAACCCTAGCCAAACTCAATCTGCTTGTATTGAATTTACATCCCTCTAAGTTCAGATAAAACCCCCTGAATTCTGGTTTCAAAACCCATTCTCATCAATAGTTTAGCTGGATCAAAGTATTTTTCGTTGCCGTAAATCGAGAATTAGGAATGACAGCTTGATTAAAAACCAGCATAAACCTTTGTGATATAAGGCCTCAAGCTCAATCATAAAAAAATCGATCTACTGCAAATCATTCTTTATATCCTTATTATACTATAAGAACAAGTCTAAATCGTTTTTCGAAGAACCATATGTGACTTTTTTTAAATGCTTCGGGTTAGCAATTTGATATACGTATAATGAATCATCTGCTCCCATAATTTCTTCAAGAGAAGCCAGACATTCTTGCAGTTTTCCTTTCGTAATTTCCCCTTCAAATACTGAATTTTGCGTCCAATCTAAATAAGCACGCAGTTTTTTACACATCTTAGACGTACGTTTCTCATTCACGTCATACGTAATAATGACATACATGTTACCACCACGCTTTCAATGGCTTATAATCTTCATCATCAACTAAGTGTTTAATCAGTTTATAGCATTCTAATCGAATTAAGTGCCTATACGATGTTTTTCTCTTTAGTACCCGGTGATTGACTGATGTTTTCATTTTCTCTTCAAATGCCACTATAAATTTTTTACGACCTTCTTCATTTAAATAACAAATCTCCTCCTCTATATAATCGAAATGTTTTGTTGTTATCACCCTTTTATTAATGAGTGAAAAGATCATTGAATCAATAATAAGAGGTTTATAGATTTCCGCCAAATCCAGGCTCAGCGAAAAACGTTTGACAGAAGGCTCATGCAAATAGCTGACCGTCGGATTCAGTTGGGTGCGGTATAGCTCGGATAACACAGCCTGATACATCATCGTATTGCCAAAAGAAATAAGTGCATTTAACGGATCACGCGGCGGCTTTTTTTCTCGTTTTTCAAAAACAAAACCATATTTAATTATGTTGTTAAATGCACTGTAATAGAGCTGCCTGATTCTTCCCTCAATGCCCATTAATTCATTAATTGTTTTTGCCATTTGTAGCTTCTGGCTTTCTAATAAAATAGCGGTAATAATCTCTTCTGTTGCCGGTCGGTGTCTTCGCAGGTTGCGCAGCATGTGGTGAACAGCTCCATATAAAAATTGATGAGCAAGATACATTCGCTTCAACCGATCTTCATAGTGGCCGCATTGCTTCACCAGCAGAAAACCGGATACCTGTTTTTCACGTGGATAATACGTTCCTGCATAAAAACCATAATAGTTATACACATGGATACAAATATCGTGTTGACTTAAAAAGTTTAACAATTTTGTATTGAGATCCACTTCACCAAATACATGAAGGTTGCGAATCTTTTCAACCGGCAGTGGCTGCTTCTGTTCATCTGCGTTGATGAAATAAATGGTATTGTTTTTCCGCTGAATCCGTCCATTTGAAAAAATATAATGATCACGCATCATCGTCATCTACCTCCGTGGCATAACAAAATGAATGATATGAACATGACTTACAGTAAGGGACTTTAATAGGCTTTATTGGTTTTGCTTGTTCTAAAATCGTATAAACATCCGCGATTGCTTCTTTGATTTCTTTTATTTCCTCTTCACCCAGATGAATTTCATTCGTTTTTCGTTCTTTAGGATAACTGACTAGACCAATTTTATGAATTCTTCGCAGCTGAAGCTGGTAAAGATAAAAGAGCATTTGCAGGCGGTCTGCCTGCTTCATTTTTGATGAGTTTTTTACTTCTCGCACATATTCTCCATCTATTGCATCGATTTTAAATTGCCCATCCACGATAATCTCTTTCTTCATCAACTTCGGATATGAAGTATCATGTAAAACAGATCCTTCAAGCACTTTATCGGATTCGTCTTCCATTCGAATTCCATGCTTATAAAGCCATAGCTTACGCTTGCACAATGCATAGTACTGAAGTTCAACACCGCCAATGGTTTGGTTTTGCATCGTTGTTCCTCCTTATGAAAAGGCATCTGGCTTATCTTTTAGTTCAAGTCCTTTGTCAAATGAATAAGGACACTCTGCTACAAATATATCTTTAAAATCAGCTGGTATACCGTTTCGCCAGACTGTCAACTCATGATATTTAATTTGTGAATGATAGATATTCACACTCAACCGGGTAATCTCCCTGCGTATCCGCCTTTTCTCTTTCAAGTCACTTAATTGTTCGTAATGTTCGAACAAAGAAAAAGCCTCATTTTTGAAAATATCAATTGGAATAACCTGCACCTGCCGAATGTCTCTCATTAAATTTTGCGCTTGTCTGCTATCGATTTCATACGGACTCATGTGCTTGAGTTCATATAGCGTATTCCGAAAAACTTTTTTAAACTCAGTTCCTTCCAGTTCGTCTTCATCATACAGCGTTTCAATCATCTGCATTTTGGATGATTCTTTTAAAACGGTGCCATCTATAATTTGAATCATTTTCTTGCTTCGGTCGAAAATATCTTTATCATAAATGCCCCCGCGGCCAGTCTCGTCTGCAGTGTAAACATGAACATTCGGCACATTTATGGGCTTCTCTCCTTTTCGATTACAGCGTCCGAGACGCTGAAATAAGCTGTCCAGTGAAGAAAGTTCGGTATAAAGACGATCAAAGTCGATATCAAGGCTTGCTTCAACTAATTGCGTGGTCACCCAGATGCCAGGTTCATTTCCTTTTTTTGCAAAGTCCATAATGGCTTTTTCTTTGATCGACCGGTCCCGTTGCAGAAAGCGGGCATGAAGGAGATGAACATTGCTGCTTTTTTCATCCAGTTTCTCGTACATCTCCATTGCCTGTGCAATCGTATTGCAGATAACTAATACTTTTTTTGTTTCTCCGTCACTCTCTATGTTGTCTATGGCATCCAAAATACTTTCATCATGAACACGGATATGATGCCGTAAAACCTGATCATCAAAGAACTGATGCTGGATGAGCGAGATGCGGCTCCTGCTCATAATCCGCTCCAACTCTTTTTTGTACAAATGTGGCATTGTAGCCGTCATAATCATAAAACGTCCGCCTACTTGATCAATCATTTCAAGCGCTCGAATGAGCAGCGCGGCAATACGCGGATCGTATGCCTGCATTTCATCAATAACAACTTTTGCTCCAGCTAATGTAGCCAATTCTTTTTCAAATCCTCGGTAATAGAGGGGGAATTTCATAATTTGATCAATTGTTGAAATAATCAGCTTGTTCGCAAATTGTCTGGTTTGGTTATAGACCACTTCAATATCTTGCTGCTGCTCGCTGTTTTCTTCATCGAGATAATCCATGCTGGATGAATGAAGCAGGCCAATCGCTTCTTCTCCCTCTTCCGATATATTCGAAAATCCAATCTTGTTTTTCACCCGGTCATACATTGCGTTAATACTTGTGCGAAGAGGAAGTGTAAAAAAGCCTTTTTCTTCTCCAATCCAAAGCAAGCCCGCTTCTGTTTTTCCCATTCCAGTTTGTGCTAGCGCCAAAATATGCTTATCACGATTTTCTTCAGCAAATACCTGCAAGTCCCTCTTCGGCTTCTTGATTTCTTTTATAAAATACCGGTCTACATATTCCGATACATGATAACCTGACGCCAGTTCAATAGGCAGTCCAGCAGAAGCACTGTGATCCAGCCGGTGAAGCAGTCCTTTGACCATGATATAGCGGTAAAACAGCTCACCGTCATGATGGGTGAAACGGTTTTTTAAATAATTCAATGAAATCATTTGAGGTTTTTCTGAAATAGGATGCGGGAATTCTGTTTTAATCTCTTTTAATAAGGATTGTACATTTTGAAGAAAAGAACTTTTTAAAATATCCCGGTCAAACCGGTCATTTTTCTCATGATGATAACCAATTGCCTGTACCATCATTTTCTTTTCCTCCTTTGTAAAAGACCATTGGTGGAAAGGCAAAAATAAAACAGATAAGTAGTTGTGGCGTACAGTCTCCTGGAAAGGAACGGGCAGCGGGGGGTCGTTTAATACTTGTCTAATCTTGTTTTGAAACACAGGTTCCGCTTTACCGATGTCATGATAAAGAGCGGCATTCCAAAGTAATAACCAGTCCGTTTCACTCATCGTACAATATTTTTTTCTATTTATTTCGTACAGTTCCTCATATCTCTTTAAGAGTTCAGACGTGTGTGCATAAATAGATTCCTTTGGGTTTGACTTGGCATATAACATATAATTCTCCTTCAGAAAAGGACCGGCCGAAGCCGACCCAATGGATTAATGATGAAAGAATACAGCATGATTTTCATCGTCGATATAAAGAGGAAACTCTTCTGTCTCAACAATTGTTTGGTCTTTCTCTGCAAACGAAACAGCAATCTTATCCCAAACCCGAACACCCTTCACAATTCTGTACACCCAATTCAGTTTATAAGGCATCCCATAAATATCACTTTCGGATGCTATAGGCAAAGGCACAAAGGCGCTGTGTGTAAGCTCACAGCTGTCCGTTTCTTCCAGCTCCACGATATCGCAGCCATCCACCCGTACAAGATCTTCATGGCGGCCAAGGCTGATAAAAGCTGATGATGCCAAGATGGATTCGCATATCTGCTCAAGCACAGTTTCTTCCGCTTGCACAAAAATCACAAGCTGGACATGGTATAGCAAATGCCTGTAAATCGGCATCGTCGTGATTTGATTAAATTCTCCCTTCACACCTGGCAGTCCGGCAGCTGTCAGCGCGAATTCAGGTGTTGTATCACTTTTAAAAAAGTAATACGTCTGATAGTCATTGATCATACCGGTGTGGGTTCCCTGAATACATAGTTTCATATCAATCAATGATGTGGCACCCATGACCGCATGAAGCATTCCTTTTACAGTAGCAAAGGGCGGAAGGGGATAGGTTTCCGATACTTTAAGTGCATGGGGCTTTTTATAACAGGCTGTTTCTTGATACAGCTTCAGCCGTAGTGCTTTCATTGGCCCGCATCCGCATAATAAGCGGAAACTCCTTGCTTTAGGTGTCCAAAAAAGGATTCTACATTTCCTGCTTCGCACAAGCTGCCAATTTCCCCGTCATTCTCAAATACTCCTTTTATATAGCCGATACGGGTCTGGTCTTTGATGGAACTGCCTCCAAACGTTGTATCCAATGTATCCTTTAAAATGTCCGTTTCAATCAGCCAGTTTTTCATATCATGATTCAGCATGAGACGGCCTAGAAAGAATGGATTAGCTACATCATATACGCCCCCAATGACAAACAAAGGAGCAAGTGATTCCTGGCGTCCGCGAATGTTACGATTTAATAGTTTAATAACATCTAAAAATTCATGCATTCGCTTTGTTTTTTCTTCCGGAGACAGCTCAATATCTAGGTCTTTCCCAACCCGGTTCATATCGATGGTGATGGTATAAGCATATAGACTCTCATGCTGCTCAATGTTCGCAAGATTCGGTGTTTCGCCGATTCGTTCAGCCATTCCCATATTATTCAAAAATTCCATATCACTGCGATATGGCTCCATAGAAACAGCATGAGATAAGCGGGCAACCGCCGGGCGTTTTTTCGACTGCTTCGCTGTTTTCAAATAACCGAACAAGTCCATTTCTACCGAATCATTAATCGATGTGTTTTCTTTAAATTGAAGCGTTCCTTTTGTTTTATCGACCGTGTCCAGATTCCAGCCAAACCACTCATTACCGAGCCGCACTATATCATACCGGATGCTTTGACGGGAGGCGAATGTATACACGTTTCCATCTGCCCGGTGAAATTTTTTGAGTTCAGAAATATTCCCGATTCCTTCCCCATAATTTAACGAATTTGCTCGAAAAATAATTGACATTGTCATGGCTTTGCTCATTTTGCTTCCTCCCCTATCGGTTTTTCTTTGTATTCTTCGCCTAGCAACCCTGCAATAAAAGCGCCGCCTATTGTCTCAAAATCAAGTCCACCCTTTTTTAAAACATCCAGGAACAGAGAGGAAACAGGCAGCCCAACTCCGACATGGAGCCGCATTATGGTATCTAAGAAACTATCAGGATTTCCTGTCTTCAGAGAATTCAAAAGACGATAAGCAATCCCCTGTATTTTTTTGGAGGCATCCGCCCGGTAAACATCATGAGTTTCCGTATTTGTTTTTCCTTCCAATCTTTTTTGAAGAGCGATACCCTGTTTATAAATCACATAAATCTGTTTGTCTTGTTTTTCGTCCATTTCTTCATTCACTCCTTTTTTCACCCGCATGATTTTCGCCCGCTGCTGCACCATAACCAAAGCTCCCGTTCGGTGTGTGGCGTTCTTAATGGCTTCTCTCACATAACGGAACATTTCCTGCTTCGGGTCACGCCCGTTTAAAATAGATCGAATAAACTGGTCTTTTTCTTCTTTCAAAAACAAGACCCTTAATGCATTGCTTTGATTGGATGAAAAATATTTAGATGCATAGGCCGGCATATGATAGTAATCCAGCACCGTTTTTTTTGACCCGTCAGTATGGACTTCGATAAACAATAACGAACGCTGGCTGCGTTCTGCTTTTTGCTTTACATCCGCCAACACCCCAAAGACAGCATCCGTAAAGGAACCACCTTCATTTCGAATATTCCGGTACGTTTCATTAGCGTCATAATTATCTGCAAACCGAGTTGAATTCAGCACAATCCCTGCATAACGTCTTGTTTCCTTTGCTGTACCGTGTCCGACTTGACGATTATAAAAAGTTGCACCGATGGGGAATAGAAATAAAATAAGGCGGGCCACGGCACTCATCGGAATGGGATTTATTTTGTTAAAGTCATAAAAAAAGTTGGTTGCATTTGTCCTGGAAATGCCAAGGGGCAAAAACATCATTTCTTCAAAGTTCATCGTCGCATATAGAGAATCAATAAATGAGCAGGGTAGCAAATTTTCGTGAAACCATTGGTGAGTGTCTGATAATTTCATTTTTTTAATGGCTTTCAACCAACCTTTAAATCCGCTATAATCTTTGTGTTTTTCTAAGAAATCCTTGATTTCTTCTTCACTCTTTGCGGATTGCAATAACTCTGCGAAAGTAATTTCAAGTCGAGCTGGCTCGATAAAGTCTTTTATCATCCGTTTTAAGTGCGTGTCATACGTCATGGCTGAAAACGTTTTTTGAAGGAAACTTGTTTGTCCGTAAAACGGCGAAATATAAAGTGACTTCACATAATTAATTGTCAGCTTCTGATTTATTTCTTCGCTAGTCACAATCTTCAGATATTTATCAACATACACTTTCATTTGTTCTATTGACTCTGGCTTTTTCATAACATCGATAACTCTCTTTAATTCAACCGCCTGGGTGGGAAAATACTTATCAATCTTTTTTAATTGCTCAGCAGCAAAACGGGATATTTCCTTGAATGCATCTCTTTCATTTTTCTCTGCCCAGCTTAGGAGATTTTGCATTCTTTTAGCATCGCGCTCTGCGATATTGTACGTAGAAAACAAGTAATGAAAATACCTCTCAGCCAGCGTATCCAGCATATCAACTGTAATAGCTGGATTTCCATTTATAATTGGCAATTCATCAGGGTACAGCCTTTTTAGCCCGATAAGGCCTGCGTTGAAAAACCATTCTTCACTTATAAGCTCAACGGCATAGCCACTCATGTCCTCATTCCTTCCATTTCGATATCAAGAAGGCCAAAACCAGCCGATCTTCTTTTAGAACATCCGTTTTTATACAAGCAATCCAAATCGGCTGGATCGCCCTCTACAAAAATCATGCCCTTATAAGCTGTCAAATATAAGACTTGGTTCCCTCCATTGATATGGTGTGTGTTTTCTTTAATTACCACTTTCTTCATTTGCATTGGCCGGACGATGAGCGGTTTTTTCAGCGATCTTTTAAGCATCCGCTGTACTGTTAAATTGGCGTAATAATTAAATTCTTGCTCGTAGCCAGGATCGTGAGGCGCAAGCGGCTGCTGATCTGCTGATTCAATTAATAGAGGAGACAAGGTGCGGAACAAGACAGATGACGACTGGATATTTTTTTCCGGAAGCATTTCAATCCTTCCACGCTCCCACTCATATGTTTTATAGCGATATTTCCGAATATGAACCAAGCCGTTATATAACATAGTCATAAACATAAGGTCAGAAGAAGAGATAGTGATCGTAAAGCTGTCCACCTTAATAGAATCTCCCTCGAAACGGAAATTTTTTAAATAGGTACTGTAGGCAAAAGGTTTCATTTCTCTATTTTGGCTGTCAAAAAGTTGCTTTGCATAATGAGGATCAGATGCCGTGACAGCTTCTTTGATCATACTCAAAAACCCAAACCGATAAGCGACTGGAATTTCTTTAGCTTTTATATTAATTTTTAAACGCACTCTCAAACACCTCCCATATTAAAATTTATATTTAGGCATAAATAACATTTGAATAATATACCAATTTTGTAAAAATGACAAACAAAAAGTGAACTTCCCTTGATGATCACTTTCCACTTCGTTCAGATATAAATTTTGTTCATACAATCAAAATTTTAATAATTTACATCCCACTTCGTTCATAAGACTGAATTAATTTTATTATGACAAGATGCAAACGAAAAGCGAATTAAGACATCTAAAAATTCAGATGTGCTTTTGCCTATCATAAAAACAACAACTTCTTTTTGAGAATCCTTTTGTTTTCCGACAACTCTACCTTTTGAAAGTTACTTACCTTATAGTTCCTAAATTACAAGATTACTTTCTAATCATAGTTAATATTATAAAGAAGGACATTTTTAAACATAACATTTTAGTTTGCTGTTAATTGAGGATTAAACAAATGAAAGATCTGATAGCATTAGGAAAACCACTATAGGTCTCTTTTAAAGTATCGTTTAAAACTACACAAGACAAAATTAAAATTTACACTCTACGACATCAATTACAGCTCTAAATGGTCTAAAAGCTTTTAATTATTTACAAAGCGCTTGATTCATCATACTTGTCCTGTAGCCTTTTTTACTCGCTCTATCAAAAAAATCCATTTTATGTATGCCTTTACAAATTATTTGAAAATTAATACTATTATGTATATATAACAATATAGTATTACATCAGAAAAAGAGGTGATGACATGTTGTATTTATATGAAATTAAGAATCTGTATAATGACCTTTGTAATTTTGAAATTAGCCCACATGAGTCCATCGAAAACTTCCATATTCGCAGTGAAATGAATGAAGTATATCACTTACTGACTGAACAAGAGAAAACAGAACTTGATAAATGCGACTATAAAATAATTGAAAACGCTGAAGCTTTACTACATCATCTTCAAACAGTATATGACTTTGACAACACTAAGCGACCAATAGAGGAATGGTGGTGGCACTTACATAAAATCTCTTGCAGTGAGTTAACTGTTGCTCTAGAGATTAAAAAGATGAACAGTTAAAGTTATTATAAAAGCGCTGATAATATATCCTACACTTTTGTTTTAAAAGGGCAGCTAGTAAATATTTTCAGTTTCAAATTTAAAACGAACACTATAATCAATAAGTACTCTCCAATAAATTTGTATATTAATCCTTTTTTTTGTATAATCATAAAAACAAAAAACTACCTTGGAACGTACTTTTAGCAAACAGCAAACTACTACCAAATCGGATAGTATATTCCTATATAGTCGGGATTTCTCACGGTTCTGAAAATAGCTTTGAGCCCTTTCTCTTCCTGGGTTTTTTCTGAACAGGGTATGTTATCTCAAATAACATACCCCAATAACATACCTGCCTATGTGATTGGGTCTTCCCTCTAATAGGTCCTTCATTTGAATAACTATGCATTCTAAAGTTCGAAGGGAGTCTTATTTAAAAAGTGCTTATAACAGCCTAAGCGATACTTTCTGTTTCGCATAGCACTTGAATGAGAGTAGCAAATCTCAGACTGCAGTATAGGACAAATATTGTGCGTATCATCCAAAGGGCTTTGCTGTTTTCCGTGGGACAGACGCCAAGTGCAGTTCAATGGGGCTGTATAGGGCTAACTGTATTTTAAAATAGTCACTTCTTCCTTGCTTATTTTGTCTTATAAAGACGTAGTAAAGCCAGTCATGCAAATTACTCCTGCTGGAACAGTGAGCGGAGCTAGGAGATCCTGCACAACTATCGAAAGGATACTACACACTGAGAAAAGCCTTTTCTTAAATACGGCTTATATAAATAGCAAGCGTTTCCCTCCGGACTTGCACAGTTAAATTACCAAGGATGTGCATATAGGCACCATTAATGGTGCCTATTATAAAATCAAGCCTTACTACAAGTCTTTGTCCTAAGATATTATACAGAGGTAGCGGGGCACAAACCCTATATCTATAAGGGATCTGTTATAGTGCCTATTAATGGTTCCTATTTATAGATTCCATTATATAGAGGGTTTTAATTTATACATAATTATTAAGATCAATCTCTATTTTTTATAGCAGAAACCGCTAATAGGAACCATTAATGGTTCCTATTAGCTTGAACAATAAAGCGCCTGAAATGATTAATATCTCCTGGGTATTTTAAGGGTATTCTTTTAAACATAACCCGTCCATGAAATATTGGCGGGTTTATCTGCATTAGTTCATGCTTACGACCTTTGCCAGTAAAATAAAGGACCTCAAATAGAGCCTAATAGTTACCACACGTAAAAAACTATGATAAGCAAACGTAACTAGTCATGAAAAGTGGTAATATAAGGTAATAAGATGCGTAGAAATTAAACCTTAGGGGGCAAAGTTATGAAAAAGGGTATAAGTGTCGCTGCAATAATAGCAGGGGTTCTTGCGTTTTTGATATTTGCTAAATTGTTCATACCAAATCCATTTGCTGAAAAATTAGTAAAGGAAAAAGCCGAACAATATTTAGAGGAATACTATAATGATAATTTCAAAATATATGGGGTTTTAGATAACTCTGATTTTGGAGTATACATGAATTTTAATTATGCAGCTAAGGTACGTGATAAACATAATGGTATAGAGTTTTTGGTATACGAAGATCAAAATAATGGGGAAATGACAGATGACTATGCAATGTCCAAAATGACTCACGATATCGAAAAAGAGGTATTCCCTTATGTGAAGGAGGAATTCCAGGCGGTAACTAAAGTGACCGCAATGATAGAAGATAAGGAATTTTACAACCTAGATATTGAAGAGAGAAATCCAAATCCAAAAAGCTTTAAAGAGTTTGAAATCAGTCCCATGCTACGGATAGAACTTTCAAAAAAGAGAGAGGAAGGGGATAAAAAATTATTGGACAACCTCATTTCTAAATTGAAAGAGAACAATATTCTTAAACATGGAGACATTACATTACTATATTATGGTGAAGAAGAACAGTTTGGATCGGATTGGAATAAAACGTTTTAAATATGTAATTATTCTAGAGGAAGCATTCGAGATGTAATATCTGAAAAGCTTGGTTAAGAGTGTGGAAAGAGCCTCTAAAACCAAGCTTTTTAAATGTTCCACTCTATCCCTTTTTGATGATTAGAGCAAAAAACTAGAATAAGTATATTAATTATTGGCAGTTTTCATAAACAATTATAAAGGATAGCACACTATTTGTGATCTCTATCTATTAATAAATCCAGAGATCATATACTTATCAAAATTAAGAATTCTGTTGATTTAAATCCAAGAATTTAGAATATTCCTTAATAAATGCCAACTCTATCGTGCCAACAGATCCATTACGCTGTTTAGCTAAAATGACTTCTACTGTATTCTTTACACCCTTATCCTTACTGTAATAATCGTCCCGGTAAAGAAAGGAGACGATATCAGCATCCTGCTCGATCGACCCTGAATCACGCAGGTCAGACAACATCGGCCGCTTATCCTGACGCTGTTCTACTGCCCGGCTTAACTGGCTGAGCAACATAACCGGCACATCAAACTGGCGTGCCATCTGCTTGAGCTCTCGGGTGATATATCCAATAGCCAAGTCATGCCGTTCAAACTTACCAATTGGCGTGATCAGCTGCAGGTAATCAATCACGACAATATGCTTCTTGCCTGGATGATCTCGCTTTGTTTTCCGGACAGCTGCCCGTATATCAGCAACTGTCTGACGAGAATTATCGTGGATCTCAATCGCCCACTTATTGTATTCATTCATCGCATAGTCGGCTCTATTATCGTCTACTTCGGTAAACATTTTGGAGGGGTTGCGCCACTTGGAACCTTCGATATTTCCAATGCTAGATAGGAAGCGCTTGATCAGCTGCTTTTGCGACATTTCAAGCGAGAAAATATCCGCTACACCGCCCTGTTCGCAACAAGCACCCGCCAGGCTTAGAGCGTATGCTGTTTTCCCCATCGATGGACGACCGGCCACAATGATTAAATCTCCCCCTTGCCATCCACCTGTCATCCGATCGAGCTCTGCCAGCCCGCTCGATATGCCCGTCAGTTCACCGGCATCCTCATAAATCTCATCAAAGATTTCGCTAAGGACTTCCACCTTTGTCCGGCCTTGTTTCTGCCCCATTTCCTGAGCCTCAATAAAGGTACTATACACTTTTTCTGCTGTTTCTTCAGTCGGATTGGCTAAATAATCCGAGGCAGCCCGGCTCATTAATCGCTTTTTATACTGATCGATCAGCATTGCCTGGTAATAGGCAAAGTTTGCAGTTGTTGGAACAGATCCAGCCAAGTCAGATAGATAGCTTGTGCCACCGACGTTCTCAATCTGGCCGTCTTCAACTAGCTGCTGAGTAACCATGATTACATCTACCGGCACATTTTGTTCAGCTAGCTTTTTAATAGCCTCAAAGATGCACCGGTTAGCTGCCCGGGTAAAATGCTCAATCGTTAAGTTTGTCTCGTAAGCAAGATCCGGTTCAAGAAACATGGAGCCTAAAACCGTATTTTCTACTTCTGCTGCCTGGTACGGATCACTGCTTGTATGGATTAATTGATTTTGGTCTATGTTTGTCTCTCTCAATCCGTTCCGCTCCTTCACGTTCCCACTGTTTTACCTTTTCCAGATGCTCATTCTTTGGCCGTTCATAGACTGATATTTCCGCGATAGATGGTGGGAATCTGTTATCTTTAATATGCTGTCTTAGACGAGCGTCGACCTTATCAAAGTCCATCCCATGAAGCATTTCAGACCATAAGATTACTCGGTCATCTGTTACTTCAAAACGGGAATACGCCGCGTTAATCGTATGCAGTATTTTAAACACCTGCTGCTTGTCCACTTAATCGCCCCCAAAATTCAATTTGCCTTCCCGTTCAAGTCGGGCAAAACGTTCCTCTAGCGTTTCTTCCTGTTTCCTCGGCTTGCTCCCGAATTGAACAACGTTGCGGTTCTTTTCTTCATGGAATCGTTCCAGGATAATAGGCTCGCAGTACCGGAAGCTTTTCACTTTGTTGTGAGGGCTTTTTTGATTTTGTGTTTGCACAATGTCCTGAATCCAGCCCTGCAGCTTGTCGATTGAAATATCCAACTCAGCAATACGCTCGATTGAATTCTCTTCTTCTGGCTTTAAGTAAAAACCCATATTCCGTACAGCAATAAAGCAGTTAGCGATTTGTTGTTTACGTGCCTCTGTATCCTGTGATATTTTATTTCCGGTTTCAGGCGTCCCGTCACTTTGGTTCTGAGGAGCGAAATCTTTATCGCCGTTAGCTACTGCTGCTAATTCTTTAATTCTTACATTCTTGTTATTGTTCGGACTTCGTTCTGGGTTCGTTCTGTAAACGTTCTGACTTCCGTTCTGGGTTTCTTCTTCATCACCCTGTAAATGCTGATATGACGCGTAATTGACGATGGTGAACAGTGTTCCTAGTTCCGTTTCGTCTACCGTGACCATTCCGTTTTCAATCAATTTAGCAGAACACCTCTTTATGGTGCTTGTTGAGTACTGTTTGACGCCTCTCCCTTCCTTGTAAGAAAGATCATGTGCTAGCATCCGATATGAACGGATGTACTGGCCTTGTTTAAGGACCTGACCTCCTACCTTGGTGCCGTCTTTATGTGCCGCTTTAAGGAGCAGGAGAGTAAACAAACGGAACGTTGAAACGTCGTACCACAGTTTGTTGTCGAGTATTTTTCTGTGAAATTTAATCCAACCTTGCATATGGTTTTGATCCCTTCTCTATATGTTACTTACTTGTCTCGTACTGTGTTAATTAAGCAACACAGTAAATTTGCTTTGTTTTAGTCTTTAAATTCTGCAGCGGCCTCCTCCAAAAAAATATTTTAAATATATTACCTGCTGCCCAAGATCTTTTTAAGCTTTTTTTAAAAATTTTTTAAACATAAAAAATCTCTAAATCTTTTACAAGATCCAGAGATTATTTTCGGTATATTCAATTTAGCCAAAACATTCAACTGCTCGTTACTGTTACTAATTAAGATTTTTATACTGCATAAGTTACTAATTAAGATTTTTATACTGCATAAGTAACATAAGAGAGTTTTTATCGACATACATATTGGGATTTTTGCTATTGTGATAACTTTTCTCTTACTTTTTCAACTTTTGCAACAGGTATTTCTAATTTTTCAGCGATCATTTCATCACTCTTTCCTTCAGTAATTAACTTTAAAACAGTTAGTGCCTGTTCAAATCCCTGGTTCTTTAATTCTTCTTCATAGGAAACCATAGCGCCCTCCCAATTTTAATTTTTTTCGATGTAACAACTGAGGTTCAGCCCTAACTTAATTATATTATCTAAAATTACCCAAATAAATAAGGTGTAGCAATTTTACTTTTCATGAATTTTTTATTCGTTACTTTCCTGCTCTGCTGCCAGTATGACAAATACAAACCGTTAGAGTATTCAAATATCCTTTTGTAAAATTCCACCATCTTTATAACCTGGGATTTCTGTATAAATTAAACCTCTTATTTCGATACAGAAAAAAATTTTATCAAAAGACTTAAAACCGTAAGCACTTGAAAGTATACTATTTCAAACTTAAACAGTTGAGTATTCATTAAAAAGAACTAAATATATAAGGAGAAACCGCATGAACAAGAATATGGAGGACTATCCAATTGTTTTAACTGTCGAGCATCTGGCAGAAATTTTAAAGGTATCCAAGCCCAAAGCGTACCAAATAATGGATGGTGCATCTTTCCCGCTTATAAAACTTGGAAGAAATAAGCGCGTTACCAGGGAGGCATTTTTTGAATGGCTATCTTGTCAGGAAGGCAACAAATTATGAATCAATATTCCTGTGTTACAATAAAGATTAGACCACAGGCTTACTTTACTTCTAACACACAAAAAACGTGTCAAGGAGGTAAGCTACATTGAAAGGATCTGTAATTAAACGGGGGGAAACCTGGACTTATATAATTGATATAGGTAAAGATCCATTAACAGGGAAACGAAAACAAAAAACAAAGGGGGGATTTCGTTTAAAAAAAGACGCAGAGGCAGCAATGCGTAAGCTGTTAAGCGAAGTTGACGAAGGGGATTATTTCAGGCCCAGTGACGAGCAGTTTTCTTTGTTTATACAGAAATGGTTTTATGAGTACTACAGCAAGCGCGTAAAAGATACCACCGCAAAATCAAGAGAATACATGATGCAAAAGCACTTAATCGATGGAAACCCGTTTAGCAATAAACCAATTTCGGCCATTACAACGGAAGATATCGATGCTTTGTATAACTTAAAGTACGAGGAAGAATACAGTCCGGCTTATATCCGTAAAATCCATAATATGCTCAATCAAGCTTTTGATAAGGCCAAAAAGTGGAGGAAAATTAAATATAATCCTGCTTCAGAAGCAGAATCCCCACCAATTAGACAAAAAGAGATGGTGATCTGGTCTTTCAATGAAATTCACAGGTTTCTTGATGTGTGCAGAGGTGAAAGATGTTATCTTACATTTTTACTTGCCCTCTATACGGGTATGCGAAGAGGAGAACTATTAGGTCTTAAATGGAGTGATATTGATTTTGATAAGCAAATTATTAACGTAAACCGGCAACTTGCTTATATTCCATTAAAAGGATATGTTGTAACAACTTTAAAAACAAAAAAATCCCAACGGAAAATTCCAATTTCTAACGAAGTGATAAAAGCATTATTGATATCTAAGACCGAGCAACAGGAATGGAAAGAAAAACTGGGACAAGCATATGAGGACAACGACTTTGTTATATGTACCGAGTTTGGCAAACCACGGGATCCTAGCAATGTGCTGAGAACAATGAAACGAGTATGTGAGTCCGCGAAAGTTACTCCTATTCGTTTTCACGATTTGCGTCACACTCATGCCTCTATCCTTATCTCAAGCAATGTAGATATAGTAAGAGTTGCCAAGCGGCTGGGGCATGCAGATCCTAAGATAACTCTCGGGGTGTATGCCCACCTTGTTCCCGATGCCACTGATGACTCGGCTGACATCTTCGAAGAAGCAATAAAAAAATCCGTGAGCAAAGGGTTAGCAAATTAGCAAAAGAGCGAATTTTTTAATACTGTATCAGTGAAACAAAAAAGCCTGAATCCCTTAACAATAAAGGGATCCAGGCCTCTGTACTAGTATGATTCCTACTGGGTTCGAACCAGCGACCTCTACCCTGTCAAGGTAGCGCTCTCCCAGCTGAGCTAAGGAATCGTGTTACTGACAATTTATATTTTATTCAATTTACTTTGGAATGTCAACTCATTTTCTATTTTCTCGGATTCTATGAATAGGTTGCGGCGCGATATGGAAGGGATCGCGCCGTCCTGCTGTGTAATTGCGCGAAAATGCTGGAAAATCGCGCCGAAAACCGGTGGAATCGCGCCGTCTGTCGTCCGGCTGTCCGGCCGGTTGTTATTTGATTTTGCGCCACATGAGGTAGAGTACGGTTAGAAATAAGATGGTCATAACGGCGGCGGTGACGAGGGCGATGATGTAAGAATCTGTGCCGGAGATCGGTGACTGGCTGCCCATGGAGACGAAAACGCCAGCCATAATAATGCTGAAAGCGAGCATGATCACGCTTAGCACAATAAGGGACGCCATCCGCTCAATGCGCCGCATCATGTTGTCATCGGCCGTCAAATGCATTTTCAGCTTTGGCTGGCCGCCTTCCCACTCATTCAGGGTTTCATTTAAAATGCCCGGCAGCTTGTTGGCTGCCATTTTAAACAGGCGCAGAAAGGAACGGGATTCACGCAGCATTTCCTTTGGATGAATACGCCCGAACAGGACTTCTCTTGCCATATCACGCACCATGCCTGACAGGCTTGAGCCCGGGTCAAGAGTGATAACGGTTTGCTCTACCTTTAAAAATGCCTGTCCAACCTGAACAAAATCCTTTGGAATAGTGATATGGTGGCTGCCTGCGACAGAAAACAGCTCCTGCAGCATAGCTCCCATCTGCACTTCCGCCAGTTCTATATCCATATAGCCCGCCATCCAGCGGCTGATGTCGCGCTGAAGCTGGCGCCGTTCAATCGGCTTGCGGGCGCCCATTTCAAGCACAAGCATCGACAGTGACGCCGCATCCCGGTCTGCGAGTGCAAACAGGCAGTCCGAAAGCAGGTGTTTCATTTCATCCGAAAGCCGGCCGGTATTGCCAAAGTCAATAAGGCCAAGACGGCCGTCCGTCAGGAGCAGCAGGTTGCCCGGGTGCGGATCAGCATGAAACACACCGTCAATAAACACCTGGCGCAATATTGTTTCAGACAGGGAACGGGCAAGCTTCTGCCGCCGTTCTGTTTCCATTTCTGCTATAACGTCCCCGCGCAGCGGCTTGCCGTTTACAAATTCCATCACGAGCATCCGTTCCGTTGTCCATTCCGAAAAAATACGCGGCACATAAATCCGTTTGTCTTTCATTATTTCCCGCATACCGGCTGCTTCTACCGCTTCCATCCGGTAGTTCATTTCCCGTCCGAGCGCTGCCGCGAAGTCGTCGATGATGGCTTTTAAACTAACCTGGCGCGCTAATTCTGAATTTCGTTCTGCAAGACTGGCAAGCTGGCGTAAAATCGAAACA
Organism: Domibacillus indicus; assembly: GCF_000970685.1. GTDB lineage: Bacteria > Bacillota > Bacilli > Bacillales > Domibacillaceae > Domibacillus > Domibacillus indicus. The sequence goes on from NZ_LAJB01000007.1 coordinate 526,924, forward strand.
TCATTTCGGATAACCGGCTCGATTCCCGGCCGGCGGATTTTAATGGCCACCTCTGTTCCGTCCTTCAGGGCAGCCCGGTGCACCTGGCCAATTGAAGCGGCGCCGAGCGGGATTTCTTCCATATATATAAGCCAATCATCAAGCGGCTGCCCCGCTTCCAATTCGACAATTTTACGGATGTCATCAAACGGCATGGCCGGCGCGCTGTTTTGCAGCTTGGCAAGCGGCTCGGTCCAGGACGGCGGCAGCAAGTCCGTTCTTGTGGATAAAAACTGCCCGAGTTTCATAAACGTCGGGCCCAGTTCTTCAAGAGCCCGCCTCAGCTGCTCGCCTTTTACATTTTGTTCTTTCGCTGCCCAGCGCGTAAACGGGATTTTTTCTGCCAGACCAAGGTCTTTTATGTATCCGGCAAAGCCATGCTTCGCGAACACCGCCACAATTTCAGGCGCGCGCCGAAGCGTTCCGATTTTCACCATCTCGTCACCTTCTCTGTTCGGTCGTTTTGTTTATCATATCATATATCTCTCTGCTTCGTTCCCAAAAAGAACATTAGTTCTATTGAAGCCATGATAAAATAAGCTGACAGTATTTATCAAGGAGGCTTTTTTATGAAACGCGGAACAATTCAAGATCACCATATTCATTCGAAGGAATTAAACGAGGACATTTCGTTTCTTGTTTATGTTCCCGCCGGCTTTTCCCCTATGTTTTCCTATACGTTTTTAATCTGCCAGGACGGCAGGGATTATTTTCAAATGGGCCGCCTGCCACGCGTGGCAGATGAGCTGCTTGGCGAAGAAAGCATCGAGCCGCTGATCATTGTTGGCATCCCTTATCACAATAAGCATGACCGGCGTGAAAAATATCATCCTGAAGGTTCAAAACAAAAAGCGTATATCCGTTTTCTGGCGCAGGAACTCGTTCCGTATTTGGATGAGCAGTTCCCGGGGCATAAAGACAGGTTTGGCCGGGCACTTGCCGGTGATTCCCTGGGCGGGACAGTTTCTTTTATGGCAGCACTCAAGCATCCGGAGTTATTTGGACGCGTGCTTATGCATTCACCCTTTGTAGACAGCACAGTGATGAACATCGCAGAAAAAGCGGAAACACTTCCTTCTCTTTATCATATGATCGGCACAGAGGAAACCGACGTCCTTATGACAAATGGGGAGCGGGCGGATTTTTTAACACCAAACCGGGCCCTTCACTCTCTTTTAACATCCAAAACATCCGATTATTTTTATGATGAATTTGCGGGCGGCCATACATGGACCTATTGGCAGAAAGACATGAAGCCGGCTCTTTTGAAAATGTTTGAGTAAGCATCTGCTCCCGTTCTGCATTTTTTTAAACGTTTGGTATACTAATAGAAGAAGTAGTAACTTAAAGGGAGTGAATGAGCATGAAATACGGTATTGTCATTTTTCCATCAAAATCGTTACAGGATAAAGTAAATGGTTACCGAAAGCGGTATGATCCGCATTATGCGCTGATTGCCCCACATATTACGCTGAAAAGCCCATTTGAAGCGAAAGAAAAAGAAATTGACCGGATAGCGGAAAAACTGCGCCGTATCGCAGCGCTGCATCAGCCATTTTCCTATCATGTCAGTAAAGTGAAATCATTTGAGCCGGTGAATAATGTTATTTATTTTAAGGTAGATCCGAATGAGACGCTTGATTCTTTATATGATATGATGCATACAGAAGAATTTCCCGGCGAAGAGCCGTACCGGTTTATTCCTCATATTACAATCGGTCAGAGGCTGTCCAATGATGAGCATTCAGATGTATATGGCTCGCTTCGGCTGGATTCTATTGATCTGACAGAAACGGCAGACCGCTTTCATCTGCTTTACCAGCTTGAAAACGGTTCGTGGACTGTCCATGAAACATTTTTACTTGGAAAGGATGCGTAAGACTTTGAACGTGGTGAAAACAACTGATTTACAGCAGCGCGAGGATGCATACTCTGTACGCACTGCCGTTTTTGTGGAGGAGCAGAACGTGCCGCCTGCTCTTGAAATTGATGAGCTTGAAGAGGAAGCTGTTCATTTTGTTTTATACAACGACCTGCAGGAGCCATGCGGAGCAGGACGGTTTCGCACGGTCGGCGAATTTGGCAAGGTTGAGCGCATTTGCGTATTAAAAGAAGCACGCGGCCATGGAGCCGGAAACCTTATTATGGAGGCAATTGAACAGCATGCCAAAACGGCTGGCGGCCTCGCAGCACTAAAGCTTGATGCCCAGCTGCACGCTATTCCCTTTTATGAAAAACGCGGCTATGAAATTGTATCCGGTGAATTTTTAGACGCCGGCATTCTTCATAAAACGATGATCAAAAAGTTATAACAAAAAAGCGTGTTCCCTGTTTTGAAGGAGCACGCTTTTTTATTGGAATCGCCTGCTTCCGTTAAGCGAACCGGTCGATTTCAAATCCTCTGCCGCTTAGCTGGGCCATATGTACACGGAATGCTTCATGTTCGCTCTGGCGTTTTTTTCTTCGTTCTTCTAAGCTCATTTGAGGCTCAGAACCGTCCCGAAGCACCTTATCGAATGTTACTTTCGCAGCCGGATCAATAGACGAATAGCCTGTGCTTGTTTCATTGATGACCCGCTCTCTGTAGTCAACGTATTGATATTGTGGAATCGGAAGTATGTAACTCATTATGCTCGCTCCTTTCGAAAAGTAAACACTATAAGATAGTTTTCCTTTCCCTTTAGTCACCCCCTATTAAACTATTTATATTGAAAAAGCATCTTATTACCCAGATGAATAGGAAAAAGAGCAGCATTTCCGCTGCTCTCCCATAGGCTTATTTCATCATTTTGGTAATCGCGTTCATGTCGAGCTTCTTGCCGTCTTTTAAAATAGTCCGGACAATTTCGTCTTCTACCTGCTTCGGCACTTTTTTTCCGGCAAGACTGGCAGTTTGCGCGACAACCGCTCGAATGGTGCGTTCATCACTGAAGTCTGCGTACTGAAGTGAGTCGACGAGCGCAAAGATATCAGACATGCGCACGCCGGTTTTTTTCTCAATGCTGCCAAAAAACTTTTCGTTCATCAACTGCTCCCCCTCACTTCAGATCAATAAAAGCTTGCCCCAACGATGATGAGCAAAATGAATAAAACAACAATCAAAACAAACGTGCTTGTGCCGCCATAGCCGCCGCCATAACCGCCGCATCCATACATACCCATGACGCCTTCCTCCTTTCGCTGTTCTCTTCTTATCATATGAAGCAGCGAAAAAAAGGGATGGGCGGGCTCACCCTTTTGGCTTAAAAAAAAGGGCGCCGATAAAACCAAAAACAATTGCAGCAGAAATCCCGGCACTGGTTACTTCAAACATGCCGGTTAACACACCAACGACTCCATGCTTTTCCGCTTCCTGCATCGCACCTGACACAAGTGCATTTCCAAAGCTTGTAATAGGGATTGTAGCTCCAGCTCCTGCAAAATTAATAAGCGGCTCATATAAATCGAATCCAGCCAAAATCGCTCCTGCTGACACAAGAATTGAAAGTGTGTGTCCCGGTGTCAAGCGGCCGACATCCATCATAAGCTGACCAATGACACAAATAAGCCCTCCGATAACAAATGCCCAGAAAAACATTGCAATCATTTGTCTCTTCCTTTCCTTTATGCCATTTCTTTTTTTAATTTAATGATTTCTGAAAGTCTCTTATCCGCTTCTTTTTCATTCATGTGGCCTGCTTCCATATCTTCTTTCAATCGTACAGCTTCAAGAAATATTTTATAGTCGCTTGAAACGACAATTTCAACTTTTTCCTCTTTCGCCATTTTTTCAATATGCTTTTTAAGCTTTTTTTCAATAGAAGTCATTTGAAACCGATCAAGGTGGCGTACCTTATAAGCGACAAGGAGCTGATCTTTTCCTTTCACAACAGCTGTATCATAAATTTCCTCGAACGAGTCTGCTTCTTTTTTCACGTTATCCGCCAGGCTGTCATGATGACCGTCCAGCTGCACGGCGTTCGGATTAGCCGTCTCAATCATGACAGTTCCATCATGCTCCTGTCCGCATCCTGCCAATAAACAGGCCAAAAAAACTCCTGCTGCTTTTTTCATGCCCGCACCTCCATTTTCGATCAGTATGTGCAAAAGCAAAAAAAAAATTCCGTTCATGCCGGCAATTGTCCATGCCTTTTTGAACGAAATTCATATTGTATTATTGTACCGAATTTAAAGGAGGAGTGCCCAATGGGATGCCAAAAGCATCGCGACGATAACGTTCTTGCTTCGGAAAGCTGTGTTTGTGAAGTCGTTCGTGCGATCCGTGATATTCAGGATGCACGGCAGGAAGACGACTGCGTAGACTGCAAAGACTGCTTTGCCGAACCTCTTGGCGATTTAGATGGACCGCGCCGCCGCAACGCTGATACACGGGTCTTTACATTGACAACCAAAAAAGGAAAGCCATTTTTCGCTTTCTTCAATCCCGATGAAGTAGATTGTTGTGATTCCGGCTGTGTTTCTATCTTCTTCCGCGTAGAAGAAGTATACGACAGCTGCTGTGCGCGTCTGCGCGTATTAGTGCCGCTTGATGATGAACGGGACCCGGTGGATCTTGCTTGTGACGAAGGCATTAGCTTAAAGCAAGTATGCCAGGTAGAAAACTTCCAGAAAACACGCAGCTGTATCACAGTTGATTTAAATGAATTTATTGCTGTGCAGTGCATCAAAGACGTTGACCTTGATGTGTGCCGTTAAATTGAACCGCCTCACTAAGAGGGGCGGTTTTTTATGTTCCAGCAAGGCGAATATGCAGAATCTCAGCGATGGCCAGCTGAACAAGCTCCCCGCTTTTTTCATCTAACACCCATACGTGTGCATCATCGAACTTTTCAATCCTGCCGCGGACGCTTCCTTCTCTCCACTCAAAGCGGCACGGAACCGGAATGCGTCTCCTCGCCAGATAAATAACTTTTTCAGTCGTGTCCATTTCGCGAAAAGGCTTCAGCCGGCTTCCTTCCGAAGCAGGCTCTTCTTTTTTTGCTTCATCCAGGCTCACCGGCGGCTCATCTGTGCTTGCTTTTACAACTTTCTGCATAACCGGCTGCACAGGCTGCAATTGTGGCTGTCCAATATAAAGCAATGGACCGGATGTTTTCTTCATGATAGATGCACCTCCGCTTTTCGTCCATTATATGCAAAAAAACTGTCCATTATGGACAGTTTTTTAAAATTAGTTCCCTGTAATGTGATAGCCCGAGTCAACATGAATGTTTTCACCGGTAATGCCGCGGGACATATTGCTGAAAAGGAAAACAGCTGTGTCGCCGACTTCTTCCTGTGTAGTTGTGCGGCGAAGCGGTGCCCGCTCTTCAATTTGTGACAGCATATCGTTAAAGTCGCTGATTCCTTTTGCAGCCAGTGTACGGATTGGTCCGGCGGAAATAGAGTTCACCCGGATACCGTCCTTGCCAAGATCCGCTGCAAGATAGCGCACGCTTGCATCAAGAGACGCTTTTGCCACGCCCATTACGTTATAGTTTGTAATTACACGTTCGCCACCTAAATATGTCATTGTGACGATGCTGCCGCCTTCCGTCATCAGCGGCTTTGCATACTTGGCAACGGCTGTCAGCGAATAAGCACTGATATTATGGGCAAGCAGAAAGCCGTCGCGGGATGTATCGACAAATTCCCCGTCCAAGTCTTCTTTATTTGCAAATGCGATGCAATGAGCAAGGCCATGGATAGTTCCAGCTTTTTCTTTAATTGCTTCAAAACATTGTTCAATCGCACTGTCATCTGTTACATCGCATGATAAAATGAACGGATCGTTTTGATTTTGAAGCGTCGCTGCCAGGTCACGGACATTTTTCTCAAGACGCTCGCCTGCATATGTAAAAATAAGGCTTGCTCCTGCCGCATCCAGTGAACGGGCGATTCCCCACGCAATACTGCGTTTATTCGCAACACCCATTACGACAAATGTTTTTCCTTCAAGTGAAAATGACATATATCCGTTCCTCCATTTATACAAGTTATTAGTACCTAGTGTTAATATTATCATGTATGAAAAAAAAATCAACGGATATTGTACCGGCTTTTGCCTTACTTTTAAATTTCCCCCAAACCGCTTATACTAATGCAGTAGACAAAATGAATAAGGAGCGATTGAATGAAGCTGGATATTATCGGAGATGTGCACGGCTGTTTCGATGAGTTTCGCACGCTCACACATACACTTGGATATAGGTGGGACGAAGGCATTCCTATCCATCCTGATGGCCGAAACTTAGCATTTGTCGGTGATTTAACCGACCGCGGTCCTGATTCTGTCCGTGTAATGGACATGGTCTGCCGGCTTTTTGAAGAGCAGGGGGCGCTCTATGTTCCCGGAAATCACTGCAATAAGCTGTATCGGTATTTTCTTGGAAACAATGTACAGAAAACGCATGGTCTGGAAACAACCGTGGCAGAGCTTGATTCAATGCCTGCCGATGAATACCGCCTGCTCAGAAAACGTTTTTTATCTATGTATGAAGACTCGCCGCTTTATCAAGTGCTTGATCATGATAAACTAGTAATCGCCCACGCCGGTATTCGCGCCGATTATATCGGCCGCGCGGACTCCCGGGTAAAAACGTTTGTGCTGTATGGAGATATTACCGGCGAAAAGCACCCTGACGGCTCTCCTGTCCGGCGCGACTGGGCAAAGAAATACAAAGGGGATGCTTATATTGTATATGGCCACACTCCCGTTAAGGAGCCTCGCAAAGTCGGGAAAACGATCAACATCGACACAGGCTGTGTTTTTGGCGGCAAATTAACCGGCTTTCGCTGGCCGGAATGCGAAACTGTGTCGGCAGAGTCCAAGCAGCCTTTTGTCCCGGAGAAATTTCGTTCAATTGAATAAATACAAGCTGCTCATCAAAAAGGGATGGACCGTGCCCGTCCTGCTCCTCCCCGCATCAATTTTAAAACCCATCACCTCCAGCTGAAAAAACGCCTGCCTGGGCTCCACACATTCCGGTCTGATAAAAAAAGAAGCTTCCAAACTCTGTTTGGAAGCTTCTTTTTTAGTTCATTATCTTTTTCATATCGTCCGGCACCGGCATAGATATATCAATTGACTCACCTGTCAGCGGATGGCTGAATATAAGCGAACCGCAGTGGAGAGCCTGGCGCCTGATCCGCTTTATACTGCCTCCGTATAAGTCATCTCCTGCAAGCGGATGGCCTATATGGGCAAAATGAACACGAATCTGGTGAGTTCGTCCTGTTTCCGGTTTGACTGCCACATGAGCAAACCCGCCATATTGCTTCACCACCCGATACCCCGTGCGTGCATACTGGCCATCTTCGCATACGGTCCGCTCAATGATACTATCTCTTCGCCGGCCAATTGGCGCTTCGATTACTCCGGATTCCGTTTCAAAAATCCCTTCCGCAAGCGCTTCATACTGCCGGAAAACCATTTTTTTCTTTTGTAACTCAGACATTAGATGATGAACGTGGCGGCTTTTCGCCGCAAGAACAATGCCGGAAGTATCACGGTCAAGCCGGGTTACGATATGGGCGGTTGCCTGAATTTGACGCTCCTCATACAGCCAGAGAAGGCCGGCCGCAAGGGAGCCGTCCGGATGTTCACGCGATGGAATCGTGCTCATGCCGGCCGGCTTTGCTGCGGCGATAAGCAGGTCATCTTCATACAGCACCGGTAAATCCAGCTGCTCGGCTTTTATTCCGTCTGATGGCTCTTCAGGCGGAAACACCACACGCACCAGATCGCCCGCAGACAGAACATAGCGCACGTTTACTTCGCGGCCATTCACTTCAATGAGTCCGCCTGTAAATTTAATATCCGTTAACGCACGTTTTGAAATCGACTTTTCCTGTAAAAACGAACGCAGCAGCACACCATCCTGTTCCGCCGTCCAGCGCAGCTCGAACGGCCTGCCCTTAGCTGCTGACAAAAGAATCATGCACCCTTTTCCAAAACGGGAACGGCCGGAAGCGGGCAAAACGAATTTTTTCCGATGCAACCCGGTACTGGATTGATTTTACATCTTTATGCAGAATAGTTAAGTGATCAATAGTCACTAAAAAGTCCAGTCGGTTGACCGGCTTCAGCATACACGTATGGTGGGCCGGCAAAATAAGCGGTGAGCCGACTGTCCGGAACACACGGTTATTAATTGAGGCCATTTCCGCCAGCTGGAGCGCACGAATGGATGGATGCAAAATCGCTCCGCCGAGTGCTTTATTGTAGGCAGTACTCCCGGAAGGAGTCGACACACAAAGGCCGTCTCCCCGGAAGCGCTCAAACTGCTCACCACGAATTTCCACGTCCATTACAAGCGTGCCATCCACGCTTTTTACCGTCGATTCATTTAATGCCAGATAGCGTGTTTCTTTGCCGCCGTCCTGATAGCGGATAATCGCCTCAAGCAGCGGATATTCAATAATCTGGTACGGCGTCCGTGCAATTGCGATCACCAGCTTTTCAATTTCATCCGGCGTCCAATCTGCATAAAATCCCAGATGACCCGTATGTACTCCGACAAATGCGGTTTTATCAAGACGGCTGCTGTACCGGTGAAATGCATATAGCAGTGTGCCGTCTCCCCCAACAGAAATAACGATATCGGGCTCGTTTTCATCATATGTCAGCTTAAAATCCGTCAAATAGTTACGAATTTTATGCATTAATGCATTGGACTTGGCGTCCCCTTTTGATGTAATCGCAAATTTCATTCTGCCTCACCCCTGCCGATTATTGGTTACTCTTTTTTCTTTGTAAAAAACAGCTGCGCTTCTTGGATTTCTTCGCGGATTAGCGACATTTCTTCATCAAGCCGAAAAGCCGCTTCTGCCGCGCGCTGAAGCCGTATTTGAATCTCGTCCGGAAAATCACCATTATATTTATAATTCAGTGAATGCTCAATCGTCGCCCAGAAGTTCATTGCCAGCGTCCGGATTTGAATTTCGGCCAGCAGCTTTTTTTCTCCATAGATCGTTTGGACAGGATATTCGATAATAACATGATAGGACCGGTAGCCGCTTGGCTTTTTGTAGGAAATATAGTCTTTTTCCTCGATGATTTTAAAATCCTTTCGCTTTCGCAAAATCATCACTACATTTTTAATATCATCTACAAATTGGCACATCATGCGCAGACCGGCTATATCCTGCATATCCTGCTGAATGCGGTCCCTCGGAATCTTTTTCGTCTCCATTTTATCCAGAATGCTTGGCACCGGCTTAACCCGCCCTGTCACAAACTCAATGGGCGAACGATCGTCTTCAATCGCAAACTGCTTGCGGATGCCGCGCAATTTTACTTTTAACTCCTCGACCGCCTGCTTGTAAGGCGCTAAAAACTCATCCCAGTTGTCCATTATACCCTCCATCAGCGCTGTTCGGCGAAAAAAACGTGCTCGACTTTCTGTACCATTTCCTCGCCATAATTGCTGTTCCCCTCAATATTGACGATCAGGTCATTCAATTCTTCGTGAAATGACACAAGCGCAAATGTGCCATCTGTCCCGACGGCTTCAACCGGATGGCTGCCATCCAGTGCCCTTTTAACTTCATCCCATGTGCTCTCATGCACATACAGATACACATAACCTGCCTCTGCTTCCGCTAAATAAATAAAAGCCGCAGCATCTGAATCGGTAATTACTTGATTTACCGGCTTTAGATGCGTCACTTCTACGTTTTCTTCAGATAACAGGCGAAGCGTATTATCCGCCCACTCTGTTTTGGTAAAATGCCATTTCGTTCTCATTATCAACTTCTCCTTTACAACAACCGTTCATTTAAAACTTCGTAAACATTTTATCACATTTTCCTCTTTCAAACACGGATCGAACAGGATACAATAAGAGAAGATTACTATTGGAAAAATGAGGCGGAAAAATGAACGAAGAGATTGAAATTGAATTTAAATGTGTCGTTACGAAAGCACAGTTTGATGAGCTTGCAGCAGCTTTTGAACCGGGTCCTTTCCAAGTCCAGCACAACCATTATTTTGATACGCCGGATTTTTCCTTAAAAGACGCCGGGTGCGCTCTGCGCATTCGCGAAAAAAACGGCCGGGCGGAAATGACGCTGAAAGAGCCGGCCGACACGGGTCTGCTTGAATCAACGGTACCGCTGGCATCAGCTGAAGCAGAGGCCTCATTAAATGGCAGGCTGCCGGTTAATGATGTAATAAAACGTGCTGCTAAACGTGCCGGCACGGCAGAATTTGTTCATTTTGGCACGCTCTCAACTTCCCGCGCAGAAATCATTTATCAAGATGGACTGCTCGTCTTTGATCATAGCACGTACCTTGGACAGGAAGATTATGAGATTGAGTATGAAGCGAAAAATGTCTCCGGAGAAAAAGTATTTCACCAGCTTTTAGCGAAACATGGCATTGACTATATACCGGCTGTCAATAAAATCCGCCGCTTTTATAATGCACTTACACAACATGGAGGAAACTAACTAACGTGGATACAAACTTTTTTAACACCATGATTAATACAACTGTCGCCAAAGCCGCCGGAACCGGGACATCCTTGCTTTCATCTTCCTCTTCAGCGAGCACGAATAATGTATTCGGCTCTATTTTGCAGCAGGCACTTATGCAGGGGCTTGAAATTGTGCAGGCAGGCGCATCTGCAGTTTCTACTGCAGCCGCCCAGCCCGCTCTTTATACAAAAGCGGGGGCTGACCTTTTGTCCGCGCCAAAAACGGATTTCGACGACATTATCTCCCGCGCGGCTGAAAAATACAATGTTCCTAAAAAACTGATTCAGTCCGTTATCAAGCAGGAATCAAATTTTAATCCAAATGCAGTCAGCTACGCAGGCGCATCCGGCTTGATGCAATTAATGCCCGGCACAGCCAGCTACCTGGGTGTAAAGAATTCAGCCGATCCAGAACAGAATGTTTTTGGCGGAACGAAATATTTACGCCAGATGCTTGATATGTTTGACGGGGACATTTCGCTCGCGCTCGCCGCATATAATGCAGGGCCGGGCAATGTAAAAAAGTACGGCGGCATCCCGCCTTTTAATGAAACACAGAATTATGTAAAAAAAGTAACCGGCTACTACAATGCGTAGGGCCGGTTTTTTTGTAAAAAAAAATCACCCTGCAGGCATACCTTCAATCCTATCATTTGTTTTATGCTGAAAGCCTTGTTAAAATAAAAGTACATTACGAGGAAAAAGGAGTCACATTTATGGCCGAGCAATCCAATGTTCCATACGATATCATTGGCGAAAAACAGCTTTCTGAGCTGGTTGACATTTTTTACAGCCGCGTTTCGCAGCATCCGGATCTTGCGCCGATTTTTCCCAATGATTTAACCGAAACGGCCCGAAAACAAAAACAGTTTTTAACTCAATTTTTAGGTGGACCTTCTTTATATACAGATGAACACGGGCACCCGATGCTCCGGGCACGCCATATGCCTTTTCCAATCACACCTGCACGCGCAGCCGCCTGGCTTTCGTGTATGGAAGCGGCAATGGATGATGTGCACTTAACCGGTGAATTGCGTGCTTTCTTTTTTGAACGACTTAAACAAACGGCCTTCCATATGGTAAACCGGCCGGATGATAAGGGTGATGTTCTGTGAATTCTATGCAACTGCCTGAACGGATTTGCTCTGCCCGGCAAAAGCCGCTCGAACTATATGTATTCGTTGACCCGCTTTGCCCGGAGTGCTGGGCTCTTGATCCGCTCATTCGAAAGCTGCAGATTGAGTATGGCCATTATTTCAAATTAAAGCAGGTGCTGACCGGCAAGCTCACTGCATTAAATGCTTCAAAGCGTCCTCTTGCTGTTGAGCGAAGCGGTCTTGCCTGCAAAGAGTCTGTCTGGATGGAGGAAGCCGTTGAATCTCCTTTTCTCGCATCTATTGCAATTAAAGCTGCCGAACTGCAGGGCAAACGGGCGGGAAGCAAATTTCTGCGAAAGATCCAGGAACAGCTTTTTTTAGATAAAGAAAACATCGCCGATCTGGCGGTGTTAAGCCGTTGTGCGGAAGAAGCAGGCCTTGATAAAAGTGAATTTTTAAATGACATTTATTCAGCAGGCGCTACAAAAGCATTTCAATGCGATTTAGCGATTACAAGTGAGATGGATGTCGATGAAGCACCAACCATTGTTTTTTTCAATGAACGAATTGAAGATGAAGGTATCAAAATTGCCGGATTGTATTCGTATGATATTTACGTGCAAATTCTGCAGGAAATACTGGAAGAAATTCCGGAGCCGCTTGATCCTCCTTCTCTCGAAGAGTTCATAAAGTATTTTCGTGTTGCCGCCACAAATGAAATAAGCCGTGTTTATGACTGGACGGATACACAAACAGATTGCCAGATGAAAAAACTGCTTCTGCAGCAGAAGGTCCGAAAAATCAATACGAAGCACGGTACCTTCTGGGAATACCTGCATTAAAAGCGCCAGCGTGTCTCTGCTGGCGTTTTTTTATATAGCCTTACTAAAAAGCTGCTTCCAGCCCAATCTTAAAACAGAAAAAGCCCCGCAGAGCGGGGCTTTTTCTTACGAACAAAGGGGATGGGAGAAATTTTTCACGGTCAAACAAAGGGGTATATGTTTGTTTGTGATCAACTTCACGACATCATCGTATCATGTATGGCACATTTTTTGCAAGAGATGCCCCTTCCGTTCACAACATTGTCAAAACAATGGGTTTGACAGCGTTAACTTACAAATTACCCCAGAAGTTTCTCCATTTCTTCCAGTGATTCTTCAAACACCCGGCAGGCAGCTTCAACAGCATCTGCTTTGGTCATATCGACTCCCGCCCGCTTTAATACTTCAATCGGGTCTGCCGAGCTGCCGGCTTTTAAGAATTCATTAATATAGCGTTCTGCTGCCGGCTCTCCCTCTTTTAAAATTTGTGAGGATAAAGCGATGGCAGCACTTAATCCCGTCGCATATTGATATACATAGTAATTGTAATAAAAGTGCGGAATACGTGCCCATTCCAGCGCAATTTCCTCATCGATGACCATGTCTTCACCGAAATATTTTTTATTCAGTTCATAGTAAGCTGCACTTAATCCATCCGCAGTCAACGCCTCGCCGTTTTGAGCTTTTTCATGCACTAAATGCTCAAATTCGGCAAACATCGTCTGGCGGAACACAGTGCCGCGGAATGTTTCAAGAAAATGATTCAAAAGATAAATGCGTTTTTTCTCATCTTCTGTTGTTTTGAGCAGGTAATCGTTTAAAATCGACTCGTTGCATGTAGAAGCTACTTCTGCTACGAAAATCGAGTAATCGCCATAAATGTAAGGCTGGTTTTCGCGAGTGTAGTGACTGTGAATGCTGTGCCCGAATTCATGTGCCAATGTGAATAAATTATTTACATTATCCTGCCAGTTCATCAAAATATACGGATTCGTGCCATAGGCCCCTGACGAATACGCGCCGCTTCGTTTGCCTTTGTTTTCGACAACATCAACCCAGCGGCTTTCGAGCCCTTTCGTCAAAATCTCGTTGTACTCTTTTCCAAGCGGCTGCAAGCCTTTTTGCAGCAGTTCTTTTGCTTCATCATAGGTAACATCAAATTTGCCTTCCGCGACCAGCGGTGTATATAAATCATACATATGCAGTTCTTCAAGGCCGAGCACTTTTTTGCGCAATGCTATATAACGGTGCAAAAGCGGGAGATTTTTATTAATCGTTTGAACAAGATTGTCATAAACATCTTCCGGAATATGATTGCGGGACAAGGCTGCCTCACGGGCATTTTTGTAATTTCGTACCTTTGCTGAAAAGTTATCTTTTTTAATTTGTCCCGACAGCGTAGAAGCAAAGGTGTTTTTAAACCTTCCATATGTGGCATATACCGCTTTAAACGCATCTTCCCGAACCCGGCGGTCAGACGATTCTAAAAACCGCACATAGTTGCCATGGGTAATCTGCACGCTTTCGCCGTTTTCATCCTGTATAACTGGAAATTCTAAATCGGCATTATTAAGCATGCCAAATGTGGCGCTTGATGATCCCAAAACATCCGACGCCTGGGCCAAAAGGTTTTCTTCTACAGCGGATAAAACATGCGGCCGCTGCTTGTTTAAATCATCAAGCACTTTTTTGTACAGCTGAAGCGGTTCATTAGCGGCCACAAATTCATTCACTTTTGCTTCATCAATCGAAAGAATTTCGGGGTCCGCAAATGACAGGGCCCCGGCAATTTGTGTATAAAGAACTTTTGCCCGGTCGTTCATGCCCTGGTAATGTGCATTTTGAGTATCTTCGTCATAGCGCATATGCGCATAGGTGTACAGCCTGCCCATTCGTTCAAGCAATGAATCCTGCCATGCGAAAAAAGAATACATTTGTTCAGGACTTTCACCAAGCGTTCCATTGTAAGAAGCAGCTTCCCCGGCAAGAGCCTGAATCGCTTTAAATTCTTCCTCCCATTGATCATCCGTTTCAAAAATATCTTCAAGACGCCATTTTAATTCTTCCGCTATTTCAGAACGAGCCGGAAGCTGTTTTACTTGATTGTCTGCCATTAAAAAACCTCCCTTTACCTATAACCATTCTCCTTCATTATTATATATTCCTTTCTTTCGCACCTCAAAAAATAAGCCTGTTAACCACGGTCTCGCCGAACTTCTGAATAAACGAGGCTTCGTTGTGCAGCTTGTCCACCATTGACGTACTATCCGTTGAGCGGATATTTCCCATCATTTGAAGCAGTGTTTCATATTCATTTGCAGCCATTTCGGCTGTCCGGCCACTTGCAAGTGGCAGCGGCTGTTCTTTTACATGGCCAAGCTTAATGCGCCGCCGGACCGTTTCCGCCGCAGAACGTTTCGGCCATTCGGCCCAAACATAAAACTGCCATTCTGCCGGGTGGCTGCGGATTGCCATACTGCTCCGAACCGGCAGGCCTATTTGTTCCGGAAGCAAATAAGGATTACGGCCTGCTGCATAAATTTCTTTAAAAAAAGGATGCTGGCAGTTGTTCTGAAAATAAAGCTGGCGATCCAGCCATTTTCGTTTTTCATCAAAAAAGTCATTTAAAGAAAAAGAATGCTTTCCTTTTATAACCGCATCAGGCGGAAAAGACATGTTTTTTATGTGTATAAAGCGCCGCTCGGCTGTACAAAGTGTGGGGGTGACAGGGATAATTTGCTCGTAAATTGTAAAACCTTTTAATTCCGGACAGTAGGAAAGCAAATAAAAGCCCAATGGAAAGCGGTATCGCAAAAAAAGCCGCTGAAATGAAGTCAGCTTAATATATTTTCCTTTTCTTTCGATCGGCTTTCCTCCATAAATCCAAAAAGGAGTGATCCCGCGCTTCGTGTAATTTTCTGTTCTTCCCTTAAATAATGCGGCAGAAATTGTTGAACACTGAAATTCGACGGCAATGTTTCCTGTTAAAATATCAGGACGCTGCCGTCCCTCCGGCAGGCGTGCTTCCATACTTGCTTTTGCTGTTTTGCTGATCCATTGAAATAAGTCTGCTTTTCCGGCAAGATGCCGGGGAGATTCTGGCTCTGAGAAGGAGTTGCATGAAGAAGAGACATGGGCAAAATGGGGAATGTTGATATTACCTGCTTTCACAAGCACCGGGCCGCGGCATTGAGGGCAAAAATGGGGAATAGCTTTAAGCCGAATGGCTAATTGTTTTGCTTCTGGCCCGGCCAGCACAGCATATTCCCCCTGTGCGTTCACCGCCGAGAGCATATAAAGACTCCCTCCTTTCTTATAATCTAGTATTCGACAATATGAGGAAAATTCCTTTTTATAAAAAAACATCCTCTTGATTGCTCAAGAGGATGCAGATTATGAAAAGTATTGACGAACCGTTTGAAACACTTTTTCGGGCATAATGCATTTGCCGTATTCCTGAAGTGTGTGGATCGTCATGCGTGATTCATGTGTATATTCTAAGAGCATGCTGAGCGCATCATCGATCTCTTCTTCCCCAAAGCGCTCCTCATTAAACTCGACAAACAAGTAATAGTGATTCTCATGCGCGTACAAGGAAGTGGTTAAGTGATCGAGACCGCCGCGGCAGCTAAGAGCAATAACATCTTCAAAGTCACGGAAAGCAAGAACGAACTCAAGCGGTGAATCGTCTTCTTCTGAACGGTCAAAATGTTCTTCCAACAGGTCTTCAATTTGCCCGCTTACATCCATTTTGTCACTTGTAAACGGCAATTCCAGGCGCTGGCCATCTTTTGTCAGGTTTGCCTGCGTTACAAGAATTTCCAGGCCTTTGTCCAGCGCATGCACTTGAATCCAAAGCGGCCCATCCACTGTGAAATCTTCTTCATCGTGGACTTCTTCCATCATATCCCAGAACAGTTCTTCGCTGCGCTCCCGGTTATACCAGATCTCTTCGCGGTCAAAGCCCCGTTCTTCTATATCAATGTATGATATGAAAAACTTTACCGTATTATCATTAATGCGTTCAATTTCCATTGTGCGGTCTCTCCCTTCCATTTAGAGGGTTCACAGGGTTGCGGAAACAATGCCCTCATCCCTTTGTTCTATTGTATGATAAACAGGATATAAATGAAAATAGAAAGACTCCGTTGTCTGCACATTTTAACTGAATTTTTTACATTCTTCAAGCTATATTAAACAATAAAATAAAAAAATTCCTGCATTGCGGGCAGGAATTTTTCTTTGTCAATTAATTAACCATACGTTGTGCTTCAAGCAGCTGGAATGTACGAACTTTCCGTGGCAGGAAGCGGCGAATCTCATCTTCATTATATCCAACCTGCAGGCGTTTTTCGTCCATAATAATTGGACGGCGAAGCAAGCCAGGGTTCTGGCGGATCAATTCAAATAAATCTTGAAGTGGAAGGGTTTCAAGATCAACATTCAATTTTTGGAAAATTTTTGAACGCGTTGAAATGATTTCGTCCGTTCCATCCTCCGTCATACGCAAAATTTCCTTAATTTCGTCAATGCTTAATGGTTCTGAAAAAATATTGCGTTCCACGTAAGGGATTTCATGCTCTTCTAACCATGCTTTGGCTTTCCGGCAAGAGGTGCAGCTTGGTGACGTGTATAGTGTAACCATTCCTCATTCACACTCCTTAAATAAAATATATAATACCTGTCAATTTGAGGAATTGAACGTTCATGGAGATTTCAGATGTAAGTGAAACTCCTCAACAACCGGCTACATTATGTATTATACCATGAAATGACAGCCAATTGAATATCATTTTCATTTATATACATGAAATATCGTTGTTTACAAAATACATTGTACCCGAAGAATGTGTCAACTAAACGTCAAAGCCACATTTTTTAAACTTTTTCCCATGGTTCGAACGGTTCTAGAATATCCCCCTCCGGCTTTTCCTTAAACGAAAGCGTTTTATCCACCGGCGCAAAAGGGGCACCGTAAACTTCCTCGTCTTTATACTTATGAATATCCCGGTATGTTTTTACCATTGCTTCATAAATCGCTTCTTCATCCATTGTATGCGGACTCCAATAAAGAATTTCCATTACTGTTTCCTGGCCGGTTGCCAGCGAACGGCGGCGGTAGCCGATTTTTGATGCGTGCTGAAATCCTTCCCGCGCATAAAAACGAAGCCGCTTTTCTGTGTCCGAGTCATCGTACTGTATCGGTTCTACTTCAAGGATGACCGGTTTGTTTTTCGACTTTAATTTATCTATTAATTTCCCGCCAAGGCCCTGGCCGCGTGCATCCTTAGACACAAAAAGATAGTCGACAAAAACAAACCCGTCAAACTCCACGTATATAAGCACGTGATTCGGCCCCTCATCTTTATGGTACACATCACCGCGTTCAGATAGTAAAAGGTCCATTTGTTCTTTTGATTTCATTTCTTCAATCGGAAAATATTGATTTAATTTTTCATACCAATTCATGCATTTCTCCTTTTATTCCTGTATTTTGTTCCTTCTTATATAGTATAAACATATTTCAACATTTTAAACAAACCATCTCCAAAACCTCGTTTCGTGGTGTTTTTATGTTTATTTCCCCTCTCCTGTCTCCTTGAATATTCAGTTTGTTTTATTTATAATTGAACTCATAAAAAGATGAAGCGAAGTGATTTAAACTAATGATGAAAACGATTTTTTCAGGTATTCAGCCCAGCGGCACGATTACCCTGGGCAACTATATCGGTGCCTTAAGACAATTTGTAGAGCTCCAGGAAGACTATAATTGCTTTTTTTGCATTGTAGACGAGCACGCTATTACCGTGCAGCAGGACCGGCTTGAACTGCGCAAAAACATTCGCAGCCTGGCAGCGCTTTATGTAGCCGTAGGACTTGATCCATCAAAAGCAACCTTATTTATTCAATCAGAAGTGCCGGCACATGCGCAGGCCGGATGGATGCTTCAGTGCGTATCTTATATCGGCGAGCTGGAACGAATGACACAGTTTAAAGATAAATCGGCCGGCAAGGAAGCTGTGTCGGCTGGATTGTTAACATATCCTCCATTAATGGCGGCAGACATCCTGCTCTATGGAACTGATATTGTGCCGGTAGGCGAGGACCAGAAGCAGCATCTTGAATTAACACGTGACTTAGCTGAACGGTTTAATCGAAAATACAATGATATATTCACCATCCCCGAGGTGCGCATTCCAAAAGAAGGCGCACGTGTTATGTCATTGCAGGAACCAACCAAAAAAATGAGCAAGTCCGATCCAAATCAAAAAGCGTTTATTACTCTTTTGGATGATCCGAAACAAATCGAGAAAAAAATCAAAAGTGCGGTTACAGATTCCGACGGTGTTGTAAAATACGATAAAGAAAACAAACCGGGGGTTTCTAACCTTCTTGCGATTTATTCAGCTCTTGAAGGGGCTTCTATCGCAGACCTTGAAAAGCAGTTTGCCGGAAAAGGCTATGGAGAATTCAAGCAGGCTGTGGCAGATGTAGTTGTTAAGCATCTGACCCCTATCCAGGAACGGTATTATAAGCTGGTTGACTCCGAAGAACTGGACCGTATTTTAGATGAAGGAGCAGAAAAAGCCCGCCGGACAGCAGGCAAAACACTAAGAAAAATGGAAAACGCGATGGGCCTTGGCCGCAAGCGCAAATAAAAACGTTCCGGCTTATGCCGGGACGTTTTTTACTGGTGCTATTTTATTTAAACGGTCAGTCAGGTAGCAATGCTCATTTCCTGTTCGTACATTTTTTCAAAAAACGGCCTGCCTTTAATCATTTGAGCACATAATTGTTCATGAGCAGGACTCCAGCCGATCACAATGGTTTCACTAAACATCTTCACGGCAGATTCCCAGTCCATCTGGCGGATCACTTCATACTTTGCGGGCTGCCATTCCGTCAGCCAGTATTTTAATGCAGGTTCATGATCTGATTCAATCAATTGGTCTACAGCCATTAATAGAAGATTCTTCAGCTGCCTTTCTTTCCTCGTTAACCCGGCCATCCATTCCGGCGAAGGTTCGCTAAGGCTGTATGTTTTTTGAATGATTTCCGGAAAATAAAAAGGTTCTGCCGGATGGCAGTCAGCCATTTCCCGGACGATTAATTCATGCTGCGGCATAATTCGGCTTTTTTTCACCGGCACACGGTATCCATTTGTATCCACTGCCATCGTACGGTCCCCGTCTGAAGCAATAAAACAATAATCCAGCATTTCCCGCTTGCTTCCTTTACGGATAAACGCTTTGCTTTCCACTTTTTTCAACAGTTCTTTTGGCAATTCGCACAGCGTCTGTTCAAAAAAATCCATCGCATTTTTTCGTAAAATAAGAACCGGCACTTGATCGAGCAGCATCATTCCATCATCTTTCCGCCATTCGTGGTACGGACACACATTACAGCCATTTTCTTCTCCTTCGAACCAGTTCACCCATACGTCATGAAGGTACAGCATCAAATTCCTCCTTGATTACCGTTTTATGGGTTCATTATCGACACGTTTTTGTTACTTTATTCAATGAAACCGAAAAACATGAGCAGCCAGCCAAGGAAAAATAAATAACATTCCGGCCGGTGCAGTGTAAAGAAAAAATAATCCGACCATGTCATCCCTGCTTCAAGCAGATTTAAATACATAATAAAGCTGATTCCACCCGATACTGCCAGGCCAAAGCCGGTTAAGAAAAGAACAAACTTCATTCGATCACGCCCCTGCAGCTTGTCCGTTATGTATATGCCGCGTAAGCATAAAAAAACACAGACATCCGTTTGTTTCAGACTGCGGACCAATAAAATCATCTGCCGGATAATCCAGAGAGCAGATAAAACCTCTCAAGCTGCCTGCTTTCTTAAACAGGAGCCGTAAATCCGCCGTCTGCTTATTTTTCCTTCAATAAAAAAAGACTGCCGGCTTTGCCGGCAGTCCCAAACAGGCGGAGGCCTGTTTTTTAGTTCGTATATTGTTTTAGTACAATGGTTGCATTATGCCCGCCAAATCCGAGCGAATTGCTCATAGCTGCCTGAACTCTAGTTTCGCGTGCTTTATTTGGCACATAATCAAGATCGCATTCCGGATCGGGGCTTTCAAGGTTAATCGTTGGGGGAACCAGGGAGTTTTCAATCGCAAGAGCCGTGAAAATTGCTTCAACTCCGCCTGCTGCTCCCAGTAAATGCCCCGTCATTGATTTGGTCGAGCTCACCGCAAGCTTGCCGGCATGATCACCAAAAACCGTTTTAATTGCTGCTGTTTCAAATTTATCGTTATACGGTGTGCTTGTTCCATGCGCGTTAATATAATCGATTTCTGAAGGATCAAGTCCCGCATCATCAATGGCCATTTTCATCGCCCGGGCGCCGCCTTCACCGTCGGGCGCCGGCGCAGTGATATGGTGAGCGTCTCCAGTCGACCCGTAGCCGACAATTTCCGCATAAATATGAGCGCCGCGTTTTTTCGCATGCTCCAGCTCTTCCAGCACAACAATGCCCGCTCCCTCGCCAATTACAAAGCCGTCACGGTTTGCATCAAACGGGCGGCTTGCTGTCGCCGGGTCCGGGTTCGTTGACAGAGCCGTATTCGCGCAAAAGCCTGCTACCGACATTTGCGTAATAGGTGCTTCTGTCCCGCCTGAAATCATTGCATCTGCGTCGCCGCGCTGAATGACCTTGAACGCGTCTCCGATTGAGTTCGTTCCTGTTGCGCAGGCAGTTACCGTACAGGAGTTAACTCCCTTTGCGCCAAGATAAATAGATACCTGGCCTGCCGCCATATCCGGAATCATCATCGGCACGAAAAAAGGACTTACCCGGCGATATCCGCGTTCTAAAAACGTTTTATACTGACTTTCAAATGTCTCCATTCCGCCAATACCTGAACCAACCCAGACGCCAATCCGCCCTGCATTCTCATCTGTGATTTCAAGTTTGGCATCCTCTACTGCCATTTTCGCTGCTGCAACGGCAAATTGAGTAAAACGATCCATTTTGCGCGCATCTTTCTTTTCCATAAACTGTTCCGGATCAAAGTCACGAATTTCAGCCGCTACTTTGGCAGGATAATCATCTGCATTTAAGCGTGTCATCGGCTTGATGCCGCTTTTTCCTGCTGTAACGCTGTTCCATGCTTCTTCTACTGTATTTCCAACCGGCGAGATAATGCCGAGCCCGGTAATAACTACTCTTCGTTTTTCCATCTTCTCCACCTCATTGTTAGTTTCCAATCAGCGTCCCCATTTCATTGCAATGGCGCCCCATGTCAACCCTCCGCCAAAGCCGACCATGACAATAATATCATCTTCTTTAATCTTTCCATTTTCAAGTTCCTCAACCATGGTAAGTGGAATAGAGGCAGAAGATGTATTGCCGAACTGGTTTACGGTCACTGACATTTTTTCCGGAGGAAGGCCAAGGCGCTCCCGTGCTGACTCCATAATACGGATATTTGCCTGATGAGGCATCAGAAAATCAACATCTTCTTTTTTCAGCCCGGCTTTTTCAATGACATTCACTGACGATTCGCCCATTTGGCGGACTGCAAATTTAAATACTTCACGGCCATTCATTTTTACGTGTTCATCCTGATACAAATGCTTGCCTCCACGGCCATCTGCACCTAATTCAAAAGAGAGAATGCCGCGTCCTTCTGATACCGGTCCTAAAACGGCTGCCCCTGCTCCATCTCCGAACAAAACAGCTGTGTTTCGGTCATCCCAGTCAACCACTTTAGACAGTTTTTCCGCTCCTATAACCAAAATGTGTTTATAAGCGCCGGTTTCTATAAATTGTTTTCCCGTGATAACCCCGTACATAAACCCGGCACATGCGGCACTAATGTCCATTGCGGCTGCGTTAACTGCTCCAATTTCGTGTTGAAGCTCGCATGACACAGACGGAAACATATGATCAGGTGTTACTGTTGCGGTAATAATTAAATCAATTTCTTCCGGTTTTATGCCGGCGTTTTGAATCGCCTTTTCTGCTGCTCTTGCAGCCATATATACAGTGCCTACGCTCTCATCAGCAATCCGGCGTTCCTCAATGCCTGTGCGGGTACGTATCCATTCATCCGATGTATCCATCTTTTTTTCTAGATCAGCATTTGTGAGAACTTGATCCGGAATATACCGTCCCATTCCCCATATCCCAGCGTTCAAAAAACGCACCTTCTTTCCCACACATTTGTAATATCAATTATTATGACTTGGTACTAATTTTACTGAAAAAAATTGCTGAATGCAACTTTTAAATATGAAAAAAGCGAATTCCGCCAAATGGGAACCCGCTTTCATTTTAGTGCTTTTCAACTGGATCGTTCGGAATCAGCGCTGTTAGAATCAACAGGATAATGGTTACGGCGATGGCTAGAAAAACGCCTGTTTCGAAATGAAAAGCCGCTCCATTCATAGAAGATACAACGTATACAACCATCTCAGATAAAAGGAACGTCCAGAAAAATGTCATAATGTACTGCACAATGGGGCCTCCTTTTCTTATTTTTTATGTACTCTGACCATAATAGTAGCATATTATCAACACGCCGGCATAAAAAAGTTTTGCTTTTTCTTGACGATTTTTGTCTATCTACTAAAATGTAAGATAGAATGCAGTTTTGTTTAAAAAAGGAGAATCAACATGGAAAAAAACATGGAATTTATGCAAATTGCAATGAAGCACCTGCCTGAAGCACAGGAGAAATTAAAAGAGTCCAATATCGACTTTTCACCAGAACTGGCGCAGCCTTTTTTGGAAATGTTTTTGAAGGTGATGCAGGAAGCATACGATCTCGGCAAAAAAGACGCATTATTGGATGAATAAAAAATGAAATGGGCTTCTTTTTAATGAAGCCCATTTTTTTATTCATTTAATTTGCATCATAACAGCCGGTCAGCGAACGGTCAGCTCTTCCTTTTCCACATCAATAACAGCTTCGGATCCCGGCAAAATATCACCGGCAATAATGGCACGTGCGGCTTTTGTTTCAATCTGCCGCTGAATAAACCGCTTGAGCGGCCGGGCGCCAAAAACAGGATCATATCCTTCCTCCGCGATTTTCTCTTTCGCCGCGTCTGTTACATGAAGCGTTACCCCGCGGTCAAGCAGGCGTTTTGCCAGATCTTCAAGTACTTTTCCTGCGATTCCTTTTAAATTTTCTCGCGTCAGCGGCTTAAAAAGCACAATGTCATCAACCCGGTTTAAAAATTCAGGGCGGAAATGGCCGCGCAACTGTGCCATTACATTATTTTTCGCTTCTTCCGGAATTTCGCCTTCCCCGCCTGTTTCTAAGAGATAAGAAGAGCCGATATTGGATGTCATAATCACTACAGTGTTTTTACAGTCAATCATCCGCCCCTGAGAGTCGGTAATGCGCCCGTCATCGAGCATTTGCAGCAGTATATTAAAAACATCCGGGTGGGCTTTCTCTACTTCATCAAGCAGGACAACCGAGTACGGCCGGCGCCGGATTGCTTCTGTCAGCTGTCCTCCTTCCTCATAGCCGACATAGCCGGGAGGAGCACCGACAAGTCTTGATACCGAATGCTTTTCCATATATTCAGACATATCCAGGCGGATCATCTGCTCTTCACTGTCAAACAGCACATCAGCGAGCGTTTTGGCAAGCTCTGTTTTTCCGACTCCCGTTGGGCCAAGAAATAAAAAGGAGCCAATCGGCCGGTTTGGATCTTTAATGCCCGCCCGTGCGCGCAGAACCGCATCACTGACAAGCGATACTGCTTCATCCTGGCCAATCACCCGTTCATGAAGGATTTCTTCAAGCCGGAGCAGCTTTTCACGCTCACCTTCCACCAGCCTGGTGACTGGAATGCCTGTCCAGCGTGCAACAATTGCAGCGATTTCTTCTTCGGTTACTTCTTCGCGGAGCAGGCGGTCATCTTTTTCTTCCGAAGCGGATGCTTCTAATTCTCCCAGTTCTTTTTCAACAGCTGGAATTCGGCCGTGGCGCAATTCAGCCGCCCGATTTAAATCATACCGGCTTTCCGCATCTTCCAGCTCACGGCGCAGCCTGTCCAGCTCTTCCCGCTTATCTTTTACATTCATAATTGCGTCTTTCTCACTCATCCACTGGGCTTTCATTGCGTCAGCCTGCTCTTTTAAATCCGCCAGCTCTTTTTGAATTTGTTCAAGGCGCGCTGCACTTTCCCGGTCCTTTTCTTTCTGGAGTGCCGCTTCTTCAATTTCAAGCTGCATGACGCGGCGCATCACGGCGTCCAGCTCTGTCGGCATGGAGTCGATTTCCGTCCGGATCATCGCACATGCTTCATCAACCAGGTCGATGGCTTTATCCGGCAGAAAGCGATCGGTAATATAGCGATTAGATAAAGTCGCTGCCGCCACAAGTGCCCGGTCATGAATATTCACACCATGATGAATTTCAAAGCGCTCCTTTAAACCGCGTAAAATAGAGATGGCATCCTCAATCGTCGGCTCGGAAACGAGCACCGGCTGAAAACGCCGTTCTAATGCCGGGTCTTTTTCAATATACTGGCGATGTTCATCCAGGGTTGTCGCGCCAATGCAGTGCAGCTCACCGCGGGCAAGCATTGGTTTCAGCATATTGCCGGCATCCATTGAGCCTTCTGTTTTGCCAGCGCCGACAATGGTGTGAATTTCATCAATAAACAGCAGAATGCGGCCATCGCTTTTTTTCACTTCATTTAAAACAGCTTTCAGCCGCTCTTCAAACTCGCCCCGGAATTTAGCGCCGGCAATAAGCGAGCTCATATCAAGCGAGAAAATCGTTTTGTCTTTTAAGCCGTCGGGTACATCTTTACGGACAATCCGCCAGGCGAGCCCTTCCACGATAGCTGTTTTCCCTGTCCCCGGCTCACCGATCAGCACCGGATTGTTTTTTGTTTTTCGCGATAAAATTCGAATCACATGGCGGATTTCATCATCACGCCCGATTACCGGATCAATTTTCCCGGCCCGTACCTCTTCTACTAAATCGCGGCCGTATTTCGCCAGCGCTTCATATCCTGCTTCCGGATTTTGAGTTGTCACTTTCTCACTCCCCCTTATCTCTTGAATGGCATTTACTATTACGCTTTCTGTAACATTTTCTTTTTTTAAAAACTCCGTTACAGCAGTTCCCGCTGAAAAGATGGCAGCTGCCATATGCTCGACTGACAAATAAGCATCTTCCCAGCTTTTTTGCACGTCAGCTGCTTTTTGAAACCATGTATTCAAGCCGCCGGACAAATACGCACCATACTGGGCGCTGCCCGATACAGCGGGCTTAGACTGCATTTCACTCTGAACAAACCTGAGCATGGCTGCTTTCGGCAGGCCTGCCCGTTCGAAAATACGGGTGAATAATCCGTCTTCCTTCGCTGCCAGCGCCATCAGCATATGTACGGTATCTACATCCGAATGGTTTCGTTCCACCGCACTTTGCTGGGCAGCCGCCAGCGCTTCCTGCATTGTGTATGTCATTTGCTCCATGTTCATTTTTCCGGAACCCCCTTGACCTTTTTTGACCTTTGAGTATATTTTAAAAGATTTCCTTTTTTTACGCAAAGGAAATGGCGTGAAAAAATCTGCTTAACTTGCTAAACTAGCAGAAGCGAGAGAGATGGAGGATGAAAATGGAAAACTTCTTTTTATGGCTAAAATATTTGTTTTTAGGGTTATTTCAAGGATTTACCGAGCCAATTCCGGTTTCTTCAAGCGGCCATTTGCAGCTGGCCCAGTACTTTTTTGGGATTAATATTGAAGGGCTCACTTTTGAATTGCTTGTCAACTCTGCATCACTGCTGGCTGTTCTGGCTGTTTATCGGGAAGACATTATGCGCCTTGCTTCAAGCGGGCTCGGCTACATAAAACACCGCAACCCCTCTGACCGGTCGGAATTTATGTTTATTGTTTATTTGATCATTGCAACCATTCCGGCTGGTGTCATCGGCGTGTTATTTGATGACTATATTTCTGCAAAGCTGTCCAGTGTGAAAACTGTCGCCGTCACACTGATTATTACCGGCATTGCTTTGTTTTTAATCCGGAATCTGCGCGGCCGAAAAAACGATGGCGACATGACACTCCGTGATGCAGTTTTGATCGGGCTTGCCCAGGCAGTAGCGCTTATTCCCGGCATCAGCCGGTCTGGAGCAACTATCGTAGCGGCCATGGGACTTGGCATGAAACAGGAGACAGCGCTGCGTTTTTCTTTCCTGCTGTTTATCCCGATCAGCTTTGGCGGGATGATTTTAAGTGTGAGTGATCTAGTAAAAGATCCCCTGCTCCACGAACTCGCGGTTCCTTATCTGCTTGCGTTTATCGGCTCTTTTGTCATGACTTATTTTTCACTGAAATGGTTCATGAATATTATGGCGAAAGGCAACTTAATTTATTTCGCTCTCTACTGCTTTATTGTCGGGCCGGTTGTTTTGTTCCTTACCCGGTAAAAAATTGGTGATATAAGCTGCGTGTTTCTCGGCAGCCCTCAGGACAAAACCGCTTTTAACTTTCCAGTCTGAAGTGTAACTTCAGACATTATTTTTTATAAATTTAGTCGATATTTTGCATTAACAACATATAAAATTTAAGGTTAGCCCTACTAAAAAAGTCTGCTGGTATCTTCCTTGTCTTAGGAGGATACCGGCAGACTCACTTTTGTTCTGTTATTGCTTAAATATCGAATCGGTTAATCTGCTCTTTCAGCTCTTCGGCAAGTGATTGCAGATTTTCTGCCGCTGCCGATATTTCTTCAACAGCCTCATACTGCCTTTCGGATAAAACAACAACCTCATTTGTTTTATGTGCTCCATTTTGAATGCTTTCGCTCACGGATTCGAATGAACGGCTCATACCGTCTGTTTTCAAAGAAATTTCATTAAGAACAGCAGATACCTCTTGGATTTGTCCTGCTGCTAACTCCGCGGAATTCAGTATTTCTTGGAAAGAACTTCCTGTATTTTCTATGATTTTTACCCCATTCTGTACTTCTTCGGTAACAGAAGTCATTTGCTGCACTGCCGACAATGTATCATTTTGTATGGATTGAATCAATTTTGTAATTCGGTTCGCGGACTGATTAGATTCCTCCGCCAGCTTTCTTACTTCGTCCGCCACAACAGCAAATCCCCGTCCGTGCTCTCCTGCACGCGCTGCCTCAATCGCTGCGTTAAGCGCCAGTAAATTAGTTTGTGTAGATATGTCGGTAATCGCATCAATTATTTTTTCAATTTCCTGAGACCGGTCTCCCAGAGTACGGATTGAACCGGCTGTCTGACCTACCTGCTCTTCAATTTTTTTCATTTGTCGAACAGCCTGCCGGATGTTTTCTTCACCCATTTTTGACTTCCTCGTTGTTTCTTCTGATGATTCCGCTACTGCCATTGCGGTGTTAACAATAACCCCGACTCCATTCGATACTTCTTTAATGGCAGCCGCACTTTCCACTACCTGATTCAGCTGCTGGTTAGCACCTTCTGAAATTTCTTCGATAGAAGCACCTACTTCCTTTGAAGTCAGCTTTGTTTCACCCTCACTAACAATTAATTGTCTCGATGATGCCGCCAGGTTTTCACTTACTTTATGGATGGTAGATACCATCCCTCTTAAATTAGCAGCCATATCATTGAAGGATGCTGCCAGGATTGCAACTTCATCTTTTGATTTAAGCTTCAGCGGCGGAACGTCCAGCTGGCCCTTGGAAATCTCCTCCGCCAGACGTGTTAATTTTGCCAGTGGTTTAATTTTCGCAAACAGCATCATTATCATAAAAAAGACTGCTGCAAATAATAGGACAACAGCCCCTGTCATTATACTGAAACTTACCAACACTTTTTGCTTTCTATCTTCTACAATGGAGCGTGTCCAATCATCAAGACCGGTGCTGAATTCTTGCAGAGGCTCGCTGATGGTTTCTCTCGCGAATTCATAATCTGTGCCAAATACAACTGAACGCGCTTTATTTAAGTCTCCCGATTCAACCGACTGCATCGCTTCTTCATCCATTGACACAAGCCAGTCAGATGTTTCCTTCGCATTGTGAACCATTGTTAAAAGTTCCTCTGGTATGTGCAGCTGATCCATGCTGGCAATCACATTCTCACGTGTTTGTGTTTCATTTACTTCATTCCAGTAATTTTCATAATGTGTACTGCTTCCAGACTGTGCGTAGGAACGGACTTCATTCGTTAAATATTCTGTCGCACGTTGAAACTGCATTGTTAATTCTAGTGATTCTTTGCTTATTTGCAGCGTTTCAGACTGTTCTTCAATATTCTTGAATAAATAAAGGACACTGCCTCCAATCAGCAAAATAAGAATAACCGATATGGCCGTCATTATTTTTAGGAATAAACTTATCTTCATGTCCCCAACCCCCCTGCAGAATTTGTCTTTTTCTATTTTTTCTTTTAATCAAACCGAAACCGCTTACAAAAAAACTCCCTTTTGATTTCAATCTGTCTGCCTAGTATTGCTGGCCGCTCCCCCTCCTATCCAAATAATAACTTGTACGTATATTTATTCAATAAATCAATGATAGTTCAATTTAACCATTTAATCAATATTTTTTTATTTTTCCTTTTTTAATTCAAAAAAACCACTACTAATTTCTTAATAAAAAAACAGGAATACTGTTATTTTATAATTTCCCACTACGATGATACTCCTCTCCGCTAACTTGTTCGTACAACCATCTATCGGATTTATAACTTCTTTAATTTCAAAAAAAGAAGACTCTGCAGAGAGCCTTCTTTTTTCATGCCGCTAACTTTATTGGATACCGAGCGCGATTTTCGCGTAGCGTGACATCATGTCGCGCGACCAGACCGGTGTCCAGACGATATTTGTTTCTACTTCTTTTATTTCAGGGATATCGGACAAAGCCGCTCTTACCTGATCTACAATTACGCCGGCAAGCGGGCAGCCCATTGACGTCAATGTCATTGTTACCGTTGTTTTGCCGTTCTCATCCATATCAACATCGTACACAAGTCCAAGGTTTACAATGTCGATGCCAAGCTCAGGGTCGACTACCTGTTCAAGCGCACCCATAATATTATCTTTTAAATCCTGATCCACATAAAACACTCCTTCCTTAAATAGTATAGTCCCTATGATAACAAACATTTCTTCAAATGATGAGAAAAAAGCCTGTTTCTTTACAAATGGCGCAAAAAGCCTCTACACTGAAGATAGACTTGGCAAAGGAGTGACTCAGCCATATGGAGAAACATTTAATTGTGCTAGACCTTGACGGTACATTGTTAACTGATGAAAAAACCATTTCCACCCGCACAAAACAGACGATTCAAAAAGCGATGCAGCACGGGCATGAAGTCATGATTGCAACAGGACGCCCCTATCGTTCAAGCGCCCCTTATTATGCGGAGCTAGGCTTAAAAACACCGATCGTTAATTTTAATGGTGCGTTCGTCCATCACCCGGGCAACAGTAAATGGGGATTATTCCATGAACCAATGGAGCTGAAAACGGCTGTTGATATTGTCGATGCCTGCCACGACTTCGATTTTTATAACATTATTGCCGAAGTGATGGATAATGTTTATTTCCATTATCATGATGAAAAGCTGATTGACGTATTTAGTATGGGCGATCCCCTGGTTACAACCGGTGACCTGCGTAAAAAGCTGACCGATCATCCAACAAGCCTGCTTATTCATGCGACCGAAGAGCAGGTGCCGGATATCCGCCGCCATTTAAGCGATGTACACGCGGAAGTAATCGATCATCGGCGCTGGGCTGCTCCCTGGCATGTTATTGAAATCGTGAAAAGCGGACTAAGCAAGGCGGTTGGATTAAAGCGGGTCTCTGACTGGATCGGCATTCCGCCCGAGCGGATTATTGCTTTTGGCGATGAAGATAACGATCTTGAAATGATTGATTATGCCGGCACCGGTGTCGCCATGGGAAATGGGATCAATGCTTTAAAATCGATTGCCGATGAAGTTACTTTATCAAATGAAGAAGACGGAATCGCTCTTTTTTTAGAAGAGCGCCTGTCGCTTAAAACCTTTGTGTAATCTCAAAAGCCCCACCGGCTGAAATCCCCGGTGAGGCTTTTGTTTTATGGCTTCACTGCTTTTTTGCCGCGTCTCCATACAATATAAAGGAAAAGAACGAATACAATCCAAACAGCCGCCATGGCCGCAATGAAAGCATAATTCACTCCCGTTTTTTGGGCAAGCGCGTAGATTTCTGCTTCTTCCCGGTCTAAAATAATCGTAAATTCCCCATCTGCTGCTCTGGCCATGTCTCCATTTAACAGGCCGCGCAATTCTTTCTTTTCATCCAGTTCAGAGACGGGAATGGTGATATTTTGTGTTTCCCCTGTGTTATTAATGGCCACAACAATCGTTTCATCTTCAAATTCCCTTTTAAAAACAGACATGCCGTCCTGATCGTAAAGCGGTTCATATGCTCCATGCCGAAGTGCCGGCAGTTCCTGGCGAAGCGCAGCAATTTGCTTAATGTAATCAGTAAGCTCCTGGTCGGTGCGGAAATTCATCAATCCGTGTGATTCAGGACCGGATTCCCCGTTTTGCGCAATTTCAGACCCGTAAAAAACCGCCGGTGTACCCGGTGCTGTATACATATATGTCAGCGCCATTCTCCACCGCGCGCCCGGAAACATATTTTCATTGGCCATATCAAGTGTAAAACGGTCTGTTAAAGCGGAATCTGTTGCATGAATCGCTGTTGTTGGATCGTTTAACACAGTTTCTTCTTCCAAAAGCAGCTCCTTAACTTCCTTGGATGAGCGATCGACTGTCGCGAATTGTTGGCGAAGAGGTTTTTGAAGCCATGAAGACGTTACCGCATCCAGCCCGGCTCCTTCATAAGCCGCTGCTTCCTGCATAGAGACATCCATCATTTCACCGATTAAATGCAGATTCGGCATGGCTTTGTCAAATTCCGCCCAGAATTCCGGCTCTGCCGCTGAAGCATTGCTAAAAAAATAGCCGTCAATTCCTGTTTGGTCTGCTAATTGAACAGCAGATTGAATCAGCGCTGCTTGAACATCAAAATTGGCCGTATTTAAAAGCGCCATTTCACCCAGCCAGTCCGGCTGCTGAACAACGGAGGTTTCCGTAAACCAGTCCGCTTTTTCTGTATCTTTCAGCCATACATGCTCTGTGCTGACACGCGTTGCCGGAAAGTCAACAATAACGCGGATATTTTTCTCGTGTGCTTTGTCTGCCAGCATAGCCAGCTCCTGCCTGCTGCCAAACTGCGGGTTCAGTTTACTGTAATCTGTGACGCTGTAGCCATGATAGGCACCTGCTTCGTTTTCAAAAACCGGCGAAATTACAATCGACGTAACGCCAAGCTCCTGCAAGTATTCAAGCTTCTCTTGAATTCCTTTAAAATCTCCGCCCTGATAGGCTGAAAGATTATTGTTATCCGTCTGGCTGTCGTTCGAGCGGTCGCCATTCATAAATCGGTCGGTCATTAAAAAATATATCGTTTCATCATGCCAGTTCTCTTTCTTTTCCTCCGCGGCAGCTGCCTGTGAAGCAAAGAAAAGAAACGGAACCATAACGAGCGAAAATAATCGTTTTTTCACTGCCTGTTTTCCCCCTGAGCCAAAGTGTACAATCTTCATTTAGAGTACGCTTTTTCCAAGATGGCGTCAATTGAAGCAGGCATTGTTCAAAAAAACGACACGGTTGCGCTTTGCTTTTCATGAAATAAATGACAGAATCTGTTGCTTTTTATCATGAGAAACATGATTGCGCCTTGTAAACACGTCGTATTGATTTGTTCGTACTTCCTCTAAAATTGCTTGATAGAAAAGAGCTGCTGCCATAACCGGGAATCTTGATGAAGAAGGATAAAGAGCTAAAGTCTCCGAAGCTTCTTCATAATACTTATTGGCTGCCCCGGCCATTTCTTCCCATACACCAATAAAGGACGAATCTGCCACTCCCGCCTGAAGGACCGCTTCGGTCAGGCCATGCTTATTCATTAAGTCGCGCGGCAGGTACAGGCGGCCTTTCTCCAGATCTTCGCCAATATCCCGCAAAATATTTGTAATCTGCATGGCATTGCCCAGTTTGACCGCTCCTTCATATAGCTCCTCCTGCCGATTCGGCGCCAGAATCGGCAAAAGCATGACGCCCACAGTTCCTGCGACATGATAAGAATAATCGAGGATATCCTCCATCGTTTGAAACGAGCGCTCATCAATATCCATTTGCTGGCCTTTGAGCATATCGAAAAAAGGAGCTGAAGAAAAGGAAAAACGAACAGAAGCATCACGAAGGGCGGTCCAGAGAGGATCTTCATTCGGCAGGCTGCCGCTGAAAAATTGCCCGGTTTCTTTTTTGAATTCCGCCAGTGATTCAACCGGCGTGCTTCCCTCATCAACTATATCATCCGCTTTCCGGCAAAATGCATAAACTGCCGCTACAGCGCGGCGCTCATCTTCTGGAAGCCTGGAAAAAGCTGCGTAGAATGTTTTCGAATGGTGTTTCATTATATCTTCACAAATTTGATATGCCCGGATTGTATTCATCACCATTTCGCCTTCTTTCGAGTTCAGTTTTATACTCTTCCGCAATAACGTCCGCCATCATTAATGCTCCCTGCATGACTATGGGTACCCCGCCTCCTGGATGAACCGATGCGCCTGCTGCATACACATTATCGAAGCCTGGCACTTTTACCTGAGGACGGAAAATACCAGATTGAGAAAGCGCCGGAGCGATCCCGAAGCTCCCCCCGCCGTACAAGCCTTCCGTCCTTGCTTCCTGCGGTGTCCGGATCTCCATCCATTCAATTGCTTTTCGCAGTCCGGCAAACCCTCTTTTCTCTAAAATGGTGATTACCCGGTGAGACAGCTTGTTTTTTTCTTTCTCCCAGTCTATCATTTCACCGGATGGCACCGGCACCAACACATACATGACACTTTTTCCTTTCGGTGCCAGGCTCTGGTCGATAATGGACGGATAAAACACGTAGAGAGATGGATCGTCCGGAATCCTTGAATCCTGGAAAACAGCTTTCATATTCTCTCGAAAGCCATTGCTTAAATAAAATTGATGAATTTTTTTATCTTCATATTTTTTATTCAATCCTAAATAAAGGAGAAAACAGCCGGATGAAGGAATATATCTCCGCTTTTTTCGGCCCAGCAATTCTTCCGCCCCGGGAAAGTCACTATTTAATACCACAAGGTCGCCTTTTACTTTTCGATCCTTCGATTGGACGCCTTCTGCCCTTGGCCCATCGAGCAAAACACGGTCAACCGGTGTATTGTATTGCACTTTGATTCCGGATTTTCTCAAGTGCCGTTCAAGCAGCTCTACAATAGAGGCATAGCCGCCTTTCACGTAATACACTCCATGCTCATGCTCGCTAAAAGATACAAGGCTGTAAATCGAAGGTGTTGCATAGGGGTTTCCGCCGATATAAAGCGTCTGCAGGGCATAGGCATTAATCAAATCCGGATCGGTAAAATAATGGGACAGCCCCTTTGCTACATTTTTATAGGCTTTCATTTTTATAAGCGAAGACAAAGTATCTATGTTAAAAAAAGAAGATTTTGTTAAAAATGGATTTGATAAAAATGCTTCACTGCCTTTTTGAAACCGCCCCCGCATGTCGCTCATAAAGCGGCTGAAGCCCGGTGACTCTCCGGGAAAAACACGTTCAATCTCCTCAAGCTGCCGATCCTCTTCTGCATACTTTGTGTACGTTTTGCCATTTTCATAGTGAATGTCATAAAGCGGATCCAGCCGGATTAATTCATACTCACTGTCACCAATCCCTGCCCGGCGCATAACCGTGCGAAACATATCCGGCAGAAGTACAATAGTCGGCCCTTTATCTATTTTAAATTGATCATGCTTTGCATATTGCAGACGACCACCAAGGCATTGTTCTTTTTCTACGATTGTTACGTCCATTCCCTGCTTTTTTAGAAGAAGCGCGCCAATCATTCCTCCTATGCCGCCTCCCGCAATCACTGCTTTCAATTTGCTTCACCTGCTTTCGCGCGCCGGACTGCACGGGCCGCTTTTTTCTCAATGAGGTGCGTCGTGATACGGGCAGATTCCAAAATAGTCGGCAGACCGCTGCCAGGGTGTGTTCCGCCGCCCGCAAGCCAGCAATTTTCCAGCTCTTCAAATTTATTATGGGGCCGAAAGACCATCATCTGGCGCAGATGATGGCTCAAATTAAAAACCGCGCCTTCATATACATAATAATTTTGCTGCCAGTGATGAGGAGTGACAACAATCTCTGTTTCAATACGTTCTTGCAGCCCTTTAAAGCCGGACTTTTTTTCCACCGTCTCTATAACCAGATCACGAAAAGCTTTTTCATGCGTTCTCCAATCAATACCGCTCATATTGTTGGGCACAGGGGCAAGGATATAGAGGGTTGATTTCCCTTCCGGGGCAAGTGTAGGATCCGTAACGCCGGCATTCTGAATGTAAATGGACGGATCGTCCGGCAGCTTCATTGTACGTGTGATTTCTTCAACATTTTTTTTATAATCATCTGCAAAAATAATGGTATGATGAGGCAGATCAAACTGGCCGCTGATGCCAAGATATATCATAAAAGCAGAACAGGAATAAGATCGCTTTTTCAGCTTTTCTTTGCTGTATTTTTTCAGCATACCATCCGGCATTACTTGAGACATCACGTGAGCAAAATCGCCGTTTACAACGACTTCATCCACTTCTGCTTCCCCGCCATCTTCCAGCCTCAGCCCCGTAATCCTGCGGTCCTTTATAATGAACGAGTCAACTCCTGTGCCAAGATGAATTCTTCCCCCGTATTCACGCACAATCGCGGCCATGGACTGGGACAGCTGGTTTACTCCGCCAATCGGATGAAAAATCCCATATTCATGCTCCATAAATGAAAGAATAGAAAAAGCGCCCGGGCACTCCCATGGAGACATACCCAGATATTTTGATTGAAATGTAAAGCCAAGCCGTAATTCTTCTTCTTTGAAGTAGCGGCTGAGCACGTTATACAGTGATTTGCCCAGTGACAGCTGCGGCAGGGCCCGCAATACATTTGGTGCCGCGTAATGATACAGCTTGTCCATCGGATTTTGCAGCAGCGGCTTTAAACGGGCCATTTTTTTACGGGTATCCTTCATAAATCGCTCATACCCCTCTTCACTTCCCGGAAACACACGGGCAAGTTCCTTTTTCATCTCAGCCGGGTTTTTGTACATCGTTAAATCTTTATCTGGAAAGACGAGCTCATACATTGTCGTTAATTCTTTCATATCCATGTATTCTTTTATGTTTCGGCCTGCTTCCTCAAAAAGTTCTTCCGCAATTTCCGGCATACTTAAAAAGGTAGGCCCTATATCGAAAGTAAAGCCGTCTTTTTTAATAAATCCGTTTCTTCCTCCAGCGTATGGCTTTTTTTCATACACATCGACTTCAAATCCTTTTGATGCAAGAAGCATCGCAGAAGCAAGCCCTCCCGGCCCCGCTCCAATCACTGCTATCCTTTTAGGCATGAACGCCACCCTCTCTTTTTGGTGAACAATTATTGTACAAAAAGTATACAAAACTGATGAAGGGAGTGCAATTTTCTGTATGTCTATAAAAAAACCGCCTTTTCCAATAAGGAAAATGACGGTTATTACGAGGAAGAGTTCTTTTCTTTTTCTTCGACTGCTTCTTTTTCTATCATAACATCCTGTGAATGCAATTGACCCGATACGAACCGAACAACAATAAAAAACAGCAGAAACATAACGGTCCATAATACAATTGAAAACAACTTCAGATCCTCCTTTCAATTAATGAAAACAAAAAGCTGCGCTTCACTTTCACGCAGCTTTTTCTCTTTGAATGTTACGCAATTCCCGGCAGCGCAAAGCCTAGAATGATAGTAATAAGCAGCACTGCCAATGCACCTGCAAACACGCCGCCATTTTTTTTGCCTTTTTTCTTCCGGACCAGTGTCATTTCCATTAAGCCGATAGCAACAAGGCCGCCCAGCATCTTCAGTCCGTAAAGCATCGGATTTAAACTGTCAAATGTTACAAACAGTGCAAAACCGGTAATTAAAATCAGGACATAAAACAAACGCAGCCCCATATGAATGCCCGTTGACGGTTTTCTCAGCGCCACAAAAAACAAGATCAAGGCAATGACCCAGGTTGTAATATGTACATGTGTTGATTGAGTTAAAAAGTCCACTGCTTCTCCTCCTTTTTCCCTGTTTATTCTATCACATTACGATTCAACTGTATTTGACAAAGTGCCGACACCTTCAATCGTAATCTCAACGGTATCTCCTGCACGCAATGTTCCTTTCGGCTCCATTGCAAATCCCACACCGGCCGGCGTACCGGTCGCAATAATATCACCCGGCTCCAGCGTCATTCCTTTTGAGAGAACATGAATAATTTCGTCAATCGGGAAAATAAACTGCGAAGTATTTGATTTTTGGCGCGTTTCCCCGTTTACTTTTGTTTCAATTGCTAACTGATGAGGGTCTGGAATTTCGTCACCTGAGACGATCCAGGGTCCTATTGGACAGGAACCATCCAGGCTCTTTCCAATAAAAAACTGCTTATGGCGGCTCTGCAGATCACGTGCTGTTACATCATTCAAGACCGTGTAGCCAAAAATGTAATCCAGTGCTTCTTCCCGGCCGATTTCTTTTCCTTTTTTTCCGATAATAACAGCAAGCTCTCCCTCATAATCCAGCGCACTTGTTAATGACTCATAAGCCGGTATGGGCGCCTGGTGTGCACTGACTGAAGTCGGCGCTTTTGTAAAGATCATCGGATGTTCCGGCACACTTGCTTCCCCGCCCATTTCAATGGCATGGTCACGATAATTTTTCCCGACACACATTACATTTTTCAGGGGGCGCGGAATAGGAGAAAGCCAGGTTATTTCCGCTTTTCCCACCCGCGGCAGCTGAGCAGCCTTACTTGCAGCCGCCTCTAAAAACGCTCCTTCTGCGATAGCCGCGACAAGAGTCGATGGGGCTCCCTGCTCGTCGGAAACGATCACTGCTGCTTGCTCTTCCTCTAAATAAACACCGTATTTTTCTTTTCCTTCATGCTCAAAACTGATCCACTTCATTGTTTCATCTCCTTTTTCCGTATGTAAAAAACCGCCAGGCCATTTCCATCGGCCCCTGTTTAAACCGGCTCAGCCATAGTCCTGAGACAATGACCTGCACAGCAAAAATCGTAATACAAAGCAAAATGCCCGTCGTTAAGGTGATTTGGCCGTAAAACCCCAGTCCGTATGCATAAAAGATCAGTGAACCAAAAACAGACTGCAGCAAATAGTTGGTCAGCGACATTCTGCCGGCTTGCGCAAAAGGTGAAAGCAGCTTTACCGGACGGGAGAACGTGCATAAATAAACAATAAGAACAGCATAAGAAACCGCAAGCATCGGGCCGCCAATAGAATCCTGAATGTACATATACGCAATATGACTCGGGTCAAGCAAATGAGGAATACCTTTCAGCAAAAGCCCGGCGGCAAACAGACAAACAAATAAAAGCAATGTTTTTTTTCGGTTCGCTGCCAGCTTTGCTATTGTTCGCTGCTTGTAAATTCCCGCACCGATTAAAAGAAATGGAAAAATTGTTATAAGCTGAAACAAAAATGCTCCATCTATCAGATTATTGTTTTTCCAGTCATTTATCCGCTGCTCCGTCACTTCCGCATACGAACCGCTGCCATACGCAGCAATCGACTCGGACACGGAAGCAATATCAGTCCAAAACAAAGCATTATAGGGATCGGTCAGCGCCGCTAGCAAAAGCAGCAGGCTAAAAGCCAGAGCCGGACCAAACAAAAGCAGCATTCCTGCTGCCAGAAGAAGCCGGCCTGAAAATCGTAAAAACAGAAGCAGCAAAAAGCCGCACACTGCATAGTTAAATAAAATGTCACCCGGCCAGATAAAAAAAGCATGCAAGAGGCCCAAAACAAGCAAAAAAGAGAAACGGCGGATGCCAGTCCATGCAAATCTCCCAGACCGCTGTACGGCTTTTTCATGCTGCATCGCTGTGCCAAATCCAAACATGGCAGCAAATAAAGGATAAAAGCTGGCCTGCACAAACACATCAATCCATGAAAAAGCAGCCAAATCCTGCGCTGTTTTCCACCATTCGTATGGATTGTAATAAAAATAAGGAGAATGAAACGACAGCATGTTTACAAGAAAAATGCCAAAAAGAGATAATCCCCTCAGAACATCAATCGAGATAATCCGGGCCGTTTCATTCTGGTGAATAAGCTGCAACTAAACACATCCTTTCTCGTTATCACTGCTCATTTATCATAACAGAAAAAGGATGAATTACGCATACTCTACCACATGGCTGCCATCCAAAAAGAAAACAAACTTTCTTTCAACCGGCTGCTTCCAAATTCGTTCCACGGCTTTGGCGTAAAGGGCAATTTGCACTTCATACCGCTTCGCCAGTACTGCTTTAGCTTCATCAATTCCGCCGGCAAATCGGTCTGTAACACGGTCTGTTTTATAATCAAGCAGGTAAAGGCGCCCCTTGTATTCAAATAAGCAGTCAATCACTCCTTGAATAAGAACAACCTCATCCGTCTCTCCCATTCCTGCTTCCCGTGCCGTCATGCCCATATTAAATGGCAGCTCGCGCTGAACCTGATCGGCCGAGAGCAGCATGCGGCCCGGCTCCGTCTCAAAGAAAGCAGCCACTTCACCAGCATTTACTGCATCGGCCTGCTCTGCAGTCAGCAATTCTTTTTGGATTAACGTTTCCAGCAGCCTTTCTATCGCCACTTCTGACGGGGCGCGTCGCAGATCAATATGCTGCATAACTGTGTGAACGGCTGTCCCAATTTCGGCAGGTGAAAGCTGCTTTTCCTGCACAAAGCGCGGACGGCGGAAAATGGGACGGCGATAAGAACGAGCTTTTTCATTCGCTGCACCTTCATTGTAAATTTCATTAGACCTTTTCAAGTCTGAAACCGATTGTTTTGAACGAAGGTGAACGGCATCTGAAAACTCGTATTCCCATGCCATACGTTTTTCAATTTCCTGTTTTGCATCGGATTGTTCCGGGTAAGGACGGCGATTTTTGATCAGCTCAAGCCAGGATTCTTCCTGTTGTTCCCATTCCATTTCCACAGCTAACAGGCTGTTTGCTTCTATTATCGAAAATTGAAAGCGTGATGGGTGATCGGCAAAAGATGCATGACTGCCGTTCAAATCAGTGTGGCGCATAAGTGCCGGACCAACCCAGTCAATATACGATGCAGCGGAAGCACGGACTGCATCCCTCAGCAGCTGTGATGGATGATCCGCTGCACGCGTCCAGCTTTCTGCTTTTTTATCCAGCTTTTTTACAGACGCTGTCAGAAACAGCTTTTCCTTTGCACGGGTCATCGCTACATAAAGCACTCGCATTTCCTCCGCCAACAGCTCAAGCTTCTTTTTTCTCTGAAAAGCAAGCTGCACGAGCGAAGGCCAGGCAATCCGCCTTTCCGGATTCATATATTTCACGGCAATTCCATAGTCTTTATCAAACAGGACCCGTCCATTTAAATCCATCATATTAAACCTGCGGCCGGCCGCCGCTGTAAAAACAATCGGAAATTCAAGCCCTTTGCTTGCATGAATCGTCATAATCCGGACTACGTCTTCCTGCTCGGAAAGCGCGCGTGCTGTACCAAGATCATTTCCGCGCTCTCGCATTCTTTCAATAAACCGCAGAAATCGAAACAAGCCGCGGAATGATGTTTCTTCATACTGGCGGGCACGGTCATATAGAGCACGCAAATTGGCCTGCCGCTGCTTGCCGCCCGGCATACCTCCGGCAAAAGCATAGAACTGTGTATCACGGTAAAGCTCCCAGATAAGATCGGATAGGGCACCGCTTCTTCCAATGGAACGCCACTTTTCAAGCTTCTCTATAAAAGGACTTACTTTTTCCTTAATAGCTGATCCGCTGTCCGGGCTTTCCATAAAAGCAAGAAGCGCCTCAAAATAACTCCCCTTTTTAGAGGCAAGCCGGATGGAAGCTAATTCATCTTCAGTGCACCGGACAATCGGCGAACGCAGGACTGCAGCCAGCGGGATGTCCTGGAATGGATTGTCAATAACATGAAGCAGGGACAGCATAACTGAAATCTCCGTTGCCTGAAAATATCCTCCCGACGTATTAGCATATACAGGTATACCCGCATGCTTAAACTCTTCCATCATTTCTGGAACCCACGTCAGGGATCTCATTAAAATAACAATGTCCCGGTACTGCACCGGGCGCTCCGATTTTGTTTTTGGATCATAGATAAGCTGGCCGGATTCCACCAGCTCTTTAATCTTGGACGCAATAAAGCGGGACTCAAGCTGTGACTGCTCTGCATCTTCACGGTCCATTTCCTCGTCCCCGGCATCTTCTATCCCGTCACTGTTGATGACAGCTACTTCGATTGGAAAATCCCCCTCCGGATATGCCGCTCCCGGCACAAGTGCTTCTGCTTCCCCATATTCAATTTCTCCTACTTCTGTCCCCATAATCTGTTCAAAAACATAGTTTGTTCCGTGCAGCACTTCTTTGCGGCTTCGGAAATTACGGGACAGGCCGATTTTCAAGCCGGCTCCAGTACCGTCTGTTTGAAATCGATTGTATTTCCCAAGGAAAAGACCCGGTTCAGCCAGCCGAAAACGATAAATGGACTGCTTCACATCTCCTACCATAAATAAATTGCCTGACTGCTCATCATCCTTTGAAACGAGCCGGACAATTGTTTCCTGAACCATGTTCACATCCTGATATTCATCTACGAGCACTTCTTTAAACTGTCCCTGATACGCTTTTGCTGCTTTTGAAGGCTGGCCGTCTTCCATTAGGATTGCCAAAGCATAATGCTCCAGATCGCTGAAATCGGTTAATCCTTTTTCTTTTTTCACAGCTGCATACCGTTTTGCGAAATCAGCCGTAAGCTGTGAGAGACGTTCTACAATTGGCTTCATTTCCTGCAAATCTTTCAGCCAGTTTTCCGGCTTCCGGGAAAAAAACGTATCCTTCAGCTCGTTCACAATTTTTTTCGCCTGGTCACGGACTTGCTTGGACCGCTCCTTTAAATCTTCGTTATACTCGTCACCTTTGCATGCTTTAAGCATTGGGAATTTTACTTTTTCAAACGCGCTGTACCACTCTTCCCATGTTTCACATTCAAGAAGTGCTTTTACCATGGCTCCATCAGCCAAAAAATTATCTGCACGCGGCGCTGGCCCGCCTGGAAGTTCGGTCATCATCAGCCCTTCATCCAACAGAGCCCCGGCGCTTTCAAGCTGAAAACGAATTTCTTTTTTTAACGGTTCGACAAATAACAGGTCATCGATTGCTCCTGATGCTTCATATAACTGGGGCAGCTGTGCCAGCCAGCGGTCCGGCTCGGGATGCGACCTTGAAAAATCAAACAGCCGGGTCACTGATTCCTGGAGTTCAACATCACTCCGGTCACCGGAAAACGTGTCAACCAGCTTGAAAAAAGCATTGTTATCCGCTCTGGCATACTCTTCTTCGAGCAGATCCTCAAGCACTTCGTCTCTTATTAAAACTGCTTCTGTATCATCAGCAATCCGAAACCCTGGATCAATGTCGATCATGTAATAATATTTTCTGATGACCTCCAAGCAAAATGAATGCAGTGTCGAGATGGACGCTTTATTTAATAAACGCAGCTGCCGGCGAAGGCGGTTTGAAGACGGATTTTTTTCAATTTCCCTCTCCAGTGCTTCCCCGATCCGCTGCCGCATTTCAGCTGCAGCCGCATTTGTAAATGTCACGACAAGAAGCTCGTCTACATCTACAGGCGATTCGCCGCGAATCATTTTTTGAATAATCCGCTCAACTAAAACCGCTGTTTTTCCGGAACCAGCCGCCGCTGCAACCAGAATATCGCTTCCTTCTGCGTAGATGGCTTTCCACTGGTCATCGGTCCACGAGGCATCTGCAGGCTTTGCAGGGATATTATAGCTGTTCATCCTCTTCCTCCTTCATCATATCAATAATCTCTTCTTTTTTCCTTGGACGGATGATTCGGTAATGATTTTCTTCAAGCGACTCATCGAATTGGCATATCTGCCGGTACGAACAAAATGTACACGGCGTTTTTTTGTTGAAACGGTATGGAGTGATATCAACATTGCCCGAAACAATTTTATTGCCGGCATTTTTATAAAGTCCTCTTACATGGTTTCTTAAAAGCTGAAAAGATTCATCATCTACTGTTTTGGACCGTGCTGACAATGTTCCATCTTTTTTATAACCGGCCGGGATAATCAGCGAATCACCTGTTTCAAGCTGTTCATCCATTAAATGAATGGCTTCGTCTTCTTCGAGAACAAGTCCTTTCATACGGAAGCTTTTCAACAGTTCTTTTTCAATCTCGTTAATAGTCATAAACTTTTTGGTGTTTAAAAAAGGATTGTGTACATGGAAATACAGAACCCCGCCCGGCCGCGCTTCAGAGCCGGTCAGCTGCTGCGCATTTGCAATCACAATATCCAGATAGGTCATCATCTGCATAGCAAATCCATAGTAAATTTCTGTCATATCCACATCTCGGCTGCCTGATTTGTAGTCAATTACCCGCAAATACGTATCATCTGACCCTTTCGCCTGGTCAACCCTGTCGATCCGGCCGGCAAGAGACATACGGGCGCCGTTTTTCAATTGAAAAATAAGCGGCGGCAGTTCAGAATGCGGCCCAAAAGCCAATTCAATGCCCAGTGGTGAAAAGCCGCTTATTTTTGCCTGGTCGCTCAGTACACTGGAGGCACGCGCAATAATTTGTTCCAGCTTGTGCTGTATATATAAATGGCGGTGCGAGCTCATTAAAATTCGGTTTTGCAGCTTCGGAGC
This sequence comes from Domibacillus indicus, assembly GCF_000970685.1. GTDB lineage: Bacteria > Bacillota > Bacilli > Bacillales > Domibacillaceae > Domibacillus > Domibacillus indicus. Next base: position 570,185 of record NZ_LAJB01000007.1, read on the forward strand.
CAGTTCCTGTACAGCCGTTTTGGCAAAGGCCCGGCATTGGTCCGGTGTAAGCTCCGGCCATTTCAGCCCTCTTTTCTCTACTTCCTCTGCGATCCATTTTAAAGCGCCATGGAATAAATCCCCAATATCTGGCGCTTCGAGTCGGTATACAAGACGGTCACGAAGCTTTAAGCCATGACGGACAAAATGGCTGAATGCGCAGGAATAAAAGGTTTCCATCCTTGAGACGCTTGCAATCATGTCCGTCCCATATAGATCCAGGCTTGTTTTATCTTTCAAAGGCTCTGCTTTGTTTTCATAAAGAAGACTGTCAAGAACACGGCCTGCCTGTTTTTTATTTTTTTCCATATAAATATTGTAAACATCCCACCAAAACGGATAGACCGGATAGCCTCTTTTTTTAGATTGAAGCTGTGAGGTTAAGTACGACAAAGTCGGCTGCGGATGGCATATATAAGCAAGCTGCTCCTCCTCAGGCAGGTCAGCGGGGTCATTCGCTGCGATACGCTCTTCCAGCTGCTCAAACCATTCTTTTATCCTCTTCAAGTAAGGAGATGGCTGAAGCGACTTTCCTTCTGTATCCGCAGCCGGCCAGGAAACGTATAATCGATTGGAAGGAACCGTAAAAGCGCGGTACGCTACGAACTCCTCATCGAGAAGCTTTATTTTGCTGCCCGGTGCCACATTCATACCGGACGCTGACAATGCTTCCCTTTCTTCATCATCTAAAATACCGCCATCTATCTGCCTTGAAGGAAATACTCCATCATTCATGCCAACAATAAAAGCAGTATGAATATCTGCCAGTCTTGATTTGTCCGGATTAGCAATAATCACCTGATCGGCGGCTGGCGGCACAATAGAGAATTCCAATGCTTCCAGGCCGGCATCCAGGACGGCTGCGAATTTTTTCGCATCCATTTGCTCTTCCCCCGCTACTTCTGCAAATTCATCCAGCATTCCAATTACAGCATCCCATGCTTGATTATGCTGGACGGCTTCCGTTAACTCTCCGCGCTCTTCTGCTTCTATTGAAAGCTGCTCCATTTTTTCAGGAATTCGAAGTTCCTCGATGAATTGATACAAAGCCCGGCAGCATTCCATCGCATTTTTGGCGCGTTTCATTCTTTTTTCCAGCCTGAAAATGGGCGCGGCCACCAATTCTTTCATCTCGTTCAGCTGCTGTTCAAAAAGGCGTTCCTCATCCGTCTGGGCAACAGCCGTGAATTCTAATCCCATGTAGCGCCGATATGTCCACCGCTCTCCATTTGTCCATCTCTCTCCATAAATTCCGTGAGCAAGCACATAATTTTCAAGCAAATCCATGCTGCGCCGGATCTGTCCGCGCGGCTGATCAAATGAAAACAGCAAATCGGTTTTAACGGCACGAAAAACAGCTTCATACCGCCAATTGCCTCCAATCACTTCAAGTGAAGAACGAATAAGTTCAATAAGCGGATGATTGAGCATTGGGCGCTTTTGATCAATGAAAAAAGGAATACTGTAATCATCAAAAACCGTTTCAATGATTGAACGGTATTCTTCACCATTCCGAACAAGCAGTGCTATTTGCTTGTAACGGAGTCCTTCCGTACGGGAAAGCCGGCGGATTTCACGGGCGGCTGCTTCAATTTCAGCCCGCCTGCCCGCCGCCTGCCAGATATGCACCGCCTCACTTTGGGCTGACCGTCTGGCTGGACGTTTATCAAATTGCATTTCAAGATGAATAAGGGACGCTGACTCCTGGCGTTTGTGCCCATACATAATTAAGTCTTTTTTTATTTCAATTTCTTCGGCCGCTGCAAGCTCATATAAATCGTGATACGAGCGTCCCGGCAGCCTGAATAGATGTGTATCATCCGGGTCTTCATCCCGAAACGGCCGGTCTGCTGTTAACGAAATGGTAACCTCGTTCGCTGTTTGCAGCAGCACCCTGATCACTTCATATTCCTGGGGAGTGAAGCTGTGAAATCCATCTATATAAATATCAGCTTCCTGTATATATGAAGAAACAGCAGCTCTTTCGGCTAAAAGTCTCATATAATCTTCAGAATCTGTGTATTTTCCGGCTAACGCATATTCATAAGACGTATAAATTGTCTGCAGATCACTGAGTTTATCTGCAAGCGCCGCGGGTACTTGTTTTCGATATTCGCTCATTTCCTCGGGTGCAATTAAATACTGGCGAAACTCTGTCAACATCTGCTCAATCGTGCTGACAAACCCTGTTTTATCGGCTGCTTTTGAGAAAACAGCCAGATCATGCTGGTGTTCTTCAATAATTTTCCGGATTAAAATATTGCGGCCGGCCGGCGTAATGTGCTGCCTGCTCATACCGCCTTCCTCCTGTAAAACGCGCCATGCAAGCCGGGTAAAGCTATATACCTGCGCACGAATAATGCCGCCAATTTCCTGATCAGAGGCAAGGCGATACTCTGAGAGGAATGACATCTGTTCCGGCACAATGTAAATAATCGGCTTTCCGTTTGGCTGCCGGCGAAGACGCTCTTTTATTTCGTTGACGATATATTCTGTTTTGCCTGAACCGGAACGCCCAATAATAAATTGCAATGCCATACGGATTCCTCCTTTTAGTACTTTCACTATATCAAAGACCATACGTTCGGTCAAAAACCAAAAATAAAAAACCGTTAAACGGATTTTTATTTTTGAAGCCGCTTCTCGAGCTGCTTGCCTGCCGCCCATAAAAGAGCCATTACCACTATAATGACAGCCGTTTTTCCCGGCTGGTGAATAAGTGAAAACACATCATGGCCAACATAGCTGATTGTGAAAATCATCACTGTTTTTCCTGCCATAATAGCAAACAAGTATTGTGCCGCACTAATATGCGACAAACCGGCAACAACATTTATAATGGCAGAGGGAGTGAACGGAAAACAGAGAAGCGGAAACAATGTAGCAAAGCCATGGCGGTCAATCCAGTCCATCATCTGGCTTACCTGTTTATTTCGCTTCAGAAACGTTAATATGCGCTGCTGTCCGAACCTTCTAACAAGCAAAAAAACAATAAAAGAACCTGTCACTGCTCCTCCCCAGGAAATGAGGAACCCGAGCCATAGCCCGAAGGCATTTACATTGGCAAGCACAAAAGCAAACAAGGGCAAAAAGGGCAAAAACGCTTCTAAAAGCGGTAATAAAAAACCCGGCAAAGGCCCAAATGATTCATAGTGTTGAATCCATTTCATAATCTGATCTGTTGAAAAATTCATCTGTTTGTTCCCTTCCATGGTCCATCCTATCTATGCTCATTCCCTGTTTCTTGAGTGAAAAAACGAAATCATATTCTCTCTTACACCGGTCACATATTGAGCTCTTACTACTCTTTCTGTGCGAATAGACGAAGTCGTTGCGCTGCTTCGCTCATAGAGCACTTTTGTCATCATAATCTGATTATATACAGCCAGGGGTGAAACAGGTACAATAATCGACTGGCCATCTGTAAATGAAATTTTAGTTTGTTTCTTATCAATCTTTTCCAAGCATTTTAAATGCGAAAGTGTAATCCATGAACAATCAGGTTTTAAATGTGAAATGGTTGGGAATAGATAAGTACCTTTCAAATGATCGACATTAATCGGCACTTTCCGATTGATGCCCAGGATCCTGGCAGAAGCGTCTCTTCTCCCATCATAAGTTGAAAGGTAGCGAATGCAGCTTTGCCGAATAATTTTCATGGGAGTTTTTCTTACTATAGCCGGTTTAGTGTTTTTTTCATACACTTTTGTGTACTCTCCATAACGAACAGGCTCCAAAAAAAGTGTGTTTTTATTAATCACATATTCGCTTTTTTGGTTTATCGGCTGGTCATGCATTTGTGAGATTCACCCGTTTCTTTTCATTGTCCATACTTTTTTATCTTATCATTTAGCAGTAGAATTGTCCCATTTGCAGAAAGAAATAATTTTCTAAAAATTAAAAACTTTCTGTTGATTAGTTTTTGAAAATCCCATATAATAAAAAAAAGGTATCCGAGGTGATTAAAAATGGAAAACAACAATTACTTTGCCGAGATGATGAAGTCCCCGATGCCCCGTGAAACTGAGAAAACAGTGATGAGCGAATTTATCGACAGCTTCCTTAGCGATATTCTATACAAAAAAGAAAAAGCAGCATTAATGGAGAAAATCGACCATTCCCTTGATCAGGGTGATCGTTCAGCTTTTATCACTTTATCTGATGAATTAAACCGCTTGGAGAAAGCTCATCACGCATCTTGATAAACTAACTACTTCAATATGTAAGCTTCCCTCAAGCGATGAAATCCCCATTAACTTAATCAAAAAAGCCCCGTATCTTTTATAGATACGGGTGCTTTTAAGCGTGTATATCCCCTCTCACATAAAAAGAGACAAAACAGTCAAAATCCCAATAGACCCAAGAACCGTTATAATGATATTCGCCCCGGTAAAAGCAATTAAAAAAGCAGCGGCCGCTCCAATCAAAGCAAATACTATGTTCTCATGAAAGGATAAAACACCTGGAAAAATGAGCGCGCCCAGTGTGGCATAAGGAACATTTCTTAAAATATTCTGCCAGAAAGAAGGAAGCTCTTTTCCTTTCAGCAATACAAATGGAAGCATGCGGGGAATATATGTAACAACACTCATTCCCAGTACAATAGCGGCCATTGTCATGCTCATTCTATACTCCCCTTTCGTCTAAGCCGATTCGCCGCTTCAATACTGATTGAGGCAATAAGCGTGGACGTAATAATAGCCCAGCCGCTTGAGAGCGCATCTGAATATGTAAAAATACAGTTTAATAGTGCGGCGGTCCCTGCAAGAAGGACTGCTTTCCAGCTTGTTTTAAGCGAGGGAACAAGCAGCCCAATAAACATGGCATAAAGGGCAATTCCCATACTTTCCTGCACAACAGACGGCATGGCGTTTCCCGCTGCAAATCCAAGGCCCGATCCGATTACCCAGCTTGAGTAAGAAATAAGGACAAGTCCCGCCATAAAAGAAGAATGAAGCGTTCCATCTTTCATTGCGGCTACCGAAAAAGTTTCATCTGTAATACCAAAAGCATAGGCGGCTTTTTTCCAGATTGCTTCTTCTTCCGCTTTTTCATTTAATGCAGCAGACATAAGAAAGTGCCGAATATTTAAAATAAACGTTGTCAGCACAATCTCAAAAACTCCCGTTCCGATTGTGATAAGGCTCAGCGCAATATATTGGGCAGCCCCGGCAAATACAAAAATGCTCAACGACATTGTTTCTATAAAAGTTAATTCCGCACTTTTTGCCAGCAGGCCATAGGTGAGGGCTGCTGGCACATAACCAATAGCAATGCCTGTCCCCGCAGCAAGGCCATTTTTAAACTCGCTTGGTGCCACAGCAGTTGTCTCCATTTTATTTCCTCCGTTTTTCATTTCCCAACAAATTATACCCCTTTGTTTTTATGGGGACAATATTAAAAAAGCCCGTGCTTTGTTTCAGCACGCGCTCTCTTTATGGTTTCCGCACGATTTGTTCTTTTAAAGATCTTCTTAAAATTTTTCCAGTTGTATTTTTAGGAAGCTCCTGTAAAAATTCAATAGATTTCGGCACCTTGTATGAGGCAAGCCGTTCACTGCAATACAGTCGGATGTCTTCCTCTGTAAGCGAATCTCCCCTTTGAACAACAAAAGCAAGCACTGCTTCTCCATAATCTGGATCAGGTGCGCCAAGCACAGCTGTCTCTATTATTTTTTCATGCCCATACAGCACTTCTTCTACTTCACGCGGGTATACATTATAGCCTCCCACGATGATTAGATCCTTTTTTCGGTCTACAATATGGAAATATCCTTCATTATCCCGATATGCCAGGTCGCCCGTATAAAGCCAGCCGTTCCGAATAGCAGCAGCTGTTTCCTCCGGCATTTTATAGTATCCTTTCATTACGTTAGGCCCTTTTACAATCAATTCTCCAATTTGGCCGTTTCCAGCTTCTTCTCCCAGTTCATTAACGATTTTGTTTTCTACATTAGAAATGGAACATCCAATCGAACCCGCTTTGCGCGGCCGATCCAGCGGATTAAATGTTGTAACCGGGCTGGCCTCTGATAATCCGTATCCTTCCGAAATCTGAACATTGAATTTCTGTTCAAACTGTTCTAACAAAGAAACCGGCATAGATGCGCCTCCAGAGACGCAAAGACGGATCGATGAGAAATCAGCAGGATCTGCTTCTGGAAACTGAAATAGAAAGTTATACATGGTAGGCACACCGGCAAAAATCGTAGCTTTTTTTTCTTTCGCTGCTTTAAACACTTCTTTTGGACTAAAAGCGGGCAAAATAATCATCCTTGCCCCGCTGATAATAGGCGCATTCAAAACAACCGTTAAACAGAATACATGGAACATCGGGAGAACCGTTATAACTCTATCTTGTTCTGTAATTGATAAATAATCAGCAATGTCCCGTGCATTCGAATAAATGTTTTTGTGTGTAAGCATCGCACCCTTTGGCTTGCCTGTAGTTCCAGAAGTATATAAAATAACTGCTGTATCATCTTCATCAATATGAGAGGGAAGCACATTTCCAGTAGTGCTTAATAACTCGGAAAACGTTTTCAATTTAGGATAGATAAAAAATGAAGCCTGCAGACTTTCCTTTGCTTGTTCATCTCCTGATTCACATACAATGTAATGGCTAATAGATGGAAGGTCTTTATGCATGTTTTCCAGGACAGGAATCAGCGAACCCATTGTAATAACGGCTTTTACATCACCCTTTTGCAAAATGTAGCGGAGCTCGTCTGGCGTATAAACAGGGTTTACAGGAATACTGGTTAAGCCCGCTCTAAGTGCTCCATATAACGCCACAATAAATTGTGGGGAATTGCCAAGCAATAAAGCAATATGATCTCCTTTTTGAAGCCCAAGCGACTGCAGGCCGGCAGCAAATCGGGTGACTGCTTCATTCAGTTCTCCATATGTAGCGGATGTATCCAGAAACGTATACGCTTTTTTATTTGCATAAGCTGAAGCAGCCTCTTCCAATGCCAGCGATATATTCATTTTCCTATTCCCTCCCCAAAATGAATAACCATTCATTTCCTTTCCATTATACAATGCATAAAAAAAAGCCGCAACCCGCAGCTTAAAAACTGTTAAGAAGCTAAAGCAGCGGGAGGCCGGCTTTCGGGAAATCCTGTATTTATAATCCTATTTCCATATTTTCTGCTGCAAGTAAAATTGTCCCATCAAACTGTTCAGATGCTTCACTGACAAGCTGCTCCAAATTCCCGAAGTGGGGCAGGTGCGTTAGTACCAGTGTATTTATGGAAGCTTCCCTCGCTATTCTTCCTGCTTGTTCAGACGTCATGTGGCCGGCTGATGCCCCGTCCATTCCCTTATAAAAATTACTCTCAGCCAGCAGCACATCCGCTCCCCGGGCAAAAGAAGAAAGCTCTTCGCTGTAAGCAGTATCCGCTGTGTATACAACTGTATCATTTTCTGTTTTTATTTTCATTGCATAACAGGGTGCCGGATGATCGGTTTTAAAAAAGGAAATAGAAAAGGGTCCGGTTTTCAGCTCTTTTTCCGGATCATAAGCGATTCCTTTTGTTATATTTTTGTATGTTAGTGCCTGAAACCCTTCATCTTCATCATGCCCGTAAATTGGAAGTGTCTCGCTTTTTGTTTTATCTGTAAATGAATCAATCAGCAGTGCATGCTGCAGCACGCCGATATCCGCTATATGATCAGCGTGGTAATGAGAAACAATGACCGCGTTCAATTGGGCCGGCTTTAAATGATTTTGCAATTTTGATAAAACCGCACTGCCACAGTCTACAAGCAATTTAAAACCGTCCTGTTCAATTAAATAACCGCTGCTCGCTTCATTCACTTTCGGGAATCCTCCCCAGCAGCCGAGTATTGTCACATTCATTATTTGTTGCTCCTTTCTGTTTGTTTATCTTATTCCCTAATTCCAAAAAAGTAAAATTAATATTCAGAAAATAGTTGACGACTAATAACTGTTATAATACAATATAAATAACAACAAGAACAGTTATATAACAAAGGAGAGGATAATATGCTTACAAACATCGTTGAATTCTTCAAAAACCTTCCTGCTAAACAATGTGCAAGCTGCGGCTCACATATCGAAGAGCAGCATGACTGCTACAGCAATGTATGTACTGACTGTACTTCAAAGGATTTATGACTATAAAAACCCGCCGGCTAAAGCTGCCGGCGGGTTTTTAATGATCCATTGATTCCATATCCTGTTCTGTTGTTTCCTCTTCCTCGGCCGGTACAGCCGCATTTCCAATTGCAATAACTGATTTTGGCATCGTATGAAGATTTCGTGCTGTTACATGTACCTGTACATGATAAGCTGCTTCTTCCTCAAATATTTTAGAAGCTGTGTAAACCCCGTTTTCTTTTAAAGACGCCTCAACCATTTCACTGTTTTCTTTAGAACCGTCTTTCCATATTTCATATTTCACTTCATCTGCATCATTAACAGGCTCTCCATTTTGCGTAACTTTTGTGGAAAGCGTTATTTCTTCACCCAGGCCTGCGCGTTCCGGCACATTAAGCAATGCTTCAATTGGCTCCGTTGGCTTATTGGCCGCCTGCTCTTTTTCCGATGTACATGCTGCAAGCATAAACACCAGCCCCGCCACTAACCAGATTATTTGTTTTTTCACTTTTCTCCTCCTCCTTCAGTGAGCGCTGGCAGTATAACAGTGACCGTTGTTCCTGCCCCGGCTTTACTCTCAATTAGCAGTTTACCGCCATGCTTTTCAACAATTTGCTTTACAATTGACAGGCCAAGTCCTGATCCGCCATCCTGCCGGGTCCGTGCTTTATTAATCCGGTAAAATTGATTTGTGATTTGCGGAATTTCCTCTTCCGGCATGCCGGCTCCTGTGTCGCGTACGATCCACTTAACATCATTTTCTTCTCGTTTTAATGTAATGTAAATGGGTTTGTTTTTTTCTGAGTAACGCACGGCGTTATCTAAAATATTTGTCATGACCTGGCTTAACCTGTCTTCATCGCCGTTCACAATGATTTCTTCATCCACATCGAGCTCAAAGCTGTCATGCTTCAGGCGAAAGATATCTGTCGTCCGATACACAAGATCAGCAAGCGGAAGAAATGTTTTCTCCATATGCATTTTTCCTGAATCAAGACGGATTAACTCCAGCAGGTCATTCACAAGCCGCTCCATTCGTACTGCTTCACGATAAATAATGGAAAGCTGGTGTTTTGAATTTCCAATACCATTAATGGCTGCTTCACTGTATCCTTTTATATAGCTGAGCGGCGTTCGCAATTCATGAGAAATTGTGGCAAGAAATGTTTTACGCTGTTCATCTTCTTTTTCAATAGCCTCTGCCATCTCATTAAATGTTTGGGCAAGCTGTCCAAACTCATCCTCACCCGCGGCCGGCACACGCGCTTTATAATCGCCTTTTGATAACCGGACTGCTGTATTTTTCATGTTTTCGAGCGGCTTTGTAACATACCGGCTCCATTTCAGCCCCCCATACAAAAGAAGGGTCATCAATAAAACCGCTCCAGCCGCCCAAAACATAATCAGACTCGAAACCAGCTCATCAATTCTCTCAAGCGGTATATATAAATAAATAATACCTTTTAATTGCTGGTCATCCAAAAGCGGATAAATAACCGAGATAATTTGCCGGTTAAACCGGTCCGAATGGCCGGTTTTCTCGATCATTTCGTTTTTAAGAAGCTTCTCCCGTTCTTCAGGACCGATTAATGTCTCGTAGTCTGCTTCATACGGAATACAGGCAGCGAGTTCCCTTGGATTGTGGACGGCAAATGCTTCAAAAGAAGACTTCTCGCTGAACCAATTCACCTGCTTCACAAATTCTTTATCCAGATCGCCGCCGCTGTAATCCGCTGAAAGGTTCTCGGCCGCTTCCACAAGCTCGGATTTCACACTCTCTACATACAGTTTCTCATAAAGGATATAAGCAAGCCCAAAAGCGGCGCCCACTGCTATAATGGAAAAAATAAACAGCGTCATCCATAATTTTTTCCCAAAGGTCATACAGCGCCATCCACAAATTTATAACCGATTCCCCAGACCGTTTCAATGGAGGCTCCTTCATTCTTAAGCTTCATCCGAAGTGTTTTAATATGTGTATCAACCGTCCGGGTTCCTCCCCTGTATTCTGCTCCCCATACAGCTTCAAGCAGCTCTTCCCGCGAAAAAATCCGGCCCCGTTTTTTTGCAAGAAGCACCAGCAGATCGAATTCCTTCATTGTAAGCTGAACCCCTGACCCTTCTACTCTGACTGTCCGGGAATGCACATCAATCGCGAGGGTTTGATAGCGGATCATTTCCTTTTTTTCTTCCACCCTGCCAAAGCGGCGCAGAACCGCTTGAATGCGTGCAGTCATTTCGCCTGGAGAAAAAGGTTTAACAATATAGTCATCGCCTCCAAGCGAAAAGGCCCGGACTTTATCCCATTCCTCACCGCGGGCCGTTAAAAAAATAATTGGTACGTCGCTGTAAGAACGAATCGATTCTCCTACTGCAAATCCATCGCGGCCCGGCATCATTAAATCTAAAAGAATAAGATCGGGCCGGTCTTCTTTCAGCTTTGTCTCCGCTTCTTCTCCATTTAACGCTGAGCTGACCGTGTATCCGGCATTCTCCATATACATTGTCACTAAATCAATCATATCCTGTTCATCATCTACTATTAACAGATGAGGCATGTTATTCACCTTCTTTTACAAAAATCATAAATGGTCCTTTGCCAATATCAATTGTTTTTGTTTTCTCAAGCGTCCGTTTTTTGTAAAAAGAAATCGTACCACTGTCATATCCGGCAGAAACGATGCAATCCCCAAGCACAGCAACGGAAAAAGGATTCGCCGGCGCTTCTGTTTTTGCAGTATTTTTTCGTTCGGAGTTAAACGCATACAAGTTATTAGATCCATGGCTTGCCGCGTATACATAACCATCTTTTTCCGCAAAAGCAGTCGGCATCACCGGCGCATCTACAGTTGCAGTAAGCGAGCCTGTGCGCAGCGAATAAACATGGATGGTCTCTCCGGCTTCTGCCCCATATCCATGCCCGCCAACCCAAATCTCTTCTTTTGCGGTATTCACGGCTAAACCGGCCGATGATGTCGGAATGGCAAATGTCCGGTCCACCTGGTGTGAATGAACTTCAATTTCTGAAAGCACTGTATCCTGATAATTAATAACATACAATTTTTCTTTATACTCAAGCATTGTCTGCGGATAACTTCCTGTTTTAACTTTTGCCGTTTCCCGGCCCCTGCTGTTAAAAAAGTGAACCGTTCCATCCTTTTTCACTGAAAAAGCAACTTCCTTTGTTTCATTGATAAAAGCGGCTCCAGTAACACCCAGCGGCACCGGCCATTTCCCCAGCTCTTTTCCTGTTTTTACTGAATACAAGACGGCATGATCGAGCTCTGCTCCATATAAGAGAATAGTCTCATTAAACAAGAGCCCGCCTGTGTACAGCTCATCAAGTGCCCATTCAGCAAGCACCTTACCCCGCTCATTCACAAAAGTAAGGCCCGGCTCCTGCAAGGTTAATACTGCGGCAAACGTATTGCTCTGTACCGGTTCAAATGCTGCCGGGCTGCAGCCGGAAAGCAAAAAAAACACCGCCAACATGATTTTTTTCAACCACGCACCCCTCCCATTATGTCTTTAATTATAATGAATGGGTGTGAAATAAGTGTGAAAATTTTTCAAAAAAACGGCTGAAGCTGTTCTATGCAGCTTCGAGCCGTCCGTATTGCTTTTTAAACTGGGCGCGGAAGTAAATGGCTGTCACCATTATGTTGAATAACGCAAAGCCGATCAGAACAGCAGTATTCTGCCACATAAACGAATAATCGCCGCTTGAAATAACCGCCCTGAATCCCTTGATCGAATAAGCCATCGGCAGAATACTCGTAATATGCTGAAGCGGTTTTGGAATCAATTCCAGCGGAAACGTTCCGCCGCTTGCTGTCAGCTGGCTGATTAAAATAAGCACCGCAATAAACCGGCCAGGATTTCCAAGAATGGTTGCAAGCATTTGAATAAGTGTCATAAAAGACGCACTGGCAATAAAAGCCAGAAGGAAAAAGCGCGGAACGCTTTGCACCTCTAACTGAAGAACGGCAAGCAGGAAAAGAGTTGCTGCTGCAGCCTGGCACAAACCGACCAGTAAAAAGACGCCAAGCTTGCCGGCATACCACGCAAGACCGCTTTTTGGCCGTTCAGGCGTGTCTTTCAGCGGGAAAATGATGGTCAGCATAATCGCACCGACGAATAACCCGAGCGACAGCATATAAGGAGCCATGCCCGTACCGTAATTCGGCACTTCATGGAACGCTTTTTTATCTATCTGAACTGGATCTGCTACCATGTCATACGTCTGATCATCCGCTTTTACTTCTCCTGATTCATCGGCGGCTTTTGCTAATTCCGTCTGCAATTCTTTTGTTCCTTTTTCCAGCTCCTCTGAGCCTTTAGTAAGCTTCTCTGAACCGGAGACAAGCTTGCCTGCACCATCCGATAATTGGTGAGATCCGTCTGTGAGCTCTGCTAAGCCGGAAAAAAGATCATCCGCACCTTTTGCAAGAGAGTCAGCCCCGGTTTTCGCTTCAGCTGTTTTTTCGCTGATCGTATTCAAGCCGGACAGCAGCGTTTCCTCTCCTGTTTGAAGATTTGTTGTACCGTTATACAGCTTTCCGGCTCCTTCTGCCAAATCTCCAAGACCTATTTGAAGCTGCTCCTGGCCGGATTGAATTTGCCCAAGACCTTTTGAAAGTTCTTCCATTTTTTCCGCCATTGAGCCGGAAACTGCTTTATTTATTTCATCAGCCCCTGTTGCAATCTGGCTGCTTCCGTCCTGCAGTTGATCAAATCCAGCTGAAATGCCGGTGTTTAATTCCTCTTGCTGGGCGGCCATGTCTTTCTGGAGTTCAGCAAGCTGTTCTTTTGTCATCACCTGTGACAGCATTGGCATCAGCTGCTCCATCTGTGTTTTTTGAGCAGCTGCAATTTGGCTTTTCAATTCCGTTTCAAATTGCCCCATGCCTTCAGTTAACTCGCCGGCTCCTGAGGAAAGAGAAGCTGTTCCATCTGCTAAAGCAGGAATTTGCTCATGGAACTGGTCTACACCGCTTTTTGCCGCGGCGGTTCCATCAAGCAGCTCTGGCATGCTTTCATTCGCCGACGATAATCCGTCTTGAAGTTCAGCCGCGCCTGTTACAAGCTGATCAGTCCCGTCCTTAAGCTGCTCTCCTCCTTCTGCAAGCTTCGCCTGTCCGTCTGAAAGCTGGCCTATTCCTTTAGAAAGAGCAGCCGCTCCGTCCGCTACTTCTTTAGAGCCTGTACCTGCTTGTTCCACCCCTGAAGCAAAAGAAACCGAGCTGTCCGCCAATGATTCCAGCTTTTCTTTTAATTGGGCTGTTCCATCTTTTATTTTTACCGCTCCTTCATCAAGCTTCCCGGCCCCATTTCCTGCTTCCAAATATCCCTCGCTCATTTTTTTGACCGTGTCAAACATGGTTTTGGCATATGTTTTGGTGACATCCTTTTGAATAGATGTCCGAATTTCTTTTATGGCCGACTGGCCGATTTGCGAAGAAATAAAATTATAGCTTTCATTGGGTGTATAGATTAATTCAAGTTTTTCAGGATTATCATCCAGCAGCGTTGTGGCATTGTTTGAAAAGTTTTCCGGTATTTCGATCATCAGATAATATTTCTGCTGCTTTAAACCGGCTGATGCCTCTTGTTTTGTAACGGTGTCAAAAGCAAAATCATCACTTTTCTTAAGCTCCTTTTGCAGCTCCTTCCCGATGTTGAGTTTCTCTCCTTCAAATTCCGCTCCTTTGTCATTATTCACAACGGCAACCGGCAGCTGGTTCAAATGGCCGTATGGATCCCAAAATGCCCATAAAAAAACGCCGGAGTATAAAAGAGGAATCATCATTACTGCAATAATTGAAATAATGAGCATCCGATTTCCAACGATTTCTTTTAGTTCTTTCCGAAACATCTTTATTACCTCCTTAGTGACCGGTTTGTTCATTTAGTCAATTTAATGAAAAAAGAAAGACCCTTACCGGGCCATTCCCTTAAATACATATAATTCAAATGTTTGTGCGATTTCTTCTTTTGTAAGCGCATGGCCGCGCCGTTCCCAGTCTGCGACAAGCGTTACATACAATTTCAGCATAATGAACGCTGCAAGTTCAGGGTCTGTTTCTTGAATCTCTTTTCGCTCCATTGCTTCTTTTGCTTGTGCAGCGATATAACTGACAATTGCATCTTCCATTTTTTTTAACGCTTCTGCTACAGCAGGCGTTCCCATTTCTTTTTCTTCCTGAAACAGCTTTACAGCGAGCTGATGTTTTGTCCGAAAAGCTAAAATTTCAAACAGGGCCCGGTGCACATTTTCATGAAAAGAAGCATCCGGTTTGATCACTGCTTCCGCTGCTTCCTTCATCTCTTGAATTAATGTTGTTAATATATCTTCAAACAACTCTTCTTTGTTTTTAAAAAAAGTATAAATCGTTCCTTTGCCAACATTCGCAAGCCTGGCTACCTGATCCATCGTCGTTGCCTTATAGCCGAACATAGTAAACGACTTTGTCGCTGCTTCAATAATGTCTTTTTTTCGGCCAGACACCATTCAACCACCTCTTTTTGACCAAAATAATGTTTTGGTCATTTAGTTCTAACGATAGTTTATTCCTGCTTCGTTTGTTTGTCAACAAAAAATCCCGCCAAAAAGGCGGGATTTATCTTATCATTTCCCTTTCTCTTTTAAATGCTTGAGAACTACGTCTCCAAGCGCCTCGATAAATTCGGGACGTGCATTTGGCATTGGCGGACGGTAGTAGCCGGCACCAATGTCATCTGTTACGACTTTACATTCGTAATCGTTGTCAAACAATACTTCTAGATGATCAGCCACAAACCCGGCCGGTACGTATACAAACGCTTTGTACCCATCTTGCTCATAAAGATCACGCGTTAAATCCTGTACGTCCGGTCCAATCCAGGGCTCCGGTGTGTTGCCGGCACTTTGCCAGCCGACTGCGTAATGTTTAACGCCCGCTGCTTCTGCAAGCAGATCCGCCGTTTCTTTTAATTGCTGTGGATATGGATCACCTGCTGCAATAATTTTCTCCGGCAGGCTGTGCGCCGATACGATTAAAACAAACTTCTGTTTTTCTTCTTCTGTCATTGTGTCAACAGTTCTCTTTATTTGTTCAGACCAGTACTGGATAAATTTCGGCTCGCGGTACCAGCTTTCAACCGATGTGATCGCAGGCCCGTCAATTTTTGCTGATTCTTCCGCCGCCCGCTCATTATATGATTTTACGCTGAACGTAGAGAAATGCGGTGCAAGAACGATGGAAACCGCCTCTTCGATGCCGTCTTCTTTCATTTGATAAACAGCATCTTCAATAAATGGTTCAATGTGCTTTAAGCCGATATAAAGCTTAAATTCGATATCCTGCTGTGTTTCATTTAAAAAGTCAGTCAGCCCCTGCGCCTGCTCCTGAGTAATTTTCGCAAGCGGTGAAATACCGCCAATTGCTTCATAACGGCTGCGCAAATCTTCAAGAGCTTCCTCGGACGGCTTGCGGCCGTGACGAATGTGTGTGTAATACCGTTCAATATCTTCTTCTTTGTATGGCGTCCCATAAGCCATTACAAGAAGGCCCATTGTTTTTTTTGCCATGCTTATCCACCTCATTTAATTCATTGCTTGCTTTAAATTGTAAAAAATGATTCTTTAACTAGTATGTTTATCTGGCTGTGTATTCATGAACAAAAGCAGTGAGGCGTTTTAAAGTGTCCGGGTTTACTTCCGGAAACACTCCATGCCCCAGGTTAAAAATGTGGCCTGGAGAGGCCATACCCTGATCCAGTATGGCTTTTGCCCGTTCTTCAATAACCTCCCATGGAGCGAGCAGAATGGCCGGATCCAGATTCCCCTGCAATGTTTTCGTCAAGCCTATATCCCGTGCTTCTGAAATTTGCATACGCCAATCCAACCCGACTACATCAAGCGGCAGGTCGTGCCATTCCTTTGCCAGATGGCTCGCACCTACACCAAACATAATAAGCGGCACATTTTCTGAGCGCAGTTCGCTAAAAATACGCTCCATTACCGGCTTAATGAATATACGGTAATCTGCTACATTTAAAGCTCCGACCCATGAATCAAAGATCTGTACCGCTCTGGCACCCGCTTTCACCTGGGAGCGGACGTATGTAACTGTCATATCTGCTAATTTATCCATTAAAGCAAACCAGGCTTTTGGCTCTGCATACATAAACGCTTTTGTTTTATTATAATTTTTAGAGGGACCGCCTTCGATCATATAGCTTGCCAGCGTAAACGGAGCACCGGCAAATCCAATAAGCGGCACGTTAAGCTGCTCTTCTGTTAAGAGACGGATTGTTTCAAGAACATACGGTACGTCGCTCTCCGGATCAATCTCGCCAAGCTTTTCCACGTCTGCCATCGAGCGGATTGGATTCTCGATAACCGGGCCGATACCAGATTTGATATCAACATTCACACCGATAGAGGGAAGCGGCGACATAATGTCTTTATATAAAATCGCTGCATCTACATCATATTGCTCAACTGGAAGGCGTGTAACATAAGCGCAGATTTCCGGCTGATGGGTAATTTCAAATAAAGAATACTTTTCTTTTAGTTCTCGGTATTCCGGCTGCGAACGCCCCGCCTGGCGCATATACCAGACCGGCGTATAATCGGTTTTCTCGCCCCTTGCCGCTTTTAGGAATGTATCGTTCAAATGCCTCATATAGATTGGGTGCCACCTTTCAACTATGACAGATTAGAATTACTATTGATTATTATAGCTTACCGTTCTGTACATTTCACTAAAAGGATGTTTTGTTCGCAAATTTGCCAAACGAATGTGTTGAAATTGGAAAGACGGGTACAGAAAAAGATATACTATTACTTGAGGTGATAAGTGATGAATGTATTTATTACAACGGGAACGTATGATTTTTTGAAAACGATTCAAAAAAAGCACGGCTCAGAAAAAATGGTGCTGATGGATGGCACAGAAGGAGCCGCACTCGTCCACGAAACGAATGGAAAGAGCGTCTTTGAATCACCACGCCGCTATGAAGTGGTTGATGCGTCCGGCGCTATTGCAGATCGCGGCTATGTCGTTTTAAACAATATTCCTGTTACAGATGAAGGCCGCCCTCTGTTTGAACACCGATTTAAAAACCGGGCCGGCGCCATTGAAAAAGAATCCGGTTTTTTATCCATTCGTGTGCTGCGGCCGCTTGATTCCGATACCTACGTTATATTTACGCAGTGGGAAGATGCAAAAGCATTTGAAAACTGGAAATCTTCTGATGCCTTCAACCAGGCACATAAAAACCGCGGAACAGAAAATGGTCTGGATAAGCGTCCTCACATTTTTTCGGGCGCTTCTTATATCACAACCTTTACGATTCCGAACGAAAGCTAAAAGCCAGAGGATGGGCTGCCATCCTCTGGCTTTACCAGTTTCATATTTGCTTAAACCGCTGCTCCAGCGCCCCTATAAACGGTTTATTTTCTTCAGCCGCGCAGGTGCGTATATCCAGACGAAGAAAAGCGTAAAAGTAACAGATGCGGCGAGGACAATGGCTCCTTCCATCAATCCGGCCGATAAAGCTGAAACACCGAACACAATAGATTGAATCAGCAGAATTCTCATAAGCAGATTCTGTACCGCCCTGCTCTTTCCTTCTTCTCCTTCTGGATACAGCCGGGGCCAGATAATATATCCATGCCTTGCTGAAATAGGCAGCAGCTGAAAACCGGTTAAGTATAAAAACAAGAGAGCAGCAATTAACTGAACCGGCAGCAGGCCGCTAAGGGCAATAATAAATGCGCTGATAGCCGTGAGCCGGACAAACAGGCCGCTGTATTCGCTCATGCGCACAAAAGTGCGGGCCAGCAAATACGTATAGGTTCCCTTTTCAGAACCAGGAAGCAGGCCATCAAGCCACGCACGCCGCTTTACTGTTCCACGCAGATGAGGAACATCGGTAAACATATTGGCGAGCCGGTAAAAAGCAGCCATTCTTTTTTCTTCAAGATCAGCCAGCAGCTCCCATTTTAATGGCCTGTTTCCAATGCGGCCCATGTAGAAAATCCAAAACACCATGAATAACAAAGCGATTCCTGCGAGTCCATACTCTGCAGAAAAAACGGCAAACAAAAAAGCGGCATTTAAAAGCAGACGAATAGCCATATCGCCCATTCTCACATCATTTGACGGCACATTTAACGCTTCAAGCCGGCAAAATAAATTCCACAGCTTTGCCGCGAGCACCGCGCCCAAAAATACAAAAAAATTGCCGAATCCCGTGCCTTCTGCTTTTGCATACATCGGCATAGCAAAGGCTAAAAGCGCGATTAAAAGATAGCTTTGTGCCGCGAAGCTTGTCCAGGCCGCTTTTCGAAAATAAGGCTTCATTTCACTTTCGAGAGGAAGTAAGTAAACGGTATCCGGCCGTTTTATATATGTATAAACAGGACTCCACGCCAGCACAATCCCCATTACAGCCGCCATAATAAGTACTGCTGGAAAACCTTCTTCGATGGTTTCTACCCAGCCGCTGTAGTAAAACAGAAGCGCTCCCAGCGCGAATACAAGCACAAACAGCAAATGATCATTCAGCATATAGCGTGTATATTTGCGAATTTCTGCATAATACGCGGATGATCGTTCTTTGAACAGCTCGTTAACTGAAAATTTCATCGTACCGCTTCCTTCGTCAATTCCACATAAATATCATCAAGTGCGGCATCCGGCATGGCAAACTCACGGCGCAGTTCTTCCATCGTTCCTTTTGCCCGCACTTTTCCGTCGTGTAAAATGATAAACCGGTCACAATATCTTTCAGCAGTTGCCAAAATGTGCGTAGACATTAAAATACCAGCACCGCTTTCTTTCATTTTACTCATTAAATCAAGAAGCGAGCGGATGCCCAGCGGATCCAGCCCGACAAAGGGTTCATCAATGATATAAAGAGAGGGCTCTGTTAAAAAAGCACCCATGATCATGACTTTTTGTTTCATCCCTTTAGAAAAGTGCGCAGGAAACCACTTCATCTTCTCATTAAGACGAAACTCTTTTAACAGCGGATCAATCCGCTCTTTATATGTTTGTTCCGGCAGGCCATATGCTGATGCCGTTAAACGCATATGCTCCTCAAGTGTAAGTTCATCGTACAGCACCGGTGTTTCCGGCACAAATGAAAATTGGCGGCGGTAATCCGAAGGATTTTGTTCAAGCGTCAATCCATTAATTTTCACGCTTCCCTTTACCGGTTCCATTAAGCCGATAATATGCTTGATGGCTGTGCTTTTGCCGGCACCGTTTAAGCCGATAAGGCCGACAAGCTGCCCTTTGCCCACTTCAAACGACACATCATGCAGCACCGGTTTCCTTGTGTACCCGCCGGTGATATTTTCCACAGATAATAATGACATTCGAAAACGCCCTTTCCTCTCAATAGTTACACGTATCATACCAAAATTCTGGCCGGAGCACATAGTTCCCTGCATTTAGATTGTATGCTACACTTTTTGTACAATTATATAAAAGGAGTGATAAACTATGGATAACTGTATTTTTTGCAAAATCATCAATGGAGATATTCCATCCGCAAAAGTATATGAAGATGAAAACGTATATGCTTTTTTAGACATCAGCCAGGTCACAAAAGGCCATACCCTTGTTATTCCAAAGATACATAAAGAGAATATTTTTGAGCTGGAGACAGAGGCAGCCGGCCCTTTTTTTGAATCCGTAAAAAAAACAGCAGACGCCCTTCAATCTGCTTTTTCGCCAAAAGGATTAAACCTGTTAAACAACAACGGTGAAACTGCCGGCCAAACGGTTTTTCATTATCACATTCATTTAATTCCGCGCTACGGATCAGAAGATGGCTTCCACCCTGTTTTTAAAGAAAACAACAGCGGCCATGACCTTGAAGGCATAGCCGCCGAAATCCGGTCTCATCTATAAGAAAGCAGAATCGCTGCCATAACGGATAAAACGCTTATCAAGCTGAACTGGCCTGCTCTCTTTTTCAGCAGGTGGTTTCTGCTTCTGTGAGCTTCTTTCATATGATAAAGGGAGCTCGCAAATAAGATAAATCCACTTGATAAAAGGGCAAAAATAAGTCCCTGCATGCTATCGTCTCCTTCTTATGTGTTTGTTCCTTTCTTTTTTAGGGAACGATATCATATATATATGCAGGCTAAAAATAGGAATGATTAACGAGGTGAAAAAATGAACAAAAAAGCATTTTTTACTGGAATTGCTGCCGGGCTTGCTGCCGGGGCTTCCGCTGCACTGTTAACTACGCCGATGAGCGGCCAGGACAGACGGGCTAACTTAAAAGACAAGCAGGTATCAGCAAAACTAGCAACGATGGAAATCAAAGACAATGCCGGCCAGGTAAAAGAGTCCGTAAAACGTCTGGTCGAAACGGCAAAGCAAGAAGTGCCGGAAAAAGTAAACAGTATTAAAACAAATGCTATGCTTTGGAAAGAAAGCATTGACCCGAACGTTAAAACACTTCAAAAAGAAATCACCAACATACAAAAAACAGTCGGTGATTTACAGGAAACCCTGCCGCAGCCGCCTGCATCGGACAAATAACGAATCTTACGGAAGGTTTTCCTTCCGTTTGTTTTTATTTTTCAGCTTATTCTAAATTTTTGTGAATTTCCTCTTTCTATTTTTTTATTTTATTGGCATAATATAAATCAATAAAAATAGATTTGAGGTGGAAGATATTAATAAAGCAAACGGCTCAGCGTCGACTCATCAATATACAATGAAAGAAGCATTTATGTTCAGCCAGCGAATGGCCCAGCTTTCAAAAGCTTTATGGAAGGCAGTCGAAAAAGACTGGCAGCGATGGATTAAGCCTTATGATTTAAACATCAATGAACATCACATTTTATGGATTGCCCATCATTTAAAAGGAGCTTCTATTTCTGATGTGGCTAACTTCGGAGTCATGCACGTATCGACAGCTTTTAACTTCTCTAAAAAACTAGAAGAACGCGGATTCCTGACGTTTTCTAAAAAAGAAGATGATAAGCGAAATACGTATATTGAAATTACACCGGCAGGCGAAAACTTGATTTTTGATTTAATGGAACAATACGATCCTGAATCAAATCTTGTTTTCTCCGGCAGTGAGCCGCTTCGTGAATTGTTTGGGAAATTTCCGGATCTGGCCGAGCTGATGGCTATTATTAAAAATATTTACGGAGACGACTTTATGGATATTTTCGAAACATCTATCCATAATATTGAACGGGATTTTGATGAAAAAAATAGAGAACTGAAGAGGGCTGAACGTCCTCAAACATCCGGATAAGCGGGCTGCCAGCCGGGTGTTTTTTATTTCCTAAAAATTATACTTGCTTTTTCTCCGGCACCGTCGTAAATTATGTAAGCAATCCCTTAACGACGGAGGTCCTTTTTTTTCATGAAATGCGTGCGGATGTATAATTTTGAAAAAACCCATGGTTATAATAAGCTTTTCTTTCTCTCTTTACTAACATCAATGCTCGTATTCCTGCTTGCATTTTCCTTTATGCAGTCTTATTACTCAAAACCGCTTCATGCTCATGGGTTTTCCTGGTTTGCTTCTGGAATCCTGATCATTTATCCGCTCCATAAATTGCTTCACCTTTTTCCTGTTCTTGGCTACCGCCCGAAAGTGAATTGGGAGCGAAAATATTCCTTCTTACCGGTTATCAGCGTCGTTATCCGCAGCCCAATGCCTAAAAAACGGTTTCTAGTTTGTTTATCCCTTCCGTTTTTCGTAATAAATCCGATTATGGCGGCTGGTGCTATGCTCTGGCCGGCTTACTTGCATTATTTTACGATCGCTGCTGCTTTTCATACAGGCATATGCTTGTTCGACTTTCTTTATATTAAAGCACTTCTGTCCTGCCCTAAAAACGCAGTTATTGAAAAAGATTTGGATGGATTTGAAGTGTTAGTGCCTGAATAAATTCCCTGCTGCCGTGTTTACGGCGGGTTCTGTTTTCATTTTTTTCGACATTTTGATATAGTTAATAATACAAGGCTAATAGAGGGGGGCATCGTGTGGCAGCATTAATTATTACGTTTATTATTTTTTCCATCTTCATTTTGTATCACATAAATCGGATGACCAATTTATTATGCATTCAAAAAGAAATTCCGGAAGAACGTCATGAAAAGATATTTCGGACTGTGAATATTTTAATCGTTATTTTGCTCTCTACTTCTTACATTGAAATACTGTACGTCTAGACCTGTTCGTTTCAAAGGACAGGTCTTTTCTTTTCCAGAACCGTTAACTGTGTTATAGTTGTGTGTGGAACTTAGATTAAATGAACATTAGGGAGTTGTATCTTGCATGAAGAAATGGGTTTTACCGTTATCGCTTGCAGCAGGTGTACTGGCACTTTCAGGCTGCAACAACAGTGAAGGAAACGTCATCGCTACATCAAAAGCAGGCGACGTAACCGATATGGAATTATATGCGGAAATGAAAGACAAATACGGACCGCAAATGGAGCAGGCACTGCAGGAATTAATGCAGAAAAAAGTTCTCTCTGATAAATATGAGGTAACTGACGAAGAATTGGATGCAGAAGTAAAAGAAGCGAAAGAACAGTTAGGCGACCAGTATGAAATGTTCCTGGCACAGTACGGCCTTGATGAAGATGGATTTAAAGAATTTTTAAAACTTGAGCTTCTCCGTGAAAAAGCTGCTCTTGCTGATGTGAAAGTAACGGATGATGAAGTAAAAGAGTATTATGATTCATGGCAGCCTGAGATCCAAGTAAGCCATATTCTTGTTGAAGACGAAGCAAAAGCAAAAGAAGTGAAGAAGAAACTGGATGATGGCGGCGATTTTGCAGAACTGGCAAAAGAAAACTCAACTGATACAGGTTCTGCTCAAAACGGCGGCAGCCTTGGCTGGATTGACAACGCCGGCCGTGCCCAGTTTGTCCCAGAGTTTACAGAAGCGCTTGGCAAGCTAAAAGTAAACGAGGTAAGCGAACCAATTAAATCGGATTATGGCTATCACATCATTAAAATTACCGATCAAAAAGAAAAAGGATCATTTGAAGACGTAAAAGACCAGATGACCGAAGAACTAAAAAAATCAAAAGTTGACTCAGCCGCTCTTCAAACAAAGCTGGATGAAGAAATGAAATCAGCTGACGTTGAAGTGAAAGATGAAGACTTCAAAGGCGCTTTTGATACAGAAGAAGCACCAGCAGAAGAACCAGCAACAACTGAGGAACCAGCAGCAGAAGAGCCGGCAGCCCAGGAAGAAACAACTGAAGATGATGCTTCGACCGGGGACAATGCCACTGAAGGCGACGCAGCAACGGAAGAAGCAAAATAAAAAAGCACCCAATGGGTGCTTTTTTATTTTGCAAAACGCGGCTTATAAAATGAACGATTATCAAGAGGAAAAATCCGTTCAGAAAACTCGCCTGGCTTTGTCCGCTCGAGTGCGCGGTCCAGCATATTCATTTTCGCATCCAAATTATCAATGTAATGAAGCATCTCGGCTTCTTTAATCATTGGCGGCTTCGGGCTTCCCCACTCCGCTTTCCCATGGTGAGACAGCACAATATGCTGAAGTACCATTACTTCTTCTCCTTCAATGCCAAGCTCTTTTGCCATTTGGCCAATTTCATTTACCATAATTGAAATATGGCCAATTAAGTTTCCTTCGGCTGTATACGTTGTTGCCACCGGGCCGGAAAGCTCCGTTACTTTGCCAAGGTCATGCAAAATAACACCGGCATATAAAAGATCCCGGTCAAGTGACGGGTAAAGATCAGCAATTGATTTTGCCAGCTGAAGCATTGATACAACGTGGTAGGCAAGACCTGATACGAATTCATGGTGATTTTTTGTTGCCGCCGGATATTCAAGAAACGGCTGATGATATTTTTTTAAAAGTGCGCGGGTAATACGCTGAATGTGGGGATTTTTCATCTCGAAAATAAACTGCGTAATCGTCTCAGTCATTTCCTCCTGGCTAAGCGGCGCGGTTTCTACAAAATCGCCCGCTTCCATACCATCCTGAGGAGATGCCGGACGTATTTGACGGAGCTTTAACTGCATACGCCCCCGGTAATTTTGAATATCCCCCGCCACTTTAACAATCGTCTGCGGTGTGTACATTTTTACAGTTTCTTCTTTTGCATCCCACAGCTTCGCCTCAATTTCGCCGCTTGCGTCCTGCAGCATCAAGGTTAAATACGGGTTGCCATTCACTGCTGTACTTTTGACCGCCGAACGAATCATTAAAAAGCAGTCGACGCTTTCTCCTGCTTCGTATTGTGTAATTCCTTTTTCCACTGCCTCGTCCTCCTCGTCCACTCTACTCTGTTTCATTTCATTATATCACAGATCGTATGTTCCGTTTGTGTTCTTGCTCTTTTTTCTTTTATCTTTATTTTATACAATCATTGTATAACACATAAAGGGGGAAATCCTATTGAAAACATACAGGCTGACCATTTTTGAGAAAGACGGAGCAAAAAAGCTGGATCATTCTTTTGAAGCTGGTTCGGATGAAGAAGCAAAAACATATGGCTTACAGCTGCTGCAAAAACAAGCCAGTGAAGAAAAAATCTACCGCTGTACCTCCTCTGAAGGAAAGCTGCTGCTCTTTCACTCTTAACAAATAGAAAGCGCATTCAAATACTGAATGCGCTTTTATTACCGGTTAAAAACGGGTCGTCTTTTTTCTAGAAATGCCCGAATACCTTCTTGGTGGTCTTTACTTTCCCTCATTTTCAATTGCCCCTGCTTTTCAAGCTCTAATGTTTTTAGCAGCTGCGGCCTGTTCATATCCGCCATAATTTTTTTTGTTTTAATCATTGCCTGAATCGGCTTCTGGTACAGCTCTTTCATCAAGTAGCCCACTTCCTGATGAATAGCTCCGGGTGCAACGGAACGATCCACGAGCCCCATCTCTGCCGCCTCAGCTCCACTCATTATTTTTCCATCCCAGATTACCTTTTTTGCTTTTACTGCTCCAAGCCGGCGTTCGAGCATAAAATGGCCGCCGCCATCTGGAATCAAGCCGATACCGATAAAATTCATCGCAAGCTTTGAATCCGTTTCACACAACACAAAATCAGCTGCCAGCGCGATACTTAAGCCCAGGCCAGCTGCCGCTCCATGAATAGCTGCCGCCGTCAGCTTCGGCATTGTATAAAAGCAGAGAGCAATATCAGCAATTGTGTCCATTATTGATTGAAATTGTCCTTCGTCCCTTGCTGCCAGCATTTCTTTAATGTCTCCGCCTGCTGAAAAAACAGGTCCCTCTCCCGACAAAACAACGATATTGACAGCATCATTCCGGCTCACTTCCTTTAAACAGCAGCAAAGTTCATTCATCATCTCAATATTGAGGGCATTTAAATCATTTGCACGATTTAAACGAATAAATGCTGTTTCCCGTTCAATAGAACAAAGCACATGTTTCATTTTGCCGCCTCCCCCTTTTCTCCTCTATCATACAAAAAGTGAACAATTATTCATAGTATTTTGCTGAAAAGCGTTCCCATCAAACTGGGAACGCCATAACAATAATAGCTTGAAAAACGCCAATGATACCGCCCAGCAATGCACCCAGCCATGTAATCATTTTTAATTCACGATGTGTAATATCGAGCACAATCATTTCCAGCCGCTCTGTTGAAAAAGCTTCAATCTGTCCGCGCACAATATCAGCAATTTTTAATTTCTTCATAAGAGATGGGATGCGCTTTGCTGCTTTCTCAATCCCTTTAGCAGCCAGTTCTGGAATGATGACTCCAGTTACTTTTTCTTCAAATGGAATGGCATAAGCAGACAAAGGCTTATTTAAAAGTGTTTCAAGATCAAGCTGTTCCGCGATAAATTTCTTCGCTTTTTGAATCGCTTTTTCATCCGAAATATGTGCCAAAACATCAGCCCATTTCCACTCAATTACTTTATCCCATTCATTTTTCAGCATAGTATCAAGCAAATCCTTGGTTCCTGGGCTTGATAAAAATTTAACAATCTCCGGGCGGATCTTGTCTTCAAGCGAAGTATTGCCCAGTACCATTTGAATCATGCTGCCGATCTTTCCCCATTCCGCCAGAAAGTCTTCCGTCATGCGCTTAACCCGGTAACGCCCTTCTGCGCTTGAAAAATAATCAGCTCCTTTGGTTAAAATATAAGCAGAAATATCCGGAATCTTTTCTTCCGCTTTATCAAGCCATTCTGCTGGCAGTGATTCTTTTACGGTTTGATCGATGTAAAAATCTTTTATGGCTGTGTATTTTTGGTCTATCCAGCCGTTCAGCTGCTCCTCAATATGCATTCCGGCATTTGGGAAATGCGCTTTTTTAAGAAGCTCGGCGACTGTTATGTCGGAATGGATCCATTTTTTCGCTTCGGCTTGCAAAACCATTTCTATTTCTCCGCGAAATTCAGGTTCATTGAGCTTTTGTTCAATGCTTTCCGGAGTCAGCAGGTGCTCATCAACAATTTTGCCAACCTGGCGGGCCAATTCAGACTTTCGTTTTGGAATTAAGCCAGGCGTAAACGGCACACGCCAGCTGCCGATATAACGGGGAACATGCGGCCTGAACAGCATGCGGATTGCGACAGCGTTTGTTACACCGCCTATAACCGCGCCAATCAAGCCCATAAACAAAATAAGCCAAATTACGTTCAACGTGTTTTCCACCTTTCGTTCATAAACAAAGTGCCCGGACCTGTTTCTAGAAAATCAGTAACTCGTCCTCTTATTGTGCTCTGTTCATATTTGCTCATAAAAATAATTAGAGCCCTTACGCTCACAAGAAAAACGATGCCGATTCCGGATGGAAACGGCATCGTGTTTATCTGCTTTTCACGATCATATTGACTGCTTCCTGAATTGCATCGTCTGCGTTTTGGCCGCTTTCATGAGCATCACGAATGCATAATTCAAGATTTTGTGCCACAATTAAGCCGATTGAACGGTCCACAGCGGATCGGATGGCTGAGAGCTGTGTGACTACTTCACGACAGTCTTTTCCATCTTCCACCATTTTTATAACCCCGCGCACTTGTCCTTCAATGCGGCGCAGCCGGTTTTTCACATCGCGGTTGTACGTCTTCATCATCTATCGCTCCGTTCTAATCTCCTTTTTCATCTGCTGCAGTGAAATTTGTGTATAAATAGTATAGCATACCAACTAAAAAAACGCTTGCTGCAGCTGTTTTCCTTTTGAGGAAACAACTACCTCTTAATATATAGCATAAAGAAAAGCTTTCAATCCATACTAGGATTACAATCACATCGGGTCATTCCGGCAGACCGGACGATATAATCGCAGCGGTGCAACTCCGTTAGTACCCGGCCAACAAAAAAAAGGGAGATGAACAGTTATGCCAAACAACAACAGTTCTAACCAACTTGTCGCACCAGGAGCACAGCAAGCCATCGACCAAATGAAATACGAAATCGCTTCTGAATTCGGTGTACAGCTAGGTGCCGATTCTACGTCTCGCGCTAACGGTTCAGTCGGCGGCGAAATTACAAAACGCCTTGTTCAAATGGCCGAGCAGCAATTAAGCGGCTTCCAAAAGTAATCATCTGATTTATGATGGTCCGCCTCATGTTTTGAGGCGGGCCTTTTCATTTCTTTTTCTTATTCTTTTTTTCCGGCAGGTTAACCATTTTTACAGGATCAATCCATTGATTATATTGGTCTTCTGTAACATAGCCCGATGCAACTGCCGCTTCTTTAAGAGTTGTACCGTTTTTATGAGCAGATTTTGCAATACTTGCCGCTTTTTCATAGCCAATATGCGGATTTAATGCCGTCACCAGCATAAGAGACTGCTCCATTAATTCTTGAATACGTCCCGTATTGGCCTCAATTCCTGCTGCACAGCGCTCATTAAATGACGAAATAGCATCGGCTAATAAACGGATAGACTGCAGTGTATTATAAACGATGACCGGCTTAAAAACATTTAATTCAAAATTCCCCTGGCTGGCCGCAAAGCCAACCGCTGCATCATTTCCAAACACCTGCACTGCAGCCATCGTCAATGCTTCACTCTGGGTTGGATTTACCTTTCCGGGCATAATGGAGCTTCCCGGTTCATTCGCTGGAATTGTCAATTCCCCGATACCGCTTCTCGGCCCGCTTGCAAGCCACCTTACATCATTCGCAATTTTCATGGCATCAGCCGCCAGCGCTTTCAGTGCTCCATGAAAAAAAACAATTTCATCGTGGCTCGTAAGCGCATGAAATTTGTTGGGGGAGGAAATAAACGGCCAGCCAGTTTGTTTTTTTAATTGTTCCGCCGTTTTCTCACCAAAGGATGGATCAGCATTAATGCCAGTCCCGACTGCTGTTCCGCCGATTGCTAAATATAAAAGTTCCTGCTGGGCCTGGTCAATCAGTTTTTGTGAACGGGAAATCATATAGCGCCAGCCGGAAATTTCCTGTCCGAGCGATAAAGGTGTCGCATCCTGCAGGTGAGTCCGTCCAATTTTAATAATATCCATAAATTCTTTTTCTTTTTCCTTTAATGTTTTTTTAAAGCTTTTTAAAGCCGGCTTCAGGCGCTTTTCCGTTTCTTCATATAAAGCAATATGCATGGCTGTCGGAAATGTATCATTCGAACTTTGTGACATGTTTACATCATCATTCGGATGGATAAAGCTTTCTTTTCCGGCAATCTCAGAAGCGCGTCTGGCCACCACTTCATTTATATTCATATTAGACTGCGTTCCGCTTCCTGTCTGCCATACGGAAAGCGGGAAATGCTCAAACCCTACCTCTCCGCTTAAAATATCGTCACAGGCAGCAGAAATAGCGCTCATTTTCTTCTCTGGCAGCTTTCCAAGCTCTCCATTTACAATCGCCGCTGCTTTTTTAAGATGAGCAAATGCATAAATGATTTCTAAGGGGACTTTTTCTGTTCCAATCGGAAAATTTTCCAGGCTTCTTTGCGTCTGGGCTCCCCAATACTTGTCAGAAGGCACCTGCATTTCACCAATTGTGTCATGTTCAATCCGGAATTCCACTATGTATCCCTCCTTAAAATAGTCACTCCCTACACTTTTCCCGAATTTACTATCTTCATGCCGGAAAAACAAAAAAAGCGTTCCTGAACAGCGGAACGCTTCCCTGGTTACTCAATGAATCCCTCTTCTTTCAAAAATTCTTCTGCCACATCCTCATACTTTTTGCCGTCGATATCAACTCGCCGATTTAATTCCTGCATTCGTTCATCATCAATTTTTCCGGCGAGCATATTCAGTACTTCGTTAAGTTCAGGATGTTCTTCCAATACTTCTCCGCGCACAACGGGAATCGCATAGTAAGGCGGGAAAAATTGCTTATCGTCTTTCAATACTTTTAAATCGAAGGCCTGAATGCGTCCATCTGTCGTATAAGCATCCACAGCATCTACTTCATTATTTTTGATGGCGCTGTATATAATGCCGGTATCAAGTGTCTGGGTCGAAGCAAAATTAAGCCCATATACTTTTTGCAGGCCTGGATAACCATCCGCGCGTTCTAAAAATTCAGGTTCTGAACCGAAGCGCATATTTTTTGCGTATGATTGCAGCTGTGAAATTGTCTCAATCCCATATTTGTCTGCATCCGCCTGGCGGATTGTGACAGAATACGTATTATTAAAGCCGATCGGCTCAAGCAGCCGAAGGTTAAACTCTTCGTTAAACCGTTTCTTTGCATAATCGTACACTTCATCCGGGTCGTTACTGTTGATCTCTTCTTTTAAGTAGTTAAGCAAAATAGCGCCGGTATATTCAACAGATATATCGTAAGACCCATGCTTAAGCCCATCAAACACGCCCGCAGACCCACTGATAAAGGATTCGTACTTCACATTCAAATCTGTTTCTTCCTCGATAAGCTTTCCATAAACATGAACGAGGATTTCCTGCTCCGTAAAGGACTTGCCTGTAATTGTAACAGTATCATCCTCCTGGCCGCCGCTTACAAGCGGCCAGACCGCCATTCCGAGAAACAGCAAAGCTGCCGCACCGGCAATGGCCAGCGTCATTTGGCGGCTTCGTTTTCCTTTTTTCTGCAGAGCTTCCGTTGACGAATTGTATTCGATTCGCTTCAAAATAAAATCAAGAATAATTGCAATAAGTGCTGATGGAATTGCACCGGCTAATATGAGACCGGAATTATAGGTCTGGAGTCCACGGAAAATTAAATCCCCTAATCCGCCGGCACCGATTAAGCCCGCAATGGTGGCTACCCCGACAATAAGCACCGCAGCCGTCCGAACGCCTCCCATAATGACTTTCATGGCAAGCGGCAATTCTACCATCCACAGCACCTGCCGGCTGGTCATGCCCATTCCAATTCCGGCTTCAACTGTAGACCGATCAACTCCTGTAATTCCCAGGTATGTATTTCTCAGAACAGGCAGCAATCCATAAATTGTGAGCGCGATAATTGCCGGTGCTTTCCCAGTACCGATAAAAGGAACAAGAAAGACGAGCAAAGCCAGGCTGGGGATAGTTTGAAAAATAGATGTAATACCAATAATAGGCTCGGCAATTTTCTTATGGCGGGTCAAATAAATTCCGAGAGGCACCGATATGAGGATCGCAAGGCCAATAGAAATTAACGATAGATATAAATGTTCAACAATAAGCTGCCATATTTCAGCCCATCTGGTTTGAAACGCATTAGTTGTTTGAGCAATTAAATAAAATGTAAAAATAGGTCATCCCTTCTCCTTAGACAAATTGATTTGAAATATGACGGACAATGCTGGCACGGTTAATGATGCCCTGAACCCGGTTTTCTTCATCTGTTACCACAATAAAACTGAGCGGCGACTGATTGATCATCTCAAGTGCTGTTTCCGGGTCCTCCAGATGGTTCATAACCGGCACCTGTACTTTTTCTATATCATGCAGTGTAATGTCTTCATTTGCATATGATTTTTGCAAATCCCAAATGCCGACAACACCATGATAGCGCCGCTGATTATCAACAAGGATTAAGCTGTCGACACGCTTTTGACGCATTATTTTTAAAGCCGCTGCAATCCCTCTTTCAGGCAATGCAGTGATGGGTGCTGTCATTAGCGATTCCAGTGCGGGAAGCGTCATAGAATCCTGAATGCGGTCTTCGCCGATAAATTGGCGGACAAAGTCATTAGCCGGATGCCGGAGGATACGTTCTGGTGTATCGAGCTGTACGACTGCGCCATTTTGCATAATACAAATCCGATCGGCTATTTTTAACGCTTCATCCATGTCGTGGGTAACAAATACGATTGTTTTTTTGATTTCACTTTGCAGCCGGGCCAATTCGTCCTGAAGCTGCTCACGGCTGATGGGATCAAGTGCACTGAACGGTTCATCCATAAGAATAATATCAGGTTCCGCGGCCATTGCCCGGACTACGCCGATCCGCTGCTGCTGGCCTCCTGACAATTCAGCCGGGTACCGGTCACCAAATACAGATGGATCCAATCCTACAAGCTTCATCAGTTCATTTACTTTTTCTGAATATTCAGCTTCCTCCCATTTTTTCAGCTTTGGCACAAGGCCCACATTTTCTTTAATCGTCATATGCGGCATTAAACCAATTTGCTGAATGACATATCCGATATTCCTGCGCAGCTGCACGGGATTGATGTCAGCAATATTCTTCCCATCTATTTCAATGAAGCCGCTCGATGGATCGATCAGGCGGTTGATCATTTTCATAGTAGTTGTTTTCCCGCAGCCGCTGGGTCCGATTAAAACAAATAATTCCCCCGTTTCTATTTTTAAATTAATTTCTTTTAATGCTTCGAACCCATCCGGGTATTTTTTTGCTACTTTTTTAAACTCAATCAAAGCATACACCTCCTTTTTTTCCTTTTTCCTATTTCAATATAGTTAAAACATATAACTATAATTTTTTTGTAATTTTTATCTTACACGTTTAAGGTGCCATGTCTTAGGGAACTTTATACACAACAATCAATCGTACGAGGTGAATATTATGTTACGGACCATTTTAATGATTATTGGGGCAATCGTTGTAATCTCCTGGATCGTTTCCATGCTGTAAAGCGTAAAATAAAAAGGCTTTTCCTCTGCAGAGGAAAAGCCTTTTTATTTTAGCTGTATTGCTTTCCAAACACTTCTTCTTCATACTGGCGGATTTTCTTTTCTTCTGTTAGTGTGACGGAAATTTCATCCCAGCCATTTAACAGCATTTTTTTCCAGTATTGGTCAATATCAAAATGGGCAGTGAAGCCCTGGTCGTCTTTTACTGACTGCTCTTCAAGATTAATATGAAGCTTAAAGCCCGGCACAGATGCCCGGCCAAGCAGTGTTTCCACTTCCTCATCCGTCAGCTTCACAGCCAAAATGCCGTTTTTCACGCTGTTGTTGTAAAAGATATCGGCATAGCTCGGGGCGATAATAACACGGAACCCATAGTCCAATAAAGCCCACGGCGCATGCTCACGTGATGAGCCGCAGCCAAAATTTTCACCGGCGACTAAAATTTCGGCATCTGCAAATTTCGTATCATTTAAAATAAAATCTTCACGCTTATTTCCATCATCGTCAAAACGCCAGTTGTAAAAAACAAACTGGCCGAAGCCCTGTCGTTCAATACGCTTTAAAAATTGTTTTGGAATAATTTGATCAGTGTCAATATTTGCCCGGTTAATAGGGCAAACTGTTCCTGTAAATTGGTTAATCGGTTCCATAACGGCTCCCCTTCCTTATTGGTTCACGCCTGCTAATTCGCGTACATCTGTAAATCGGCCTGTGACAGCTGCCGCAGCTGCCATTGAAGGGCTGACAAGATGTGTACGGGCGCCGCTTCCCTGACGGCCTTCAAAGTTGCGGTTTGATGTAGAGGCACAGCGTTTACCCGGCGGCACCACATCATCATTCATTGCCAGACACATTGAGCAGCCTGACTCGCGCCATTCAAAGCCCGCTTCCGTAAAGATTTTATCGAGACCTTCTGCTTCAGCCTGCTGCTTTACTGTTTGTGAGCCCGGTACAACTATAGCTGTTACATGATCCTGTACTTTACGGCCTTTTGCCACTTCTGCAGCAGCCCGTAAATCGCTCAACCGGGAGTTTGTACAAGAACCGATAAAGACATAATCAACTGGAATTTCTGTTAATTTGGTTCCAGCCTCGAGACCCATATATTCAAGTGCAAGACGGACAGATTCTTTATCCGCTTCACGTTCAAATTGGTCTGGAGACGGAACATAGCCTGAAATGCCGCTGCCCATTGACGGGTTTGTTCCCCATGTCATTTGCGGTTCAATTTCACCTGCATCAATTTCAAGCGTTTTATCATACGCTGCGCCTTCGTCTGTTGCAAGAGCAAGCCAGCGTTTAGCCGCTTCTTCAAACTCTTCTCCCTGCGGCGCATAGCGGCGACCGCATAAGTATTCAACCGTGGTCATATCAGGGCTGACAAGACCTGCACGCGCACCTGCTTCAATTGACATATTGCAAATCGTCATACGCTGTTCCATGGTTAACGAGCGAATCGCTTCGCCTGTAAATTCCATAACATAGCCTGTCCCGGCATTGACGCCAAATTTTGCAATAACTGCCAAAATAATATCTTTCGCCTGAACGCCAAAGCCAAGCTTGCCATTTACTTTAATCTGTAATGTTTTCGGCTGCTTTTGCCAGATCGTCTGTGTAGCAAGCACATGCTCTACTTCACTTGTGCCAATCCCGAAGGCAAGAGCTCCAAATGCGCCATGAGTAGATGTGTGGCTGTCGCCGCAGACAATGGTTTTTCCTGGCTGTGTTAAACCAAGCTGTGGACCAATTACGTGAACAATCCCTTGATCCGGATGATCAATATCGGCTAATTCAATGCCGAACTCGCGGCAGTTTTGCTCAAGTGTCTGCATTTGTGTTTTTGAAATCGGATCACTGACAAAATGCCGGTTAATCGTCGGCACGTTATGATCCATCGTCGCGTATGTTAAATCAGGCCGTCTGACACGGCGCCCGTTCATGCGTAATCCTTCAAATGCCTGCGGCGACGTTACTTCATGGACAAGATGCAAATCAATGTAGAGCAGATCCGGCTTCCCTTCTTCTCTGCTTACAACATGGTTTTCCCAAATTTTTTCGATAACCGTTTTTTTCGTCATAGTACAGCCCCCCTCTTATGTGCATTTTGATAAAAAATGAGGACCCCGCCTTTCCCTGCGAATATTCGAGGGAAAGGTTGAATCCACATGACGTTTCTTTACATGTACACGACTTTATCCAAAGCAGACGCTGGCTTTTCATCCGTAATACGCTCTGTTACAAGCTCAATCATTTTATCGGTTCCAACAGCTGTGCTGCCTTCCATTTGCAAATCCGGCGTGCAGTAGCCGTCGTTTAAAACGGATTGCACAGCGCGCTCAATTGCTTCGCCTTCCTCACGCATATTAAGCGAGTATTTCAGCATAAGCGCTGTTGACAGAATCATTGCCAGCGGATTTGCCTTATTCTGACCCGCAATGTCCGGTGCGGAACCGTGAACCGGCTCGTAAAGTCCAAGGCCGCTTTCTGACAAACTTGCGGACGGCAGCATGCCAAGCGAACCGGTGATCATTGACGCTTCGTCGCTTAAAATATCCCCAAATAAGTTTTCTGTTACAATAACATCAAACTGCCCCGGGCTGGAGATCAATTTCATCGCTGCCGCGTCCACATACATGTGATCAACCATTACACCCGGATAATCGGCTGCTTTTTCATTCACAATTTCACGCCACATCCGGCTTGATTCAAGCACATTTGCTTTATCAACAGAGGTAAGGCGGCCGCCGCGTGCCTGTGCAAATTCAAAAGCTTTTACAACAATCCGCTCGATTTCCGAGCGTGTGTATTGAAGTGTATCCACAACAATTTCACTGTTTTCACCGCGGCGCTCACTTGGCTTTCCAAAATAAAGGCCGCCAGTCAGTTCACGAACGATCAGCATATTTACATTTCCGGCAATTTCAGGCTTTAGCGGAGAAGATTGCACCAGTTTTTGGAATGATGGAATCGGGCGCAGGTTAGCAAACAAGCCAAGTTCCTTTCGAATGGCAAGCAAGCCGCGCTCCGGGCGTTGTGCCGATGGCAGACTGTCCCATTTAGGACCTCCTACCGCACCGAGCAAAATTGCGTCACTTTCTCTGGCAAGTGCCAGTGTTGATTCTGGCAGCGGCGTCCCGTGCGAATCAATTGCGGCACCTCCAATATCAGCATATTCCATCTCAAATTCGTGTCCAAAGCGCTTGCCGACTGCTTCAAGAGCAGAAGCGGCGCCGGATGCGATTTCCCGGCCGATTCCATCACCCGGCAAAATAGCAATTTTCTTCTTCACGTAAATCCCTCCGTTGCTTGAAATAGCTTTATAAAATGAATTGATTGGTCTTAGTTTTTAACGCCTTCTGCTTTTTTGTTCTGCTTAATGAACGGCATTAGGGCACGAAGCTCTTTCCCTACCACTTCAAGCTGATGCTCGCTTTCACGGCGTGTGATCGCTGTGAACTCAGGACGGTTTAATTGATTTTCCTGCAGCCAGCCTTTCGCAAATTTACCTGTTTGAATATCAGTTAATACGTCTTTCATGCGTGCTTTTGTTTCAGCTGTGATAACACGCGGTCCTGATACATAGTCACCCCATTGCGCTGTGTCAGAGATAGAGTAGCGCATTCCCTCAAGGCCGCCTTCATACATAAGGTCTACGATCAATTTCAACTCGTGCAGGCACTCGAAGTAAGCAATTTCCGGCTGGTATCCAGCTTCTACAAGCGTTTCGAAACCGGCTTTTACAAGCTCAGCTGTACCGCCGCAAAGAACTGCCTGCTCACCGAACAAATCCGTTTCAGTTTCTTCACGGAATGTTGTTTCCAAAATACCTGCACGGCCTGCGCCAACTCCTTTTGCGTAAGCAAGAGCGATATCTTTCGCCTGGCCAGTGTAATCCTGATAGATTGCGAACAATGCCGGTACACCCGCACCCTGCTCATACGTACGGCGTACCAAGTGGCCAGGTCCTTTTGGTGCAGCAAGGAATACATCTACATTTTCAGGCGGTGTAATTTGATTGAAGTGAACGTTAAAGCCGTGTGCAAACGCAAGCGCATTTCCTTCTTGAAGCTCAGGCTCGATTTCTTCTTTGTATACTTTTGTTTGATATTCATCCGGAAGAAGGATCATGATGATATCAGCCGCCGCACTTGCTTCGCGCACTGTTTTTACATCAAATCCGTCAGCAGTTGCCTGGTCAAACGATTTTCCCGGGCGAAGACCTACTACTACGTTCACGCCGCTTTCACGAAGGTTTAATGCATGCGCATGCCCCTGGGAACCGTAACCGATGATGGCTACCGTTTTGTTTGCAAGTACCGCTTCGTTGATGTCACCGTTGTAATAAACTTTTGTCATTTTCTTCATCCTCCAAATACTTTTTTTGTTTTTTATTTTAATTTAAAATAGAAACCTGTTTTGATTCAGACACAAATCGCTGAGAACCACGCTTAATAGCTGTTTGGCCTGTGCGCGCCACTTCTTTAATGCCGTAAGGGCGCAGAAGCTCAATCATCGCTTCGATTTTCTCGAAGTTTCCGACAACTTGAATCGTGACGCTGTCCCGCGCAACATCAATAATCGTTGCACGGAACGGCTCGATGATTACGTTAATTTCAGCCCGTGTCTGCGGAGTGGTCATTACTTTGATTAAAGCAAGCTCTCGGGTAACAATCGCCTGCTCTGTAATATCATTTACTTTTAAAACGTCAATCTGCTTATTCAGCTGCTTGACAACCTGCTCTACCATCCGGTCATCATCTACATGAACAACAAATGTCATTTTGGATACACCGTCTGTTTCTGTTGCACCGACTGTAATGCTTTCAATATTAAACTGGCGGCGTGTAAATAATCCGGCAATCCGGTTTAAAACACCGCTCTGATTCAACACAGTTGCTGTTACAATTCTTCTCATTGCGGTTTCACTCCAATCATTTCATGAAGTCCTTTGCCTGGCGCGATCATCGGGTAAACCATTTCTCTCGATTTAATGCGGCAATCGATCAAAACAGGCTCATTATCTGTCAGCGTTTCACGCATTACTTTTTCTGCTTCTTCTTCTGTTGTAACAACATAACCGCGAAGCCCGTATGAATCAGCCAGCTTTACGAAGTCCGGCTGGACCGGAATCAATGATTGAGAATACCGCTCTTCGTAGAATGTTTCCTGCCACTGGCGTACCATGCCAAGTGCCTGGTTGTTATAAATAATAATTTTAACCGGCAGCTTCAATTCTGCAACAAGTCCAAGCTCCTGCAAAGTCATTTGGAAGCCTGCGTCACCGGCTACCGCCACGACTGTTTTATCCGGCTTTGCAATTTGCGCGCCAATAGCGGACGGGAAACCAAAGCCCATTGTGCCCAGGCCGCCTGATGTAACCCATTGATTCGGCTTATTAAATCCGTAATATTGTGCTGTCCACATTTGATGCTGGCCGACATCTGTTGTCACAACTGCATCGCCATCTGTGATGTCATGAATTAACCTCATCAGCGACTGTGGAGAAATGCCCTCGCCGCCTTCCGTATTCCAAAGCGGATAATCTTTTTTATCCTGTTCCAGCTTTTCACGCCATTCGTCTGCTTGCGGCGCTTCAAAATCAAGGCTGAGGATTTTTTTCAAGGCCTCCCGCGCATCGGCTACGATCGGAATATGTGTCGGCACGTTTTTGCCAATTTCCGCCGGATCAATGTCAATATGGGCAATTGTCGCATTCGGCGCGAAGTGAGCGAGATTGCCGGTTAAGCGGTCATCAAAGCGGGCACCGATATTAATAAGCAGGTCCGCTTCATAAAGAGCCGTATTGGCTGCATAAGTTCCATGCATGCCGCCCATTCCAAGGAATAAAGGGTGGCTGGCCGGGAAACCGCCAAGACCGAGCAATGTATTAACAACTGGAATTTGCATTTTTTCGACAAATTGAAGCAGTTCTTCAGATGCTTTTGCGAAAAGTACGCCTGCACCCGCTAAAATAACCGGCTTTTTCGCTTTGGCCAATGCACCGCGCAGCTTTTTCACCTGCAGGCTGTTCGGTTTAAAGTTTGGCTGATAGCCCGGTAAATTTAATTCATCGACAAATTCTGCACTTCCGACTGTCTGGGCAATGTCTTTTGGAATATCGATCAAGACAGGTCCCGGGCGTCCGGTTGTAGCAATGTGGAACGCTTCATGAACGATACGCGGAAGATCCTCCAGCGAACGAACCTGATAATTGTGTTTTGTAATTGGCATTGTAATTCCGATTACATCTGCTTCCTGAAACGCATCCGATCCAATCACGCCTGTTGCCACCTGGCCGGTGAACACAACAAGTGGAATCGAATCCATCATGGCATCCGTGATACCTGTTACAAGATTTGTCGCCCCAGGCCCCGATGTTGCAAGAACAACCCCCGGCTTACCGGAAACACGGGCATATCCTTCAGCTGCATGGATAGCAGCCTGCTCGTGGCGTGCAAGGATATGGCGAATCGGGTTTTTGTAGAGAGCATCATATAATGGAAGCACTGCACCGCCCGGGTAGCCGAACATAACCTCTACATTTTCATTTTTTAGTGTTTCAATAAATAAATCAGCACCGTTCATCGGTTCTGGTGTTTTTGCTGGCTGGTCGTCAAATTTCAATTCTGCTGCTTTCGCGTTTTGACTCATTATTATTCCCCTCCAAATAATGGTTTGTTTTCCGTATTGGCAAGAGATTCCTTCTTCACATTGGTATAAATACCCGGTTTAAAGCAAAAAGAAAAGCCTTTTCACGCCTGCGGCTGCCGAAACAGAAACGCAGGGGTGAAAAGACTTTGTTTCTTTCCACGGTACCACCCTGATTCACGAATTTTCTTGCAAAAATCCGCCTTATGAACCGATTATCGGCTCCTTTTGGTAACGGGTGGCCAACCACCCGGCTTTTCCTACTGGATGACGTTCAGAAAAGCACTCAGAGGGGATGTCGCGATTGGGTGCACTCCCGGCTCTCAGCTATAACCGGTTCTCTGTGAAATGCAGTCCCTATCACTTTTTCCTCGTCAACGTTTTATTATAGTATAAATTTCTTAATTAAATTTTCATAACACCGCCGGTATTGGCAGAGGTTACAAGCTTTGAATAACGGGCAAGCCAGCCTTTTTTAATTTTCGGCTCCGGCTGTACGAAATCCGCACGCCGTGCTGCCAGTTCTTCATCTGATAAATCTATGTTTAAGGTACGATTTGTTAAATCTATTTTTATTTTATCACCATTCTGGATGAATGCAATAGGTCCTCCTTCCGCTGCTTCAGGAGAAATATGACCGATTGAAATACCGCGTGAAGCACCCGAGAATCGTCCGTCAGTCATCAGTGCTACTTTGGTTGATAACCCCCGGCCTGCAATGGCTGAGGTTGGTGTCAGCATTTCCGGCATTCCCGGTCCGCCTTTTGGCCCTTCATAACGGATGACTACTACATGTCCTTCTCTAACTGTTCCATTGTTGATATTTTCAATTGCTTCATCCTGTGAATCAAATACAATTGCCTCACCATCAAATGTTTTAATAGATGGATCAACCGCTCCAACTTTGATAACACCGCCAAACGGAGCAATGTTTCCATACAGGATGGACAAGCCGCCTACAGGGCTGTATGGATTTTCTTTCGTACGGATAACATCCGTGTTGGTAATATGGGCATCTTTTACGTTTTCATAAACAGATTTGCCGGTGATCGTAATCCGGTCTCCGTCGATGCCATTTTCAAGTTCACACAGCTCACGTATAATCGCACTGATTCCGCCGGCTTTGTTTACATCATCCATCGTGTAATCTGATGCCGGGCTTATTTTTGCCAGATATGGAATTCGATTGGCTACCTGGTTAATACGATTTAAATCATACTCAATTTCTGCTTCGTTTGCAATGGCTAATGTATGAAGAACTGTGTTTGTTGATCCGCCCATTGCCATATCAAGTGCAAACGCATCATCAATCGCCCTTTCTGTCACAATATCGCGCGGCTTCAGGTCGTTTTCAATGGCACTCATCAAATATCCGACCGCTTCTTTAATCAAGCGATGGCGTTCAGGGCTTGTCGCAACGATTGTCGCATTTCCCGGCGGCGTTAAGCCAAGCATCTCCATTAACGAGTTCATGGAGTTGGCTGTAAACATGCCTGAGCAAGACCCGCAGGTCGGACAAGCATTCGATTCGATATCAAGCAGCTCTTCTGCCGACATTTTTCCGGATAAATGAGCTCCGACACCTTCAAAAACAGAAGTCAGGGTTAACGGCTTGCCTGTAGATGAAACGCCGCCTTCCATCGGGCCGCCTGATACAAATACGGCCGGCACATTCGTCCGCACAGCAGCCATGAGCATCCCTGGCGTAATTTTGTCACAGTTTGGAATGTAGAATACTCCATCAAACCAGTGTGCATTGATCACCGTTTCTGCCGAATCTGCAATCAGCTCCCGGCTTGGAAGAGAGTAACGCATTCCAATGTGTCCCATAGCGATTCCGTCATCAACACCGATTGTATTGAATTCGAATGGAACTCCTCCTGCTTCGCGAATTTCCTTTTTAACAACTTCTGCAAATTTATTAAGGTGAACGTGTCCTGGTATAATATCTATATAGGAATTGCAAACGCCGATAAAGGGTTTATGCAAATCTGCTGTTTTTACACCTGCTGCATATAATAAACTGCGGTGCGGAGCACGTTCCACTCCTTTTTTAATCATATCACTGCGCATTGTATCTCCTCCAAGATGACTCGCCTTTCAAAATGCCCATCGAATCTTTTAAAATTGTATATTAAGTCTGAAAATTATATTTTTATTGTGGTCAATGATACCCCTCTTTCCAGGTTTGGTCAACACCTTTTCTGTCAAATTTTCTGACAAGAATAAATTATTTTTCAAGTGTAAAATCAGCAACCGCTTCCATACCTATCAAAATAAAAAGCTGGATGCTTCTGCATCCAGCTTTTCTTTAAAACCATTCATTCCATTTTTCCACAATTCCGTCGTACCAGTGTTGCTCTACCGGCTCCGCCTGGCCGTCTATCGCATTTACATCGAATGATGCCTCACCGATATAAGGAAGAATCTCCTCGACTATTTCTCCAAACAGCGGCACTGCTCCTTCTGAACTGTTGCTCGTTAAATAATTTGTTTTGCTTACTTCTTCTACGCCAACCCAGACTGCTCCTACAAGGTTGGGTGTATATCCAACAAACCATTGATCCTCTGTTCCTTCAATACCTTCGATAGGAACCTGTGTAGAGCCGGTTTTGCCGGCAATATCAACACCCTCTACCTGTGCCCTTTCGCCAGAACCCCGCTCTACCACGCCAAGAAGCATGGAAGTCATTTTATCCGTTATTTCTTTTGAGGTGACTTGTACTTCTTCCGGCTTCCATTCAGGCTTTACTTCTCCTTCAGGCCCGACAATTTTTTGAATAAAAAAAGCATCTTTCCGAACGCCGTCATTAGAAAAAGCGGAGTAGGCTTCTGCCATTTGAAGCGGCGATACGCCCGGCGTTATGTCTCCAAGCGCCATTCCCAGCTTAGCATTTTCCACTTCCAGGCCAAACCGTTTCAGGGCATTTACTCCTTTTGATACGCCAATTTGGTCAAGAAGCCAGACAGCAGGAATATTTGCCGACTTTTCAATTGCCCGGTACATAGGAAGTTCCCCTTCATATGTTCCTCCATAATTAGATGGTGAATACGGGCGTTCTCCTTCACCAAATGACATTTTCTCATCCACCAGCATATCTGTCGGTTCATATCCTTCTTCAAGGGCCGGAGTATAAACTGCAAGCGGCTTAATGGATGAACCCGGTGACTTTTTCATTTGCGTTGCAAAGCTGAAGCCGCGAAATACATGCTCACCCCGCCGGCCAATAATGCCTAAAACCCCGCCTGTTTTTGGATCCATTAGCACAGCAGCGCTTTGAGAATCTTCTCCATTTATGGTTTTTGGGAAAGTGGAGCTGTTCCCGTAAACAGCTTCTAGTCCAGCCTGTATATCCTGATCCATTGATGTATAAATATTATATCCCTGGGTCAGCAAATCATCCTGCGTTAAACCAAAACGTGATATAGCTTCATTTATAACGGCATCCGAATAATGAGCGAACTTGCCTTTTAATGGGTCGCCGCTTGTATCTTTTAATGCAACCTCTGTATTCGCGGTTTCAGCCGCTTCGCTTTCGGATATATATCCGTACTTTACCATTTGGTTTAACACAACTTTTCGCCGATCGAGCGCATTATCCATATGATCAATTGGATTGTACCGGGACGGTGCTTTTACCATGCCCGCAAGCATGGATGATTCGGCAAGAGTTAATTCCGATACATCTTTGCCAAAGTATTTCTTCGACGCATTTTGAATGCCCCATACCTCGTTTCCAAAATAGCTTGTATTCAAATACATTTCGAGGATTTCTTCTTTCTTGTATACCTTTTCTATCTCAATAGCAAGGAACAGCTCTTCTATTTTACGTCGGTACGTTTTTTCAGGAGACAGCAAGGCATTTTTAGTCAGCTGCTGGGTAAGTGTACTTGCCCCCTGTACCCGTGAACCTGCCATAATATTCGTGAATACGGCACGAAAAATCCCTTTTATGTCAAATCCTCCATGCTCATAAAACCGATTGTCTTCAACGGCAACAATCGCTTCCTGCATATGCTCCGGAATTTTCTCAATAGAAACACTGTCCGTCCGGTTAGCAGAAAGCTTACTTGCTTTTTCCCCATTCCGGTCATAAATAATGGTGGATTGCGACAGCCCCTGTTTTAACGTTTCAACATCAGCAGACTTCATAAAATAAAATCCAGCGCCAAGTCCTGCCAAAACCACGACCGCTGCAAGCAAAATAACGATTTGGGTCATGTGAAATTTTCGCCACAGGGTCTTGATAATTCGAATGACTACTTTCATTATGTTTGTTCCCTTCTTCATAAATACATGCGGCCTTTTCTCATTTTAAGCACATTTCAGCAAATTGCAACGAATATGAATAAAAATCCGCATATCTTCTTATACGAATCAAGCATGAAAAAGTTGCACAGCTTTGTTTTTTAGCAATAGAGATCATTTTCTTATTAGCATGCAATTAATCACTGCCCGCTTACCAAAAAGGCTTCCACTCGAAACCATAAAAAAATGAGCCGCGGATGTGCCCGCTGCTCATTTATTTTGAATCCTTTTTCTTTTGCTCTTCGGCGTCATCATCCATCACATTCTTCATTCCCCGCTTAAATTCATGCAGCGTCTGTCCGGCTGCGCGTCCAAGCTGCGGCAATTTCTTCGGTCCAAATAACAACAAGGCGACAATTAAAATAATGGCAACTTCGCCAAATCCGAGATTCATGATGCCTGGCCCCTTTTCTTTTTATGTGCCTTCTCATTATAATCGAAAACTATTTGTTTGAACATAAAAAAAGAAGCAGGCCTGAACCTGCTTCTTTTTGCACTGCTTATGCTTCCGTCCGCTGCTGTTTAATCGTTTTGTTTTTCTCTGATTCGCCGACAAACAGCGCGCATGCAGCATCCCCGGTAATATTAACAGCTGTACGCGTCATATCCAGGAGACGGTCAATTCCAATAATTAACCCGATCCCTTCAACCGGAAGGCCTACACTGCCAAGTACCATGGCAAGCATAATCAGGCCGACGCCCGGCACGCCTGCTGTTCCGATACTGGCAAGAACCGCTGTAAGAACCACGGTAGCCAGCTCCCCCATTGTCAGGTCAATTCCATATGCCTGGGCGATAAACATTGTTGCCACACCCTGCATAATAGCGGTGCCGTCCATATTGATTGTGGCACCAAGCGGCTGAACAAATGAACTGATCGGCTCCGGCACTTTCAAGTCTCTCTGGGCTACTTCCATCGAAACAGGGAGCGTTGCATTACTGCTTGATGTACTGAATGCCACACCCATTGCCGGCGCAAACTTTTTGAAAAACCAAATCGGGCTCTTTTTTGCGAGAAAA
Organism: Domibacillus indicus; assembly: GCF_000970685.1. Classification (GTDB taxonomy): domain Bacteria; phylum Bacillota; class Bacilli; order Bacillales; family Domibacillaceae; genus Domibacillus; species Domibacillus indicus. Next base: position 614,340 of record NZ_LAJB01000007.1, read on the forward strand.
GCGACGGTTCCGCCGTAGGTTACAACACCGTGGATAAAAAGGGCAGCTAAGACAACAAGCATATAAGAGCCCATTGCAAGAATCGCATCCCAGCCCTGTGTTCCAATGGCTGTCGCAATCAAGCCAAATGTGCCGTACGGAGCAAATTTCATTACGAGACCAACAAGATACATCATAATTTCGTTGCCCTGTTCAACTAATTGATAAATACCCTTTGTTTTCTCACCAAGCGCCGTTAACGCCAGGCCGATAAAAACAGCAAAAACAATCAGCTGAAGCATATTTCCTTCGGCCATTGCGTTAATTGGATTTTTCGGAATAATATTCATTAATGTTTCACTGACTGGCGGAGCTTCTTCAGCTGAAAACTCGGCACCCGCTGTATCGAATTCACCCGCTGATCCCGGCTGAACAACTGCTGCCAGTGCTAAGCCAATCACAATAGCAATAGATGTTGTAATCAGGAAATAAAGCACGGTTTTCACGCCAATGCGTCCAAGTTTTTTAGGATCACCAAGACCCGCCGAACCAAGAACAATGGAAAAGAAAACAAGCGGCACAACGAGCATGCTGATTAAGCTTAAGAAAATTTGTCCAATCGGAACAAATAAGTATGTGTTTAAAACATCAAAAACATCTGGTGCAGCTACATTCAGCACGAGGCCTGCTACCGCTCCGAGAATAAGTGCTGCAATAATTTTTGTTGTTAATGACATTTTTTTCATTCAGTTTCCCCCTTTACTATCTAACAAACACATACCGTCTATCTTAATAGATTAAGTGAAAAATAACAAAGTAATTTTTTAAATGTAAATTACCACTTTTCTTAAAAAAATAAACAAAAATTTTTAAAGCTGCTTTTATAAAAGAATATAATAATTAACCTGACATAATAAAAGGGCCATAAGAACCGCATAAATAGGTTTTTCTGCTTATAATTATTTTCCGCTTAAAGCTTAAGTCAATAAAAACGGGGTATAAAAAAGACTATAACCACCATGCTAAAGGGGTCAGCAGCTATGAAAAACAAAACGATTTTATTCCTGTCGCCGTTTCATCATTTAAGCATGATGGCTGAAGGATGGGCAGCACGATTAAATGCTCCTTCCTGGAATGTCATAAGCGCTGCCTGCAAAAAGGCAGAGGATGATTCCCTTCCTGTGGAAGCGATGAAAGAGGTTAATATTGACATCGAGAGCAAAACTCCTCGTTCACTCAAGCCACAGCTTATGAAAGAAGCTGATATTGTGGTTGCCATCTACGATTTTCAGCGTGACAGTTTACCAGCCCTGCCAGATGAACCAGGACGCAAGGTATTACGCTGGAATATCTTAAATCCTATACATTGCGAGCAGCTAACCGAACGATGGGCTGCTTATCAGGAAGTATGCGATGAACTCGCTGTAAAAATGCAGGAACTCAACAAACAACTTATTTAATTTTCTGCCTTTGCTTATTTAACAGCGAAGGCATTTTTTTGAAACTAAACCGGCGCCAACTTCGTATGATCAAGTCAGAGAGGCAGGGATCAGGAAAATGGAAACAAAAGAAACTCTTATGGAGCAGCTGCAAACAATTGAGAAATGGGAAAAGGATCAAAAAGGATTATGGATATGGGATCGTGCGGCACGCCTTCCTTTCGCTGTCCTTGATAAAATAACCCCTTCTTTTATTCAAAATAAAATCAGTTCATTGCTCGATGAGCTTGGTTATTACCTCCAAAGCGGCGGAAAATATTTAACGAAGCAAAACAGTATTTTAAAAAAGCTGGAACGGAATGCCGAAATACCAGTCCATACCATTGAGGATGTGAAAAGCCTTCCTCTTTCCGCCATGGACCAGACTGCTTTATCTATCCAAAAATCATATGCAGGCGCGGCAACCGTTCAAGGAGCGACAACTGGCATTGGCGGCATTTTTACACTGGCAGCCGACATTCCTGCCACACTGGCCATTTCGCTTAAAACATTGCAGGAAATTGCCGTTGCCTATGGATATGACCCCAGCGAGCGGGAAGAACGAATTTTCATTATAAAATGCCTTCAATTTTCTTCCTCAGACATTGTGGGCAAGCGGGCCATTTTAAAAGAAATTTCGGATTATGCCAGCCGCGGCAGCAGCAAGGAAATGATTTCCCAAATGCAGGGCTGGCGGGAAGTAGTTCTTTCTTACAGGGATCAGTATAGTTTAAAAAAGCTGTTCCGCCTGGTACCGGTTGTCGGCATCGTTTTCGGGGCGATTTCCAACCGTTCAACGATTGAAGACCTGGCGGAAACGGCCATAATGCTTTATAAAAAGCGCCGTATTTTAGAAAGGCTGGCTGCCGCCGGCCAAATAGAAGAAGCCGAACCAGATATCCGCTAATGCGGGGCATCTGGTTCGGTTTCCTGTGTAAGCTTTTCAATTACCTGGCGGTTTCCATATACATAGAGCTTGTCACCCGCTTCGATTGTTTCTTCTGCTAAATCCTCGCGTATGTTGACTTCCCCTCGTTTGATAAACAATAAATTTGCATCCTGTCCCTGTTCAAATACATTTTTGACCTTTTCTCCATCCAGCCGGGTATTTTCATCGACGACAATGTCGGTCACAAGGTCATCTTCATTTAAAAAAAGCGCTTCTTTTATCGGAAGCTCAGAGATATCAAGATTTTTTTTCATTTCATATTGAAACCGGTGCTCCAAATGCTTTTTGGTCAGCGGTGTTTTTCCAACAATGAAAATAACAAACAGTACACCGCTGATAACCATAAGTTCCGTTAAACGCAGATCGTCAGATAAAATATTGCTGATAGCTGAAATAATAACAGCCAGTGAAAAAGCGCCGAATAAAATAAGAAACATGCTAATGCGCCGCCGTACTGGATGGTCGATGATCAGCTGTGATTCATCGGTCGTAAACCCCGTTCCCGTCAGCATAGAAATGGCCTGATAGCGCGCTACTTCTTTTTCAAGTCCGGTAAGCACAAAGGCAATAACAGATATTTCAATAACAAGCACAACAATCAGCAAATAAAGAAAAATAAAAACAAAGCCCATGTTTTGCCCTCTTTCTAAGACGCTGGTTTTTCTTTATCTTCCCAACGCTTATCAAGTTGTAAACATAGGCCCGTATTTTCTTTTTAATCCGTCCGCATTCTGTGTAAATACAGTCGTCCGGCCATCGATAACAGTTGTTAAATGAACAGGTTTTCCCCATAGTGTGTAAATATGAGGGATGGTTTGCTCTAAATAGCTGATATCGAGTTCTTTTTCTTCATACGTATGCAAAATGTGCAGCTCTTCCTTCCCGTCTGTTACGTAAAGTGACGGAAAGCCGCCATTTACTTTTGAAGAAACAAGCTGATCCCGCACTCCTTCCCATTCTTTTTCAGTAATAGTCCAGTGATTTCCTTTTTTCTCAAATAAATAAAGGTCTTCCTGTTCCACAAATTCTTTTGTCATGTAGTTGCGCAAAAATGAAATGTCCGATTCTGTTGAACGAACATCAAAAAGAATATCCTGGCTGCCATATTGCTCTTCAATGTATTCATATAGCTTTACACCAAGATAGTATGGGTTTATCCCCATTTTGGACGGCTGAACCACGTCAGCATTCAAGCGGGCATAATCAATTGCTTCAGATTCTGTTAGTTCCAGCTCCCTCATAATTCGCATATGCCAGTAAGATGCCCAGCCTTCGTTCATAATTTTTGTTTCGATCTGCGGCCAAAAATAAAGCATTTCCTGCCGGACAATCATAACAATCTCACGCTGCCAGTCATTTAAAGCTGTACTATTTTTGGCGATAAAGGCCAAAAGATCTTTTTCAAAGCACTTCTCTTCTTTTTTCTCTAATGGTTTTTCCTTTTCCCAGAGATCATCGTATTCATAATGCTGCAGCGGGGCACTGTCTGTTATGCCCAATCCAATATGGCTATGCGGATCTATATGCTCTTCAATTGTTAAAACGGCGTCTAGAAATGTCTCAACCTTTTCAATTCCATGCTCCTCTGTGAGCCGGGCAATCCGTTCTGCTGCAGATGCCATTGATTTTTCCATCTGGTTATTGGTTTTCTGAAAGTGGGCATTGTTTTTAAAAAAGTCCGAATGAGCTAAAACATGTGCGACAATCAGCTTGTTTTGGACGAGCGAATTGGTATTTAACAAAAAAGCCTGGCATGGATCTGTATTCATGACCAGCTCATATATCTTGCTGAGCCCCATCTCATAATGAAGCTTCATTTTATAAAATCGTTTTCCGAACCGCCAGTGAGAAAAACGGGCAGGCATTCCGTAAGCGCCAAATGTATAAATAATATCCGCCGGGCAAATTTCATAGCGCATTGAGTAAAAATCAAGTCCAAACCCGGCTGCAATTTCTGTGATCTCATCAATTGCATATTGCAGGCTATCATGGTTCATCCGAATCCCCCCTGCCTCATTGTATGCAGAAAAAAAGCAAACATGAAAAAGAGAGGGAATATGAAGAGATGCTGTTTTCCAACCGAAAATGGCTTCTTGTCGCCAGCCAGAAATGAACTGTTTTTTAAAAGCAGTTTCAGGGGATGCGGTCTGCCGGCTGCGCTAACAGCCGGGCGAACACTGAACCAGCCCGTCCGCTCGTCCTGCCGGAGTCTTCGCCGGCAGCCCTCCGCCCCGTTGTTTTTCTAAAAAAGCGGCACCAAAAAGCCTATTTGTTCTTTTCTTTCTCATTCGAAAAAGAACATGAACCGGGCGTTGCCGGCTCAATTTCCCTCCTCACCAGGGCGGCAGGTGCGGGGCGCAGACTTCTGCGGGACTGGCAGGCAGGTGAGAGATCCGTCTTTGCCGCCGTGCTGCGAAGACGAGCTCACCGCCTGCCCCGCGAAAGCGGAGCCCCGCACCTGCCGCCACTTCTATGTCCGGGCTAAGCGCGGTGGTTCATCTATCGTGCTGGAGACCCAAACGTTCATAAATGCGTTGGATTTAACCTGGAGAAGGTGTGGACAGTCGCTTATTTCAACAGCATAAAGAGAGACAGAACCATGTTCTGTCTCTCCCAAATAGTGTATTGAAAATCACGTTAAAGCCTGCATACAAACAGCAAAGACGGTACCGCTGTAATCAGTCTTTGGCGGTTTTATCCAAGCATACTCTCTACCATGCTCATAAAGTCTTCCTGAACATAAGCAAGCTTTTCTGTTGCTTCTTTAAGCGAATCGGCTTTAACCCCGAAATAAAACTTTACTTTCGGCTCTGTGCCTGATGGACGGGCGCATACCCATGTGCCGTCTTCAAGGAAATATTTCAGCACATTGGAGGAAGGAAGCTCAATCACTTCTTTTGCATTTGTGGCCAGCACTGTCCGCTCTCCTGTTTGATAATCCTCTACTGCCGCTACAGGGATGCCGGCAATTGCTTCAGGCGCTTTTGTCCGGAAAGAAGAAAGCAGTCCTGCAATTTGCTCCGCCCCATCTTTTCCTTTTAATGTGAGTGATTGAAGCCCCTCTTTGTAATAACCGACCCGCTCATATAAGTCGATCAGTGCATCGTATAATGTTTTTCCTTGCTGTTTGTAATACGCACACGCTTCAACAGCCATCAGTGCTGCCTGAACCGCATCTTTATCACGGGCAAAATCACCGATTAAGTAACCGTAGCTTTCCTCATAGCCGAATAAGAATGTATGCGCTCCTGATTGATTATACTGCTCAATTTTTTCCCCAATAAATTTAAAGCCTGTCAGCACATCCTCACAGGAAACCCCATACTGCTCTGCAGCAGCACGGCCGAGTTCGGATGTAACAATGGTCTTAAAGATCCGTCCATTTTCAGGAAGCGTGTTCTTTTCTTTTTTGCGGGACAAAATATAATCAACCAGCACAGCGCCTGTTTCATTGCCCGTTAACAGTACATAACCGCCATTTCCGTCCTTCACGGCTACACCAAGACGGTCCGCATCTGGATCTGTCGCAATCAAAATATCAGCGTCTGTTTCCTGTCCATCACGGATGGCAAGCTCAAACGCAGCTTTTTCTTCGGGATTTGGTGATTTTACCGTTGAGAAATTGGCATCCGGCTGCTCCTGTTCTGCAACAACTGTGACCTGCTTATAGCCAAGAGCCTCCAGCGCCTGCCGAACCGGCTTATTGCCTGTTCCATGCAACGGCGTATAAACAATTTCTACGTTCGATTCTTTGGAAGCTTCAGGCCATTCAGAAATCGTGACCAGCTTTTTCACATACGCTTCATCCATTTCCTGCCCAATTATCTGGATTAGCCCTCTATCTTTTAAAACTGCTTCATCTTCAACGTTAATTTGGAGTTCATCGCCTGCTGCATTAACATAATCAATTACGCGGTCTGCCGCTTCAGGCGCAAGCTGAGCGCCGTCAGGGCCATACACTTTATAGCCGTTATATTCAGGCGGATTATGGCTCGCCGTAATGACAATTCCGGCGAAAGCGTTTAGCTCACGGACAGCAAATGAAAGCTCTGGAGTCGGACGAAGCTCATCAAATAGATAGGTCTGGATCCCAGCAGATGCAAGTGTTTTAGCACTTTCAAGCGCAAATTCAGGTGACTTGTGACGAGAATCATAGGCAATTGCCACACCGCGTCTTTTAGCTTCTTCACCCTGTTCTGTTATGTAGGCGGCAAGACCTGCAGATGCTTTGCGAATTGTGTACACGTTCATCCGGTTTGTGCCGGCGCCGATTTCCCCGCGCATTCCGCCCGTACCGAACTCGAGATTTTTGTAAAAAGCATCTTCCAAACTCTTTTCATCTTCCTCAATAGAAACAAGCAGCTCACTCATTTCTCTGTCAAGTTCAGTGTAATTTTTCCATCTCACGTATTCATTTTTCCAGGCCACAGACAATCCCTCCAAACTTTAATTTCCTATATCATACCATCTGTCCTGCTTATTTTACAGTGTAATGGTGGCACGGAATGATTTACTTTTCCCCTTTATTCAGACTATAATGCTAGTGTTCAGAAATTATTTTGTATATAGGCGGGATTCAACGTGCTAAAAAAAGAAAACTTGCTTTTCACCGCTTGGGCTGCCTCCTTAACGGCCATGCTCGGAAGCCTTTATTTTTCTGAGATTGCCGGGTATGAACCGTGCGAACTCTGCTGGTATCAGCGCATTCTTATGTACCCTCTCGTGCTGATCCTTGGCATTGCGGTTGTCAAAAAAGATTTAAAAGCAGCTCTTTATTCGCTAGTAATGTCTGGAATAGGCGGCCTTATATCGCTTTACCATTACGGCATTCAAAAAATGGACTTTTTAACAAATGCTGCTCCGGCTTGCGGCAGAGTACCATGTACCGGGATGTATATTAACTGGTTCGGATTTATTACAATTCCATTTTTGGCCTTGACTGCTTTTATGATTATTTTTATAGCAAGCCTGCTGATTTTAAAAAGAAAAGGAGAATAATTGAATTGAAAAAAGTCATTATTTTTGCGGTTGTGCTTATCGCCATCTTCGGCGCTATTGCATTTATTACACAATATCAGAAAGAGCAGGCCTCTGAAGGAAACCCTTATGGCAAGGAGGATCTAGAAACTGAAACAGTAAAGCAGCTTGATGATCCAAACTACCAGAATATTATTCTTCCCGATGATCTGCAAAAAAAATTGGAAAATGGGGAAGATGCTGTTGTGTATTTTTACAGTCCAACCTGCCCACACTGTCAGGAAACCACCCCTGTTTTAATGCCGATTGCCGATGACGAGAATGTTGAGGTCCTTCAGTATAACCTGCTTGAGTTTGAACAGGGCTGGAATGACTATGGAATTGAATATACGCCAACCCTTGTTTATTTTGAAAACGGCACTGAAAAAGACCGTCTTGTCGGCAGCCAGGAAGAAGCAGTGTGGAAAACCTTTCTTGGCCAAACAAAAAAAGAACAGAAATAAAAAAATGGCCTTCCGCTTAAATAGGGGGGCCATTTTATTTAGGGAAGCCTGCCTGCTTGCCGTTCAATAAAGAAAGATAACGGAAATGGAAAAGCAATCTGATAATTTTGCAGTGTATAAACGCTTTCAGTAAACAATGCTTCATAATGAGAGGAGATAGTTGATGATTCTAAGATGGAAATAATGGTATTGAGTGCTGTGATAACACAAGAAGCGTCATGAAGAGACTCTACATATTCAAGTGTTTTGTTATCGATTGAAAAAAGCTTCTCTGCTTCAAACATCCCAATAAGTTCGGGCTCGATATAACGTGGAAATACATGTTTCGACAAATATGCGCACAGGCTTTTTATTTTTTCTTCCTGCTCAATTGTTGAAGACATAAGTATGGACATAATTTACAGCCACCTTTATTTGCAGTCTCTCTTAAGAATACCATACCATTCTTGCAGAGAGAACAATTATTTGTCAGAAAAGGATGAAAATGATGAATGGAATACGAAAAGGAACTCTGTATACAATTCAGATAAGCGAGGAGTGGACCGGCCTGACTGTTGAAAATATTTTATCAGCTAAATGGAGGCTCCCCAAAAAAATGATTCATGCCTGGCGCATGGAAAAAGCGGTTCTCCAGGATGGGAAAGCTGCTGACTGGCGGCGCCCTATGAAGAAAAACGAACGCCTGTCTTTTCCTTTTTTTCAGCCTGGCCCATTTGGTGCAGAGCCTGTTTATCCCGCTCCGGCTATTTTATATGAGGATGATCATATGCTGGTAGCGGATAAGCCGCCGGGCATGAAAACTCATCCGAACAGCCCAGATGAAAAGGATACGCTTTTAAACGGCGTCTGCTATCATGTGTCACTCGCTGGAGAAACGCTGCCGGTGCGCCATGTTCACCGCCTTGATGAAGGAACAAGCGGCGCTGTCTTGTTTGCAAAGCATGAAGCAGCTTACGCTGTGCTGTCGCGCCTTCTTGAGCAAAAAGAAATTTTCCGGACCTATTACGCGCTGGCAGATGGGAAAGTTGCAAAAAAAAGCGGAACCATTACAAAACCAATCGGAAAAGACCGTTATCATTCATCGAGACGGCGAATATCATCAAATGGACAAACCGCCGTTACTCACTTTAAGCGAATCGCTGTACAAAATGGGAAGTCCCTGCTCGAATGCCGGCTCGAAACAGGACGCACCCACCAAATCCGGGTTCATCTGTCTTCAATTGGACACCCGATTGCCGGTGATACTTTGTATGGAGGCAGCCGGGCTTTTAAGCGCCCAATGCTTCATGCGGCTAAGCTGACCATTCCCCATCCTTTTGTCAATGATTGCGTAACCATCTCTGCGCCTGCTCCTGCCGAAATAAAAATGCTTTTGCATTCGACATTTTTCGAGTAAAATGGGAAAGTTAGTGTTATATCTAAATTCTTTAGGGGGCTTTTAAGTTGTTCAAACAGAAAAAAGATAAATTTTCAATACTGCTGGAATCAATCGCTTTGAATTTAAAAGAAGGAGCCGACTATTTCGCTGAGTATAAACTGAAAAATGCAGGTGATTTGAAAATTTTTTCTGATGAAATGAAAAAATTTGAAACAAAAGGCGACGAATTTATTCATGAGATTATCAAGGAGTTGAACCATACATTTATTACACCGATTGAGCGGGAAGATATTCTGACGCTTGCGATGAGCATGGATGATGTATTGGACGGCCTTGAATCAACCGCAGCAATGTTTGAAATGTATTCAATTATTGAAGCGGATGAATACATGCTGAAATTTGTTGAAGCTATTCGTGCCTGCACAAATGAAATTGTCTCTGCTGTTGACTTGCTTTCCTTTAAGAAACTGCCGGCAATCCGGACACATGCGATTAAAATCAAAGAGCTTGAAACAGTCTGCGATGGAGTGCTGCGCCAATCGATTAAACATATTTTCACAATAGAAAAAGATCCGATCCGTCTTATTAAAATAAAAGAAATTTATGAAAACCTTGAAGATATTGCTGATTTCTGCCAGGACGTTGCGAACACTCTTGAAACCATTATTATGAAAAACGCATAAGGGGTCTTTTCCGTTGGATACATTATTTCTTATTACCATTTTGATTATTATTTTTGCGCTTGCATTTGATTTTATCAACGGGTTTCATGACACAGCCAATGCAATTGCAACTGCAGTGTCAACAAAAGCCCTTACTCCGCGCCGTGCGATTATTCTCGCTGCTTTTATGAATTTCCTTGGCGCCATGACTTTTACAGGCGTTGCCAAAACAATTACAAAGGACATTGTTGATCCGTTTATGCTTGATAATGGACTAACTGTTATTTTAGCGGCACTGATTGCTGCGATTTTCTGGAATCTGCTCACCTGGTATTACGGCATTCCAAGCAGTTCATCCCATGCCATTATCGGCTCTATTGCGGGAGCAGCCATCGCGTCAGCCGGATTCCAGTCATTAAACTATCAGGGCTTTTTCAAAATTCTACAGGCCCTTATTCTGTCGCCGCTCTTAGCCTTTGCCATTGGTTTTATTGTCTACAGCATTTTCAAAGTGATTTTCAAAAACAATAATTTAGCGAAAACAAACCGGAATTTTCGCACATTTCAAATTTTCACTGCTGCTTTGCAGTCTTATACACATGGAACAAACGACGCACAAAAAGCGATGGGGATTATTACAATGGCGCTTATTGCCGGCAATCACCAGCAGTCAACAGAAATCCAGACATGGGTACAGGTTTCTTGTGCACTTGCCATGGGGCTTGGCACTTCGATTGGCGGCTGGAAAATCATTAAAACCGTCGGTGGAAAAATCATGAAAATACGTCCTGTAAACGGTGTGGCAGCGGATCTGTCTTCAGCTATGATCATTTTTGGAGCAACGATGATTCACCTGCCTGTCAGCACAACCCATGTTATTTCCTCGTCTATTCTAGGAGTCGGCACAGCTTACCGCGTCAAAGGCGTAAAATGGGATACTGCCCAGCGGATGATCATTACATGGATAATCACCCTGCCGGTTTCGGCTACCATTGCGGCGATCTGTTACTACGTCCTAAATATCTTTTTTTAAGCTGAATTTTCTAAATTCAGCTTTTTTTATCGAAAAGCCGGATTTCTTGACGAACAAATAGATATTGACTAAAGTGAAAAGCAGATATTGCTTACGAAAAGTGATTAAGGAACGATTTCTCTTATCAAAGGGAAATGAAAATTTAGGAGGATTTATTTTTATGTCTGATTTTTTTAATACAGTATCAAGCCGCCGTTCCGTCAAAGTATACGATCCGGAGGCCCATATCTCGAAGGAAGAATTGACAGAATTGCTTCAAATCGCCGGCCGGGCACCCTCAGCATGGAATCTGCAGCAATGGCACTTCCTTGTTTTTCATGGAAAAGACGTCCAGGAAAAACTGCTTCCCATTGCTTATAACCAGCAGCAAATTGTAGATGCCTCAGCTGTTATTTGTGTATTGGGAGATTTAGAAGCAAATTTAAACATCGACCCTGTATTTGGCCCGCAGGTAGAAGAGGGTGAAATTACACCGGAATTAAAAGAGATTTTAGCCGGACAAATAAATGGCGCCTACAAGCGCCCCGAGTACCCGCGTGATGGTGCTATTTTAAACTCGTCGCTCGCTGCTATGCAGTTTATGCTGGCTGCACGCGCAAAGGGCTATGACACATGCCCAATCGGCGGCTTCAATGCATCTGGATTAATCGATGAATTTAATGTTTCCGGCCGCTATTTGCCGACAATGCTTATTACGATTGGCAAAAAACGGCAGGAAGGCCGGCCAACAGACCGTCTCCCAATTGAAAGCTTGATTACGTACGCAGAATAAGAACAAAAAGCCGCCTTTAAATAAGAGCGGCTTTTTGAATTGCCTCTTGCATCACCCGTCGAAAACGTCTAGTATTAATTTTGGTTTTTAATGCTTGTTTCTGGAGGAAAGAAAATGTTTAAACTAAATGAAAACGGAACGACCGTTAAAACGGAACTGCTTGCCGGCTTAACAACCTTCCTGACAATGGTTTATATCGTTGTTGTTAATCCCGTTATTTTGTCAGACGCCGGTGTTCCGTTTGAACAGGTGTTTACCGCCACTATAATCGCAGCCGTGGCTGGAACTCTCTGGATGGGCTTGTTTGCCAATTATCCCATTGCGATTGCACCTGGTATGGGAATGAATGCTTATTTTGCTTATTCCGTGGTTGGTTCCCATGGCGGCATATCGTACGAAACCGCATTCGCAGCTGTTTTTATTTCAGGCCTTCTTTTTTTGATTTTATCAATGACCCCGCTTCGTGAGAAATTAATTGAAGCCATCCCTGAAAATTTAAAGCATGGCATTTCTGCGGGTATTGGTTTGTTTATTGCCTTTATCGGGCTTCGCCTGACCGGTATTATTACCGCTGACCCAAGCAACCTTGTAAAGCTGGGTGATTTAAAAAGCCCGTCTGCCATCCTGACGCTGTTGGGTCTTGCTGTTACAATCATTTTATTGGTACGCGGTATAAACGGCGCATTATTTATTGGAATGGCCATCACCGGCCTGGCTGCATTTTTTACCGGCCAGCTTTCTTTTAAAAAAGGGTTTGTCGGCATTCCCTCTATGCCGGACGGCCTTATGGCGCTAAATCCCATTACTGCTCTTGGCGATGTAGTCAGCCACAGCTTATATGCGGTTGTTTTTTCATTTTTACTTGTTACGATTTTTGATACGACAGGCACTATGGTCGGCGTAGCCCAGCAGGCCGGTTTAATGAAAGGAAACAAGATGCCCCGGGCCCGGCAGGCCCTTTTAGCTGATTCTGTTGCCACTTCAATCGGTGCTATGGCCGGCACAAGCCCGACAAGCGCCTATATTGAGTCATCAACCGGTGTAGCAGCAGGCGGACGAACAGGATTGACATCTGTTACTGTAGCCGCATTGTTTATCCTGGCCGCTTTCTTTGGTCCGCTTGTTTCGGCGGTATCCGGCATTTCTGCCATTACGGCTCCCTCACTTATCATTGTCGGCTGCCTGATGATGCAAAACGCGGCGAAAGTTAATTGGATGGAACTTGACGAAGCATTTCCTGCGTTCCTGATTATTTTAACAATGCCGCTTACCTCGAGCATTGCGACCGGCATTGCCCTCGGCTTTATTTCATATCCACTCGTAAAAATTGCGCGGGGCCGGTACAAAGAAGTACACCCGCTTATATATGTATTTGCCGTGTTATTTTTCTACCAGCTTTTATTTTTACCTCATTAAAAAAATCCGCCCGGATAAGGGCGGATTTTTTATAAGGAAGACAAAGCGCTTGCGATTGTTACTGTACGCTTCGCCTGGTGTTTTACAGCTGCTTCTGCATTTTCTTTTATGCCGTCCCTTCCTGCCGTTACACTCGTACCGTATGGATTTCCTCCGGCTTCGAATAAAACCGGGTCGGTGTAGCCAGGTGCGGCAATAATGGCACCCCAGTGGTACATCGTTGTGTAGAGCTGCAAAATTGTCTGCTCCTGGCCGCCATGCGGATTCTGGGCGGAAGTCATTGCACTGACTACTTTGTTGGCCAGCCTGCCCTTTGCCCACAAGCCTCCTGTTGTATCAATAAACTGCTTAAACTGGCCGGGCACATTTCCGTATCTTGTCGGAACACTGAATACAATTGCATCTGCCCACTCTAAATCATCAAGAGTAACCTCCGGAATGCTTTTTGCTTCTTCAACATGCGCTTTCCAGGCAGGGTTTTCTTCAATCGCTGACGATGGGGCTGTCTCGGGCACTTTCAAAATTTTCACGTCTGCTCCCGCTTCCTCCCCGGCTTCTTTTGCCCAGTTCGCAAGCTTAAAATTAGTCCCTGTCATGCTGTAATAAATCACGGCCAGGTTCGTCATATTCTGCTCCCCTTTCAAGCTTTATCCTTTTTTCTTTGCCCGTTGAGGAACAGAATAAAACATTTTACTCAGTCGTCATCACGTTGAAAAAAATAAGACAATGCCGGGTAAACATCTTCCCTTTTGCGAATAACGTACGATTTAAATAATGGATTTTGAACTTTCTTAAAAGCGGACATAAGCGGTGTTGTTCGATTGTATTGATTCACTTCGCCATAGCCGAACATACGGCAGTGCGGCAGTATTTTCTCAAGAAGCGCCACACACTGCGGGTTGTCCGATGCAAGATTATCCCCGTCAGAAAAGTGAAACGGATAAATATTATAACGGTCCGGTGAATACTTTTTCTCCATTAAGCTCAGCACAAGCTTATAAGCGGAAGAGCAAATGGTACCGCCGCTTTCACCTTTTGTAAAAAAATCATTTTCTTCCATTAATAAAGCTTCCGTATGGTGTGCAATAAAGACAATTTCAACTGTTGCGTACTTTTTTCTTAAAAACCGCGTCATCCAGAAAAAAAAGCTTCGGGCAATGTACTTTTCAAAAGGTCCCATACTGCCGCTCGTATCCATCATGGCAAAAATAACCGCTTTAGACTGCGGGGTTTTCTCTTCAGTAAATGAACGAAAACGGCGGTCCTCAGGGCGCACGGGAAAAAAAGATGTGTCTCCTGCAAGAGAATTACGTTTAAAAGCGGCCAGTAACGTTTTCTTTTTATCAATACGGGCAGTGACTCCCGTTTTGCGGATATCGTTCACCGTCCAATCAGTCGTAACGGATTCGGATTTTTCTTTTTCCGCTAAATTCGGAAGTGCCAGATCAGCAAAAAGTGCTTCTTCAATTTCCGCCATGCTTACTTCGGCTTCATAAAAATCTTCGCCCCGCTGATTACCGGCTTTTTTCCCCTGCCCTGCCGCGCTTTTTTCGTCTCCGGCACGGGCAATGGCATCACCGACTTCCCCCTTTCCCTGGCCGCCATGCCGGGACTTTTCATCTGAATAGCGAATTTTATACTCCTGCAGAGAGCGGATCGGCAGCTTTACGGTACGCTTTCCATCTGACATAATAATTTGTTCCTCGGTTACCATGTCCGCCAAATTCTTTTTAATGGCTTCTTTCACCTTTTGACGGTGCCGCTCCTGATCATCAAATCCTTTTCGATGCAGAGACCAGTCTTCTTCTGATAAATGATAAAACGGCTCCATTCCTTTTCCTCCCCCAGTTTGATTTTGCCAAGACAGGGTATACTTTAAGAAATGAATAAGAGGTGACTAATTATGAATTCCAAAGAGCGCGAGTCAGAGCCTGTCAATTCTATGGTCACAAGTTTCGAAGATATGGAAATTCTCGGACGCCAAATGGAACGCCAGCGGACAAATGAAGAATTAAAACAGCACGAACGTGAGCCTGACCCTATACAATATGATCCGTCCATGGATGGAAAACAATAACCCGGCTGCCTGCAACCGGGTTTTTTTATCTTATCGATTCAAAAGTCCTCCGACATAGCGGAGCAGTTCGTTGGCGGAAACAGAATTATAGCCGCATTCATCGATAAGCCGGGCTGTTACTTCATTCATTTTCTTTAGCTGCTGTTCATCCGGCGTTACAGAAGAGGTTGTAATTTTTACAACGTCTTTTAAATCGGAAAACAGCTTTTTCTGAATGGCCTCACGAAGCCGGTCATGTTCCCGATAATCAAATTTTTTCCCTTTCCTTGCATAAGCAGAAATCCGAATAAGCATTTCTTCTCGGAATGCTTTTTTCGCATTTTCCGAAACGCCTATCTGCTCTTCAATCGAGCGCATAAGACGCTCATCTGGATTGATTTCTTCACCCGTCAGCGGATCAAGCAATTTTGTTTTATTGCAGTATGCTTCTACATTGTCTAAATAATTATCCATTAACGAGCGGGCTGATTCCTCATAGGAATAAACAAAGGCTTTTTGCACTTCTTTTTTGGCTGTTTCATCATATTGTTTGCGCGCTTCTGAAATAAATTGTAAATATTTCGCGCGCATTTCTTTTGTAATGGATGGATGAGAATCAAGCCCGTCTTTCAGCGAACGCAGAACATCAAGAGCATTAATCGAGTTTGTCCCTTTTTTAATGATTGCTGCCGAAATCCGGTTCATCACATAACGCGGGTCAATGCCATCCATTCCTTCATCTGGATATTCTTTTCTTAACTCCATTGCGTCAAGTCCCGTTAATCCTTCCACCGTCACTCCGTCATACAGCTTCATCTTCATCACGAGATCAATATTTGCCCGGCTTGATTCTTTCAGCCTTGTTAAAATGGTAAACATCGCAGCTGTCCGGAACGTGTGCGGAGCAAAATGAACGTCGGCCGCTTCACTTTCATGGATCATTTTTTCATAAATCTTTTCTTCTTCGGTTACTTTTAAATTATATGGCACCGGCATAACGATCATCCGGGAATGAAGCGCTTCGTTTTTCTTGTCGGCAATAAACGAACGATATTCCGTTTCATTTGTATGGGCAATAATCATTTCATCCGCTGAAATAAGAGCAAACCGTCCCGCTTTGAAATTTCCTTCCTGGGTAAGCGATAAAAGATGCCATAAAAACTTTTCATCACACTTGAGCATCTCTTGAAATTCCATTAATCCCCGGTTGGCAATATTCAGTTCACCATCAAACCGATAAGCGCGCGGATCAGACTCTGAACCGAATTCAGCAATAGTCGAAAAATCAATGCTGCCGGTCAAATCAGCAATGTCCTGTGATTTTGGGTCTGACGGGCTGAACGTTCCAATTCCCCGCCGCCGGTCTTCTGAGAAGAAAATACGCTCAACCGGCACTTCTTCAATCCGGCCGCTAAATTCGTGCTCAAGCCGGTATGCGTTTAACGGCGAAAGAGATCCTTCGATCCGAATACCGTATTCCTCAAAAAAGTCATCTCGCAGCTCGCGTGGAATTAGGTGAAGCGGGTCTTCTGCCATCTGGCAGTTTTTAATCGCATAAACGGCACCGGCATCTGTACGTGTGTACTGCTCAAGGCCACGCTTCAACATTGATACAATCGTTGATTTACCACCGCCAACAGGTCCCATTAACAACAAAATCCGCTTTCGTACATCCAGCTTTTTCGCAGCCGGATGAAAATACTCTTCCACAAGTCGTTTAATTGGTTCTTCAAGGCCGAATAGCTCGCGGCTGAAAAAGTCATAATGCCCATCTGTCACGCCAAATGAACGGATCATATCGTATATACGCGCATGTGCAGGCATGGCAATGTGGGGCTTTTCCTTCAAAAGCTCTAAATACTCCCGGAACGTTCCTTCCCAGCGCAGCTTTTCTTCTTCAGCACGGCATGTTTGAATTTTATCGAGTATCGTCATAAATGGCTCCCTCCGCTCCGCACTCTAATGGGCGTATTTATCGGATTTTATGCGCGGACAAACACATTTATGAGAAAAAGAAGCGTTCACATTCAATGTAGTTTCCGTTATAATGAATGAAGATTAAAACGTTTACGTTAAAGGAAGGGGCTTATTTTCATGAGATTATTAGGCGTTCTTGCTGTGGTTGTTGCGTTTTTAACAGCGATTTTTACAGCGGGCTATGATGACAAACCAGGCACAAAATAAGCAAAAATAAAAGACTGTACCGAAAATTCGGTGCAGTCTTTTTTAATGAAGTTCCGGAAACCCTTGCTGGCGGAGAGCTTCGTATATAAGAATTGCTGCTGTATTTGATAAATTCAGCGAACGGACATGATCATTCATTGGAATGCGCAGGCAGCGGTCCATGTTTGCTTGAATCAATTCTTTTGGCAGCCCTGTTGTTTCCTTTCCAAACAGAAAATAGTGATCCTGCTCGGTGTCACTATAATCAAATTTTGCATGATGCTGTTTGCCGAACTTCGTTAAATAGTACATGCTGCCGCCCTTATTTTTTTCAAAAAACTCTTCTAATGAGTCATAGTAAATAATGTTGACGAACTCCCAGTAATCCAATCCTGCCCGCTTCAGCATCTTATCATCAGTTGAAAAACCAAGCGGACGGATTAAATGCAGGGGAACACCCGTCGCTGCGCACGTACGCGCGATGTTTCCTGTATTGGCCGGAATTTCCGGCTGATATAACACTACATGAACAGCCACAAACTTTCATCTCCTTTTCAAATCATCATTATAGCACGAATTAAAGAAGCTGAAGAGCTTTTTCTATCTCCTCAATTACTGCTTCTTCTTTTTCCTGCAGCATTGCTTTCGTTAATTGGAGTTCCGCCTCTTCCCCTCCGATCTGGCCGATTGCATAGGCAGCAGTGCCCCGGAGAACCGGGCGCGGGTCTTTATGCAAAACGGCTGTGAGAGCTGGCAGAGAAGATGTCTCTTTAAAATGTGCAAGTGCAATAACAGCATTCCGCTGAATCGGCTTTTTGCCGCGCCAGGAGCCGGACATTCGGCCAAACCGCTCTTTAAATTCCTTGTTGCTCATGGATAAAAGCGGCTCAAGAAGCGGCTTTACCTGCTCCGGCTCGGGAGTCATTTCTTCATGAAGCAGCACATGTTTCTTTTTATTCTCAGGACAAACAGTCTGGCACGTGTCACATCCATACAGCCGGTTGCCAAGATGCTTGCGGAATTCCTTCGGTAAAAAATCCTTTGTCTGGGTTAAGTAGGCAATGCAGCGCTGTGAATTAAGCTGCCCCCCTTGAACGAGCGCACCGGTCGGACAGGCATCAATGCATTTTGTACACGTGCCGCACTGGCTCTCTATAGGCGTATCCGGCTCAAAAGGAATGCTGGTCAGCATTTCTCCCAGATAAACGTAAGAGCCGAACTCCGGCGTGATAATCGCACAGTTTTTAGCGCTCCAGCCAATGCCGGCTCGTTCCGCCACAGCGCGGTCGGAGAGCTCACCTGTATCCACCATCGATTTAAATTGAGCATCGGGCAGCTTTTCCTGCAAAAACTTCTCGAGAAGCTCAAGCTTTTTTCGTAAAATGATATGATAATCTTCTCCCCAGGAAGCACGGCAGAATAAGCCCCGCCGCTCGCCTTTTTTCCCTTTTGGCCCTTCCTCCAGCTTTGATGGATAAGCAAGCGCAATCGCAATAATTGAACGGGGCTGATCAAGCAACAGTGAGGGACTTGTGCGTTTTTCAATGTCTTTTTCTTCAAAACCGGATGCATAGCCAAGCTCCTGCTGCCGGATTAATTTTTCTTTCAGCTCAAGAAACGGATCGGCCGCAGCGAATCCGATTTTATCAATGCCAATGTTTTTACTGTAATCAATCAGTTCCTGCTTTAACTGCCGGTACATTTTTTTTCCTCCGTTCCATAGAAAAGAGGCAAACGGGGGAAACTCCCGTCTGCCTGTGTATTTTTATTATTTCATATTATATGCATAAAGTCGAGCCGGTCAGCTGTATATTTTGCTTCCGGATTTTACAAATTCTTGTGATTTCCCCTTCATTCCTTCTTCTGCTGCCTGTCTGCGCAAATCGTGAGAAATACGCATTGAACAAAACTTTGGTCCGCACATAGAGCAAAAGTGAGCTGTCTTTGCTCCTTCTGCCGGCAGGGTTTTATCATGATATTCACGCGCCCGTTCCGGATCAAGCGATAAATTAAACTGATCATGCCATCTGAATTCAAACCGTGCTTTCGACAAAGCATCATCCCGCTTTTGCGCTCCGGGATGCCCTTTTGCCAGATCAGCTGCATGCGCAGCAATTTTGTAGGCAATGACTCCTTCCCGTACATCATTTTTATCCGGAAGCCCGAGATGCTCTTTTGGCGTCACATAACAAAGCATAGCTGTTCCGTGCATGGCAATCATGGCCGCTCCGATCGCAGAAGTAATATGATCATAGCCCGGTGCAATATCTGTTGTCAGCGGTCCCAGCGTATAAAACGGCGCACCCTTGCAAATATCGATTTCTTTATCAATATTTTCTTTAATTTTATGAAGCGGCACATGACCCGGTCCTTCAATCATCACCTGTACATCATGCTTCCAGGCAATTTGTGTCAGCTCACCGAGTGCTGCAAGCTCTGCAAACTGCGCTTCATCATTGGCATCAGCAATCGAACCCGGACGGAGCCCGTCTCCCAGCGATATCGAAATATCATACGCTTTTAAGATTTTGCAAATGTCTTCAAAGTGTGTATAAAGAAAGTTTTCCTTGTGGTGGGCAAGGCACCATTGCGCCAGAATCGAGCCGCCGCGCGAAACAATACCTGTCATCCGATTAATGGTCATCGGAATATAGCGAAGGAGCACTCCGGCATGAATGGTAAAATAATCAACGCCCTGCTCCGCCTGTTCAATGAGTGTGTCCCGGTATACCTCCCAGGTGAGATCTTCTGCAATCCCTTTTACTTTTTCAAGCGCCTGGTAAATCGGGACTGTTCCGACCGGTACTGGAGAGTTGCGGATAATAAACTCACGTGTTGCATGTATGTTTTTTCCGGTTGATAAATCCATGATTGTATCGGCTCCCCAGTGGGTCGCCCATGTCATTTTTTCCACTTCTTCTTCGATTGATGAGCTAACAGCCGAATTCCCAATATTGGCATTTACTTTCACATGAAAACGGCTGCCAATGATCATAGGCTCGCTTTCAGGGTGATTTATGTTAGCCGGTATAATCGCCCGTCCTGAGGCAACTTCTTCACGGACAATTTCCACCCCTATGTTTTCTCGAATAGCGACATATTCCATTTCAGGTGTGATTATTCCTTTTTTTGCATAATGCATTTGTGTGACATTTTTGCCCGTTCTTGCCCGTCTTGGTTTATAACCGAAGTCCGGCTTAAACATGGCCGCTTCTTCTTTTACACCGTTGTCTTCCGGCTTGACTGTCCGGCCAGTGTACAATTCTGTATCATTACGCCCTGCAACCCATTGTTCTCTTATCCGAGGAAGTCCCTTATGTACATCTGCTGTAAAGTCCTGCTCTGAATAGGGGCCGCTCGTGTCATAAACAGCAACCGGTTCATTTTGAAGCGTTTCTGCCTCTGTTACCGTATCACTTAGCGCAATTTTTCGAAATGGTACCCGGACACCTGGATGATTTCCTTTTACATAAACTTTCTCACTTGCCGGGAATTGTTCCTGCAGCTCAATTTTTTCACTTTCCAGTCGATTCATTTTTTTCCTCCTTATATCTGCTGAACCGATCTGGAGACCATATCCGGAAAAATAAAACAGGTTCTTTTAATAAATTAAAAGAACCCGTGAAATAGTGTACTGAAAACGGCTTTAATCGCCGTGTTCCCTACTTCCCTACGCTGGTACTGGCCAGATCAGGTTCAAAGGGTTAAAGAGCTTTTCACGCGCTCTTCTCTCAGTCCGGCTAACGGACACCCCTAGCAGAATTAATGTATGAAACTGTGTAACAACCTTACCATAAACAGAATATTACGTAAAGTAATTTTTTTCTTTATTTTCTATTTATTTGATAACATTCCCTTTCGATGCTAATATAGCAGCTAGTTTACCCTTATTTGAACGGAGGCTTTGTTTGTGCAAACCACCACTTTAGCAGAAGCAGTAAAATTAAAAAGCATTTTGTCAAAGAAAGTGCATGAGTTAGAAGAGGAACTGCGCCGCGTTGCTTATACAACTGTTGAGAAAGGAGCTCCCGTACAGGGGCCTGTCCGTTCTGTGATAGTCGTAGAAGCGGAACTTCAAGATGTGCGCCGGGATGCACGGAAGCTCGATAAGCTGATGTATAAAGCAAACATTGAAAATACCGTTTTCTTTCAAAAGGAAGAAATTCCGCTTGTTGAAGCAATTGAATGGGCAACACAGCTTCGCGCCCAGGCACGGCTTGCAAAAGAATTGGGAGCCTCTCTTAAAGAAAAATTCAGTATAGCTATGCTGAGCATACCACTGTTTATAAAGTAGCTCTTTTCGATCCCGAAGAATACCGGCAAAAGGCCATTCAGCTTGAAAAAGAAGCACATAAGCTTTCCAACTTAATTAATGCAAAGAATTACACAGTTGAGCTCGAATTTAACAACGAAAAATATTTTTAACCCTTGAAAAATTGAGACTCTTTTTCAAGGCTCAGAGCTGGAATCTTCTTTTAGAATAGAAAAGCAAACCAATCACCCTTTTCCATTCACCTTGTGACCAATGACTGATCACCATCTTAAGCAATGGCAATGAATCCCTTTAGATGACTATCGAAGATTTCTCTCTGTGAAAACAGCCTCTTTCTTTCGGAAAGAGGCTGTTTGCTTTAAAGAGAAGCTTTTTCAATAACTCTTATCATATTTTGATTTGGATAATTTACATTTTTGAACTGCGCTACTACTTTTTCAGTGTCGAACGCCACTCGTTCAATGCTTGTACTGAAACGCGTTCCATCCGTGTCTAAAAGGCCATAAGAAGCTTTTTTCACCCCGTCAAACGGCAGGCCCACACTGCCAATATTCATGATGACTTTTCCATTTATATAACGAATGAAGGGCTTATGAATATGAGCATAAATGTAAAGATCAGCCTGGGTGGAGAACATTAGTTTTTCCTGCAGCACCTCATCGGGCTCTGATCCTGCTATTACAGTAAACAAATTATCTGGTGCAGCATGAAACGCATGAACGTTTAAATCGTCTAAACGGAGGTGGAGCTCTTTAGGAAGTGTACGCAAATAGTTAATGTCTTCCTGGTCCAGTTTTGATAACGTCCACTCACGTTCTTTGTTCATCAGCTCAAGTGCCTGATCCGCTACTTCCCCACGCTCTACTCCCCTTACTACCCATTCATCCGCGTTCCCTTTTATAACCTCGGTATGCAATGCCTGTATAAGCTCCAGTGACCGTTTTGGTTCCGGACCCCGGTAGCACAGGTCTCCGAGCACATAAATTTTGTCTGCCTGCTTTTCTTTAATATCCTCCAGTACCGCTTCAAGAGCAGCCGAATTGCCATGAATATCTGAAATGAAAGCCGCTTTCATCACATAAACCCCTTTCCAATCATAGTTTATCTTAAGAGAAACAACATTTCGAAAAAAATCCGCCCCTCTACAAAGCCTTATTATAACAAAAAGCCCACATTAGCAAGTGGGCTTTTAAACGGTCGTCTATTTATAAAGCAACAAGACTTTTATGATTATTTTTCTTTCTCAAGCTTTTCCATTTCCGCATGTGTCTGTGGAAAGCCATTGGCCTGCCACTCATCTCTGTACTGTGCATCCAATTCCGTTAATCCTTTATATTCTTCTTCTTTCCTGGCATCAGGAGTTTCCACTTCATCTTTTTTTAGTTCTGTCGTTTTGTCAGCGATGAATTTTTCTTTTTCATTTGTTTCAATCACAGTTTTTTCAGAAACATCGTCTGCTTTTTGACCGCCTTTGAAGTTCATGCTGCTTTTTAAGGTTTCCGTCACTTTTTGCGTTCCGGCTTTAATACCCGTTTCGAGTTTCTTTAGCGTATCAGAGCCCGCCTGTCCGTTATCGCCTGCTTCTTGTTTTTGCTGATACGCATTTAGTGCCAGAACAATTCCAGTGGTAAGCAAGGCTGTTGAACCAACGACTACGCCCATCGTCATTTCTTTTTTCTGAATTGATGAATTCACTTTATCTAAAACCTCTTTTTCTTTTTCCATCATTTTTTGCTGCGCTTCAATACCGGTTTTTACACCTTCAATTGTTTTGTTAATGCCGCCCTTGAGCATTTCTTCTTCAGTTTCAATACCGCTTTTAATAAGGCTGGCTGTTTTCCCTGTTCCATTTTTCACTCCACTTTTAATTCCATTTTTCATTTCCTGCATGGCACTGAATTTTCGGTTTTGCTTTTCCATAAGCATTTTTTTGCGCTGATACCCTTTTGAGGCTTTTACAGCTCCGGCAGATACCAAAGCAGACGAACCAACGATCATTCCCATTGTGGATGTTTTCATATATATCCCCCTTAAAAAAATGTTAAGTTAATAACGATATTGCCCAAAACAAGAGATACTAAACAACATCTTTCACAGTCACTACTATTTATCTATTTTTCACTTCCTGATTAATACAAAAAGAAAAAACCCTTCAACATTTGTTAAAGGGTTTTTTAACGTTATACCGGCGGCCGGGGTCGAACCGGCACTCCCGTGAAGGAACTGGATTTTGAGTCCAGCGCGTCTGCCAATTCCGCCACGCCGGCAAAAAATAATGGAGGCGGCAACCGGACTCGAACCGGTGGTAAAGGTTTTGCAGACCTTGGCCTTACCGCTTGGCTATGCCGCCTCGATGAAATTATGGAGCGGAAGACGGGATTCGAACCCGCGACCCCCACCTTGGCAAGGTGATGTTCTACCACTGAACTACTTCCGCAAAATGGCTGGGCTAGAAGGATTCGAACCTTCGCGTGACGGAGTCAAAGTCCGTTGCCTTACCGCTTGGCTATAGCCCATTGATATGGGGCGATCGATGGGAATCGAACCCACGAGTGTCGGAGCCACAATCCGATGCGTTAACCACTTCGCCACGACCGCCATATTATAAATTTATTTGGCAGGGGCAGTAGGAATCGAACCCACACTGGAGGTTTTGGAGACCTCTGTTCTACCGTTAAACTATGCCCCTATAGATGGTGGAGGGGGGCAGATTCGAACTGCCGAACCCGAAGGAGCGGATTTACAGTCCGCCGCGTTTAGCCACTTCGCTACCCCTCCACGGCTTTTAATTTACTTTATAAGTGGTGCCGGCAAGAGGACTTGAACCCCCAACCTACTGATTACAAGTCAGTTGCTCTACCAGTTGAGCTACACCGGCAACATAATGGCTCAGGACGGAATCGAACCGCCGACACAAGGATTTTCAGTCCTTTGCTCTACCAACTGAGCTACTGAGCCGATTAACGCATTATGTATGAAAATGGCGGTCCGGACGGGACTCGAACCCGCGACCTCCTGCGTGACAGGCAGGCATTCTAACCAACTGAACTACCGGACCAGCGATTGCGGGGGCAGGATTTGAACCTGCGACCTTCGGGTTATGAGCCCGACGAGCTACCGAGCTGCTCCACCCCGCGATAATAATAATGGTGGAGGATGACGGGATCGAACCGCCGACCCTCTGCTTGTAAGGCAGATGCTCTCCCAGCTGAGCTAATCCTCCGAAATGGTGACCCCTACGGGATTCGAACCCGTGTTACCGCCGTGAAAGGGCGGTGTCTTAACCGCTTGACCAAGGGGCCATACAATAATTTATTTTACGAGAGTATAATGGCGGAGAGCAAGGGATTCGAACCCTTGAGACAGCGGTAACCGTCTACACGATTTCCAATCGTGCTCCTTCGACCTCTCGGACAGCTCTCCAAAATGGCTCCGCAGGCAAGACTCGAACTTGCGACCGATCGGTTAACAGCCGATTGCTCTACCACTGAGCTACTGCGGAATAACTAAGATGTTTTAATCTTTTGCGACATTCATTATTATAGCATAATAAATTATTTTCGCAAGAACTTTTTTGTTCTTTCAAAACTGGATAGAAGTGTTATTGTATGGGCATAAAGCCTTTTCGATATAGCCATGTGTTGTCCAGCTCCAGTCGGCCTGAACGGCCGACTTGCGCATTTCAGTTGATTAAGTC
>NZ_LAJB01000008.1 GCF_000970685.1 Domibacillus indicus
TAGATTCTTTTTGTTTATTTATAGAATTAAAGAAATTGCTTTTTTTAAAAGCCTGATATCTTTCGCTATTTCTTTTTTAACAGCCCCATCACGGCAGCGGCTGTAATCCATATATAATAAAGAAAGTTCTTTCTGTAAAATTGTTCTTTCTGCTGCCATCCCCATACTGGCCACATCCTTTGCGTAGCTTTTCTTTTTTCTTTATAGTAATAATTACCCACTATAAAGAAATATATGCCTTATTTTTTAAAGTTTTTCAACTCTTTATTTACAATTGAATTAATGGGGGACACAGTATAAAGAATGCCACTTAAGAAAGGGGCCTTTTCAAATTATCTCAAATAATAAAAAGGGGAATATTTAACCGGATTACTTTTAAATTGGAGATAAAAAAGCAAAATTAAAAAGCTGAGTCAGGCCGTATCCTGTCTCAGCTTTTTTAATTTTACCTGCTGTAAGATCACAGCCCCGTTTGTATCCTTTTATGCTTCTACTTTTTGAAAAAATTGCGGCAGATGCTCTTTATGGGCTTCCATCATTTCATCTACAATTTCTTTTGCAATTGTATCTGTCGGTGTCAACGGATTGATTGTCAGCGCCAGCACAGCTTTTTCATAATCGCCCGTTACAGCTGCTTCTGCTGAGATACGTTCAAACGATTTAATTTGTTGGACCAGTCCGCGTACCGCTACCGGCAGGTCACCCATGACAATCGGTTTCGGGCCGTCTTTTGTAATTACACAGCTTATTTCTACAGCGGAGTCATCGGGGATGCTCGCAATTGCACCGTTGTTGCGCGTATTAACCGGCTGAATATCTCTTTTATCCGTGTAAATAGATGTAATAAGACGCACTGCTGCATCCGAATAATAAGCACCGCCGCGTTTTTCAAGCTGTGGCGGCTTGATATCGAGATTTGGATCCTGATAAAGCTCAAATAGTTCTTTTTCGAGCTTCTGCACAACTTCTGCCCTTGTACCTTCTTCTTTCGCATTTTTGACGTCTTTTTCGATCATGTTTTTTGTTTTGTAGTAGTACATGTGATAAGGACATGTTAAGACGTTTAAGGATCTTAAAAATTCCGGCTCCCAGCCAAGACCTTCAATATTTTTTACAAAGCTGCTGTTGTTTGGATCTGTTAACAGCTCAATCACTCTGTCCTTAACGCTTTCTCCATCCACATATACATCAAGTCCGTACACCATATGGTTTAATCCGGCAAAATCAATGCGGACACGTGAATGGTCAACATCTAAAAGCTTGGCAATCCCCATTTCCATTCCGATCGGCACATTGCACAGCCCGACGACTTTTTCAATGTTGGAATACCGGAGAACCGCCTCTGTCACCATACCAGCCGGATTGGTAAAATTAATTAGCCAGGCATTCGGACAGAGCTCCTCCATATCCTTGCAAATATCAAGAATGACTGGAATCGTACGCAATCCTTTAAACAAGCCTCCCGGTCCGTTTGTTTCCTGGCCGAGCACACCGTATTTCATAGGAATGCGTTCATCTTTTGCCCGTGCATCAAGAAGGCCGACACGAAATTGAGTCGTTACAAAGTCGGCATCCTTTAAAGCGGCACGGCGGTCAAGTGTTAAATGAACATCAATTGGCAGTCCGGCTTTTTGGATCATTCGTTTCGCCAGGTTTCCGACGATTTCCAGCTTCTCTTTCCCGGCTTCAATATCGACAAGCCATAACTCACGAATAGGCAGCTCGTCATACCGTTTAATAAACCCTTCGACCAGCTCGGGAGTATAGCTTGAGCCGCCGCCAATTGTAGCGATCTTAATTCCTTTTGTCATTTTGCTGCACCTCCATTTTTGATACGTCTATCATATCGTGCCGGATGTAAGCGGTAAATATATCTTAGCCATTGGGTTTTATATGCCGCCGAAAGGGATTTGTCACTAACAAGTAACAAGCTGTTACAAGACGGGTTCATTATTTTCTTAATTTGGTTTATTTTTTTTTCAAGACTGAATGCTTTGCATTTTAAGCACTTTATACATATCGATAAATTCAACAGCAATATCTTTTAATGTCATGGCATTCATTAAATGATCCTGGGCATGCACCATTAATAGTGAAACAGGTGCGTTTTCTCCCCTCGTTTCCGCTTGAATCAAAGAAGTTTGTAATTTATGAGCTTCACTTAGAGACTGGGCAGCTTCATCCAATTTATTTTTCGCTTCATCAAAGTTGCCGGCTTTTGCTGCCATAATTGCTTCCATGGCGGCACTCCTGCCGTTTCCTCCATAAAGAATAATTTGAAAAATTGTATTTTCCAGGTTTTCCATTATACATCCTCCATTTTCCAGCTGATAAGCCGTTTACAGTGCTTTTTTATCAAGCGTTCCTGATGTTTCCATGCCGCCTTCTTCAATCACTTTTTGTTTATCCCACATTTTAAAGAACGGGACATAGATAAAGAAAGCAACCGCTAAATTTACCAGCTGTAAAATCGCCCCGGAAAAATGTCCTCCCGTCGCCAGATAACCGCCGAAAATTGGAGGAGTCGTCCACGGCAGGGAAATCCCGACCGGCTTGGCAATAAGCCCCGCCTGCATAGAAAGGAAGCTGATTGTAGTGACGACAATCGGTACCAAAATAAATGGAATAATCATAATGGGATTCATCACAATAGGCATTCCGAAAATGATCGGTTCATTGATGTTAAATAATCCCGGCGCAATGCCTAATCTGCCCAGCTGCTTCATCTGTTTACTTTTTGCAGTGAAAAGCATAGCCAGTACTAATGCCAAGGTAGCTCCTGACCCGCCAATTAAAACGAAAATATCGATAAATTGCTGTGTAACAATGTTCGGCACTTCTTCCCCTGCCTGAAAAGCAATACGGTTTGCGTCCATTGCCCCCAGCCAGATGGGACCCATTACCCCGCCGACAATTGTCTGGCCATGGAGGCCGGTAGACCAGAGCATTTGAACAAGAATTAACGCTAAAATGGTTCCAATTAGTGTACCTCCCAACGCGCTGAGAGGCTCCTGCAGCAGCTGCGTGACTACATTATGCAGGCTTTCAAAGGAAGTGTTTTCCACCAGCAGCCTCAGCAGCCAAATGGTTAATACAACGGCAAAGCCCGGGATTAAAGCGACAAACGATTTACTAACTGCTGGCGGAACACCGTCCGGCATTCTAATAACGATATTTTTTTGGATAATAATCCGATAAATCTCTGTTGAAACCATGGCCAGAATCATGGCAATAAACAGTCCCTTGCTTCCTGTTAAAGCAGCGGGAATTGCGCCTCCCACCATAATGGCTTCTTCAGCACCCTCAGGAGTAAATGGCACCTGGTAAGGGGTAGCCAGCAGGAATGCAACAAGTGAAATGATACCCGCTGACAGCGGGTCAACATGATACTTTTCTGCCAGCCGGTAGGCAATCGCAAAGGCGGCAACCAGCGCCATAATATCAAATGTAGCTCCTACCGGATATAAAAGCTTATCGAGCCAGCCGTCTCCAAATATACTGGCCATCATTTCCGGGTAGCCGTTAATCGGCAGAAAGCCAATGATCAAAAACAATGAACCGATAATCATTAACGGCATTGTCGCAATAAGCCCATCACGCAGCGCCTGCAAATGACGCTGTCCGGCGATACGCCCGGCAACCGGCATCACTTTTGCTTCTAAAAATTGGGTTAACTTATTCATGATTTTTTCCTCCTTTACTTTTTCGCTAAAGATAGTGCTGTTTTCAGCACTTCTGCTCCGTTAACTGTTCCATAATGTATTGGGTTAATCGCATCGACCGGAATATTGTTTTCTTCTCCTATTTTTTTAACCTGCGGCAGAAGATAGCGAACCTGCGGGCCGAGCAAAATTACATCTGTTCCCCGCACATGATTTTTGATAGAATCCACTCCTTCTGCCCAAATCTTACAATCGATCCCCAGTTCTGCTGCAGCTGCCTCCATTTTGGTTACCAAAAGACTGGTTGACATACCTGCCGAACAGCATAGTAAAATATTCATCCGAATTCCCCCTTTAATTTTGTTGAAACCAATACTTTGACACAGCCCACTGACCTTTATGCTTATATTTTAATTTAAAAGCGCTTTCATTTGAACGCAGTCTTTTTCCGTTACGTAACGGAAATGATTGACACAAGCAAAAAGCAGCTGGATTCTTAGAAGAGTATTGTGCATAAAAAAACCCATCCTAAAATAGAATGGGCCAGCCATTTCATTTCCTGGGCTCACAATGATTGACCTTTTTCTACGAGCCGTTTAGCAAACTGGTAAACTTCCTCCCCGTTAAAGGTTCCATAATGTACCGGGTTAATAATCTCGACAGGAATGCCGTGTACTTTCCCGAGCTCTGCTATTTGCTTGAGCATATGCCGGACATGAGGACCAATAAGGATTACATCTGCATCAGCTAAATAATGCCGGACGGAATCGCCCGGGATAGCCCATATCTGGCACTCTTCTCCCAGTATTTCTGCATATTTCTCCATTCTCGTCACTAAAAGACTGGTTGACATACCTGCTGAACAGCACAACAGTATATTCATCCGCTTAATCCTTTCTTTTTTGTTTTTCAATTTAAAATCTTACAAACACATGAACAAATTCCTCATAGGTTTTACACTTTATCAGCTTTTGTACTTTCGCGCTGTCATCAATAATTTTCCCGAGCAGCCGGTACATCTTTTGCAGGTCTTCTTTGCTGCTTTTTTTCACACTCAGCAGGCAAACAAATTGAACGAACTGCTCTCCCCATTTGATCGGCTTCTGCAGGGTGCAAATTGCCCAAAAAGTCGAATCGGTCTGAGGATCAACAGGGTGCGGAATCGCCGTCATATTTCCAAAAGAAGTGGGCGACAATGCCTCTCTCTCTAAAACGGAATTCAAAAATTGATCACCCACAAGACCAATTTCCTGCAGTCTGTTACAAATAAAATGGAGAACTTCTTTCTTTGAGTCCAGCTTTTGCTGTAAAAAAACTAATTCTTTTCTCGTGTACTCAATATCTATATTTTCTGGGCCGGAAAATACATGCTGAATTTTTTCAAAATCATTATTTCCCAGAAAGGTATTTACCTCAATGATAGGAACAGGAAACGGTTCAGAAATAGGAATTGTGCTGATGATAAAATCAATATCCTTTAAAGGCTGTTCCTTCAGCTTGTAGTATTCCGTAGTGCCTGCAACCTCTATTTTATCACCAAACTTTTCCTGAAGCTTATACGAAAGCAGGCGCGAGCTGCCGATCCCGGTAGCGCAAACGACCAGGCACCTCTTCGGCCGGTTCGTGATTTTCCTTCTTTCTATGGCGGCACCAATATGAAGAGCCAGATACCCCGCTTCATGCTCATTCATTTCAACACCTGTTTCTTTTTCAATTACACGCCCTGCAATAATTCCCGCTTCAAATGCTACGGGGTAATTGAGTTTTATTTCGTTTAACATAGGGTTGCGAATGTTCATCCCATACTTAAACCGGTTAATTGCCGGCTTTAAATGAAGATAGAGAGACATGTTCAGCTCTTTATCCGTTCTTATGCCCAGCCGTAATTCTTTGTCTACTGTTTCAATAATCCTGGCTGTAAGCTGATGCGTTTTATTGTCAATCACACTTTGATAATCAGATCCTTTTGCATCCATGTACGTAACCAGCTTTGTCCCCATCAAATGAACAGCCACGTAAGCAATTTCTCCTGCCGGGAAAGAAACCTCCAGCTCTTTTTCAAGAAGCTGAATGATCTTTCCGGCTACTTCATATTCCTTTTGTTTTTCGACTTCTTTTAATTCTTCAGGCACCCAGTAAACAAAGTTATTGTTTTGAATCCGTTTACAAGCAATTGCAATATGAATAACCAAATTTGTTAATCCTATATCAGAAAGCGTAATATGATGTTCGTTTATTTGCTTAACAATAATATCCCGTATAATCAGCATATCCTCCCTGGAGAGAATAGAACTATCGAGATTGGCAATGTCAGGGTGGTTGCCTGAATACTGATTAAAAATAAACTCCGACATACAAAAGCGAAGCTTAAATTCCGGTCCCTTCAGCTTCATGCCATAGTTCGGGCGGGATTCGAGAAAAATCCCGTATTTCTTAAATATGTTTCTCACATGGCGAAAATCATACTGGATCGTAGACTTGCTTACAAAAAGCTCTTCCGCTGCGTCTTCCATCTTCAAATAATTTTCCGCCAGTAAAAGACGCTTCACCAGATATTGAACACGGTCTTCCGGGGTTGTAGGAATTTCCCCTTCGTTAAATCCATCCTTTTGAAAATTTAATTGAAGAAATTTAAGGAATTTCGTCTGATCATGGACCATTAAACGAAACCCCGCGCCGCGAACCGACTTAATTTCAGCGCCATAATCAGACAGAAGAATATTCAGTTCTTTGATGTCATTTCTGACCGTCCTTGATGTAACCCCGATCACTGCGCCGATTTCTTCACTTGTAACAGAAGCTTCCACTCCCATTAATTCACGTAAAATCACCGCTGTCCGTGTGTTTAACATTTTCCCCCTCCTTTTTAAACATCCCGCAGCAAAAGGATTGATAAAATTATATGCGGTTTGGATGCAAGACGAACACCATAAGTACTAATTATTATAATCAACTGAGTATAAATGTCTATACAATTAATCAGAAAATTATAAAACCGGACAAAATCTTTTTTCTGCCAGGAAGCTGCAACCGGAATTCTGGATCAGATTTTTTATTTTTATTCATGATATACTTTTTCTAACTTTACACCCTGGAGGGATGGTTTTGTTTACGTCCGAGCAAATCGCTTCATTTAATGAGCTGGAAACCATTTTATATCAATATATTACAACGCACAGCGGAAAGGTAGTTCATATGCGTATCCGTGATCTTGCAGATGAAACCCATGTTTCCCCTTCGACTATTTTACGTTTTTGCCGTAAGGCCGGCTGTGACGGATTCGCAGAATTAAAGGTTAAGTTAAAAATAGAAGCAGAAACACGTAAGAAGGAAGCGGTGAAAAGCTCAAATTCCGCTTTTGCGGAATTTGCGGAAAAAACATTAGAAGGGCGATTTGAACATGCCATCGGGGAAGTCGCAAGCCTTGCTTCTTCAGCTAAAAGCGTCATCTTTGTCGGAGGCGGCTCTTCTGGTATTCTTGCCCAGTATGGAGCTCATTATTTCTCCGGGCTTGGCAAGTTTTCCACTTATATAAATGATCCTTATTTTCCCGTATATGATGATTTGCGGCATACTGCCACAATTGCTTTATCTGTCAGCGGAGAAACAAAGCAGATGATCGACCTTGCCAGCAAGCTGAAAAAAGAAGGAAGCCGCCTTATCAGTATTACGAATAATAAGCAATGCACACTTGCCAAAATGTCTGAAGTGAATATCGCCTATTATACGACAGAAGAGCGCCACCGCTATACGAATATTACTACTCAATTGCCCGTTCTTTACTTAATTGAAGCTATTGCAAGAAATATGTACACTTTTTCAAGTTGATTTTTTAGTTGATTGATCTGGATAAGCATGGCTTCTTTTTTTGATGAAACACCGCTGCAATTAAAAAGAGATCCACTTGAACTCTGTGAAAAATAAATTGCTTTTTCAAGCTGTATTTTTTGTTAATTTAACCATTTTACCAGGGCACGGATACCATACAAAAGGGCTTCTCCACCGTATGTTACTGCTTCAATCAAAATATCGGCTACATACCACCTGTCTTCGCCTTTCTTTTTTCTTTTTCTTTCCAAAAAGTCCGCCTCCCTTTTTCTGCTTCTACGAGTGCGGGGAAGAATTTGTTTCATTTTCTTTTCCAGCTCTCCTCATGCTATAGTAAAAAATATTCACCGAACGGAGGCGGCCATGGATGCGGGTGTTTGTTTATATTATCGTCTTTTTTTCTTTTTTTGACTTGTTTACCCAGCTGCCCATTATGAGCCCGTTTGCAGAATCACTCGGGGCAACGCCGTTTTTAACCGGACTTGTAGTAGGCATGTATTCTTTTTCAAATACAGCTGGAAATATACTTTCTGGTGTTTGGACCGATAAAAAAGGGCCCTTCCGGGTGCTTGTAACGGGCCTTTTTGCTGCGGGTGCCGCTCTTTTGCTGTATCAGACGGCTGCAACTCCGTGGATGCTGCTGCTGATTCGTTTTCTTCATGGCCTGCTGGCCGGCCTGATTACACCTGCTGCCTTTACCTTCCTGGCAAATCACTCTGCACAGGATAAAAAAGGAAAGAACGCAGCCGTTTCAGGAGCATTCGTTGGAATGGCAGCAATTATTGGGCCTGCGTTCAGCGGGATTATGGCAAGCCGGACAAGTGAAACGGCTGTCATTAACACAACAGCAGCTGCGATGTTTATATTGGGGATCGTTGCCCTTTTTGTGCTAAGAAAACTGCCTTACCAGGCCATTACTGCTCATGAAAGACATATCTCACTACGCGGCTTTTTTCGAAATACTGGTATGCTTAAGGCGTTCACTGGCGCTTTTCTGCTTATGTTTTCTCAGGGAGTGCTTGCTTATATGCTCCCTTTAAAAGTGATACATCTTGGTTTTGATTCCCAAACAAGCGGCCTTTTATTAAGCACATTTGGCATTGTGGCTATTTTTGTGTTTCTTACTCCCATAAACCGCCTGTTTGACCGGCTGCGGCCGGAAACGACATTTTCATTTGGAATCGCAATGATGGGAATCAGCCTTATCTGTCTTAGCCAGGCAGAGGTTTCTTCTCTTCTTTATATAATTATGGGACTGTATGGAATCGGGTTTGCTTTCTTGTTTCCTTCTATCAATTCACTGCTTGTCGGCGCGGTTCCCCCGGAAAACCGCGGCAAAGCATATGGCTATTTTTACGCATTTTTCTCGCTTGGAGTAGTGGCAGGATCAACGGTTACAGGCGGACTTTCCTTATCGCCTTCCCAGGGCCTTTTCTTTACAGGCATCCTGCTTTGCAGCGCCGGCTTTTTTGTGGGAGCCGGCCAACTGAAAAAAGCATCCGCCAAGTAAGAGCGGATGCTTGAAAGTGTAAACAAAGTTAGAACTCAGGCTGATTGAAAGCGCCTGTCTTTCAAGGAACGCGGCCGGTTGGGAAGCGGAGTGACCTTTTGGGGGTCATGAGCATTCACAGCCGGCAAGTGACACCGAAAGCGGGCGTTTGTCAACAGCCTGAAGCATCCGCCAAGTAAGAGCGGATGCTTTTTTCTTATATATATTGAATATTACCCATCGGCTCTGCAGAAGGCCTGCCAAAATAATAGCCCTGCGCAAGCGGTATGCCCGCAGAACGGCAGTAGTCATATTCCTCTTTTCGTTCAATTCCTTCTGCAAGTGCTATAATGCCAAGATCTGAGGCTGTTTTTAATGCTCTATTGATAAATGACTGCTTTGTACTGTCCTGGTCACAGAAGGATATATAAGACCGGTCGATTTTGATGTAGTCCGGCCGCAGCTTCTCCAGCATTTCAATTGTGGAAAAACCCGCTCCTACATCATCAAGCGCCACTTTAATCCCTTCTCTTTTGTATACATTCAACACTTTTTTTAAATGATCCACGTCTTCGATTTTCTCCGTTTCCACTACTTCAAAAACAAGGTCATCCGGTCTTACATTGTACTTTTCAATAACACTGAATGTATGCTTCAAGCAAAATTCCGGATTATAAATGGTAGAAGGCAGAAAATTGATAAAGCTTTTTTGGCCATCCTTCACATGCTCTTTTCTTGCAAGAATGGCACTTTCTCTCGCCTGCTTATCAAGATAGGAATGCATGCCTAACTTTTGAGCAGTATGAAAAAGCCTTCCCGGCGGTATTGCCGCTTCTTCGTTTGTTCTCAATAATGATTCATATCCGTAGACATTGCCGGAAGATGTTTCTACAATCGGCTGCAGAAAACTGACAAACTGCCCTTTTTCAATTACACGAATCACTTCCTGATGTGAAAACCATTCGGCAACATCACGAAGCGGCGCAGTGCGGACCGGCTTTTGATCGCCGGGCTTTCCAATTCCCCCTATGACGTTATCGTTGCCGATGCGGCCGAGCTCTTCTTCTGCTTCTTTTATTGTTTGAAAATCAACAAACGACCAGTGATTTTCATTTGAAATAAACAGCCTTCCCGGCTCGTAAAACCGAATTGGAATCCGGCATTCAATACAGCTCCCTGTCATACATGCGCGCCCCTTTTCTTTATCTATATACTTTCAAACAGCAGATACTACATTAGTCCCCTCGCTCTTTTAGCTATAAACCTTTTTTCATATTAATTTTTAAGCATTTTTAACTAGTTTAATATTTTCAAAAGGAGCATTGCAAGTGAAGCTGTTTAAAATTCAGAAAAGCGGTTAAAGTAATTAAGACATGACTCTTGTTGAAGGAGGAAGTTTACAATGACTGCGATTGTTTTATTTGATGGTGATTGCAATTTTTGCGATGCAAGTGTTCAATTTATTATACAGCGTGATTCCAAAGGATATTTTAACTATGCGTCTTTACAAAGCGATGTAGGGCAGAAGTTATTAAAAGAGCACAATATGCCGGAAGATCTTGACAGCTTTATGTTAGTAGAAGATGGGAAAGCATATATTAAATCGGCGGCTGCACTGCGGATTACCCGTCATCTGGATGGAGCCTGGAAGCTTTTGTATGCCCTTATTGTTCTTCCAGCACCGCTCCGCAACTTCGTTTATGATTATGTAGCTGCTAACCGCTACAAATGGTTTGGCAAAAAAGAAGACCACTGCATGCTTCCATCACCGGAAGTTCGCCAGCGCTTTTTATAAATAAGAAGCTGAAACCGTATCTTATAGATGCACTTCGCCCATATGCGATAATACTTTCTTTGTATAAAGCGCCTGCTTAGCCGCAGGTTCTTTTTTTTGC
The DNA here is from genome assembly GCF_000970685.1 of Domibacillus indicus. Taxonomy (GTDB): domain Bacteria; phylum Bacillota; class Bacilli; order Bacillales; family Domibacillaceae; genus Domibacillus; species Domibacillus indicus. Next base: position 10,875 of record NZ_LAJB01000008.1, read on the forward strand.
GCAAAAAATGGTACACTAAAACAAACCATGTGATGAAATTGGAGTGGAACATAATGGGGACGAACTATCAAATGCCGGATTTGCATATTGATCAAATAGACAAGCAGATTTTATCTTTGTTACATGAAAACAGCCGGATGTCTTACACGGATATAGCCAAAGAAGTGGAACTGTCGCGCGTAGCTGTGCAGGCGCGGGTTAATAATTTAATGGAGCAGGGTGTAATTGAAAAGTTTACTGCTGTTATTAATCCGGCAAAGATCGGTATTCACGTATCTGCTTTTTTTAACGTGGAAGTTGAGCCGCAGCACCTGGAGCAGGTCGCCAGCCATTTAGAGACGGAACCGGCTGTGACAAGCCTTTATCATATGACCGGGCCAAGCAAGCTTCATATGCACGGAATTTTTTCGGACAATCAGGAAATGGAGCAGTTTTTGGTAGAAAAGCTCTATCCCCTGCAGGGGGTAGTGAGTGTTGACTGCCAGATTTTAATTAAACGATATAAAAGCCGGATGGGCATGAAACTGTAAAAAACACTCTCCGTTAAGCTAAAGCTGTTTTCTTTTGAAGGCAGCTTCAGTTTTTCTTAAACAGGTTACCGTATTGCAGGAAAAGCATGTTATATAGTTATGCTGACTTCAACAAACTTACAAGAGATCGAAGAGTTTATTAATGAAATCACTTCATTTGCGGAAGCGGTTCCCCACATTATTTTTTCTGAAACAAAAATTAACTCTTCCATCGAGCAGCATGTTCCTCTTTTAACGGAATGAAAGAACCCCTTTTTTAAAGACGGGGTTCTTTCTATTTTTTCGCAGCAGTGCTGAATAAAAAAATGGCTGTCATATGTGGAAAACGATTCGTTTTCGAAGCGAAAGATTTTTTCCTTTTTTTCTTTCTTTTCGAATGATAAAATAAATAAAAAAATTCGTAATGTTAAGAAGAAAGGGTGTTTTGAATGAAGCAGCGAGATATTTTTGTCGCTTTTTTCCGCAGCAGCATGCTTGGCTATGGCGGCGGCCCTACCACGATTCCGCTCGTTCAAAAGGAAGTAGTCGAGCGGTTTAAATGGATGGACAATGAAGAATTTGGAGATGTGCTGGCTATCGGCAACACCCTTCCCGGCCCGATCAATACCAAGATGGCCGGTTATATTGGCTATCGAGTCGGCGGTATTCCAGGAACCATCAATGCCATTTTAGCCACAGTGCTGCCAACGATTCTTTTAATGATTATCCTTTTGACGACCTTAACTGCTTTTAAAGACCTGGCCTGGGTGCAGGGAATGACCAGAGGTGTTATGCCGGTTGTCGGTGTTATGCTTGCCGTTTTAACAAAAGATTTTCTGCAAAGCTCCGTCAAGGGGCTAAAGTGGGCAACAGTCGCCCTTCATACTGTGCTGTCCCTTATTCTTATCGAATTCCTTCATATTCATCCCGCTGTTATTATTGGAGCTCTTTTGCTATTTGCTTTCTTTAAGCCTGAAACAAACCGTGAAAAGAAAGGACGGCTTACATGATTTATTTGCATATTTTTTGGGTCTTTTTCATGACCAACCTTTTAGGCTATGGCGGCGGTCCGGCAACCATTCCGCTTATTCAAAAAGAAGTGGTGGACCGTTACGGCTGGATGACTGTACAGGAATTTAACGAAGCATTTGCCATGGGCAATGCGCTGCCTGGCCCGATTGCGACAAAAATGGGCGGTTATATTGGATTCCAGGAAGGCGGATGGCTCGGCGCATTTCTCGCTGTTCTTGCAACGGTTACCCCGTCTCTTATCTTAATGATCACACTGATGGGCATTTTGTATAAAAACCGGACCTCTCCCCGTGTGAAGCGGATGACTGCTTATGTAAAGCCAACGATTGCTGTTCTGCTCGGCGTCATGGCGTTTCAAGCATTTGCAGATGTATATTTTGATGTAAGCATTATTCATATTATCATTTTGGCGGCCGGCAGCTACTGGCTTATGGAAAAAAGAAAAGTCCACCCCGGTCTTGTGGTCTTATCTTCTCTTATTTACGGGGCTGTTTTTCTTTCTTAAACCGGCACGCCTTTCACAGTGTTGAAAAAGAGAGTCGTCAAGAAGATAGTCTGTTTTTGGGCCGACATGATCTTTCTTTTGCGGGCTGGAGACGGGCTAGTTTCTTTTCAAAGCTGTATTAGGGGCTGCGGTCTGCCGGCTGCGCTTTTTTGAAGCGAACACCGAACCAGCCATCGTGCTGGAGACCTGAACGTTCATAAATAGGTTAAATGTAACCTGGAAAAGGTGTAGACAGTTGCTTATTTCAACAGCATGAAAGACGGGCTCTTACAAGAGCCCGCCTTTTTAAACAGCGGAATCCATAAATCCCCGGACTCTGCTTTTGCTTTATTTATTTCCTTCTAATTCCAATTCAAGCAAATAGCGCTTTAATTCCAGCCCGCCCCTGTAGCCTGTTATGGCTCCATTTTTGCCAATAACCCGGTGGCACGGAATTGTCACCAATACCGGATTGGCGCCAATGGCAGCACCAACGGCCCTGACTGCGGCCGGCCTGTTAATTGCTTTTGCAACCTCAGAGTATGACCATGTTTCTCCATATGGGATTTTTTTAAGCGCCTCCCAAATCTGCTTTTGAAACACGGTTCCTTTTATGTCGACAGGCAGTGTAAATTCCCGGTTCTTTCCTTCCAGATATTCCTGTAATTCCTCACGGTATGGCTTTAATGCTTCATCGTTCCGGTACAAGATGGACTCAGGATAGTGCTTCTTTATTTTGCTTTCCAATTCTTCTATTGTTGCACCCGGCGAGCTGACATAACAAAGCCCTCTTTCTGTTTTCGCAATGTAAAGATGCCAGTGATCTTGCTTTACAGCCGAGTAACAGATCATTTCCATCAAGATTCACCTGCTTTTTTTCGATATTGCAGAGGCGTACAGCCTGTTATTCGTTTAAAAAGAGCTGAAAAATAAGGAGTGCTTAAAAATCCAATTTCCCGGCTGATATCTGAAACCGTGCGGCCAGTCGATCGAAGCAGGCAGCACGCCCGGTTAAGCCTCGCCATTTGAACATATTCAGCCGGCGACAGGCCGGCTATCCGCTTGAATGACCGCTGCAGATGAGAAGGACTTCCATGCCATTCACGGGCCAGTGATTGAAGTGTAATAGGCTCTGCGTAATGAGCATCAATCCATTGGGTTATTTGGAGGATCCAGTTTTCTGCCGGCAGCCGCAGTTCGTCTGGCTTGCAGCGCTTGCATGGGCGGAAATTGTTTTCGAGTGCGCTGTAAGCATTTTTAAAAATGCGCACATTTTCTTTTTTAGGCAGCCGTGATTTGCATGAAGGACGGCAGAAAATTCCTGTCGTTTTCACTCCATAAAAAAATGTACCGTCATAGTCTTTGTCACATTGTTCAATGGCCCGCCAGTATTCTTCTGAAACGATCTGCTTTCCTGCTCTCATAACGCTCACCTCTTCATTCACTATACACCGAAATCTCCAGGATAAAGCAGGAAAAGAATGAAAAAGCAACATATCATAATTTCTGCAAATTCAAAAGCAGCCTTTTGTAAAGGCCGGCTTTTCAGTCAAAGGTTTTCTTTAAGAACTTGTACAGCCCGTCTTCCTTGTATGAAAAAGCAGTTACTTCATCCGCCTGACTTTTCACAAAATCAGATGCGTTTTTCATGGCGATGCAGCGGCCGGCCAGCTTAAAAAGAGGCAGATCATTTTCACCGTCACCAATAGCCATGATCTCTTCCTTTTTCAAATGAAACCGGTCCAGCAGCTGAACAACGCCGGTTGCTTTCGAGATTCCTTCTACTGTCACTTCAACATTATGGCTGGTAGAAGAAGCAGTCGTAAAAGCCGTTTTCTCTTTTTTCTGCTCCAATTCTGCTTTCCACTCCTCCATCACCTGCTCTTCCCGGCTGAAAAAGTAAATTTTCACAGTATCCTTTGTTTCCAGCTTATCGGTCCAGTAAATTTTAGACTGAACAGCTTCCTGGCGCGACAGCCATTCATTTTCATGAACGGTTGGCGGCTTCGGCTCAGTGGCAGCTTTTATCATAAACGGCTGATCTGTTTTTAAAGCCGTCCTCGGCCCATCACTCGGATGAATTTCATAATAAATCCCCTGTTCACTGGCTTTGCCTGCAAGCTCTTCCACCAGTTCAGCAGAAAGCGCATGACTGGAGATTTGCTTTTCTCCTACAAAAGCGGACATCCCGTTCGCCGTCACAATTCCGTCTGCTTCAAAACTTGGCGGCAGCACATCCTTTGCTTCCTTTAACGTCCGGCCCGTAGCAATAAACACGAGCATACCGCTTTGCCGAAGTTCTGCCACATAATCGGTCAGTGTATCGTTCACCGTGTTAAATTCCGTTAAGGTTGTTCCGTCCAAATCCAAAACAATTGCTTTATACATAGTTGAATCACCTCGTTGAAAAAGGGTATGTAAATAAAAGAACCAGCAGCTTACCTGTTTATAACATCATAAGCTGCTGGCAAATACAAATTATTTTCACTTTTAAGCTTCGTTAAGCTAGCCCCAACAATTCCATGATACTTAGAATTAAAATACCAACCACGCCAAAATCTGAATCTCCAAAAGTAGTGCCTTCAAACCCGATGTCCCCAAGCAAAACAAGTAAAACAGCCGGCAGGAAACTGATAATAATTCCATTTGCAAAAGCACCGGCCATTGCGCCACGGCGTCCTCCTGTGATGTTTCCGAAAACGCCTGCGGCCGCTCCAGTAAAGAAGTGAGGAACCAGGCCTGGAACAATAACTTTTAATCCAATAACCGGGAGAACAAACATAGATAAGAGTCCAGCTAAAAAACTAAATAAAAATCCAATAATGACGGCATTCGGCGCGAAAGGAAAAACAGTCGGACAATCCAGTGCCGGCTTTGTATTTGGAGCCAGTTTATCGGCAATTCCTTTAAAAGCCGGTACGATTTCTGCGATAAGCATACGCACGCCGGCAAGAATAATATAAACACCTGCAGCGAATGTTATTGCCTGGATAAAAGAAAAGACAATAAAATTCGATCCGCCTGAAAGCTCTGTTTCGATATAACTTTGACCAGCAAATAAAGCGACCGCAATAAAAAAGATTGTCATCGTCAAGGAAACCGCAACTGAAGTATCACGCAGAAAGCCTAACGATTGCGGAACTTTGATTTGTTCAGTCGTTTTTTCTTTGTTGCCCACCCATTTTCCAACCATCGCAGACACAAAATACCCAATTGTGCCGAAGTGGCCGATCGCAAAATCGTCACTACCTGTTATTTGACGAACGTACGGCTGAAGCATAGCAGGAAAGATGACCATACATAAGCCAAGCAAAATAGAGCCAATTATGATTTGGGCAGGTCCATTAAGACCACCCACTGACAAAGCAACCGCAATTAAACAAGCCATGAAAAGTGTATGATGCCCAGTTAAGAAAATATATTTGAGAGGTGTGAATCTCGCTAATAGAATATTCACGATCATTCCAAAAACCATAATAAGTGCTGTAGCTGTACCAAATTCACTTTGCGCGGCAGCTACAATCGCTTCGTTATTAGGAATGACTCCCTGCACATTAAATGCATGATCGAACATTTTGCTAAATATATCTAAAGCTCCCGTTAAAACAGATGCCCCGGCTCCAATAATGACAAATCCCATTACCGTTTTCAGTGTTCCTGAGACAATATCCGCACTTGATTTTTTCTGAAGCAATAACCCGATAAGCGCGAATAGGCCCACTAAAATGGAAGGTGTGCCTAAAATATCATTCATAATCACGTCTAACATGCTTTTCAACCCCCTTTATATATACGAGTTCCTCATTACTTATCCTAAAAGCGGCTCTAATTTCGATTTGATTTCAGGTATGCTCATCATGTTTTCCAGCGTAACAATTTTTCGGCTTCCGTCATTAAGCTGCCCGACAATATCAGCTGCTCCGATAAAGATATCTGCTTGTTCCGTTTTAGCTGAAGCTAAATCAGTATGATCAACGTCTGCTGTTTTCCCCATCTCTGTTAACGCTTTTTTCACATTCATCTCCATAATAAAGCTGCTTCCTAATCCATTTCCGCATACGACCATGATTTTCATTTTGTTTCCTCCTTAGAATATTTATGAATGTACTCCATCAATTGAGCTGGTTTCGAGCTTTTAATCATTTCTTCAATATTGGACGGCTCACCCAGCAGCTGCGTTAATTGAACAAGGGCTTTTAAATGTGTGTCATTGTCTACAGCAGCTAACACGATGATCAGATGAACCGGCTTATCCGGCGCAAAGGAAACTGGCTCATCAAGCTTTAAAAGACTCATAGATAAAGAACGGACCCCTTGTTCAGGACGGGCATGTGGAATCGCCACATTTGGTGTAATCACCACATAAGGGCCGTTCACGTCAATCGCTTGAATCATTGCGTCAACGTACCGCTCTTCAATTGTTCCAATGTCAACTAAAGGTTGGGATGCAGTACGGATGCCTTCTTTCCAATCCACCACACTTCGTTTTATTTGAATCGTCTGTATTGTGAGCAATTCTTCAAGCACGGGTTTTTTTACCTCCTTTAAGGAATGTTTATTTACTTGATGCGTGTACATGTTGGCCTGCAGCGCTTTTTCCAGCTGCTCCCTTTCATGGACAGTCGCGTACTTCGAAATAATAGACAGCAATGATGAAAGGTCGATTTCCTGTAAAGCATATCCGTATAACTCCTGCATGACCTGCTGTCTGAGCTTATGTTTGTCATCTGCTGATAAAATAGGCGGAACTACAAACAGTGTGGATGATGTCCGTAAATGAACCGTCGAAAAAACCAGGTCAACAGCAAGAGGATATTCCGCTGCTTTGCGAACGGACAGTACATCCAAAAACAAAATATCAGGAAATAGCTCTCTCAAAGTGTAAATAAGAATATTGCTAATCCCTATGCCGTTGGGACATACAACAATTGCTTTTTTCCGCTCATCCAACGCGGTTCCCTGTTTGCGAAGCCAGCCGCCAAAATGAATGGTGAAATAGGCAATTTCGTCTTCAGATATTGATCTTTTTATTTCTTTTTCCAGCACCTGCATTGATTTTTTTGTTAAATGATGAAGCTCTGGATATATATCCTGCACCCGTTTCGTTAAAGGATTCGTCTGAGAAAATCCATATTTCATTCGAAAGTATGCCGGACGAAAGTGCACATACAATTGTTTATACAGCTGCTGTTTATCATGCAAATGAACGCAAGCGAGCCGTTCGAACTCCTCTACAATACCGTTCAACAGAGGACGAATTTGTTCATCCTCATGAAGAGGCGAAAAATCTCTTATGCGGTTCATGCCAAGCAAATGAAGTGCTGCATATAAAATCTCCGTTTGATTCCAATCACCATAAAAAGCCGGGGATTCGATCAGCTGGCTGACTATTTCATATTCTCGTGAAGATAAAAGAGGATTCCAGCTGTCTTCCAGATCTAATATTTCTCCTTTTTCAATAAACTGATCTGTACATAAAAACCAGTACGTAAATTCATGAAGCTGTTCATCGGTAAATGTGATCCCCATTTTTTTCTCAATTTGTTCAAGCTCGCTTCGAATAGTACTTATCTGTTTTTCCTTATCTGCCCAGATACACTCAATAACCATCTCACTGTTTATATGATGCAGCATTTCGTGGACAAGACGTTCAATCACATAACGTTTTTGACGAACAGTTCCTTTAGCGATATAACCGTCCTGCTTAGAGTACAAAATTTCAAGACCATGAGCTCTGGCATTTTCTTTCAAACGCTGAATATCTGATAGAACGGTATTTCTCGAAACACCCATCAATGATTGAAAATGGTAAACCGATAAAGGAGCCTTGCTCAGTAAAATCATAAAATAATAAATTTTTTCTCGATCTTCTTCCGAGAATGCATATACTTTTTTGGAAAATCGAATCTCCTGCGCTTTTAATTGGAGACCCGCCGGCAAAGAATAACCGACCCTGCGGCTGTATTGAATCCCCTCATGCCCATTGAAGTAAAGCCAGTCATTAATTTTTCCAAATCCGTATTGGATCTGCCGGCGTGTTAATCCCGTCTTTTCTTCTAAGTCATTCATTTTCCAAATAGGAGAATGCTGTAGCAGTTTTAGCAAAGAAGCGCTTCTTTCATCTAAATACATGTTGTGATCCTCTCCCTGCTTTTACGATATCTTATTTTTTAGTGAAAATATATTTCTTCAAAGACTGATTTTTGTTCTTTCTTCTGCACACTGCTATACACTTCGCATAAAACTAGCCTCTAATGAAATTTTTAAAATGAATATCCAGCTCTACGGCATGTATTTTTAAAGTCCAACAAACCAAAACCTGCGTTATGCTTCAATAATTAGTTTGAGCATACGTAAAATCAGATTGGTATCGTTCCCAAAGGCTGTTTTTCAGTCTTTTCGCTCCTTTTTTCAATAAATTGGAATAAACTATTTTTAAAAATATAACCCTTGTAAAATCAGTATTGGTATCGTTCCCACAATGCTTTTTAAAAAATGCGGGGAAAAATCCCGCATTTAAGTAGATTTTCGGATAATAATGTCACTCGCCAGCTCGTATGGCTCCATCCCTGCCTGGTTATTGTGTAGAAGTTCCAATATGACCTGGGTCGATTTTCGACCCATACCATCAGCAGGCTGCTGGATTGTTGTTAATGCCGGAGTGATCCACTGAGCTACCGGCTGGTTGCCAAAACCCATAATCGCCAGATCCTCTGGAACGCGGACCCCCTGCTCGTTTGCTTGTGTGATCATGCCGGCGGCAATATCATCACTTCCCGTAAACACAGCAGTGGGCCGGTCTTCCATATTCATAACATGAGTAAGCAGCTGTTTTCCGTCTTCGGCTGTATGCCGATCAACGAAGATCCACGCAGGATTAATAGAAAGCCCTGCTTCTGCCATCGCTTTTTGGTAGCCCTGGTTGCGGTCCTTGTCTCTTCCTTTTTCAGCAAAAAGAGCGCCGGTGCAATAACCAATCTTTTGATGCCCTTGTTGAATCAAATGTTTAATCCCTGTATATGTTCCACTCAATTGATCAAACTTAATAACCGGAACAGACGGCTCAGAAATATCTTCGTTACACAGCACGATCGGGCCGTGCTTCGTAAACGGCTGAACGTCCTTCCAGTCGTTTTCTAAAGCGCCTATGATCATACCGTCCGCCTGCTTTGTTTTAAGCAGATTTAAAAATAGCCGTTCTTTTTCTTTATCTCCGCTGCTCTGGCATATCATCGTTTTATAGCCCTTTTCATACGCCGTTTGCTCAACAGCTGCAATTAGAGAAGCGAAAAAGGGGTCGGTAACAGCTGGAACCACAACCCCAATTGTCATCGTCAGCTGCCCTCTTAATCTTCTGGCAGCTGGATTCGGGTGATAATCAAGCTCTTTCATGGCCTGCAGTACCAGTGCCCTTTTTTCTTCTGATACATGGGCCTGATTATTGATTACGCGCGACACTGTTGTTTTCGATAAACCGGCTCGTTTCGCTACGTCTAAAATGGTGGCCATCCTGCTTCCTTCTTTCTTTGATTTCAATTTTGTTCATTGTAGCGCCTATTTAAATTCAAGTGCAATACTGCACAAAAAAAACAGCCGGTCTGCTTTCCGGCTGCTTCCTTTTTCATGATTCCGGCACTGCTTCCATATGAAGCACTTTAAAAAATTCAAGAATGTAGCGGTAGCTGTTCCCGAAATCACCCAGCGTTCCATCTTTCGAACAATATACATCAATTGCCGACCGCATTGGCGTTAACTTATAAATCGTAATCACCATGCCGTAAGCGCCTTTTTCAAGCATAACTTCACCGCGCGCTACGTCTTCATTCGCAATTGTCCAGCCGCCCAGCCTGCCATCCTGAATAACCTTTTTGATGTCATTAATGAGCGATTCTCTGCTTTTTCGGTAATAGCGGGTTTTTAATGCAGGGTCCTTCGGAGTTTCCTTTGTTTCTTCATGCTTTCTCCAAATCCCGGTCAGCACTCGTGTCGTTGACATAAATACTCCTCCATTAAACTATTTTTTTAATGGCAGCCAGTTGAGCACATCTTGAATTTTTCGATCCCAATAGCCCCATTCGTGCTCTCCTGGTTCAAACTCAGCTGTTAATTCATAAGACGTTTTTTCACAAGCGCCTTTAAAGCGAATATTGCCTTCGTACAAAAAATCTTCTGTTCCGCAGCACTGATACAATTTCGGCCGTTGGCGGGTATTTGGCTGTTTTTCGATGAGTGTAAACAAATCATGATCAGTGCCGGCGATTTGATCGTCGCCAAACACAAGATCAAATACACCGCTGCGAATTGGGTTTTTCGCTGCAGAAACAATATCTGTCACACCGGATAAACTTGCCGCCGCGCTAAAGTGTTCAGGATACGAAAGCGCCCATTTCAATGCTCCGTAGCCGCCCATTGAAAGCCCTGCCACAAAATTGTCCTCCCATGCGTCAGACAATGGAAAAAAGGAACGGGCTAGTGCTGGCAGTTCTTCCGTTAAAAAAGTCCAATAGCGATTTCCATGCTTCATGTCTGTGTAAAAGCTATGGTGCACCTGCGGCATCACGACCGCCAGCCCAAGCGGCGCCACGTAGCGTTCAATCGATGTCCGCCGCGTCCAGATGGTGTCATCATCGCTCAGTCCATGAAGCAAATAAAGCGTTTGATGCTTAGCAGCAGCTTTTTTGTTTTGCATGCCAATTTGCGAAGATGTTTGCTGCGGAAGAATAACCGTCATAGATGTGCTCAAATGTAATACCTCAGAATAAAATTGACAATGAATAAGAGCCATTTCTTTCATCCTTTTTGGTTTTCAGAATATTTTCATTATACCATTCTCTCTTTCTCATCCGAAGAAATAAGATCATTTGCACCAAAAATAATATTTTCGCATATTGGAATGCCCACGCCATGTTGTGGGTACAACAGAAGTATAACTAATTACTAAACAGGAAAAGAGGTGTTTGCACTGGCTGATTTAAGAAAACAAGCCGTCAGCCAACGCCAGTGCCGTGCTCGCAACATGTGGTCAGGCTTTTTATTTGGCGTGGGATTTGCTGCTTTTTTTGACGAAGCTGTTTTTCACCAGCTGCTTCATTGGCACCATTTTTATGATAAATCCACTACGAGCGCGGGTCTTGTTTCTGACGGCTTTTTCCATGCATTCAGCTGGTTTGCAACGGTTGGCGGATTGTTTTTATTTGCGGACCTCCAGCGGCGGAACGCTCTCTGGCTGAAAAGGTGGCTCGGCGGCACCCTGCTGGGGATCGGTGTATTTCAGCTTTACGATGGAACAGTCCAGCACAAGGTAATGCAAATTCACCAGATTCGCTATGTCGAAAATATTTTAGTGTATGATCTTATCTGGAATATGAGCGCGGTTGTTCTTCTCCTAATTGGAGCCATTGTCTTGTATCGGACAGGAAAAGAGGCGTCATATGAGCAGTGAACATCTGCATCATTCAGCAGGAGACACAGCTTCATTTTTACTAGCAGCCCTTTTTTGCCTTGCCCTGATTTTTTATATCTGGGCTTCTCTTTATTCGAGCCGGTTTTATAAAAAGTGGCCTGTTTATCGGTCCGTTCTTTGGACAGGCGGAATCGTATGCGCTATAGGAGCGATTGCCGGCCCTCTGGCTGAAAAAGCGCATACCCATTTTACTGCTCATATGGCCGGCCACCTGCTTCTCGGCATGCTGGCTCCGCTTCTGCTTGTTTTGTCAGCACCAATGACGCTGCTTTTCCGGACGCTCCGCACCGGCAGTGCCCGCTTGCTTGTCGGGATATTGAAAAGCGGGCCTGTACGGTTTATAGGCGACCCGGCCACAGCTGCCGTTTTCAATATAGGCGGCCTCTGGCTTCTTTATACGACAGGCCTTTACGCAGCGATGCATCAAAATCTTTTTCTTTATCTTTTGATTCACCTGCATGTTTTTTTAGCCGGCTGCTTGTTTACAGCTTCCATTCTCTACATCGATCCAGTGCCGCACCGCAGAACTTTTCAGTACCGGGCTGCTGTACTCGTTTTTGCACTTGCCGGCCACGGTATTTTATCCAAGTACCTGTACGCGCACCCGCCCCGCCATGTGTCCGCTTCACAGGCAGAAACAGGCAGCATGCTTATGTATTACGGCGGAGATGCCATTGACCTTGTGCTCATCACCATTTTTTGTTTTCAGTGGTACAAGGCTGCACGCCCCCGTTCTGTCCCGGTTTAACTAAGCCTTCGAGGACTTTGAGATAAAAAAGAAACGTGCTGCTTTCAGCACGTTTTTTTAAACAACATCATAGCCCTGATCGTCGATCGTTTCTTTAATCTGGTCAAGCGTTACTTTTGCGCCATCATATTGGACATCCACTTGATTGTCCTGTAAATGAACAGTTACTGATTGAACGCCGTCCAGTTTACCGACGCTTCCTTCAATTGCTTTTACGCAATGCTCGCATGACATTCCCTGTACATTTAATTTCGTTTGTTCCATTTTAAACGCATCCCTTCCGATTTTTTTGTTCTTATGAAATCGTCACAAACCACTCATTCAGACTGTTCTCACATACCCCTCCCCTATCATTATACTACCATACCCCCCTAATGTATTAAAACGTTATGCCTGCTTTTTTATTTTTTCCATAAACGGTCTGCTAAAAACATGGGCAGACACAGAACCGTTCTCTGTTTGTTCATATCTTTTAATTACATGTTTCGCACTCTGCGGCTCCTTCTTTTTCAATTTGAATGGTTACATGATGCAGTTCGAATTCATCATGCAGCAGTTTTTTCGCTTTGGCAAGAACACTCTGGTTATCTTCTCCTTCTTTCACAACTAAGTGGCAGCTGATGGCAGGAAAATCAGATGTAATAGACCAGATATGCAGATCATGAACATTTTGAATTTCTGCTACTGAAAGAAGTTTTTCTTTTACCTTTTCAGCGTCAATGTTAGAAGGCACTCCCTCCATCAGTATGTGAATAGAATCTTTTGTTACCCGATATCCGCTGATCATAATTAATAGAGCTACAAGGATGCTTGCGATTGTATCTGCTGCTCCCCAGCCAAAAAACAAAATCAGCAATGCGGCCAAAATAGCACCTACTGATCCAAGCAGATCACCTAAAACATGAAGAAAGGCGCTTCTCACATTCAGGTTTTCGTCCTTGTCCCCTTTCATTAAAATAAAAGCCGCCGCAATATTTACAATTAAACCGATAGTTGAAATAATGAGCATTCCCGTACTGGCAACTTCCGGGGGGTTGATAAGCCGCTGGTATGCTTCGAAAAAGATATACGCTGAAATAGCAATTAAGGTAATTCCATTAATAAATGCCGCTAAAATTTCAAAGCGCTTATAGCCGTATGTTTTTTTACTGGACGCTGCTCTTTGTCCAAATGTTATCGCCGCATAGCTGAGGCCAAGCGCTGCAGCATCACTCAGCATATGCCCTGCATCAGACAGCAGTGCCAGGCTGTTTGTTAAAATACCGCCAATCACTTCCACAATCATAAAACCACTGACCAAGAAAAAAGCCCATTTCAACGCTGACTTATTACTGCTTCCATGATGATGATCATGCGAATGTCCCATTTCATTCACTCCTTTTTCTTTATTTATATTCAAACAATGATTTGTTTGTGTGATTGACATTATTTCACTTTCATCATACACTAAAAATACACATTCAAACAACCATTTGAATGATATATCATAATGACTGTAAAACCGCTTGCTTTAATAAAAATGTCGTCAGCCTCGTTCAGCCGAAAATCGAAGAGGTTAATGGAGTTGAGCTTTCATTTAAGGCATTAAGAGGCAGCTTTAATGGCGGATGATCTGAAAAAGCTGCCCACGATCACTCTCAGCCGGAAAACCCTCCAGATCATTCAGCAAAATATAGCTTTTGCTTTTGTCCGACAGCTTTTTGCTTTTCTGCTCGTTATTCCGAGGTTGCTGACGCCTTAGCTGGCGGCAGTATTCGCTGATGCATGCTCCATCTTCATCGTAGTATTGAATTCAATGCGTCTAATAAAAACAAAAATAAATGAATGAAAAGAGCCGGGTAATTGGCTGGAACGTCCGAATAGTTCTTCTTTCGGTTTGCCGTCCGCCTTATCCGGCTATTCATTCCAGGCCAAACACTGACAATCTGGTGAACAGCGGCGAAAAAGGATGAAATTTATTTGTGTATCCGCTATCTTTAAAGAAATGATATTTCCAGCACTGGAGGAACCTATGTTAAAAACAACTGTGGGCAAGCTGCGGTTTGCCGGTTATTTTGAAGGAATTTCTTTGCTTGTTCTTTTATTTATCGCAATGCCGCTGAAATACTGGTTTGGCATACCAGAGGCCGTCCGCATTGTTGGCTCTATTCACGGAGCTCTGTTTATTACCTATTGTGTGATCATTGCCTATGTAACATTGAAAACACGCTGGAATCTGATCTGGCCGATTCTTTCTGTTGTAGTGGCATTTATTCCATTTGGCAATTTTCTTTTGGACAAAAAGCTGCATCAGCTCGAACAAGTGCATGGATAACGAAAAACCCGCCTGAATTTTCATTCAGGCGGGTTTGTTTCTTTGTGCAGCCATATAGCCGTTCCTTACAATTTTCCAAATAATAAAGAAAGCTCGTTTTAAGAAAAGACAAGTACGAAAAATTGAGCTTTAGTTTTCTGATTGTTTTTTTGCTTTCATTAAAAGCGGCCAGATCATAATCGCCAGACAAGCAATTATTGTTACAGCAGCACTCCCATATAAAATCGTTTCCTCTGTCAGCTCCATGCGTGCCATTACTAAAGACGGGCCAAATAAAATGAGCGGGATGACTATTGTAAACCAGGTTTTGCTCCAGACCGCCAGTCCAATAAAAGCAATGGCGCACAAGGCGGCAATGATATTGTTCGCAAGCGGCCCTGCCGTATAAATGGGCGGCGCCAGAACATTTCCCCCGAGCATAATTGCCACAAAGAGAGCCGTCAAAACAAAATAGGAGATCATGGCATATACGAACATTTTCTGGTCAGAATATTGCTTTTTGCCGGCATTTTGAAGAAAGACAATGTAAATGGCCAGTCCGACCAGAACCACAACCGGAAAACCGGTCAGCTGAACAATGTTCACAGAGAAGCCGCCACGGACAGCCGGGCCCATAATAAAATATGCCAGCACTCCAATAAAAAACACCGGCAGGCTTTTTAACAATCCTTTGTAGTCTGTTTCAAGCTCATCCTTAATCGATTCCATGTAAGCCTCCGGCGATCCGCCTGTTATTTCATGAATATCTTTCCCTCTTTTTTCCGCTTCGGCTAAATGATCACTCAGTTCTGCTGTAATATCCTCTACTTCCTTATCCTTTTTCCCTGAAGTGATTAAATAAAGACGCAGGTTATGAATAAACTGCTCACTTTTTTCGGACAGCACACCAATCCCTCCCTGATTAAAATAACCGGTTCATAGCCGATGAAAGCTCCAGCCATTTTTCTTTAAACTCCGCCAGCTCTTTTATCCCTTTTTCCGTAAGTGTATAGTACTTCCGTTTTGGTCCGCTTGGAGACTTTTTCATAACCGTCTCCACCAGCCCTTCCTTTTGCATTCGGATAAGAACCGGGTAGATGCTTCCTTCACTTACCATATGAAAGCCGTATTCTTCAAGGCGTTCAATCATTTCATAGCCATACGTTTCACCTTTTTCGATAACCGCGAGCAGACAGCCTTCTAATATACCTTTTAACATTTGACTGGACGATGCCATAATTCCACCACATTTCCAACAGCTATCTTGTATAACACAATAGCATTGATAAAATTCTTTCGTCAACTAACTTGCATAACAAAATAGCCCAGCTGGCCAGTTCAAACAAAAAAACAGTTCTTTTCCCCGCATGGAAAAGAACTGTTCTTCTTTATTTTACTGTTTCACTTTTTTGAAACCGGCGAATATAGCCGGCCGCCTGTTCAGCGGATAAGCGATGCGCCCATTGAACCCGGCTTTCCATCCTTCCGCCTGGCCCGCTGCTGTTATATTCAGCATAAAACGTTGTTTTCTCCGCCCGTTTTTTATCCCAATTGTGCCACCCTTCTTTTTTAATATGCGGTCCCATCCAGCAGTTAATAAAGACCGTTCTGGCATAGTCACGCCAGGGTCTTCCTAAATAAACGGTTTCAGGAGCCGCGCTGCCTGTTAAGCGGCAGTTGAGAAAAACGTATCCAAACGGCTGGCCTTCAGGAGTGGACGCAGCTGTAATATAGCCGTTTACTTCTTCCCGCCGGTCCAGGCTGAAAATTTCACAGGAATCAAAAACAGCAGTGGACGAGCCGAAAATAAAGTCAATATCCCCTTCAAGATAGCAGTCGTAAAAATAGCTATGCCCTGCCTTCCGCTCTTTCCCTTCCATCGGTCCGCCAAAGGTTGTTCCTTCAATTGGTTTCGGGGGAAGAGGACCGGTAAAAAGGGTATCCTGGTGCCCTAAAAACCGGCAATGGTGAAATTCCATTTGATCACCGTCTACATAAGCAGCAACTGCCTGTCCTACAACACTGCCGCAGCCGGCGCTGTTTTCAAACGTTATATTTTTGGCAGTAAAGTGATCAGCTCCGATAAATACGCTATAAGAAGCAAAAGTCCTCATTTCTTCGCCGTTCGGCCCCTTTTTTTTCGCATAATCATCATACGTAATCGTCACTTTTTCCGGCGAGATTCCCATTAATGAGACAAATGGCTTTGTAATCACCAGCTTTTCTTTATATACTCCATCCTTAATATAAATGGTTACCCATTCTGTGTTGCTGTCAGGAACGCTGTCGATTGCCTCTTGAATAGATGTGAAGGCACCGCTTCCGTCTTTCGCCACGATCATTTCATCCGCCTCCTACAAATACTTTTGAAGAAATGAACAAACCTCGCTCCGCATGCCTGCTGTTTCGATATGGCCGCAGGAGTAATGGCTCATTTTCCAATGCCCGGGCACTCCCGCTTCTTCATACATTTTTGACAGCCCTGCATCAATAAGGCCGAGCCCTTCATACGGCGTCAGCCGGTCCTGATCGCCAACAAGGCTCAAATGAGGACGGGGAACAATGAGCGATTGAATATCCGTTGTTTGAAACGCTTTTAAAAGGCCCGGTACATACGAATAAAAACCGTGATGATCCAGGCCCCGCTGGCGGATTAATGCCTGTGCTTCCACCTGTGCAGCAATATCGATGCAAACGCGAATCCGCTCATCCAGCGCGGACAGCCACCATGCCATTAAGCCGCCCATAGACATGCCGATTGTGGCAATTCTCTTTTCATCAACATCTTCTCTTGCCGTTAAGTAATCGATACCGCGCATGCTGTCATAAATCATCATGCCCCACATGACCTGGCCATTCCAGAGCATTTCTTTAAAAAGCTCGCTTTCCGTTTTGCCTCTGCGCTCTCCAAATCCCCACATGTCCATGCATAAAACGCTGCAGCCCAGCCGGGTCAGCTCCTCGGCATAAGAGAGCTGCTGCAGGTACGGGCTGCTGGTAAGCAGCTCCGTTTTTCCTCTCTCATACTGCCCCCCATGGGAATGGTTAAATAAAACAGCCGGCCGTTTTAAATCTGTATTTTTAGGACGGACAAAGTAAGCGGGAATTTTTTCTGTTCCATTCAGCTCCATCAGCAAAACTTCAAGAATATAAGTCTCTTTTTCTTCTTCCTTTAATTTTTGCACAGTTAATCCAGTGCTTTCAGGCAGGTCACCGAGCAAAGCCAGCAGCTGCCGGCGCTTTTTTTCCTTACTCATTTTTTTCGACAACCATTGGACCGTTGGATTTCGGCTGTTTTACCCTGCATTCATGAAATTCAACGCCCTGTCCGTTTTCCACATAAAAAGCCGGGCCTTCATGATTGCTTATCGTCACCCTGTTAAATTGCACATCTCTTACATTGCCACAGTAAAAGCCGCGCTGCTTCATCGGCTCAAGCTGAGACATCATTGCCGGCATGCCCGGCTCCGCATCTTCTGCCATGGCAACCGCAATATCGTTAAAGGTAATATCTTCTACGTACATTTCCGGAAGCCCGTATAGAAATCCGGCCGCCGCACTTACTTCCCGCGCCGTAATATTGGAAAAATGAATCCGCCTGAAGGACGGGGTTTCTTCTGTCACCGGATACGGAGCCTTGTCCCATACATACTTTTCTTTTCCGCGCGGTCCACAGAAATAATAAGCATTAATGATGAACGGACAAATCACATTTTTCATAATGATATTATTCACACGGATATCTTCCACAGCTCCGCCGCGTCCGCGCCGTGATTTAAGCCTGATTCCCCGGTCTGTCCCTTCAAATACACAGTTACTTACTGTCACGTTGCGAATGTCTCCACTCATCTCGCTTCCTAATACTACTCCGCCGTGCCCGTGGATCATCGTACAGTTTGTAATAGTGATGTTCTCACATGGAACGCGTTCCGGAGAATCCTCAGTTCCCGACTTAACCGCAATGCAATCATCCCCTACATCAATATGACAGTCTGAAATGCGTACATTTCGGCAGGATTCGGGATCAATGCCGTCTGTATTCGGAGAGTTACTCGGATTTAAAATGGAAATATTGTGAACCGTTACATCCTCGCAGCGGATTGGATTCACTGTCCAGCTCGGCGAATCAACCATTTTCACGCCGGAAATCAAGACACGCCGGCACCGGTCAAAGCTGACCAGCTTCGGACGCGGATACTTGTTTTCTTTTTTTGAAAAAAGCTCCCACCAGAATGCGCCGTTTCCATTTAGCGTTCCTTCTCCTTTTACGGATACATTTTCAAGGTCCTCGCCATAAATACAGGAGGCATATACCTCCCGGTTGACCCCTTCCCACCGGGAGTGTACCACCGGATAATCATCCGGACTGGTGCTGAACAGGAGAACTGCCCCCGCCTCTAAATAAAGCGTAACGTTGCTTTTCAATATAATCGCCCCTGTCAGAAAGCGGCCGGCCGGCACATACACTGTGCCGCCTCCTGCTTGCGCGCACGCTTCGACAGCCCGGGCAATTGCCTCCGTATTTAATGTCTGGCCGTCTCCTTTTGCTCCAAAGCTTTGTATATTAAATGCATGAGCTGCTGTTGCTTCCATCCATACTGCTCCTTTCTTTATTGGTTTTCCATTTCCGCCGCTGCCAAAATAAACGCACCGACTCCTTTTAAATCGTTGGTAATAATCGGTTCACTAATGTAATATTCAAACGTTCCATCCCGCTGATCGGGCCCGCCCAGTCCGGCTACCTGACAGTTTTTATTTAAATTCACAAACCCTTCCGCTGTTACTGTTATAAATTCAGAGAGGATGCCTTCATATGCTTTGTTTGCCGTTTCGATCCATCGTTTATCCAAATAACCAAGGCGGACACCTTTTGCGATAGCGTACACAATCATGCATGAGCAGGATGCTTCTAAATAATTTCCTTTCCGCCTTGCCTGATCTAAAACCTGGTACCAGACCCCGCTCTCTTGATCCTGCACTTTTTTAAGCGCTTCCAGTGTATCCATTAAAATACTGATTAGTTTTTCCCGATCCTGCTGATGCTCAGGCAGAATAGCCAGCGTATCAACAAGGCCCATGACGAACCAGCCCATCGAACGCCCCCAAAAGTTTTTAGACAGGCCGGTTTCGGGATCACACCATGGCTGTTCTTTTTTCTCATCAAAAGCATGGTACAGCAAGCCTGTTTTTTCATCCTTCGTGTTTTTCACACAAAGAACAAACTGCTTTGTAATATCATCAAACTCGGCTTCTTCTCCAAATTCTTTTACGTACTCCGCATAAAAAGGTGCACCCATATACAAGCCGTCCAGCCAAATCTGGTACGGGTATACTTTTTTATGCCAAAAAACCTGCTCGGAAGTGCGGGGATGCTGTTCAAGCTGCCCGCGAAGCAAATCGGCCGCTTTTTTATATTTTTCTTCTTTCGTTTCTTTATAGAGTGTAAGCAGCACTTTTCCATTGTTGATATGGTCAATATTAAATGCTGCCGTCTCATAATGGCGGATGCTTCCATCTTCACTTACAAAGGCATCCATGTTGCGCTTCATATACTCCAAATATTTCAGATCTCCTGTTTTTTTCCAGACTAGCTCGATTCCTTTTAACACTACTCCGTAATCATATGACCACTTGTCATTTTGAACACCCTTTGAAAGCAGCGGTCGGCGGGCGATCGTTGAATCTGTCATTTTTTTAGACCAGTCTGCGGTTTGAATGGCTGTTGTCATTTTGTTTTCAGCTCCTTATATGAAAAATAATCAAAATCGGCAGGAAGGCCGGTTCCCTTCAGATCTTGAACGCATATTCCGGCAAAGTTTCCGGTAAATCCGTTTCCTTCATCTGACAAGTGGGCGATGCTGACAGCCGTAAATACTTCCGTCCATGTACCGCCGTTATCCGCATAATAAAACTGGGCCTGATCATATTGAATAACAGCTTTTACTTTTACCGTTTCGCCCGAAAGCGGTATACAAATATCAAGCTTTTCAAATTCTCCTTTTACACATTTCATGATACCAAGGCATTCCCCCTTCTTTTCATCAAAAGAAATGAAGACGTATACATAATTATCGGTATTGTAATACAAAACAAGACCCGCCATCTGCAGGAAGGATTCCGGTTTGAAATCAATGGCTGTTTCCACCTCGCAGCAAACGTGCTGCTGCCGCCTGGCGATTAAGTGCTGCCGGTAAAGTGAGTGAAGGGACTCTCCTCCTTTAATTCTTGCATGCCCTTTTCTTTCGGATAAAGAGCACCATGATTCATCGGCTGCCATTCGAAGCGTGTTCCAGGCAGGGTGCAGCTGTTTTTCATCAAAATCGTCATAGCGGTTTTCGTCCAGCTCAAACGGATGCGGGGGAAGCTTCGGTGCCTGAACCTCCATTTGGGCTTCTCTTCCGCCCGATTCGAGGCGCAGCCAGCCATCATCCGTCCACTTTACCCGTTGCAGCGCGGTTTCCCGTCCCAGGATCGAATATTTTCCATGAACCGGCCGGCTGCATAAGTGTGCTATAAACCATTCGCCTGTTTGTGTTTCCACCAGACTGGCGTGCCCGGCTTTTTGCAAAGGAAGCGACTCGTCATGAGCTGATGTCATCATCGGATTTTCAGGATCTACTTTATACGGACCGGTAATGTTCTTTGCCCGGGCGACTGTTACCGCATGCGTGCTGCCGGTGCCTCCTTCTGCCGTGACCAGGTAATAATAGCCTCCATGCTTGTATAGATGCGGCGCTTCTGTTTTTCTTAAGTCTGTTCCTTCAAAAATATGAAAAACCGGGCCCTTCAGTTTTTCTTCTTCTGAATATTCCTGCATAACAATACCGGCCGATTTGTTTCGCCCTTCCATTCGATAATCCCAGTGAACATTGAGAAACCATTTTCGCCCATCGTCATCGTGAAATAATGAAGGATCAAAGCTGCCGCTGTTTAAAAAAACAGGCTCTGACCAGGGTCCGGTGATTTTCTCTGCTGTCCGCAAATAATTATGGGCGTCTTTAAATGGGTACTTGCTTCTCTTTACGTCCGTGTAAACCAGATAAAAAAGGCCATCATGGAAGCTTAACGCCGGTGCCCAGACTCCTGCCGAATCAGGGTTTCCTTCGAATTCAACATGGTCGGTAAGAATATTAGTTATATGCCGCCAGTGAACTAAATCCCGGGAATGGTAAACAGGTATTCCCGGAAACCATTCAAAGGTTGACGTAATAATATAGAAGTCTTCCTCAACGCGGACAATACATGGGTCAGGGTTAAACCCTTTTAAAATGGGATTTTGAATTGTTACGAGCGTCTTCGTTTCCACTCCGTTTTTCCCTCCAGACATTTAAGTTGTGGAAAAAGAAAGAGGGGATTTTCCTTCCCCTCCATCTGGTCATTTTGCCGCTTTATATGCTTCTGCATATTCTTTCGCGATCTGGTCACCGCCTGATTCACGCCATTTTTTTACGGCATCTTTAAAGCCGGCATCGTCTAAATCACCCATAATATATTTAATAGTCGCATCCGTAATAATTTTCTCAAGCTCTGTTCCGCGTTCATTTGCGGTAGCCGAATCAAGCGGTACAGTCGGATCAATGACCGCGAATTGATCGTTTTCAACGACCAGTTCGTTCGCCAGCTGTTTATCAGGATCAGCGTCTATAAGCTCATGTGTGACTTCGCTTGGCCGCGAGCTGGAAAAAGGCTGGACTTCATTTTTCCATGAGTCCGTATCGAGGATCTTTAACGCTCCATTCTCATCCATTTCATAATGCGTGCCTTCAACTCCGCCTGTCATTAATAAATAAGCCTCTTTATCAATTAAATCATCGACAAATTGCAGCAGCCGCTTCAATTCCGCTTCGGATTCTACTTCAGATTTCGGAAATGCCAGCAGCCCGCCTACACCCGTGTTTTCTGACCATACATGGTACTCTCCATCCGGCCCGGCAATTTTATTAACCGGAACCAGCTTCATGCCCTCCTGAAGGCCCTGGGATAAGTTTTTCAAATTTAAAATGTCGATCATGCCTGTGTAAATGCCTGTTTTTCCTTGAGCAAAATTTTGCTGCTGATCTGTTTTGGCGGTTACGGCAAAATCCTGTGCTAAATACCCGTTTTTATAAAGATCCCTGGAATATTTCATGGCATTCGTATACTCTTCTGTTTCAAATTCCGGCGTGAAAGTGCCATCCTCTTCAACCTTCCAGTTATTCGGCGCTCCATGATAAGAGGCAATCAGCTTAAAGCTGCTGTATTTCAAATCGCTTCTGTCGCCGAAGCCGACGGTATCATTTTTCCCGTTTCCGTCCGGGTCTTCTTCAGTAAAAGCTCTGGCCACTTCATACAGCTCATCTAAATTTGTCGGCTCTTTCAAGCCTACATTATCGAGCCAGTCTTTACGGATAACCAGTCCCGAACGGGCAAGCGGTTTTTGAAACGGCACTCCATACAGAGTTCCTTCAATAGAGGCCGCATTGCGGACCTCTTCAGGAATCTGTTTTAAATTTTCATAATCATCCAGGTATTTTCCAACGTCCCAGAACATTCCTGACTTTAGTGACTGCCGTACTGAGGAATTGGTCATCATTGTTAAGGACACAATGTCAGAAAGTTCGCCGGAAGCGAGCGCCGCTGTTATTCTTTCTTCTTTGGATGCATCCGGCACCCAGTTAAAGTTTATCTCGGCATTTGTATGCTCTTCCAGCTTATCCAGTACATCTCCGCTTGGCGGCGAAGGAGTGTGAAGCATTGCAGTCCAATTTACCTCAAGCTTTGAATCCGGGTCGTAATCAGCCGACTGGGCAGAATCCGATGATCCGTCATTTGAGCAGGCAGCCATGAGCATAGCAGAAGCAAGCAGGGCTTTAAGTGACAAAACTTTTGTTACGTTGTTTTTTTTCATGTTATTTATCCCCTTTGTTTGTCGATTGCCAGGCGGCTTTCGTTATTTGACTGTTCTTTTTCCGCTTTTTGAAACACCTGATGAACCATCCACATGGTTATATAAATAATGGGACTCAGGCCAAAGACGAAGAAAAAGCCAGGATTGATCATAAGCAGCACTGCCGCAGCGCTTAACGCAACAAGCAGCACAAGCGTGTATTGAAAATAAGCGATTCCAAGAAAAACAGCATACTTGATTTTCTTTAACAACGTTTTCATTTCATAGTGTACAACAATACAGGGCACATAAAAGATCGAAACCAGATAAAGAATTCCCACTGTGATTACAACTGCTCTAATGGCAAAAGACTGGACATACAACAAATCAATATATAAAATCCAGCCGGCAAGTCCGTAGAAGAACAAGAGCAGGTTTCCTTCTTTGAAATGAAGCTTGTACAGCTCTTTGAAGGTTTGAAAAATGGGAATGTCTTCATTGCCGCGAATCCACTGGCGAACAACACCGAACATGGCGATTGCAGCCGGACCCGCCCCGAAAATAACCAGGCCCATCAGCGTAAAAGCCAGCCATAAAAGGTGCACGTATACAAGCTTCAGTATAAGAGAACAAAAGCTGTTCGCCTTTTCTGCCATTCTTCCCATTCAGATCACCTCTTTTGAATGCGCTGTCATTTTTAAACGAAAATTAATAGAGCCCGTCTTCTCCAAACTTTTTCGCCAGCTTGTTTGCTCCGATGACAAGAACAAGCCCGACTACCCCTTTAAATAATCCAACTGCTGTACTGTAGCTCAGCTGTCCATTTTTCAGGCCTGCTGTATATACGTACGTATCAAAAATTTCTGCTACTTCCCGGTTTAACGAATTTAATAGAAGATACACATGCTCAAATCCTAAATCCAATGTCTGGCCGATTTTTAAAATCAGCAGGATGATGATAACCGGCCGGATGGCTGGCAGCGTAACATGCCAGATCTGGCGCAGCCTGTTTGCCCCGTCTATTTTCGCAGCTTCATATAACTGGGGATCCACTGCTGTAACAGCCGCCAGATAAATAATCGTTGACCAGCCCATTTCCTTCCATATTACCTGTATAATATATAATGACCGTGTCCAGTCAGGACTTGTCAGAAAGTCGATTTTCTCGCCGCCTATACGGGCAATCAATTCATTGATGATTCCGCCGTCTACAGTCAAAAACACATAAAAGATAGAGACGATAATAACCCAGGACATAAAATGGGGAATGTAAATAATGGTTTGAACAGTACCTTTGAATGCTTTCAGCCGCACTTCATTTAACATTAGTGCAACGATAATCGGAATAGGAAAAAAGATAAACAGGTTTAAAGCAAAAAAGATGAGTGTATTTTTTAATAACATAAAGAAGGTAGGCTCCGTAAAAAGCCGTTCAAAATGCTTAAAACCGACCCATTCACTTCCTGCCATGCCGAGAAAAGGCTGATAATCCTGAAAGGCGATCACAACTCCGGCCATCGGCACGTATTTAAAAATAAGAAAGTATAAGAGACCCGGCAAAATCATAAGGTAGAGATATTTGTTCCTTACCAGGCTTGCTGCGTTTTTTCTCCTTGCCATTTGCTTGATTTCTTTTTTGGATACGGCTGTTGATACTTGATCCACTGCTACATTGGTTTCTCTCACAATGCGAACCCCTCCTCCTGGTTTCGTTTGGTTTACACATTCAGATTAAAGGCAGCATGCTTATAACGTCTATACTCATCTGCCCGGTCTCCTTGAAAACCGCATTTTGAAAGCGTTTTCTAAGGTTATCCTACTAAGATGATCATTCTCATAAAAAATGATTACCCCAAGAAAAACCCAGCTTTTATTTTACATTTTACAGGCATGGACAAATGATTATAGACGCACCAGGCAGCTTATTGTTACATTAAACGAAGACAAGCATCATTTACTATTTTGACTTAAGGGAGGTTCTTTATGAAAGACTATTCATTGGGAAATCGTTTATTTAACGTCGTTAACTACACACTGCTCACTTTAATCTCGCTTGCCTGCCTTCTTCCATTTTTAAATGTTATCGCCAGTTCGTTTGCCACAACAGATGAAGTAATGGAAAAATCATTTATTTTATTTCCTACTACTTTTTCACTTGATGCTTACACCTTTATTTTTTCAACACCAACCATTTTTAAAAGCCTTGCTGTTTCGATTGGCGTAACGGGTATTGGCACACTGGTCAGTATGATCCTTACGGCAACAATGGCCTACGGGTTATCCCGAACTTATTTATATGGCCGGCGTACTCTTAACTTCCTTGTTGTCTTTACAATGCTTTTCAGCGGCGGTATGATTCCTACTTATTTAGTAGTAAAAAACCTCGGGCTGATTAACTCCTACTGGGCTCTTATTCTCCCTGTAGCTATCAGCGCCTTCAACCTTATTATAATGAGAAACTTCTTCCAGGCCATCCCGGACAGCTTAGAGGAATCAGCTAAAATTGATGGCTGCAATGACATTATGATTTTCTTAAAAATTATTCTGCCGCTTTCCATGCCGTCCATTGCGACTATCTCGCTGTTTTACGCTGTGGCTTACTGGAACGAATACATGAATGCCATTTTATATTTAAACGATTCCACCAAATGGCCGATCCAAATTTTGCTTCGCCAAATTGTAATCGTTTCCAGCGGTATGCAGGCGGACACAACTGCCGTTGATATTGTTCCTCCCGCACAAACTGTAAAGATGGCTGTTATTGCCGTGGCCACTCTGCCAATGCTGATTATTTATCCATTCCTTCAGAAGTACTTCGTAAAAGGAGCGCTTGTCGGCTCTGTCAAAGCATAAGCAGCCTGTGCCAATAAGAACAACAAGTATAAGCCGGATTCAGGAAGAATCCGGCTTATCAAAGTGTTGAAAAAGAGAGTCGTCAAGAAGATATTTCGTTTTTTAGCTAAAATTATTTTTCTTTTATGGGCTGGAAATAGGCTATTTTCTTTTAAAAGCAGTGTCAGGGGCTGCGGTCTGCCGGCTGAATTTCCTCCACGACTGCCCCGTGAAAAGCGGAATGCCGCCACTTCTATGCCCGGGCAAAGCACGGCGGTTATCCATCGTGCTAGAGATCCGAACGTTTATAAATGTGTTGGACTTAACCTGGGAAAGGTATAAAGAGCCGCTTATTTCAACAGCATGGTAAGCCGGGTTCAGGAAGAGCCCGGCTTATGCTTTTACAAGCTGTTATTCGTTTTCTATGGACAGGCTGCCAAAGCGGTTTTGTTCGCGATACTTTCCTGGTGTCGTTCCTTCCATTTTGCGAAAGAACCGGATAAAATTTTGCGAATTATTGTATTGTAGACGCTCGGCAATTTCTTTTACGGACATATTTGTGTCTTTCAGCCATGTTTTCGCTACAGTATACCGGTAATTGGACAAGTAGTCACTGAAAGACTGGCCAAACTCCTTTTTAAAAATTTCACTTAAATAATTCGGATTGTAATGAAGCCGGGAAGCGATTGTATCAAGGGTTAATTTTGTATCAAATTCCTGCTGGATCACATGAATAATTTTTTCAGAGACTGATTTATATTGAGAGCTTTCTCTTTCTTCCATAAGCTTAATCATCGGGTACACAATTTCCTCTTTAATAAATGCCTCTATTTCCTCTGCCGTTTCCATTTCAAAAGCAGCTTTATACAATGTTTTTTGATCTTTTACCATTAACGAATCCATTCCTAAAAGCTGCATAAGCTCAATCACATCATTAATAAACCGCATGATGTGTATTTCCAGCTCATACGCGCCCCGGTTTTGCGCAAACAAATCGGACAGCAAAGAATCAAGCTCTCTCCTGGCTGTTTCACTGTCACCCGCTTTAATAGAGTCAAAAAGCCGGTTTTCTAGCAATTTCGGAAAATAGCTTGTTTTTACTTCTGGCGATTCAAACACTTTTTCGTAAAAAACAATTGCTTCTTTGCCCGCCTTCAGCCGGTATTTCAGTGAACTGAATCCTTGCTCGAGCGCCTGATTGCTTTCACTTAATTGATAAAAAGGCCTGCTGATTCCTACACTGATTGATACATTAAACAATTCTTTAACCGTTCTTTGAATGGTTTCAGCATACGCCTGAATAGCAATAGGTCTTTGCTTTTCCTCTTCCTCACAGCCAATAAAAACGGCTGCCTGGGTTTTAGAGTCAATTGCTGCCACAGCAAGCCGCTCATTTTCTTTAATGACTTCTGAGACAATCTGGCTTATTCCGAATAACAGTACATCTTTTTCTTTACTCGTGTATTTTTGTGAATCCAGCTGGTCAATTTGAAGAACAAGTACATATAAATGCGTCCACTGAAGAGGATAGCCGAATTTCTCCAGCTCTTCCCGGATCTCATCTTCCGTTTTTCTTCCGTGAAGCAAATTAATTGTAAATAATGTTTTTAACTGTTCTAATTGACTTGTAACCATATTTTCTAATGATTGGTTTTGGTCCAGAACATTGCGAATCGATGTACCAATCAATTCAAATTCATCTTTATACTGGCCGCTTTTGGTTCTGGGAATCAGCGTTTGAAGCTCTTGAATCGGTCTTGAGAAATAGTTCGAGCTTAAATAGGCGATAATAACCGTTAATGCAAGCATAAGGATGCTCATCATAACTGTCCCAATAACAGTAGGCTTCATCGCCGCAGAAAATTCTGTATCGTCAATTTTTGAAACGTATATCCAGCTGTTGTACATTGATTTGGAGTACACAAGCTTAGACGAATCTTCCTTCGCATCCGTGTTTATGATGCCGATTTGCTGATGATCCTCCTCCATTAACGCGGCAATGTCCTCCGCCTTTATTGCTTTAGTATCTGCTGCACCGCTCTGGTATACCAGCTGGCCATTCTGATTATAAATAAAAATCGGGCTGGATTCCTCTTCCTTATAAACCAGGTTTGTTACGGACTCTAACGGGATATGAATAATTAGTGCTCCCGATTTTTTAGATTTATGCAAAGGCACTTTTTTTACGAGCTGAATTTCATTCGGGTGGCTTTCTTTTTTCAGCCAGGCTGATGCATGAGGCAGTTCCATATAATCTTTATAGAGCTGACTTTCCTGTGAATCTGTTAACTGCTTTAATCCATATTGATTAATGCTCCAGTTCCCGTCAAAGCTGACCAGTTCGGCAGTCGTCTGGTTGGGGCCAAATGTTGAGATATAATTTAACCGCTGATCGATGGTCTGATAAATATCAAAATGACTGGCAGCCAGTGGCTGCTGGATAATGCGTTCAAAAGACGGATCGTACACATAGGAATTAAACGTATAGTCAACAGCCTGGAGTTTTTGCTCGATTGTATTCATCGTTTGAACGACGTTTTCCTGCTTTTCGAGCGTTATCTTTTCTTCCAGTGAATCCTTCGTAAAAAAGTAAGCAAATCCGTTAAATAAAATCATAGCGAGGACGCCGGTGACAACAAAAGGCAAAAAGATCCGATAAAAATATTTTGGTTTATTCTTCATTTATCTGCCAGCCCCCTTTCTTTTAAAGCGCTTACAAAGATTATCCATTATATTACTCAAAGAAGTCAATATGATTTCAGAAGCATTAATGAGAAAAGAAATAAAACCGACAAATAAAAAGCAGACCGCAGTTCATGATCCTGCTTTTGAAAAAAGACCGCGCATTTCCGGCTGATTTGTTCATTCATCATTATTGCCCGGGCAATAAGAAATATTTACACAACGACCTTACTTAATAATACTGATGTATTATTTTTGAATTCTCTTTTCCTCTGTTACACTGAAAAGCGAGGGAGGGATATAAATGCGTTTAGCAGGAAAGAAAGTGATCGCGCTTGTTGAAGAGGAATTTGAAGATTTAGAGCTCTGGTATCCAATTTTGCGCCTGCAGGAGGAAGGAGCGGACGTACACCTTGTCGGCAAGGAAGCCGGCAAAAAGTATACAGGCAAGTACGGAGTGCCGGCAACCGCAGACTATTCGTTTGAAGAAATAAATGCAGACCAATACGATGCCATTCTGGTACCGGGCGGATGGGCGCCGGACAAGCTGCGCCGTTACCCCGAAGTACTTCATTTTGTCCGTGCTATGAATGATTCAAAAAAACCGATCGGCCAAATTTGTCATGCCGGCTGGGTGCTTATTTCAGCAAACATTCTGCACGGGAAGAATGTGACCAGCACACCCGGAATTAAAGATGATATGACGAATGCCGGTGCAGCCTGGCATGATGAGCCGGTCGTAGTAGATGGCCATATTGTATCAAGCCGGCGCCCGCCAGACCTTCCTCCGTATGTGAAAGCCTTTGCGGACAAGCTGGCGGAATAAAAAAGAGACCGCTGTCCAAATAGGAAGCAGTCTTCTTGAAGAGCGATAATTTTTATTTTGGGGCGGTTTCTTATGCTTTAAAGGCGGGGTATACTTTTACCGCCCCAGGCATCATAATTACCGCCCTAAATTTTAGTACACCGGCTTCCATTCTAACCTTTTTTTGTCGTTCCCCGGACAATTAGCTCTGAAGGCAGGACGACCTTTTTCGGAATCCGGTCTTCTTTCAGCTGCTCAGCCAGCAGGCCCGCAGCTGTTTCTCCCATAAATTCTGTATGAATTTTCATTGTTGTCAGCGGAGGATACACGTATTTTGAAACGCTGATATCATTGACACTAATAAGACTGACACGGCCAGGCACCGCAATCCCGGCTTCATTTAATGCCCGCAGCGCACCGATCGCCAGTGTATCACTGGCTGAAAAAAAGGCTTCAGGCAGCTCTGTGCCGCGCTGCTCGATGCACGACTTCATCATCGCATATCCTTCATCGGCGCTGTACGTGCCAACCAGCATATCTTCTTCATGAAACGCCTTTTTATCGATCATATACCGTTTATACGTTTGCTCGCGTTTATCTGCCACAAGGCCTGATTTATCCTGGAACTGCTCGCGTCCGCCAATATAGCCGATGCGGCGGGCTCCCGTTTCCCATAAATAATCAAGTGCTTTTTCCGTTACTTTAGAAAAATTCGTTAGGACGCTGTCAAACGCTTCATTTTCAGGCGAAAAATCAACGAAAACAATCCGCTTTGACCACTCACTCAGCTTTTCCACTTGCGCTTCGCTGTACTTTCCTACGGCAATGATGCCTTTTATTGAGCTTTTTTCGTTGCTGTTCAATTCACTATACAGCATTTTTTGAACGGTAAGCCCATGTTCCTGACAGCCGCTTTCAATGCCGAGCCGAATGGACCGGTAGTACAAATCATTTAATTCTTCTTCCTCTGTATACCAGTGCACAAGCGCTACAGTATCCTGAACACTTTTTTTGGCCGGACGCTTTCTTTTATAGTCCAGCTGTTCAGCCGCTTCAAAAATTTTTTGCTTTGTGTCTGCACTGACAGATAAACGCGGATCATAATTCAATACACGGGACACCGTGGCAATCGAAACACCCGCCTGCTCCGCAATATCTTTTATCGTCGCCATCCTTTTCATTCCAATCGGTTAAAGTTGCTTTAAAAAACGGGCGAATCCCGCTCTTCCTTCTACTGTCTGCTTGAAGACGCCACAATCCTCCAGGCCTCTTAAAAATTTCGCCGCCACTGCCTGGCGGACAAATTCATCTGCATTTTCCTGCCCGTCATATGCCTTACGCAGTTCTTCTGCCCATTTGAGATGCTCTTCTTTTACTTTTCCAGATCCATCCGCTACGAAGGCCGCGACTTCGCTTAACTCTTCTTTTAAACGTGACGGCAGCACGGCCAGCCCCATTACTTCAATTAATCCGATATTTTCACGCTTAATATGGTGAATATCGGCATGCGGATGAAATAAGCCGAGAGGGTGTTCCTCTGTTGTCCGGTTATTGCGCAGGACCAGATCCAATTCATAAACAGAGCCGCGCTTTCGGGCAATCGGTGTAATGGTATTATGGCGGGTGCTTCCTGTGAAAGAATAAATATCGCAGGCTTTGTCATCAAACGTTTTCCAGGAGTTTAATATATAATCGGCCGCCGCGGCCAATTCATTCCGGTCTTCACTTTTCAGCCGGATAACGGACATTGGCCAGTACAGGGTAACGCCCTCCACTGCCGGGAAGCGTTCCATTGAAAACGACAGGTCCTCTCTTGCTTTCGCCATCGCAAATTCATATCGGCCTCCCTGGTAATGGTCATGGGTTAAAATAGACCCCCCCACGATCGGCAAATCAGCATTGGAGCCAGCGAAATAATGCGGAAACTGGGAAACAAAATCAAGAAGCCGTTCAAACCCTTCCCGGTCAATTTTCATATCACGGTGTTCACCCGATAATAAAATACAATGTTCATTGTAATATAAATATGGAGAATACTGCAGGAACCATTCCTCACCGCCAAGCTCGACCGGAATAATCCGGTGATTGGCGCGGGCAGGATGATTCGCATGCCCTTCATATCCTTCATTCTCTACACAAAGCAGGCATTTTGGGTAATTTGTCTCCGGCTCCGGGCGCAGCTTTGCCCGGGCAATTTCAGCCGGATCTTTTTCCGGCTTCGATAAATTAATAGTAATATCAATTTCTCCATAATCGGTTGATGCTTTATAAGAAATATTTTTAGCAATCCGCTTTGTTTGAATATAATTGGAATTTCGGCTCATATTATAAAAGAAATCGGTTGCCTGCTGCGGGGAAGACTGATAGTTTTCCCAGAATTCGCGGGCAATTTCGGACGGCTTTGATATAAAAACATTCATAAGATCAGCGGCAAACATTTCTTTATCCTCTAAAAATGGCTGAACAATTCCTTTTCCAACTGCATATTCGGTAATTTTTTCTGCCAGATCTGGAATTGATATCTCTGTTTTTTCTCCGTCGGGCTGTTCAAAATTGTTCTCTTCCAGCAGGGCAAGCAGCCGGTTCCTTGTATACACATGGTCCCTTTTTTCAATCAGCCCCGCTGTTTGAGCTTTGCTGATAAGTTCTTCAATATAAGCAAAGATCATGAGCGGTCTGCTCCCTTATAGCCGTGAGGATGATGCTGATGCCAGTTCCACGCGTCGCGGATAATGGTCACAATGTCGGTCCGTGACGGAGACCACTCCAATGTTTTCCGCGCTTTTTCAGAAGAAGCGATTAATACTGCCGGATCACCCGCGCGTTTTTCACCAATTACAGCTGGAATTTTGTGCCCTGTAACTGTGCGGGCTGTTTCGACAATTTCTTTGACTGAAAAGCCCTGGTTAGACCCCAGGTTAAAAATGTCGCTTTCGCCGCCTTCTTTTAAATAGTCCAGCGCCAGAATATGGGCATCAACCAGGTCTTCTACATGGATGTAATCACGAATGCATGTTCCATCCTCTGTCGGGTAATCCTCTCCAAAGATCGTAATATGCTCCCGCTGTCCGTTAGCCACCTGCAGAACCAGCGGAATTAAATGGGTTTCAGGCTCGTGATCTTCTCCAATCACTCCCGATGCACTTGCGCCGGCTACATTAAAGTAACGGAGGGAAACGAATTTTGTTCCATGCGCTGCATCACACCATTTCATCATCCGTTCCATCGCCAGCTTTGTTTCGCCGTACGCACTTGTTGGAGCAGTTGGCGCTTCTTCAGTAATGGGCATTTTCTTTTGCTCGCCGTATGTGGCAGCGGAAGATGAAAAGACGATATTCTTTACTCCGTGCTTAATCATCGTTTCAAGGAGGATCTGTGTGCCAAATACATTGTTGTCGTAATATTTCAGTGGATTTTCCATTGATTCGCCGACAAGAGAATTGGCAGCAAAGTGAACAACCTGGTCAATTTGCTCATGTTCGAATACTTCATTTAAAAAGTCCCGGTCACGAATATCCCCTTTGTAAAATTGAACTCCTTCTGGTACTGATTCCTCATGCCCTGTTTCTAAATTATCAATCACCACAATATCACGATTTTGTGCCAGAAGCGCCCGGACTGCATGAGATCCAATATATCCTGCTCCACCTACAACTGCAATACTCATACCGTTTCCTCCTCCGTTAATTCGCGCGCACCGCCGCCGATATTGGCCATATAAAACGCCGCTTCGATGCCGCATTCTTCTTTATACCGTTTTCCTACTTCCTGAATAAATGAATCTATGTTTTCATTTTTCACAATGGCAATGGCACAGCCTCCAAATCCAGCGCCGGTCATACGCGCCCCGATAACACCCGGCTGCTCCCACGCCGTTTGAACAAGCGTGTCCAGCTCTTTTCCGGTTACTTCATAATCACGTTCAAGTGAGCGGTGCGATTCATTCATCAAGCGCCCGACAGCTTCCAGGTTTCCTTCCTTCAGCTTGTTTAACGCTTCAATCGTCCGGGCATTCTCATAAACAGCGTGCCTGGCCCGCTTTTCTAAAACAGCATCCCCAATTGCCGGGCGGTGCTGGTCAAATTGTTCAACTGTCAGCTCACCTAATGATGTAACATGTATTTGTTTCTGCAGCCTTTTTACTGCTTCCTCACACTCGCTTCGCCGTTCATTGTACTTAGATGAAGCAAGCTCACGGCGTTTGTTCGTATTCATTATAACAATGCTTGCATCCGGGAGCTCGATTGGCGCATATTGATATTCAAGTGTTTCACAGTTAAGCCAAATCGCCGCTCCTTCTTTTCCCATCCCAATGGCAAACTGATCCATAATGCCGCTGTTTACACCAATGTAATTGTTCTCAACCTTCTGTCCGATTTTCACCATTTCAACACGGTCAATCGATAAATTGAATAATCCTTCAAGCATCACCCCGGTTGCCAGCTCAATAGAAGCCGAAGAAGAAAGGCCGGCACCATTTGGAATATTGCCGTAAAAAAGAATGTCATATCCTTTACTAATTGGATAGCCTGCTTCAATCATCAGTTTCGTCATGCCTTTCGGATAGTTCGTCCAGCTGTCTTCTTCTTTGTAATGAAGTGCCTGAAGTGAGCTTTCTATAATGCCTTTTTCCGCAAAATTGACCGAGTAAAAACGAAGCTGATCATCCTCGCGCTTTGCTGCCAGAGCATACGTACCAAATGTAATAGCAAGTGGAAAAACGTGTCCGCCATTGTAATCGGTATGCTCTCCGATTAAATTAATTCGACCTGGCGCAAAAAAGATCCTCTCTGCCTGCTTCCCAAAGACTTCTTTAAATTTTAATTTTAATGATTTTAAATTCATGAAAGCGCCCCCTTTTTTACTTCAATTTAACTTATATTTTACTAAAAGTAAATATTTTTTTAGTAAAAATTATTCCTTCAGCCATAAAATTTTCAAAAAAAAAATAAGACCGTCGATTTTATCGACAGTCTTATAAAAGTTGGATTTTCCATTTTATGGTTTCATTGTCATCCAGCTGCCGACATGGTGAACAGCCGTGCCGCCGAACGCTGAAGAATTTGCGTAAAATGCCTGTACTGCAGCCAATTCATTTTTCATTGCCGCTTCGCCTTCTTCAAAAAAAGAAATATTATCTCCTTCGCCGGTTTCTCCTGTCTCAACCCCAACTACAAGCAGCTTTCCATGCTTTTGAGCCATAGCGATTTCATTTTTGACAAATTCAATAATAAGAGGCGCGCTGTCGCGATAAGCCATAATCGTTACGCTGTTTGTATTGGCAATTACCCATTCCGCTAAATTTCCTTTTCCATACGTATTTTTATAGGCTATTTCATCAAACCAGAATGGCATGTCGGCTTCAAGCGGAATTTTCAAAGAAGCTGCGCTGCTTTTTGCTTTCAGCAATAGAGCCTGGTAGGATTTAATTGCTGCTGCTTGATTTGATGTCCAGCCGCTGTATAAGTAAGGCTCTACATCCAAATGAATGCCGGCAAATTTCTGGCTGGCCGCTGAACCGTTTTGATAGCTGCTGAGCCACTGTATAAGCTGGTCCTGGCTCGTGTATCCCTTTGGAGCCACCCAGCCCGGCGCTCCATCAAGCGCATAAATTTTCATTCCTCTGGCAGCGGCTTTTTCAATAAAGCTGCGGTATACATTCACAGAAACATCACGGTCAATTTGTACATACACTTTATTTACCTGCTTGCTTTCCAAAAAAGCCAGTGTTCCTGCTTCATCATTGACAATCATCCATGGGTTCCAGAGCCAGGTCGCCTGGCCGTTTGGCGCAGAAGCCTCTGCGTTAAGCCGGG
This sequence comes from Domibacillus indicus, assembly GCF_000970685.1. Lineage (GTDB taxonomy): Bacteria > Bacillota > Bacilli > Bacillales > Domibacillaceae > Domibacillus > Domibacillus indicus. The sequence continues at coordinate 46,405 of NZ_LAJB01000008.1, forward strand.
GACCCGAGGAAGCGAGCAGCACAAAAAACAAAGCTGAAACGATTATTTTTTTCAACACAAAAAGCCCTCCATTCTGTCAGCCGGGACTCACAGAATGAGAGCCTGGCAACCTGACGACCATATGCTTATTAAGCATTTAGGCTCACGGCTTTGCGTCCTTTCCTTTCGGAGAAGTTTGCCTTTTACAGATTATTTTGTACCACTATTATACATCCCATAAATACTTTTTGCCTAGTCCTTTTATCAGATTACATTACTAAAAGAAGGGCTGCTGCTGTCGGCGTTAAAATAATCGCCGATTTTAGTAAAGGCTTAGGCACTATATTTGTGAACTTTGCTCCCAGATAAGCCCCGCATGCCGTACCGATTAAGACTTTCAGCAGCAGGAAAAAGTCGATAAAGCCTTCCGAAAGGTATCCCGCCCCTCCTCCAATTGCAAGCGGGACAATCACAAGCATAGTTGTTCCAACAGACTGACGGATCGTTAAATGCAAAAGAATCATTAAGCCTATTTGAATAAAAGGTGCCGATCCAATCCCAAATGTGCCCGACAGCACTCCTGCCAGCAGGCCCAAAAACATACTTTTGAGAAAAACTATGTACCTTCTTTCATCAATTTCCTTTGAAGTCTCCTGTAAGAAAAATAATTTCACTGCCAGCAGAAGCGCTGATAAAAACAGCATGCCTGCTGTGAGCCAATGCAGGGACTCATCCGGTATAACAGCTGCCAGCCTGGCGCCGCCAAACGAACCGGCCGCTGCAAATCCTCCGACGATCAGCCCTATCTTCAAATGGATATTTCCTTCCCGATAATGGCTGAACGCCCCGGATATGCTTGTAAATGCCATTGCCGCCAGTGACGTGCCGAGTGCCATATGAATGGGTATATGAAAAAATACCGTTAACACCGCAATAACAAAGCCGGCACCTCCCGCTCCAATAAAGCCGAACAGTGTGCCCAGCAAAAACATTGTGAGTACAATAAGCATTTATCTATTCATCTCCAGCTTCTTCTAATCTGTTTTCCATTTTAACAAAATAGAAAAAAGCCGCGCGGAAAATGAATTTCTTTCCTGCAGCTCTTTCAACTTCTTTTTTTATTTCTTTTTCAGCCGTGCAATGATTTCATCGGTTACATCCTTCGTGGAATGCCTGCCGCCAATATCGCGTGTTAAAAAGCCATCGCTTGTCACGCTTTCAACAGTGTCGAGCAGCACCCGGCCCAGTTCTTCCTCGCCGAAATGGTCAAGCATCATTTTCGCCGTCCAGATCTGGCCAATTGGATTGGCCAGCCCTTTGCCCGCAATGTCAGGCGCTGAGCCATGCACGGGCTCGAACATAGACGGATACTTGCCGTTTACATTAATATTCGCCGCTGGGGCAATACCGATGCTGCCCATAATGGCTGCCCCAAGGTCAGTTAAAATATCCCCAAATAAATTGCTGGCTACGATCACATCAAACCGGTCAGGCTGGGTGACAAAAAAGGCAGCTAATGCATCAATGTGCTGGGAATCGGTTTGAATACCAGGGTAATCTTTAGCCACATCTTCGAAAACGCTGTCCCAAAACGGCATAGAATACACAATCCCATTCGATTTCGTCGCGCTTGTAACACGGCTGTTTCGTTTTTTTGCCAGGTCAAATGCAAAACGCATGGCACGCTCGGTTGCTTTTCGCGAAAAAACAGCATTTTGAATGGCGATCTCATCATCTCCTTGATACATTTTCCCGCCAATCGAGCTGTACTCTCCTTCACTGTTTTCCCGGACAACCATAATATCGAAATCTTTTGGATTCAACAGCGGCGAGCGAATCCCTTTGATCACTTTTGCCGGGCGAAGATTGATAGACTGCTCAAACTCACGGCGTATTTTAATAAGCAGGCCCCATAGTGATATGTGATCCGGCACAAGATTTGGATCACCGACCGCTCCCAGGAAGATGCCATCGAATTGAGAGAGCTGGTTCATTCCATCTTCCGGCATCATAGCTCCATGTTCCAGGTAATAACGGCAGTTCCACGGGAAATCGGTAAATTCAAAAGATAATCCTCCATGGATATCTGATACCGTTTTCAAAATTTCCGTTGCCGCTGCGACTACTTCTGTTCCGATCCCATCTCCGGGAATGTTAGCAATTTTCAATTGTTTCATACTCTATTCCTCCTTTTAGTCGACAGTCGACTGTATTTTCTTTAGTTTACTAAATTAACGGTTTGCCGGCAATAAAAAAAAGAGCTATTTCTCGTTTTCAGCATACAAACACATTCACCTGGAGCCGGACAGATACAGACTCCTTCGATACAGTAAACCGGAAGACCTCGCAGGCTCAAGGCCGAAGACGGACAGGTGAGACAGACGGCGCAGCGTGCCGGCTGGTCCATCGTTCGCCTCATAGAAAAAGAGCAGCCGGCAGCCGCAGCCCCTTGCAAGACTGCCCATCGCCTCAGGTCATTTGCTGCAGGACCTGTGTAATATGAGCTAGATCATGCTCCAAGTGTGTGATCATTTCCTGCGAAGCTTTTTCCTTATTCCGCGACCGAATATGGCCAAATATTTGCTGGTGTTCCCTTAAAATAATGGATGCCCGGTTTTGATCCTGGAAATGTAAAATACGGTAAAACTGTGTTAACGATTTTAAATCGTCTACTTGCTTTTGAAGCCGCTTGTTTTTGGTGAATTGAACAATAAACCGGTGGAATTTCGCGTTTAACGCTATAATTTCACTTGCTTCTGCCCCTCGCTGAATGGCCCTTTCCGCTTCCTCAAGCGCTGTTTTTATTTCGTTTAGTTCCTTGTCGGAGGCTAAAGCAACGGTTAAACTGACTGCAAATGATTCCAGAGCCATCCGGCAATAATAAATATCTTCTACATCCTTCAATGTCGGTTCGTACACCATCACTCGCGATTTATCATCAACTACAACCAGTCCTTCTTTTTCAAGAAGGCGGATTGCTTCCCGCACCGGACTTTTGCTTACACCGAACTGCTTGGCCAGCTGCGTCTCAACAATGCGCTCCCCTGGCTTGTACGTCCCATCAAAAATCATTTTTTTAATCGAATGATAAAATTGTTCATAATACGGTATTGGTTTTTCAATTGAAAATTCCTTCATTCTTCCACCTCCGGTTTGTTCCGTTTATTTTATCTTATCACAGCGGATTTTTTTAATTTCATTTTACATTAATGTTCTTTTTCAGAAAATTATGGTATAGTATTAGTATCTAGTACTAATTCCATACAAGGGGGAAATAATATGCAGCGATACCGGAAAAGAAATACACCCGCTTTTACATTTTTAGCTTATTTCACTTTTGTTGCAGGTGTTGCCCTGTTTTCAATCGGGCTTTTTAACGCGGATATGGAATTAAATGAAAAAGGTTATTATATTGCCGTGATGATTTTAGTGGCGGTCGGCGCCATCTTAACACAAAAAGTCACTCGCGATAATGCGGAAGACGCCGAAATTATGGCTCAGGAAGAAGAAGAAAGAAGACGGGGCAGCAGCAAGTCTCCTTCTGAATAAAAAGAAACAAAAAAGATGCCTTTGTGCATCTTTTTTGTTTCACGTGAAACATTTTGAGAAAGCAGATAGTTAGACGAACCTCCCCTGCCGCTATATAATCAGCTGAAAGGAATAAGAAAGGAGACTTTCGCTATGACGTTAAAAATCAACATATACTCCGATTATGTGTGCCCATTTTGTTTTTTGGCGGAACAACCGCTCCTTGAAGCTATTAAAGGAAAAAAGAATATAGAGATTGAATGGATGCCGTTTGAGCTTCGTCCTTATCCAAATGAAACACTCCGCCCTGAAGGAAGCTATCTTCAAACTACATGGAAGCAGTCTGTGTACCCGCTGGCAAAAGAAATGGGAATCCCGATTGTCCTGCCGAATGTTTCTCCACAGCCTTACACCCACCTTGCCTTTGAAGGGTATCAATTTGCCAGGGAAAATGGCAAAGGCCATGAGTACAACATCCGGTTATTGCGGGCTTTTTTTCAGGAAGAGCAGAACATTGGTGATGTAGATGTTTTAACAAAGCTAGCCGGAGAAGTTGGCTTACATGAAGAAAAATACCGTACGGCTCTTCAAAACCGCACGTATCAAGAAGCTCATAAAAAAGCGCTTAAGCATGCTTATCATGAAGCAGAAGTGACCGGAGTTCCAACATTTATTATCGGCAGTTCAAAGGTGTCCGGTATCCGCTCTAAAGAGGCAATTGAAGAAATCATTGAACAGGAACAAAAAAAACAAAAGAAAAAAGTAACTCTTTTAATGGAGGGACAGTCCTGTAATCTGGATGGCTGTTCATAATAAAATCGTCCAGAACGGTCTGGACGGTTTTATAGGAAGTTAACTGGCAGATATAATCCAATTAACGTAAATGATTGTTTATCACCGTTTCAGCTCCGCTGGCAGCCAGGCTTCTCTTACGTTTCTTCGGTAATAGGAAGCCGAATACAAAAAGTGGTCCCTTCTCCAGGTGTACTGTCAACAGAAATATGGCCGCCGTGTTCATGAATCGTGGTATATACTTGTGTCAGCCCGAGTCCGGTTCCTTCCGCCTTGCTTGAGAAAAAAGGAGTACCAAGCATATTAAGCTTATCTTTCGGTATCCCTATCCCTGTATCTGTTATTTCAATATGAAGCCATTGATTTTCGGCATAATGGACAATTTTTATTTTCCCTTTTTCAGGAATCGCTTCCAAAGCGTTTTTGATCAAGTTAAAAAATGCTTTTAAGTACAGGTTTTTTTTACCTAGAACCCGAATGCCCCGGTCACGCAAATCCATTTCCACTTCCACATCGTAAAGCTTATCCTGAAACAGCAGCATTAATGATTTTAATTCATTGCAAAAATCAATTGGAACGAGCAGCTCGTCCTGAAGGTCCGGTTTGGATACCTGCAATAGATTTTGCAAGGTCAGAAGGGCCTTATCCAATTCATTTTCCATTGTCTGTAAATATGGATGTGAATGAGATTCTTTCAGCAATTGCAAAAATCCTTTTACGGCTGTTAATGGGTTTTTCACTTCATGGGCAATCCCTGCTGCAATTTGGCCAATGGAGACAAGCTTCTCCCGGTCATTTAATATTTTCTCCGCCTCTTTCCGGTACGTAATGTCCTGAAAAGCAGTTTGAATCATGTTTTTCTTGCCGAAAGTAACTGGCCGGCTGTGGATTTCCGCCTCTATAACCGTTTCATCAGCCCGCATCACTTTTTCTTCCATACGCAATACTGCTTCGTCTTTTTTGATTGCTTTCTGAATCCATTCTTGTATTATCCCGCGCGATGAAGACGGAAATATTGAGAAAATATCGCTGCCAATTAACGCTTCTTTTGATGTTCGAAAAAAAGAAGCGGCTGTTTGGTTAACATACGTAATCTCACAGTCCGTGTGAACGATAATTGCTTCAAATGAGTAGTCAATAATGTCTCTGAACATTTCTTCCCGCTCTGTGACGCTCCTATGGGTTTGATCAGGTTTTATACCTGGCAATTGCCCCCCCTCCTCTTTCCCCTTAATTCCCCTGTTTATTGTTACAATTCGATACCAGTTCTCCTTTTTCCTGTAAAGATCAAAAAAAACCACGCTTATTTTACATAAGCATGGCAACTATGGAACAAATTAGGCTAAGGAAAGCGTGTTACTGATTATGTATTGACAGCTCTGCTTCGATCAGCTGTTTCAGCTTCTCAGGCTCATCAACACGAAACGCCAATTCCTCTACTTCTTTTTTCCTTCCCATAAACAGGCGGGCTGTTACAGGCTCACATAGAGTGATCACTACCTGGGCTTCAGGCGTTTCAAAATCCTTTAAAATAAATTCAAGAGCCTGCTTATTCGGCCTGGCACCCCATTTTACTTCTTTTACTTTTTCTAATGGCACAATAATTCGTTTGGTTAATCCATGTGCTGCATATAGCTTTCCTTCTTTTATTTCGATAGGAGCCAGCCGGATCAGTTGTGTTTCAGCCAAAAAGAAAATAACAGAGTATACATTCAACACGAGCAAAACAATGGAAATAACAATCGATTTTTCATGCAGCCACCAGTGGAGGCCAATTGTTTCGATGACGATTGCATGGATAAGCATTAGATTCATCGCAACCGCGCTTGTTTTCACATGCATCGTAACCACGCCCTGATGAGATGGCGCCTTTTTTCTCCAGGTAAAAAAAGCGTAATAGAACATAAGAAATTCAGAAGCAGCGAGAGCGACAAGCTTGTTGCCAGAAGCGGCTTTTTCAACAGCCGGAAGCAGTGAGTAAATGGCCGCTGTCCCATTCATCTCTTTGCGGATGGCTGGTATTTTCCAAAGAACATAAAACAGCAGCCCGAGCTCAGCTGCTAAAAGAAGCCCTTCTGCTGCGGCACCCGCGTACAAAATACTTTTGTAAGGAGCGAAAAACTCTTCGGGCACAAGCAGCCGTGCCATGACCACTCCTAGAAACATCAGCCCGATTGTCTGCTTGGCTGACAGCTTAAAAGCAAAATAAGCAAGAACGGGTGCAATAATAACAAGATCAATGAGTGAACCGATCACAACGCCGTTTTCAATTTGAATAGAAAGAAGTTCCTGAACAGCAGGCTGATAAAGAAGTGTGTTGCTGGCAAGCACAAGCGCCAGGAAGGCAACGAGCCAGTACGGATATCGCAGCTGCCGGTAAACCATTGGATCTCCTCCCGTAAAAGCGTTTTCTTTTAGCTTACCGTAAAACAGCTTAAAAAGAGAAAACATAAATGAACATTTATTGAATAAAGAGGAAATACTCACTCTTCCTGCAAACGATCTTTTTCATACCGGCTAAACCTGGCCATCGATACGATCCCTAAAATCGGGCCCAGTCCCAGCAAAATAAAAACTCCTTCCCATCCCATGTATGGCTGCAGAAAAGAAACAAGATTAATAGACAGGATTGTAATCAAAAAGCCAATGCTCATCTGAAAAGTCAGAGCGGTGCCCATATATTCTGACTCGGCGAATTCAGAGACGGCTGCAGAAAATTGAGCCGAATCCGCGATGACCGCAGCCCCCCAAATCAAGGCAAGAATGACTGTTAAAACAGCCGAGCGCCCAAATACAAAGCCAATTGAAATAGAGCAGGCTGCACTGATGCCCATTGCCCATATCGTTAAACGGGCCCGCCCTATTTTGTCTGCCAGTATGCCTCCTGCTACGCAGCCGGCGGCACCCGCCAATCCAATCGCCGTAAAGGATAGGAGTGATGAAGGAATCGAACCTCCGGCTGCGAGAAATACGGGCAGCCATGTCCACATAGCATACAGCTCCCACATGTGGCCGAAGTACCCGTAGTTTGCCAGCATAACCGGCTTATTGCGGAGAACTTTGCCGATCATATTAAAAGAAAACACCGAGGCTGTGCCCTTCTGAGGAGGATCTTTCACCAGGATGCTCATAATGGCCGCTGCTAAAACAGCTAATCCCGAGCTTATGCTGATCACAGCCTGCCACTTCAATCCGGAAGCGATCCATGCAAGCAGATGGGGCAGAGCCGAACCCATCGTTAGTGCACCAATGACAATGCCAATCGCAAAGCCGCGTCTTTTCGGAAACCACAGGGTCAGAACTTTCACGGCAGTCGGATAGACTCCGGCAAGTGCCGCCCCTGTCAGGAACCGAAGAGCAACCCCATAAAAAGCACTGTCTGCAAGCAAAATCAAACTGTTTATCAACGCGCCCGCCAGAGCACAGATCGCAAATAGCTTGCGTGCATTAAACCGGTCTGCCAGGCCAAAATAAGAGCTGGCCAATGCGCCTGCCGTAAAGCCCGCCGGCACGGCCGCGGATACCCACGGTTTCGCTGTCTCCCCCAAACCCCATCTCTCCGTTAATTCGTCAATAACAACAGATGCACTGAACCAGAGACTGAGCGCAAATAAAACAGCGGCTGAAATCCAGCTCAGTGCTCCCCATTTTGATTGCTTCATTTTATTTCCTCCGTCTCCATATACCACACATTTTACATAAAAAGAAAAATGAATCGGCATACAAATACATTTTGTTTAAAATATATTGTTATAAAATCTAACATGTTTGTTGAACCTCTTCCTTTTTCTCCTTATACTCCATGATATCAAATATATAAGGGTTCTTATTAATGCAATCAAGAACAAAATTGCTCTCTAGGGTTCCGGTTGAAAAACGTCTGGTCCGAGAGAGAGCGTACAGTTTTGCTGTATACACGGAGGGACAAAAGCCCGGGAGAATTTTTTTACATAAAATTCTCCCGGGCTTTTTGTTTTTCCATTCAAATTTGGAAAAGAGGGTGAATGGAATGAAAGAACAACCGACATTAGCAAAATCACTGAAGCTGAGCCAAGTCGTTTTCATGGGTCTTGCCTGGATGACGCCAATGATTTTCTTTACTGTATACGGTGTCGCCTTTGAAGCGGCCGGAGGAATGATGGCCGCAGCGTATGTAACGGCCTTTATTGCTATTTTCTTCACTGCCTACAGCTACAGCCGCATGGTTAAAGCTTATCCAATTTCAGGATCCGCTTACACATACACCAAAAAAGCGATCCATCCAAAAGCCGGCTTCCTCGTCGGCTGGGCGCTATTGATGGATTATATCTTCTCACCGATTATTGCGATCCTGACATTCGGCATTTTTATGAATACTGAATTTCCGGCCATTCCTGTTTTTGTCTGGATTATTGTGATGAACGTTATCCTGGCTGTCGTGAACATTGTCGGCATCAAATCAGCAGCGCGGGTAAGCGGCCTGTCTGTTCTTGTTCAGATCGGATTTATCCTCCTCTTCTGCATTTTGATCGTTAAGGACATTATAGCCGGTGATACTGGCGCAGGCTCTTTATTCTCTCTTACTCCGTTTCTCAGTGATCAGATGACGTTTGGCGCCGTTTTTTCCGGTGCAGCGTTAATCTGCTTTTGTTTCCTTGGTTTTGATGCTGTGACAACCATGGCTGAAGAAACCATTGATGCCCAAAAAACGATTCCAAAAGCCATATTCTTTATTGTATTTATTGCTGCGGCTATGTATATTGCCATTTCCTATTTAACACAGGTTGCGTATCCAGGCTTCACATTTACAAATCCGGATAATGCGGCTTACAGCCTTGTTCAGCTTGTCGGCGGAAATCTGCTCAGCTCCCTTTTTATTATGGTGTTAATGGTCGCTACGTTTACACAGGGAGTTTCATCCGTGACGAGCGTCAGCCGTTTTTTATACGCTCTTGGACGCGAATCCGTTTTGCCAGAAAAACTGTTTACTACTATTCATCCGAAATATAAAACACCCGTTGCAAACATTTTGTTTGTCGCCGCTGTTTCATTATCTGCTGTTTTTATCAATCTTGACACAGCCGTGACATTTGTCAGCTTTGGCGCTCTTACCGCTTTTACATTTGTTAATTTGTCAGTCATTGCCCACTACTATGTAAAACTAAAAAAACGCTCATTAAAAGAAACATTTTTGTATCTTATTTTCCCATTAACCGGCGCTGGATTTATTGGCTGGCTGCTTACTCTTTTAGATAAGCATACACTAACTTATGGAATCATCTGGGTAGTGATTGGATTTGTTTATTTAGCTTTGAAAAATGCATGGGGCACATCGAAAGAAAGCACAGCAGCTTCTTCTCGAAAAGTACTGGCACATCGAAAAACCATGTAAGATAATCTGACACGTTTATTGTTTTCAGTTTTTTCAGACTGCTATACTTGTTGCATAAACCAATAAAGGTTTCCACAATGAGTTGGAAACAAAAAGCTGCCTAGGGTTCCGTTTAAAGAAACTTCTTTAAAGACTGGTCCAAGAGGGAGCGTGCAGCAGCTGCTGTATACACGGAAGGATAAAAGCCTGGGAGACGATCATGTCCCGGGCTTTTATCCTTTTTATTTTTTATAAGGAGGATGTCTACTATGACTACTAGTTTCACGAAACGTATTCCTGCCGGCGGCAAATGGTCCGGACGGATCAGCCGCGGCAAATCCATTACATTTACTGCTATGGAAGAAGGCGCGAATGTGTCTCTTCTTCTCTATTACGCTCACGACACCGCAGAGCGCTACAATATGCCCGATACATTGAAAGCCCAGCATACAGCTCACTTAACAACAGGAAATGTTTTGATGAGCGATAACGGCCGCGTCCTGGCAAGTATTACGGCCGACTCACTCGGCTGGCATGATACCATTTCCGGCTATGCATCCCGCAGCATGATCGATGCATGTTACGGAAAAACAACGTATCAGGAAAAACGGAATGACTGGTACCGAAGCGGCGAAGAAAACTTTGCGGTTGAGCTTTTCCGCAACGGCCTGACAGCACGTGATGTCGTCCCTGTTATGAATCTTTTTTCTAAAGTGTACTGCACAGAAGACGGCGCGATGCACTTTGTTTCCGGCCATGCCAAAAAAGGCGATCACATTACTTTGCGGACGGAATTAGACGTTCTTCTTATTTTGTCCAATACACCTAACCCGCTTGACCCGGCCGCTTCTTACCCGTCTGTTCCGGTAGAAGTAACAATCACAGATGCGGCACCGGTACAGAAGGATGACATTTGCTTGAATCACCGCCCGGAAAACCGGCGCGCGTTCGAAAATACATGGGACCATACTTTGCTTACTGAAGGAGGCGTTCGATAATGGCTGTTTTGCATCAGGCTGTAAGTGAACGAAAAGCGGAAGAAGCCGTTTACAACGAAATCATTCCTGCCGGAGATGGCTGGACATATACACTCGAACCCGGACAGGTGCTCCGCATTGTGGACCTTAAAGGAAACCAGGCAGCCGATACGCTCTTTTATGATGCTGATAATCCCTCGGACCATTACAGCGCAGTCAATACGATTCAGCGTCAGGGCAATGTGTATTTAACAGCCGGTTCTGTTCTTGTTTCCGAGTCTGGAAAAGAGCTTGTTAAAATTGTGGCGGATACATGCGGAAATCATGATACTCTCGGCGGTGCCTGCTCTGCACAAAGCAACACGGTCCGTTATTCACACGATACGCTTCCAATGCACAACTGCCGTGACACCTTCATGCTGCAGCTGTCAAAAAATGATCCGCGCTTTACAAAGCGCGACCTGGCTCCAAACGTTAACTTTTTCATGAATGTACCGGTGACACCGGACGGCGGCCTGACCTTTGCGGACGGCGTCTCTGCACCCGGCTATTATGTGGAAATGCAGGCCGCAAGCCGGACACTTGTTTTAATCAGCAACTGTCCACAGTTAAACAATCCATGCAATGCTTATAACCCGACACCGATCCAGCTGCTGATCTGGAATAACTAAAAAAGGAGCGATCACTATGTTTACAAAAGTATTAATAGCCAACCGCGGAGCCATCGCAGTCCGCATTGAGCGCACGCTTCGCCGTATGGGAATCGCTTCTGTTGCTGTATACACAAAAGCCGATCAAGACAGTCTCCATGTCGACCTGGCAGATGAAGCGGTTTTAATTGGCGAAGGTGCGGCGAAAGACAGCTACTTAAATGCCAAGCTTATTTTAAAAACCGCGATTGAAATAGGTGCCGAGGCGATTCATCCCGGATACGGATTTTTAAGTGAAAATGCAGACTTTGCCCGTGCCTGCCGCGAAAACGGCATTGTGTTTATCGGCCCGACGCCGGAGCAGATGGAAGTGTTCGGCTTAAAGCATTCCGCCCGCGAAATGGCAGCAAAAGCGAATGTTCCGCTTTTACCTGGAACCCCGCTGATTACCGATCTTGAGACAGCTTTGTCAGAAGCAGCGCGAATCGGTTACCCGGTTATGCTGAAAAGCACAGCGGGAGGCGGCGGCATCGGCATGCGTGTCTGCGCCGATGAAACAGCGCTTCAAGAAGCATTTCATTCGGTCTGCCGGCTGGCTGAAACAAATTTCAACAATGGCGGCGTGTTTTTAGAGAAATATATTCAAAAAGCCCGCCACGTGGAAGTGCAGATTTTCGGCAGCCAGTTTGGCGAAGTCGCGGCCCTCGGTGAACGGGACTGCTCGATTCAGCGGCGCAATCAAAAAGTTGTAGAAGAAAGCCCGGCTCCCCTTCTTTCTTCTTCTGTTCGGGGGCATATGCTTGCCTCTGCAAAGCGCCTTGCGGAAGAAGTCGGCTACCGGAGTGCCGGCACAGTTGAATTCCTGTATGACCCGGAAGCGGAAGAATTTTATTTTCTTGAAGTCAACACCCGCCTTCAAGTAGAGCACGGTGTAACAGAAGAAGTACTGGGCATCGATTTAGTCGAGTGGATGGTTCGTGAAGCAGCTGGTGAATTGCGCGGGCTTGACCAATTGTACGAAGCACCAAAAGGACACAGCATTCAGGCACGCATTTATGCAGAAGACTGCTTAAATGCTTTCCGCCCAAGCGGCGGCCAGCTGGATAAAGTTCAATTCTCTGACCGGGCCCGGATTGAAACGTGGGTACGGGACGGTCTGAACGTTACCTCTCTTTATGATCCGATGCTGGCTAAAATTATTGTTCATGGCGAAACACGCGAGGAAGCAATTAACAAGCTGTCTGACGCGTTAAACGAAACACGCCTTTACGGAGTAACAACAAACCTGCAATACATTCAAGCACTTTTACAGGAGGAGAACTGCCGAAGCGGGCTCGTCCATACACGTATGCTGGAGAACTTCACGCCGGCTGAGCGGGCGATTGAAGTGCTGGATGGCGGCATTCAAACAACCGTGCAAGACTGGCCGGGACGTATCGGCCACTGGGATGTCGGTGTTCCTCCATGCGGACCGATGGACCCTTTTTCGTTCCGAATCGGCAACAAGCTGTTAGGAAACGGCGATCGGGCGGCAGGACTTGAGCTGACATTGCGCGGCGGCTCCTATCGCTTTCGGGGCGACACTGCTTTTTGTTTAACCGGAGCAGATATGAATGCTGTTCTTGATGAAGAAGCTGTGCCGATGTACAGCGTGATACAGGCAAAAAGCGGGCAGGTGATTACATTCGGTGAAGCAGCCAGAGGCATGCGGACTTATCTCCTCATAGCAGGCGGTTTGGATATGCCGCTGCACCTTGGCAGCGCTGCAACCTTTACACTGGGCGGCTTCGGCGGACATGGCGGCCGCGCCCTTCGCACCGGTGATGTCCTCCAGGTACATGCAGCTGATGCTCCTGCTGCTGCCGCGCTTGCTGCAGAAGAACAGCCAGTTTTAACGAAAGAATGGACAATCGGAGTTATTCCCGGTCCTCACTGCACAAATGAATTTTTACTGCCAGAATATTTGAACCAGCTGACCGAAACAAGCTGGGAGGTTCACTTTAACAGCTCCCGCACCGGCGTCCGCTTAATCGGGCCGGCTCCACTTTGGACACGTGAAGATGGTGGTGAAGCAGGACTTCATCCTTCAAATATTCACGATAATGCGTACGCCATTGGAACGCTTGATTTAACGGGTGATATGCCGATTTTACTCGGACCGGACGGGCCGAGTCTTGGCGGCTTTGTCTGCCCTGTCACCACTGCTTCCGCCGAGTTTTGGAAAATCGGCCAGCTTCACGCTGGCGACCGCATTCGTTTTCAGCTGCTGACGCTGGAAGAAGCAGAATCACTGCGTCAAAAGCAGGAATGTCATTTGAGCGCTATTGGTTCGGGCAGTACTGATTATTCACTTCCAGTTCTGCCGGCAGAAGCAGCGAAATTGTCAGCTGATTATCCCGTTTTTATTGAGCAGTCAAAGAGCCGCTTCCCGATGACAATCCGCGCGGCAGGTGATGAGCATGTACTGATTGAGTACGGCGATATGGAGCTGGATCTTCCGCTCCGGTTCCAGGTACATGCGCTGATGGAAGCTATTCAGGCACGGACAGATCTTCCTGTGCTGGACTTAACACCGGGTATTCGCTCCCTGCAAATTCATATTGACGCATCGAAAATGTCCATTACGGAACTTTTCGAGGTTATTGCTTCAATTGATGAAAGCCTGCCGCCACTGGAAGAAATCGAAGTACCATCGCGCATTGTCCGCCTACCGCTTTCATGGAATGATCCGGCCACGCAGCTGGCGATTGACCGCTACCAGCAAAATGTCCGTCCTGATGCACCCTGGTGCCCAAGCAATCTGGAATTTATCCGCCGGGTTAATGGATTGAACGAAATTGAAGATGTCAAACGTATTGTCTTTGATGCCAACTACCTTGTTCTCGGTCTTGGTGATGTATATCTAGGCGCGCCTGTAGCAACACCGGTAGACCCGCGCCACCGCCTTGTCACAACGAAATACAATCCGGCCCGCACGTGGACACCGGAAAATGCCGTTGGAATAGGCGGCGCGTATATGTGCGTGTACGGCATGGAAGGACCAGGCGGCTACCAGTTTGTCGGCCGCACGGTTCAAGTATGGAACCGGCTTCGTGAAACGGAAAGCTTCAAGGCTGGCAAGCCATGGCTGCTACGCTTTTTTGACCAGATTCAATTTTATCCGGTCAGCGCCGATGAGCTGCTGCAAATGCGTGAGGACTTCCTGCGTGGACGATTTGAAGTCGATATTACGGAAACAACTTTTAAACTCGGTGAATATCTGTCTTTCCTGGATTCGATTGAAGAAAGCGCCCGGGAATTCCGTGAAACACAGCAGGCTGCTTTTCGTGCCGAGCGGGAAAGCTGGCGGGAGCTTGGCCTTGCAGAATATGTGTCAGAGCATGAAGCTGCAGAGCCGGCAGAAGAAGTTCTTTCCGAAGGAGCTGAAGCCGTCCGCTGCACAATGCCGGGAAGCGTCTGGAAGGTGCTTGTGTCACCGGGTGACGAGGTGAAAAAAGGCGATACATTAATCATTGAAGAAAGCATGAAAATGGAGTTTCCTCAAACAGCACCGAGCGACGGATTTGTTGAATCAGTTTATGTTTCACCAGGCGATGAAGTTCACGCCGGCCAGCTGATTGTCTCCATTACAAAAGAAAAGCGGGGTGTATCCGATGCAGACAATGAGCGTACCGAAAATGTTGTCCATTCGTGAGTTAACAGAGAGTTATCAGTCAGGTGCTTTGCAGCCTGAAATGGTTATGAACGAAATTATCGAGCGCGCTCAGGCGGATAAAGAGATGAATATCTGGATCACGCCGCCTTCCTGGACATTCATCCGCCCTTATGTGGAACGGTTAAAATCGATCAGCCGTGAACAAGCACCGCTGTGGGGGATTCCATTTGCCATTAAAGATAATATTGACCTTGCCGGCGTGCCGACCACTGCCGGCTGTGCAGAATTTGCTTATACGCCGGAGGAGCATGCAACAGTAGTTCAGCGCTTAATTGACGCCGGGGCTGTTCCTGTTGGAAAAACGAATTTAGATCAGTTTGCGACCGGTCTTGTCGGCACAAGAAGTCCCTACGGCGAAACAAAAAATGCCCTGAAGCCTGAATTAATAAGCGGCGGTTCAAGCTCAGGCTCTGCTGTATCAGTTGCCCGCGGCCAGGCTGCTTTCTCACTTGGCACGGACACAGCCGGGTCCGGCCGGGTGCCAGCCGGGCTCAACCGCCTTGTCGGCTATAAGCCGAGCCTCGGGGCGTGGCCGGTGAGAGGAGTTGTTCCGGCATGTGCAAGCCTTGACTGTGTGACGGTTTTTGCCAGCAGCCTGAATGATGTGGATTTGGTCGATCAAGCTGCCCGCGGCTTTGATGCTGATGATCCATGGTCAAGACCGATTAAGCGTAAGGCGGCGGCTCTTCCAAAAAAAGTATACATGCCAGATGGTCTGCCTGTTTTCTATGGCCCATTTGCTGACCAGTATAAGCATGCATGGCAGCAGGCCGCTGCAAAAATAAAGGAACTCGGTATTCCAGTTCAAACAATGGATGTCAGCTATCTGTCAGAAGCGGCGGCTCTTTTATACGACGGTCCCATGGTAGCCGAGCGATGGGCGGATTTAGGAGAATTTATTACGGAGCATGAGAATGCTGCCTTCCCGGTGACGGAAACCGTGCTGCGGTCCGGCGCAAAGCCTGAATACGACGCGGCTTCCCTTTTTAAAGCGATGCATACAATGCAGGCCTTTAAACAAAAGGCACGCCAGCAGCTGGAGGATGCGGTACTGGTTATGCCGACAGCTGGAGGCACCTGGACGCGCGGAGAGGTGCGGAAAAATCCGATTGGGACGAACAGCCAGATGGGGCTTTATACAAACCACTGCAACCTGCTTGATCTATGCGCTATTAATATTCCAGCTGAAGATGCAGCTGAAGATCTGCCGTTTGGCATCACCCTGTTTTCAGGCAACAAAGAGGAGCATTTGATCAATGGCCTGGCGGATCTTTTTCTGCACGGCCGCCGTGCTCCCGAACAAAAAACTACTGCACTCGTAGCAGTCTGCGGACTTCACATGAGAGGGTTTCCGCTTGAGAAACAAATGAAGGAACATAGTGCCCTTTTTATAAAAGAAGCCAAAACGGCACCACACTATCAGCTTGTCCGGCTGCCTGCTTCTCCAGAAAAGCCGGGCCTTATCCGGACCAATAATCCCGGCTCTTCAATCGAGCTTGAAATATGGGAAATGCCTGTTGCTGAACTGGGCTCTTTCGTTTCGTTAATTCCAGCTCCGCTCGGCTTTGGCACGATTGAACTCGAAGATGGAACGCATGTGCAGGGCTTTCTTTGTGAGGCGAGTGCTGCCAGAGACAGCGAGGATATTTCTTCATTTGGAGGATGGAAATACGCGCAGGGTTGAAAAAAGAGGCTCTGTTTTTCCATACTGTAGAAAAAGGGGCTGTTAACGCCCCTTTTTTGCTTCAAAGAAAAACGGCTGATCAGCCAGCCGTTTCAAAAAATCCTTTTTAACGAGAAAAAAGCTCCCGTATATACGCTCCAAGCTGCTCGTCGCTTAAATTGCTGCTTGCTGCCCCGCGAATCATATCAACCGTAATATCCGTCTTTTTTTGCAGGTGAAGAATATCAGTCATCCAGAGCGTTTTGTATTTTTTATGTTCTTTTTTTACAAGCTCCATTGCCTGCTCAGCCGTTTTTACGTTCATTCTGCTCCAATGCATCGCAATTTTAAAAAGTGATGGATGGCTTAATGACAAGGAGGCCAGCAATATATACTGTACAAGCACATTTATAACTTCATCCGGCAGATTATATCGTTTGCTTAAATCTGTTATAACCGTCATATCCATCTTCGAGACAGATTGCTCCCCCGTTGTATGCATAATCATCTGCCGGGGATGAATGCTTTTAAAATAAGCAGCAGCACTCTGGCTGGCCATAAAAAAGACCCTCCTTTTATTAAAAGAATAATTATCTTTTTTTCTTTCCCTTCCCGCTTGCTTCTAAAGCATTATTTTTATGAAAAATGTTTTATTTTCTTAAATGATGGCTAATGTTAGGAGGAAACAGCCAGCATTTAAACCAAAAGAAGAGAGGTTTTTTATATGAATACAGCACGTGATCTTCATTACACGGATGAAATGGTTGAAGAAACAGGGACGTATATTTGCGAAGCCGGAAAAAGAGCCGATCTGGAAAAAGGAGAACAGTTTCCGGTTTGCCCAACGAAAAACCAGCCGACAACATGGCGCCATGCTGATCATGTGCATAATACAGGTGACCAGGTCACGGAAGCAGGAACATATATAGATACAAATGGCGGCCGAATAGATCTGGCGCCGGGTGATACATTCCCTTCCTGTCTGCAGTCCGGCAAGTCTACACAATGGAAACATATGCAGTAAACTAAACTGTCTCACTGGCTGAGACAGTTTTTTAATAGCAAAAAAGCTGTCCTTATTTTAAGGACAGCCCGCGCTGAAAATCAGCAATCACTTTATACTCCGGCTCCAGCAGCCGGGCGATACGAATAAAAGAAGGAATTAATTCGCGATAAACGCTGCTGTTCGCTTTGTCTGGCACGTGTTCAAAGACAGTGCCGCCGGCATCCGCTGCCGCATCAAGCGAGTCAATCTCTCCAAGCTCATATAATCCCAGCAGGACCGCTCCAAAGCAGGAGCTTTCAAAGCTTTCCGGTACAATTACCGGGTGGTCAAATACATCCGCCATCATTTGCCGCCAAAAATCAGACTGTGCAAAGCCGCCGGTTGCCAGAATCCGCTGCGGCTCGCCGGTCAGCTCCTCAAGTGCCAGAAGGACTGTATATAAATTATATAAGATGCCTTCAAGCACCGAGCGGATCATATGCTCTTTTTTGTGATGAAGAGCCAGTCCAAAAAATGAACCTCGTGCATCCGCATTCCAAAGAGGTGCCCGTTCACCTGAGAAATATGGGTGGAAAAGAAGCCCTTCGCTTCCTGCTGGAACGCGTGCGGCAACTTCTGTCAGCACATCATATGGATCTTTTCCGAGGCGTCTGGCCGCTTCTGTTTCGGCGGCACCGAGTTCATCACGGACCCAGCGGAAAATCATGCCGCCATTATTCACCGGGCCGCCGATTACCCAGTGATCTTTCGTCAGTGCATAGCAGAAGATACGGCCTTTCGGATCGGTAACCGGCTTACTGGTGACAGCCCGGATGGCTCCGCTTGTCCCGATCGTTACCGCTACATCTCCTTGCTTAATGGCGCCTGTTCCTAAATTTGAAAGCACACCATCGCTCGCTCCAATCACAACCGGTATATCAAACCGGACTCCTGCTTCCACAGCAAAGCCTGGCGCCATGCCGCGGACTACATGAGTGGTAGAAACAGGCTTCGACAAACGTTCTGTGTCAATACCAGCGACCCGGAGTGCTTCTTTATCCCAGTCAAGCGTATTCAGATTGAACAAGCCGGTTGCTGAGGCAATTGAGTAGTCAATTACATATTCACCGAAAAGACGGTAAAAAACATATTCTTTAATTGAGATAAATTTCGCTGTCTGCCGGAAAAGATCCGGGAATTCCTCACGAAGCCAAATAATTTTTGACAAAGGCGCCATTGGATGAATAGGTGTACCGGTCCTCATATAAATTTCATGGCCGTTCCATTCATTTTTAAGCTTTTCCGTCCATTTTGTGCTTCGGCTGTCGGCCCACGTAATAGAAGGCGTCAGCGGCCGCCCTTCCGAGTCTGCTGCGATAAGGCTGTGCATGGCGGATGAAAAAGATAGAAAGCCGATGTCTTCTTCCCGAATACCGCTTTCTTCTATACACGTGCGGATTGACGCCAACACAGCCCGAAAAATAACGTCGGGGTCCTGCTCAGCTGCAGAAGGCTCCGGCGTATGAAGCGGATATTCCACTCCGGCCCGGTAAACAAATGTACCGTCTTTTTGAAAGATTACGGCTTTCGTACTCGTTGTGCCGATATCAATCCCCATCGCATATAAAAATCCCATCATCCATTCATCCTTTCCTTAGTAACCAATAATCATGCCAATAATAAATACAACGATAAAGCCAACAAGCCCAATCAATGTTTCCATTACTGTCCAGGATTTCAGTGTATCCTTTACATCCAATCCAAAATAACGGTTCACCAGCCAGAACCCTGAATCGTTTACGTGCGAAACAACAGTGGCTCCACCGGCGATAGCAATTACCATCAGTCCTAGAAATGGTCCTTCAATATGAAGCATTTCAATTAGCGGTGCCATTAATCCGGCAGCAGTCACCATGGAAACGGTCGCTGAGCCCTGAGCCACCCGTACAGCTGCGGCGATTAAAAAAGCCAGCAAAAGCGGCGGCAGCGGCGAACCTGCCATCATATTCCCCAGCACTTCCCCAACACCTGAATCAATTAATATCTGCTTAAATACACCGCCTGCGCCTGTTACAAGAATAATAATACCCGCCGGCTCAAGCGATTTTGTCGCGATATCCTGAACTTCCTGGCGTGTGTAGCCACGTCTTGTGCCTAAAAACGTAAATGCTGCCAATGTAGCAATCGTTAGTGCCACAAATGGGTGGCCCAGAAAAGTCAGGATCGAACGAAGCAGATTGCCTTCTTCTAATAATACACCTGAAACCGTATTCAGCAAAATCAAGACAAGCGGAATCATGATTAATGAAGCAATTAATCCAAAACCGGGAAGATCCTTATCATACTCTTTTTCCTCTACATTCATGTAATCCGGCACTGTAACATGGATACGCTTTGCAATATAGCGGCCGAATAAAGGCCCTGCGATAATCATTGCCGGAAGACCCGCGATAGCTCCAAATAAGATAACCCAGCCCAGGTCGGCACCGATTAAATCCGCAACCGCAATCGGCCCCGGTGTCGGCGGGATAAAGCTGTGTGTAACAGCCAGGCCAGCCAAAAGCGGAATGCCATAGTACAGGAGAGAACGTCCTGTTTTTTTCGCTAACCCATATACAATTGGCACTAAAATAATAAAACCGACATCAAAAAATACTGGAATGGCTACAAGAAAGCCGGTAATGCCAAGCGCCCACTGGGCTTTATCCTGGCCAAACTTCTTTATCATGGTCTGGGCCAGCCGTTCGGCACCGCCGGACACTTCAAGCATCTGGCCAAACATAGCACCAAGCCCGACAACAACGGCTACAAACCCAAGTGTACCGCCCATTCCATTTTGAATAGAAGTGACTACTTCTTCAAGCGGCATGCCTGCAAGCACACCGACAATTAAACTGACAAGCAGCAAGGCTACGAACGCATGGAGCTTTGTCCGAATAACTAAAAACAAGAGAGCGAAAATACCTGCCATTGCTATTAAAATTAACATTGAATCTGACATAGAAGTGGCCTCCTCTTTATATTCTATGATTCTCGACGTTAAAGACACCGCTTTCAAATACAGTAGTGCGGAAAATATTTTTTGTGACTTTAAGTATTCGTCGAAATTTTTTCCTTGTGTGGCGATTATATAAAATATTTTTCCTTACTGCAACCCCTTACAAAAAATTTTTTTCCTAAATAAAAAACTGTTTTTATGCAAACACACAAAAACAGTCATAGTGTTGAAAAAAGAAGTCGTCAAAAAGATAGTCCGTTTTCAAGCTAAAATCCTCTTTCTTTTATGGGCTGGAAACAGACTGCTTCCTTTTAAACGCAGTATCAGGGACTGCAGTCTGCCGCCCGTTGTATTTCTAAAAAAGCGGCATAAAAAAGCCTATTTGTTCCTATCCTTCTCATTAGGAAAAGAATATGAACCGGGCATTACCGGCTGAATTTCCCTCCTCGCCAGGGCGGCAGGTGCAGGGCACATACTTCTGCGGGATTGGCAGGAAGCTGCTGAAAAAGTATTGGGATTAAATAGTTAACAGTAATTTTTATCCATATATTGAAACTAAAAGAAGCTGACTATCTACATACAGTAGGCAGTCAGCTTCTTTTTTCTTTAAATGGACTTTTTCAGCAGTCTCGACTGGCAGAGTTCCCGCTTTGCCGCGCTCACCGGATGCCCCGCGAAAAGCCGCGCCCGGCAGATGCCGCCTTTTCTACGCCCGGGCCAAGCTCAGCTTGCTGAAGGCCCGGACGTTCACTAATAGGGTGTATTTAATCGACAGGAGATATAGACAGTATCTTATTTAAACAGTTTTTTTACCTCCCTTGAAAAACAACTTTAAATCCGAGGCCAATATAAATGGCTCCAATAAATTTACTGCCGCCCCGGTTAAGCCAGGAAATATTTTTTATCCACTGGCTGATTGGGCCGATCACGAGGGCAATCAGCGTTGTATAAACAATACCAAGCAGCACAAAAATAGCTCCAAGCGTGAAAAACTGAAAAATAGAGGCACCTCGTGAAGGATCAATGAACTGTGGCAAAAAAGCAAGAAAAAACAGCGCTGTTTTTGGATTCAGTATTTCAGCCAAAATGGCCTGGCTGAATATACGGCTTGCCGATGCGGATGACGCTTTCTCCATTTCCCTGCCCGATGCTTTGGCAAATAAAGCTCGAATGCCCATGTAAAATAAATAAATGGCACCTGCCAATTTAACAATATTAAATGCAGAAGCAGATGTCATTAAAATAGCGGACAGGCCGACTGCTGCAAAAAGAGTATGGATAAAATCGCCGGCTGCAAGACCGAGGCCGGTAATAACTCCTGCTTTTCGTCCATTTTGAATGGTTTGTGCCGCTGTTAATAACACAGCCGGACCCGGAATTAAAAAAAGACCGATTACCACTGCCGTAAATGTTAGTAAGGTAGAAATCTCAAACATGCCCTGTCCCCGCATTCTACTGATAATAAAAAGCTCTGCTTTGATCATAGCAGGTGCACCCTAAAATAATCCAGTTTATCTTGCTAAAGGATTTAGCCAAATAAAAAAGCGGCCGGCAGCCGCTTTTTGCTTATCATATATTTATACTTCCACTCACGTACGCTGGAAAAGTTATTCACCCAGGTCAACGTTATGGTAAACCTGCTGAACATCTTCCAGATCTTCAAGTGCATCAATCATTTTTTCAAATTGCTCCTGATCTTCCTCGGACAGTGTCACATCATTCTGTGCAAGCATTGTTAATTCTGCGATTGTAAATTCCGTTACACCGGCTTCTTTCAATGCTTCCTGAACGGCATGAAATTGATCCGGTTCCGCATATATAATGACAGACTCTTCTTCCTCAAGCACGTCACGCACATCGATATCCGCTTCCATTAAGAGTTCCAGCACCTCGTCTGCCGTTTTTCCTTCAAGACCGAAAACCGCCGTTGCATCGAACATATATGCAACCGAGCCGCTGACACCCATATTCCCGCCATTTTTTCCAAAGGCGGCACGCACATCAGATGCTGTCCGGTTTACATTATTCGTTAATGCGTCAACGATTACCATCGAGCCGCTTGGCCCAAACCCTTCATAGCGAAGCTCATCATAGCTTTCTTCTGCGCCGCCTTTTGCTTTTTCAATTGCCCGGTCAACAATGGTTTTAGGCACGCTGTACGTTTTGGCACGCTCAAGCACCATGCGGAGCGCCTGGTTGCTTTCCGGATTTGGTTCGCCCTGTTTTGCCGCTACATAAATTTCACGCCCGAACTTCGCATAAATACGGCTTGTATTTGCGTCTTTAGACGCTTTTTTTTCTTTAATATTATTCCATTTACGTCCCACAATGAACACTCGCTTTCATTTTCAATCTATGTTTATTATACAATAAACGCAGAGCGCGGTACAAAGCAGGCTCATTGATCTTTGAAAGAAGCCGGGCGCTTTTCAATAAAAGCCCTGACACCTTCTCTGGCATCCTCCGTTCCAAATAAAGCGCCAAATTGGCTTGCTTCAAATTCCAGCCCTTCCTGAAGAGGCAGATCTATGCCTTTTAAAACAGAGGCTAATGCCGACTTTATTGACAGGCTGCTTTTTTGGCTGATCGCTTCAGCAAGCTCCGAGGCTTTTGAAAGAAGCTGGGCAGAATTAACCGAGTGATTTACCAGTCCAATTTCTTCTGCTTCCTTCCCGTCGATAAACCGGCCTGTTAAAATGAGCTCTAATGCTTTTGCTGTGTTTGTCAGCCGGGCAAGCCGCTGTGTCCCGCCGTAGCCGGGTATGATGCCAAGCTTTATTTCCGGAAGGCCAAGCTTTGCTTCATGCGAAGCGATCCGCATATGGCAGCTCATTGCCAGTTCCAGGCCGCCGCCAAGGCATGCTCCGTTAATCGCCGCAATGACCGGCTTTTCAAATTGCTCGATTTTTGAGCAAAGCGCCTGGCCTTTTAATGCGGCTTGTTCCGCTAGCTCTTCCTGCCCAAACAGAGAAGTAAATTCTTTTATATCAGCTCCCGCTACAAAAAATGTTCCGGCTCCAGTTAAAATAACTGCTTTTACAGAAGAGTCCTGGCGGAAATGGTCGAGGCATTGTTCCAGCTCTTGAAGCACCACTGCATTTAACGCATTTACCGGAGGATTATTAATCGTTAAAAAGGCCGTTTGCTTTTTTACTTCTACATTAATAAGCGAAAAATTCTTCATGTTTTGTCCACTCCCCTTACTAAGTAATATGCTTTTATTTTATTGTATACGAAAACGAGTGAGTATTCATTCACTTTTTAGACTTTAAGCAATTCAGCTTGCTGCCTTTTACATGCTCACTAAAGCGTTCATAAAAAAAGCGCCTGGCCTGGGAGCTTCATCAGGCCAAACGCTTTTTTGATTTAGTTTTCCACTGTCTTTATTTTCTCGGGAAGCCCATTTCATATTGCTTTGGAATTTCTGTTTCCTTTTTTAATTGAACAGCCGCTTCAAGCGTCCAATATGGATTTCTGAGCATTCCTCTGCCGACCGCAACAAGGTCTGCTTCTTCGTTTCCGATCACTGAGTTAGCCAAAACCGGATCATCCAGGCGGCCGACCGCAATAACCGGTACATCGAGCGCCCGTTTAATATCTCTTGCTAATGGCACCTGGTAAGCAGCATGTGTACCCGGCCGTCCGGCTGCTGCAATCGGCCCTTCACCGCCGGCACTGATATGGAAGATATCGACTCCAGCTGCCTGGTATTCTTTTGAAAATGCAATACTGTCCTCGATGCCATAGCCGCCTTCCACATATTCCTGCGCGGATATCCGCATAATCAGCGGCATTTCCTTTGGCATTTCACTTTTGGCAGCCTTGATTACTTCCCTGCCGAATTTTGTTAAATCTTTTCCATACTCATCTGTCCGTTTATTTGTCAGCGGTGAATGGAACTGGTGAATCAAGTAGCCGTGCGCCCCATGAAGCTCAATCGCATCGACTCCCGCTTCAACTGCACGCCGGACAGCACCACGGAATTTTTCAACCATTTCTTTTACTTCATCGGTAGATAAAGCTCTCGGGGTTTTTGAATTTTCATCAAAAGCCACAGCTGATGGCGCGACCGGCACCTCTGCATCTTCTGCTTTACGGCCGGCATGCGCAATTTGAATGGCCGCTTTTGAACCATTTTCGTGTACTGCGTCAATAACCCGCTTCAGTGCCGGCACCTGCTCATCTGACCATAGCCCTAAATCGTAATCGGTAATACGGCCATCCGGCTCTACGTCTGTCATTTCAATAATAATGAGGCCGGTGCCGCCGATGGCACGGCTGACATAGTGAAAATAATGCCAGTCATTTGCAATGCCATCTTTCGCCGTCACTGAATACTGGCACATTGGAGGCATAACAACCCGGTTTTTTAGTTCAAGGCTTTTTATCGTATAGGGAGAAAATAAATGTTTCATTTCATCCAGCTCCTTTAATATAAACTATTCAATATATGTATGCACACGCATATAAATTATCATTTGATAGTAATGGTGTCAAATAAATGGATTGGCATACAAAAAAAGCTTTCCCCAGTTGGAAAGCTTTTTAAACATCGTTCCTTTTTAACTGCTCGATTGCAGATGCCAGATCATTTTGGATGGAAGAAGCGGAAAAAGCTGTTTCAAGCGTCTCACAAAATGTTTTCAACACAGCGGCAAGCTTTGCCTCTCCTTCTTCTGTGAGTGAAGCATATATCGCACGGCGGTCATCCTCACAGCTGTGCCGCCTGACAATCTGGCAGCTTTTTTCCTCCAGCCGGTTTACGAGCCGGGATAATGCACTCTGGCTCAGGCCCACCATATTTTGAAGCTGATACAGCTTTAATTTCTTCTCCGGCGCTTCTGACAAATATAACAATACATAGCATTCGTTTAATGAAAGACGGTGCTGTTCCTGTAAAGCCTTCTCCAATTCGCCTGCAACCGCCGCCTGGACAGCAGTCAGGCCAAGCCACCCTTTAAACAGTGAAGCATTCTGTTCATTTCTCATCTGATACTCACCTATTTCCGTTTACATAATGGTTCCTATTAGAATAGTTATTTTTATTATACTGTGTTTTGGAACAAAAACGAATGCTCAGTTCTTTTGCATAAGATGGTCCAGCCACTCGTTTAATTTTCCCATTGACTGAATGTTTTCATTGCATGCAATGCCAATAGTTTTGCCTGACTTTTTATAAAATAATATTGTTCACTTCGAATAAATGGTTCCATTTCTACCACTCCATTCTCTTCGACTGTAAAAGAAGGGTCTGCCTTCGTAAATGCCAAAAACCATTAGGGGTTATTCATGATCTCTTTTTAGAAAAAAACAAGACTGACAATGAGTATAACTATAAAAGAAGTCAGAGATGTTAACGTTTCAAGCACCGTCCAGGTTTTCAGTGTGTTTTTTACGTCAAGGCCCAGATATCGGTTGATAAGCCAGAAGCCGGAGTCATTCACATGGGAAGCTATTATTCCACCCGCCGCAATTGAAATAGCAAGCAGGCCAAGCACCGGTCCTTCTAATGAAAGCGGCTCGATGATTGATGCCATTAAACCGGCCGACGTGACCATTGCCACAGTCGCCGACCCCTGCAGAATCCGAATGGCTGCCGCAATAAAATAACCTAATACAAGCGGCGGCATAGAGGACTCGGCAAGTATGCCGCCAAGCACGCTGTTTAAATCAGAATCAATCAGCACCTGCTTGAATACCCCTCCGGCACCGGTTACGAGCATAATCATGCCTGTCGGCTGAATCGCTTTGCCGGCGATCGCAAGGACATCATTTTTCGAATATCCCCGCCGAATGCCGAGAAAATAAAAAACGAGCAGTACCGACAGAAGCATCGCTGTAAACGGATGACCTGCAAAAGCAAAAAAAGCGCGGACGTTGCTTGCTTCCGTTAAAAAAGCGGCTGTCGTTGTATTCAGCAGCATAAGCAGCAGCGGGATCGCAATGATTGTGATAAGCAGGCCAAAGCCGGGCAGCTCGTCCTCATCTTCTACTCGTTCGTCAACAGGTATATAATCCGGAATGGGCACTTGAATTTTCCCCGCTATGTACGTCCCGAATAATGGTCCTGAAATGATCATGGCTGGAATCCCCGCTATCAAGCCAAATAAAATCATCCAGCCCAGGTCTGCCCCAATCAAATGGGCTACAGCAATCGGGCCAGGTGTCGGCGGAATAAGGCTGTGTGCGGCAGAAAGCCCGGCAAATAGCGGCAAAGCATAATAAAGGAGCGAACGGCCGCTTTTTTGTGCCAGCCGGTATACAACCGGCATTAACAGAATAAACCCGACGTCAAAGAAAACAGGAATGCCGACGAAAAAACCCGTAAAACCCAACGCCCAGGGCACACGGTGCTCGCCAAATGTCCGAATTAACGTGTGCGACAGCCGTGATGCCCCGCCTGATACATCAAGCATTTGTCCAAACATCGCTCCGAGCCCCACAATTACCGCTACAAAGCCAAGAGTTTCCCCCATCCCTTTTTGCATCGAAAAAAGAAGAGATTCTGTGGACATTCCTGTTGCAAGACCGGCAAATAAACTAACAAGAAACAGTGCAACAAAGGCATGCACCTTTAACGTAATCACAAAAAACAGCAGCAGCGTAATTGCTGCGGCAACAGTGGATAATAAATAAAATTCAGGCATACACGTGCCTCCGATTGTTTCAATTCCAGTATAGTATGTTCCTTCATTATACGGAAATTTATTTTCTCTGCAATCGTTTACAAGAAAAAATTTTCTTTTTCTTCTTATTTCAGTATAATAGAGAAAAGAACGATTTTGGCGGGGGTGAATAACATGGAGCAGCCACAGCAATGCCTGATAAGGATCCAATCCTTTTATCCGGAATTCAATGAAACAGAGAAAAAAATAGCCGATTATATTTTAACAACGCCTGAGAAAATTATGAATCAAACGATCACTCAGGTGGCGGAAGAAGTCGGTGTTGCTTCCTCGACGATTTTCCGTTTTTGCCAGCGGATGGGCTTTACCGGTTACCAAAAATTAAAAATCGCCCTCGCTTCTGAAATTGCTGCGCCGATCCGCAGCATGGTGCAGGAAAAAATCCAGGAGCAGGACAATGAACGTGCTGTGACAGAAAAGATTTTCAATACGAGTATCCGCACATTCCAGGATACGATTCAAACAATGGATTTTTCGTTGATAAAAAAAGCAGTGAATGCGATGACAGCGGCAGAAAAAGTGGAATTTTACGGTACAGGCAACTCTGGAATCGTTGCCCTTGACGCCCATCATAAATTTATCGGCTCCGGACTTTCTACGGTTGCTTATACGGATCCGTACCTACAGCGCCGTGCCGCTTCTCAGCTGTCTGAAAATGACATTGCTTTTATTATCAGCGGATCAGATGCAGCGGATGAAGCGCTGGAAGTGTTTAATGCCGCAAAAGAAGCCGGCGCTAAAACCATTGTCATGACGAATATTATGCGCACGCCGATGAATAAAAGGGCCGATATTATTCTGCGGACCATTTCAAACGGAATTGAGTCACGCACAGATGATATGTATTCCCGTATTGTTCAAATGAGCCTGATCGATGCCCTTTACACAAATATAATGAAAGCACGCAAGCCGGCGGGACCGCTTGGAAAATTTAAAAAGCTATTTGAATAAAAAAGAGGCTTTGGAGAAAGCTTCTCATGCTGTTGAAATAAGCGACTGCTTATATCTTCTCCGGGTTAAATCCAACACATTTATGAACGTTCGAGTCTCCAGCACGATGGATAAACCACGGCGCTTAGCCCGGGTGGGAACATCATCTTTTATATGTTCACGGCTTTCAAGGCAGGAATCGCCAATCCGCGCCAAAAGAAAATGGCCACTGCCTCATTAGACAGCGGCCATTACTCTTAAGCCGATAAGCTGTTCAGGAAGGATTCAATTTCTTCCTGTGTTTTGCGGTCCTTGCTGACAAAGCGGCCTGCTTCTTCTCCATTGTGGTAGGCAACAAAGCTTGGAATGCCGAATACGTTTAATTCACCGCAAAGATCAATGAATTGATCCCGGTCAACGTAGATAAATTCATACTCCGGGTAATCTGCTTCGATGCCTGGCAAAATGGGCTCAATTATCCGGCAGTCCGGGCACCAGTCTGCAGAAAACATAAAGACAACTCTTTCTTCTCTTTTCAACTGCTCAAATTGCTCTGGCGACTGTAATTTTTTCATATTTATTTCCCTCCGGCTCTTTTTATGTACAGTTTATTATACGTCTTTTTCTGTTAAAGAAAAGAGAAGAGTTTTGGGGCGGTATGTTCATTTAAAAGGCGGTATCCGGTACGCCCGGGGCGGTAAATTAGTTTTCCGCCCCGGGCATGCCAGATACCGCCCTTATTTTTCATATACCGGCTCAAACAGCATTATCATAGATCTCTCGCATTAAATGTATCCCCATTTTTTAAAGTTCCTGACTCAAATCCGCGGTAAAACCATTTTTTCCGCTGCTCCGATGTGCCGTGTGTAAAGCTGTCCGGCACAGCGTAGCCCTGTGAACGTTTTTGAATGGTATCATCTCCGACAGCACTTGCTGCAGTCAGTGCTTCTTCTACATCGCCCTCTTCAAGCAAATTCATGTCCTGCGCATGATGCGCCCAGACACCTGCATAATAATCCGCCTGAAGCTCAAGCATAACAGAATACCGGTTATATTCTTCCTGGCTTACGCGGTCCCGCATAGCATGCACTTTTTGCGATGTTCCCAGCAGCGTCTGGACATGGTGGCCCACTTCATGAGCAACAACATACGCCATCGCAAAGTCTCCCGGAGCCTGGAACTGATTTTGCAGCTCCTGATAAAAACTCAGGTCAATATACAGCTTTCGGTCTCCCGGACAGTAAAAAGGCCCAACTGCCGCTGTTGCTGTTCCGCAGGCAGAATCCACGCTTCCCGAAAACAGCACCAGCACAGGCTCTTCATATACCATTCCTTCTTCTTCAAAGACTTCTGTCCAGACATCCTCTGTGTCTGCCAGTACAACAGATACAAACTGGGCAAGCTCCTCGTCTTGTTCTGTTTCTTGATAGGGCTCATTGCTGACGGTTCCAAGCAGCTGCGACGGATCGCCGCCGAGCAGTGTAAAAATAAGAACAAAAATCAATCCCACTCCGCCAATACCACCGCCAAGAACGGCTTTGCCGCCCATGCCGCGGCGGTCTTCCACATTTGAGCTTCCTCTTCTTCCCTGCCATTTCATCGCGTTTCCTCCTCGGGCCACTTCTTGTTGTAGTAGTGTTATACCCAGCAGAGCCTTCAGTTAGACGGCAAAGAAGAAATTTCAAATAAGTCAGTTCGATAGTATATGTCAGCCGCTATATAAAAGTTATGTAAAGATGCTGTTCTGACGTTCTTTTTCAAGAAATATCACGGTATACTTTAAAGAGAATTTGAACAGAAATGAGGATGTGCAATGAGGCGGATTGCAGTTTTTTGCGGCTCAGCAAATGGAGCCTCTCTGGAGTATAAAGACGGTGCTGTGTTGCTTGGAAAAGCATTGGCGGAGCAGGGCATTGGAATTGTGTACGGCGGATCAAGCGCCGGATTGATGGGAGCGGTTGCAGACACGGTTCTTCAAGAAGGAGGAGAAGCCATTGGCGTTATTCCAACACTGCTAAAAGAACGGGAAATCGCTCATACAGGCCTGACTGAGCTGCATATTGTAGACTCCATGCATGAGCGGAAAGCAAAAATGGCAGAGCTGGCCGACGCATTTATTGTTTTGCCAGGCGGTGCCGGCACAATGGAGGAGTTTTTTGAAGTTTTTACATGGGCGCAAATCGGTCTTCACCAGAAGCCAATCGGGCTGCTGAACGTTGCTCATTATTTTGATCCGCTCGTATTCTTTATTAACCATATGACCAGCGAGCACTTTTTGCAGGAGCAGTACCGCTTAATGCTGCTGGTCGGCGCGTCAGCCGGGGAGCTGCTCAAAGCTTTCCATACGTATGAGCCGCCCGCTGTAAAAACCTATGATAGAAAAACAAAAGTATAAAAAAGAGACAGGCGGGGTTTTTAACCAAATTCCGCCTGTTACAGCTTCCGGACCGGGTTTCTTTTACTTTTTAACCCGGCGGGAGACTTAGGCAGCTTCTCCTTTTTATTCCACCGATACAATATGCTCCTTTATTTTATGGTTTTAGGTATTACACTACAGAAAGAAAGATATAACGCAGCGGATAATTTCCATTATTCGCTATAGTAAGAAGTTATATCAATTTGCCAAATGCAGATCGATAATAGCCTGGAGTTCCTGCAGGTATATGTTCGCCATCCGGCCAAGCCGGGTTTTTTCATGGACAATCCATCCGACTGTAATCGTCTCCTCCGCCTCGAGCGGTACAGGAATGATGTTAGAGCCATTTAAATCTTCACTTAAAATACCGCTTGAAATCGTATAGCCATTCAGCCCGATTAACAGATTAAACAGCGTCGCGCGATCACTGACCTGAATGCTTTTTGGCCGCGGCAGCGTGCTGAAGATTTCTTCCGCATAATAAAATGAATTATAAGTGCCCTGTTCAAAGGAAAGGCGCGGGTATCCTTCGAGCTCCTCAAGAGTTACAGACGACTTTGCGGCAAGCGGATTTTGTGTACTGACAAAAATATGCGGCTTCGCTTCAAACAGCGGATGAAACAGCAGCCCTTCTTCTTTCAGCAGCTGGCGCATAACTCTTTCGTTAAAGGAGCTAATATACAAAATGCCAATTTCACTGCGTAAATTTTTTACGTCCTCAATAATTTCATACGTGCGTGTTTCCCTGAGCGTAAATTGATATTCTTCTGCGCCATGTTTTTTGATCATTTCCACGAACGCGTTAACCGCGAAGGCATAATGCTGCGTCGAAACGGAAAAGAGCTGGCGGGAAGGAGCTGAATTTAAATAGCGCTGCTCTAACAGCTCTGTCTGCTCCACTACCTGGCGTGCATAGCCTAAAAATTCTGCCCCATCGGTTGACAGCGTAATGCCTTTCGGTGTCCGGATAAAAATCGTAATTCCGAGCTCTGCTTCAAGCTCCTTGACTGCTTTTGATAAGCTTGGCTGGGACAAAAACAGGCGGCGTGCCGCTTCATTGATCGACCCGCATTGCACAATTTCAATCACATATTTTAACTGCTGTAATGTCATGCTTCCATTCCTTTTTCACTTTTTCTGTCATCATACCATCTTTTATTCCAGCAAAAAAACCGCTAACTGCTTTTAGCGGTTTTCTTCGTCCTGTAAAACTCTGTTCAATGCCGCTTCGTAAACGCGGTAGTCATGTTCAGAAAATAACGTAAATGCTACGCTTCCAAAGGAATGCTCCCTTAGAAAGCCAATTACTGTTTGGAGGGCAATAACGGATGCCTGCTCAATGGGGAAGCGGTACACTCCTGTTGAGATAGATGGGAAGGAAATACTTTTCAGTTCTTTCTCTGCAGCAAGTTTTAATGCATTCCGATAACAGCTGGCCAGCTTTTCTTCTTCCTTTTCCGTCCCTCCATTCCAGACAGGGCCGACCGTGTGAATTATCCAATCGGCTGGAAGTTCGCAGCCTTTCGTAATAACGGCTTCCCCAGCCGGCAGCTCTTCTCCATTTAACTTTTCCATCCGAACCCGTTTGCACTCATCTAAAAGCTCATGGCCGGCCGCACGGTGAATGGCACCATCGACGCCTCCTCCGCCAAGCAGAGATCCATTCGCTGCATTTACGATTGCTTCTGTCTGCTGCCTGGTAATATCACCTACCAGCAGCTCAAGCTTATTATCATTAATTTCTATTTTCATTATTTTCACTCCCTGGAATGATTGAAATGCCGTTCATAATAAACCCGCTTTTCGGCATACTCGGCATGCTGGTCATGCTGAAGCTGAGATCCTGTTCAGGTACAGCGTAAGCCAGGCGGTTTACAAGGAAATCTACGCTTATTTTCATTAATTCAACCGTTATCCACTCTCCTGCACAGCGATGGCCGGTATGATAAACACCTCCGCCCTGCGGAATAAAATCGAACGGGCTTCTTTTCCAGTCCTCAAACCGGGCAGGCTGGAACAAATCCGGGTTTTCCCAGAGCGCTGGATCATGATTGGTTCCATATAAATCGAGAAGCGCCAGGGTATCTTTCTTAAAAGTTATGCCTTTCCACACAAAGTCTGCTGTTACTTTGGCTCCGGTAAACGGGAAAAACGGGTAAAACCGACGCACCTCCTGTATAAAATAAGTAGTGTAAATGGAATCTGGAGAAGCAAGCTTCGGCTTTTCTTCTGGAAATTGATGCAGAGCCAGTGCTGTAAAAGCAAGGTAGATGGATACAGCTGTAATTGGACGTAAAATATTAATTACTTCCACTGCCGCCGTTTCGGTATCCAATAATTCACCATCCAGCTCTTTATAATGGGAAAAAACAAACAGGGCTGATTCTTCCGGAGGATGCAACTTGTTTTGTCTTACTTGCTCAACCAGGCCGCCAACCCATTTTTCCGCTTTTCGTCTGGAACGGCGCGTTTTCCAGTATTCCGGCCCTGCGGAAACAGGTGATTCAAACATGTCAGAAAACTCTTCAGTCCGCTGTTTCACTTCATCTTCTGCAAGCGGAACACCAGCCCATTCGCAGGCAATCCGGCAAAGCAGCTCTTTTGCTTCTTCATATAATACAATTTCCTTTTGCTGTGTCCATTTTTCCGCTGCATTCGTCCAATGCACCCTTGCCAAATCGGTCAGGCGCATAATGTGCTTTGGAGCCATCAGCGACATAAAAGCCGCTTTGCGGCGTTCATGCGCTTCTCCGTCAAGCGTCTGTACACCACCTTCACCAAACAGGGTTTTAACGACTCGTTTTGGTGCCGCCCCTGCCCGCTTAAATTTTGTTGTATCATAAAAAAGCTCCGCCGCTTCCTTGCCGCCCATACAAATGGCCGGCTTGCCCATTAAGCGTGTTTCAAAAACATCCGCTTGAAAGGAATGGCGCCGGTTTGGTATGTATAAATATCCTTCTCTCAGAAGGCTCAGGCTTTGGTCCAGCCCTTCTTCTTTTGGCATCCCATTTTCACCAGACATTTATATCTCTCCTTTTAAGATATTTTTCTTTGTTTTCCCCTTTTTCACCAAAATATAGCTTTTTTAAGTAAAAAGGCCATCCACATTCGTTGAATTTTGTATCTGTATCTTTAGCAGTATAAAAGGCTGCGGAATAAACGCTGAACCCAGATGGCTTTAAAGATCAATAAGCAAGGACAGCATGGTCATTTTCTCCTTTTAAAAGAGAAAAATACGATCAAACCATCTTGCCTCGCGCAACCGTCAATCCAATATTTGGTTCTTTAGTTTCATTTTTATTGAACCCTGTTTTGCAGAATGCGAGGCGGGTAACATACAAGCGTAAGTGAAATCCAAATTTACCGAGGAGGAACCTAATAATGGCTAGAAATAATGATAAAATGAGTCGTGAAGAGGCAGGACGTAAAGGCGGAGAAGCTACAGCAAAAAACCATGATAAGGAATTTTATCAGGAAATCGGACAAAAGGGCGGAGAAGCCACTGCCGAAAACCATGATAAAGAGTTTTATCAGGAAATCGGTAAAAAAGGCGGAGAAGCTACTGCTGACAGCCATGATAAAGAATTTTACCAGGAAATCGGTGAAAAAGGCGGAAGAGCAAGATCCAATTCCAGCGATGACAATGATGGCAAAATGAGCAGAGAAGAAGCCGGCCGCAAAGGCGGACAGAAAAGCCGCCGCTCTTAAAAGCAAATAACCTTGTATTTGGTTCATAACAAAAGCCTGCGGACAGTCCCTTTACAACAAGGGATCTGCCCGCAGGCTTTTTTGTTTAGTTTTATTATGCAGCATCTCCGCTATGATAAGGCTCAAGTGAAAAATGCATAAGAAATTGTAAAAATTCACTGTTTTCTTCTTGAAGAAGACGGTTTGCATAACTCCATGCATTGGTTTCGATACGGAGGGCAAGCCGCTTTTTTTGCAGCGGGTCGTCTGTGCGGTCTATTTCATCGGCCAGAAACTCCAGCTCAGGATCTTCAGCGTGCCCCAGCTCATGGGCAAAGACAGCCGCTAAATGCTGTTCGAATGGCTTTAATGAGCCATACAAGAGGCGGCATTGCGCTTCAATGCCATCCCAATAAAGAATAATTTTATGCTGGGATAAACTGTATTTCCCGCCGGCAATCGTCTGCCGGCCGGCAGATTGATGAATTTCAACAGCAGCCTTGCTGCCTGAAAGGTCAAGGAGACGTTTTATGATAGCTGGAAGCGCAGCAGTTTCAATATAAGAAGAGTTCGTTTCATGCATTCTGGTGTTCTCCTAAGTATTTAAGATAATTTCTGATGTAAAAAAAGCACCTCCATAGTTCAATCAGGCAGTCGACAAAATGCCCTAAATAGAATTGAAGAATGACTCTCTTTTACCATTATACGACAAATCATCTTTCTATAGCTATTTTTAATTTCTGTTCATTATTTTTTTAAAATAATTACATTTTATCCCAATAATTAATTTATACATTTTAAAGATCTGTCCCCTGCTCCTCTATCCGTTTATCTTCTTTACATGTTACTCCCTACCATTCATTTTATGCATATCGTTGAACTATTTGTTTCCTCTCTAATTTAAAAGATTAATTCATGATACAGACTGGAAAATGTACCTTTCCAAATAGATGAAATGAAAATAAAAAACATGCTCCCGGAAAATTCCAGAAATCAAAAAACCAGAAAAATTTTTATTTCTTCTTGACCTTCACGCTGCGTAAACGTTTAGGATAATAACTATCAGGAGGGCTGCTATGGAATATACGATTAACAAATTGGCACAGCTGTCAGGTGTTACCGCAAGAACGCTTCGTTATTACGATCAAATCGGGCTGTTAAAACCAGCCAGAATCAATTCATCCGGCTATCGTATTTACGGGCCAAAAGAAGTTGATTCTTTGCAGCACATTTTGTTTTACCGGGAATTGGAGGTGAGCCTTGAAGATATTGCAGCGATTATAAATGAGCCCGGCTTTGATTCAACGGCTGCACTAAAAAACCATTACAAAAAGCTTCAGCAAAAATGCACCCGCCTTGAGAAAATCATGGCGACTGTCGAAAAAACAATCGCCAGCCAGGAAAGAGGGATACCCATGCAAAATAATGAAAAGTTCGAAGGGCTGAAGGAAAAAATGATTGAAGAAAACGAGCAGAAATATGGGGCGGAAATTCGGAAGCAATATGGCGATCATACTATCGATGCAAGCAATACAAAGCTGCGAAATATGTCCCCGGAAGATTACACTGCCATGAATAAACTGGGTGAAGAAGTTCTTTCGCTGCTGAAGGAAGCCTGCACGGACGGAGATCCCGGGTCGGTCAAGGCACAGGAGCTTGCAGGCAAGCATCGGGAGTGGCTGATGTATTCCTGGCCGGACTATTCAAAGGAAGCGCATGCCGGTCTTGCGGAAATGTATGTGTCGGATGAACGCTTCAAGGCGTATTACGACAAAGAAGTAAAAGGCGGAGCCGAATTTTTACGTGATGCAATTTTCATTTACACAGGAACGAAGTAATAAAAAGCCGCATAAACCCTTTCTCTGGTTTATGCGGTGTTCTGGCTATTGAAGCTCTTTAAGAAAATCGTCAAGGCGGTTAAATTGTGAGGAAAATCCCTGTACCATTCCCATCTCCACGACCTGCTGGAGCTCTTCTGCAGAAGCAAACCGGGAACGGACAATAAGCCTGGTTCTGTTTTCATCTTCTGCAAATTGGATGTCCATCTGAACGGAAGGCGTTCCTTCAATAATATTGCCTTCTTCATTTGTAAGCAGATTCGTATACATGATTCTCTCCGGCTGGACGACTTCGTGAAAAACCGCTTTGCTCCAGGATTCCTCTCCATAATATTCCCCCTGGCTTTTATCCGCACACCGCATGCAAAAATGCCATACACCATCAGGCTTAAATTCAAATTGGCGGCTTTCGGTTTCACATCCTTGAGGCCCCCACCAGGCTTCCAGGTGCTCTGGCTTTGAAAACGCCTGAAAAACAAGAGTACGCGGTGCATCAAAAACTTGTTCCATTATCAATTCACGGTCTTCCGTTTTTGTGTTCATTTTATATTCAGGCATTGTTCTCCCTCCTTAATTAAACGGCGTTAAAATCCTCTATTCACTTTTTATTCCAGCGAATCAATATTTTTGATTTTCAAAGCCACCTGTCTGCTCTTGTTCAAGCCTCTCAATATATTCATCCAACTTCTTTCGATTCTCGGCTGAAATTTCCGGAAACTGCGGATTTATTTTTTCCAGGCACTCAATCATCACTTCTGTAATAAGATAGCGGGAATACCATTCATCGTCAGCGGGAAGCACGTACCACGGGGCGGAGTCGGTCGATGTATGACTCAGCATCTCTTCAAATACTTTCTGATAATCGTCCCAGTGCTCCCGTTCCCGAACGTCATTAAAGGAAAACTCCCAATTTTTCTTCGGATCTTTCATGCGTTCCAGCAGCCGTTTTCTCTGCTCTTCTTTTGATAGATGAAAGAAAAACTTTACTACTAAAAATCCATTTTCAACCATGTATCGTTCAAAATCGTTAATTTGCCGGTAACGGATTGGCCAGATATCTTCTTTTTTGCTTACATGGTCAGGAATCATTTCATCTCCGAGCAGATCATGCACTCTCGGTGCGATAACTTCCTCATAATGCGAACGATTTAAAATGCCAATTTGTCCTCTTGCGGGCAGCGCTTCATGGACGCGCCAGAGATAATCATGGCTGAGTTCCGTCGCAGAAG
Organism: Domibacillus indicus; assembly: GCF_000970685.1. Classification (GTDB taxonomy): domain Bacteria; phylum Bacillota; class Bacilli; order Bacillales; family Domibacillaceae; genus Domibacillus; species Domibacillus indicus. The sequence goes on from NZ_LAJB01000008.1 coordinate 83,828, forward strand.
GCTTTCCAAGTGTAGTGGTTTTCAAACCCTGGGCATTCAAATTTGAAAAAATATAACTGATTGCCTCGTCCTTCCCGGCCGCATCCATCGCCTGAAGAACGACCAGTATTCCCTTTTTCGCTTCCGCATAAAGCTTCCAATGCAGCTCTTTCAGCTTACTGACACTCTCTGGAATACGTCTGTCCAGCAGTTCTGCTTCCTCCAGGCCATGCTCCTCTGTCGTTTTATACTCCTGAAGATCCACCTTTTGGTTTTCTTTGATTAAATAGCGGCCCGTCTTCATATATTCCTCCTATTATTCTTTCTGAAAGATTTTTAGAAATGATCTTACTTTGATGCCTTTCATTTTTCTCCAGGTCTTCTGCTTTTTCTTTAAATACCCCCTTATTAAAAACGAAAACAGCGCTCTGATTCTTTCTCCTGGATTTATTTTTCTCGTGTGAATGGTCTTTACTAAAAAAAGATTGGATAATATTAGGTAAAGGGAAAATAGAGAGTTATAATGAAAACAGCATGATTTCCATTTATGAACATAAGGTTAAAATACGGTAACCGATCTCATTAATAAACGGAGGAATATGCCTTGAAAACGATTAGTAAAGAAGCCGCCAAAATCCATCTTGACCGATACTTCTCTAAGCTTCAGCGAAAAAAAGAGACAGCCGGAATTCAGGTTTTTGTTGAAACTGATAAGCTGGATTTTCATTATACATATCCTTCCGAAAAGTGGAATATGCCGTTTCATATAGCCAGCATAGGCAAGCTTTTTACTGCCTCGCTTATTATGATTCTCTCCGAAAAAAACGATGTTTCCCTGCAAGACTCGCTTCTAAAATATTTTACAGCGAGCGAGCTTGAAGGACTTTTTCTTATTCAAGGCAAAGACTATGCAGAGAAGGTAACAGTTGAACACCTGCTGACTCATACGTCGGGAGTTGCCGACTATTTTGAAGACAAGGTACAATTCGGAGAATCGATGATGGAATTAATTATTTCCAACCCGGATAAAAAATGGTCACCATCTGAACTCATTGACTTTACAAGAGAGCGCCAGCAGGCAGCCGGCCTGCCTGGACAGAAATTTCATTACTCGGACACAGGTTATATTCTGCTTGGACTGCTTATTGAAAAAGTGACCGGCAGGCCTTTTCACGAAAGTCTCCACCAATATATTTTTCAGCCGCTTGGCATGAATGATTCCTATTTGCTTTACTGCTCTGAGCCTTTCCATCCAAAAAAAGCATTTCAGCCTGTTTGGCTGAACGGCACCAATATAACCTTCAATCAAAGCTTGAGCGCCGACTGGTCCGGAGGAGGAATCATTTCGACACCCGCAGACCTTCTCTCTTTTTACAAGGGCTTTAGAGCGGGGTCTTTATTCCAGAAAGAGAAAGTACAGATGATGGAAAAAAGTCTCTCCAAATTCAGGAAGGGTATCTATTATGGGACAGGCATGATGGAGATTCATTTCGAAGAGTTCTTTTTTCTTCTAAGAGGCCTCCCAAAAGTAAAAGGACATATCGGCATTCTTGCGACCCACCTGTTTTATGATCCTTCTACAGATGCTTATATCGTTATGAATTTTGGCTCTAATAAACAAATGGTATCGAGCTTTAAAGCATTAATCCAAATCGTCTCTTATCTAAAGAAAATGCAGTAAACGTAAACGCTGTTCAGCATCTTTTTGATGAATATGGCTTTTATTGCGATCCCGGACATATTGGAAGGGCGCAGCGGCAGCTTTAAAAAACGCGGTATTCAGTGACCTATATTGGAGTCTTTTGGAGCAGCGGTAAATGAAGAGTCCATGCTGCGCCTTGTTCTTGTTACTTTCTTTATCAGGCTTTTGACGAAAGCAAGGAAAAAAGCATTACTCTTTTTCGCATCTGGACCGCTATTTGTTTGTCCGCTGTAATTTTTGGCTCTCCGCACTACAGTACAGCCGAGGCTCACTTTGATATGACATGGGGACTTTTCGCAAGCATGCTTCTTATAAATGGAATAGGCGGCATCGTGTTCGGCGCTCTGTTTATTTTTACAGGCCTTGAATTTGCTATTATCGCTCATTTCATGGCCGACCTCATGATCCACGTTATCGGTCCCTTATTTATTTAAATTATAAAATAAGGGACTTTCAATGCGAGCAATGCGCCCTTATTAAACGCCTTTATCTCTGCTGTACACGGTACGACCTTCCACAACGGTTTTAACCGCTCTGGCGGCCAGCATATCTTCGGAGGTGCCGGCAAACAAATCACGGTCGAAAATTGAAAAATCTGCCGCATAGCCGGGTTTAATCAGCCCTCGTTCATGCTCCTTGCCAATAGCCTGTGCACTGCCGAGGGTATACATTTGAACCGCTTCAAAACGGGAGAGTTTTTGTTCCACTCCATAGCCGTCATGCGCTTCATGCGGCTTTTTGCGTTCGACCGCCGCATAAATAGATAGAAGAGGATTGATGTTTTCTACAGGTGCATCCGTTCCAGCCGCACACATTACACCGCGGTCCAAAAGCGTTTTCCATGGATAAGCAACGTCCAGCCGTTCTTTGCCCAGGCGGTCGACGACCCAGGGAAAGTCGGAAGGCACAAAGGCCGGCTGCACATCAACGACAACAGGCAGGGCAGCTATTCTGTCAATTAAGTCCCGGCGCAGCACACAGCCATGAATAAGGCGGTCCCGCTTTCCTGCTGGAACTGGGTGCTTTTCGATCAATTGCAATACTTGCTCTGCGGCTGCATCGCCGATAATATGTACTGCTACTGCTTCATCGTATTTACGCGCAAGCTTTATTAATTGTTCCAGTTCTTCATCCGTATGAATCAGCAGCCCTTTATTGTCCGGCTGATCCGCATACGGCTTTGACAGCGCCGCAGTGGAGCCGCCCAGTGCTCCATCTGCGAAAATCTTCATTGCCCCCGGCTCAATAAATGGCTCATCAAACTCCACCCCGGCTTTTATCATTTCTTCAAACACTGCATGGTGCCTGAGAAGGCTGACTCTAAAGTGCTGCTTCTCTCCAATTACACGGCGAAACGCAGTTAGAGGATTGGCAAAGCTGCCAAAGTAATGCATATCTTCTGTGTGACCGCCAGTTAATCCATATGACAGCATTTGATTGACTGCCAATTCGAGCACTTCTGTCAGATAATCGAGGTATGCTGCTCCTTTTCTCGGAATTGCCTCTGTAACAGGATCAATGGCTTTGTCATATAAAAGCCCGTTCAAATAACCAGCCGCATTTCGCCCGATTTCACCGCCCGGCGGCGGCTCACTCGCTTCTCCAATACTACCCGCTGAAAGTGCTGCTGTATTGCCTAGCGCCACATGATGGCAAACCCTTGTTAAGAGAATTGGACCTTTGCGGATAGCATCCAGCTCTTCTATTTCCGGAATACGCGCATCGACAAAGCTGTTTTCATTCCAGCCTTCACCAAACAGCCATTTATCCGGCGGGGTTCTCTCTGAAGCTTTTTGAACCAGCTGCAGCATTTCTTCCGCCGAGGAAGCCGCCGATAAATCCAGCCTTACAAAGGTTTCCCCCTGGAAAATCATGTGCAGATGACTGTCTACAAAGCCCGGATACATAGCTGCTCCCTGTAAATCTATTCGCTCTTCCGCTTTTTCAATTAGTTGGTTCATAGCACCCGCTGCGATAATTTTCCCTTCTTCTACAAGGACCGCTTCTACTGTTTTATTTTCTTGTTCCATCGTGTAAATCGTTCCGCCATACCAAAGTTGTTTCATCAAAAGAACCCTTTCTCTGCTCGTTTTATCCTAGCTCAATCGAAAAAGTCAGCCACCTGAAAAAAAGAATGTAGATTAGGTTTTATTTTCAAATTAAGATTTATTCATTTTATTATACAAAAAACCGCCCGATGTTCGGACGGCTTTTTGTATTATTCTACTGTTACAGATTTTGCAAGGTTACGCGGTTTATCGACGTCACAGCCGCGGTGAAGCGCTGCATAATACGCAATCAGCTGGAATGGCACAACAGCTGCAAGCGGTGCAAGAAGTTCATGAACTGGCGGCAGAACGTAACGGTCGCCTTCCTGTTCAAGACCTTTCATTGAAATTACGCATGTATTGGCACCCCGTGCTGCGACTTCTTTTACGTTTCCACGGATATTTAGATTCACAGACTCCTGCGTTGCCAGAGCGATTACCGGTGTACCGTCTTCAATCAGCGCGATCGTACCGTGTTTCAGCTCACCGCCGGCAAAGCCTTCTGCCTGGATATAAGAAATTTCTTTCAGCTTCAAGGCCCCTTCTAAGCCGACATAGTAGTCAACAGAACGGCCGATAAAGAAGCAATTGCGTGTTGTAGCCAGATAGTCTTTCGCGATTTGTTCGAATTCTTCTTTAGCATCGCAAAGAACTTCCATCGCATTGGCTACGATGCCGAGCTCGTGTACAAGATCGAACCCTGTATCGATGCCGGCTTTTTTCGCTGCTGCATCTGCCAGGATAGACAGAACGGCAATTTGTGCAGTGTACGCTTTTGTAGACGCCACTGCAATTTCAGGGCCAGCATGAAGAAGCATCGTATAATCTGCTTCACGTGACAGCGTAGAGCCCGCTACGTTCGTAATAGTGAGAGCTTTAAATCCAAGCTCTTTTATTCTTACCAGTACAGCACGGCTGTCTGCTGTTTCACCGCTTTGAGAAATAAAGATAAAGAGCGGCTTTTTCGATAGAAGCGGCATGTTGTAGACGAATTCACTCGCTACATGCACTTCCACTGGAATATTCGCCATTTGCTCTAAATATTGCTTGCCGACAAGGCCTGCATGGTAGCTTGTGCCGCATGCAACAATATAAAGACGGTCCGCTTCGTTCAGCGCATTAACGATGTTCTGGTCTACCTCAAGCTCGCCCTGCTCGTTCTGGTATGCCTGCATAATTTTACGGATAACAAATGGCTGCTCATCCGTTTCTTTTAACATGTAATGCGGATATGTGCCTTTCTCAATATCTCCGGCATCTAATTCCGCTGTATAAGGAGCACGTTCAATACGTTCGCCGTTTTCATTTTTGATTGTAACGGATTCTTTTGTGACGATGACCATTTCTTTGTCCATCAATTCTACAAATTGATTCGTTACTTGAAGCATTGCCATTGCATCAGATGCAACAACATTGCACTCTTCACCAAGACCGATTAAAAGCGGGCTTTTGTTTTTCGCCACATAAATCGTGTCTTCGTCTTCTTTATCCAAAAGAGCAATCGCATAAGAGCCTTTTAAAAGACCAAGCGTTTTACGGAATGCTTCTTCTGTTGTTAATCCATCCTTTGCAAATAAGCCGATCAGTTGCACAATGACTTCTGTGTCTGTATCACTTTGAAGTGCCACATCCAGCAGATATTCGCGTTTCAGCTGCTCATCGTTTTCGATAACGCCGTTGTGTACAATTGTGTAACGGCTGCCTGCATTCTGGTGTGGATGCGCGTTGTACCGGCTTGGCACACCGTGAGTCGCCCAGCGAGTGTGACCAATTCCTACATAGGATTGTACATCTTCGTCTACAATCTCACGCAAATCAGCGATACGTCCTTTTTCTTTGAAAATGTGCACACCCTCTGTGTTGCGCACAGCAATACCGGCTGAGTCGTAGCCGCGGTATTCGAGCTTTTCAAGCCCTTTCAATAAAATTTCTTTCGTATCCTCACTGCCGATATATCCAACTATTCCGCACATAATTTTTCCTCCCGGTGAGAGGCGTCGGCAAACAAGCGCCGGCTGGGGCACATTGCCTGCCGCGCTCCTTCATATTTTTATTGTTTTTTAGGCACATGTTCCATTCCTTTGTGCAAAAGGTTGCCCCCTTGTTTTAAGAATAAACATAACAGCTGTGTACCTGCAGCCGGGAGGTATCCGCCGAATCATCGATAAACCTCCTCCTCGTCAACTGAACGTATGGTCGTCCGGTTCAGTTCAGGCGCTTTTAATAAAACACGTATCTATCTCTCTCGCTCCTTTCTATGTACAGATAAAAACACGATAATCATACCGCGTTCTATCTGTTTCGTCAACGAAAAAATAATTTTTGCTTCCTAAAAACAGGAGATCAGGCAGCGCGGCAGCCATTCAAAAGAAGAATACACTATTAAGAGATGCAGGCTTATGCGAAAATGGAACGGCTCCCGGAAAAACAGCCGCTGCTTTAAAACAAAAAGAAGCCGGACAGCCCGTTTAAAACCGGCTGCCGAACTTCTTTTTTATTATACGTGAAGCCCCATTTCTTCTTCGACAATTTTTGCTATACGATCTGTGTATGCGTAGCATTGCTCTTCAGTAGCAGCTTCTACCATAACCCGAACAAGCGGCTCAGTACCGGAAGGGCGGACAAGCACCCGGCCGTTTCCAGCCATTTCGGCTTCTACTTTTTCAATTTCTGCTTTCACTTTTGCATTGTCTGTCACATGGTATTTATCTGTTACCCGGACATTCACAAGCTTCTGCGGAAACTTCTTCATTTCTGATGCCAGCTCGGAAAGAGATTTTTTCGTGGCTTTCATAATATTGGCAAGCTGAAGGCCGCTGAGCAGGCCATCACCTGTTGTATTGTAATCAAGGAAAATAATGTGCCCGGACTGTTCTCCGCCTAGATTATAGTTGTATTTTTTCATTGCTTCTACAACGTAGCGGTCACCGACAGCCGTTTGTTCACTTTTAATTCCATGCTCTTCAATGCCTTTGTAAAAACCAAGGTTGCTCATAACGGTTGACACGATCGTATCATTGTTCAAGCGTCCCTGCTCTTTCATATAGCGCGCGCAAATAAACATAATTTGATCGCCGTCGACAATATTTCCTTTTTCATCAACTGCAATAAGACGGTCTCCATCCCCGTCAAAGGCAAGGCCAAGGTCTGCTTCTTTTTCTTTTACAAACTGTGCCAGCTTCTCCGGATGAGTAGACCCCACGCCATCATTAATATTCAAACCGTTCGGTGAAGCACCCATCGTAGAAATGTCCGCTTCCAGGTCTGCAAATAAATGAGCAGCAAGCGAGGAAGTGGCACCGTGCGCGCAGTCAAGAGCGACATGAATTCCTTCAAAGTCTTCATCGACAGACTGCTTTAAGAATTGCAGGTATTTTTGCCCGCCTTCAAAGTAATCATTTAATGAACCAAGATCTGCTCCTGAAGGGCGTGGCAGAAGATCTTTTTCCTGATCAAGAAGCTTTTCAATTTCAGCTTCCTGTTCATCAGAAAGCTTAAACCCGTCTGATCCAAAAAACTTTATGCCGTTATCCTGAACAGGGTTATGAGAAGCAGAGATCATGACGCCTGCCTGCGCATCCAGCGCTTTTGTTAAATATGCCACTCCCGGCGTTGAAATAACGCCGAGGCGCATAACCTCTGCTCCAATAGAAAGAAGTCCCGCTACAAGCGCTCCTTCAAGCATCGGTCCTGAAATACGTGTATCCCGTCCAATTAACACTTTTGGACGATCAGCGTCTTTTGTTAATACATAACCGCCAAACCGGCCCAGCTTAAACGCAAGCTCCGGCGTCAACTCTGCATTTGCGACACCTCTGACACCATCTGTACCAAAATACTTACCCATCTATTGTTTTCTCTCCTTTTATCAAAACGGCTTTTTATTATTTGTCCGTTGATTTTTCGACTGTAACTTTTACCTTTACTTCCTGCGGCGATGAAAAGTTAAATTGTTCTCCAAGATTAACCGGGACTGTCAGCGTTGTATCTTTCGTTACACCGCTCACATCAACCGGAAGTGAAAATTCTTTTAGCTCCTTCAAAGCGGACTCTTTCCCGTAAATCGTAATCTCACTTATATCCGGTTCAAGGGAGGTAACAGTAAGATCATTTGCCGGCGTTCCTTTTGAAACAGCATTCAACGGAACCTTTTTGCTTGGGTTTTTAACTGAAATGGAAACCTGCACGGTAGCCGGCTCCACTTTCACATCCAATTTATTTAAGTTTCCGTCTAACACCTGAACCGCTGCAGTGGCTGTGGTTTCCTCGCTAATTTCATCCTCTCCTGTTAAAGCAGTACGGACAAAAGCAATTTTCTCAATATCTGATTCAGAGCCCGTTACTTCTACTTCATGAGGAGCAACGGTTACGTTTTCTACTTGGTAGCCCTCCGCAAGAGCGGAATCATTGAACTCGGGTGTAACGGTTTTTGTGGTTGTCACTTTTTCCTCAATGGTCACATCCACCGCTGAAGGCAAAATCGTTACATCAAGTTTATCAGAAAAATTTTTGTGTTTAATGGCTACCCGGTGTTTTCCGATTTCATAATCAGTTAAATCAATCATTACTTCAAAATCCCGCAGCCGCTTTGTTGATTCAATAATACTTTTCGGCCCCGACAGTTCAACACGGACCTGCTCCGGCACCCCGGATACATATAAATTTTCTGTATCATAATAGGCCTTTACCGGTACATTCGTCAATATCTCGGTTGAATCACCTGCCGGCTGCACAGCTTCAAAGTCACTAAAATTCACAGTCATGTACAGCAAAAAAGCCAGCAGAAACGCAACAATTCTTGTGAACCATTTGTTTTCAATGAAACTATCCATTATTTTTGCGCCCCTTCCATGTCCAGCGGTTAGAAGAATCATTTTTAACAATTCCAGTTAATAACTGGTGCTCCAAAATATCCTGAAACTCCTCTTCCGTTAAATCACGGTACAAGTCGCCATTTCGAGTAACTGAAATGGCGCCTGTTTCTTCCGAGACAACAATGGTTAAACTGTCGGTAACTTCACTAATACCAAGTGCAGCCCGGTGCCTTGTTCCGAGCTCCTTTGAAATAAATGGATTTTCAGAAAGCGGCAGGTAACAAGCCGCTGCCGCAATTTGATCCTTTTGAATAATAACGGCTCCATCATGCAATGGTGTATTTGGAATGAAGATGTTAATTAAAAGCTCGGAAGTAATAACAGACTGCATCGGAATGCCTGTTTCAATATAATCATTCATTCCCGTTTCTTTTTCAATAGAGATTAATGCCCCAATTCTGCGTTTTCCCATGTAACGAACAGATTTAACGAGCGCGTCAATAATTTTGCGCTGCTCCTCATCTTCCTGAATGGCGCTGCGGGAAAAAATCCGCCCGCGCCCTAACTGTTCTAATGCACGGCGCACTTCAGGCTGGAAGATAATAATAACGGCGAGAAAACCCCAAGTCAGCGCCTGCTGCATTATCCAGCTCAGCGTATCTAACCCGGTAAATCCGGCAATCGCCCGAATAATAATAATAACAAAAATTCCCTTTAACAATTGAACAGCTTTCGTTCCTCTAATTACCATTAGTAGTTTGTAAACAACATACCAGACGAGCAATATATCAATCGTGTTCGATAAATAATCAATAAATGTATAATCTTGAAAATAAGTCGTAAACGGCATACTAGATCCTCCAGGTTGGAATTACGGAGCCGTGAAGAAATCACTTTCTTCCTTAACCTGTCCATTATAACATACAAGCCGAAGAGAAGCAGACGATACCCGTCTGCTTCTTATTGAAATAATGACTTTATTTCATACCAAATTCTGCCGAATAACTGGTCTATTTCTTCAATTTCACCTGTTACGTTTCCAGCGGATGCCATAAAGCGTTCCCCGTTTATAACGGTAACATCGCCTTTTACGGAGCCTTCAATCCGAATATCCCCGTTTTTCACAATGATATCCTCTTCAATTACTGTTCCAGCAGGGACAATCACAGTCTCATTTTCTACTTTTAGCTCACTGTTTTTGGTGAAAGCAAAATGATTGTTTTCCTGGCTGGCCAGTGAGGCAAAGCCGCCGCTCATTAATAAAAGAAATAGGGCTGCTGCGGTTAAGAACGGGTGGTTGCGGAACCAGCGTTCAATTCCGATTTTTTTTCCTTCTTTCGGAAGGAGTGAGAGCACTCTCGCTGTGAAACCGGCAGGAGCTTCAATATGGGAAGCACTTTGAACCAGTGCAATAGTTTTCTTTAATTCCGCAAAATGCTTTTGGCAGTCCGCACATGTTTCAATATGAAATTTTAATTCCTGCTTTGCTTTTTCTTGAATATCCCCATCCAGATACTCATGCATATAATGAACAATCTGCTTTGGACAAGATGTCATCGCTCATCGCACCCTTTCTCACAAATGCCGCAGATGCTTACGCAGTGCTTCACGTCCCCGGTGCACACGTGTTTTTACGGTGCCAAGAGGCAGTTCTAATATATCTGCTATTTCCTGCAGCGGCAATTCTTCAATATATTTCAAGACAATCACCGAACGATACTTTTCTGGAAGCATGATTATTGCTTTATGGATTGATGCTTGTACTTCCAGTCCTTCTACTTCTTCCTCGGGAAGCTGGCCGCCTGACGCCACATGAGAATACATATTAAGCCCTTCTGTTCCGGCGATTTCTGCGTCTAAATGATAATCCGGCTTTTTTTTACGGATTTTATCAATGCACAGATTTGTTGCAATTCGGTACAGCCATGTTGAAAACTTTTTATTTTGATTATATGTGTGTATATTTAAAAAAGCTTTCAAGAAGGTTTCCTGGGCGGCATCCTCAGCCTCGTGGCGGTCCCAGAGCATACGAAAACAGATCTGGTATACTTTGTCTTTATAAAGCTCGACAATTTCTCCAAATGCGTTTTGATCTCCTTTTATTACTTGTTTAATTCGTCTTTGTACAATTAAATCCATTTCTTCTCCCTCCGCCCTCGCGGTATGTAGTAATACGGACATTGGCATATAAAAGTTTCAAAAAAAGCAAAAAAATTAATTATGCACGTTTATATTCAATTTAAATAAGGTATGATTATGTATGCGAGTTGAATAATAGGGGCATCTTTGCTGCTGCTTCGATTTTTGGCAGTGAGTAAACAGATAAAACTAAAAGGTGTTTTACATAATACAGCCAGCCTTCTTTATTGTCCAGAAAAATCCAGTAGAATGAGAATCCGATTAGCTCGTTTAAAGTACGGCTGAAAATTAACCGAATATGGTCATCCCTTCCATTTTATTTCTAATTATAACAGTTTTTTGTCGAATAACGAAGAGATTAACAAAAAAAGCGACTTTTC
>NZ_LAJB01000009.1 GCF_000970685.1 Domibacillus indicus
TAGGCTTTTGCTCTTTTTATCTTATTCACTTTTGCTTATATTTTTTAAAAGCCGGATACCCTACTACTTCGCTCTTAAAACATTTGGTAGCCTTTCGCCCGCAAAAGACGCATGACAAATCCGCTTCCGACAGCTCCTAGAAAGCCGCATAACAAAATAGTAATATCCACTGGCTGCAGGCCTATGATCCGTTCACCCAGAATCCGAAATGATTCTCCTGCGCTGAATACGTAATCAAACGAGCTGATGTTGTCCACAATAGCGATGGTAACAAGCGGATAAATAAATGCCATAATCCACGTCATCCGCAGCAGCATGTTTAAAATAAACCCGATGCCGAAAAACAGCACAAAAAACAGCAGCGCCGACACGAGTACAGTTGCGATGTGCATGAAGTGATTCCCCCTATTTGTATATTAATAAGTGTACTGAATGCGCTTTAAAAGGTCAATGAGCGAAAATGTGACAAAAGCGGGTTAAAAGGCTCCACAGCGTCCTGCAGGCAGAAAAAAGCACCGGATACGAGGGGGAGTCATATCCGGTGCTTTGTAAAAGTATTTCCTTTTGGGAAGGAAATAAACTTTCCCGTCCTAGTATAGCCAGTTATAGCAAATTTTATTATAATTTTGCAAACCTTAAATAAAAAAGCGGTAGGCCGTATAGCCAAACTGCTCTCCTGGATCCGGAATTTCACGGCACGAAAGGCCTGCTTCTTTGAAAAGCTGAATCATACTGCGCAAAAGTACGGAGGTTTCCGGGCTTTCTTCCAATTCAGATGGCGGCATCCAGCAGGCATCCAGCAGTTCACCTTCATTTGCTTTCGGTTCTTTTTCCTCCGTAAGTGACATATGAAAGATAATCATTGTATCACTTATATCATTTTGAATCACACCCGACCGGATTCCGGCTACACCGCAAACAGCTGCTTCAATGCCTGTTTCTTCTTTTACCTCCCGCACAGCCGCTTCATCCGCTGTCTCCCCCGCATCCACAAACCCGGCTGGCAAAGACCACTGTCCCTTTAATCCTCCGTAGGATTTTTTCACGACCAGCCAGCGCCCTTTTTTATCTGTTACGACACCTGCTGCAGCAAGCCATACTTTTCCTCTTTTCATAAAACGCTTCCTTTCTGGAAATAAAAAAGAGCCTCTTTAAAAGAGGCTCCCAGGCTGTTGACAAACGCTTGCTTTCGGTGTCACTTGCCGGCTGTGAATGCTCATGACCCCCAAAAGGTCACTCCGCTTCCCAGCCGGCGGCGTTCCGGGAAAGCCAAACGTTTTCAATCAGCCTGATTTCTAACTTTGTCTACACTCTCAGAGCCTCTTTAAAAGAGGCTCCAGGCTGCCGGATAAACGTTTTGATCAGCCTGATGAATATTATAAAATGTTGAATTTCCCTTTTTTCAAGACAAGTGAAGGGCCGCCAATCATGAAAAGAGCACGGTTGTCGATCATTTTTTTCATGAATGATGCTTTTGTGCCTGTTAATTTTTTATCAAATACAACACCGATTGCATCGTCATCACCAAGAGAGCAGACTGTCCCTTTAATGTTTGGAACAAATGTTTCAAGGTCTGACTGGCCTTTTACAAGTTTCACAAGATTGCGCGCTACTGTCTCACCCTGCTGCATCGCAATCTGCGCTGTTGGCGGGTATGGACGGTTAATTTCTTCATTAATGACCAGTGAGCAGTCACCAAGTACGAAAATGTCTTCATGTCCCGGAGCACGAAGATCCGGATCAACTTTTACGCGGGCACGCATATTTTCAATGCCTGATTTTTCAATTACACTGCTTCCGCGGACACCTGCTGCCCATACAACTGTTCCTGCTTTGATTTCTTCTGTTTCATCTTCGCCTTTTGCCACGATGATGCCGTCGGCAGTCGCACCTTTAATTGGCGTGCCGATTTTAAACTCAACACCTTTTTTCTCAAGCTGGGCAACAGCATATTTAACAAGCTCAGGATCGAAGCCTGGAAGAACCATTGGTGCTGCTTCTACGCAATAGATACGAACTTTCGAATAATCAACATCATATTCTTTGCAAAGCTCAGGGATACGGTTGGTCAGTTCACCCAGAAATTCGATTCCTGTAAACCCGGCACCGCCGACTACAAAAGTTAAACGTTCATCATTTTTCTCTTCTTCATTTGCATATGTAGCAAATTGGAATTCAATATGATCACGAAGCTGGCGTGAAGTGTTTACGTTAGAAATAGTGAAAGCGTATTCCTTCAGTCCTTCGATACCAAATGTTTCGGATTCTCCGCCAAGCCCAACAACCAGGTAATCGTACTCCACTTCACCTGTATTTAAAATAACTTTCTTTTCTTCTGGTTTAATATCCTGTACTTCTGCACGGATAAATTCTACTTTGCTGCGGTTGATGACTGCATCCACATCGTAACGGACACGATCGTGGTGCATTGTGCCTGCTGATGCTTCATGAAGCCAGGTTGTTTCATAATGGTAATCATTTTTGTTGATCAGCACAATGTTAGCTTCATCTACAGATAATGCTTTTTGAAGACGTGTTACGGTAACAAGACCGCCATAACCAGCGCCCAGTACTACGATTTTCGGCTTTCTCACTGTCATCTTTATCCACCTCTATTAATATATTCCCGCAAAGAATGTGAGATTCTTCACGTATGGTTGCAAAAAAACATCTTTACTTTGTCACAAAATGTTAACAATATGCATAACTAGTTTTATCATAGACGTTTTACCGGCTTTTTTCAAGTTATTTCAACAAGAAATTTCAGATGAGACTTCATGAGAAAATTTCTGTAAAATAGGAAATCATAAAGGGGAGCCAGCATAAATGTATGTTTGCAGCCCATTTTGTATGCGTTTAAAAAAAGGGGGAATTGGAATGACAGATATTACAATCATTGGAGCAGGGCCAACCGGGTTATTTGCTGCTTTTTATGCCGGGATGCGCGGCGCTTCCGTCAAAATTATTGAAAGCCTGCCGCAGCCGGGCGGCCAGCTGTCTGCCCTGTACCCGGAAAAATTTATTTATGACGTGGCTGCTTTTCCTGCTGTGCGTGCCCAGGAGCTTGTTGATCGGCTCGTCGAGCAAATGAACCGCTTTCCCGTTGAGCTTTGTCTTGAAGAAGCCGTTGAAAATCTTCAAAAACAGCCGGATGGAACGATTCTTCTTCAAACAGACAAAGGAACACACGAAACAAAAGCCGTCATCATTACCGCGGGCAACGGCGCCTTTCAGCCGCGACGGCTGGAAATGGAAGGTGTGGATTCCCTTCCGAATGTCCACTATTTTATTAATGATCTATCCTCCTTTGCCGGACGGCGTGTTGCTGTGCTTGGCGGCGGCGATTCGGCCGTGGACTGGGCCATGATGCTTGAAAACACGGCAAAAGATGTAACAATTATTCACCGGCGCGATAAGTTCCGCGCCCACGAACACAGCGTGGAGCTTTTGCATGAATCACGTGTTCATGTGATGACGCCTTTCGTGCCTGCTTCATTTGACGGACAAACGCTTCATCTGGAGGAAGTAAAAGGCGACCGGAAAGAAACGCTTGAAATTGATGACCTTATCGTAAATTACGGGTTTATTTCTTCTCTCGGTCCAATGAAAAATTGGGGACTTACCATTGAAAAAAATTCGATTGTCGTCAATTCAAGGATGGAAACCAACATTGAAGGCGTATATGCAGCAGGCGATGTAGCTGCTTATGAGGGCAAAGTGAAGCTGATTGCGACAGGATTTGGCGAAGCGCCCACCGCTGTGAATAACGCCAAGTCTTACATTGACCCTGATGCAAAAGTGCAGCCGCTCCACAGCACATCCTTGTTTTAATTTCTTTGCTGCGGGTAAAGAATAAGGAAAAAGGGTGGTCAACTATGCATGTACTTGTTATAGGCGCAGCCGGTACAACAGGACGGCTCGTTGTCCGGAGCCTTGCGGAAAACATTCAGCATCTTGTAAAAGCCATGGTGCGCAGAACGGATCAGATGGCGGAAATGGAAAAGCTCGGAGCAAGGCCGGTCCTGGCAGATTTAGAACAGGATTTCAGCTATGCAATGAATGATGTAAATGCCGTTATTTTTGCGGCCGGCTCCGGTTCTTCAACCGGCCCGGAGAAAACAACAGCAGTGGATCGTGACGGAGCGGTCAAAGCGATCGATCTCGCCGTCTCTCATGGCATTGAACGATTTGTCATGCTCAGTTCAATGGGAGCCGATCAGCCGGATGCAGGCCCGGAATCTCTAAGGCACTATCTGCAGGCAAAACATGACGCGGACCTTCATTTAATGAAGAGCGGCTTAAGCTACACGATTATCCGGCCCGGAGCTCTTACCAACGAGCCTGGCTCTGGCAAAATTGAAGCTGCCGCCCGGGTGGAAAACCGGACCAATTCTATTTCAAGAGCCGATGTTGCCGAAGTTCTTGTCCAAAGCCTGCTTGCTGAAAAAACAGAAAGCCGGATTTTTGAGATTACAGGCGGCCATGTGCCGATCAGTGAAGCATTAAGCGGAATATAAATAAAAAAACCAGTCTGCCTTACCTTTCTTTTATCATGAAAAAAGCCTGCTGCGGTTACGCAGCAGGCTTTTTCACTTTTTTGCCCTTCGAGTCCGTCCATTTTTTCACGTTTTCAGCACCCTTAAGTTCAACTGGCTGTTTTGTGTCAATCCGGACTTCTTTTACTTCTTCTCCGCGCAGGTCAATTACCTGTCCTTTTTGAGGCGTGGAGATAACAACAGTATTATACTTCAGCCCTTCTCCCTGAAGAACAGCGGAATGCTTTACAACAATGCCTTTACTAAAGCGCGCTCCTTTATCAAATTCTAAATGAATTCCCGGCTTTGCCACAATAAATTGTTTCTTTTTCAAGGCAGGCACATAAACAATAGCTTCTTCGGTGCTGTCCTCTTTAAAAGCTGTTCGAATGACAACCGGGTCATGGTCACTGGCGCGTCCATGCTCTTCCATAAACTGCGAATTTGTATGGACAATATCTACTTCCGTTGAAGGCGCCATGTTATTTGTAACCAGGATATGATCAAGCACCTGTGCGTTCCCCTGGTAGGAATACGTATACCGTTCTTCTGCCGGCACTTTTTCAATCATATTAATCAGGTCGTCTCCCTTTAAAATAGACAGTGACTCGGTAAATTCAAAATCATTAAAATCACCGACAAGAACGATATTGGCATCTGGATCAGCGGTTTTTACGCTTTCCACAAAATTGTTCACTACAGCGGCAATTTGCCTGCGCTGCACTTCACTTCCCAAATACGGCGGCTGGTTTTTTCCAAATAACGGCTCGTCCCCGCCTTTTGAGTTAAAATGATTTGCCACAACAATGACGCTTTCACCATTAAATGTGAACTGCGCGGCAACTGGCTTCCGGCTGTTTGCAAAAGCAGCGTTTTCCGGGTCAATCCGGCCAGGGTTCACAGTCAGCCGGCCATCTGCGTATGCGACCGCTTCTGTTGGAGTACCTGCCGTTCCTGCAGCCAATGAAACGCGCTCAGGATTATATAAGAAGCCTACGCGGATGTTTCCGCCTGGCTGTCCTCCGTCCATTTTATTTTCTGGAGCCACATCGGTGTAAACATAAGATGGGCCGCCAAGATCTTCAATTGCTTTAATAAGGACTGCAGCGCTTTCTGCCGCATCGGTTGTTCCGGAATCAGCCGGTCCATCGTTATCCTGCACTTCCGTTACCCCGATAATATCCGGCGACTTCATTCCGTTCACAATGCCGGCAGCCAGCCGGTTTGTTTTATCTGGACCGGAGGCGGCCGAGAAGTTTTCCAGATTATAAGAAGCGATTGTCAATCCGTCTTCCGTTGCAGCAAGCGTTGTTTCTTCACCTGTTAAGCCGCCATCAATAAGCTCCGGCGCATTATCAACAAGCACTTTAAAATTGCTGTAGCCGTAGCTGACTACGCCTGTTACATTGCCGGCAAACGAATCTCCCGTTTTGGCTGCAAACTCTTCATCATCCAAGTCAAGATGGATGCGCTCGGGGTTGTAATCTGTTTCTGTAATGCGCAGGGCGCCGGCTGCTGTATTGGTTTCAACGCTTTCCGGCACAACCACCACTTCCCCATAATTTTGCGGGGCGACTACTTTTGGATTATTTACCTGGATACGCATGCCTTCCACGCTTTCCCAAAAGTCAATTCCGTCTTCTGCCGGGTCAAATGCACCGAACTGGTCGTTGTCGATTACTTCTGTCGGAAGCATTCTGTTTTCATTGATTACAACAGGTTCCGGCAGGGGATAGCCCGAGCTTTTTTTCGCTACGGCAGAAGCATTAATTTCTGTCACAGGAAGGTCAGTCTGCAGCTTTTCGGCATATCCGTCAAGCACCCATTCTTTTACTGTGCCGTTTACGCTGACAAGATCGCCCTGCGTCAGGCTGTGTGCTTTTTTATAAACAAGAATCCCTTCCGAAGTGTTTTCGTCTTTATCTGCTTCAATGCTTTGCATATAAAAGTTATTCCCATCCACGATGTGCGTTACAACACCTTCTACATTTTGGACAGCTGCATTGTTATACGGCGAGGTGTGTCCCGCTCCTTGAATATCATGAATACGGACAGTATCTTTTTGAATGACATACGTAAATTGAGACACAGCACTGTCCGACAGGCCGTTTTTAAAGGCTTTCGCTTTAATTGTTTTATTTGACTCAATCACAATCGGTTCTGAAAAAAGCGGACTTTCCTTTGTCGGTTCAGAGCCATCCAATGTATAGTGTATGGCCGCGCCTTCTGTCGGCGATGAAAGCACTACCTTTGTTCCCGCCTGTACGGCACCGGCAGCCGGATTTGCTGTGACAGCCCCGACGGCTGATGAATCGGCTGCGATATCCCCTGCACTGCGCGGAATTAATTGATAGACGTTATTGTAGGAACCCAAAACACCTGTGATAGAATCATAGCTTGTATCCACAGCAAGCAGTGCAGCATCCTGCGGACGGATTTGAAATTCGTTTCCTTCCTTATCTGCTGCCGTGTAATTGCCTCCCGAAAAGCCGGAGACGGAAACATTGTTTATTTTAACAAGAGTTCCTTCATATGACTCGCTTAAGCCAGACGCTTTTATTTCCTGCGGCGCCGGCACGCTGTCTTTGCCTGTTACGGTTACGCCGCCCGGCTGAACAGCAATTTCCAGAAGGGAATTGTAATCGTCGATTTTTCCTTTTACATCCACCACATCGCCAGGCACAGCATTTATGCCCGACCCGTATAAAACTATGCCGGCTGTTTCATCCTGGATATAAACTGTGTTTCCAAAAACAGCCGTCACCGTACCGGACGTTGATACATCGGTGCCTTCCGCTTTTTGACGGACAGCTGAAATGGATTCTTTCGCAGGCTCCGCTGGTTCTTCCGGCTCTTCTGTGCTGTCATCTGCTAGAGTAATAGATGTCGGGCTTCTAAGGCCTGGCACAGTGAAGTACGGTTCTAAAGAGCCCGTTACTTGAATTTTTTTGCCCAGGTTTTCCGGGTGATTTGCCAGGCTGAATTCAGCGCGGAAAGAAGCTGTCAGCTGCACCGGCAAAATTTTGGCCGGATCGGTTTCCCCCGCTTCGTCTGCAATCGCGATATTATAGTCTCCAAACCGATTAGGGTCCGCTGTATAGCTATTTTTAGCTAGTGTATAGCCGACAATATATCCTTCTACAGCCGCGGTCCCTGAATTATTAGCGATCGCATCCGCTACTGTGATAGAAGCTGCGCTTGCCGGCGCTTGAAATGGAAGCAGTGTGCCAATGACAAGTACAAGAGCAAATAAACTCTGTCCTAACTTTCTCATTCAAAAACTCCTCTCCGAAATATACTGGCTGTTTTAAAACTATTTTTATTGTAATCTATTTTTTATTGTAAGCTAAAAACTTTACATATAATTTAAAAAAGTTTAATAAATATAAAAAACGGGTAATTTTTCCTTTGTAATATTATAGGTATAAATTCATTTCAGTCCCTTCTCCGCTTTGGGAATGGGAGATTTTTTATGGTGTATAGTAAAGGGAAAGAACCATGAAGGGAGAGAATCAGCCTGTATCAAGATTGGTTTATGCTGCAGTTTGTATTGATTTTTTTCGTCACTTTCTTCATTGTCGTTCCACTGGCTGCCTTCTGGATTACTCGAAAAAGAAAATCAGGCTAACAAAAAAGCTTCTGCTTGTATTTATCTACAAGCAGAAGCTTTTTTTGAACTTAATGAAAAGCATCAGCAGTTTTCCGGCGTTCCTTCATTCGTTTTTGTTCTGAAGGAAGATCCACAGCCGCATGAAGCAATCGCATTTGGATTGTCAATCGTAAAGCCGCCTCCCATAAGAGACTGCTTGTAATCCACAACGGTTCCCTTTAAGATAGGCGCATCATTTTTGGCGACCACGATCGGAATGCCATACTGGTTTAGCTGGATATCGCCTTCTTCAGCATCCGGGGTAAAGCCCATGCCGTATGACAGCCCGCTGCAGCCTCCGCCATGGACGGCTACACGAAGAAACGACTCTTCTTCTTCGTTTTGCTTCATCATATCTTTTATTTGAAAAGCCGCAGCTTCCGTAATTGTCACAACTTGTTGTTCAGACAAATGAAATCTCTCCTTTCATTTTCTTTTAGTATACGTGGAACTAAAAAAATCCTCAACTGAACCGCTCACTTCATTTTCAGCAAAAATAATTCTTTTTAACCTGATTTTCTGTATAATAAAATAAGCAAAAAGACCTTTAAATGAAATCAAGGAGGTTTAAACAATGTCAAACGTCCCACTTATTTACAATAAAACAATGAAATGCTCTCATTGCCAGCAATCCTTCAATACGACAAAAGTTCGAAAGAGTACGATCAAAACAGCCGGACAGGATACGGATTTAAAGCCCATTTATGAAGCCGGACAGGTTAATCCCCTTTTTTACAATGTTCATGTCTGCTTTCATTGCGGATATTCGTTTACAGAGGATTTTACCCCTTATTTTGCGCCCGGAACAGCAGAAGTGCTTAAAGCGTCTGTTTCCGATCACTGGGTTAATCAGGATTTCAGCGGAGAACGTTCGCCTTCGCAGGCCATAAAAAGCTACAAGCTGGCTCTTTATTCAGGTGTGTTAAAAAAAGAAAAACATTTAACACTGGCCGGGCTTGCTCTGCGGACGGCATGGATTTACAGAGACCTGGGCCGCAAAAAAGAAGAAAAGCGTTTTTTATCCATCGCGGTTCGTGAATATGAGGAAGCATTCTCGCTGGAAGATGTAGCCGAAAAAATGTCAGAAATTAAAGTACTTTATTTGCTTGGGGAGTTAAACCGTAAACTGGGAAGAAACGATAAAGCGGTTTCCTATTTTTCAAAAGTAATTGAGCGCCAGCGAAATTCAAATGAAAAGCAAATAATTGAAATGGCCCGCGACCGCTGGCATGAACTGCGGGACGGGGCTGGAATAGAAGAAGAATCCGTTTAAAAAACCGGGTGTCCTGCAGGGCGCCCGGTTTTAGTGGTTTAAAACAGCCATGTTTCGTCTATAAAAGTATATATATTAGACACAAGCTCTTCCGGCGTTGCTCCGCTGACAACTTCACCATTTACAAGAGCAAACGGCGAATCGGAACAGCGCGTGCAGTAGCTGAGGCAGCCGTATTCGATAACATCAAGGTTAGGGTCCTGTTCAAGCTTTTCAAATGCTGATTGTGATCCGCTGGCTAAATTACTGACACAAAATTCTATAATCGGCTTCATTTCTTTTTCACCTCACCCGTTTATTGTACTACCAATCCAGCACAGAAAAAAGCGGGAAGTTTTCCTGATCCGTGTTGTATAATAAGGGCATTTTCGCTATACTCGGATATGAATAAACAGCTTAACGTACATAAGAATATGAAGCAGAGGAGTTATACATATGAAACATTTAGTTTTGCTTGGAGGCGGCTATGGCAATATGCGCATTCTGCTAAGGCTGCTGCCCAATCATCTGCCGGATGATGTACAAATCACACTAGTGGATAAAGTCCCTTATCACTGCTTGAAAACAGAATATTACGCTCTGGCAGCTGGAACCGCTTCCGATCATGAAGTTCGTGTTTCCTTTCCCGAGCATGAAAAGTTAAACATTGTTTATGACGAAATTACCTCCATTAATTTGGAACAAAAAGAAATAGAACTGAAAGCAGGCGGCGCGCTCGCCTATGACGATCTTGTCATCGGGCTTGGCTGTGAAGATAAGTACCATGGGGTTCCGGGTGCTGCTGAATATACATACAGCATCCAATCTATCCAAAAATCCCGGGCTACCTACGAAAAACTGAACAATATGCCTGCTGGTTCAAAAGTCGGCATTGTAGGCGCCGGCCTTTCGGGTATTGAGCTGGCAAGCGAACTTCGCGAGAGCCGTCCTGATCTTGATATCAAGCTGTTTGACCGCGGGCCGCGTATCTTAAAGGACTTCCCTCAGCGCTTGAGCCGGTATATTGAAAAATGGTTCACCGATCATGGAGTCAAAGTAGTGAGTGACGCAAATATTACCCGTGTTGAACCGGACCGGATTTATAACCATGAAGACGTTTATGAAATGGACGCGGTTGTATGGACGGCAGGAATTCAGCCGAGCCAGGTTGTTCGTGAAATGAAGGTTGAAAAAGACCGTTCCGATCGAGTTGTACTGACTCCGCATCATAACCTGCCGGGCAACGAACATGTATATGTAGTGGGAGACTGCGCAAGCCTGCCTCACGCGCCAAGTGCACAGCTTGCAGAGGAACAGGCAGAGCAGATTGTAGAAGTTCTTCAAAAACGCTGGAGAAATGAGCCGCTGCCGGAAACAATGCCGGAAATGAAGCTAAAAGGCGTTCTCGGCTCACTCGGCAAAAAGCAGGGCTTCGGCTTTGTAGCCGACCGTGCCATTACTGGACGGGTTGCCCGCTTTTTAAAATCAGGCGTCCTCTGGATGTACAAATACCATAATGGATAAACAGACCTATCCTACTCCAGACAAGAAATAGTGTCTCTTAAGGCGGTATCGCCCTAAACGAATAAATGCCGGCCATTACAGCAATGGCGCCATACTAAAAAGCAGAAATGTTCTGTATCTGAACATTTCTGCTTTTTCCTCTGCTTATTGTGTTTAAAGACCGAGCGAAATATATTTCACTTCCAGAAATTCCTCCATGCCATGGTGCCCGCCTTCACGGCCGAGCCCGCTTTCTTTAAAGCCGCCAAATGGCGCCTGGGCTACAGACGGCAGGCCGTCGTTTAAACCGACAATTCCATATTCAAGCCCTTCACTGATTTCAATCGCTTCTGTAATATCATTGGAAAAAACATAAGCAGCAAGGCCGAATGGCGTATTGTTTGCCCGCTCGATCACTTCATCTACTGTTTTGTAGACGGCAATTGGCGCCAGAGGGCCAAACGTCTCTTCTACCATGCAGTCCATATCATCCGTAACATTTGTTAAGACGGCAGGCGTAATAAAATTCCCGCTTGCCTCTCCGCCCATCTCGATGACAGCGCCTTTCTTTTTGGCGTCTTCAAGCTGGCTCTTTACTTTTTCAACTGCATCCGCATCAACAAGCGGCCCGATGTTTACTCCTTCTTCCAGTCCGTTGCCGACACGCAGCTGAGCTACTTCCGCTTTGAAGGCTTCCGTAAATTCTTTTTGAAGAGATTCATGCACATAAACACGGTTTGCACAAACACAGGTCTGACCGGCATTGCGGAATTTCGATCCGATCAGTCCTTTTGCGGCTTTTTGAATGTCGGCATTCTCCGTCACAATAAACGGTGCATGCCCGCCAAGCTCAAGCGATACTTTTTTCATTGTATCGGCTGCCTGCTTCATAAGCACTTTGCCAATTTCCGTTGAACCGGTAAATGTCAGCTTCCGTACACGGCTGTCGTCCATCCAGGCGCCTGCCACAGCTTTTGAATCTCCCGTGACTATATTTAAAACGCCTTTTGGAATTCCCGCTTCATGCGCGAGTTCAACGAGCTTCAAAGCAGTAAGCGGTGTAGATGAAGCTGGTTTTACAACAGCTGTACAGCCCGATGCGAGGGCTGGGCCGACTTTTCGTGTAATCATCGCCGCTGGAAAATTCCAGGGTGTAATGGCCGCCACAACGCCGACCGGCTGGCGCGAGACAAACAAACGTTTTTTCGGATCGGAGGCAGGGATGGTTTCACCGTAAATTCGCTTGCCCTCTTCTGCATACCAGGAAATAAAGCTGTTTGCATAGTTGACTTCACCAATTGCTTCCTGAAGCGGCTTGCCCTGTTCTTCCGTCATAATGCGCCCTATTTCTTCTTTGTTTTCTTCAATAAGGGAATGCCATTTCATCAGGAGTCCGGACCGCTCGCCTGCTGTTTTTTTTGCCCATGTTTTAAACGCTTCATAAGCAGCGTCTACAGCTTGCTTTGCTTCATTTGCGCCGCCTTTTGGGACAGTAGCGAATGCTTCATCAGTTGCCGGATTTACAATGGTTATTTTTTCATCTCCTGCAACCCACTGGCCGTTTATGTACATTTTCCATTCTTTCAAAGAAATCCTCTCCTTTTTAATCCACTCAGTATTTTATTGCCTCCGCTTTTGTTTTTAAACACAATTCTTTTCATTTCTCGTTCTTGTGCTGAGAATAATACGCTTGATTTTGCCTTTCGTAACAGGAGAAATTGCATTTTCAATTTAAAATCATTATAATATATGTATGGAATCGAAAGGAGCCGATGATTCATGCAAACACAAGAACAAGAAATGTTCAGTGACGTCCAGGAAGTACTTGATAAATTACGCCCATTCCTGCTTCGTGACGGCGGCGACTGTGAACTCGTTGATGTTGAAGACGGGATTGTAAAACTTCGCCTGCTCGGCGCGTGCGGCAGCTGCCCTAGTTCGACGATTACACTAAAAGCAGGAATTGAGCGCGCATTGCTCGAAGAAGTTCCTGGCGTTGTTGAAGTGGAACAGGTATTTTAATGAAAAAGAGCTGATCCTGCTGACAGGATCGGCTCTTTTTTCATATTTAAAACTGCAGAACGTCTTTATTGACGAGCGTTTTAGGCGGTCGCTGATCGAATACGGCCTCAATATTATCACAGCACGTTTCCATCATGGCCAGCCTTGTTTCTCTGGATGCACTGCCGATATGCGGAAGTGCCACTACATTTTTCATTGTTAAAAATGGATGATCCGCCCCAATAGGCTCTTTATCGAACACATCAAGACCCGCCGCCGCAATATCACCGGCTTCAAGCGCGTCAATCAGCGCCTGCTCGTTAATGATCGGTCCGCGGCTTGCGTTAATAAAAATCGCTTCTTTTTTCATTTTTTGAAAGTGCTTCCGCTGAAACATTCCACGTGTATCGTCATTTAAAGGAGCCAGGCAGATCACGAAATCTGATTCCTGCAGCAGCGCATCAAAGCTTCGGTATTGGGCTCCAAGCATTTCTTCCGCCACTTCATGCCGCTTTCGGTTGTGATAAAGAATTTCCATATCAAAGCCCGCTGCCCGTTTTGCTACAGCTGTTCCGATTTTGCCCATTCCAACAATGCCGATTTTTTTATGATGCACATCTGTTCCAACAAGCATCATAGGCGCCCAGCTTGTCCATTTCCCCTCTTTTACGAATTCAGATGCTTCTGTCATGCGGCGGGCCGTGGCTAAAAGAAGGGCAAAAGCCAGGTCTGCTGTTGTATCGGTTAAAACATCGGGTGTATTGCAAATGGCCACTCCATGGCGGCTGGCAGCCTCGAGATCAATATTATCAAACCCGACAGCCATATTGGCCACGACCTTCAGCCGGCCGGCTCGTGAAAGCAATTCGTTATCAATTACATCAGAAATAACCGTTAACAGCGCATCGGCCACAGCAGCTTTCTCAAGCAGTATTTCTCTTGGAACCGCTTTATCTTCTTCAGTCCAGGCTTCAACCTGATAAGACGCAGAAAGCCTTGACACAATAGCGTCCGGTACTTTTCTTGTTATATACACAAATGGCTTCACACAGTGCACCCCGTTTCAGATTATTCCGTCTTATTGTATCATTTTCGACATGAGTATGTCACAATGAAAAAGGGTATGAGAAAAGTGGAAATACATATACTGATAAAAAAGGTGTGTTGACGATGACCATTGAAGAAAAACCTGTCATGAGTATGTCTGAAAAAACAGCGCGCCGCTGGATCGGTGAGCGCGGCGTAAAAGTAGAGGACATTGCCGAACTTGTTGTTTATCTGCAAAAGCCCTATCATCCCGATTTAAAGCTTGAGGATGCCATGGAGCATGTTGAAGCAGTGCTTCGCAAGCGGGAAGTGCAAAATGCGGTTTTAACCGGTATCCAGCTCGATATGCTGGCGGAAAAAAAACAGCTTGAAGAACCGCTGCTGTCCATTATTCAAACAGATGAAGGGCTTTATGGGCTCGATGAAACCATTGCAACAGCGATTATAAACGTTTACGGAACAATCGGGCTTACAAGCTACGGCTATATCGATAAACAAAAGCCGGGTATTCTGCAGTTCTTAAATGACAAATCCACCGGCCAGGTCCATACTTTTTTAGATGATATTGTCGGCGCTATTGCCGCAGCGGCTGCAAGCCGTCTTGCCCACCGCGCCGCGCATACAGAATAACAAAACAGGCTGCTTTGTAAAGGCAGCCTGTTTTTTATTTAGGGCGGTATATCCAATGCCAGGGTCGGCCGCCCCTAACGTACAGAAAACCGCCCTAAATTTCGAAATACCGCCCCAAATGGACAGTTTTTTCTCTGGCCGGGGCTGATTCACCAATAAGCTTGATGCAGCCTGTTTTGTTATCGCTTCTCAAGCGGCTTAATGGCCGGGCCTTCAAGCACTTTTCCATCATACGAAAATCTTGAGCCGTGGCATGGGCAGTCCCACGACCGTTCCGCGTCATTCCAGGTTGTTTCGCAGCCCATATGCGTGCAGGTAATATCAACCAGGTGGCAGTGCCCTGTTTCATCTTTATAAGCCCCTGTTTTCTTTCCATCAACCTCTACAACGCCGCCTTCTCCGGGCAGCAAAGCATCTACAGTAATCGACGGTCTTTTTAATTTTCCGCTGACCAGATCTTTGGCGACTTTTGCGTTTTGGGCCACAAATGTTTTTATATCTGCCGGTTTCATCTTCTCCCGCTTTGGATCATACAGCTCTTTATACCGGCTGTCTCCTTTTACAATCAAATCGGTAATCAGATTCGCAGCAACGGTTCCGCCCGTCATGCCCCATTTCGCATAGCCGGTTGCTACATATAAATTGTCATGATTTCGCCCGATATACGGGACACGGTCAAGGGTGATCAAATCCTGCGCCGACCACCGGTAACGAATTTCTTTCGCACCGAAATATTGTTCCGCAAATTCAGCCAGCTCCTCAAAATGGCGGATTGTTTCCTGCTTGCTGTTGCCGGCCGGATGATTTTCACCGCCAATAATAAGAAGCTGTTCGCCGTTTTCCATTGTTGCATAGCGGACAGACCGGGAAGGCTTATCCTCACTTATATACATACCTGCTTTCAGCGGATGTTCGCTTTTAACGCCAATTGCATAGGATCGTTCAGGGTGAAGTTTGGCGAAGTAAGCCCCATCAAAATCGTTAAATGGAAAATGCGAAGCAACCACAATATGTTCGCCGATCAATTTATATCCGTCTGTTGTTTTCACAGCATTCCCATCAACCGCTTCTGCTCTCGTTCCTTCAAAAATCTGCACGCGGCCTGCCATATCCTGCACAAGCGCCTCTAAAAATTTCACCGGGTGGAATTGCGCCTGGTTTCGCATCACCAGTGCTTCCTCTACCTGAAACGGCAAATTCATTTGAGCGGCATCTCCGGCCAGGCCGCCGTTGATGCCGAGCTTTTCATACGCCTTAAGCTCTTTTTCAAGCATCGGTCTCATTTCACCGGTCGTAATATACACATAAGCATCCTGCGGAGTAAAATCACATTCAATGTTCAGTTCATCCACCGTTTGTTTTAAAAAGGCAATCGCTTCTTCATTGGCTTCATAATAAAGCCTCGCTTTTTCTTCCCCAAAAGTCCGAATGAGCTTGTCATAAATTAAGCTGTGCTGGGCGGTCACCTTGGCCGTTGTAAAACCGGTTGTCCCATCCGTTAAACGGCCTGCCTCAATAAGGGCAACCTGCTTTCCTTCTTTCGACAGTTTCCAGGCGGTTAAAATTCCGGTAATCCCTCCGCCGACAATAACAGCGTCTGCTGTTATGTTTTCTTGCAGGGGCGGAAACGCAAGTGGTGCTTCATGATCTTTCCAGTAGGATATTGATTCATTTGGAATTCGCATAATGGCCTCCCTATAAGTAGTCATAACTTTTATATACCCGGGTCCGGCCATTTTTACCCAAAAAAAGAAACAGCAATGTGCTGTTTCTTAAAGCTCCCACTCGTTTAAATTGTTTCTTGTATGTGTCGGCTGGATTTCATACCGCTCCAAAAATTCCGGCCGGGTTACGCCTGTGAACACAAGCAGCGTATCGATCCCAATGTTTATCCCCGCCCGGATATCTGTATCGTAGTAGTCCCCAATCATCACTGTTTCTTCTTTCGACGTTCCCAGCACTTCAAGCGCCTGTTCCATAATAATCGGCTCCGGTTTGCCGATAAAGAGCGGCTGCGTTTCCGTTGAAACAGATACAACAGACGTAAGGGAGCCATTCCCCGGCAGGAGACCCCGTTCTGACGGGATGGCAATGTCACCGTTTGTCGAGATAAAACGGGCGCCGTTCCGCACAGCCAGGCAGGCGCCCGCAAGCTTTTCGTATGTAATGCCGCGGTCGATTCCGGTCACCACATAATCCGGATGCTCATGTGTGACCACTTCCATCCCATATTCTGTGAGCGCATTTAAAATACCGTCTTCTCCAATCACATAAATAGATGCCCCCGGCTTTTCTTCACGAATAAACTGGGCAGTCGCGCGTGATGTCGTAAATACATTTTCCGGTGTTGTATGGATTCCCATTTTCACAAGCTTATCGGCCACCTGCTCGGGCGTCCGGGATGAATTGTTTGTGACAAATAAATAGGGAAGACCTGCTGCATTCAGCCGGTCAATAAATTCAGCCGCTCCCGGAATTACTTGCGTACCGGCATACATCGTGCCGTCTAAGTCAATTAAATAACCTTTATACCGTGTCATTTTCCTTCTCCTTCTTCTGGTAAAAATGCTGAAACCGGTCCAAGTTCGTTTTCCAAATACGTGCGGACACGATCTGGAAAGTCCGCCACCTCTTTTTTATTGGCTACCAGGACCGCTGTTAGTTCATCATGTGAAATGGATACATAATCGCGCACCAGCATTTTCCGCAGGCGGATTACATCTTTTAAAGGAGCCGATTGTTCGGGCAAAATGACTTTTTCGTCATCCATAATATCGATGATATCCTCATAACTTCCCGGATCGCGCATAATAAAGCCGTCGATCATTGCATTGCCAACATCAATAATGGATTCCACTACTGTGTGGGCAATCCGTTCAAGTGCCGCTTTTTCAATAGCTGTGCCCCAGGCAGGCTGCGAGTGAAAAAGGTCCAGCTGCTGCTCCATGAAACGGAGTGTTGCTTCCATCTTTTTACGGTCAATAAAGTACACAGGACATCCTTCCTTTCCGCTCTTATTGTATCATGTGATACAATGGTTGAAAATGGACAGCGGAGGACAATACATGAGCGAACGTTTTTTTCTATATGATGAAAAGGATCATACAATCACGAGGTTTGTCAGCTTTGCCGGCGAGCATGCACGGTATGATTTTGCTTTAATGCAGACAGACCGCTATTACGGAAAACAAATCGTTATAAACCTGCAGGGCAATACATATGCGATTATCGGGCGCGACGATTTAGACGAACCCGGTTACATTGAATACGCCTTTAATATGAGCGAAAAAGAAGCCGCAGAGCTTAAAGAATTTTTATATGAAGTGATTTAATGAAAACACTGCTTTGTTTTAAACAAAGCAGTGTTGAAAAACAACAGAATTTGTTTTTTCTTGAAACGGAACGGGCGGAGGGCTGGCGGCGAAGACTCCCGCAGGACGAGCGGAAGCGGACGAGCTGAAACAGGCAATGCGAAGCGATGGCTGTTCAGCGTTCGCCCTGCAGGAAAGCGAAGCCGGCAGACTGCAGCCTCTGGCACTGCTTTCAGAAGAACACAGCTCATTTCCAGCTTATAAAAAGAAGACGGTTTCAGCTCAAAAACGGAATGTCTTCTTGACTGACGACTCACTTTTTCAATCCTATGATAAAAACCGGCTTACTCAGCCGGTTTTTGTGGTGCTGTATTTATGGGAAGCTTTTTTAATACAAAATAGCCGCAGCCAAAATTGCAGTATTCAAGCAGGTAATCACGCACAGTAGAAAATTTGTTGTCATAAGACGACTTTTTATTTCCATCATCGAAAAAGCCTTTTAATCGAAGCTGTCCATATCCCCAGTCGCCGACGATGTAATCGTACTTTGCTAAAATATCACTGTAGCGGGCCCGAAACGCTTCTTCATTGAAGCCCTCTGTCCGCTCCTCCATCAGTTCATAGCAGTCGTTCCCCATGATGATCATTTGGCTGCCTGCGCCTCGCCCTGCTCATGCTTTGCTTTTGCAGCAGCATTTACCTGCTCGTCCGCATGGTAGGAAGAGCGAACCATCGGGCCTGCTTCACAATGGCTGAACCCTTTGGACATGGCAATTTCACGAAGCTCGGCAAACTCGTCCGGATGATAATATTTTTGTACTTTTAAATGTTTTTTCGATGGCTGCAAATATTGGCCGATCGTCATAATGTCCACATTGTTGGCACGAAGGTCATCCATTACCTCAATAATTTCTTCTTTTGTTTCCCCAAGACCGATCATCAGGCTCGATTTTGTCGGGATTTCCGGCTGCATTTCTTTTGCCCGGCGCAAAAATTCAAGCGACCGGTCATATTTTGCGCGTGCACGGACTCTCGGCGTTAAGCGGCGTACGGTTTCAATATTGTGATTTAAAATGTCCGGCTTGGCATCCATCAGCATTTTTAAGTTTTCCTCAATGCCGCCCATATCGGATGGAAGCACTTCGATAGACGTGAACGGGTTTTTGCGGCGGATGGCCCGGACCGTTTCCGCAAACACATAAGCACCGCCATCTTTCAAATCGTCGCGTGCAACAGCTGTTACGACAACATGCTTTAAATTCATTTGCACAACGGAATCTGCTACGCGTTCCGGCTCCTGAAGATCAAGCTCCGTCGGAAGTCCTGTTTTAACCGCGCAGAAGCGGCAGGCACGTGTGCAGACGCTGCCAAGAATCATAAAGGTAGCCGTACGGCGGACTGCCCAGCATTCATGAATATTCGGGCATTTCGCTTCTTCACAAACCGTATGAAGCTGCTTTTCGCGCATCATTTTTTTTAATCCTGTGTAATTCTCATTGGTATTCAGCTTTATTTTTAACCATTCCGGCTTACGCAAATATTCTTCTTTCGTGCTCATTTTTCCATCTCCAATCAAAACTTCCTATATACCGCTACTTTATCATAATTATCATAGAGCCGCAAAAGGAGAGTTTTTTTCGGAAGGAACTTAATCGGCCCTTCTGCTTGACTATTCAACAGATAAAAAGATGCGGATGGTTCCATCCTCACCATAGCATTCAAAGTCTGTTTGATAGGCTCTCTTTATGTCGCTGTTCCATATATCCGTCCATGCGTGAAACACACCGTTTGGGTCCCTATGGTCCACCTCTACAACATGATAACTGCCAGCTGGAATAACGAGACGGCTTTCTCCTGGAATAGTTTCTTCAATGCCAATATGCAGATCATAATCCCCTGTAAAGTCACTGGCGTAATTGCTGTACACTCCGTAGACAGTCCCTTTTGCTTTCAGCTGAAGAAATTCTTCCCACAGCCGGCTGATTGCACCAGGATTCTGATTGTTTGTTCGAATTTTTTTCCCATAAATGTGTTTCTCCGTTACCGCTGTTTTCATATCCGTATTTCCTCCTTTTGATTACGAAAGAAAATATACCATTCAAATGATGACAACAGCCTGTCAGCTTTTATAAATAAATCCAATTTCTTCTTTATATTTCTTCTCTAGCCATGCAGGATACAGAATGCTCACATGCCTGCCGAACATTAAAAGAAACGGCAGCAAGTTGCTGTCACGGCGGTGCTGAAAAACAACTTTGACCCTTTCGTCTTCGAGCACTTTGATTTCGTCGTCTGTAAAAAAATCATACAGCTTCCCAAGCTCGCTTTTTGAAAATACGAGCGCGATTTCTTCTTTTTCAGCCGGCTGTTCCGCCGGGTACGTTTGCTTTTTTACATACACTGCTTCAAATGGACCACGGATGATTTCAATTTTCCTTATCCTGGTCAGCTTAAAGGACCGGACCGCTTCCCGCCATTCACAAAAAGCTTCCACATACCAGCTGCCATTCAGAAAATTTAATTTAAAAGGCTGCACGATCCGAGAGGAGGGGCTGCCTGCTTGTGACACGTAATAAATCCGCATTCTTGCTTCTTCCGTTATGACAGAAAGAATTTTATTTACTTTCTCTTTTGTTTCTTTTTCGATCGCTTCACGGTGCAGCGTAGAGGAGAAAACAGTCACAGCCGAATGATGCTCCTCCTGATTTCCTTTCAGCAGCTCTAATTTCCTTTGCAGAACAGCCAGCTGGTCCCGGTCAAACAACTCGTTTTGCAGGGCTAAGCCCTCTAATAAAAAGGTTTTTTCTTCATCACTAAAGGTAAACTTGTCAAGGCGGTACGTGTCAATTAATCCAAAGCCGCCGTTCTTCCCCAGATAGGAAATGACCGGAATCCCAATAGAGGACAATGCATCCATATCCCGGTATATCGTTCTTGTACTGACTTCAAATACCTCTGCTAATTCTTCTGCCGGCACAATATTCCTTTTTAACAAATAAATAAGTATAGAAAGCATTCTTTCGGTTTTCAAGTCCTGCTTATCCTCCTTTTCCCCACCGGTAGTGCCTATTGAACTTCAGCAAATCGTTCTGCTGGTACAAAAGAACCGGGCTGCCTACTGGCAAACCCGGCTTTTATCATTATGCTTTTTTTGCTTCTTTTGATTTTTTAACGGCATGTGCAATGCTTGCGCCAAGCCCTCCCCAGATGATAACAACACCGACAATCATCATTGTAACAGCACTTCCGGTCATGATAAGCCTCCTTTGTTTTTGCTGAATGGCTTAATGTACATAAACACGAACCCGATAATGAGTGCTCCAATCGCAACCGGCCAGCCGTACATGTTAATGAATTCTTGAGGATAACCGCCGTATGGCTCAGCCAGGTTCTGACGAATGTTATCAAACATCATGTAACCAAGCACGATTGGCGTAATAACGCTGATACAGATTTTCCACCAGGCGCCGAGTTTAATATCCGATACTTCATCCGCGTGGCTTTTTAAAGCATTTAATTCTTTAAAGACCCAAGCAACGAGAATGACTTCTACAAGACCAGCAAAGGCAACACCGAATTGATTAATAAAGTAATCCGCTGAATCAAGGAAGTTTAGTCCGCCTTTTGTCGCGAAAACAAGGGAAATAACTGCCGCCAGTCCGCCGCCAATCAAAACAGAGGCTGTACGGGAAACATTGAATTTTTCCTGAAGGCCCGCAACAAATGTTTCAACAATCGAGATAAGCGATGTTAATCCCGCTAGTGTTAGGGATGCGAAAAACAGAAATCCGAAAAATCCATTGGCAACCGGAAACTCATTAATAATTTGCGGGAAAACAGCGAAGGCAAGAATAACGCCGCTTGATACTACTTCTTGAACGGGAACACCCTGCTGCTGGGCCATAAACCCAAGTGCCGCAAATACACCAAAACCAGCTAATAATTCAAAAGATGAATTCGAAAATGCCGTGATAAATGCGTTATTGGTAATATCCGATTTTTTTGGAAGATAACTAGAATACGTGATCATAATGGCAAAACCAATAGACAAACTGAAGAAAATCTGTCCGTACGCGGCCACCCATACTTTTCCATCAGCGATTTTAGACCAGTCCGGCTGGAAGAAAGCATTCAGCCCATCCATTGCGCCAGGCAAAGTCAACGCCCGAATAACAACAATTAAAAATAAAACAACAAGAACAGGAAGCATGATTTTTGTTGCTGCTTCAATTCCTTTTTTAACTCCTGATACTAAAATGCCGAGAGCCACAATCCAGACGATTAAAAGCGGCAGTAAAACGCCGTTTGCAAATCCGCCAAATTGGCCGGCATCAATTACTTGCAGATAATCACCAAGCAGGAATTCCTGCGGAGTGTCACCCCATGTTAATTTAAATGAGAAGAAAGAATACGAGATTGCCCATGCAATAATAACGGAATAATATGTGGCAATAACAAAAGAAATTGCCAGCTGCCACCAGCCGAGCCATTCTCCTTTTCTATTCATCCGTGCCATAGTCAATGGCGCGGAACCACGGTATTTATGTCCCATTGTAAATTCCATGATAAGAATGGGAATACCCGCTGTCAGCAATGCGAATAGATATGGAAGGAAAAATGCTCCTCCGCCGTTTTCATAAGCAACCGCCGGAAACCTCCAAATATTCCCTAACCCAATGGCTGAACCAACCGCTGCCATAATAAAGCCGGCGCGGGTTCCCCACTGTGGACGATTTTGTTCCATATATAATGGACCTCCTTAAATGCACGATGTGCCAAAGTTTTGTATTTTCAGATAATTTCTGAAGACCATCTTCATTATAATATTCTTTGAAAAATTCGTAAATATCTTTTTTTATTATTTTATAAGAATAATATATGCAAGATTGTATAAAAAATGGGACAAGCCCGTCTGATTAAACAGACAGGCTTGTTTTTTGACGTTTTAAAAGAAGTGCCGCCGCCAGCAAAAGAAGAATCGTGACAATCAGCCCTGCCCACGTGCTGCCGGTAAAGCCAAGCACAAGATAGCCGGCTGTCGCAATTACAGCGGAAACAAGTGCATACGGAATTTGGGTCAATACGTGATCGATGTGATTGCTTCCCGCCCCGGTCGACGAAAGAATCGTTGTATCGGAAATCGGTGAGCAGTGATCTCCAAAAACAGCACCGGCCAGAACAGAAGCAAGCGCCGGCAGCAGAAGCGAGATATCCGTTGCAGCGGCAATTTCTCCGGCAATCGGGAGCAGAATTCCAAAGGAGCCCCAGCTTGTGCCGGTTGAAAAAGCCATAATCCCCGCTACGATAAACAGGATGGCTGGCAGGAAGCCAATATTCATATTGGACTGCTCCACCAGGCCGGCTAAATACGTGCCTGTGCCAAGGTCGCCAATCAGTGTAACAATTGTCCATGCAAAAAACAAAATATAAACAGCCGGAAGCATTGACTTTACACCTTCAATAAGGCCTTTTCCAAATACGGAGCCGGCTCCTTCAGGAAAAACAGATGCCTGGCGTGCGAAGACGACAACCGAAGCGGCAAAACCTATTAACCCGCCCCAGAATAAGGATTTGGCAACATCCGTATTTTCAAAAATCGCCATAATATCCGCTCCGGCACCCGCTGCCTTATAACCTGTGAAAAGCATGGCTGCTACGGTTCCAATAATAAGTACGACTATCGGCCAGACAAGCCCGCCTATGGTTCCGCGGTCGCTGACCGGCAAATCTTCTTTCAGTTCTCCAGGGATTTCGCGGCCGGAAAAGACTACTTCCCCTGTTTGAATCGCATGATCTTCGTGCTTTTTCATTGCACCGAAATCACGGTTTAAGAAAGCAATTAAAAACACCATTCCCAGAGCGGCCCATACGTAGTAATTCATCGGAATCATTTGAATAAACGCTGAAAATGCCGTGGTGTCTGTTACCTGGTGAGCAGTCAGGATGGTACCGATCAGCCCGATAATATAAGCTCCCCAGCTTGACACTGGAGCGACCACGCAAACAGGGGCTGATGTGGAGTCAATAATATACGCAAGCTTCGCACGGGAAATACGGTGGCGGTCTGTGATCGGACGGGATACCTGTCCAACGGCGAGCGCGTTAAAGTAATCATCAATAAAAATCAGGATGCCAAGCAGGGCAGCCATAATCTGCGCGCCTGTACGCGACTTTACCCGGGTCACAGCCCACTCGCCAAACGCGCGGCTGCCCCCTGAAATGGTAATGAATGCCGTAATAATGCCAAGAATAAGCAGGAAGAAAATAATGTATAAATTCCACATGCTCCATTTAAGTGCACCGTCTTCTATAAAGTAAACATTGCCGGATAAAGCATCCCATATAATTGAGGCTGTTTTTAAGATGCTGAAATCGGCCAGCAAAAATGCGGCCGCTATTATACCCACGCCTAAAGATAACAGCACACGGCGCGTTAAAATCACCATTACGATCGCCAGGACAGGCGGCAACAGTGAAAAAATTGTGTTTTCCAAAATTGTCTCTCCTCCATTTAATTGCACAAAAAAAGCAATGACAAACCATGTTCATTGCCCATGTGCTCCATTCGATATCATCGTATCAAAAAACCCGAATATTTGCTACTCTCTTTTTTATTTTGCCGGCACACCGATGGAATCCGGATTGTAGTAGTTTGGCACCTTTCCATGTACGAGCCCCATCGCTACTGGAAGAGTCTGCTTCACAACGGTTGTATCAGTGGCAAATGGTACAATGACCTGCACCTGTACTTCAAGTTCAACAAATACTTCTACATAAGCGGAGTTTATTCCGAACGGCTCCACCTTTGTTTCAACATTGGAAGATACATCCCCGATCGCGTGAAAACGAATGGGCACCCGCGGTCCCAAATTCCCCAGAATAACGTTATTGGTAATTTGTCCGAGCGGGATAGTATAAGCAATTCCTTCTGCCTGCTCTGTCGCCTCTTCGTCAATATCTACGCCTGTGAATCCTTCCAGTTCCTTTAAGTTCCCTGCTTCTGCTTCATTTAAATTTTCCTCGGCAAGATCCGTTACTTCCGCAAGCACTTTATTGATTACTTCTGCATTAAAAACGGTGGCTCCTCCTTCTCCTTCTTCGGTAATCATAATATCTTTTATTTGAAGATTTTTGGTAATTTCCTCGCTGATTGCTTTTTGCAAAACCATAGAAGCGATTTTGTTTGTCTGGGCATCGGCAAAGTTCAAAAGCACCGGCTGAATATTCCGGTTAATAAACCATAGAACAAAAAGGACTCCCGCCAAAAAGAGGAATACCGCAGTCATAAAACGGCGGCGTGCGGAAAAAGCAGAACCATTTCTCCATTTTCTGCGCCTGCGCATGAAAAAACCTCCTTTCCGCATTGTATGCGGGAAAGAAGGCTTATAGTTGCAAAAGCTTCCATTCCATAATGTCGCGTAAAAACTCCGGCATAAAGTACCGCTTCGACGGTGCTCTATGAAGCTCCACAAAATAATGGCCATACGTAAACATATCCAGTGTTGCAACTTTGTACGTTTTTTTCATTTCAATTGGCTGCCCGTTAATCAAAAAATACGGCTCCCTGATTTCAATCCGGTCATATATAAACCTCCCCATGACACTGCCGCGAAAGCCAAGCCCTTTTATTTGCAGGTGCGGCCACTTTTCATCGCAGGTCTGGCGCAGCACTTCTGCGAGCTCCGCACCGGTCAGTTCAATCAAGCAGGGGTTTATTGGATGCGGCAGCAGTTTATGAAGATCATACTTTGTTATCTCTCCCGCCGGCAGGCTTCCCAGCACAACTCCCGCGTTTAAAAACGAGCAGTCTGCGTGGCACCATTCGGTCAGCGCTTCTGCAAGCAGCTGCGGCAAAATAGACGGTTGAAACCAGTCACCGGAAAGCTCCCTGTCAAGATGGACTGCCGGAACAGACAGCGCTTTTTTCCCCCATTCCTCAAAGGCGGCCTGCTGCTCCCGCTCATCAGAAGGCGGTTTCAGCTCCCGGTTTGTTTCTGCCGCATAAGCACGCTTGGCCGTGATTTGGCCGCTTTCTGAATCCACTTCAATTTCTACGTGTCCGGCAAAATATCCATATTTTCCGGCCGCTGCAAGAAGCGTTCCGTTTACCATCTTCCCTTCATGAAACACATGGTGGGTATGCCCGCCGAGAATCACGTCTGCTTCTGTTTCTTCAGCTAACTTTTCATCATCGTACATGCCAAGGTGTGACAAAACAATCACAATGTCTGCCCGTTTTCTCAGCATGGCAATTTGTTTTTTCAGCTCATCAATCGGCAGGGTTACACACCAGTCCAGCAGCTCATAAAATGCCGTATACTGGGCTGTTGCCGATGTAACTGCAATGGTGATGCCGCCAGCTTGAAAAAAAGCATGCGGCACAAGCCAGTCGGGACGGGTTTCCCCATTTTTTTCGAATAAATTTGCACATACAACCGGAAAAGCAGCCTGCTCGTATAAATTATTTAACGCTTCTCTCGGCAGTGTAATTCCTTCATTATTCCCGATCGCTGCTGCATCGAACCGCGATTTGTTCAGCAGTTCAATATTAA
This sequence comes from Domibacillus indicus, assembly GCF_000970685.1. GTDB lineage: Bacteria > Bacillota > Bacilli > Bacillales > Domibacillaceae > Domibacillus > Domibacillus indicus. The sequence continues at coordinate 26,481 of NZ_LAJB01000009.1, forward strand.
AAGTGCCGAGTGTGCCTTCGGTAAGCGGATGAGCACGGTCCACATGGTCCCCAATGTCAAAAGCAAACGAATACTCGCCCGCCTGTTCATGTAACGCACGGCGTTCTTCCAAAAACCGGGCAATTCTCGGCCAATTTTCAAAATGGCTGTGCAAATCATTTGTGTGATAAATATGTATCGTTTTTTTCATGTTCACTCCACCTTTAATAAATGCCCTGCCAGATCAGGCGGACACCGACCAAAATCAATACGAGACGGAGCAGCATTACAACCGTTTTAGAGGCAATCCGCGCATTCAGCCAGGCGCCGATCTTTGCTCCGAACCAGGCGCCGGGCACAAGTGCCGCCGCATAAAGCCAGTTTACATTCCCCAGTGTTATATGTGCTGTGCTTGAGACACAGGCAGATAAAAAAATCAGCAGCATGGACGTTGCAACCGCCACATGCGGCGGCACCGCAAACAGCATAATCATAGCCGGCACCATAAGCGAGCCTCCTCCGATACCGAACAGGCCTCCAAAAAAGCCGACAATAAAAGAAGCAGCGGTTCCGGTAACCGGCTCTATCGAATAGGTGTGCAGCCCTTCATTGTCCTTAAACTCCCGCTTTATACCACGTGCTCCAAACAGCGGTTTTGCACGATTTTTAAACATCAGGACAACGGACATTCCTATCATAAACAAACCGAAATACAAGCTGAACTGTTCTGCGTTTAATCCTTTATTGGCCCAGGCGCCCAGGACGCTCCCGGGCGCACTTCCGATAAATAAAATAAGGCCCAGTTTATAATCAACCTTTTTCTGCTTCATATATGCAAGAGTGGACGACAATCCGGTTACAATCAAAATCAATGATGATGTGCCGACCACCGCCTGCGGCGAAACTTCGTTTACCATTCCCGTTCCGCCCAAAAAAAGCAGGGACGGCACAATAATGATACCGCCGCCGAGACCGACAAGTGATCCGGTAACAGCCGCAATCAGGCCCACTCCAAGCAAAATGATCCATTCCATCCCGCCAAAGCCTCCTAAAATAAATCCAGCTGGCGTGAAGCTAAATTCTCATAATGAATGCCGGCTAAATCCAAATACTGTTTGGCGTTATCCGCCGCATCTCCGCCGGAATTGTTATTAAATAAAACGTAGACATCTTTTGACTGCTGATGCAGTTCAGCTGTAAAGTCTGCCCATTGACGCAGTTCGTTTGCATTGTAGCGGTACAGGTAGCGGACTTCACGCCAGTTTTTCTGCCCGTTTTTTCGCCAGCCCGCCCGATTGCGTCCGTGCAGCCGGACCAGTGTTTTTTCTTTATTCGTTGCCTGAAGAACAATCGGAATAGACCCTTCACCCGCCTGCGGTTCGTCACACACCGTATGAATCCAGTTTTCATGTTCTAGAAAAGCAATGGTTTTATCAAAGTATTTCGCTTCGTACCACGATTGGTTTCGAAATTCAATAGCGAGCGGCACCGCTCCCATCATCTCACGGCAATAACGGATATAGGTCACGTTTTCACGCGTACAGTCAAACCAGGGTGGAAATTGAAACAGCACCATCGCAAGCTTTCCGGCTTCCATCATCGGCGTCAATGATAAGTTAAAAGCGTGAAACATCTCTTCCTTTGATTGAAACGGAATTTCGCCGCGCTCATGTCCGGTCATGCCCTGGTACGCTTTGACGACGAACCGGAAGCCTTCCGGCGTCTCATCCGTCCACTTGCGCATATTCCGCTCGGGCTGTACCGCGTAAAAGCTCGAATCTACTTCCACGGTTGGGAAGTGTGCGGCATACTCTTTTAATTTATCACGTGACGCTATTCCCTGCCTGTAGAGTGTATCGTGATCTCCCCATCCAGTAACACCTGTGTAAATCATTTCGCATCACCTCGTAGTAAGAGTGTAGCACACTTTTTAATTTGTTGTGAAAGATGAGAGGAGGCACGCTGACGCAAGGAGCTTTTTTATGTGTATCTCCCGTTAAATCTGGCAAAGCTATGTAAGAAACTTATTGATGATTCATGAAAACTTTGCGGAGAATGGATGTGTCGGTTTGATGGAAAAAGCTTCAATCAGTGCGTTTCAATTATTTATTCTGGCTTTTTTATTCGAGATCGGAAGCTCGCTCCTTGTCGCCCTTTCAATTGGAGGCGCAAAGCAGGCCGCCTGGATATCGATTTTGATGGGTGCGTCAGCCGGGATTGTCCTGTTTTTTATTTATTATCTGTTATATCGTTTTTATCCCCGCATGCTTCCTGTTGAATATATGCAGGTTCTTTTAGGAAGCACAGCAGGAAAAATAATAGGCTTTATATACATTTTAGATTTTATTTACCGGACATCAAGAAACCTTCGCGATTTTGGAGAAATTCTTACTTCCACTTTTTACGTAGAAACACCCCTTTTTGTGTTAAATGCTTTGTTTATTTTAACCGCCATTTATGGACTGTCGAAAGGCATTGAAGTTCTTGCCCGTTCAGCGGAAGTACTCTTTTACATATTTTTAGCCATCAGTGTAAGCGGGTTTCTGCTGATTGCTTTCTCCGGCTTGATCGACGTTAATAATTTAAAGCCTGTTTTGCCAGACGGCTTCCGCCCTGTTTTTCGTACCTTCTATACAGAAACGTTGTTTATTCCTTTTGGAGAAATTTTTGCTGTTGCCATGATTCTTCCATACGTAAAAAATGTAAAAAAAGCCGGACGCGCTGTTCTTTACGCCATTATCGCAAGCGGAATCATGCTTGCGCTTACCATGATGATCAATATCAGCGTCCTTGGTCCCCAGCTGGCAGCCCGGGCTCCTTTTCCGCTGCTGTCCACTATTCAAAGCATTCAGCTTGCTGATTTTTTTGAGCGGCTCGATATTTACTTTATTCTTTTTCTGATCATTGGCGGCTTTTTTAAGCTATGTATTTATTTTTATGCAGCCGTTATTGGCATTTCCAGCTTATTTAACATAAGAAAGCCCTCAAAAATTGCCTATCCAGTCGGCGTTGTTGCTTTGATTCTGTCGATCGCGATTGCCAGCAACTTTTCCGAGCATATACAAGAAGGACATAAAGTGGCTCCCTTATTCATTCAGGTTCCACTGCAATTTGTTATCCCGATCCTTCTTCTGATGATAGCCATCTGGAAAAACCGAAAGCAGAAGAAAGCAAAAAAGGAAGGTTCCGGAAAATCCACCAGTTCCGCATCAAGCAAGTTAAAGTAGCGATCCAGCATTTCCTTGACTTTCTCCTGTATCTCTTTCATCGGTTTCTTCTTGAAGTATATTTACAGGTTTCATCCGTTCAATCCCATTTTTATATTTTATTTGGGGCGGTATGACAAAATTCGGGGTGGTTTTCCTTAGGGGCGGTAAGCTACTTTTCCGCCCCTGGCATAGGATATATCGCCCCGAATGACGAAATACCGCCCTAATTGAAAAGTTCATCCGGTCCTGGCACGCTGAATACCACGAAAAAGAGATAAATTTCAACACGTAAAAAACCCGGACCAATCGGTGGCCCGGGTTTTTTAAACAAGCATGCTTTTATGGATTAGCCAATTGAACCTTCCATTTCGAACTTGATTAAACGGTTCATTTCAACGGCATATTCCATTGGCAGTTCTTTTGTAAATGGCTCGATAAAGCCCATAACGATCATTTCAGTTGCTTCTTCTTCTGAAATACCGCGGCTCATCAAGTAGAACAATTGCTCTTCAGACACTTTTGATACTTTTGCTTCGTGCTCAAGAGAGATATTGTCATTTAGAATTTCGTTGTATGGAATCGTATCTGATGTTGATTTGTTGTCCATAATGAGTGTATCGCACTCAATATTAGAACGGGCGCCTTCCGCTTTGCGTCCAAAATGAACGATACCGCGGTATGTTACTTTTCCGCCCTGTTTTGAAATCGATTTTGATACAATCGTTGATGATGTGTTTGGTGCAAGGTGAATCATTTTTGCCCCTGCATCCTGATGCTGTCCTTTGCCGGCAAGAGCGATTGACAGTGTCATGCCGCGCGCGCCTTCGCCTTTTAAAATAACAGCTGGATATTTCATTGTCAGCTTCGAACCGATGTTGCCATCGACCCATTCCATCGTAGCGTTTGCTTCACACACAGCACGCTTTGTAACCAGGTTAAAGACGTTGTTCGCCCAGTTTTGGATGGTTGTGTAACGGCAATACGCACCTTCTGCAATGTAAATTTCAACAACCGCAGAGTGAAGGGAATTTGTTGTGTAAACAGGCGCTGTGCAGCCTTCTACATAGTGGACACTTGCATCCTTGTCCACGATGATCAGTGTACGCTCAAATTGTCCCATGTTTTCCGAGTTGATACGGAAATACGCTTGAAGCGGCGTATCCACTTTCACACCTGGCGGCACGTAGATAAACGATCCGCCGGACCATACAGCCGAGTTAAGTGCCGCAAACTTGTTGTCTGTCGGCGGAATCACAGTCGCCCAGTGCTTTTTGAAAATTTCTTCGTTTTCTTTCAATGCAGAATCCGTGTCTTTAAAGACGATACCGAGCTCTTCCAAATCTTCTTTCATGTTGTGGTAAACAACTTCAGATTCGTACTGCGCAGATACGCCGGCCAGATACTTTTGCTCCGCTTCCGGGATACCAAGCTTATCAAACGTCTGCTTGATTTCCTCCGGCACCTCGTCCCAGGATTTCTCAGAACGCTCGGATGGCTTTACGTAATACGTAATTTCATCAAAGTTAAGAGACGACATATCGCCTCCCCATTGCGGCATTGGCATTTTATAAAAATGCTCCAATGATTTTAAACGGAAGTCAAGCATCCATTGCGGTTCTTCCTTCATTTTTGAAATTTCTTTTACAATGTCAGGCGTCAATCCGCGTTCAGAACGGAAAATCGAAACGTCGCGGTCATGGAAGCCATATTTGTAATCGCCAATTTCAGGGGCTTTTTTGGCCATGTTGCATTCCTCCTGTTGTGGCAGGCTGGCACGAAAAGCGAAACATTTTTCCCCAGCCTGCTTTGTAAATTTTACTTCTCGCTCTGCAGTCCTTTTTCCATCGCTTTCCACGACAGCGTCGCACATTTAATGCGGGCCGGGAATTTGGCGACACCCTGCAGCGCTTCAATATCATCAAGGTCTAAATCGTCCGGATAATCATTGCCAAGCATCATTTCGGAAAAAGCCTGTGACAGCTTCAGTGCGTCATCCATGTTTTTTCCTTTAATCGCCTGCGTCATCATCGAAGCGGAAGCCATAGAAATCGAACAGCCTTCACCGTCGAACTTCGCATCTGTGACAAGGCCGTCTTCCACCTTCATAGTTAAGTGAATGCGGTCGCCGCAGGTCGGGTTATTCATATCGACTGTCACGCTGCCATCTTCAATCGCGCCTTTATTGCGCGGGTTTTTATAATGGTCCATAATGACCTGACGGTACAGCTGGTCTAAATTATTAAAAGACATCTGAGAAATACTCCTTTGTTTTTAACAAACTGGCGGCAAGTCTGTCGATATCTTCTTCTGTGTTATACAAATAAAAGCTTGCACGTGCTGTAGCGGACACCTGGCACCATTTCATCAGTGTCTGGGCACAGTGATGTCCGGCACGAACAGCAATTCCATCTGCATCGAGCACCGTTGCCACATCATGAGGATGCACATCCTCCAAATTAAATGTTACCACACTTGCCCGATCTTTTCCTCTTTTCGGCCCGAAAACGGAAATGCCAGGAATCTCAGTCACTGTATCCATCGCATACGCAGCGAGCTTGTGTTCATGCTGTTCGATGGCGTCCATACCGATTTCCGTTAAAAAGTCGATTGCAGCGCCAAGCCCAACCGCTCCGGCGATAATCGGCGTGCCGCCTTCAAATTTCCAGGGAAGCTCTTTCCACGTTGAGTCATATAAATCAACAAAGTCAATCATTTCCCCGCCGAATTCAACCGGCTCCATGTCTTCAAGTAAATGCTGCTTTCCGTACAGAACGCCAATGCCGGTAGGCCCGCACATTTTATGACCTGAGAAAGCGAGAAAATCGCAATCAAGCTGCTGTACATCTACTTTCATATGAGGAGCCGCCTGTGCAGCATCGACTACCATTACGGCTCCGTTTTCATGGGCAATTTTCGTTATGTCGGCAATCGGATTGATGGTGCCTAGTACATTTGACACCATCATCACGGAAACAATTTTGGTGTTCGGTGTAACGGTTTTACGCACATCTTCCAACGAAAGAGTTCCGTCTTCCTGCAAAGGAACATATTTTAATGTGGCACCTGTTGCTTTGGCAAGCTGCTGCCACGGAATAATATTCGAGTGATGCTCCATCAGCGTAATAACAATTTCATCGCCTTCTTTTACATTTGCACGCCCATAGCTTTGCGCTACAAGATTCAGCGCGGTCGTTGTACCGCGGACAAATACAATTTCCTTTGTAGACGCTGCATTGATGAACTTGCGCACTTTGTCGCGCGCTCCTTCATATAAATCGGTTGCGCGGTTGCCCAGTGTGTGAACGCCGCGGTGCACGTTTGAGTTTGAAAGGCGGTAATAATCATTAAGTGCTTCAATCACCTGAACAGGTTTTTGGGAAGTTGCCGCACTGTCAAGGTAAACAAGCGGATGGCCGTTCACTTCCTGGTCGAGAATCGGAAAGTACTTTTTCAGTTCTTTCGCGTTCATTGGCGAACTTTCCTTTCAATAACCCCTGTTAATTGTTTTTTCACGTTTTCAATCGGCAGGTTGTTTACAACAGGCGCCAGGAATCCGTGGATAACGAGGCGTTCTGCTTCCTGCTTTGTGATTCCGCGGCTCATTAAGTAATAAAGCTGAAGCGGATCAACACGGCCGACAGAAGCTGCGTGGCCGGCTGTTACATCATCTTCGTCAATAAGAAGAATCGGATTCGCGTCGCCGCGCGCTTTTTCACTCAGCATAAGAACCCGGGATTCCTGCTCCGCATTTGATTTTGAAGCACCGTGTTCGATTTTGCCGATTCCATTAAAGATTGACTTTGCTTCGTCCTTCATAACGCCGTGTTTTAAAATGTAGCCTTCTGTGTGTTTGCCAAAATGAACCACTTTTGTTGTAAAGTTCATCGACTGCTTGCCGCGGCCGACAACCACCATTTTCGTATCTGCAAAAGAACCGTCGCCGATTAAGTTAGTGACGTTTTCAGAAACGGTGTTGCCATCGTTCATAATGCCAAGTGACCAGTCAATCCGCGCATTTGGCGAGGTAATGCCGCGGCGGTTTACGTATGTTGTCACGTTTTCGGCAAGCGTGTCAACCGCTCCGTATGACACCTGGGCATTATCCCCGGCGATCACTTCGGTCACGATATTCGCTACACCCTGCTCTGTTTTCACTGTAGAAATGTAGTTTTCCACATACGTAATTTTGCTGTTTGCGTCAGCCGCTACAACAACATGGTTAAACAGCGCTGCCTGTGCATCATCATGAATAAATACCGCTTGAATCGGCTCTGTAATTTCAACATTTTTCGGCACGTAAAGGAAAACGCCTCCGTTTACAAGTGCCGCATGAAGAGCCGTTAATTTATGCTCATCTGCTTTTACAACTTGCTGCATAAAGAATTTTTGAAATACTTCGCTGTGCTCTTTTGCGGCTGTCGCAAAATCAGTGAAAATGACGCCTGCTTCTTTTAATTCGTCTGATATATTTAAAATAGACGGTGTATTGTTACGCTGTACATATACGTTTTGTGTACTGCTTTCTTCACCAATTACTGCCTGCGCAGCTTCAGGAAGCTCAGAAAATGATTTAAATGGTGCACTTTGAACATGATGTGCTCCAAATTCCGTGAAGTTCCATTTATCGATCTTTGTTTTATCCGGTTTTGGCAGCGGCAGATCTTCCGCTTTGCTGAACGCATCCAGACGAGCGTTCAACAGCCATGCTGGTTCATTATTTGCAGCTGAAAATTCGCGGATCGCCGCTTCATCAACTGACCATTTTGTTTCCGTCATGTTTGTTCCTCCTCGATTACTGTACCGTTTCGTCTTCGATGCCAAGTTCCTGCTTGATCCAGTCGTAGCCTTCCGCTTCCAGGCGTTCCGCCAGTTCCGCACCGCCGGACTTGACGATTTTGCCCTGCATCATAACATGGACAAAGTCAGGCGTAATGTAATTCAATAGACGCTGGTAGTGAGTAATCATCAGGCAGCCGAAATCCTCACTGCGCATTTTGTTGATTCCTTTTGAAACGACCTTTAGGGCGTCGATATCAAGACCGGAGTCAATTTCATCCAAAATAGCAATTTTCGGTTCAATGGTCATCAATTGCAAGATTTCATTCCGTTTTTTCTCACCGCCCGAGAAACCTTCGTTTAAGTAACGCTGGGCCATATCCTGATCCATTTCAAGAAGGTCCATATTATTGTCCATCTGGCGGATAAATTTCATTAGTGAGATCTCATCGCCTTCTTCACGGCGGGAATTCACAGCTGAACGAAGGAATTCAGCGTTTGTTACTCCAGTAATTTCACTTGGATACTGCATAGCAAGGAAAAGACCGGCGCGTGCGCGTTCGTCTACTTCCATTTCAAGCACGTCTTCTCCGTCGAGTGTAATAGAACCTTGTGTAACTTCATATTTAGGGTGCCCCATAATAGCGGAAGAAAGAGTAGATTTACCTGTTCCGTTCGGTCCCATGATCGCATGGAACTCGCCGCCTTTAATTTCAAGGTTGACTCCTTTTAAAATTTCCTTCCCGTCAATAGAGACGTGGAGATCTTTAATTGTTAACGTAGATTGTGACATGTTTTACCCTCCGTATTCATCGGCTGAGACGGCCGATTGTGTCTATTCTCAGTTTATTCTCATTACAATCTTATAACAAATGAAATTTATATTCAACCGCGGAAACCGATTACATTAAGCATTCTCAAATAAAAGAGAAAAAACCGGCTTTTAAGCCGGTTTTTTCTTACTGTTTTTATTATAAATGGTTTGTAAAATTACGATTCATGTCAGCAACCATGCGCATTGACTGCTGGTGGTCCTTCTCACGCTGCTGCTCAACTTCCATTCTCACTTCATGCTTCTGGCTGTACTCTGCATAGCCGATGCCGTAATTAGCATGCATCGCTTTTTCCATACCTTCTGTGTGCTTCATATTCAGTGAGTTACTAATGGGGAATCAATCCTTTTCGTTTTTTTTTTTGGAAGACCTGTCTTCCGCTGTTTATGATAGCAGGATTCAGGCAGGACGTGCAAAAGCAGTATAGCTTCTTCAGGCCCTCTCACACCGGGTGAGCTCCAATCTACTCTTATATATAGCCGCTGCCTCAAAATATAAACCTTATTCTCCCGAATTCGCAATTGTCCGAAAAATACCCGGAAAGAAAAACGCCTGGTACAGGCCCAGGCGCTCTCTATGTTTATTCAGTTACCGGAACGACTGCTCCGTCCCATTCATTTGTAATAAAGTCTTGAACTTCTTGCGATTTCAGCACATCAACCAGTGCCTTGATTTTTTCGGAATCTTCATCGCCGGCACGTGTGACGATCAAGTTCGCATACGGTGAATCTGTGCTTTCAATGGCAATAGAATCTTCTGTCGGGCTGATGCCCGCGTCAATTGCATAGTTTGAATTGATGACGACTGCATCGCCTTCACCGTTATTATAGATTTGCGGAAGCAAAGCCGGCTCATAATCATAGTCAAACTTGATGTTTTTCGGATTTTCGCCAATATCATCAAGAGTAGCCTGCGTTTTTTCGACTCCCTCCTTGATTGTAATCAGCCCTTCTTTTTCCAAAATCATCAAAATACGGCCATGCTCGGCAACCGAGTTGCTTAAAATAATTGTTGCGCCGTCCGGAAGCTCATCAAGGCTTTTGTATTCTTTTGAGTAAACAGCCATTGGTTCAATGTGGATAGCTCCTGCGCTTTCAAAATCGTAGCCCTGCTCTTTTTCTTGAAGCTCAAGATACGGAAGGTGCTGGAAGTAGTTTGCGTCCAGATCCCCTTCTTCAAGCGCGGTATTTGGCAAAACATAATCCTGGAATGTTTCAATTTGCAAATCATATCCTTTTTCTTCCAATAGCGGTTTTGCTTCTTCCAAAATGACTGCGTGCGGTGTATTCGATGCACCGACCACAATTGTTTTATCCTCTTTTGACGAGCCTGAATCTGAATCAGCTCCTGTATCTGACGCTTCCTCTCCGCCGCCGCATGCTGCAAGAACAAGTACAATAGCGGCTGTTAAAAAGCCTAAAAGCCATTTTTTCATGCTGATAATCCTCCTTGAAGTTATATTTTTATTAACGTTTATCAAGCTTGCGGACAGCCGTATCGCCGATAAACTGGATAATAAACACAATAATGAGTATGACAATCGTCGCCATCACGGTAACATCGTTACGGCTGCGCTGGAACCCGTCTAAGAAAGCCAGGTTTCCAAGACCTCCAGCCCCGATAACACCGGCCATTGCCGTATAGCCGACAAGCGCAATAGCCGTAACCGTTAAGCCTGAAACAAGAGCCGGCATGGATTCCGGAATGAGCACTTTTCGGATAATCGTCCATGTAGAAGCTCCCATTGCCCGGGCCGCTTCAACAACGCCTTTATCAATTTCGCGGAGGGCAATTTCCACCATGCGCGCATAAAATGGCGCTGCTCCAATAATAAGCGCCGGCAAGGCTGCATTTTCACCGATAATGGTACCCATAATTGTTTTTGTAAATGGAATTAATAAAACAATTAAAATAATAAAAGGAATAGACCGGAACACGTTCACAATAATAGCTGTCACGCTGTATACCGCCCTATTTTGCCAGAGCTGGCCTTTGGATGTTAAAAACAGCAGAAGACCAAGGAGCATACCGATAATAAAGGTAATGACCACTGAAATACCTGTCATATAAAGTGTTTCATAGGTTGCTTCCCACATTTTCTCCCAGTCGACGTTCGGGAACCACTGCTCACTCATAGGTAATCACCTCCGAATCGACTTGCTGGGCATCTAAAAACGCTACGGCTCTGGCTACTTCAGCAGGATCACCTGTTATTTGCACAAATAGTGTCCCATACGCGCCGTTTTGCGTTTGCGAAATTTTCCCCTGGAGAATATTTACTCCCACTTGAAACGACCGAATCAATTCTGTCACAACCGGCTGTTCAGCTGATACACCAACAAAGGTCAATTTGACAATTTTCCCATCTGGATGTTCAGTCAGAAGATGCTGAATCGTTTCTTTTGACTCTTCCGGCTCGGTCACCTGCTGTACAAACCGCTTGGTAATCGGCTGCTCTGGACGGCGGAATACATCAAGAACCGGGCCAAGCTCCACAATCTGGCCGTTTTCCATTACCGCTACCCGATGGCAGATTTTCCGGATTACGTGCATTTCGTGCGTAATAAGGACAATCGTCAATCCGAGCCGCTCATTAATATCGACAAGCAGATCTAAAATAGAATCCGTTGTCTGCGGATCGAGGGCAGATGTCGCTTCATCGCAAAGCAGCACCTTTGGATTGTTTGCAAGCGCCCGGGCAATGCCGACACGCTGCTTCTGGCCGCCGGAAAGCTGTGAAGGATAAGAGTCACCCCGCCCTTCAAGGCCGACAAGCTCGATCAATTCCGCTACGCGCTTATCCCGTTCCGCTTTTGCTACACCGGCAATTTCAAGCGGAAATGCGATATTTTCACGTACTGTCCGCGACCATAACAAATTAAAATGCTGGAAGATCATGCCGATCTCCTGGCGCGCTTTCCGAAGTTCCGTCCCTTTAATGGTTGAGATTTTCCGTCCCGCAACGGTTACGGATCCTTCAGTTGGCGTTTCAAGCCCATTCAGCATGCGGATCAGTGTACTTTTTCCGGCGCCGCTGTAGCCGATCATGCCAAAAATTTCGCCTTCCTGCACGGAAAGATTTATATTGTCAACAGCCTTCACCGGGCCGTTTTTTGTTTGAAATACTTTTTTTGCCTGCTCAATAAAAATCACGGGATCACTTCCTTTCCACGAAAAAAGCCTGTCTGCCCATAGCGACAGAAAGGCTTTGCGTTCAAAATTCCTTTCTCTCATCTCCCGTAGCATACTGCTTCGTGTGATTTGGCACCTTTTCTTGAAAAGACGGTTGCCGGGCTTCATCGGGCACATTCCCTCTGCCGCTCTTGATAAGAGTTTCTTTATTTACGTACGAAATGGATTTTACCACCGCCATAACAGCCGTGTCAACATTTCAATGTTTAATCCTGACAAAACTCGATCGGCCTACAAAAACGACCGCATTTCTTCATATATATATGGAACTGACTGAAAAGCGTAAATTTTCTTTTTAAGCTTCCCTTTTTGAAGAAAAAGTAAACATGGGACACTTTCCACTTCAAATTGGCGGGACAGCTCTTCATGATAATTTAAATTGATTCGCTGAAGCGGAATATGTAAATCCGTTGCCTCAACTACATCCAGCATTTTTCCCGCTACCTGGCAAGTCCCGCACATTGGTGTATACAAGTAAAGGGCAGCTTTTGGCATTGCCATTAATTTTTCGATTGCTTGCGCTGTTTTCATTACCCCTGAATCCCTTCTTTTTGCAAAAACTCACCGCGCACATCGATATTGGCACTCATTAGAATTCCGGCTAAATGCCGATGCGGCGCTGATGCTACTTCTTTGTAGCCGCGGTCGATATAAAGGTGGCAGGCATGAGGAAGCTCGCGCTTAAACTGGCGGCGCAGCTTTTCGCCTGATGCATCCGCATCAACCAAAATGTAAACGTCGCGCTCAAACAATTCCTCGACTAGTTCATCAAGGCGCGATACGCCAATTGTTCCATTCGTACAAATGATGTCTACCGGCTCCTTGACAATTTCAGCCACCCGTTTCCGATCAGATGACCCTTCGACGATAATCGTTTTTTCTACCATCATCACCAATCACCCCGCTGCACGTTATGTCTTTTATGTTACGTGGTTATTATGAAAAGCGCAAGGCACAGCCTTCAAACAGCACAGTGGTTTAACACCTGGCAGGCCTGGCAGGCATCCTGCTTTCTTAAAAAAGGAAAAAAGACCGGCAAAAAGCCGGTCTCCTGTTTAATCTTCTTTTGTCATTTCTGCATATTGCTCCGCTGTCATCAAGTCATCAATTTGTGAAGCGTCAGAAGGCTCCACCACAATCATCCATGCTTTTTCATATGGAGATTCATTAACGAATTCAGGGCTGTCATCCAATTCTTCATTGATTTCCACAACAGTCCCACTGACCGGCGCATACAATTCAGAAACGGTTTTAACAGACTCAACACTGCCAAATGGCTCGTCTGCTGTTACAGTATCACCAACAGATGGAAGCTCGACGAATACAATGTCGCCAAGTTCTGCCTGAGCAAAATCAGTGATGCCGATACGTACTTTCCCGCCTTCTTGTTTTACCCATTCGTGTTCTTCAGAATAGCGAAGCTCTTTAGGCAAGTTCATGTGTATGTACCTCCAGATTGGAATAATTACACTTTACACTTTACTGATTATTGAAACAGAAAGCAAGAAAATCACTGCCACTTCTGGCTGTACTCTTCCTCTTTAAAGCCGACAGCAACTGTATTGTCCTGAATGGCAAGCGGCCGCTTGATCAGCATGCCGTCTGATGAAAGAAGCTCAAGCAATTCATCTTCTGAAGCTGTGGCCACTTTATCTTTCAACCCAAGCTCGCGGTATTTTTGCCCGCTTGTGTTAAAGAACTTTTTCAGCGGCAGGCCGCTTTTTTCATACGCTTCCTTCAACTCGGCCTTTGATGGCGGAGACTCGACAATATGGATGGGTTCATATGATATATTATGCTCATCCAGCCACTTTTTTGCATTGCGGCACGTCCCGCACTTTGGATACCAGTAAAACTTCATTTCTTATCACCTCATACACAAGCAGTTCGACACAACCCTTAAAAATCCTTTTTTAAATTGACGGCGGAATTTCTGCTTTATTCGCGAAAAAAACCGCCCATTTTAAGAGGACGGCATGCTGATAAAAAAAACACGTCGGCCTTAAGAACGTAACAATAGACCGGCAAACACCACTATTCTCTGAATGACAGAAGAGGCATAACGCTTTTCCTCCGCCGTTTCCGATTCATACAGCCATGCACAATGGGCTCCGGGCTGGCAGCTGCGCTTTCCTGCAGGGCGAACGCTGAACCAGCCCGTCCGCTCGTCCTGCGGGAGTTTTCGCCGCCAGCCCTCCGCCCGTCCATTTCAGAAAAAAACAGCTATAAATGAATAATCAGGCTGTCTTTCTTTTAAAAAGAGAAGGAAACAAATCCTGCTGTTTTCCTGCCTGGACTAAGCGCTGTTCTTCTGCGCTATTTTTAAAAGAATATACAACATCGCCTGTTCCACTTTTTATTAAATAATCCATTTATGAGTTTTCCGGACAGAAATCATCCAAAAACGAATGAAACGGCGCTCTTGATAAGCTTGTTTCTCAACATTGTGACGTACATCCTTCTTAAAGGAACGCACGGGTTTACACAACATATTTCAAGGATGTGTTCAACCGCTCGGCAGCTTCGCGTTTTTTGGCAATCACATTTGTCGGCGTATGGCGGCTGAGCTTGCGGAGCACGGACATCATCATACGCAAAGTATCGCCTGATTCAATCGCCACGAGTGTTTCTCTGGCATGCTGCTCCATTTCATTAAATGCTTCCTGGCAGAAAATTTGTGTATACAGCACTTTCTGCTTATGTTTTTCTTCACCCGCCGCATCAATCGCTTTTTGAGTTCGCAGCACAGCTGATTCCATTGCATACACGAGATTTACGAGGTCAGCAATGTTCGCCAGCACCTCCTGTTCTTCCTGAAGCGCTTTACCGTATTTCTGCACGGCAAGACCTGCGGCGAGGAGTGTAATTTTCTTTGCATTTTTCACCAGCATTTTCTCCTGTGCCAGCGCCGCATCCCCGGGTTCTTCCGGCATCAGTGTCATCAGCTCGTTCTGCAGCTCTTTTGCTTTCTCAAATAACGGCAGCTCGCCCTTTATCGCTTTTTTCACAAATGTACCCGGCACAAGCAGCCGGTTAATTTCATTGGTGCCTTCAAAAATCCGGTTAATTCGGGAGTCGCGGTACATGCGGGCGATTTCGTACTCTTCCATAAAACCATAGCCGCCGTGGATCTGAACTCCTTCATCAACCACATAATCAAGCACTTCCGAGCCGAAAAACTTGCCGAGCGAGCATTCAATAGCGTATTCGGCAATAGAGGCGGCAATGGCTTTGCCGTCTTTTTGTTCTTCTTCCGACAGGGCGCCCATCCGTTCTTCAAAGCAGCCGACTGTCCGGTAAATGGCGCTTTCCGCTGCATATAATTTGGAAGACATCGTGCCGAATTTTTCTTTAATCAAGTTAAAATTAGCGATGGATGTTTGAAACTGCTTGCGGTCCGCCGCATATTTGAGTGAAATATCCAGTGCCCGTTTGGCGCTGCCGACCGCGCCGACTCCAAGCTTATAACGGCCGATATTCAGTATATTGAATGCAATCACGTGGCCGCGCCCCGCTTCACCGAGCAGGTTTTCTGCCGGCACCTCCGCATCGGATAAAATAAGAGTGCGTGTAGAAGAGCTTTTAATGCCCATCTTTTCTTCTTCGGCACCAGTTGACACCCCTGGATAGCCTTTTTCCACGATAAATGCTGAAAACTGCTCACCATCAATCTTTGCATAAACAATAAATATATCCGCGAAAGCGGAATTGGTAATCCACTGTTTTTCTCCGTTTAAAATATAATGGGTTCCCGCATCATTCAGCCGGGCAGTTGTTTTGGCGCCAAGAGCATCCGAACCGGACCCCGGCTCCGTTAAAGCATAGGCTGCAAAACGTGTGCCGGCGGCAAGGTCCGGCAGGTACGCTTTTTTCTGTCCTTCATTGCCAAACAGGACAATGGGAAGTGAGCCAATCCCTACATGAGCTCCATGTGAAATTGAAAATCCCCCGGCGGCCGCCATTTTTTCTGCAATCAGTGCCGAGCTGATTTTATCAAGACTCAGCCCCCCGTACTCTTCCGGCACATCAGCCGCCAAAAGGCCAAGCTCACCCGCTTCCTGCAGCAGCCTGACGGAGCGGTCAAATTCATGCTTTTCAAGATAAGGCACTTCCGGCATCACACTGCCCATTACATACTCTTCGGTTGTTCTGGCAATCATTTTTTGTTCATCCGTAAAGTCTTCCGGTGTAAAAACAGCACCTGCCTCTACATCTTCAATTAAAAAGGAACCGCCTTTTGCTGCCATGATCATTTCCCCCTTGTATTCCGCCATATAGTGACGGGCATAGATTTTCCGCCCTGGCTCATCGGAAGAGCAGAAAGGACCGGCGGAAGATCCTGCTGCCTGCAAAGCCTTAACACGCCGCTGATGAAAGGTTCAAATCAGTTGATCAGCTCGAATACTCCGGCGGCTCCCATTCCGCCTCCAATGCACATGGTGACTACCCCAAATTGCTGGCCGCGGCGTTTTAATTCATGAAGAAGCGTCAAAGTCAGCTTCGTTCCCGTACAGCCAAGAGGATGGCCGAGCGCGATGGCGCCGCCGTTTACATTTACTTTCTCTTCATCGAGTCCCAGTTCCCTAATAACCTGGATTGCCTGAGAAGCAAATGCTTCATTCAATTCAAATAAATCAATATCCGCCAGTTCCAGCCCCGCGAGCTTAAGTGCTTTTGGCACAGCGGCGACCGGCCCGATTCCCATAATTTCCGGCGGTACCCCTGCCACCGCAAAGGAACGGAACCTGGCGAGCGGCTGCAGGCCAAGCGCTTCCGCCTGCTCCCGTTCCATTACGAGCACTGCTGCTGCTCCATCCGATGTCTGTGACGCATTTCCGGCAGTAACAGACCCTTCTGCCGAAAAAGCAGGCCGAAGCTTCGCCAGCCCTTCCATCGATGTTTCATGGCGCACTCCTTCATCCATTGAAAAGGTTATGTGTTCTTCCTGTATTTTAAAGTCATCACCCACTTGCCGGAATGTAACATCCACCGGCACAATTTCGTCCGTAAACTTTCCTTCTGAAATGGCGCGGGCTGCTTTTCTGTGGCTTTGAACGGCAAATGCATCCTGGTCCTCGCGTAAAATTCCATACTTTTTGGCTACTTCTTCTGCGGTATGGCCCATTGACATATAATAGCCCGGCATCTCCTCTGCAATTTTGACATTCGGCCGGGCAACATGGCCCATCATCGGCACCAGGCTCATCGATTCCACTCCGCCTGCGATCACAGTACTGGCATGGCCGAGCATAATCCGCTCCGCTGCACTGGCGATTGACTGAAGGCCTGAAGAGCAGTACCGGTTGATCGTAATGGCCGGCACGTCATGGGACAGCCCGGCAAGCGCGCCAATATTCCGCGCAACGTTTAACCCCTGTTCCGCTTCCGGCATCGCACAGCCAATAATGACATCGTCAATTTCTCCGTCGTAGCTTCCCGCCCGCCTGAGTGTTTCTTTGATAACGAGTGCACCAAGATCATCGGGGCGCGTATAACGAAGTGTCCCTTTTTTCGCCTTGCCGACCGGTGTCCGTGCCCCCGTGACAATAACCGCTTCTTTCATTTTTCTCTCCCCTTTAATTGCGAAGTGGTTTTCCTTTCATAAGCATATACTGCATACGCTGCTGTGTTTTCGGCATGGACGCAAGCTGCAGAAATGCTTCCCGCTCAAGCTCTAACAAATACTCTTCCTCAACCTCCGTTCCAAATGGCACATTTCCGCCGGCAATCACCCAGGCCAGCTTTTTAGCAATGGCCAGATCATGTTCGGAGATAAAACCCGAGGCGTGCATTGACTGTGCGCCTACAAGCAATGCCGCATAGCCGGTTTCTCCCGTGACCGGAATTTTTCTGCGGATTGGCGCCGTGTAGCCGGCTTCGGCTAAATAAAGAGCCGCCTGTTTCGCGTCATACAAAAGATGGTCTTCATTTACACTAATGCCGTCTGACTGGTATAAAAAGTGGCTGCCCCTGGCTTCCGCGGCGGAGGCTGATACCTTTGCCATCGCAATTGTCTCGAATACTTTATTGGCGACCGCCTGCAAATCATAATTCACGCCATCTGCCATTTGATTTAAATAGCGGATATAAAGCTCTTTGTTCCCGCCGCCGCCTGGAATAAGCCCAACGCCGGTTTCTACAAGGCCCATATACGTTTCATGGGCCGCCTGAATATGCGCTGCCGGCAGGCATACCTCGGTTCCGCCCCCAAGCGTCATTCCAAACGGCGCCGCCACCACGGGCTTTGAACTGTATTTGATTTTCATCATCGCCTGCTGAAACTGCTTGACGGTCATATCAATTTCCCACAGATCATCATCCTGCGCCGCCATTAAGATCATGGCTAAATTTGCACCGACGCAGAAGTTTTTGCCCCGGTTTCCAATCACAAGAGCTTTGTAGTTTTTTTCTACTTCGTCAATAGAAGCCGTAATCATTTGAATAATATCGAGTCCAATCGCATTGTTGGGCGATGCAAATTCAAGCAGGGCCACTCCGTCTCCCATATCGTGCAGCCGGGCACCGCTGTTTTCTTTAATGATGGAAGTGTGTTTATTCAGTTCAATCACTTTTTCCCTTTGGGGTAGCGGCTTATAAGATTCCGATAACCGGTCATAGCAGCGCCCATCCTGATAAAATGCGCCGTCCAGCTGCTTCACCCAGCCCGGCACCGCCCGTCCTTCCGCCTCCATTCTCTCAATTGATCGTTTCACTCCGATTTTATCCCATATTTCAAAAGGGCCTTCTTTCCAGCCAAAGCCCCACTTCATCGCCTGATCAATGGAAACAATATCATCGGCAATTTCACCGGCAAGCTCGGCTGAATAAAGGAGTACAGGCGCTATAATATTCCATAAAAACCGGCCTGCTTTATCATCTGCGTACAGAAGGGCCTGCCACCTGGCTGCACCTTTTTGCTGCTTTGCCGCCTCTATTGAAGCCGCTTTCATTTTTTTACGCTCTTCATATTCCATTGTTTTAAGATTTAACTCCAAAATGGTTTTTCCTTCTTTTTTGAAGAACCCCTGGCCTGCTTTTGCGCCGATCCAGCCCTTTTCCTTCATCTGCTTTAATTCCTCTGGAATACGGAAGACCTCCCGCTCCTCACCGGTTGTCTGGCCGTATACATTGCCGGCCACATGAATAAATGTATCAAGCCCTACCACATCGAGCGTTCGAAAAGTAGCGCTTTTCGGCCGGCCAATCAGCGGACCGGTAACAGAGTCTGCTTCTCCAGGCGACAAATTCATCTCTTTCATCACATGCATTGTTTTCAGCAGCCCGAACGTACCAACCCGGTTGGCAATAAAATTCGGCGTGTCTTTTGCCCGCACAACTCCTTTGCCGAGCACATTCTCCCCAAATGACTGCATATATGCCGTAACGGCCGGATCCGTTTCATTGGTCGGAATGATTTCCAGCAGCTTTAAATAGCGGGGCGGATTAAAAAAATGCGTTCCTAAAAAATGGCGCTTAAAATCCTCGCTTCTCCCTTCCTTCATGGCACAGATGGAAATACCGGATGTGTTGGATGACACAATACTGCTCTTTTTGCGATGAACATCAATAAGTTCAAAAATGGACTTTTTCACATCAAGCTGCTCAACAACTGCTTCAATGATCCAGTCTGCCTGCGCTAATTGATCCAGATCGTCTTCAAGGTTTCCAGGTGTAATAAGCGCCGCGTTTTGCTTGGCCGCAAGCGGTGCCGGCTTTTGCTTAAACAGCTTTTGAACAGCATTTTCAGAAAGGCGGCTGCGGTTTTCTTCCCCTTCTAAAACAATATCGAGCAAAATAGACGGGATGCCAATATTGGCCAGATGCGCTGCAATGCCGGAGCCCATCACTCCTGATCCAATAACGGCTGCTTTGCGAATAGGCTGAGCCACGTTCATGTCCCCCTCTTGAATGAATACTCATTCATTTACTATACTTTCAATATACCGCACCTTTTTTTAAATTTCAACTGTCACATGAATGAAATTATTGGGTAAACTAATGAAAAGTCGTGAAAGCGCCTGTTCTTCTGCCTGCTGGCCGGGGACAAGCGCTGGGAAAGGGTGTGTCGGCCATGCGGGAAAAAATTGTACAATTATTTACACTGATCATAGTTGTGAGCCTTGTTTATTTCTCTATTCGTTTTTATTCTAATCAATTATCAATAGTATTTACGTATTT
Organism: Domibacillus indicus; assembly: GCF_000970685.1. Lineage (GTDB taxonomy): Bacteria > Bacillota > Bacilli > Bacillales > Domibacillaceae > Domibacillus > Domibacillus indicus. Next base: position 46,648 of record NZ_LAJB01000009.1, read on the forward strand.
GGCCGGTGCTATTTCCGTGCTGGTTGTCTTGAATTTGCTTCTATTTGACTCACGAGGGACCAATTCAAAAGTGGCCTGGAGCGCAGTCATTCTTGCATTCCCTCTTGCAGGAGCTTTTGTATACGCTGTATTCGGCCGCGATCCGCGAAGACGGCTGCTGCCAAAACAGGTCGTATCGGAAACGATTAAGTTTATTACGACCATGCGCCACCTTGGTAAAGAGTTCGATATCTCCGACCAGCTTTCAGAAGCAAAAAACATTCGGAATATGACCGGCTTTGAAGCAATCGGCGGAAACAAAGTGGATGTGTTAACCAATGGAGAAGAAACCTTTCCTGCTATATTGGAAGCCATCCGCCATGCCGAGCATCATATTCACATTCAATACTATATTTTCAGGGATGATGAAATTTCCACTCAAATCCGGGATGCGCTGATTGAACGGGCCAAAGCCAATGTGCACGTCCGCTTTTTAGTGGACGGTCTCGGCTGCTCCAGCCTCCCTGCATCGTTTTTAAAGCCGCTCCGTGAAGCAGGCGGCGAGGCGTATGCGTTTGATTCGATTGTTTCTCCCTGGCTGACACGCACAGCCAATTTGCGCAATCACCGAAAAATGGTTGTCGTTGATGGCCACACTGGCTTTACCGGGGGCTTGAATGTTGGAGAAGAGTATTTAAGCAATACACCGCACTTTAAAATCTGGCGCGATACGCATATCCGGGTAGAAGGACCGGCCGTCCGGCAGCTGCAGGAAGCATTTGTTACGGATTGGATTCATGCCACAGGGGCAAAAACGTCCCTGCTGGATGAACTAAAGGAACCGTTCCGCTTCGGTTTGTATTTTCCTTCCAGGGCACATGAAGCGGATCAGATGGTACAAACCGTTTACGGCGGTCCTTATAATGAAGAGCGTGATGTGCGGGATGCGATGCTCGAAATGATTCAGTCAGCGGAAAAGTCTATTTGGATTGCGTCGCCTTATTTTGTACCGGATGATGAAGCGCTCGCTGCCATCAGAGTCGCGGCCCGGAGCGGCAAAGATGTACGGGTAATCGTTCCCGGCAAAGGCGACCGGTCGATTTCTTTTTATGGAACCAATTCTTATTTCCAGGACCTGCTCAGCGCAGGCGTAAAAGTGTTTGCATACCGCAATGATTCATTTATCCATGCCAAAGTTTTATTAATCGACAATGTCCATGCCATTGTCGGCACTGCCAACTTTGACGTCCGCAGTTTTCGGCTTAACCACGAACTGATGACTTTTTTATACAACCGGACGCCTGCTGTTGAAAAAATAGAAATTGATTTTCTGCAGGATTTCGCCGAGTCGGTTCCAGTCAGCCGCGAGCGCTATGAACATCGTACTTTTCTAAAGCGCATAGGCGAGTCCCTTGCCCGGCTTCTGTCGCCGATCCTTTAAAAAAGCGGACACTTTCGCGAAGTGTCCGCTTTCATTCTGTTGAAAAAAATAGAGCCGTCAAGAAGATATGCTGTTTTTCAAGATAAAATCGTCTTCTCTTTATGGGCTAGAAATGAGCTATTTTCTTTTTAAAAGCAGGGTCAGGGGCTGCGGCATGCCGGTAGAAGCCGCAAAGCGATGAAGCGAGGTTCATCGGTGCCCCGTCTCATAGATACTGCCCGTATTGCTTGCGCATAAAAGAGATAAACAGGTATTCCAGCGGATCATTAGTTTTTTATACTCCCAAGCATGTCCTTCTGTTCAATTAAAATTCATAAATATATTCGGTTAAAATTTCTTTAAAAGCAACGAGTGACGCTGTTTCGACGTACTCATTTTTTCCGTGGTGGTTAGCGCCGCACGGGCCGAATTCAACCGCCGGAATGCCGCGGGCCGCATAAAAGCGGGTATCGGCTGTGCCGTGCTGGCCAAACAGCTGGACGCTGCGGCCGCTTACGCGCTCAGCTGCTTTTTGAAGCCGGACAATTAACGGATGATCCGGATTTGTCTGAACCGGCTCTCCTTCACTTAAAACCCGGACCGTCCCATTGACCACGGCTTTTATTTCATTGAGCAGCACCGCCGGGTTCTGCCCCGGCAAATAACGGATATCAAGATCCATAATGCAGCGGTCCGGCACCTGGTTAATCGCCTGTCCGGCCTGGATGCGGGCGAGATTAAGCGATGGATGCTCAAAATACGGAGTGCTTACACTAAAAATAGGCAGCGCTTCGATTTTTTTATATGTTTCCACTGCATTTAAAATGGCATTATCCCCAAGCCAGGGCCGGCTGCCGTGGGCGGAAACACCTTCAATTTCGATTTCCAGCTGCAATATGCCTTTTGCCTGGACCGCAATATCAAGGTTTGTTGTTTCTCCGCATATAACCACATCCCCCACTAACCCATGCTCGACTAAATATTTTGTTCCTTTTTGTCCGCCTTTTTCTTCATCCGGCACAAGAGCGAGCATTACTCTGCATGGGATTTCCTCCTGTGCAAGCTCCGCCATCACATGCATCATGACCGCAACTGAGCCAAGCATGTCAAAGCTGCCGCGTCCGTACAGCCTTCCTTCCGCTACATAAGGAATGAATTGATCCGGGCCAGCCGGGACTACATCCAAATGGCCATTTAAAATGACCGTCGGCCCTTCTGTTCCGATCAGGGCGACAACGCTTTTCAATCCTTCGTTATCAATGACTCTTGCATGAACGCCATTGGCCGCGAGCCATTCTGCACAATAGTCGGCGGCTGCGTTAATCCGGCCTTTTTCTACCGTCCGAAATTCAATTAACTTCCGTGTTAAAGACACAATTGCTTCTTTCATTGCTGCCAACCAACTCCTTTTGCGTATGTTATATTACTTCCTTTTGTCTACGCAAATAAACATACAGAACAAAGCTGAACAGCGCACACACGAGTGCACAGAAACCAATAAACGCATATCCTGCCTGCATGCCCCGCACAATTCCGGTTTCTGCTCCCGCCTGCTGTACCACCATTCGGCTGATGCCGGCAATAATGGCACCGATGATAAAATTGCCTGCCACTGTGCCAACTCCCATCAGCGTCACTACAAATGTGATAGCGATATCACTATTTTCCTTGTAGCGGCGGGCAATCATCGCCATGACAGTCGGGTAGACAGGCGCAATTCCAATTCCGGCTGCTGCAAGCAAAATCGCACCGGACTCGCCAATTAAGAGTGCGATGAATGTCAAAGCAGCAGATAAACCGCCAAAGATAATGAGTGACATGGTAAAACCAATCCGGTCTGTCACCGGTCCTAGAAACAGCCGTGAAAACGTAAAAAACAAAAAGAAAACAGACAGCATTTGAGACGCATCTGCATTGCTCCAGCCATATGCTTTTTCCAAAAAGTTAACAAGCCAGCCGCCGACCGACATTTCTGATATAACACCGAATGACAAAATAAGAACAATCAGCCAGATAACCGGATCACGCATAAGTGTCCGGAGCGGCAGCCGGTTTTCAGCCTGATGATCGTACGCCGGAAAACGGCTTGCGAGGGCTGGAATCATCGGGACAAGCGAAAGCAGCATGATAATTAAATACATGCCGCGCCAGTCCAGCAGAATCCCACCAACTGACAAATTCATCAAGCCTGACGCCAGCATGGGGGCCGCAATCGAGCTGAGCCCATAGAAAAAGTGAGCCAGATTCATCATCATGCCAGTGTTTTTCACAAAAAGGCGCGCACTTAAAATCGCCAGCACAATTTCGAGCATGCCGTTGCCAACATACATAAAAAAATACGCTCCGGCAAGGCCGCTGTATGTAGTAGATAAATAAATAAACACGCCTGACAGTGCCATAAACCCAAATGAGGCGGCACTCATTATTTTGATGCCAAATTTTCTTGTTAAATATGCTGTAAATGTACAGGCAAGCAAATAAGCAATGGAATTAAACGAAAGCAAGGTGCCGATTTGAAACGCGTCCAGCTCAAAATCCGCTTGAATGCGCGGCATGGCCGGCCCTTTTACATTTTCTGAAAATCCAAAAATAAGAAAGCCGACGAACACTGTCGCCAGCATAAAAAAGTAATTCCATTTCATGTTTTTATCCCCTTAAAAGATCAGTACGTATCCGACACTCATTATTCCAGCGATTAAACCGGCCATGGTAAGCAGCAGTTCAAGCTCGGGTCTCATTCGCTTCCCGGTCCCGTTCCTGCGGCCGGCTGGCGTGCTGTTATCTTGTTGATTATTTCGCAGCTCGTCCGCTTCCCTTTTTAAATAATCCTCCGGCGGCGTTTCATGTAAAAGCATATCGATGAGTGATCGTTTCATTGACTCCTCTTCTTTCCGCTTTTTTCTTATTATACCAAAAAATCCACAGTGATTTCACTGTGGATGAGCTACTTCGATATGCGCCTTTACGGTATCCTCTTCGCCAGGCTGCAATATCCGGAGGCCGGTCACCTCATCTGGCAGGTCAAGGTTAAAAGCATTGGTAATAGCGGTATACGGCTCCGGACAAAGAAAGCCTTCACGTCCGCTTCCGTTGTAAACGACCCAGTGCTTAAATGCCGAATCGGTCCGGTATGCAACTGTACAGCCCGTTTCCTGATTGTGCAGCACTGCTTCATTTCCCTGCCCGGCAGCGGCAAACGCGTCATCCAGCGGGGTGCCCTGCAGATTTTTTTGCTTCACCGGCTCAACGGGCACCTGCTCGCCTGTCGGAATCGCTTCCTCACTTAATGTCCACTGGCTTTCTGCTGTTAAAGAAAAGTGAGACACCTTTTCATCAAATTGAAAAGCAGTGTGATAGCCTAATCCCCATGGGAAAGCATGGCTGCCATTGTTTTTTACAACGGCCTTCTGGCGTAAAACCGTTCCTTCAAGTTCGTATGTTAGATGAATAGATGCATCTTTATAAATGGCCGGCTCCTGGAGCTGAATGGCTGTTTCAATGGCAACGATCCCGTTTTCCTCTTTTTGGCTGACGACCTCCCATGGCTGGTTGTATACAAAACCATGGATATGGTGTTTGCCTATTTCATTAATTGGGAATTGGTGCGTTTCGCCGTTAAAGGTAAAGGCTCCCCCTTCAATCCGGTTCGGCGGAAACAGGACCGGAATACCATGCAGAATCGGGCTTTCCTTGAGAGCCGCGAAAGAATCCGGCCTAACAAGCAGCTCCTGGCCTGTTTTCAGGTCCATCAGTGAAATTACATTGCTGCCGAAGCCGGGAATAAGCAGGATTTCCAGCTCGCCATTCGATGCCCGAATCGCTTCTTTCCCGTCAAATAACACTCGTTTTATCATGTTAAAACCCCTTTACACGCGAAATGACTGCAGCTGCTGGTTTATCGACTTTGTTTGATCATACACTGTTTGATAAATCGAAAACAGCTCTTTATATCGCTTTGCCCGTTCTTTATCAGGTGAAAACCTCTCGCCTTCTTTAATGAAAAGGGAGGCACATTGTTCAAGAGATTCAAACATGCCGCTTCCGGCCGCTGCAATCATCGCGGCTCCCATCGCCGGACCCTGCTCGTTCTGCAGCTTGACCACTTCTGTATTGAAAATATCCGCCTGCATTTGCAGCCAGACGTCATTTTTCGCTCCACCGCCGATTGAGATCACGGTATCAACACGTTTTCCTTCATTCCGGAACAGCTCAATAGATTCGTTTAACGAAAAAGTAATCCCTTCCATAACAGCGCGCGCAAAATGGGACCGCGTATGGCTGCCATCAATGCCAATGAAGCTCGCCCGAATAACAGAATCAGCATGAGGTGTCCGCTCCCCTACTAAATACGGCGTGTATAGCAGTCCGCCCGATCCTGCCGGAATACTGCCAACCTCTTCAAGCATCTCTTCAAATGTTTCCTTTTCCGCGAAGGTTTCTTTGAACCACTGCAGGCTGTGCCCCGCGGAAAGCGTAACTCCCATCGTGTAGAACGCGTTTTCCTTGCCATGATTAAAAAAGTGAACCTTCCCTGCAAAATCGCGGGTTGAATCTTCCTCATGCGCCAAAATAACCCCGGATGTCCCGATGCTGCACATCGTTTTTCCTGATGTTAAAATCCCAGCTCCAATCGCTCCGCATGCATTATCCGCACCGCCCGCAAAAACCGGTGTTTCCGCTCTCAGGCCGGTTTGTTCCGCAATTTCCGGCAGAAGCGTTCCTGTTTGTGCCGTTGACTCGACAAGCGGCGGACAAAGAGAAAGCGGAATTTCAAACGCTTCACAAATGGCTTCGCTCCATTTTTTCTCTGCCACGTCGAGCAGCAGTGTCCCCGCCGCATCCGAATAATCCATATGTGCCTGTCCGGTCATTTTTAAGCGGACATAATCTTTTGGGAGTAAAAAGAGGGCCGCTTTTTGAAAAAGCTCCGGCTCATTTTGCTGTACCCAGCGGATTTTCGGCAGTGTAAAGCCTTCCAGCACACGGTTTCTTGTAATAGAAAGCATTTGCTCTCCAAGCGCAGCTGTCATTTCCTCGCACTGCTGCGTGGTCCGGGTATCATTCCACAAAATCGCTCTCCGGAGCACTTCCTGCTGCTCGTCTACAAGAACAAGCCCGTGCATCTGCCCCGAATAGCTGATGCCGGTAACATTTTCTGCGGGCACCCCGGCCTCGCTCATCATTTCTTTCAGCGCTTCAATGGTTCCCTGTACCCAGTCGTCCGGATTTTGCTCACTCCAGCCTGCCCGTTCATGAAACAGCGGATAGCTTTTGGACGCTTCTGCACAAATAGTGCCTGACTCATCTACTAAAATCGTTTTAACTGCACTTGTACCCAGATCAATTCCGATTACGTACTTCATTTTTTCCTCTCCTTTGAAAAAGGGACCGGCCTCTCCCTCCTGGGTGATTTGCCGGTCCGCTTTTTTTTTCCTTAGTTTAGTTTCCGATTAAGTACTGGTTCAAGACAGCTTTCAGTGCTTCCTGGCGGCCTGAACGGTTTTGAATCTTGCTGTTTTCAAGGGCATATTTTTCAAGTGAACGGAAATCAGCACGCCCTTCCACAATATCAAGGCCGATGCCTGACGCATAGCTGCTGTAACGGTCTGCAATGGCATTTTCAAATACTTTATCTTCAATTAACCGTTGAGCTGTTTTCAAGCCGACAGCAAATGCATCCATTCCCGCGATGTGTGACAGGAATAAATCGTCCGCTTCAAAGGAAGCGCGGCGTACTTTCGCATCGAAGTTTAAGCCGCCTCTGCCAAGCCCGCCGTTTTGCAGAATTTCATACATAGCAAGTGTTGTTGAATAAAGGTCAGTTGGGAATTCATCTGTATCCCAGCCAAGAAGCGGATCACCCTGGTTGGCGTCAACCGAACCAAGCATGCCGTTAATGCGTGCCGTGCGCAGTTCATGTTCAAACGTGTGTCCGGCAAGCGTCGCATGGTTTGCTTCCAGGTTCAATTTAAAATGGCTGTCAAGTCCATACTGGCGCAGGAAGGACAGTGTTGTTGCCGCATCTGTATCGTACTGGTGAGTCGTCGGCTCTTTCGGCTTCGGCTCAATTAAAAACTGTCCATCGTAGCCGATCTCTTTTGCGTAATCAACAGCCATTTGCAGGAAGCGTGCCAGGTTATCAAGCTCAAGCTTCAGGTCTGTATTTAACAGCGTATCGTAGCCTTCTCGTCCGCCCCAGAATACATAGTTTTCTGAACCAAGCAGCTTGGCTGTTTCCAATCCTTTTTTCACCTGTGCAGCTGCGTAAGCGAATACATCCGCATTGCTGCTTGTCGCTGCCCCGTGAACAAAGCGCGGATTTGTAAACATGTTCGCCGTATTCCAAAGCAGTTTTACATTGCTTGTTTTCATATAATCCTGGATCATCGAGATAATAACATCCAGATTTTCGTTTGTTTCTTTTAAAGTACTGCCTTCAGGCGCGATATCTCTGTCATGGAAAGCAAAGAACGGTGCACCAAGTTTTTCATACAGTTCAAATGAAGCTTCAACCCGAGCTTTTGCCAGATCCATCTCTGAATATTTGTTCCATGGGCGCTGCATTGTGCCGGCGCCAAATGGATCACTGCCGTCTGCTGTGAATGTGTGCCAGTAGGCAATTGAAAAGCGAAGCTGTTCTTCCATCGTTTTGCCGCCAACTACTTCTTCTGGATTGTAGTGTTTAAATGCGAATGGGTTTTTAGAAGCTGCACCTTCAAATTGGATCTTGTTGACGCTTTCAAAATATGTCATTGTTTTTCCCCCTAATGTTTGTTGTTTGAATAAACTAACTTAATGCAAATAATACAGAATTCGTTTTCATTTTTCAAGTGTTTCGTTATAATAAACTTAAACTTTATTTAAAAATACAACAAAGTGAGTGGATAAAATTATGATTGCCGATCAAAACCTCGTGAAAAAAATGAACAGAAGGCGGCTTTTGCAGGAAGTCATTCATCATTCTCCGATCTCAAGGGCCAGCTTATCAAAAACTACCGGATTAAATAAGTCTACGGTGTCCGCACAAATTCAGGACCTGGTTGATGAGAAATTTATTTTTGAAATCGGACAGGGCCAGTCAAGCGGCGGACGACGGCCTGTTATGCTGATGTTTAATAAGCAGGCCGCCTACGCCATTGGGATCGATATTGGCGTTGATGACCTGACGATCCTTATGACAGATCTTGATGGCTCTATTATAAGCGAAAAGTATTTTGAGCTGCACCAGTCTTCATTAGAGGAAACAACTGCCCTGCTTTTAGAAACCATTCAGCATATGATCGATACGATGCCCGGCTCTCCCTATGGACTGATTGGAATTGGCATTTGTGTGCCCGGCCTCGTGGACTGCTCAGGGCAAATCATTCTGACACCCAATACCCACTGGAACGGAGTTAATTTAAAGAAACAGATTGAAGATAAATTTGGTGTGCCTGTTACGATTGAAAATGAAGCAAATGCCGGCGCTTATGGCGAAAACATATACGGAGCTGCAAAAGCGTACGATAATTTTATTTATGTAAGCATAAGCACGGGGATCGGTCTTGGGCTTGTCCTTGGAAATGAATTATACCGGGGCATCCATGGTTTTTCCGGTGAAATGGGACATATGACGATTGATTTTAACGGCCCGAAATGCAACTGCGGCAACCGCGGCTGCTGGGAGCTTTACGCGTCTGAAAAAGCCTTCCGCCAGTCACTGCCTGCCGACTGGGATCATGAAGAAATCCATGCCCGTTTTCAGCAAAATGACACCCGTTTGCTGGGAGCACTTGAAAACTTCGGCCATTATTTAGGAATCGGCCTTGTTACCATTGCCAATACATTCGACCCGGAAGCCATTATTTTGCGAAACCCGCTGATTGAATCAAACCCTTTTGTGCTGAATGCTGTGAAAAATACGCTTTCTTCCCGAATGAACAACCGGTTTGAGGCAGAATGCGCCTTCCTGCCTTCTTCCCTCGGCAAAAATGCACCCGCACTTGGCGCGTGCTCTATGATGATTAAACAGTTTATTAACGGAATTACCGCCTAACAGGGGCGGTTTATGAAAAAAAGGGCGGAAACAGAATGTTCAGGGACGGAAAGACTCTTTTTCCGCCCCGGCAGCCCGGCATACCGCCCCGCCCAAAACGATACCGACCTGAAACCTGCGGGATTTATAAGCTGCTTTTATAAATAAGTATCTACTTTTTCCCACCGGCGTGACCGGGCTGATTTCTCAACTGCTGTTAAAATCGCCTGGGCTGCATGCCCATCGTAAAAAGTAGGAGAAAGCGAAACTCCCTGCTCAATTCCTTTCATAAGCTCTGCAATTAAATTATGAAAAGTGTGCTCGTAGCCAATAATATGGGCGGAGGGCCAGTATACTCCTCCGTATGGGTGAACTTCTTCTGTTACATTAATTTTTTTAAACCCCTGAAGAGAAGGATCGTCATCCGCAAAGTAAACCTCTAATTCGTTCATACTCTCAGCATTCCACTTGATAGACCCTTTTTCTCCGTTAATCTCAAATTGGTTTGAATTCCGGTTTCCGCCGGCAAATCTTGTTGCTTCAAACGTTCCGGCTGCCCCGTTTTGAAAGGAAGCGATAAAAATGCTGGCATCGTCCACTTCCACATCGCGAAATTCTGTTGCGGAAGCTTTTCCGCTTAACCCCGAGCTATCCGCCACTGCCGGCCGTTTTTTAATAAATGTTTTCATCATGCCGGAAACCTCATCAATTTCCCCCACTAAAAAACGGGCAAGGTCAATGCTGTGCGCAGCAAGATCCCCGTGGGCTCCTGAACCGCTGATTGATTTTTCCAGACGCCAGACTAAAGGGAAATCCGGGTCCATAATCCAGTCCTGTAAATAAAGAGCACGCATATGATAAATGCGGCCTATTTTCCCTTCACTGATCAGCTTTTTCGCAAACTGTATGGCCGGAGCGAACCGGTAATTGAAATTCACCATATGAATCACATTGTTTTTTTGTACTGCTTCCAGCATTTGAGCCGATTCTTCAATCGTTAATGCTAGGGGCTTTTCACAGTAAACATGCTTTCCCGCTTCTGCGGCCGCAATGGCAATTTCCGCATGGTTATTGTTCGGTGTTACAATATCAATTAAATCGATATCTTCACGATTTATTAATGTTCGCCAGTCGGTTTCATAGCTTTTCCAGCCCATTTTATCAGCGGCTTCTTTCACCCCTTCCGCATTCCGGCCGCAAATCGCCTGCTTTACCGGCTTAACGGGCAAATCGAAGAAAAAGGGAGCATTCTGGTATGCGTTTGAATGGGCTTTTCCCATAAATTTATAGCCAACCATGCCTACCCGGATGTCTTTTTGGTTTACGCCCACCACAGCTCTTTCGCTCCTTCCGAAATAAGCATACTTTGAAGAAAATCGACTGCTTTTGTAAAGCCTTCTTCTATGCTCATCAGGCCATCCTCATGCTCAATGCTTACCGCTCCCTCATATCCAATGACCTGCAGGGCGCTGATGATATCTTTCCATGTTCCTTCGCCATGTCCGTAGCCTACTGTACGGAACACCCATGAACGGCTGGCAATATCCTTATAGCTTTTCGTATCCAGTACTCCGTTCAGCTTGCAGTTAAGCTCTTCTATTTGTGTATCTTTCGCATGGAAATGAAACAGCGCATTTTCTTTTCCAAGCGCTTTAATGCTCTGCACAGGGTCCATCCCCTGCCAGAAGTAATGGCTCGGATCAAAGTTAACACCGATTTCCGCCCCGCATTCTTTTCTTAAACGCAGCGCTGTTTCTGTATTGTAAACAACGAAGCCTGGATGCGGTTCAATGGCTGCTTTTACGCCATATGATTGAAGCAGCCGGGCTTGTTCTTCCCAGTATGGAATCACTTTTTCTTTCCACTGCCACTCAACTACCCGGGAAAAATCCGTTGGCCACGGGCAGGTAATCCAGACCGGATTCTGGGAATGCTCGGACTCGCCCGGGCATCCAGAAAAAGTGACCACATTTTCTACGCCAAGCTTTGAAGCCAGCTTCACGCTATTAACAAAGGCTTCATGATGCTCCGCTGCAATTTCCTTATCAGGATGAAGCGGGTTGCCGTGGCAGCTTAACGCACTGATTTTGATCCCTCTGTCTTCAAACGCTTTCTTAAAACGCTGCAGCTTTTCCGGGTTGTTTAGTAATAATGCCGGATTACAGTGGGCATTTCCCACATAGCCGCCTGTCCCAATTTCAACTGTATGGAGCCCTTTTTGTTTTATATGGTCAAGCATTTCCTCCAATGATTTCTCCGAAAATAACACCGCAAATACTCCAAGGTTCATACTTATGCGCCTCCTGTTATTTTTCTGCTCCAGCCGTAATTCCGCTGACAATATATTTTTGTAGAAATAAAAACGCTAAAATAATCGGTGCGGCCGCAATAGTGGAAACGGCCATTAAGTTATCCCACTGTGTTCCATACTGGCCGATAAACTTCGTCAGCCCCATTGTTAAAGGGCGTATTTTTTCATCGGTTGCCAGTGTTAAAGCGAAAATTAAATCGCCCCAGGCAAACAAAAAGCTAAAAGTGCTCACCGTTAAGACAATCGGCTTCGTCAGCGGCAAAATAATGCGCGTAAACGCGGTGAAGCTGTTGCATCCATCCATAACGGCCGCTTCCTCCAAACCTTTAGGGATCGAGAGAAAAAAGGGCCTCATAATCACGATGGCAAATGGCAGCGCTGTCGTTGTATTGCCGACAATTAATGCCAGATAGCTGTTTAGCAGTTCAAACTTGCTAAACAAAATATAAAGCGGCATCGCCATCATAATGCCGGGGATCATCTGGGTAATTAGCAAAATAAGCAATAAAATATTGGCCCATCTTAATTTAAAGCGTGCCAGTGCATAAGCGCACGGCAATGCCAGGATTAAGGTCAAGAAAGCCGTCCCAAACGCTGTAACAAATGAATTTTTGATATACGGCAGCAGGCTTCGATCCTCGATTAAATTTTTCACATAAGCATCAAATTGAATGGTTTCCGGAATAATCATCGGCGGCGTCGCAAACACATCTTGAATCGGCTTAACCGATGTTACAACCATCCAATAAACTGGAAAAAGGAAGATACCTGTAATGATAACCGCAGTCAGAAGCAAGGCATACTGCTTTACTGAATACTTTCTCATTCCGCTTCCTCCCTTTTAATAAGGTACAGGTAGATGAGCGCAATGCAGATAAGAATAACAAGAATAACAGTAGCTACGGCTCCGCTTGCCCCAAAATCGAAATTCACAAAAGCAAGCTCATACCCGTAAAACGGCAGCACCTGAGTTGCATTTACCGGTCCTCCGCCTGTCATAATCAAAATAATGTCGAACACTTTAAATGTATAGATAATCCCCAGCACTAAAATAATTAACAGCGCCGGCTTCAGCAGCGGCAGCGTAATTCGCCAAAATGTTTGAAACCTGCTGGCACCGTCTACTTTCGCCGCTTCATATACGTCACTCGGAAGTGCCTGCATAGCGGCCAAGATTAAAATCATGTTAAAGGGAATACCTATCCAGATATTCGTCATAATCACAGCTGCTAAAGCAGTGTCCTGCTGGCCAAGCCAGTTAATGGGTGCATCAATCAAATGAAGTGACACCAGAAAATAATTAATCACCCCGTGGTCTACATCAAACAGCCATTTAAAAAGAGTACCGGTAATCACAAGCGGGGTCATCCATGCCAGAAGCATGATCGAGCGAAAAAAATTTCGAAACGGAAAGTCCTGATTCAAAAACACCGCCAGCAAATAGCCGATAATTACCTGAAAAAAAATACAGGCCGCTGTGTAAATCACGGTGTTTTTCAAAGCAATGCCGAACTTTTCCGTTTGAATCATTTCTTTGTAGTTTTGCAGGCCGATAAATTCTCCGCCGCTGCGCAGATTCATCAGGGTTAAATCCTGAAAGCTGACGACAATGTTATAAGCAATCGGATAAAGCATAAAAAGCAAAACGAACAGCGCGGCTGGAGCAATAAACAAATACTGAGGCATCTTTTGGCTGAACCTGCTTTTCACTGTGTACGTCCCTAATTGAGAGGACTTACGAGCGACTCTTCCGTTCATTGCACATCCTCCTAAAAACAGGAGAGGAGACTCTCCCCTGTTAAATTAAGGAAGCAGCGGTTCTATTTTGGCTGCTGTATCCTCCATGATTTTGTCTACATCCTCGCCTGTCATAGCCCGTTGAATGGCTTCCTGGATATTCGACGAGATTTCCGGATAGTTTGTTCCGTAAGCGCGCGGTTTCGCGGATTGAAGCTGCTCCATAAATACCTTCACATGCTCATCCGTTGCCCAGTCATACTGTTCATCACTTGCCACGTCTTCACGGCTTGGCAGGCGGCCGCCTAACTCATGCATAGGGCCAAGAATTTCCGGCTGCTGTGTCCATTTGATAAATTCCCATGCGGCATCTTGATGTTCAGATGTTTCGGTAATGGCCCAGTTTTCTCCGCCCAGAATGGAGGCAGTGCCCGCCTCGCCTGCCGGCATTAAAAACACTCCCCAATTAATATCCTGCGACTGCTCCTTTAACATAGGAATTTGCCACGGTCCGTTTTCCATCATGGCCGCTTTTTTCGTCTGGAACTGTACCAGCACATCGGACTGATCCCAGTTGATCATGTTTTCAGACAGAACGCCTTCTTTTACCATATTTTGAACAAAGCTCATTGCACTCTTCGCTTCGTCGCTGCCGAAGGAATCTAGATCGGCTCCTGCCTGCCAGAGGTAAGGAAGAAATTGAAAGGTGCCTTCTTCACTTTTCTTGCCGGACATGGCAAAGCCTTTTACGTCTCCTTTTGTCAGCTTTTTCGCTGTCTCCATAAATTCATCCCATGTTTTTGGGAGGTCTGTAATGCCCGCTTCTTCAAACATGTCTTTGTTGTAGTAAATAGCAAGCGCATTGCTGTTGTTTGGGATTCCATATATTTTTCCGTCCAGCGTTGCCGACTCCATCGGCCCTTCAAAGTACTGGTCTCCTTCGCCCCATTCGTCTACCTTTTCCGTAATATCCGCAAAAACGCCTGCCTGGGCAAAAGATTGGTGATCCGGATTGTCAATTAAGACAATGTCCGGCAGTTCGCCGGCTCCCACTCCCTGAAGCAGCTTTGTTTTCAAATCGGCAAAAGGCATATAGGTGCGTTCAAACGTAACACTTGGATTTTCTTCCTGGTATTTTTTCATCAAAGCTTCCTGCTCACGCTCACTGGAAGAATCCGGCTGCAGATAGTCCCAGATTTTGATCGTTACTTGATCAGATCCGCCGTTGCTTTCATTTTCCGTTTCCCCGCCGCTTTCGGAAGAACCACAGGCCGACAGTACCAGCACGCAAACCGTACAGAGTAGAAAAAAAAGTTTTTTGCTCATTTTACGCTCTCCTTCTCGCTTAAAATGTCAGCAACCTTTATTTCATGAGACAGCTTTACTGATTCAAGTGCAGCACCAACGATTCCAAAGCTTTTTAAATTATCTTCCAGATCTGTTGCCGGCCGCCTGTTTTCCTGTATAGCCGATACCATTTCATAGATGGAAAACTCGCGGTCTGTATAAGCCATATCAACTAACGGAAGCGGGCGCTTTGCACCGTCACCTGCTGTTACATAAGGACGGTCCCCGCTAAGCTCAATCAGTCCGTTTTTTCCATAAAGCTTAATTTCACCGTTCCATGATGTTTCAGGGCCGGTTGTTACCCAGCTGGCAAAATAGTGGACAAGCACCTCTTCAAATGACATGGTGACGCTTGCAGTCGGGTTTCCCTGAAACCAGCTCCAGGACGGCCTCATGCTTTTTGCATAAACGGTGCTTGCATCTTTCCCCAATATATACCTCATAAGGTCAAAATGATGGATACTCATATCTTCAATCACAATTTCTTTGTATTGGTCTCTCCAGCCGCCAAAATTCGTTGCACGCCTGAAATTCCATTCCACATATTCAATTGGACCGGCAATTTGATCATCTACCGCTTTCTTAATGGCCTGTATTTCGGGCCTCCAGCGGTAGTTCTGGCTGATCATGACATGCTGGCTGTACCCTTTGGCTGCTTGGTGTAATTCTTTTGCGTCCTGGAGTGTCTGGGCAATTGGCTTTTCTAAAAAAACATGGAGGCCGTTTTTCAGTGCATCAATAGAGAGAGTTTTGTGTGTCTGCGGTGGTGTAATAATTAAAGCAATGTCTGCTTCTGTTGATTGAAATGCCTGGAGGTGGTTATCAAAATAGTGAATTCCTTCGTCACCCAGCAGTTTTTTTGCCCGGTCACGATTGGTCTGTTCAATGTCTACGACAGCAACAATATCAAGAAAATCCAGACTTTTAATGATTTCCAGCCAGGAAAGACCGAATCCTCCGGCTCCGGCTTGAATAACCCGTAGAGATTCCATTCATCCAGCCCCTTTTTAATTTTCAGAATATTGATGTACGTTAATCAAAAAAGTGAATCAAAATCTGCACTGTGATTTTGCTGCAGCATGAACAAAGATATTTTCAATTTGTAAGCGCTTTACATTGTAATCATAAAAGACATTATGATGTACGTCAATCATTTTTTAGAATTTTTTCGAAATTCATTTTGATTTAAATAATATTTGGCATTGGCTTTTGTGACTACTTCCAGTTTTACGATCGTATTTTCTTTCGAAGACTCTTCCGTGGAATTCAAAAAATCAAATACCTTTTTTACCATCATGGAAGCCTGTGCAGCGGGATCCTGGCAAATTGTTGCGGTGATAATGCCGCTTTGCAAGGAAGCGTTTATTTTTTCGCTTATATCATGCCCAATGATTACTTTGTCTTTTGCCATTTTTATTTCTTTAAGAAACTCGGCTGCTTCTCCTAATATTCCGTTCGCAATGTAGATCCCATCTGCCTGGACAAAGCGGTGGCTGCTGGCGTTAAACGATGGATTCGTGTAGGAGCTTGTAACTGGCACAGTTTCAATCTTCATCTTCATTTGTTTTTCTTCAAAATAAGCACGAAAACCCTGCTCTTTATTGACCATTTGATACGTATCCTCATCTTCTCTCACAATAATGATATGATCGAGCTTTTTGGCAAACAGGCAAATAAGCTCCGCCGCCAGGTAGCCAGCATCAAAATAGTCGCTGCCGACAAAAGCAATCCGCCGGCTTTCCGGCACATCATTGTTTAGCGAAAAAACAGGAATCCCAAGCTCCATTCCTTTATTAATCACATCAACAAACGGCTTTGAGTCGTGGGGTGCAATCACAAGCGCATCATGGCGATTGTCCGTAATTGCTTTTTCAATAAAATGAATCTGGATTTCCTTGGGCATCGATTCCACGCGGTACACTTCCGCTTTAAAACCAAAATCCTCAAATAAAGCCGCTGCCTTCATAATTTCCTGCTGGATCTCTCCCCAGAAATACTCCGGTATCAATGGCAAAATAAAAGCCACGTTTAGGGTTTTCTGGGTGGATAGAAATTTAGCGGCCCTGTTTGGC
The DNA here is from genome assembly GCF_000970685.1 of Domibacillus indicus. GTDB lineage: Bacteria > Bacillota > Bacilli > Bacillales > Domibacillaceae > Domibacillus > Domibacillus indicus. The sequence goes on from NZ_LAJB01000009.1 coordinate 63,528, forward strand.
TTATATCCCAGCTCCTCCGCTTTCAATTTAACCTTTTTTATTGTTTTGGCGCTTACTCCATTGCGGTTATTTAATACCCGGTCCACTGTTGCGGTTGAGATGCCAAGAGCATCCGCAATCATTTTAGCCGTAACTTTCATTATTTCCCCCGCCTCTCCGCTTTTTACTGACAGTATCGTTTGCAGCATCGGCAGTCTGCTGTTTACTGTTAAAAATAGAAAACTTTTATCAGGTATATACATTTTACAAAAGAACAGCCCTTTTTGTCGATTTTTCATGGTACATAATTCAACTGCCTGCCCCGCAAAAAAAAGCTCTTTTCCTCCTTATCTTCGATTGCTCTAACTACGAAGTCAATAAGGGAAAAAGAGCTTATTATTCTTTTATCGGTCTTCTACTACGATGTAAGCCGCTTTCACAGGCCCATGCACTCCGACAACGAGGTTCATTTCAATATCCGCCGAGTTGCTTGGACCGGTGACGAAATTGATACAGGATGGAATTGTCTCGCCGGCCTGCACGCGGCGGGAGATTTCCTGTGCCGCCTGCGTCATGCGCGGCACAATGGTGCTTTTCGGAATAATTGCAATATAGCTGCGCGGCAGCAGGCTGACGGAGCGCCCCTTTCCTGAACTCGAAAACAGGACGACCGTTCCCGATTCTGCCAGCGTCATATCGCTAAACGTAATGCCGATGTTTGCCCGTTCAGCATCCGCAATGTTTTTTCTGCCGCGCGCCGCATTCCACTCATTCACTTCAACCTTCTGCTCCGGCCAGGTACTGTTGATCAGCCCGCCGAGCCCGAATTCTTCAAAACGGGCGTCCTGCCAGATCGAAATTGGGCCGCCGCCGTATAAGTTAACCGTGGATTCCAGAACTCCGGCAAGCTTTTCACCGGTTGTTTCAATCAGCTCGGTATGAATCAGCTGGCATTGATCGCGGAGCACCGCCAGCAGCTCATTCGGTGTTTTATCCGTCAGGGTTTTATCCTGCGGCCGAAACTGCCAGTTCCGCTCCGGCTTTACGTTTGTGTTGCGGCTGCGGCCAAGCTGCCTGGCCACATTGGTTAAAAAAGAATCGCGGTGATGGATCATTGATTCCCGCCTCCTTTTTCATATTCTTTAAACCAGTCGCGGAACCGTTCTTTGTTTGGCGCCGGGAATTCCCGAATTTCTGTCCATGCCTTCAGGGGACCGGGACCGTTTGAAATACGGTCATTTTTCGTAAACGGCTTCATCATGGCCGCCGCCATTTTTGAACCGGCTGCGTACATCGGATTCGATGCGGCACCGAGTCCAAACGCTTTCATGGCCAGCTTTTCTGAAATCGGCGCGCGCCCTTCCCGTTCGACGATAACCTGGCGGTGCTTATGCAGCAGCTCATGAAGCGGAATTTTTACCGGGCAGGCATCTGTGCAGGCTGCACAAAGAGTTGATGCATAAGGAAGATCTTTAAAATCATCATAGCCGCCGAGCAGCGGTGTCAGTACAGCGCCGATCGGTCCCGGATAAATCGAATTGTACGAATGGCCGCCAATGTGGCGGTACACCGGGCAGACGTTGATGCAGGCCGCGCAGCGAATGCATTGAAGCACGGACTGGAATTCTGTTCCTAAAATGCTGGAACGCCCGTTATCCACGATAACAAGGTGGAATTCCTCCGGTCCGTCCACATCCCCTTCCTCGCGGGGACCGGAAAGCGCCGTAATATAGCTTGTTAATTTCTGGCCGACAGCACTGCGTGTTAAAAGGCCGACAAGCACTTCGAACTCTTCAAATGTCGGCACAATCCGCTCCATGCCCATTACAACAACCTGCGTTTTGGGCAGGTCCGACACAAGGCCGGCATTTCCTTCGTTGGTAACAAGGCCGACCGATCCGGATTCTGCAATGGCGAAGTTGCAGCCGGTAATGCCGATATCGGCTGTTAAAAATTCCTGGCGCAGCGTTTCCCGCGCATGAAGAGCCAGCTCTTCCGGTTTGGATGTCATTTTGTATTCAAGCTTTTCCGAAAACACGTCCCGGATCTGCTCTTTGTTTTTATGAAGAGCCGGGGCCACAATATGAGACGGCGGATCATGTTCATCCAGCTGGAGAATATACTCGCCAAGGTCCGTTTCAATGACGGTGCAGCCTTCCTCCTCCAGCACCTGGTTCAAGCCGATCTCCTCGGTCACCATTGACTTGGCTTTCAAGACCTTTTTGCCGCCTTTTGCGTTGACGACCTCGCGGATATATCCTGTCGCCTCATCTGCTGTCGCGGCGAAAAATACATGCCCGCCCCGCTTTTGAAGATTTTCGGCCAGCTCATGCAAATAGTAGTCGAGATTATTTAACACATGCTGCCGTATTTCTTCTCCATGCGAGCGCCACTCCTCCCAGTTGCCGAGCTCCTCCGCCGCATCCAGCCGGCGCGTGCGGAGCCGTTCCTGCGCGCTGGCAACCGCCCCGCGCATAAACGTATCTTCCATATTTTTGTTAACGTTTTCTTTAAATTTGCCTTCACCGATTTTCATTGCCATGTTGTTATCCCCCTCACCGGCTGTTTAAAACTTCTGCAATATGCATGACGCGGATCGGTTTTCCTCTCCGTTCCATCCGGCCGCCAATGTTCATTAAGCAGCCGCCGTCTGCGCCGATCAAAAAGTCCGCTTTTGTCTGTTCAGCCGAATCAACTTTTTCATCAACCATCTGTTCGGAAATATTCCCCATCTTTACGGAAAACGTGCCGCCGAAGCCGCAGCAGTTATGTGCGTTTGGCAGCGGCTCAAACCGAAGCCCTTCTACATTTTTTAAAAGCGTCATCGGCGCGTCCTTCACGCCAAGCAGCCGCGTCATATGGCAGGACGGATGATACGTCGCCACACCCTTTAACCTGGCCCCGACGTTTTCCACTTTTAATACGTTTACGATAAATTCAGTCAGCTCATATGTTTTGGCCGCCAGCTTTTCAGCACGCGGGCGCCAGACGGGATCATCGTGAAAAATATGCTGGTATTCTTTAAACATCGTTGCACACGAACCGGACGGCGTTACCACAACCTCCGCATTTTCAAACGTGGCAATCATTTTTTTCATCGCATCTTTTGATTCTTCTACATAGCCCGAGTTATAAGCAGGCTGTCCGCAGCATACTTGTCCCATCGGAAACTCAATATCACAGCCGAGCCGTTCGAGCACCTCAACGGTTGCTTTGCCCACATCTGCTTGAAACATATCCACGATGCATGTAATAAAAAGCGTAACCTTCACATTGCTCACCCCAGAAGTAAGGTCATCTGATGACCTGTATAATTTAGTCTCTCTTTATGATACAACAACCGTTTTCATTTTCCAATGGTTTCTTGTAAAGAAAAGCTGTCAGACACAGTAACTACGGCCAAATAAAAATGGCCGTACTTAAAAAAGACGAACACAATTTTCCTGAGAGCCGGCCGGCCACTTATCGTCTTTTCGCAAAAAGGCGCGGCCTCCTGGCTGTTTTCGTCCATGAAAGCTTTTATAAAAACAAGCTGCTTAGCTCAAGACACGGCCTGGCTTTTTCCTACTGTGTCTCCATATAGTCATGGAGCACTTTTTCGACATATTCAAGATGGACTGCCATCGCTTCCCGGGCCGCTTCTGAATTTCCCTCCTCAATGGCTTTTAAAATGGCTTCGTGCTGTCCATTCAGCTGGCCAACCGTTGCGCTGGGGGAATATAAACAAATGCGGCGCGTTTCACGCATCGATTCGGCCGTCATGCCGGAAACGTGATTCATTAAGCTGAGCAGCAGGTCATTTCCGGCTGAGGCGGCAATCGCCAAATGAAACGCAAGATCGGCTTTTTCTCCCCTTTCCGGGTCGCCCGAATAAGCCACCATCTCAGAAAGAGCTTCTCTCATCGCCCTGATGTCCTCCTCTGTCCGCCGGCTGGCAGCGGAGGCGGCAATGCCTGTTTCTAAAATTTTGCGTACTTCCATTAAATTCTGCAGGTCCATTTTATTCATTAGAAGGGCGCTTTGAAGCGGAAAAGCGATTCCTTCCGGTTCAAACGCTTTCACATATGTACCTTCTCCCTGGCGCATCTCAATCAGCCCCATTGCCCGCAGGGATGTAAGAGCTTCTCTAATGGCAGAACGCCCTACTTGAAAGCTTTCAGCCAGCTGCTGGACCGAATCCAGTTTTTCCCCCGGCTTTAATTCACCGGAGCGAATGGATTCAAGAAGTGTGTCCGCTACTTCTTCATATATTTTTTTCGGTTTAATTTGTTTATATTTCAACGTTGACCTCACCTCCCGTCTATTATATACACAACAGGACGGCAGGCAGTACTATTTTTCGTTTCCAGTGAAACCTTCTATCCTGTGCAAAAAAGGCCGGCTGGTTACTTCCGGCCTGCATACCATTGATAAAAAAGAGCCGCTGTCCCGACCGGCACATCGGCCAATTGTGAGTAATGAACCGGCCTGGCCCGGTTGGCAATTTGAATCGTTGCCACCCTCCACCTTCGCTGCAGCCAGCTTTCCTTCACTTCGATTTCCTGAATCTTTTCCCGTGGCGTAACAAGCAGTTCGGTTGAGAGAATTCCAGATTTTATCTGCAAAAAAGCGCCGTTGACCAGATAGCGGGCCTGCTTAAACTCAAGCCACCTGCCCGCCATCAGCAGCACTAACAGGACCGGTGAACCGTACCAGTAAGCCGGCTGCCACCAGAGAAGAGCAGCAGTGGCAACGATCCAGACCCAGCTTGGCCTTATCAATTTAACCCACAGAGCCGTGCGCGGCAGCTTTTCCATACAAGGCTCAATCCGATAAGCCGGAAGCAGCTCTTCTACAATACGGGCTGCTTCGCGGGCTGGCAAAAAAGGAAACAGTGAATTGGTTTCAAGCTCCTCTTCCCCGGTATCTCCTGCACTGATCAGCTCGACCTCTACAAGCTTAAATAAGCGTTTCAAAAGCGGCTGTTTCCATTTCACCGCCTGCACTTTTTCCTTGGTAATGGTAAAAAATGTTTCGTTTAAAATCCCTTTTTTTAAATAAATCCGCTCATCGTCTGACATAATTTCAAAGCTGCCATAGCGCAGATACGTCATAACAATCCCTACTGCCGCACCAAGCAAAAACAGAATAAGCGAAATTGGAATAAGAAGCCAGAGCGCCGCCTTGATATAGGCAGCTGTTTCACGCGCCAGGCCGCCCAGCTCAAAAAAATCATCAATTGTAAAATAAACAGAGCCCAAAAGCGGTATAATTGCAAAAAAACTGAACGAGGTAAAAGACGCTTTAAAAAGCTCACGGCCGGTTACTTTAAAATGAAAAGCTTTTGTTTCCTGTGCAGCTTCTTTTCCTTTCAGCCTTTCTTCAATGCGGTCTGCTTCTTTTACTGTTAATGTATCCAGCTTTACGGACGCTTCATCGCCGCCCGTTTCAAGCGAGAGAGCGGTAACGCGAAACAGCTTATGCACAAAAGGTGTATGGCGGTGGGCATTTTGAATTCGTTCAAGCGGGACACGCCGCTGGGACTTTACAAAGATTCCTGTATAAAGATAAAGAGCATGGCCGCGAAATTCATACCGGAGCGTCCACCAGGTAAAAATAGAGCCGCATATTGTCACAAGGATATAAGCAAAAAAAGCATAACGGGCCCAGATAACCCATGCCGCTTCAGCCGCCTGATGAAAAACAAATAAAAAAAGAGCCGGAAAAACAGCATTTTTCACAAGGTGAATGATAGAGATAACAATCCGGACAGGGTGAAGGCGTTTTTTCATATCAGCCGCCGTCCTTTACCTGCGCAAGCCGGGCAATTTGGTCCCGCAGAGCAATCGCTTCCGCTTCCGGTACTGCCGGAATTTGATGGGAAGACGCCATCGTGCCGATTTGAATATTGTACAAGCCGTACCTGCGCATAATCGGTCCCTGGTTGGTCGTGACATATTCGACTTTTGCCATTGGAACCAGTACATGAACGCGTGTCAGAACTCCATGCTTAAGCTGCACATACTCTTCGCTGACACGATAGCGCCAGGTGCGCTGCAAAAAAGCCGGCTCCACGCCGATTGAGTAAACAGCTGATAAAATGGTCAGGGCGGTAAGGAAATACAGTCCCCAGCCAGCCCAGGTCCACCAATGGAAGAGACGGTCTGCCCCGATCAGCCCGGCCAGTACAAGCAGCCCTGCTCCATGCCCGATCATCCGGCTTGCCCGCCACATTTGAACAGCGCGCACTGAAATAAGCCGGTCCGGTTCTTCTATTTTTATTTTCATTCAGCATTCGCTCCATTCGTTTCTTTTTCTATACGAACGGAGCGGCCATTTGTTTCAATCGAGCTTCTTTTCTTTATTTTTTGTCCTCCCATTCCTCCTTCAATTGCTCTGCACGGTTTGATAAATTCAGCTTTGCTTCATCGGATACATCCTTTCCGAGCAGCGAGACAAATTTATTTAAAAACGAAACAGCCTGTTTATGTTTTTGCTTTTCTGCATGATGCACCGCCTGCTTCAAGGCATTCTCCAGTTTTTTTCCGGCTGGATGAGAAATATCCCCGGACTGAATATAGCTCTTCAGTAACGCTTGAAGCGCCCCGGCTGTTCCTGGTGTGTTATATTCAGGCTGCGGCACAGCGGACCAGTCAATATCCGATGCAAAATAAAAGCTTGTGTATGCCGGCTGGTTGTAAGCAGTATTCTGGCCGGCGATGCCGGTTCTGTACTGGACATCATGCATAAGTGTATACATTTTCCGGTCTGTCTGCTCTGTATTCATAAAAATGCGGATGGCACTGCTGTCCGCTGTCCGAAGCAGCAATTCTTCCCGCCAGTCACCGAAAATGTCTGCGACGAGAGACGGATTGCCTTTTGTATGATTGTTTGTCCGCGTATTTTCAGCCAGAAGCTGGCGGCCTTTCAGCCAGTCATCAATACTCGGCGTATTTTCAATCGACCCGTTAATGATTTGTGTGGTCATATCCGGCGCCCATTTGATGTTCATATTGGTGCCGGGAATTTTGGTGCCGATCTGTTCTCCCGCAGCTGTACGTAAATCCACGGCCCATGTTTCCAGCCCTTTTTTCGATGGGTCGATATCGCCAATCATGCCCCGGCCCGTGTCTTTGCCCGTATAGCCGCCGAAGAGCACTTTCCCGGTTTTGGCATCCCGCATCGCATAGCCGTACGGCGCATAGGCAGCTCCTTCATGCACCATAAAAATTTCCAGCCCTTCCCGCTGCGGGTCAATATCCGTCACATGAATCGCATCTCCGTGACCGAGTTTTGCCGTTTCACCGGGCACTGCGCTTCCCTCCGGCATGATATCGGCAGAGCTGTATAAGAGGCTGCCATCATGGTCTACCGTTGCCGATCCGTAAACGATTTCCTGTTTTCCATCCGAATCAACATCTGCTGTGCTTAAAAAGTGGGCGCCTTGATTGGCAAGTGCGCCAAGCTCGGGATCTTCACCGCTCGTTCCATGCGGACTGTCATTAAAAGGATTTTTCATCGGTGTCCAGCCGCTGTCTGCTGTCCATTCTTCCTTTAAGTGCTTCCCGTCCCAGTTATACGTTACAACAGCGGCACGTGTATAATAGCCGCGCGCAAAAACGGCAGATGGCGTTTTTCCATCTACATAAGCCACGCCCGCTAAAAACCGGTCGACCCGGTTGCCCGGTTCAATGCGGCTCATCGCGTAATCTCCCCACATAAGCCCATCATCCCCGCGTCCCGGCTTGTACGGAATGGTTTCCATCTCCGCTCCCGTTTCCCCGTTAAAAACGGTTACATATTCCGGTCCGGTTAAAATAAAGCCTTCAAAATTCCGCAAATTATTCCGGGCGCTTCGTGACGGGGCATATTCATCCATAAAGTAGTCGGCCAGCTCCTCAGCATCCTCCTGGGACAGCGGATAGTCATAGCGCGGTTTAATCCCAAAACTTTCCTCCAGTGTTTTTGGCCAGCTGCCGTTGACAACTTCTTCGTGCTTATGCCAGTTTCGGAACATATTCACTACATGATTGTAATAATCCTCCTTGCTCATCCGGTAGTCATCCGTATTGGCGTAGCCAGCTTTAAGATCTTCTTTTGGCATCGTAATATACTTTTCGGAAACAGCTTCGCCCTGCTCATTAAAATGGATCACTTTCGTACCCGGCGCTGTTTTAAACATCGTTTCCGCTTTGCCGTCACCATCAAAATCGTAAACAAGGAACTGGGTGTAATGAGCGCCTGAGCGAATATTGACGCCGAGATCAATCCGGTACAGCAGCTTCCCTTCAAACGTATAGCAGTCAATATACGTATTGCCTGTGTATCCAACCTGGGAGACATCTTTTGAATTGGACGGGTCCCATTTCACAAAAAACTCGTAACGGCCATCCCCATCCACATCGCCAACACTCATATCGTTTGCCGAATATGTATAGTGCTCTCCCGCTGGAGTCGTCCCGTCTGCCGGCTTTTGAAGCTTTAAATCATAGTAGGCTTGTTCCCACGGATGAATGGTATCACTTTGATCCAGCTCCCTGCCGTCCTTAACCGCCCGGACAAAATAAGAGGCTGCAGAGGTTCCCGCTTTGTCTGTAAAATTAGTGCTGTTTTCAACTGTGCCTATTTTTTTTCCGTCTTTATATACATGAAAATCCACACCGGTCAGGCCTGTTTCGGAATAGCCGTCTGCTTCGTTTCCGAGCAGCCGCCAGCTGAGAAACACACCGGCTGATGTGGGAATTGCCTGCAGCCCCCTGTCGAGTGATTCAAGCTGAACGGGCATTTGCTTTGTTTGTCCGGTTTCACCGGCCGCTGCCTGGATTGAATCGGTCCACGGAGAAAAAAGCAGGGGCAGAGCCATAGCTGGTAAAACTACTCTCGATTTAAAATTTTTCAATACGTCCACCATCCTTCAATTTTTGCAAGCGTTTTCAAAAATCTTTTTCAGTATAAGAGGAATATTCCTCAGTTAACAGGTAAAAACCAGACAAATTTGTTTAAAAATCCGACAGACTTATTTACTTGAAAATCATTTTCAATTATTTATTGACAAAAATGGAAATGCCGGTTAAGATAATAAATGTAACCGGTAATGATAATCATTATCACTTTAGCTTTACCCCACCGATTCATTGTGCATTGTTTGGCGTTCCGAATGCCCATCCGGAACGCCCTTTTTTTGTTTATTTTTCATTGAGCACTGCCACTGCGCAGCTGGCTGGCATTTCCATCCTGTTGATCATGAGTCAGCAGGGGTACAGCTGCTCTTTCAAAAATGACACAGCTTTATCCTCGCTTTTTTAAAGAGTCAGCCTGCCAGCTGCATTTCGTGCTGGTAAACTTTATTTTTAATTAATTGTAAAGACTTTGTAAAGTCAGCAAAAATTTGTTTATTTATGTTTGATGCGGGAAATGAAGTACTGTTTTTCATCTTACATTTTCTGAGGAGGGTTTCGGTATGGATTCGATTTTGAAGAAAAAGTTTGTGACTGGTGGAATGGCTGCATGTTTGACACTTGGTATTTTGGCAGGCTGTGGTGCTGAAGAGGAAGAAACAGACACCGGCACAGATACGGAAGAAACGGAAACAGACGACACAGAAATGGAAGATACAGAAACAGAAACCGAAACAGATGACGCAGAAACAGAAGAAGAAACCGAATAACAACATGAAAGCCCGGATCGCTTCCGATCCGGGCTTCTTTGCTGCTGCGGCCTGTTCTCGTGCTTCATCATAAAGTCAAACACTATTGAACAGTTTTTTTGCTGCTGTCCTTATTAACAAAAGCAGCCGCAATGCCTGCTATTCCAACGGCCAGTATGAACAGAGAAAAGACAGTAACTCCGCTGCCAGATACCAAATAAATTCCTATGCCTGAAGTAAACCAGCTGCTTCCCTCTCTGAGAAGATTCATGTTTTTCTTTTTCATGCTCCGCTCCTGTTTTCTTTCGCTTGATTATTTGCCAAACCGCAGATATTCCAGCGCCTGAGGCAGTCCATGAAATGTTGGAACCTGGTCAAAGCTTAAACCAAGCTGAATCGCTGTTTGAGCTACTTCCGGCCGGATTCCGGACAGGGCTGTTTGAATACCAAGCAATTTGAGCGACTGTATCAGCCCAAACAATTGATTTGCTACAAAAGTATCAAGGTTATTGATGCCGGATAAATCCATCACCAAATGGGTGACATGCTTTTGGGCACATTTAACCGGAACTGTTTCAAACAAGGAAGCTGCCCTGCTTTCGTCCATTGTTCCGATTAACGGCAAAACCGCTATTCCTCTGGATACCGGAATAATCGGCGAGTCTATTTCTTCGATCAGCTTTTTCTGTCCCTGCAGCCGGCTGCGGGTCAGCTTATAATACCGGGTGGAAAATTCATTAATCAATGTGTCCAAAACCGGATGATAAATTTTGCTCCAGCGCAATACATCTTCTTTTTCCACTTCTTCGTGAGCCAGGCTGTAATCCAGGATAAATTCCCAGACAAGGTTTCTTGTTTTATTAAGAGCCGCCATTACTTCATAAATAGGCGTATCCCATTGAATCCTGCTTTTCACTACGATTTCTACCCAGCGGCCCAGGTTTTCTTCAAGCACTTCCCGGTCGGGCAAAAAGCCGCTCGCTATTGTTTGTATCGTGAAAAGATGCTGCTCCTTTAATTCCTGTTGAATCTGTGAATCCGCATTTTTTGAATAAACGGACCCGCCGGTTTCCTGCCGGGCATCAAACCATTTTTGGCTTATCTCAGCCGCTTTCGCATTAATTTCTTCGTAAAGCGCCTGGTCTTTCTGATTCATATTTTCAGCCTCCATTACCATTGCTCTGCTCTTATTATACCGTTTTTCCCTTTTCTATGTGCATTAATCAAAAGCAGGAAAAAAAGACGGCTCGAACCCTGTATGCTATACTAAAAAAGAGAAAGGACGAGTGAGATATGAAGATTATGATCACACCGGCAGCAGCCGAAAAAATAAATGCACTGAAAAATCGGGAAAACGGCCTGTTAAAGCTGAAATGGGACACAGAAGGAAATGGATGTGTTCTCAATGGCGTTCCAACGCTCTGGTATGTAGATGAAGCGGATGCCGATCATGATGTGCTGCTCGAAACAAATGAGATGCCAATTTTGGTAGAAAAACCAAAAATGGTTTTTTACGATGAAGAAGTGAAAATTGATTATTCAAACGAAGCGGGCATGTTCCAATTAAAAAGTCCCAATCAAATGCTAAATGGGCGGATGGCTTTTCGCAACAAATAAGAAAGCGGATGCTCAGCAGACACCCTGCAAAAAGTATGCTAAAATGCTTGATAAACCAGTATACTAATGATATGACCATATTAGCTGCGGAAGACGATGCCATACAAAAGAGGTGGTAAATTGATAAACATTTTAATAGGATTAACGTCTCTGATATTTATACTTATTGGTATGTTACACGTTTTTTGGGCATTTGGTGGAAGCTGGGGAGTAAATGCGGCTCTTCCGACTGAAGATAACAGTAAATCACCGGTTTTACAGCCAGGAATGGCAGGTACACTTTTTGTCGGATTGCTTTGCTTTTTTGCAGCTGTTCTTCTATTCGTTCAATTAGATTTGTTTGCAGTCATCCCATCTTCCCCTCTTTCAAAATGGCTTTGTATCGCTGGAGGAATTGTTTTCTTGTTGCGTGCTGTTGGTGAAGGAAAATATGTGGGTTTTTTTAAGAAAATCAAACATACTAGATTTGCAAAACGAGATACCGCCTTTTATTCACCTCTTTGTATATGGATTAGTTTCATTTTTTTGCTGGCATCATTTATATGAGATTTCGACAATCTGCCTGCTGATGAGCGAACTGCTCAAGTGGCAAAACAGATTTTTAACATATTGCGAACAAATGGCGAAATTCACCAATAAAAGCAATGGAACATGAATTCCATTGCTTTTTTTATTGCTATTTTTATGTTAAAAACGATACTGCATAAATCAAACTTAACTTCCCGGCGTGATTACGCCTTCATCTCTTTTAGTCCATACTGCTTTCAATAAAAAGGAACTTTCTTAAAACCGAACCCGTTATGCCCGGGCAGGCCGTTTTTTATTTTTCGCTTTCTAGCTCCGTTACGACAATTTCCGGCCGGTTAAAAATGCGCTGAGGCACTCCGCTGTTGCCAAGACCGCGGTTCACAATCATTGTCGATTCGCCTATCGCATGCGAGCCTCCCGTATACTTCGGGAAAAAACCCTGCCCGGGCGCATAAAGTCCTCCAACAAATGGAATCCGGATCTGCCCGCCGTGCGCGTGGCCGGTAAATGTTAAATCAATGCCCTGTTCTGCATAAAAAGCAAACAGCTCAGGACGATGAGAAAGCAAAATGGTGTACTGCCCCGGATTTTCAAGCGTTTGCCGCGCCATAAAAAGCGCATCGTCCGGTTCCGTCATAAGCGGGTCATCAATGCCAATCAAGCTGATCCGGCTGTTCCCCCGCTGCAGCGTTACGCTTTCATTCCGAAGCACTGTTACCCCCAGTTCCCGCAGGCGCTGTTCTTTTTCTACAAACACCTGCCATTCATGGTTGCCGGTTACAAAATAAACCGGGGCAATTTTCACCATTTCCTCCATCAGCTGATAGCCTGCTTCCTCGTCATTTTTACGCCGGTCGATTAAATCCCCGGTAAAAAAAATAACGTCGGGCTGTTCGGCTTTTACTTTTTCCGCAAGCCTCTGCTGCCGGCTGCCAAAGCGCTTGCTGTGCAAATCCGACAGCTGAACGATCCGGTATCCGTCGAATTCGGCCGGAATATCAGCGGATTTAATGGAAATGGCCGTAATGCTTAGCACACTGTTTTGAACATACGAAAATACCAGGACCATAACAAGCAAAAGAATGACTATAAAAATCCGCTTCCTGCGCAATGCTTTCACCTCATTCCATCACCTCTTCTTTTCTTCCATTCTTCTTCAAGCAAGCTCATTTCCCATAAACTCCAATACTCGCCGCCAAACTTGCGGGCGTCCCGAAGCAGGCCTTCTTTTTGAAATCCCGCTTTCTCATAGCAGGCAATAGCCGCATGATTAAAATTAAAAACCCCGAGGCTGAGGCGGTGTAATCTATGGATGCCAAACGCAATTTCCGCCACAGCTTCAATTAAGTGATATCCCATTCCCCGGCCGCGCATGGATTCGTCTCCAATCAGCACTTTCCCGATACGGGCCGATTCATTGCGCCGGTCGAGCTGCAGAGAAGCATGCCCAATGACCCGCCCGGTTTCCGTATGAACTGCTTTATAAACAAAGGTATTCGACGCAGCATCGTTTGCTTCCTTTATGTACTGCTCCAGCTGATAAATGTGCAGCGGAAAGGCAAAGCCCGTCCCCGCCCATTGAATCATAAATTCTTCCGTAGGAATCCAGTTCATCAGCTGTGTGAAATCCTCCCGGGTAAAATAAGCAAGCTGAATCATTTGTCTCTCTCCTTTTATGATTCGTTTGTTGTATATTTCCATCGAAAATGCCCGGCAATGGGATTTGGATAAGATGAAAGCTTAATCTCAGAGGCAAAAGGCGGCGTGTTGTGAATCAAATACGGAATTCCGTCTTTTGTTCTTTTATCGGATATAATCCCTGCATGATCTGTGCCATCCAGATAGAAAACGACATCTCCCGGCTGCCACTGTGCCAAATTTTCAGGATCTCCCGGCTTCAGCTCCGTCGTCAGGGATTCAGCGGTCCGTTGGAAGAAAACGAGCTGGTTTGGCACTCTCCTGAAATCAATATTCGGGTCAGGATGCGGCGCTGTCCGGGGATAAAGAGACGGATTTCGGGAAATGTCCTGATTCATTTTTTCTTTTAGCGAAATTCCCGCTCCGGCAAAGCCGCGCCAGATTACGTCTGTACAAACCCCTTCCCCGTCCGGCGGATAGCCTCCCTCGTAATACGCGCTTTGATAAACGGTCCGGTTTTTCACTTCCAGGCGTGCCGTTTGAACAATGTCGATAGCATCCGGCACCCCGTTTTCATTTTGATCGGCTTTCGCGTAGTTCGTCTCCACTTTTATTTCCTCTTTAAACGGCCGCTCGAAATGAAGGCCGATCATATCCATAATCAGCCCGTTTCGAAAAAACAGGCAGAAAAACAAGATTGCGGCAAAAACAGCGGCCGCTGCGGTTATCCGTTTCTTTTTCATAAGCCCTCCATTTGCAGGCACTCTTGCTTTTGCCAATAAGATGCTGTAAGATTATCAAACAAATAATGGAATGAAAATTATTAAAAGAAAGAGGCTCTTTATGATTTTTGCTGCTTTTTTGATTCCTTCGATTTTAGCGGCCCTGCTGTTTTTAATAGCTGCTTCTTTTGCTAAAAAAAGCCTGGCCGGAAAAGATGTTCACAATGAAACCATTCTTGGTGCCGTGCTGTCCTTTTTTCTCGCTCTGTCGTTTTTGTTCAGTTTGTTGGTGTTTCAAGAGTTTTAAAAAACGGACCCCTCCAGGAGATCCGTTTTTTCGGTTATAAAACCCGCTTCATTGATTTAATGGTTTCTGAATGAAGCCCTTCATGGAACAGGCTGTATGTCAGCAATTCTTCAACAGAGTTCATTGACAGGCCTTTCGAGGTTGTAAATGGCTCAGCCAGTGGATACGGCAGCTTCGGTCCGGCCTGCTGTTCAATTCGCTCTGGCTGCTGCTCCAGCATTTTCCGCAGCTCATCGATTTTCGGAGGCTCTTCCTGCCAGTCCGCCGGCTTTGTGCCGCGCCCGAACCAGCCGTTAAATGCATCCGGCATCTTCATACCGTCACCCGTAAAATAAAACCCGAAACGCTCCTGGACAAGGTAAATATGTCCGAGGTTCCATTTAATATTATTATTAAAGCCTTTCGGTACAATAAGCGACGCCTCTTCATCGATTTCTTCTATTTCTTTTAACGTCTGGCTGCGTGCAAATGCCAGCTGCTTAAATAAAAAATCCGCCATAAAACTCCCTCTTTTCCTTGAATGTCTATCTTTTCCGCATAATCCGAAACGCATTATCCGCTTTTTCAAATCCTACTTTCGGATAAAAATCCATCGCTCCCGGAGCCGACAAAAGCACAAGCGTTACTTCCTCACCGAGCTTTTCTTCCACCCGCTTCAGCAGCTCGGCGCCAATTCCCTGTCCCTGCCATTCTTTTCTGACTGCCAGATCCGATATATAAGCGCAGTAAGAAAAATCCGTCACCACACGCGCGACCCCGATCAGCACTTCTTCTTCCCATGCTTCAGCAGTCAAATCCGCATGGCGGATCATTTTTTGCAGGCGCGGGAAATCGTCTGCCGGCCGGCGGATACCGGAAGAGTGAAATACTTCGGCAAGCTGCGGTGCCGTAATTCCAGAATTAACTCGATACACAATCGCCATTTAACAAGCTCCTTTGCGCACTTTATTGTTTTTCAATGGAAAACTCCGCTGCTAACGACTCGCCTCCAACCGTTTTGACGATCCGGTAGATTCCTTCTGAAAGCGGCTGTTTAAATAGTGACAGTGTAACTTCTTCAACAGCCATTTCACCGGGAGGGATAAAAAGGGCCACTTCAATAAACGCCGCCCCATCCTCAAACGGAACAGTCCGCCAGACGCCGTCCACTTTTTTATCCATTGTAAAATGCTTTCCATACATGACTTCCTGCTTGCTGCTGTTTTGAATTTCAATACTTATTGTTTCTTCATCCGGCGGGTAGGAATTTTGACCGGCTTTCATAGATATTTCTTTATGCTCAGCTGGAACAGCCTGCTGCTTTGCTTCTTCAAGCTGTTCATCGGGATTCTTTCCGCAGGCGGCAAGCCCCAGACAAAGAAGAAAGAAGAAAAAGAAAACTCCTTTTCTCATTTTACAGCCCCCTATTTTACACTTATTAACATTATAGTTTTATTGTCCCTATTAATCAATGTAGAATAAACGGCTGCTTCCATTCTCTCATACTTATTCAGTGGTTCCGGCTTTTTATTCCATTCTTTTCATGCTGTTGAAAAAAGATGGGCCATATCGCTTGTTTCACTGCATAAATGACCGATTTGTGAATTTTTTAGGGGGAATTCTTCAAAAACGGACGAAACGGCTCCTGACAAGTTTGTTTTTCAACACTGTAAAAAGAACTGCCTCTATTATATGAGGCAGCTCTTTTGAGTTACATCGTTTTTTCCGCTTTGTCCAGAAGATTTGTTGTCAAAATCGACAGTCCTTCTGTGGACTGGCTGATTTCCTGAATAGAAAGAACAATTTTATCAAGATCTTCTTTGTTCCGGCCAAACATCTTTAAGTAGTTTTCCATTTCAATATTCACTGTGGAAAGCCCGTTTTTCACTTGCTGAAGCTTCTGCCGGGACTGCTCATTTGATTGAGTAACATCTTCCATATGGCCGACAAGCCGGGTAATATTTGCATTATTCTCACTGATCAGTGTATTAATGCTGCTGCTCATCACTTTTGAATGTTCTGCAAGCTTCCGCACTTCACTTGCCACGACTGAAAAGCCTTTGCCATGCTCGCCGGCACGCGCTGCTTCAATCGACGCGTTTAACGCAAGCAGGTTTGTTTGGTCAGCAATGTCTTCAATTCCTCTGGTAATAGTGATGATTTCTTCGGAAGTTTGTTTTAATTCACTGATTCCTTCCAGTGAAATACTTACTTTTTCCGTCGACTGCTTAAACTTCTCTTCCATTTCTTCCATCTGCTCTTCGTTCTGGGCCGTTAAGCCGACCAGGTGTTTGCTGCTTTCTTCGGTCTGGCCTGTCTCCTGCAGAATCTGGGAAGCTCTCACACTCGTATCGGAAATAGCCGCTTCCGTTTGTTCAACGGAGGCCGCCACCTCCTGGCTGACCGAAACAATTTCCTGCTGCAGGGTATTTTTTGCTTCATTCGCCCGCTTTGCTTCCTGAATCCGGGCATTCATGTACTGGTCAATGACCATTTGCGCATCAAGATTCATGGCGTGTACAATCGCTTGAACGGCTTTTGCCAGCTGTTCGGGATCATGCTGAAAATGCTCCACAATTTTAGGAATAATGAGTGTTTGAAAAGCGGAATAAGAAGCGATAAACCAGGTAACCGGAACGGAATACCGGCTGTGGGTCTGGCCCATCCGTTTGCGCATTTCTAAAAAGGCTTCGTCCATCTTTCCTGTCAGCAAACTGCTGAAATACTCTCCAAACACTTTCTTTAACCGCTCTCTGCTCGAATGGTCCTGTGCAATCCGGGCCATTTCCGGGCTTTTCACCAGATGATCAAGCACTGTTTCCAGTACATCCTCCAAGATTCCATTCATAACCGGGGCCATTTCCCGCAGCATTTCTGTCTGCTCCTGTGTATAGCCCATGTAATAAAGGCGCGGAGCCAGGCTGCTGTCTGCTGCAGCAGCAATGGCCGATTTTTCTGGAAACCGGACAGCCGCTTGAAACCCGGCTTCTTTTTTATCTTTACGGAAAGAAAACATTGTCATCCTCCATCTTTTCATAAAATAGATTTGGTTTTATTATGAAAAAATAATTAGGACTTTGCAACTATGAATGTTCTGCCGATATACTGTTTTTACTGTGTTTACTGTTCTTTCCATAAATCTTTTTTTATTTGGCCCTCTACAAAGGACGGAGCTTTGATTCCAAGCAGTTCGTAAACGGTCGGCGCAAGATCAAGAGTCGATGTTTCTTCGATTGTTTTTCCTTCTTTAAAGGACGGACCAGCCGCAATAAAAACGGGCCGTAAATCCTGTTTTGTAGAATCGCCGCCGTGTGTGCCGAGTTCTGACGAAGGCCTGCTCACTCTGCCGGTGCCGTTCGCCATCATATAGCCAGGTGCCCCAATAAGCAGAATATCCCCTGAATGGGTGTGGTTAAGTGATTTTGCTTCCGATGACGAAAGAACCGTTTCGTACGGATGAATTGTCCGGTTAATGCCCGCCCGCCAGACATCTTTTATATTTTTCTCTGGAAGCCTGGACAACAATTGATCTTCCTTTCCCGACAAAGCGGCTTCGAGTGCTTGTTCTAATAGTTCACTTTGATTTTTCTGCTTTACTTCAGCCTGCTTAAAGGCATTCATGGTCTGTTTTCGAACCAGTTCGATTTCATCATCTGCTACAATGCCGTTTTTTTCTTTCGACCGGGCATTTATATACACATGCGCAGCCGATCCGCTCGGCACGGCATAGGCTTTTGTTTTTGAATAATCAATTTCTCCGTCCCGATCAACAGCAAGCAGGCCTGCCTCTTTTAGTACGGCATTCGGCTCGAGCATGGTGTGGGCTGCTTCCATGCCGTGATCCGACACGATAAATAAGTGGTCGTTTTCATCCATTGCTTTCATCGTTTTGCCGATTGTGTCGTCCGCCTGCCTGTACGCCCATTTTACATAGCTTTCATACAGGTCCGCTTTTTCTTTCGTGTAACCGGGCTGGCGTGGATCCGTTAATGTGTAGTGATGAGCTTCGTGATCAATTTCGGGCGCATAAAAAAAGAGAACATCGGGCTTATAGTTTTGTTTTATATAAAGCGAAACATCAGTAGTCCACTGAATAAAGCGGGCGCTGATTTCTTCATATTCCTTACGGGTAATCCATTTTTTCTCAAAGGCCTCATCCTCGGATTCAACCGGAAAAAAGCCGAATCGATCGGCAATGTCCTGTTTAAAACCAGCCGGTCCGTTAATTAAACCGGATGTAACGGACGTTTTAAAAAAGGGAACCGGTTCTGTTAAATCATTTCTTTCTTGTTTTATTTTAAAAGCAAAGCCGGCCTGCTCTTCACTGCCCAGATCAAGTGAAACAGTTCCCCATTCATTGCTTTTCGCCGTGCCGTCTCCTTTGTTCACCTGCTTGTTTTCAGAGACAATAAATTGATCATAGTTTGGTTTATGATCATCTGTTGTATCCACCGCAAGGATGTGGAGAACCCGGTTTTTTGCTCCCTTCAGCTTCAAGGGCAGGACCGCTTCCTTTAATGGTGTAAAGCTTTCAGGAGCATGCAGCCAGCCAGCCGCTTTTTGAAAGGAAAGCTGGTCCAGGCTGCTTTTCGCCCGGGCATCGCCGTAAAAAACGGAATAATCCGCTGCCTGATTTTTTGTTTCGGGGTTTGCGCCGGGAAAAGCTACGGTTGCGGTTGTTTTTCCCTGACGTTTCGCTTCACTCCAGATCGGGGGCACGCTAATAGTGGTATGAAATGCATCGTCTTTATTGCTGAATTTCTTTTGAGGATCGTGAAATTGATTGCTGACGATTCCGGTTTTCCCCGGCGCTGCGCCGGTTGACATCGCAGCATGTGATGGTGCTGTGAGAGACGGGGTAATGGTTTCTGGCTTTTTCGCCCATACTCCTTTTTCTACAAGCGCCTCTAAAGAAGGCAGCTCTCCCGTTTTTATATATTGCTTCGTTATATCCTGCCGCATGCCATCAAAGGAGATGACCATTACGTCCTGGTCTTCCGGCTGGGACTCTGCTCCTGCCTGGCCTGAAAACAGGCTCAGTCCAAGAAACAGCCCTGCTGCTGGCAACAATAGCTTCTTCATCTTTTCTCATCCTCTTCTGTATTCGCTCTGTGCTGTTATATGTGTCTCTACCCTTTAAAAGCAGAGAATAGGCATGCTTTTTTTTGGGAATTCTGCTATAAATAAAGAGGTTCTATTTTGCAGGGAAGCGGGTATACTGAATACTATTATTTTAACAGTGAAAGGTTGAAAGCCATGTTTATCAAAACCGTCTACGTAAGCGGGCTTACACCGCAAATGGCCAAATCGATTGTCCACGTGGCCAGCCAGTATGTATCCGATGTCGAGCTTGATTATCAGGGACGAAAAGTCAATGTCAAATCCATTCTTGGTGTTCTGTCACTCGGGACCGTCCGCGGTGAAATGACCTTAACGACAAAAGGACCCGATGAATACGAAGCTTTAAAAGCAATGAGCGCCGCAATGGAACAAACGGAAACACGCCCTGCTTCCTGACAGGGCGTGTCAGGCTGTTGACAAACGCTTGCTTTGGGCGTCACTTTCCGTCTGTGAATGCTCATGACCC